>NZ_CP186497.1:4805000-6123147 GCF_054790485.1 Pseudomonas sp. G3-39 | reverse complement strand
TCAGTTTTCTTTCAACAACTTACAGATCGGTTAAAAAACGCACAAATCCATCTATATATAGGCAGGAAACAGCCTTCTTCTATATAGAAGCGATACTCAAAGCACTCCATCAGCCTTGAGTGCTTCTACCGCGCCAGCGCCCAGACCCAGCACCCGCTGCAAAACCTCCAACGTATGCTCGCCCAATAAAGGAGGCGCGCGAAGGTACTCGACCGGTGTCTGCGACAGCCGGATCGGACTCGCCACCTGCGGGACCATCCCCGCCAGTGCATGCGGCAGCTCTATCGCCAACCCCCGCGCCTTCACCTGCGGATCCTCAAACACCTGGGACAGATCATTGATCGGCCCACACGGCACGCCCGCCTGCTCCAACTGCGCCACCCATTCGGCGGTGGTCTTGAATACCGTCGCCTGGCGGATCAGGGGAATCAACACCGCGCGGTTAGCCACCCGCAGCTTGTTAGTCGCGAATCGCGGATCGTCCACCCACTGCGGCTGGCCCACCACCTCGGCAAACTTGCGGAACTGGCCGTCATTGCCAACGGTAAGAATGAAATCACCGTCGGCCGTCGGGAAGTCCTGATAAGGCACGATGTTCGGGTGTGCATTACCCAGTCGTTTCGGCGCATTGCCAGTAGTCAGGTAGTTCATTGCCTGGTTCGCCAGGCATGCGACCTGCACATCCAGCAAAGCCATATCGATGTGCTGCCCGCCACCGTCGTGATCACGATGAGCCAGCGCCGCCAGAATCGCCACGGTCGAATATAGCCCCGTAAGAATGTCCGTCAGCGCCACTCCCACCTTCACCGGCCCGGCGCCTTCATCACCTTCAGGACGACCGGTCAGGCTCATCAGCCCGCCCAGCCCCTGGATCATAAAGTCATAACCGGCACGCTTGGCATACGGCCCGGTTTGACCGAAGCCAGTGATCGAGCAATAGATCAGGTCCGGATTGATCGCCTTCAGCGACTCGTAGTCCAGCCCATAGGCAGCCAGCCCACCGACCTTGAAGTTCTCGATCAGAATGTCCGACTTGGCCGCGAGGTCCCGCACAAGCTGCTGCCCCTCGGGGCGAGTGAAGTCGATCGTCACCGATTGCTTGTTGCGGTTGGCCGACAGGTAATAAGCCGCCTCACTGGTGTTCTCACCATAAGCGTCCTTAAGGAAGGGCGGCCCCCAGGCGCGCGTGTCGTCGCCATTGCCCGGGCGCTCGACCTTGATCACCTCGGCGCCAAGGTCGGCGAGAATCTGTCCGGCCCACGGCCCGGCCAGCACGCGTGATAAATCCAGTACTCGCAGATGCGACAGTGCGCCCATGGTCGCTCTCCTGTTAATAGAACGCCTGCAGGCCGGTTTGCGCGCGACCGAGGATCAGCGCGTGAACGTCATGGGTGCCTTCATAGGTATTCACCACTTCCAGGTTGACCAGATGACGGGCCACACCGAACTCGTCAGAGATACCGTTGCCACCCAGCATGTCACGGGCCATGCGAGCGATATCCAGCGACTTGCCACAGGAGTTGCGCTTCATGATCGAAGTGATTTCGACCGCCGCAGTGCCCTCATCCTTCATGCGCCCCAGACGCAGACAGCCTTGCAGCGCCAGAGTGATCTCGGTCTGCATGTCGGCCAGCTTCTTCTGGATCAGTTGGGTAGCGGCCAATGGACGCCCGAACTGCTGACGATCGAGGGTGTACTGGCGAGCGGTGTGCCAGCAGAACTCGGCAGCTCCCAAGGCTCCCCAAGAGATGCCGTAGCGTGCGGAGTTCAGGCAGGTGAACGGGCCTTTCAGACCGCGCACATCCGGGAAGATGTTCTCTTCCGGGACAAACACGTTGTCCATGACGATTTCGCCGGTGATCGAGGCGCGCAGGCCGACCTTGCCGTGAATCGCCGGTGCGCTCAGGCCCTTCCAGCCTTTTTCCAGTACGAAGCCACGGATGTCGCCGGCATCGTCTTTGGCCCAGACTACAAATACGTCGGCGATGGGGCTGTTGGTGATCCACATCTTGGCGCCGGTCAGGCTGTAGCCGCCGTCGACTTTGCGCGCACGGGTGATCATCGCACCCGGGTCGGAACCGTGGTTTGGCTCGGTCAGACCGAAGCAGCCGATCCACTCACCGGAGGCCAGTTTCGGCAGGTATTTCTGTTTCTGGGCTTCTGTGCCGAATTCGTTGATTGGCACCATTACCAGCGACGATTGCACACTCATCATCGAGCGGTAGCCGGAGTCGACACGCTCCACTTCGCGAGCAATCAGGCCGTAGCTGACATAGTTCAGGCCGCTGCCGCCGTACTGCTCAGGGATGGTCGCGCCGAGCAGGCCGACTTCGCCCATTTCGCGAAAGATCGCCGGGTCGGTTTTCTCATGGCGGAAAGCTTCAAGCACGCGGGGCGCCAGGCTCTGCTGAGCGAATTGGGCGGCGGTGTCACGGATCATGCGCTCTTCTTCGGTGAGCTGTTGATCCAGCAGCAGGGGATCGATCCAATTGAAGCTAGCTTTACCGCCCATGAGTGTGTCCTCGCAAATCGGTGAATTAACGTGGCATTGATCCTAGGCCCGGTTCGCCAGCGCGGCAAACGAGGATTTCGCATCCTGTTGTGCTAATTTCTCACTCCGAAACGTCGCTGAATGCCTTTTATGCGGCGCATTAGTGAGGTTGACGTACATGCGCAGAAAGATCCCCAGCACCACCGCCCTGATCAGCTTCGAAGCCGCCGCTCGCCACGAAAGCTTTACCAAGGCTGCCGAAGAACTTTCCCTCACCCAAGGCGCCATTTGCCGACAGATCGCCAGCCTTGAGGAGTTCCTCAGTGTGGAGCTTTTCCGGCGCTCGCGACGTGGAGTGAAGCTGACGGAAGCGGGACTTTCCTACAGCCGTCGGGTGGCCACGCAACTCGACGCCGTCGAGCGCGACACGCTCTCGGTCATGGGCCAGCAGGGCGCCAATGTGATCGAACTGGCGGTGGTGCCGACCTTCGGCACGCAATGGCTGCTGCCACGGCTCAAGGACTTCCAACTCAAACACCCGGAAGTAACGGTCAATCTCACCAACCGCACCCGCCCATTCCTGTTTGCCGACACTGATTTCGATGCGGCAATCTACTTTGGCGACGCCGATTGGTCGGGTACCGAATCCCACAGGCTGATGGGCGAAAATCCGATGCCGGTATGCAGCCCCGCTCTCCTCGGCAGCAAGAAACATCTGACACCCAACGAGATTGCCGAGCTGCCTCTGTTGCAGCAAACCACTCGCCCCTACGCCTGGCGCCAATGGTTCAATTCACAGCACCTGAACATCCCACGCGACATGACAGGCCCGCGCTACGAGCTATTCTCCATGCTGGCCCAAGCGGCCATGCACGACATGGGCATCGCGCTGATTCCACCGTTTCTGATTCAGCGCGAACTGGCCGAGAAACGCCTGGTGGTCGCCAACCCGAATGCGCTTTCCAGCATCAAGGCGTATTACCTGATGATTCCGGAGCGAAAGGTCGAATCGGCATCACTCAAGGCTTTTCGCGATTGGCTGGTCAATCAGGCAAACAGCTACAGCCTAGAAGGATAAAGGCTTACAGCGATTACTAACCCGGTAGTCAGGAAAATCAAAGCCCTACAGATATAAGTATTTGTCGCAAAATCACAGACTGTATCCGAAAGTCGTACAGACGTCCCACAAGCGCCTGAAGACGTGGCTTTGAGCCTTCATCCACGACTCATTACGGCCTATTCACGCCACCGATGAGAATTTTTTTCAAATTCAGCCAGAATCCTTGCAAGGCACGGCCTGCAAGGGATTCAACTGGCCATCTGCGACATTCGGTCACGGGATGACTTGTAGTTAATTTTCCGTCACCCGTCATAATCCCTTGAAGGGCATAAAGTTCGCCTGCAAAATGCCGCGCCCCGCCCTGATTTGGCGGGATCGTGCTGATCGGCCGCCCCAGTCGCACCATCCGCAGTGCCTGGGTTTACTCAATAAGATCACGCAGGAGATTTGACGTGCACATTGGTGTTCCTCTCGAAACCCAGACCGGTGAAACACGGGTTGCTGCAACCCCGGAAACCATTAAAAAGCTGATCAGCCAAGGCCATAAGGTCACTGTGCAAACCGGCGCCGGCGTTAAAGCCAGCGTTGTCGACAGTGCCTATGAAGCGGCGGGCGCAACCATTGGCAGTGCCAACGATGCGTTCGGCGCCGAGCTGATTCTCAAAGTGGTCGCTCCCAGCGACGCCGAACTGGCGCTGATCAAGCGCGGTACGGTGCTGGTGGGCATGCTCAACCCCTTCAATAACGACACCATTGCCAAAATGGCCGAGTGCGGGATCACTGCGTTCGCCCTCGAAGCGGCGCCGCGCACCTCTCGGGCGCAGAGTCTCGATGTGCTGTCGTCGCAGGCAAACATTGCCGGCTACAAGGCTGTGTTGCTGGCCGCGCACTACTATCCGCGTTTCATGCCGATGCTGATGACCGCTGCGGGCACCGTGAAAGCGGCGCGCGTACTGATTCTCGGCGCCGGTGTGGCCGGGTTGCAGGCGATTGCCACGGCGAAACGTCTGGGTGCGGTGATCGAAGCGTCTGACGTGCGTCCGGCGGTGAAGGAACAGATCGAATCCCTCGGCGCGAAGTTCGTCGATGTGCCTTACGAGTCTGACGAAGAGCGTGAATGCGCGGTCGGTGTCGGCGGTTACGCTCGCCCGATGCCGGCGAGCTGGATGCAACGTCAGGCCCAGGCTGTGCACGAACGCGCCAAGCAGGCCGACATCGTCATCACCACCGCACTGATCCCGGGCCGCAAGGCGCCGACACTGTTGAGCGCAGACACCGTGGCGCAGATGAAGCCGGGCTCGGTGGTCATCGACCTCGCGGCAGCTCAGGGCGGCAACTGCCCGCTGACCGTCGCCGATCAGGTCGTGGTCGAGAACGGCGTGACCATCGTCGGCCCGACCAACCTGGCCGGTGAAGTCGCTGCAGACGCCTCGGCGCTGTACGCCCGCAACCTGCTGGACTTCCTCAAGCTGGTGTTCACCAAAGAAGGCCAGTTCGACGTCAACCTCGAAGACGACATCGTCGCCGCGTGCCTGATGTGCCGCGACGGCCAAGTCATCCGCAAAAACGCCTAAGCAGGAATTCAGACGATGGAAGAGCTTATCTCCCCCGGTATCTACAACCTGATCATCTTCGTGCTGGCGATTTATGTCGGTTACCACGTGGTCTGGAACGTTACACCTGCGCTGCACACGCCGTTGATGGCGGTGACCAATGCCATTTCGGCAATCGTAATCGTCGGCGCCATGCTCGCTGCTGCGCTGACCGTCACGCCGCTGGGCAAGACCATGGGCACCCTCGCCGTGGCACTGGCTGCGGTCAACGTGTTTGGTGGCTTCCTGGTCACCCGCCGCATGCTTGAGATGTTCAAGAAGAAAGCCCCGAAAGCAAAAGAAGAGGCGCCGAAGTAATGAGCATGAATCTCGTCACGACGCTCTACCTGATCGCGTCGATCTGCTTTATCCAGGCCCTTAAAGGCCTGTCGCACCCGACCACGTCGCGGCGCGGCAACCTGTTCGGCATGCTCGGCATGGCGCTGGCCATCCTCACCACCATCGGCCTCATCTATAAGCTCGGTGCGGAACTGGCGACTGCCGGTATCGGTTACGTGATCGTCGGCCTGCTGATCGGCGGCACCGCCGGTTCGATCATGGCCAAGCGCGTCGAAATGACCAAGATGCCAGAGCTGGTCGCGTTCATGCACAGCATGATCGGTCTGGCGGCGGTGTTTATCGCCATTGCTGCGGTGGTTGAGCCGCAATCGCTGGGCATCGTCAAACATCTGGGCGATTCGATCCCGGCGGGCAACCGTCTGGAGCTGTTCCTCGGCGCGGCGATTGGTGCAATCACCTTTTCCGGCTCGGTGATCGCGTTCGGCAAGCTGTCGGGCAAGTACAAGTTCCGCCTGTTCCAGGGTGCGCCGGTACAGTTCGCCGGTCAGCACAAGCTCAACGCAGTACTGGGTCTGGCGACACTGGTGCTGGGCGTGACCTTCATGCTCACCGGCAACCTCGCAGCGTTCGCGCTGATGCTGGCCCTGGCGTTCGTGATGGGCGTGCTGATCATCATCCCGATTGGCGGCGCCGACATGCCGGTGGTGGTGTCGATGCTCAACAGCTATTCGGGCTGGGCGGCAGCGGGTATCGGCTTCTCGCTGAACAACTCGATGCTGATCATCGCCGGCTCACTGGTGGGTTCGAGCGGCGCGATCCTCTCGTACATCATGTGCAAGGCGATGAACCGTTCCTTCTTTAATGTACTGCTTGGCGGTTTCGGCAACACGGCCGACGCCGGACCTGCCGGTGCGAAAGAAGCCCGTCCGGTGAAATCCGGTTCGGCCGACGACGCGACCTTCCTGCTGACCAACGCCGACACCGTGATCATCGTCCCGGGTTACGGCCTGGCGGTGGCCCGTGCGCAGCATGCATTGAAAGAGCTGACCGAGAAACTGACCCATCGCGGCGTGACGGTGAAGTACGCGATTCACCCGGTGGCCGGTCGCATGCCCGGGCACATGAACGTCCTGCTCGCCGAGGCCGAAGTGCCTTACGACCAGGTGTTCGAGATGGAAGACATCAACTCCGAGTTCGGCCAGGCCGACGTGGTGCTGGTACTCGGCGCCAACGACGTGGTCAACCCGGCCGCCAAGAACGACCCGAAGTCGCCGATTGCCGGCATGCCGATTCTCGAAGCGTTCAAGGCCAAGACCATCATCGTCAACAAGCGCTCGATGGCCAGCGGTTATGCCGGTCTGGACAACGAACTGTTCTACCTGGACAAGACCATGATGGTGTTCGGCGACGCGAAAAAAGTCATCGAAGACATGGTCAAAGCGGTCGAGTAATTCTCCGCAGTTGCACCGGACGCCCCGACTTGTCGGGGCGTTTTTGTTTGCGCAAACCGTCGGACAATTTGCCGCGTTGTTGCAGATCCGGTAACGGTGTTTTACTTGAAACCCGCTAAATAGACGCCTCGTTTGCGACCTTGGTAGCGGGACAGGCGCCCGCGAAATTCACTAGACTGCGCATCCTGCTACTCGCTTCCCGAGAAAATAATCCATGTACCGTGACCGTATTCGCCTGCCTTCGTTGTTGGATAAAGTGATGAGCGCCGCCGACGCCGCCGCGCTGATTGAAGACGGCATGACCGTCGGCATGAGCGGCTTCACCCGCGCGGGCGAAGCCAAAGCTGTCCCTCACGCACTGGCCGAGCGAGCCAAGGTCACGCCGCTGAAGATCAGCCTGATGACCGGCGCGAGCCTGGGCAACGACCTCGACAAGCAACTGACCGAGGCCGGCGTGTTGTCGCGGCGCATGCCGTTCCAGGTCGATAGCACCTTGCGCAAGGCAATCAACGCCGGCGAAGTGATGTTCATCGACCAGCATCTGTCGGAAACCGTTGAACAGTTGCGCAACCAGCAACTGAAGCTGCCGGACATCGCGGTGATCGAAGCCGTGGCCATCACCGAGCAAGGCCACATCGTGCCGACCACCTCGGTGGGCAACTCGGCGAGCTTCGCGATTTTCGCCAAGCAGGTGATTGTCGAGATCAACCTGGCGCACAACGCCAACCTCGAAGGCCTGCATGACATCTATATCCCCACCTATCGCCCGACGCGCACGCCGATCCCGCTGGTGAAAGTCGACGATCGCATCGGCAGCACCGCGATCCCGATCCCGCCGGAGAAGATTGTCGCCATCGTCATCACCCAGCAGGCGGATTCGCCGTCCACGGTGTCGACCCCGGATGTCGACACCAATGCCATCGCCGAGCACCTGATCACCTTCTTCAAGCAGGAGGTCGACGCCGGGCGCATGACCAACAAGCTCGGCCCGTTGCAGGCCGGGATCGGCAACATCGCCAACGCGGTGATGTGCGGTCTGATCGATTCGCCGTTCGAAGACCTGACCATGTACTCCGAAGTGCTGCAGGACTCGACCTTCGACCTGATCGACGCCGGCAAGCTGAGCTTTGCGTCGGGCAGCTCGATCACTTTGTCGGAGCGGCGCAACAGCGACGTGTTCGGCAACCTGGATAAGTACAAGGACAAACTGGTGCTGCGCCCGCAGGAGATCTCCAACCACCCGGAAGTGGTGCGCCGACTGGGCATCATCGGCATCAACACCGCGCTGGAGTTCGACATCTACGGCAACGTCAACTCCACCCACGTCTGCGGCACGCGGATGATGAACGGCATTGGTGGCTCGGGCGACTTCGCGCGCAACGCACACCTCGCGGTGTTCGTGACCAAGTCGATCGCCAAGGGCGGCGCCATTTCCAGCGTGGTGCCGATGGTCAGCCACGTTGACCACACCGAGCATGACGTCGACATCCTGGTGACCGAAATCGGTCTGGCCGACCTGCGCGGCCTGGCCCCGCGCGAGCGCGCCCGGGTGATCATCGACAACTGTGTGCACCCGGACTATCGCCAGGCACTGAACGACTACTTCACCGCAGCGTGCGCCATCGGCGGCCATACCCCACATATCCTGCGAGAAGCCCTGAGCTGGCACATCAACCTGGAAGAAACCGGACGCATGCTCGCGGTGTAATCACACAGTCAAACCGCTGATGCAAACACAGTTTGTGTCAGCGAATTTTTTATCCCGCCACATCTGGCAAAAACTGTACTGCTGTACCGGTTGTTTCCTACAGATTTTGCCTACCTCCTTCCTCGAATTGAGCAAAAACGCACCACATTAGTGCTGACAGGTACAGTTTGCTCAATTTCGACCCGTACACCCCCTATAAACAGTTAACTGGTCACTCACAATACAGTTGAACTGTATCTAGAGAGACTAGGCAAACGAGAGGATCATGGGCACCAGTTAAACCACTACCTGATCCCGCCACAAGCGGAAGGATGTCAACCATGGAACGTACACTCAGTTCCGAACTGTTCTTCGAAGACAAAGCTGCAAAAAACCAGGCTTCCCTGCCTCTGCGCGTTATCGCCAACCTGATGTTGTGGCAGCGCCGCATCTCCAGCCGCCACCAACTGGCTCGCCTGGATTCGCGTCTGCTGGCTGACGCCGGTATCAGCGAAGCACAACGCTACGAAGAGCTGAGCAAGCCGTTCTGGCGCTAAGTAGCGTCGCTGGCTCTGGTCGTTAGACCCACCGCCAGCAACCCGAATTGAACACACAAGACCCGTCGCGGGAAACCGCGACGGGTTTTGTCGTTTCAGGGTTCGAAAATGCCCGTACAGCAGAATAATCAAAGTACAGGTACAGTTCTCAATAAACAAAATCTGAACCAGTACAATTTTTCATGAGTGTATCTGCTCGCCAAACTGCATCGGGCGCAGCATGTCCTTAACCCTCTTCGGTTTAAGGAAAACGCCATGAAAGGCTTACAGGATGTTTCGACAGCTTCGACTCTACCCCCCGCTCACTCGCACCCGTTGCGGCGCTTGTTTCGCCCCCTGTGGCAAGGACTGGAGCGCGCCAGGACGCGGCGCCTGCTGGCTCAACTGGACCAGCGCGACCTAGCGGATCTGGGCCTCAGCCATGCCGATCGGCTCAGAGAACTGGAGAAACCATTCTGGCGCTAGCATTCTGCCCACTGTCAGAACCTCGCGCGCAGGCCTAATATCCACGCCAGAACGTGGCGAATCTTCTGTAACCCGCGTCTGACTCATCAGACACAAGCCACCTCTCAATACGGTTTACTATCAGGAGATCCACCATGTCCCGTCTTCGCCTGCTCAGCGCTGCCGCCTTGCTGGCCGTGGCTGCCAACGCCAGTGCCTCCAGCTTCATTGTGACCACCGACGCCGTGGTTGGCGCGCTGAAATCCTCCTCGGACGCCACCTCCGATGTCAGCTCTTCGCTGCGTGACAACAAAGTCGTGATCGCCGCCCGTGACGACGCTGCCAGCTTCGTCGCCAGTGAAGGCCAGATTCGCGGCGTGAAACTGGAAAGCGCCCTCGACCTGATCCGCCATCAGGCACCGCAGCTGAACGCGACCGACTTCCAACTGGCGCAAGCCATCCTCGCGATCTGATCCGCCGTTGCAGCACGGGGCACGCCAGTCGTGTCCCGATGTTTCGCCGCTGGCTCTGGCCCGGGCATTTGCGCTAGCCTTGAAGCTCGTTAACCGTTACCGAGTCTCATGCGTTTATTCAGACTGCTTTTCCCTTGCGTATTGGTCAGTGCCTTCTGGGCGACCTCGGTCGATGCCTTTGATGTCTCCACACAAAACACCGTGGTCAGCGTTTGGGCGACCGGAATGGTGTCTTCCGCACCGTTCGACCGTAAACTGATCATCGCCGCTCACGATGACGCGGCGGCGTTTGTTGCCAGTGACGGTCAATTGCGCGGCGCGCAGCTCGAATCCGCCCTGCATTACTTGCGCAAATCCCGACCAAAACTTCATGTCAGCGACCTTGAACTGGCACAGGCAATTCTCGTCCAATAGTTATCATGATCCCTCGTTAACATTGCCCTCCGGAGTCGTTCCATGCGTAGCCCGCTGATCGCTGCCGCCCTTGGCCTGTTTTTGTTGGCCGATGTGGCCCAGGCACACACCCTGGTAGCCACCAGTAACATCATCGTTCGTGCCTCCCAGCGCACCATCGATTTCACCTCCGATACCACGACGTCGATTCGCGATTCGAAAATCATCCGCGAAGCCCACGACGATGCGGCCAGCTTCGTTGCCACCAACGGCGATATCCGCGGTGCGCACCTGGAAGCCGCCCTCAACACCTTGCGCACGCGCGTGCCGGAAGCCCGCGACGCCAGTGATCAGGTGCTCGCCGAAGCCATCCTCGCCCTGTGAAGTCACTTGGCGCCTGGCTACTGGCCGGGGCGTTGTTGCTGCTTGGCAACAGCGCCCACGCCAGCCTGCAATTGCGGCTCAAGACCGACGGCCTGAGCCCCGCCCAGCAGCAGGCCAGCCAGGCGCTGCTCGATGAAGCCATGCACAAGTTGCCGCCCAGCTTCGTCGAACAACTGGACCGGCGCATCGATGTCGGCTGGACCGACGACATGCCCGGTAACGCCTACGGCCAGGCGACCCTGGTTGCCGAGCTCGACCTGAACCGCAAACTGCTCGCCGGTCTCACCGACGGCAGCGCGGCCACAGAGAAAACCAATCGCCCCCATGGCACTGTGCGTCAGGAACTGCTGGCAACGGTGCTGCACGAACTCACCCACATTTACGATCGCGCGCGTCTGTGGCCCGCCGCCGAACGCACGCTGATCCAGCGCTGCACTCGCCGCAGCAACAGCGCCGGCCTGGTCGGCATTCCCGACGAGTGCCGAGGCCAGACCGAGCGCCGCTTTACCCTCAGCGATGATCCACGTCTGCTAGATCTCGCCGGCTGGCAACAGTACGTCGGGCGCCGCGGCGAGCGTGAACAGCACAACCGTCAGGTGGCCCGCAGTCCGGACCTGTATGAGATCTCCAGTCCGAAAGAGTTTGTCGCGGTCAACATGGAGTATTTCCTCCTCGACCCGAGCTACGCGTGTCGCCGTCCGGCGCTCTATCGCTACTACAAGGAGCGCTTCGGCTGGGCACCACCGGCCAAGGACACCTGCAGCAATACCTTCGCCTTTCTCAACGCCGGCAACGACTTCGCCAAACAGCCCTTGGGCCAGGTCGACCCGGAGCGGGTGTACGCCGTCGATTATCTG
The DNA here is from genome assembly GCF_054790485.1 of Pseudomonas sp. G3-39. NCBI lineage: Bacteria > Pseudomonadati > Pseudomonadota > Gammaproteobacteria > Pseudomonadales > Pseudomonadaceae > Pseudomonas > Pseudomonas sp. G3-39. Next base: position 6,111,458 of record NZ_CP186497.1, on the reverse strand, counting down.
CTGGCAGAAGCCAACCAGAACTGGGTCAGCCGCTGGGGCCACAGCATGTTGCGTCTGGTGATCTGTGCGCCGGGCCGACCACGTGGCCCGGATTGCCGGCTCGACCTCGACCAGCATCTGGTGCTGTCCTACCGCGCCTTTGTCGGTGACGTGCAGCTGTCGAGCTGGGACGGTCTGGTCGGCAAGTACCCGTCGCGGCTGTTCGTGCTGCCGCTGGCCCAGGTGATCGACGAATACACCAAGACTGAATTGCGCAGCCTCGCCTCGGTGCCATTGAATCTGTCACGCGACGAGATCGAAGGCGTGGTCGAACACGCTGCCGAAATGCACTGGAGTTATGACGGCAACTACTTCTTCCTGTCGAACAACTGCGCGGTGGAAGGCCTGAAATTGCTGCGCAGCGGCAGCAACAACAAGCAACTCGTCGGCCTCGACAGCATCATGCCCAACGGCTTGCTGGAAGTGCTCAAAGGCCGGGGGCTGGCCGACACCAGCGTGCTCGACAATCCCAAGGAAGCCCTGCGCCTGGGTTATCGCTTCGACTCGTTCCGCGATCGCTATCAGGCGATGTTCGATGTGTTGAAAAAGCAGCTGCCGATCAAGCAAACCAGCGTCGAAGATTGGCTATCGCTGTCTGCCGAGGAACGTCGCCAGTGGTTCGAACGTGCAGACCTGCGCACCAGCGCTGCATTGCTCCTGCTGGAACAGGCGAGCTATCGCCGTCAGTTGCTGCTGGCCCAGGACGAGGTCAAGCAGCGTTACCTCGGCGCTCGGGAGCTGGAAAACGGCGGCATGGACAAGGCCAACGCCACCCTGCAGGAAATTCTCGCCAACAGCGGCTTCCTCAGTCGTCCGGCGGAACTGCTCGACAGCCGCGGCTACGGGCTGCCGCAACCGAGCGAGTTCAAGCGCCTGCAAGACGAAAGCGCCCAACGCCAGAAACAACTGCTGGCGCTGAGCGGCGATCTGGACAAGGAAGTGCGCAAGTTGCTGGAACCCAAGCGAGCGGCCGAAATTGCCGCCAGCGAAGCCAACGTGAAGCAGATCGGCGAGCATCTGCGCAAACTGCACAAGGCGTCCGGCGGACTGGAGCTACCCTGAGACAGAAAACTGGAACTGAATCTTGTGGCGAGGGAGCTTGCTCCCGCTCGGCTGCGCAGCAGTCGTGAATCGGTTGAATGCCGAATTTTCAGGGCTGCTCCGCGCCCCAACGGGAGCAAGCTCCCTCGCCACAGATGATCGTGCCAAATCAGTACAAAACACCATCCAGAATTTCGTAAACGATCCCGGTACCCACCGCGATCAGCACGATATCGCCCCCGGCGCGGCGCCACTCATAACCCGGATAAACCGGCAGACGACTCAGCGCCCGACCGTCCAGCCGCTCGCCGTAATACCCGTGCGGTAACGGCCGGCCGCGTTCCAGATGGATTCCCGGAGGTGGCGGTGCGCCGCGCACGAAGTAGCCGTGATTGTCGCGAATGGTCTGGCGTACCGGGCCGAAGTCGTGTGGCGGGCCGCCACGGTGGTCGTTCTGCGGGCCACGGTGATCGTCACCACGGTTATCGTAGTGGCCCTGCTGCGGGCCGCCGTGGTCATGATCATCGCGTGGATCGGCGCTGGCCAGCAGCGGCGTCGCGCTGAGCATCAGCACGCCCAGTCCGGCAATCAGACGTTTCGGCATTTTCATCAAGTCTTCCTCACTGCACCAACAGCAAAAAGGGATTCAGAACGTGGTTCTGAATCCCTCGGTCTTGCTCAATTAGGCCGTGATGTGAGGCGCTAATTCCTCTGTATCAGGAACTTTACCTTCAGCTGACGCGGGCCTGACGCACGCCCTCGGACAGCGCCTTGCACAGACCCAGCACGCCATCGACAGCCTGGGCCGGCGTGGTCGCATTGGCGATGTGATCGATCAGTGCCGAACCCACCACCACCCCGTCCGCCAAACGAGCGATGGACGCCGCCTGCTCCGGAGTCCGGATACCGAAACCGATGCTGATCGGCAGGTCAGTGTGGCGACGCAAACGGGTGACCGCCTCTTCGACGTGTTCCAGAGTCGCCGCACCGGCACCGGTCACACCGGCCACCGACACGTAGTAAACGAAGCCCGAGCTGCCATTGAGCACTTTCGGCAGACGCGCATCATCAGTGGTCGGGGTGGTCAGGCGGATGAAGTCCAGACCTGCAGCCTGTGCCGGGTCGCACAGTTCATTATTGTGCTCTGGCGGCATGTCGACCACGATCAGACCGTCGACGCCCGCTTCCTTGGCATCAGCGATAAAACGCCCAACGCCATACATGTGAATCGGGTTGAAGTAGCCCATCAGCACCAGCGGCGTGTCGCTGTTGCCTTCGCGGAACTCGCGAACCATTTGCAGGGTTTTCGCCAGATTCTGCTTGGCGCCCAAGGCACGGATGTTCGCCAGTTGAATCGCCGGACCATCAGCCATCGGGTCGGTGAACGGCATGCCCAACTCGATCACGTCGGCGCCAGCGCCGGGCAAACCTTTGAGGATCGCCAGCGAAGTGTCGTAGTCCGGATCACCGGCGGTGACGAAGGTCACCAGCGCGGCGCGATTCTGTTGCTTGAGGTCGGCAAAACGGGTTTGCAGGCGGCTCATCAGTGTTTCTCCTGCTTGGACTGTTCCATATGGTGCATGACGGTCTGCATGTCTTTGTCGCCACGGCCGGAGAGGTTGACCACCATCAGGTGATCCTTCGGCAGTTTCGGTGCGCGTTTGAACACTTCAGCCAACGCATGGGCGCTTTCCAGCGCCGGGATGATGCCTTCGAGGCGGCAGCACTGGTGGAACGCAGCGAGGGCTTCGTCGTCGGTGACCGAGGTGTACTGGACGCGGCCGATGTCATGCAACCAGGCGTGCTCAGGGCCGATGCCGGGATAGTCGAGGCCGGCGGAAATCGAGTGGGCGTCGATGATCTGGCCATCGTCGTCCTGCAGCAGGAAGGTACGGTTGCCGTGCAGCACACCCGGTACGCCGCCATTGAGGCTCGCCGCGTGCTTGCCGGTTTCGATGCCGTAACCGGCCGCTTCGACGCCGATGATCTCGACGCTCTGGTCGTCAAGGAACGGGTGGAACAAGCCCATGGCGTTGGAACCGCCACCGATGCACGCCACCAGGCTGTCCGGCAGACGACCTTCCTGAGCTTGCAGCTGCTCGCGGGTCTCCTTGCCGATCACCGCCTGGAAGTCGCGCACCATGGCTGGGTACGGGTGCGGGCCGGCCACGGTGCCGATCAGGTAGAAGGTGCTGTCGACGTTTGTCACCCAGTCACGCAGCGCTTCGTTCATCGCGTCTTTCAGGGTGCCGGTGCCGGCCACCACCGGAATCACTTCGGCGCCCAGCAGCTTCATGCGGAACACGTTGGCCTGCTGACGTTCGATGTCCGTGGTGCCCATGTAGATCACGCAGTCCAGACCGAAACGTGCGGCCACGGTGGCAGTCGCAACGCCGTGCATGCCGGCACCGGTCTCGGCGATGATGCGTTTCTTGCCCATGCGCCGCGCCAGCAGGATCTGGCCGATGCAATTGTTGATCTTGTGCGCGCCGGTGTGGTTCAGCTCTTCGCGTTTGAGGTAGATCTTCGCGCCGCCGCAGAACTCGGTCAGACGCTCGGCGAAGTACAGCGGGCTCGGACGACCGACATAGTCACGCTGGAAGTAGGCCAGCTCTTCCTTGAACGCCGGATCTTCCTTGGCCGCTTCGTATTCGCGGGCCAGATCGAGGATCAACGGCATCAGGGTTTCCGCCACGTAGCGGCCGCCGAACGCGCCGAACAGGCCGTTATCGTCAGGGCCGCTGCGCAGGTTGGAGGTGTTCGAAGTCTGGGTCATGATGTGCTCCAGGTGAATTCGGGTGAGAAGACAATGGCGTCCACTCTACCCCTGACCTTCCAGGCTGAAAACCGATAAGATCGCCACAACCTGTCAGGAAAACTCACAGATACCATGAGCCACGACCTTCCCCCGTTGAACGCCTTGCGCGCGTTCGAAGCCACAGCCCGGCTGAACAGCGTCAGCCAGGCGGCCGAACAGCTGCACGTCACTCATGGTGCAGTCAGCCGTCAGCTCAAAGTGCTCGAAGAGCATCTGGGCGTGAGCCTGTTCGTCAAGGATGGTCGCGGCTTGAAACTCACAGATGCCGGTGTTCGTTTGCGAGATGCCAGCGGTGAGGCCTTTGATCGGTTGCGCAGTGTGTGTGCCGAGCTGACGCAAAACACCGCTGATGCGCCGTTCGTGCTCGGCTGCTCCGGCAGTCTGTTGGCGCGCTGGTTCATCCCACGCCTGGGGCGGCTCAACGCCGATCTGCCGGACTTGCGTCTGCACTTGTCAGCCGGTGAAGGTGATCTCGACCCGCGGCGCCCTGGACTCGATGCGTTGCTGTTGTTCGCCGAGCCGCCATGGCCGGCAGACATGCAGGTCTACGAACTGGCCGCAGAACGCATCGGCCCGGTGATGAGCCCGCTGTTCAGTGGCTACCAACGCCTGCAAGCGGCGCCGGCGTCAGCCTTGCTCAGCGAGCCGCTGCTGCACACCACATCGCGCCCGCAAGCCTGGCCGAGTTGGGCACAGCAAAATCACCTCGACGCCAAGGCGTTGAAGTTGGGGCAAGGTTTTGAGCATTTGTATTATCTGCTGGAAGCCGCAGTGGCCGGACTCGGCGTGGCAATCGCGCCAGAGCCGCTGGTGGCCGAAGACTTGAAGGCCGGTCGCCTGGTTGCGCCGTGGGGCTTTTGCGAAACCCCGGCGCAACTGGCGTTGTGGCTACCCAAGCGCGCCGCAGACGGGCGCGCCCGGCAACTGGCGCAATGGCTCAAGAATGAGCTGCGCCAGACGGATCACTCGCCGCGCTTGAACAGCAAATAAGCAGCCAGCAGACCAATTGCACCGACCGCCACACCGGCGGTGGTCCAAGGGTGTTCCTGAGCGTAATCGCGGGTGGCGATGCCGGTCTCGCGGGTTTTCACTTTAACTTCTTCATAGGCATCGCTGAGCAGGCTGCGCGAATGTTTCAGCGCGCTTTCAGCGTTGCTCTTGAGCGCCTTGAGGGTCTTGCGCGACTCGTCGGACGCGTCGTCCTTCAGGCTTTCCAACGATTTGAGCAGACTCTCGATCTCGGCTTCCATGCTTTGCAACGAGGCTTTACGTAAAGAGGTGTTGGCCATGGTGGCTCTCCTGCATTGGTGATGAGTGGCGTGTGTTGGTTGGGACTTCAGCGGTTTGAGAAAGTGCAGAAAATCTGAACTTCGCTTGCATTGAGCCGCCGAAATCAACAGTGCAGATTCACTGCTAGTCTCAAATCCACACATCCAGGAGATCGCCATGAGTGACCATCACACGTACAAGAAAGTCGAGCTGGTCGGCTCGTCCACCAGCAGCATCGAAGACGCCATCAACAATGCGCTGGCTGAAGCGAACAAGAGCATCAAACATCTGGAATGGTTTGAAGTGGTCGAGACCCGTGGCCACATCAAGGACGGCAAGGCTGCGCATTTCCAGGTCACACTCAAAGTCGGCTTCCGGATTGCCAGCAGCTGAGTTTGGGCTACGCTTCTGAACTTGCGCGCTGGCCGAGTGCCATAGGAATGGCAAAGCGCTACAAGGTGAGTGCATCGGGAGACCTGATGCCCACCTCTTTTAATCCGACCAGGGAGTGCGACCGATGAAGAAGTTCATATTGGCAGTAGGTTTGTTGAGCCTTGCGGGTGGCGCGTTTGCTGCTGGCAAGCCTTGTGAAGAGCTGAAAGGCGAGATTGCAGCGAAGCTGGATGCCAAGGGCGTTTCAGGGTATTCGCTGGAGGTTGTCGACAAGGGAGCCAATGGCGGAAAAGTTGTGGGCACCTGTGAAGGCGGCACCAAGGAAATCGTCTACAAACGCGGGTGATCGCGATTGAAATGCAAAAGCCGACGCGAAGGCGTCGGCTTTTTTGTGGGCCACTGGTTCCCAATGTGGGAGCGGGCTTGCTCGCGAAAGCGTTATGTCAGCCGACCTCCAGGGTGTCTGACACTCCGTCTTCGCGAGCAAGCCCGCTCCCACAGAAGCCGTATTCCAGAGTCAGCCCTTCATGACTTGGGCCAGCAATTCATAGGAGTGCAGACGATCGGCATGCTCATACAGATCGCAGGTGAAGATCAGCTCATCGGCCTGGGTCTGCTCGACCAGCACCTCCAGCTTCGCACGGATCTTCTGCGGGCTGCCGACCATCGCCAGGCCGAGGAAATCTCCCACCGCCTCGCGCTCATGGGGCAGCCACAGGCCGTCCATGGTTTTCACCGGCGGACGCTGCACCAGACTCTGCCCACGCATCAGCGCGAGAATTCGCTGGTACACCGAGGTCGCCAGGTAGTCGGCCTGCTCATCGGTATCGGCCGCCACCAACGGCACCCCGAGCATCACGTACGGTTTATCGAGCACTGCCGACGGCTTAAAGTGGTTGCGGTAGACGCGAATCGCCTCGTGCATGAAGCGCGGGGCGAAGTGCGAGGCGAAGGCGTAGGGCAACCCGCGCTCACCGGCCAGTTGCGCACTGAACAGGCTGGAACCGAGCAACCAGATCGGCACATTGGTGCCGGTGCCGGGCATGGCGATCACCCGCTGATCCGGGGTGCGCGGGCCGAGGAAGCGCGCCAGCTCGGCGACATCTTCCGGGAAATCATCGGCACTGCCGGAGCGTTCGCGGCGCAGGGCGCGGGCGGTCATCTGGTCGGAGCCGGGCGCACGGCCCAGACCCAGATCGATGCGTCCCGGATAGAGGCTTTCGAGAGTACCGAACTGCTCGGCGATCACCAGCGGCGCATGATTGGGCAGCATCACCCCGCCGGAGCCGACGCGAATCGTCGAGGTGCCACCGGCCAGATACCCCAGCAGCACCGACGTGGCGGAGCTGGCGATGCCGTCCATGTTGTGGTGTTCGGCGACCCAGAAACGGGTGTAGCCAAGCTTCTCGACATGCTGTGCCAGATCCAGCGAGTTGCGCAGCGATTGCGCCGGGCTGCCGTTCTCGCGCACCGGCACCAGGTCGAGGGTGGAAAACTTTACGTCGGACAGTTGCTTCATAAACCTGCGTCTCCGAATGAGGAGGCAGGTTTTTCTTGCGAACGAAAACCTGCCCAATCCATAAGCGTGTTTTATGCAATGAGGGCATATACCCGAGTTTCAATAGCCGCGATGAAATTTCCTACTAAAAAAGTCAACGATTCAGCCGGGCTGAACTTTGTCCCGACGTCTATCCTCAGAAGCCTTGCAAGTAAAAACCACGACGGCGCGGCGTTCCGCGCCAGATCTTGAGGAGGCAGACATGGCTATCGTGAAGAAAGCATCCGCACATTGGGCAGGCGATCTGAAAACCGGCATCGGCTCGATCTCCACTGAAACCGGTGTCCTCAGAGAAGCCCCCTACGGCTTCAAGGCACGCTTCGAGGGCGGCAAGGGCACCAACCCGGAAGAACTGATCGGCGCGGCGCATGCCGGCTGTTTTTCCATGGCGTTCTCGATGATTCTCGGTGATGCGGGCCTGAAGGCCGAGAGCATCGACACCCAGGCTGAAGTGACCTTGGATCAGGTGGAGGGTGGCTTTGCCATCACCGCGATCAAGTTGATCCTCAAGGCGAAAATCCCGGGCGCTACTCAGGCGCAGTTCGAGGAACTGAGCAACAAGGCCAAGGAAGGGTGCCCGGTGTCCAAGGTACTGAATGCGAAGATTACCCTTGAGGCTTCGCTGGTTAGCTGAATCAGCGCTGACTGACCCACTCGCGAGCAGGCTCGCTCCCACATTGGAATGCACTTCAAATGTGGGAGCGAGCCTGCTCGCGAATGTAATCCACAAATCAGCGCAGTTATTGAAGATGTGAGCGAAGTCAGAACCTGCCCCGCAAAAATATGGTCGAATAAGTGACAGCAGCTTCAGCGCACGCCCGTGCGCGCTGCATCAGGGAGCTTCATCTATGAAACGTATTGGCTTGGCGATTCTTTGCAGTGCACTGGCCACAACGGTTCTCGCCGCACCGAAAGACTGCGAAGAATTGAAGAAAGAGATCGAAGTAAAGATCCAGGCGAATGCAGTGCCGTCTTACACACTGGAAATTGTCAGCAAGGAAGAGGCCGACAAGCACGACGTGGCGATGGTTGTCGGCACCTGCGAAAACGGCACAAAAGCGATCGTCTACCAGAAAAACGACATCTGACAGTCCGCTCAAGGCACGCAGTTGATCTGGCGTTCTTCGGCAACTATCTGCCCTTGGCGATTGATCAACCGAGCACTCGGCGTGAACGCCAGCGACCGGGCTTCAAGTCGGTAACGTTGCCCGGCTTCGAAATGATCGTAGCGCACGGTCATGTAACACAGGCGTTCCTGCGGGTCGGTGTCCAAGCCCTGGCTGCCACCGAAGATCTCGAAATCGAAGCGCACCGTCAGCTCATGACTGCCCGGCGCGACCTGGAAAAAGCGCCCGTCCCGCAGGCGCACGTTGTCCAGCCGTTCAGCCATCAGCACCTTACCGCCGGGTGTCGGCATCGAAAAGTCGACCCAGGCGTTGCCGGGATCGGCTGCCGGCATCGGGCTCTGGCAGCCAGCAAGCAGACTTGCAGCGAGCAACAACGTCAACCTGTGCATGATCAATGTCCCGTGATTTGGACATCCAGCATAATCCCGATCAGGTTTTCTGGCAGCCTGCGGGTGTGCCCTGCCCTACGACTTTGCGCTGTTCATCATAAAGCCTGGCCCATGGCCGAAAACCGATGCTGCCGGCTTGCAACTGATAGCGCTGACCGGCGTTGAAGTCCTTGAATGTCAGCTTCAACTGACAATCGCGCCACAGCGGTTCGGCGTCGGGGCCGATGTTGGTGGCTTCGACCGGAAACTGATAACGCACCTTCAACTCATGGCTGCCGGGCTGCACTTCGAAATAACGTTTGTCGACAGTTGCCTTGTCATCGACTTTCAGCGCTTGCAACGCCGTGTCCTGTTGCCGGGCATCGAGATCAATCCAGGCTTGCGAGGGGTCAGGATCGGGCATTCCGAATCCGGCACAACCGGCCAGCGTCAGCAGGCCTCCTGTCAGCAACAACATGCGCATAGCGAAGCTCCAAATGGCGGGATAGTCTTGCGGGCAGACTTTCCAAAGGATTTTTATTTTGAGCAGGCCGCTTCCAAGCCATGGGTTACTTGATCGCGTTTTTCGGATTTTGTTTCCGGGGGTGATGTTTTTGTTGCTCAACGGTTGTTCCAGCGTCAGCTATTACAGCCAGTTGGCCAGCGGTCAGTTGCAGTTGTTGCGAGCGCGTGAGCCGGTGGCCAAGGTGATTGCCGACCCAAGCCGCGATGCAACCCTGCGCACGCACCTGACCCAGTCGCAAAAGGCCCGGGACTTCGCCAGCGAACAGCTGCACCTGCCGGACAACCAGAGCTATCGGCTGTACGCCGACATCGGCCGGCCGTATGTGGTGTGGAACGTGTTCGCCACCCCGGAGTTTTCCCTTACCCCGCAGAACCATTGCTTCCCGATCGCCGGTTGCGTGGCCTATCGCGGCTACTACAGCCAGAGCGCTGCCCGGGGCGAAGCGGCGATTCAGCGCCTGCAAGGCATGGACGTGGCGATTGGCGGCGTCGAGGCCTATTCAACCCTCGGCTGGTTCAATGACCCGATCCTCAATTCGATGATGGGCTGGGGTGACGAACGCCTGGCCACGTTGATCTTTCATGAACTGGCGCATCAGCGTTTCTATGTGAAAGACGACACCGAGTTCAATGAGTCGTTTGCCACGTTTGTCGAGCAGGAAGGCACCCGCCAGTGGCGGGCGTTTCGTGGCCTGCCGCCGGACACCGATGCCAGGCTCAAGCAGCGCGATCAGTTCATCGAACTGGTGCTGGAAACGCGGTCGCGCCTGGAAAAACTCTACGCCCAGCCGCTGCCGGCCGAGCAGATGCGCGAGCGTAAAGCAGCGCAATTCGAGCGATTTCGGCGCGATTACCGGGTGACGCGCGACAGCCAGTGGGCCGGGGACAAGCGCTATGACGCGTGGGTGAATATGCCGCTGAACAATGCGCGGTTGTTGCCGTTCGGGCTGTATGACCAGTGGGTGCCGGCGTTTGCGGCGTTGTTCAGGCAGGTTGGGGGGGATTGGGTGCGGTTTTATGTTGAGGTTGAGAAGCTGGGAGATTTGCCGGTTATCGAGCGTAAGGCAGCACTCAAAGCATTGGCAGAAGCCTGATTTTTCGCGGTCTGTACTGGCCTCTTCGCGAGCAGGCTCGCTCCCACATTGAAGCGGGGTGCAACAAAAATCCCCCGTGGGAGCGAGCCTGCTCGCGAAAGCAATTTCATCAGCGCCGCAAAAACGCCTGATGCAACTCAGCCAAAGTCTCAAAGTGATAAGCCGGCGCTTCGGCACTCAACTCTTCAAAACTGCCAAACCCATAACCCACCGCCGCCGCGTCCACGCCGTTGCTGCGCGCGCCGATCAGATCATGCTTGCGGTCGCCGATCATCAGCGTATTGGCCGGATCCAGCCCTTCTTCGGCGATCAGGTGCGCAATCAGCTCGACCTTGTTGGTCCGCGTGCCATCCAGCTCACTGCCGTAGATCACCTTGAAGTGCTTGGCGAAGTCGAAGTGCCGGGCGATTTCCCGGGCGAACTCCCAAGGTTTGGAGGTCGCGATGTACAGCTGTCGCCCTTGCCCGCTGAGGGTCTCGAGCAACGGTGTGACGCCATCGAACACACGGTTTTCGTAAAGGCCGGTGACCTTGAAGCGCTCACGATAGAAATTCACCGCCTCCCAGGCCTTGGCCTCGTCGAAGCCATAAAACTGCATGAACGCCTGCAACAGCGGCGGGCCGATGAAGTGTTCGAGTTTGCTCAGGTCCGGCTCGTCGATGCCGAGTTTGCTCAAAGCGAACTGGATGGAACGGGTGATGCCCTCACGCGGGTCGGTCAGGGTGCCATCGAGGTCGAACAGTACGGTCTGGTAGTGCATGAGAAATCCTGAGCAGGTGTAGGTCGTTTCAGAGCTGGTCGTAGCCTTCGGCCAGATGCAGGTCCTTGAGCTTCACGTAGTTCGCCGCGCTGTAGGTGAAGAAGGCTTGTTCCTTGTCGGTCAGCGGGCGGATCTGCTTCACCGGGCTGCCCACGTAGAGGAAGCCACTTTGCAGGCGCTTGCCCGGCGGCACCAGGCTGCCGGCGCCGATGATCACATCGTCCTCGACCACCGCGCCGTCCATGACGATGCTGCCCATGCCGATCAGCACACGACTGCCAACGCTGCAGCCATGCAGCATGACCTTGTGGGCGATCGTCACGTCATCGCCGATCAGCAGCGGGAAACCATCCGGGTTGAACGGGCCGGCGTGGGTGATGTGCAGCACGCAGCCGTCCTGCACGCTGGTGCGCGCGCCGATACGGATGCGGTGCATGTCGCCACGGATCACGGTCAGCGGCCACACGGAGCTGTCTTCGCCGATTTCGACGTCGCCGATCACCACCGCGGAGGCGTCGACAAACGCGCCTTGACCGAGCTGCGGGGTGTGATTCTGGTACTTGCGAACGGGCACGATAAGTTCTCTCTCTGTCGCCGATAGCTGCGGTGAGTGTCGATTGTAATTAAGATGGGCGCATGTTTCTTCCAGCCAAGGTGCCAACCGTGAGCGTGAACAACCCTCTTCTGCAGTCCTACGACCTGCCGCCGTTCTCCACGATCCGTGCCGAACACGTGCTGCCAGCCATCGAAACGATCCTGGCCGACAACCGCGCCGCCATCGCCGAAATCCTCAAGACCCAGGTTCAAAACCCGACCTGGGCCGGCCTGGTACTGGCGATGGACGAACTCAACGATCGCCTCGGCGCTGCCTGGAGCCCGGTCAGCCACCTCAATGCCGTGTGCAACAGCGCCGAACTGCGCGAAGCCTACGAGTCGTGCCTGCCGGCCCTGAGCGCCTACTCCACCGAGATGGGCCAGAACCGCGAACTGTTCCAGGCCTATGAAGCGCTGGCAAACAGCCCGGAAGCCGCCGGTTTCGACGTGGCGCAAAAAACCATTCTGGAACACGCCCTGCGTGATTTCCGTCTGTCGGGTATCGACCTGCCGGAAGCCGAACAGAAGCGTTACGCCGAAGTGCAGAGCAAGCTGTCCGAGCTGGGCAGCCGTTTTTCTAACCAGTTGCTCGACGCCACGCAAGCCTGGACCAAGCACATCACCGACGAAGCCGCCCTCGCCGGCCTGACCGATTCGGCCAAGGCGCAAATGGCTGCCGCCGCGCAGGCTAAAGGTCTCGATGGCTGGCTGATCACCCTGGAATTCCCGAGCTACTACGCGGTGATGACCTACGCCCAGGACCGCAAGCTGCGCGAAGAGGTCTACGCCGCCTACTGCACCCGTGCGTCGGACCAAGGCCCGAACGCCGGGCAGAACGACAACGGCCCGGTCATGGAAGAGATCCTCGACCTGCGTCAGGAACTGGCAAAACTCTTGGGCTTCGCCAGTTTCTCCGAGCTGAGCCTGGCCACGAAAATGGCCGAGTCCAGCGATCAGGTGCTGAGCTTCCTGCGCGACCTGGCCAAACGCAGCAAGCCGTTCGCTGCGCAGGATTTACAGCAGCTGCGCGCCTACGCCGCCGAACAGGGCTGCGCCGATCTGCAAAGCTGGGACAGCGGTTTCTACGGGGAAAAACTCCGCGAGCAGCGCTACAGCGTCGCTCAGGAAACCCTGCGTGCGTACTTCCCGATCGATAAAGTTCTCAGCGGTCTGTTCGCTATCGTCCAGCGTCTGTACGGCATCGAAATCGCCGAGCTGAAAGGCTTCGACACCTGGCACCCGGACGTGCGCCTGTTCGAAATCAAGGAAAACGGCCAGCACGTCGGGCGCTTCTTCTTCGACCTCTACGCCCGCGCCAACAAGCGTGGCGGTGCGTGGATGGACGGCGCCCGCGACCGTCGTCGCACAATCGATGGCGTGTTGCAAAGCCCGGTCGCCAACCTGGTGTGCAACTTCACCCCGGCCGACAGCGGCAAGCCTGCGCTGCTGACCCACGATGAAGTGACCACCCTGTTCCACGAATTCGGTCACGGCCTGCATCACCTGCTGACCCGCGTTGATCACGCCGGTGTTTCCGGGATCAACGGCGTGGCGTGGGATGCGGTCGAGCTGCCAAGCCAGTTCATGGAAAACTGGTGCTGGGAGCCGGAAGGCCTGGCGCTGATCTCCGGTCACTACGAAACCGGCGAGCCGCTGCCACAGGACCTGCTGGAGAAAATGCTCGCGGCGAAGAACTTCCAGTCCGGGCTGATGATGGTGCGGCAGTTGGAGTTCTCGCTATTCGACTTCGAGCTGCACGCCACCCACGGTGATGGCCGCAGCGTGGCGCAAGTGCTGGAAGGCGTGCGCGACGAGGTGTCGGTGATGCGTCCACCGGCGTACAACCGCTTCCCCAACAGCTTCGCGCACATATTCGCCGGCGGTTACGCCGCGGGTTACTACAGCTACAAGTGGGCGGAAGTGCTGTCAGCCGATGCCTTCTCCAGGTTCGAAGAAGACGGCGTGCTCAACGCCGAAACCGGTCGCGCCTTCCGCGAAGCGATTCTGGCGCGCGGTGGCTCACAGGCACCGATGGTGCTGTTCGTCGACTTCCGTGGCCGTGAGCCATCGATTGACGCACTCTTGCGCCATAGCGGCCTGAGTGAGGACGCAGCAGCATGAGTGAGGCACCTGTGATTACCAAAAAGCGCTTTATCGCCGGGGCTGTCTGCCCGGCGTGCAGCGAGCCGGACAAACTGATGATGTGGAACGAGGACAGCGTGCCGCACCGTGAGTGTGTGGCCTGCGGTTACTCGGATACATTGAACGAGCAAGGGCTGTCGGTTCCCAAGGAACTGGGCACGCGGGTCAATACCAGCGCGCTCAAGCCGGCGCCGGACAAGACTGTCCAGGCCGTGCAGTTCTTCCCGAATCCGAAGCTGAAGAAAAAGTCCGAAGACTGAGCCGGCAAATAACCCTCCACGGTGCAATGCCGTGGAGGGTGCGGCTTACTTGAGGTTGACTGACTGGAACCAGCTCTTCATCGAGCAAGTGGCAAAGGCACTGGTGCTGCAGTCGCCGTTGGCCAGCGCGGTGCGCAGTTTGTCGACATCGGCTTGCATCACATAACGCACGCCATCCTTGAAATGGCCGCTTTCACCAAAACCGCCCTGCGTCATTTCGTTCAGCGCGTCTTCCTTGCTCCAGCCCTGCACCACGATCCGGTACATCGCCGCCATCAGGCCGGTGCGGTCGGAGCCATGTTTGCAATGCATCAGCACCGGGCCATTGGCTTCGGCAGCCTGAATCGCGCGCAGCGTCTTGAGCACATCGGCGTCATCGACATGGTTGGTGCGATAAGGCAGTTGCAATTGATTGATGCCCGGCTCCGACAGCCAGCTGCTGTCAGCTTCCGGCAGGAAGTTGATCACCGTCGCCACTTTCAGGTTCTTCAGCAACGGCACTGCGCCGCCATCCGGCAAGGCGCTGCGGTAGAGGGTTGGCGACATCTGGAACAGGTTGTACTGCACTTCAACCGGTTGCGCCCACTCCGGCGGACGCGATGTTGCAGCGGCGTCAGCCTGGGCCGGCATCAAGTGCAACAAGGCAACAAGCGACAAACACAAAGCAAGGAAAAGGCGCACTCGAGACATGCTGGGCTGACCGTATCGGAATTCATCAATGAAAGGCCTCGCAGCTTCCACGTCTGACGGTCAAAGCCCTGTGAGGCACTTGTCAAAGAATCGTGAATCCGTGCGATTTCATTGAGCACTCAGGTAAAAAAACCGCAGCTTTTTCCGCTGAATCGGTTCAACCCGATGCATAGCCTGCTACCATTTGTCACACGATGTTGCAGGCGTCCCCCTTTTCCCGGTCAACCACCGGGCCACGCCGCGACGAAAAAATGCTCACGCCGTTCGCAGAAACGGCGGACAACCATCAATGCCTGATGAGGTGCACCCCCATGTCTGACGCAGATCGAGACAACCCGCGGCGTGAGTTCTTGCGCAAATCCCTGACCCTGATTCCCGTGGTCACCCTCGCCGGTAGCGGTCTGGGCAGCAGCGTGTTGCAAGCGGCGCCTGAGGCGGCCCCGTCGACGCCCGCAGCAACACCGGCCAAAGCTGACGCCAGCGCTTATCAGCCGAGCTATTTCACCGCCGAGGAATGGGCCTTCATCAACGCCGCCGTGGCGCACCTGATCCCCAACGACGAGCAAGGCCCGGGTGCCGTGGAAGCCGGCGTGCCGGAATACATCGACCGCCAGATGAACACCCCGTACGCCGCCGGTGCCCTTTGGTACATGCAAGGCCCGTTCAACGCCGACGCTGCGCCGGAGATGGGCTGGCAGAGCAAACTGGTGCCAAAAGAGATCTATCGCTTGGGCATCGCTGCCACGGATCAGTGGGCAAAATCCCTCAACGGTAAAACATTTGCTGAGCAAGACAGCGCTACCCGAGAAGATTTGCTCAAGCAGCTCGAAGCCGGCAAACCGCAGTTCGATGCGGTTCCAGCGAAGATTTTCTTCAGCCTGCTGCTGCAAAACACCAAGGAAGGGTTCTTCTGCGACCCGATCCACGGTGGCAATAAAGGCATGGTCGGCTGGACCATGATCGGCTTTCCCGGCGCCCGCGCCGATTTCATGGATTGGGTAGAACGCAACGAGCAATACCCCTTCCCGGCAGTGTCGATTCGCGGCGAGAGGGCTTGAGCATGGCAACCGTAATGAAAAAGGTCGACGCCGTGATCGTCGGTTTTGGCTGGACTGGCGCGATCATGGCCAAGGAGCTGACCGAGGCCGGGCTCAACGTGCTGGCGCTGGAGCGCGGGCCGATGCAGGACACCTACCCCGACGGCAACTATCCACAGGTGATCGACGAACTCACCTACAGCGTGCGCAAAAAACTCTTTCAGGACATCTCGAAAGAAACCGTCACCATCCGCCACAGCGTCAACGACATCGCCCTGCCGAATCGCCAGCTGGGTGCGTTCCTGCCGGGCAATGGAGTGGGCGGCGCCGGTCTGCACTGGTCGGGCGTGCACTTTCGCGTCGATCCGATCGAACTGCGTATGCGCAGCCACTACGAAGAGCGTTACGGCAAGAGCTTCATCCCCAAGGACATGACCATCCAGGACTTCGGCGTCAGCTATGAAGAGCTGGAGCCGTTCTTCGATTTCGCCGAAAAGGTCTTCGGCACCTCCGGCCAGGCCTGGACCGTGAAGGGCCAACTGGTCGGTCAGGGCAAGGGCGGTAACCCTTACGCACCGGATCGCTCCAATCCGTTCCCGCTGGAAGCGCAGAAGAACACCGTTTCCGCACAACTGTTCGGCAAAGCGGCGACAGAGGTCGGTTACAAACCCTACAACCTGCCCTCCGCGAATACCTCAGGCCCGTACACCAATCCCTACGGCGCACAGATGGGCCCGTGCAACTTCTGCGGGTTCTGCAGCGGTTACGTTTGCTACATGTACTCCAAGGCCTCTCCGAACGTGAACATTCTGCCGGCGCTCAAGCCACTGCCGAATTTCGAGCTGCGGCCCAACTCGCATGTGCTGCGGGTCAACCTCGACAGCACCAAGTCCAAGGCCACCGGCGTGACGTACATCGACGGCCAGGGCCGCGAGATCGAGCAGCCGGCGGATCTGGTGATCCTCGGCGCCTTCCAGCTGCACAACGTGCGCCTGATGCTGCTCTCGGGCATCGGCAAACCGTACGACCCGATCAGCGGCGAAGGCGTGGTCGGGCGTAATTTCGCCTACCAGAACATGGCGACCATCAAGGCGTTCTTCGACAAGGACACCCACACCAACAACTTCATCGGCGCCGGCGGCAACGGCGTGGCGCTGGACGATTTCAACGCCGACAACTTCGATCACGGCCCGCACGGCTTCGTCGGCGGCTCGCCAATGTGGGTCAACCAGGCGGGCAGCCGGCCGATTGCCGGCACCTCAAACCCACCCGGCACTCCGGCCTGGGGCAGCCAATGGAAACGCGCGACCGCCGATTACTACACCCACCAGGTGTCGATGGATGCCCACGGCGCGCATCAGTCCTACCGTGGCAACTACCTCGATCTGGATCCGGTGTACCGCGATGCCTACGGCTTGCCGCTGCTGCGCATGACCTTCGACTGGCAGGAAAACGACATCAAGATGAACCGCTTCATGGTCGAGAAAATGGGCAAGGTCGCTCAAGCCATGGGCCCGAAAGCCATCGCGGTGATCGGCAAGCAGGTCGGTGATCATTTCAACACTGCGGCCTACCAGACCACCCACCTCAACGGTGGCGCAATCATGGGCACCGATCCGAAGAGGAGCGCCCTGAACCGTTATCTGCAGAGCTGGGACGTGCACAACGTGTTCGTGCCAGGTGCGTCGGCGTTTCCGCAAGGCTTGGGTTACAACCCGACCGGGCTGGTGGCGGCGTTGACCTACTGGTCGGCCAAGGCGATCCGCGAGCAGTACCTGAAAAACCCCGGCCCACTGGTTCAGGCATAAGGAGCGATGACCATGAAAAATCTCGTTATCGCCACCCTGGCGCTGCTCGGCAGCGCGGCTGTACACGCCGCCGACGTTGATCAGGCGTTGATCAAACAAGGCGAATACCTCGCCCGCGCCGGTGACTGCGTGGCCTGCCACACCGCCAAGGGCGGCAAACCGTTCGCCGGCGGCCTGCCGATGGAAACACCGATCGGCACGATCTACTCGACCAACATCACTCCAGACAAAAACGGCATCGGTGACTACAGCTTCGAGGACTTCGACAAAGCGGTGCGCCATGGCGTGGCGAAAAACGGCAGTACCTTGTACCCGGCAATGCCGTATCCGTCCTACGCCCGTGTCAGCGAAACCGACATGCAGGCGCTGTACGCCTACTTCATGCACGGTGTCGAACCGGTGGCGCAGGAGAACAAGGCCAGCGACATTCCATGGCCGCTGAGCATGCGCTGGCCGCTGATGGGCTGGCGCTGGCTGTTTGCGCCGAAAGTCGAGGACTACAAGACCACCTCGGATGATCCGGTGATCGATCGCGGCGCCTATCTGGTCGAAGGCCTCGGCCATTGCGGCGCCTGCCATACGCCACGGGCGCTGACCATGCAGGAAAAATCCCTGAGCGCGGCGGACGGCAACAACTTCCTCGCCGGCAGTGCGCCGCTGGAAGGCTGGATCGCCAAAAGTCTGCGCGGTGATCACAAGGATGGCCTGGGCAGCTGGAGCGAAGAGCAGCTGGTGCAGTACCTCAAGACCGGCCGCAGCGACCGCAGTGCAGTGTTCGGCGGCATGAGCGATGTGGTCACCCACAGCATGCAATACATGACCGATGCCGACCTCACTGCGATCGCCCGCTACCTCAAGTCGCTGCCCGCAACTGATCCGAACGATCAGCCGCATCAGTACGATGAGAAAGCGGCCAAAGCCCTGTGGAACGGCGACGACAGTCAGCGCGGCGCAGCGGTGTACATCGACAACTGCGCGGCCTGCCACCGTACCGACGGCCATGGCTACACCCGGGTGTTCCCGGCGCTGGCGGGCAATCCGGTGCTGCAATCGGAAGACCCGACCTCGCTGATCCACATCGTGCTCAAGGGCGGTACCTTGCCGGCGACGCACACGGCACCCTCGACCTTCACCATGCCGGGTTTCGCCTGGCGGTTGTCGGATCAGGAAGTGGCGGATGTGGTGAGTTTCATCCGTGGCAGCTGGGGCAACAAAGGTGCGCCGGTGAAAGCCGCTGACGTCGCCGAGTTGCGTAAGGAGGATATGAAGCACACCTCCGGCGATGACCTCGGTCAGGTCACGCAACACAACTGACCAGTCGCCCGACGGCACTAGCCAGATGAGCAACGCCCAGATACTGTATATGCACACAGTATCTGGGCGTTTTCATGTCTACTCCATTGCCACCGCGCGGCCGCGGCACCGCGACCAACCCGCACAACCGCTTTGCGCCGAACCGTTCGGTGGCCGAGGACGACGGCTGGTATCAGGAAGTGCCCGAAACGCAGAACACCGAGGTGATGATCGAGACCGCGAAAACCATCATCACCCGCAACACCTCGCCAGACCTGCCCTTCGATCGCTCAATCAACCCCTATCGCGGCTGCGAGCACGGTTGCATCTATTGCTACGCGCGACCCAGCCACGCCTATTGGGACATGTCGCCGGGGCTGGATTTCGAAACTCGGCTGATCGCCAAGACCAACGCCGCCCAGGTGCTTGAGGAACAGTTGAGCAAACGCGGTTACCAATGCGCGCCGATCAATCTTGGCTCCAACACCGATCCGTATCAGCCCATCGAGCGCGAGCACAGGATCACCCGGCAGACCCTTGAAGTGCTGCTGCGCTACCGGCACCCGGTGACCATTGTCACCAAAGGTTCGCTGATTCTGCGCGACCTCGACCTGCTCACCGAGCTGGCGCAGCAACGGCTTGTGGCGGTGATGATCAGCCTGACCACGCTGGACGATGAACTCAAACGCATCCTCGAACCCCGTGCCGCTGCCCCGAAAGCACGGCTGCGGGCGATCCGGGTGATGCGCGAAGCAGGCATTCCGGTGGGGGTGCTGTGTTCGCCGATGATCCCGATGATCAACGACAGCGAAATCGAAAGCCTGCTGACCGAGGCACATGCCGCCGGTGCACAAAGTGCCGCCTATATGATGCTGCGCCTGCCGCTGGAAGTGGCGCCGTTGTTCGAGGAGTGGTTACAGGCGCACTATCCGCAGCGTGCGACCCATGTCCTGAGCCTGATCCGCCAGAGCCGAGGCGGTGAGCTCTACGACAGCCGGTTCGGTGCGCGGATGCGCGGCGAGGGGCCGTTCGCCGACCTGCTCGCGCAACGTTTCGCCAAAGCCATTAAACGTCTCGGTTTAAACCACCGTGAGGGCTATAACCTGGACTGCACGGCCTTCTGTCCGCCGGGTCGCCAGATGTCGTTGATTTAGCGACAATTAGCCTATGGTTGCCGGGTTGGAATCCTTCCGTCGAAATACCTCAGTCACGTTTTTTGTGACCTGGAACACACGTTCTAGAGCGCTCGATTCAGTTTGAGTTAAGTTTCGGCGGCTACCTTGTTCATCGAGTGACTGACGGGTCGGGATGGCCCGGATGTTTTAAACAGCCACTGGCTTCATACCGGAATACACGGGAACGACTCCCCGAATCCGCCAAAGAGGATGAATCATGAGTGACAAGGATAAACAGCCGTTGGCTGCGTCGGCGCAAGCCGTCCCTGGGGCGGAATCCGCCGATGCAGCGTTGCGTACGATCGTTGACGGCTTTTTGCATTTTCATCATGAGGTCTTCCCACAGCAGGAAGAACTCTTCAAGAAACTCGCCACGGCGCAATCGCCACGGGCGATGTTCATCACCTGCGCCGACTCGCGCATCGTGCCCGAGCTGATCACCCAGAGTTCGCCAGGCGATCTGTTCGTGACCCGTAACGTCGGCAACGTTGTACCGCCTTACGGCCAGATGAACGGTGGCGTTTCCACTGCCATCGAATACGCGGTACTGGCGTTGGGCGTGCAACACATCATCATCTGCGGCCACTCCGATTGCGGTGCCATGCGCGCAGTGCTCAACCCGGACAGCCTGGAAAAAATGCCGACGGTCAAAGCCTGGTTGCGCCACGCCGAAGTGGCAAAAACCATGGTGCACGAAAACTGTAATTGCACCGACGAAAAAGAAAGCATGCCGATCCTCACCGAGGAGAACGTCATCGCCCAACTGCAGCACTTGCGTACCCATCCTTCGGTAGCCTCACGCATGGCGAACGGTCAACTGTTCATCCATGGCTGGGTCTACAACATCGAAACCAGCGAAATCAAGGCTTACGACGCGGATCAGGGACGCTTCCTGCCGCTCGACGGCAGCCATCCGATTCCGGTGGCGACGCCCAAAGCGCGCTTCTAAATCCTCCTAAAAATCTGTGTGGTTTGATGCCGGCCGCTGTTTCAGCGGTTCGGCGAAGCCATGCCTGAAGAAAACTTCGGGAGAGTCATCATGCGTGCTGCTCAATTGAAAGCGGTGTTGCCACGGGAGCTGCTGGCTTCGGTGGTGGTGTTTCTGGTCGCGCTGCCGTTGTGCATGGGCATTGCGATCGCTTCCGGGTTGCCGCCGGCCAAAGGTCTGATCACCGGGATCATCGGCGGTCTGGTGGTGGGTTGGCTGGCAGGCTCGCCGTTGCAGGTCAGCGGGCCGGCGGCCGGTCTGGCGGTGTTGGTGTTCGAGCTGGTGCGCCAGCACGGGATCGAGATGCTCGCGCCGATTCTGTTGCTTGCGGGTTTCCTGCAACTGGTGGCCGGGCGCCTGAAGCTCGGGTGCTGGTTTCGGGTCACGGCGCCAGCGGTGGTCTACGGCATGCTCGCCGGGATCGGCGTGCTGATCGTGCTCTCGCAAGTGCATGTGATGCTCGATGCCAAGCCACAACCGTCCGGGCTGGATAACCTCACGGCCTTCCCCGGCGCAGTGGCGCAAGCCTTGCCGTCGTTCGGCTGGCAGGCCGGCTTGCTCGGCCTGGCGACCATTGCGGTGATGTGGCTGTGGGAGAAATTTCGCCCGCATTCGCTGCGCTTCATTCCCGGTGCGCTGCTCGGCGTCGGTCTGGCTACGGGCGCAAGCCTGCTGTTGGCGTTGCAGGTTAAACGGGTCGAGGTGCCGGAGAATCTGGCCGAAGCCATTGACTGGCTGAAGCCGGCGGACTTGCTCAGCCTCGCTGATCCAACCCTGCTGATTGCGGCATTTGCCGTGGCGTTCATCGCCAGCGCCGAAACGCTGCTGTCCGCCGCAGCGGTGGATCGCATGCACAACGGCGTGCGCTCGGATTTCGACCGTGAGCTGTCGGCGCAAGGTGTCGGCAACATGCTCTGCGGTCTGGTCGGTGCGCTGCCGATGACCGGGGTGATCGTGCGCAGCTCGGCCAACGTCCAGGCCGGTGCAACCACCCGTTACTCGACGATCTTCCATGGTCTGTGGCTACTGGCGTTCGTGCTGTTGCTGTCGAGCGTGCTGCAAAGCATTCCGGTGGCGAGTCTGGCGGGCGTGTTGGTGTACACCGGGTTCAAACTGGTGGACCTCAAAGCGTTTCGCGGTCTGAGCCGTTACGGGCGGATGCCGATGTTCACCTATGCCGCCACGGCGCTGGCGATCATCTTCACCGACCTACTGACCGGTGTGTTGATCGGTTTCGGCCTGACGATGTTGAAACTGGCGTTCAAGGCTTCGCGATTGAAGATCAGCCTGATCGATCTGCCGCAGGACGGCGAGATGGAGTTGCGTCTGATCGGTGCGGCGACATTCCTCAAAGTGCCGGCGCTGACGCAAGTGCTGGGCAGTATTCCGCAAGGCACGACGGTGCACGTGCCGCTCAATAACCTGAGCTACATCGACCATTCGTGTCTGGAGTTACTGGAAGAGTGGGGCCGGGCGAATGCGGCCAAGGGGTCGAAGCTGCTGATCGAGTCGCGTGGGTTGAAGCGACGGTTGGAGGGGCGGGTTCGGACCAATACCGGGATCGGCGCGGCCGGCTAAAAAACCCGTTGTGCATACAAACCCTGTGGGAGCGAGCCTGCTCGCGAAAGCGATGTATCAGCCAACAGAAGATGTTGAATGATCGACCGCATTCGCGAGCAGGCTCGCTCCCACATTGGATCTATGGCGTATGAGGATTACGCGGCAGGCTGGTCCAGCTCCAGTCCCACACCCAGGCGACGGCCCATGCATGGCCAGCGCTTCCACGCGGCACCGGTATCCGGGCTGCTCAGTTTGTCGCGGTAGGCCTCTACCGATTCCAGGGCAAAACTCTCGTCGTCGAGCATCTCGTCGATAGTGTGATGCACCACTTCGTCCAGTTGATTGGCAAATTCCTCACCGAGCAATTGGTGAGCAATCAGGTTGGCGACCGTCATGTCCAAGGGGATCAGTGGCTGGCCGAGGTGTTTGATGTACAGGTCGTTGACCTCTTCGACAAAGCGGTGCGCCAGATAGGCTTCGTCCAGCAGGCTGTCCAGACCGACCGGCGGCTGGAGGAAGTACTGCTCGGCGATTTTCAGCACCGGCTTGATCTGCGACTCGATTCCCGCTTCCCTGGCAACTTCATTGGCTGCGTCCAGCATGTCTGGTACTTCATCGATATAGGCGGTGACGAAACTGGTCAACGCTTCTTCGCGGTTGGCGTCTGGCAACTGGATGGCGGAATGCAGATGAGGCAGTTTGGCTTCCAGCTGACGCTTGAGCCGTCCGGTTTCGTTTTCGGTCTGTCGGGCTTTTTGGATCTGCTCGCGCAATGCGGCGGTGTTCATGAAAACTCCAGGGAACAAGGCAATGAAATAGGGAAGACATAACTTAGCTGGCTTACGAAAAATGCTAAGACGCATTTGTCATAATTATTTCATCCTTGATGCAGCAGCGTTATATCGGTTCGCCACCACTCGTCTGCATCCTTCTCCATTCGTACCCTTGAGCGCAAGCCCCGGCTGTTTCAGATCATTTACGCGTCGACATTGCAATTCCCGATGGCTGTCTATACTCGCCATTGAATGGAGTTAGCTGATGACGCCCGACTGCCCACGCAGCAAGGCCCGGCGATTCAAGTTCGTAGTCTGATGCAGCCGCTCCCTTGCCGAAGGCGTTGCGCCTACGGGATAACAAGAACGATAAGGGGAACCCGCAATGATGCGACATCCACACGTCTGGATGGGCCTCCTGTTGTGGTCGATTTTCAGCCCGGCTCAAGCGGCCTGGACTGTGAATATGGCGCCTGGAGCGACTGAAATCAGTCACGCAGTATTCGACCTGCACATGACCATTTTCTGGATCTGTGTGGTGATCGGGATCATCGTCTTCGGCGCCATGTTCTGGTCGATGATCGTGCATCGCCGCTCGACCGGGCAGGTCGCCGCAAAATTCCACGAAAGTACCACCGTCGAGATTCTCTGGACGGTCGTGCCGCTGCTGATCCTGGTGGCGATGGCGGTTCCGGCGACCGCCACCCTGATCCGCATGTACGACACCAGTGAGCCGGATATCGATATCCAGATCACCGGCTATCAGTGGAAGTGGCACTACAAATACCTGGGTCAGGATGTCGAGTTCTTCAGCAACCTGGCCACCCCCGCCGAACAGATCCACAACAAGGAAGCCAAGGGCGAGCACTACCTGCTCGAAGTCGACAAGCCGCTGGTGCTGCCGGTCGGCGCCAAGGTGCGCTTCCTCGTGACCTCCGCCGACGTTATCCACTCCTGGTGGGTGCCGGCCTTCGCGGTCAAGCGCGATGCGATCCCCGGGTTCGTCAACGAAGCCTGGACGCGCATCGACAAGCCCGGCCTCTACCGTGGCCAGTGCGCCGAGTTGTGCGGCAAGGATCACGGCTTCATGCCGATCGTAGTCGACGTCAAAGAGAAGGCCGACTACGACAAGTGGCTTGCCGACCGCAAAGCCGAAGCCGCGCAGCTCAAGGAGCTGACCAGCAAGGAATGGACCCTCGACGAACTCAAGGAACGCGGCGACAAGATTTATCACACCACTTGCGTGGCCTGTCACCAGGCCGAAGGCCAGGGCCTGCCGCCGATGTTCCCGGCGCTCAAGGGCTCTCCGATTGCCACCGGGCCGAAAGCCGACCACCTGCACCGCGTGTACTTCGGCAAACCCGGCACCGCCATGGCAGCGTTCGGCAAGCAGTTGTCGGAAGTCGATATCGCAGCGGTGGTGACCTACGAACGTAACGCCTGGGGCAACAACAAGGGCGACATGGTCACGCCAAAAGAAGTGCTTGAGCTCAAACAGGCGGAAAGCAAATGAGCCGGTGTATCGCGTACTTCGTGAACCGGCCGGGGCAGCGCGCCCCGGCCAGCCCCGTCCACTCACGTAAAGGAGACCGGCCATGAGCGCTGTAATCGATGACCACGGTCATGCCGACCACGCCCACGGCCCCGCCAAAGGCCTGATGCGCTGGGTGCTGACCACCAACCACAAGGACATCGGCACGCTCTACCTGTGGTTCGCGTTCTGCATGTTCCTGCTCGGCGGCACGTTCGCCATGGTGATCCGTGCCGAGCTGTTCCAGCCCGGGCTGCAGATCGTCGAACCGGCGTTCTTCAACCAGATGACCACCATGCACGGCCTGGTGATGGTCTTCGGCGCGGTGATGCCGGCGTTCGTCGGCCTCGCCAACTGGATGATCCCGTTGATGATCGGCGCGCCGGACATGGCCCTGCCACGGATGAACAATTTCAGCTTCTGGCTGCTGCCGGCGGCGTTCCTGCTGCTGGTCTCGACCCTGTTCACCGCCGGTGGCGGGCCGAACTTCGGCTGGACGTTCTACGCCCCGCTGTCCACCACCTACGCACCGGAAAGCGTCACCTACTTCATCTTCGCCATCCACTTGATGGGGATCAGTTCGATCATGGGCGCGATCAACGTGGTCGCGACCATCCTCAACCTGCGCGCCCCCGGCATGACCCTGATGAAAATGCCGCTGTTCGTCTGGACCTGGCTGATCACCGCGTTCCTGCTGATCGCGGTGATGCCGGTGCTGGCCGGGTGCGTGACGATGATGCTGATGGACATCCACTTCGGCACCAGTTTCTTCAGTGCCGCCGGTGGCGGTGACCCGGTGCTGTTCCAGCACGTATTCTGGTTCTTCGGCCACCCCGAGGTGTATATCATGATCCTGCCGGCCTTCGGCGCCGTCAGCCAGATCATCCCGACCTTCTCGCGCAAGCCGCTGTTCGGCTACACCTCGATGGTCTACGCCACGGCGAGCATCGCGTTCCTGTCGTTCATCGTCTGGGCGCACCACATGTTCGTGGTCGGCATCCCGCTGGTGGGCGAGTTGTTCTTCATGTACGCAACCATGCTCATCGCAGTGCCGACCGGGGTGAAGGTGTTCAACTGGGCCAGCACCATGTGGCAAGGCTCGCTGACTTTCGAAACACCGATGCTGTTCGCCGTGGCGTTCGTGATTCTGTTCTCGATCGGCGGTTTCTCCGGGCTGATGCTGGCCATCGCCCCGGCGGACTTCCAATACCAGGACACCTACTTCGTGGTCGCGCACTTCCACTACGTGCTGGTGCCGGGGGCGATCTTCGGGATCTTCGCTTCGGCCTATTACTGGCTGCCGAAGTGGACCGGGCACATGTACGACGAAACCCTCGGCAAGCTGCACTTCTGGCTGTCGTTCGTCGGCATGAACCTGACCTTCTTCCCGATGCACTTTGTGGGGCTGGCGGGAATGCCGCGGCGGATTCCGGACTACAACCTGCAGTTCGCCGACTTCAACATGGTTTCCTCGATCGGCGCGTTCATGTTCGGCGCTACGCAGATCTTCTTCCTGTTCATCGTGATCAAGACCATTCGCGGTGGCGCGCCAGCCCCGGCGAAACCGTGGGATGGCGCCGAAGGCCTGGAGTGGAGCGTGCCGTCACCGGCGCCGTATCACACCTTTACCACGCCGCCGGAAGTGAAATGAACACTTTCTGCCTTGTGGAAACTCCTGTGGGAGCGGGCTTGCCCGCGATGGCGGCCTGCCTGAAACACCGCGTCGGCTGCATCGCTGGCAAGCCAGCTCCCACAGGGTTCTCGGCCGAGGGCAAAAATCATGGCTGACTCGATCTCGCTGAAAAAACTGGTCACCCGCCTGCTCGGCGTGGTGGTGGCAATGTTTGTCTTCGGTTTTGCCCTGGTGCCGATCTACGACGTGATGTGCAAGGCCTTCGGCATCAATGGCAAAACCGCCGGGCAGTACGAGGGCGAGCAGGTGGTGGACAGCTCGCGCCAGGTGCGCGTGCAGTTCCTGTCGACCAACAACATCGACATGCCGTGGGAGTTCTACCCCAAGCACGACGAGTTGACCGCCAACCCCGGCGCGGTCAACGAGATGATCTTCGTCGCACGCAATCCCACCGACAAACCGATGAGTGCGCAAGCCGTGCCGAGCATCGCGCCGAGCAATGCGGCGGCGTATTTCCACAAGACCGAATGCTTTTGCTTTACCCAGCAGGTGCTGCAGCCGGGTCAGCAGATCGAGATGCCGGTGCGTTTCATCGTTGACCGCGACATGCCCAAGGACGTGAAGCACCTGACGCTGTCCTACACGCTGTTCGATATCACCGCCCGACATCCTCCGGTGGCTGCAAACACTGGCGGTTAAGCGTGCCCGATAAGGAGAACAATAAATGGCAACTCATGAGCACTATTACGTCCCGGCCCAGAGCAAATGGCCAATCATCGCCACGTTCGGCATGGTTATCACCGTGTACGGCCTGGCGACTTGGTTCAACGATCTGAAGGCAGCGCGTCCGGAATCCCACGGCCCGTACATCTTTTTCGTCGGCGGGCTGTTGCTGGCGTACATGCTGTTCGGCTGGTTCGGGGCGGTGATCAAGGAAAGTCGCGCCGGGCTGTACAGCCCGCAGCTCGATCGCTCGTTCCGCTGGGGCATGAGCTGGTTCATCTTTTCCGAGGTGATGTTCTTCGTCGCCTTCTTCGGTGCGCTGTTTTACGTGCGCCACGTCTCGGGGCCCGCTCTGGGTGGTGAAGGCCCGAAAGGTATCGCCCACATGCTGTGGCCGAACTTCCAGTTCACCTGGCCGCTGCTGCACACGCCGGATCCGAAACTGTTCCCGCCGCCCAAGGAAGTCATCAGCCCGTGGGGCCTGCCGCTGATCAACACGATTCTGCTGGTCAGCTCCAGCGTGACCATCACCATCGCCCACCATGCCTTGAAGAAGGGCCATCGCGGCGCGCTGAAAATCTGGCTGGCGATCACCGTGCTGCTGGGCTGCGGATTCCTCGCCTTGCAGGCCGAGGAATACATGCACGCCTACCACGAACTGGGCCTGACCCTGGGTTCGGGCATCTACGGCGCGACGTTCTTCATGCTCACCGGTTTCCACGGTGCCCACGTGACCATCGGCACGATCATTCTGTTCGTGATGCTGATGCGCATCATGAAGGGCCATTTCGATGCCGAGCATCAGTTCGGTTTCGAGGCCGCGAGCTGGTACTGGCACTTCGTCGATGTGGTGTGGATCGGCTTGTTCGTCTTCGTTTACGTGCTCTGAGCACTGATCACCAAGGCGCGTGCGACACCAGTTGGCCGCTGTAGAAGCCCCAGGCGATCAAGCCGACGGTGGCAGCGGCCAGTGCCACCCGAACACTCAAGGCGATCACCAGGCGATTGGAGCTGCTGTCGTCCTTGACCAGGAAAAACAGGCCGCTGAACAGGCTGATCACCGTGGCAATCAGCAGCAGGACGATGGCTGCTTTGAGCATGGGAAGACTCCGGGGGACAGGCGATGCAGTTGAGTATAGCGATCGCGACGACTGACTTTGTGGCACGGCCATGAAGCGCTTCCGGCCGGGCGTGATACCGACCGTGGTGGTGGCGCTGTTGCTGCCGCTGCTGGTGTCGCTGGGTTTCTGGCAGCTCGGTCGGGGCGCGGAGAAAACCGCCCTGCTCGCCACTTACGCCGAGCGCCGCGCGGCTGATCCGATGGCCAGCAGCGAATTGCTGCACAGCGCCGACCCGGCCTTTCGCCGTGTGCATCTGTACGGCCAGTTCGATGGCGCCCACAGCCTGCTGCTGGACAACCGCCAGCGCAACGGCAAGGTCGGTATCGAGCTGCTGCAACCGTTTCAGGATCGGGCCAGCGGCCAGTGGCTGCTGGTCAATCGCGGCTGGTTGCCATGGCCGGATCGCCGGGTGACGCCGCAATTCGCAACCCCCACCGACGCGGTCAACCTGGATGCCTGGGTCTACGTCGCCCCCGGCGCGACCTTCCAGTTGCACGCCGACCCGGCCAGCAGCAGCTGGCCGCAAACGATCACCGCCGTCGAGCCGGCGAAGCTGTGGAAAACCCTCGAACGCGACGGCTTCGCCTACGAACTTCGTGCCGAACCCGGCCCCGCCAGCTATGAGGCCGACTGGCCGGTCGTCGCCATGGGCCCGCAAAAACACCTTGGATACGCCGTGCAGTGGTTCGCCATGGCCACCGCCCTGCTCGGCCTCTACCTCTACCTTGGATTGCACAACGCAAAGGAGAAACACCATGGGAACGGCCATGAATCCACCCAGCATGTCTGAGGCGAAAACCCCGGCCACCCGCCGCCGTGGGCGGATCCAGCTGTTGCTGATTGTGCTCGGCGTAGTCGGCCCGATGATTCTCGCCACCGGCATGTACAAATTGCAGTTCTGGGTGCCGGAAGGCCGCAGCTATCACGGCGAACTGCTCGGCAACGGCCAGACCCGCGCCGACCTCGGCGTGCAGGCCGACGAACAGCGCTGGCAGATGCTGGTGACCGCGCCGAAGGATTGCGCGGTGGACTGTCAGCAACTGGTGTACCTCGCCCGGCAGATCCAGATCGGCCTCGGTCGCGACGCCGGGCGCGCCAGCCACGCCCTCGCCGCCGCGCAACCGTTGAGCGCCGACTACGAAGCCAAGCTGAGCCGCGAATATCCGCAGCTGCAACGCTACCCGCTGGACAGCGCAGCGTTGAGCAAGGCCACCGGCGACAAGGCCACACCGCAACTGTGGATCATCGACCCCCACGGCAACCTGGTGCTGCGCTACGAGCCGAGCGTGAAGGGCAAGGATCTGCTCAACGACCTGCGCCACCTGCTGAAACTGTCGAACATCGGATAAGGGCATCGTCATGGCCAAACCTGGATTTCGCCTCGCGTTGTTTGCCACCCTGCTGGCACTGATCGTCGTGCTGCTCGGCGCCTACACCCGCCTGACCCACGCAGGCTTGGGCTGTCCGGACTGGCCGGGCTGTTACGGTTTTATCAGCGTGCCGAAAAGCGAAGCCCAACTGGCGCATGCCGAACTGCATTACCCCGACTCGCCGGTGGTGGCGCACAAGGGCTGGAACGAGATGATCCACCGTTATTTCGCCGGCACCCTCGGCCTGCTGATTGCGATTCTGGCCGGGCGTGCCTGGGTCAATCGTGGTCACCCGGGACAGCCGCTGAAGCTGCCGCTGTTTCTGCTGGCGGTGGTGTTCGCCCAAGCGGCGTTCGGCATGTGGACGGTGACGCTCAAGCTCTGGCCGCAAGTGGTCACCGGGCATTTGCTCGGCGGTTTTGCGACCTTGAGTCTGTTGTTTTTGCTGACCTTGAGATTGTCCGGGGTGCTGCCGGCACTGACCGTGCCCAAGCGCTTGCAGTATTGGGCAACGGCGGGGCTGTTGCTGGTGATCGGCCAGATCGCACTGGGTGGTTGGGTCAGTTCCAACTACGCGGCGGTGGCCTGCATCGACTTCCCGACCTGCCACGGTCAATGGCTGCCACCGGCGGACTTTGCCAACGGCTTTCACCTGACCCAACACATCGGCCCCAATTACCTCGGCGGTCAGCTCGACAGCGACGCGCGCACGGCGATTCACCTGACTCATCGCATCGGCGCGCTGTTGGTGACGATCGTCCTGCTCGGTCTGGCCTGGCAACTCAGGGCTGTCGGCATGACGCGTTTGGCCGGGCTAGTCGTCATTGCCCTCGGCGCACAGATCACCCTCGGCATCAGCAACGTGCTGTTCCATCTGCCGCTGCCGGTGGCCGTGGCCCACAACGCCGGTGGCGCCGCGCTACTGCTGAGCATGGTGCTGGTCAATTATCACGCGCGCACCAGTCTGGTTCGGGTCAAACAGCCGATGTTGGCGCGCTGGCGTCTGAGCCCGCGTAAACATTCGGCTGCGCCCATCACGATAAAAGGAGAAACGCCATGGCGCTTCTGATCGGCGAACGTCCCGCGCAAGCGCTGTGGCGTGACTATCTGGAGCTGACCAAGCCGAAAGTGGTGGTGCTGATGCTGATCACCTCGCTGGTCGGCATGTTCCTCGCGACCCGCGCCGGGGTGCCGTGGACGGTACTGGTGTTCGGCAATCTGGGGATTGCGTTGTGTGCCGGCGGCGCGGCGGCGGTCAATCATGTGGTGGATCGGCGTATCGACGCGGTGATGGCGCGCACGCACAAACGGCCATTGGCCGAGGGCCGGGTTTCGCCGGCAGCGGCGCTGACCTTTGCGCTGGTGCTGGCGCTGCTCGGGCAGGCGATGCTGCTGACGTTCACCAATGCGCTGACCGCGTGGCTGACCCTCGCTTCGTTACTCGGCTACGCGGTGATCTACACCGGCTTCCTCAAACGCGCGACGCCACAGAACATCGTCATCGGCGGTCTTGCCGGCGCCGCCCCTCCGCTGCTCGGCTGGACCGCCGCTACCGGCCATGTCAGCGCCGAACCGTTGCTGCTGGTGCTGATCATCTTCGCCTGGACCCCGCCGCACTTCTGGGCGCTGGCGATCCATCGCAAGGAGGAATACGCCAAGGCCGACATCCCGATGCTGCCGGTAACCCACGGCGAGCACTACACCAAGGTGCATATTCTGCTGTACACCTTCGCGCTGCTCGCGGTGAGCCTGCTGCCGTACGTGATCCACATGAGCGGCGTGCTCTACCTCATCTGCGCCCTCGCGCTGGGCGCAAGGTTTCTGCAATGGGCCGTGGTGCTGTACCGTGGCACTCGGCCGCACGCGGCGATCAACACCTTCAAGTACTCTATTTATTACTTGTTCCTGTTGTTCATCGCCCTGCTCGTAGACCACTACTTACTGTTGAACCTATGACTCGAACCCAGAAAACCGTCTTCATTCTCGTCGCCGTGATCGCGCTGATCCTGGGACTGACCGTCAACAAAGTCCTGAGTGGCAAAGGCCAGGGCGACCCCACCGCGCTGATCGACGCCGGCATCATCCTGCTGCCGCAGAGCCGCACCCTGCCGGGCGTGACCATGACCAATCAGGACGGCCAACCGGTCGCAATCGACGAGTTGAAAGGCAAGTGGAGCCTGCTGTTCTTCGGCTACACCTTCTGCCCGGACATCTGCCCGACCACCCTCGCCCAACTGCGCCAGATCAAGAGCGAATTGCCCAAAGACGCGGTGGATAAGTTGCAGATCGTGCTGGTCAGCGTCGACCCGAACCGCGATAATCCGCAGCAGTTGAAGCAGTACCTGGGCTACTTCGATCCACAGTTCGTGGGCCTGACGCCGAAGTCGATCGAAGAACTGCAGAAGGTCGCGAATGCGGTGAGTATTCCGTTCATTCCGGCCGATACCAGCAAACCGAATTACACGGTGGATCACAGTGGCAACCTGGCGGTGATCGGCCCGGACGGGACGCAGCGTGGGTTCATCCGGGCGCCGCTGAACAACGCCAAACTGGTTGCGCAGCTCCCGGTAATGCTTAACCGCAAGTAGCAACAACACTGAACCATTGTGGGAGCGGGCTTGCTCGCGAATGCAATGGGTCAGATAAAGAAATGTTGGCTGACACAACGCATTCGCGAGCAAGCCCGCTCCCACAGGGACGGTGTTCCGGGCACAAAAAAGGGGGCGCTCATGGCGCCCCCTTTTCGTTGCAGCAATCTAAATCAGAACGCCGGCAATACCGCGCCTTTGTACTTCTCGGTAATGAATTTCTTCACTTCCGGGCTGTGCAGCGCAGCCGCCAGTTTCTGCATCGCGTCGCTGTCCTTGTTGTCCGCACGGGACACCAGGATGTTCACGTACGGCGAGTCGTTGCCTTCGATCACCAGCGCATCCTTGGACGGATCAAGCTTGGCTTCCAGCGCGTAGTTGGTGTTGATCAGCGCCAGATCGACTTGGGTCAGCACGCGCGGGATGGTCGCGGCTTCCAGTTCACGGATTTTCAGGTCTTTCGGGTTCTGCGAGATGTCCTTCGGGGTCGACAGAATGTTGGTCGGATCCTTCAGGGTGATCAGGCCAGCCTTGGCCAGCAGCAACAGCGCACGGCCGCCGTTGGTGGCGTCGTTCGGGATCACCACGTTGGCGCCGCTTGGCAGGTCCTTCAGATCCTTGATCTTGTTCGAGTAGGCGCCCAGTGGTTCCAGATGCACGCCGGTCACCGCCACCAGGCTGGTGCCCTTGGCCTTGTTGAACTCATCGAGGTATGGCTGGTGCTGGAAGAAGTTGGCGTCCAGGCGCTTTTCAGCCACCTGCACGTTCGGCTGAATGTAGTCGGTGAACACCTTGACCTTCAGATCCACGCCTTCTTTGGCCAGGGCCGGCTTCACGAACTCGAGGATTTCCGCGTGCGGCACCGGGGTGGCGGCGACAGTCAGGGTTTCGGCGTGGGCCGAAAAAGCGGCTATGGCAGCGAAAGCAGCGATCAGTTTTTTCATTCAGCTAACTCCTTATGAGGCGCCCGTCTGGCGCCTGCCAGCGAATGGCCGGCTCATTTCTTGATTACAAAAACCGGTTATTTGCGCGAGAAATGCACGACCAGTCGGTCGCCCACCATTTGCAGCACTTGTACCAGAATCAGCAGCAACACCACGGTGACGATCATCACGTCAGTCTGGAAACGCTGATAGCCGAAACGGATCGCCAGGTCACCCAGACCACCGGCACCGACCACACCGGCCATCGCCGTGTAGGACACCAGTGTAATCGCGGTCACCGTAATCGCCGCGAAGATGCCCGGACGGGCTTCCGGCAGCAAGGCGTTCATGATGATCTGCCGGGTGGTCGCGCCCATCGACTGGGTGGCTTCAATGATGCCGCGATCGACTTCACGCAGGGCGGTTTCCACCAGACGCGCAAAGAACGGGGTCGCACCTACCACCAACGGCGGAATCGCACCGGCCACGCCCAGCGAAGTGCCGGTGATCAGCACGGTGAACGGGATCATCACGATCAACAGAATGATGAACGGCAACGAACGCAGGATGTTCACCGCCAACGACATGAAGGCATAGAGGCCACGGTTTTCCAGCAACTGACGCGGGCTGCAGAGAAACAGCAGCACGCCCAGCGGCAGACCGAGCAATACGGTGAACAGCAGCGAACCACCGAGCATCAGCATGGTGTCGCCAGTGGCCAGCCAGATTTCCAGCCAATCGATGTTCTCGAAGAAAGCCTTGAGCATTTCCATTAACGCAGCACCTCCATATGAACGTCAGCGGCGGTGAAGCGGGCGAACGCCGCTTCCATGTCGCCACCGGTGACGGCGAGGGTCAATTGCCCGTAAGGAATGTCTTTGATGCGGTCGATGCGACCGGCGAGGATGCTGTAGTCGACCCCGGTTTCCCGGGCAACGGTACCGAGCAACGGCGCGTAGGTCGCTTCGCCCTGGAAGGTCAGACGCACGATGCGGCCCGGCACGTGAGCGAAGTCATCGCGCTGTTCGCTTTCGTCGATCTGCTCGCTTTCCTGGACGAAACGCTTGGTGGTCGGGTGCTGCGGATGCAGGAACACATCGGCTACCGAGCCCTGCTCGACGATCACCCCGGCGTCCATCACTGCCACCTGATCGCAGACGCGACGGATCACGTCCATCTCGTGGGTGATCAGGACGATGGTCAGCTTCAGTTCACGATTGATCTCGGCCAGCAGTTGCAGAACCGACGCGGTGGTCTGCGGGTCGAGGGCGCTGGTGGCCTCGTCGCACAGCAGAATTTTCGGCTTGGTCGCCAGGGCGCGGGCGATGCCGACGCGCTGTTTCTGGCCGCCGGACAATTGTGCCGGGTACTTTTTGGCGTGATCGGACAGACCGACCCGGGCCAGCAACTCGGCGACGCGTTGATTGATTTCACTGCTCGACAGTTCGCCGGCCAGGGTCAGCGGCAGCGCAACGTTGTCGGCCACGGTCTTGGAGGCGAGCAGGTTGAAGTGCTGGAAGATCATCCCGACCTGCTGGCGGAAACGGCGCAGGCCGTTGGCGTCCAGCGCGGTGACTTCTTCGCCGTCGACGATGATCTTGCCGCCGCTGGAATCTTCCAGGCGATTGATCAGACGCAGCAGGGTACTTTTTCCCGCACCGGAATGGCCGATCAGGCCGAAGACCTGACCGTTTTCAATCGAAAGACTGGTCGGGTGCAGGGCGGGGATGTCCTTACCGGCGACGCGGTAAGTTTTGTGGACGTTTTGAAACTCGATCACGTAGCGAACCTTGTGGGGCGCGTTAGAAAAGGATCAGCGGTTAGCCGGGCGCGCATTTTAGCCTGTCCGTATAGAGGTTCTTAGCATTTATTTCGCAATTAACCTTCGATTTGGCAATAACAAGATCAAAGGTCATAAAAAAGGAACGCCCGTTCCTGCTCATTGGTCACTAGTTAAGCGACTTGAAACCCTGGGTAACCGTGCCCGGAAACGCTCAAGAGTCCCCGTTGAAACGGGGTCAACCGAGGAGTTTACGTCTGATGAGCAGCAAGAAACCTACGACCGACAAAAGCCAGCTGGCCGGAACCGATACCAAGGATCGCGCCAACACCAACGCCAAACTCGACAGCCTGGAGAAATTTCGCTCCGACGCTACCGGCCAGGCCCTGCGCACCAACCAAGGGGTGAAGGTCGCCGATAACCAGAACACCCTCAAGGCCGGCCCGCGCGGGCCGTCGTTGCTGGAAGACTTCATCATGCGTGAGAAAATCACGCACTTTGACCACGAACGCATTCCGGAGCGCATTGTTCACGCGCGCGGCACTGGCGCGCATGGTTTCTTTCAGGCCTACGAGAACCATTCGACACTGACCAAGGCCGGCTTCCTACAGGATCCGGGGAAAAAGACTCCGGTGTTCGTACGTTTTTCCACCGTGCAGGGGCCGCGCGGTTCCGGTGACACCGTGCGCGACGTGCGCGGTTTCGCGGTGAAGTTCTTCACCGACGAAGGCAACTTCGATCTGGTCGGCAACAACATGCCAGTGTTCTTCATTCAGGACGCGATCAAGTTCCCCGACTTCGTCCATGCGGTGAAACCCGAGCCGCACAACGAAATCCCCACTGGCGGCTCGGCCCACGACACCTTCTGGGACTTCGTCTCGCTGGTACCGGAATCGGCGCACATGGTGATCTGGGCGATGTCCGACCGGGCAATCCCGAAAAGCCTGCGCAGCATGCAGGGCTTTGGCGTGCACACCTTCCGCCTGGTCAACGCCGAGGGCAAATCGCGCTTCGTCAAATTCCACTGGCGCCCTACCGCCGGCACCTGTTCGCTGGTGTGGGACGAAGCGCAGAAGCTCGCCGGTAAAGACACCGACTACCACCGTCGCGATCTCTGGGAAGCCATCGAGATGGGCGACTACCCGGAATGGGAGCTGGGTGTGCAGATCATCGAGGAGGAAAACGAACATGACTTCGATTTCGACATCCTCGACCCGACCAAGCTGATCCCCGAAGAAATCGTGCCGATCACCCCGCTGGGCAAGATGACCCTCAACCGCAACCCGGACAACTTCTTTGCCGAGACCGAGCAGGTCGCATTCTGCCCCGGCCACATCGTGCCCGGCATCGATTTCTCCAATGACCCGCTGCTGCAAGGCCGGCTGTTTTCCTACACCGACACGCAAATCAGCCGACTCGGTGGGCCGAACTTTCATGAGCTGCCGATCAACCGCCCGGTGGCGCCATTCCACAACGGCCAGCGCGACGCGCAGCACCGCACAGTGATCGACAAGGGTCGCGCGTCCTACGAGCCGAACTCGATTGATGGCGGCTGGCCGAAAGAGACTCCGCCAGCCGCGCAGGACGGCGGCTTCGAGAGCTACCCGGAACGCATCGATGCGAACAAGATCCGCCAGCGCAGCGAGTCGTTCAGCGATCACTTCTCGCAGGCGCGGCTGTTCTTCAACAGCATGAGTGAGCACGAGAAGGAGCACATCATCGCCGCCTACAGCTTCGAGCTGGGCAAGGTCGAACGCGAGTTCATCCGTGCACGGCAGGTGAACGAGATTCTCGCCAACATTGACCTGGAACTGGCCAAACGTGTCGCGGCCAACCTCGGGCTGCCGGCGCCGAACAAAAGCACGGTCGAGGTGCGCAAGACTTCGTTCGATCATTCGCCAGCACTGAGTCAAGCGAATCTACTGCCAGAGGACATCAAAACCCGCAAAGTGGCGATTCTTGCCGCTAACGGCGTCGATGGCGCAGCGATTGATGCGATGAAAAAGGCCTTGGAAGCAGAAGGTGCGCACGCCAAGCTGCTCGGCCCGACTTCGGCACCGGTGAAGACTGCCGACGGCAAAGCCCTGCCGGTGGACGCATCCATGGAAGGTATGCCTTCAGTGATCTTCGATGCGGTATTCGTGCCAGGTGGTGCGGCGTCGATCAAGGCGTTGAGTGGCGACGGCGTGGCGCTGCATTACCTGCTGGAAGCCTACAAACACCTCAAGGCGATTGCGCTGCACGGCGAGGCCAAGCAGTTGCAGGATCTGCTGAAGCTGGAAGCGGATGCAGGACTGCTGCAGGGCAAGGATGTGCCGGGGTTGACCAAGCCGTTCTTCGCGGCGATCGGGCAGCATCGGGTCTGGGCGCGGGAGCCTAAGGCCAAGGCCATTCCAGCTTAAGTTCTTGGCTGGCTGAGAGGACGCTTTCGCGAGCAAGCCCGCTCCCACAGGGTTCACGCTGTACCTGTGGGAGCGAGCCTGCTCGCGAAGCTTTTAGGGTTTGGCTGGAATCAGAACCATCTGCGCCGGCACCGTGCGCAGGATCTGTTTTTCAATCTTCAGCTCAAAATCCGGATTGAGTTTCTTCACGCGCTTGCTCAGCAACGTCGCCAGCCATGGGTAATCCTGGGTGCGCGGCGCCTGAATGCTCACGGCGCACTCATAATTCACCACATCGGCGGCGATCGCGTCGAGTTGCCGGCGAAGCTTGCGGCTATCGTTGATGTTCAGCGCCACCGTGGTGCTTTCGGCAGTCGGATCGATGACCTTGGCTTTCGGCTTGGCTTCGGCCGCCAGCAGCGCCGCTTCGGCTTTCTCCAGCTCGGCTTTGCGCGCTTCGGTGATGGCACCATTGACGCCACCGGTCAGCGCCGGGGCTTTCGGCATCAGGGCACGGGCACGGCTCAGCGCAGTGGCTGCGGCGTTCACATCACCCTTTTGCAATACGATCTGGCTGCGGCGCAGGTAGGCCTCAGCCAACTGGCGCTGGTATTGCTCCAGGGACTGATCGTTGGGGGTTTGTGCCTGCAAGGCGGCCAGTTGGTCTTCGGCGGTGGCCAGTTCGCTGCTGGCCAGGCTTTGCTCCAGCTGTGCGATGGCCGTGGCCCGCGCGTCGGGGGCTTCGGCCACCGGCGGCGTGCTTTGGCAGGCGCCCAGCAGCACGGAAAATGCGACAAGGAGCAGATAACGGGAGGCGAACGGCTTCATTCCTGCGACTCTCTAATTGCGCAAAAAGCGAGCAAGTCTACACCCCTCGACGGGGCAGAACAAAACTCAGCAGAAACAGTGCGGCCGCCGTCACAACGATCGACGGCCCCGCCGGGGTGTCTTTGAACCATGACAACGCCAGCCCGCCACATACGGCGAGCATGCCCAGCAGGCTCGCGCCCACGGCCATCTGCTCCGGCGAGCGGGCGTGACGCTGTGCCGCAGCCGCCGGAATGATCAGCAGCGAAGTAATCAGCAACACACCGACGATTTTCATCGCCACCGCGATCACCACCGCAATCAACAGCATCAGCGCCATGCGCAGGCCCGCCACCGGCAGGCCTTCGACCTTGGCCAATTCCTCATGCACGGTGATCGCCAGCAGCGGCCGCCACAGCGTCACCAGCAGCACCAGCACCGCCGCGCTGCCGCCGAGGATCCACGCCAGATCGGTCGGGCTGATCGCCAGCAGGTCGCCGAACAGATAGGCCATCAGGTCGATCCGCACTTCATGCATGAAGCTTAGTACCACCAGCCCGAGAGAGAGCGTGCTCGGTGCGAGAATTCCCAAAAGCGTGTCGGAGGCCAGCGGCTGACGCTGTTGCAAGGTCACCAGCAGCACCGCCAGCAGCAGGCAGCCGACGGTCACCGCGACCGTTGGGCTGACATCCAGCAGAAAGCCCAGGGCGACGCCAAGCAGCGCAGCGTGTGACAGGGTGTCGCCGAAATAGGCCATGCGCCGCCAGACCACGAACGAACCCAATGGCCCGGCCACCAGCGCCAGCGCCAGACCTGCAAGCAGGGCATACAACAGAAAATCAGCCATGCTTGCAGTGGTCTCCGTGAACGTGGGTGTGGCCCGCACCGGGCGCCTTGACCACCGAACCGTGCAGGTCGTGGGCGTGGTCGTGATGGTGGTGATAGATCGCCAGGCTCGGCGCATTCTTGCCGAACAGCTCGACGAACGCCGGATCGCCGCTGACCTGCTCGGGATGCCCGGAGCAGCAGACGTGGCGATTCAGGCACACCACCTGATCGGTGGTGCTCATCACCAGATGCAAATCGTGGGACACCATCAGCACGCCGCAACCGTGACGGTCGCGCAGGCGGGTAATCAGGCTGTATAGCTCGGCCTGCCCGGCGACGTCGACGCCCTGCACCGGCTCATCCAGCACCAGCAGCTCAGGCTCGCGCAAAAGCGCCCGAGCCAGCAGCACGCGCTGCATTTCACCGCCGGAAACACTTTGCACCGGGCTGTCGATGACGTGTTCGGCGCCGACTTCTTTCAGCGCCGCCAACGCGCGCGGGCGGTCTACACCGGGCACCAGACGCAGGAAGCGCAGCACCGACAACGGTAAGGTCGGATCGACGTGCAGCTTTTGCGGCATGTAGCCGACGCGCAGTTTTGGCTTGCGCCAGACGCTGCCGCTGTCAGGCTTCAGCAGGCCAAGCACGGCGCGCACCAGGGTGGTCTTGCCGGCGCCGTTGGGGCCGATCAGGGTGACGATCTGCCCCGGTTCGACGCTCAGCTCGATGTTGTCCAACACGGTCTGCCCGGCAAAAGTGACGGCGACCTGCTCAAGACGGATCAACGGGTTGCTCATCAAGCCCCCTGGCAACCGGAGCACAGGCCGACCACTTCGACGGTCTGCGCTTCGACGATGAACCCGACATCCCTGGCGCTGTGGATGATCGCGTCGCTGATGGCTTTCTGTTCCAGCTCGATCGCGGCGTGGCACTCGCGGCAGATCAGGAACTGGCCCTGATGCGCATGCTCGGGATGCACACAACCGACGAAGGCGTTGAGCGAGGAGATGCGGTGCACCAAGCCGTTTTCCAGAAGGAAATCCAGCGCGCGGTACACGGTCGGCGGCGCGGCGCGGCGGCCGTCCTGCTCGCTCAGTACCGCCAGAATGTCGTAGGCGCCCAGTGGCTTGTGGCTCTGCCACACCAGTTCCAGCACCCGCCGGCGCAACGCAGTCAGGCGCAGGCCTTTCTGGGCGCACAAGGTATCGGCCTCGGTCAGTGCGCTGTGCACGCAATGAGAGTGGTCGTGGGGACGGCTGGCAATCGGTGTAATAGGCATGGGCGGCGACGCGTTTTGATAGAGACGTTATTATGTTACCCGTTCTCGCCTCCTTGAGTGGTCATCGTGTCCCGACTTTTTTCTGTTTTTGTGGCGTTTATCGCCAGTTTTCTGCTGATCGGTTCGGCTCAGGCCGAGGTCAGGGTTCTCACCAGCATCAAACCGCTGCAGTTGATTGCCGCCGCGGTGCAGGACGGCGTGGCCATCCCGGAAGTGCTGCTGCCGCCGGGCGCGTCGCCGCACAACTACGCGTTGCGCCCGTCCGACGTGCGCAAGGTGCAATCGGTGGACCTGCTGTACTGGATCGGCCCGGACATGGAAGGTTTCCTGCCGCGCGTGCTCAACGGTCGTACGCTGCCGAGCGTCGCCGTGCAGGACCTGCCGGGCATGAAGTTGCGCCGCTTTGCCGAAGACAGCCACTCCCACGCCGAAGATGCCGACGAGCATGATCACGATCATCGCCCGGGCACGCTGGACGCGCATTTGTGGCTATCGCCGGTCAATGCTCGGGTGATTGCCGACAGGATGGCGGCTGATTTGAGCGCTGCGGATCCGGCGAATGCCGAGCGTTATCAGAGCAATGCCAAGGCCTTCGATGAGCGCCTCGATGCGCTGGATGCACGTTTGAAGCAGCGTCTGGCCGGCATTGAGGGCAAGCCCTACTTCGTCTTCCACGAGGCGTTTGATTACTTTGAAGAGGCTTACGGCCTGAAGCACACCGGCGTGTTCAGTGTGGCGGCGGAAGTGCAGCCCGGCGCGCAGCATGTGGCGGCAATGCGCAAACGCCTTCAGGAAGTCGGCAAGACCTGTGTGTTCAGCGAACCACCGTTGCGTCCACGCCTGGCGGAGACGCTGGTAGCGGGTCTGCCGGTGAAACTGGCGGAGCTGGATGCGTTGGGCGGCTATACACCGGCGACAGCTCAGGGGTATGAGCAGGTGCTGGAGAAGCTGGGCAACGATTTGGCCAGGTGCCTGGAATCTCTGTAATCCCCGGCAAAGGTGTTGCCCCCATTCGCGAGCAGGCTCGCTCCCACAGGATCGCCGAGACCCTGTGGGAGCGAGCCTGCTCGCGAAGCTTTCAAAGGGCGAAAGGTAGCGGTGTATGTACCTGCTGCCGCTGCGCCAAGCGCTGCTCGAACTCCCGCGGATCGTGAATCAGCACGTCCTGCCCGGCAAACTGCTCGGCGGCGATCAACCGCGACAGCCAGAACCGCACACAGGCCACACGCAGCAGGGTCGGCCATAGCTCCGCTTCAGCGGCAGTGAACGGACGCAGCGCCGCATAGGCGCCGAGGAATGCGCGGGCACGCGGCCCATCAATCAAGCCATCCTCATCCGAACACCAGTCGTTCAAAGCAATCGCCACGTCATAGAGCATCGGTCCCGAGCAGGCGTTGTAGAAGTCAATCAACCCGGTCAGGTGCGTGCCTTCGAACATCGCGTTATCGCGGAACAGATCCGCATGAATGTTCGCCCGTGGCAGCGCGAGAATTCTGTCTTTCTGCGCAGTGATCTCCTCCAGTGCCTTGTGCAGCAGCGCACGCGGCTCGTCCGCCAGATGCGAAAGAAACTCCGTGCCCTCCTCCAGCATCCAGTCCAGGCCACGATCGGTCTTGCGCTTGATCATGCGCTCGCCCTGGGTCGCCAGGTGCAGATGCGCCTGCAACTCGCCAACCTGCGCGCAATGCTGGGCGTTGGCAACCTTGATGTGCTTGCCGGACAGGCGCGGCTGGAGCAATGCCGGTTTACCCTTCAGTTCACGCAGGGCCACGC
Source organism: Pseudomonas sp. G3-39 (assembly GCF_054790485.1). Classification (NCBI taxonomy): domain Bacteria; kingdom Pseudomonadati; phylum Pseudomonadota; class Gammaproteobacteria; order Pseudomonadales; family Pseudomonadaceae; genus Pseudomonas; species Pseudomonas sp. G3-39. The sequence continues at coordinate 6,069,409 of NZ_CP186497.1, read as the reverse complement.
CGTCAGTGGTACGCAGCGCGTAGGGCACCGGCAGATCAGCCTCGTGCAGCACGTCGAGCAGGTCGATGAAGAACGGCATTTCCTGCACCGGGCCGCGCTCGACCAGGGTCAGGACGAACTCGCCCTGTTCCAGGCTGATAAAGAAATTGGTGTTTTCGCTGCCGGCGGCGATCCCCTGGAAATCAAGCAGACGGCCGAGCCCGTAAGGGGCGAGAAAGGTTTCCAGCTCGGGCCGAGCCAGGGGGGTGAACACAGACATGGTTAAAAACTGCTCAGTTCGGGCGCCGCGATCAAGCGGCGCCGATTAAAAGTCGGGAATCTTACTTCCAGGTAAAGATTTCCCACGACGGAATCAGCATATCCGGCTGGTCGGAACGGATGTAGTTCACGTCCGAACCATCGGCGCGCACCAGAAAATACGGTTTGCCGCCCTTCGGCGTGACCTTGATCGCATACACAAAGCCACTGCGGCTGTACTCCTGAATGACCTTGTCGCCTTCGGTGTGCGTGTTAATGGTAACTTCCGGCTCCTTTGACGGCGCATCATCCGCCGCCATCGCGGCCAATGGTGAGGCCGCAATCAAACCGACCAGCAGCAAGCGATTTAACGTACGCATGATAACCTTGTCCCTTTGTCGTCAACGGTCCCGCTATTCTAGCGCCGGGCCCGCCGAAAAGGTTGATTCTGCTCATGAGCCAAGCCCCCCTCGTCCTGGTGGACGGTTCGTCTTACCTGTACCGCGCTTTCCACGCCCTGCCACCGTTGACCACCTCCAAAGGCCTGCCGACCGGCGCGGTCAAAGGTGTGCTGAACATGCTCAAGAGTCTGCGCAAGCAGTACCCGGACAGCCCGTTCGCCGTGGTCTTCGACGCCAAGGGCGGGACGTTTCGCGACGAGATGTACGCCGAATACAAGGCCAACCGTCCGAGCATGCCCGACGACATGCGCGTGCAGATCGAGCCGCTGCACCAGAGCGTGATCGCTCTCGGCTTTCCGCTGCTGTGCGTGGAAGGCGTCGAGGCTGACGACGTGATCGGCACCCTCGCCCGCAGCAGCGCGGCGGCGGATCGTCCGGTGATCATCTCCACCGGCGACAAAGACATGGCACAACTGGTCGATGGCCACATTACCTTGGTCAACACCATGTCCGGTAGCTCGATGGATGTGGAGGGCGTGAAGGAGAAATTCGGTGTCGCACCCGAGCAGATCATCGATTATCTGGCGCTGATGGGCGATTCTTCCGACAACATTCCGGGTGTTCCCGGCATCGGTCCGAAGACCGCCTCCGGCCTGCTGGTCGGCGTCAACGGCGGCCTGACCGAGCTGTACGCGAATCTCGACATCGTCCCGACCCTGCCGATTCGCGGCGCGAAGACCCTGCCGGCCAAGCTCGAAGAGCACAAGGAGATGGCTTTCCTCTCCTATCAACTGGCGACCATCAAAGTCGACGTGCCGCTGGACATCGGCCTCGATGACCTGCAGATGGGCGCGGAAGACCCGGCCAAGCTCTACGAGCTGTACACCTTGCTGGAATTCAAAAGCTGGCTGAACGACCTCGATCGTGACGCCAAGCGCCAGGAACTGAGCGATGCCGCCGAACCTGCGCCGGCTGGCGATCTGTTCAGCGCCCCCGCAGAAGAAGCCCCTGCCGCTCCAACCGAAGCAGCGTATGAAACCATCCTTGATCAGGCGCGTTTCGACGTCTGGCTGGAGAAACTGAACAACGCCAAGCTGTTCGCTTTCGACACCGAAACCACCGGCATCGACGCGCAACAGGCGCAACTGGTCGGCCTGTCGTTCGCGGTGCAAGCCAACGAAGCCGCGTACATTCCGCTGACCCACTCCTACATCGGTGTGCCCGAGCAGCTGGATCGCGACACGGTGCTGCGCGCGCTGAAGCCGATTCTGGAAGACCCGAACAAACTCAAGGTCGGCCAGCACGCCAAGTTCGACATGAACATTCTGGCCAACTGCGCCATCGGCGGCGATCAGAGCCAAGGCATCAATGTGCGCGGGATCGCCTTTGACACCATGCTTGAGTCCTACGTGCTCAACTCCACCGCTACCCGCCACGACATGGACAGCCTCGCGCAGAAGTACCTGGATCACACCACCGTGAGCTTCCAGGACATCGCCGGCAAAGGCGCCAAGCAGCTGACCTTCGACCAGATCGCCCTTGAGCAGGCTGGCCCGTACGCCGCCGAAGACGCAGACATTACCCTGCGCCTGCACCAGACCCTGTTTGAAAAACTCAGCGGGATCCCGAGCCTGGCCAGCGTGCTGACCGACATCGAGATTCCGCTGGTGCCGGTGCTGGCGCGCATCGAGCGTCAGGGCGCGTTCGTCGATGCTGAGCTGCTCGGCATCCAGAGCATCGAACTGGGCAACAAGATGGTCGCGCTGGAGCGTGAAGCGTTCGAGATCGCCGGCGAAGAATTCAACCTCGGCTCGCCGAAGCAGTTGGGCGTGATCCTCTACGAAAAACTCGGCCTGCCGGTGCTGAAGAAAACCGCCAAGGGCCAGCCATCGACCGCCGAGGAAGTGCTGGCGAAACTGGCCGAGGACGATCACCGCTTGCCAAAAGTGCTGATGGAACACCGTTCCATGAGCAAGCTGAAAAGCACCTACACCGATCGCCTGCCGGAGCAGATCAACCCGCGCACCGGGCGTATCCACACCTCGTATCACCAGGCCGTGGCATCGACCGGGCGCTTGTCCTCCAGCGATCCGAACCTGCAGAACATTCCGGTGCGTACCGCTGAAGGCCGCCGCATCCGTCAGGCGTTCGTCGCGCCCAAAGGCTACAAACTGCTGGCAGCGGACTATTCGCAGATCGAACTGCGGATCATGGCCCACTTGTCCAAGGACGAAGGCTTGATGAACGCCTTCCGCAACAATCTGGACGTGCACACCGCGACCGCCGCTGAAGTATTCAAGGTCGAGCTGAGCGACGTGACTTCCGACCAGCGCCGTGGCGCCAAGGCGATCAACTTCGGCCTGATCTACGGCATGGGCGCGCAGAAACTCGGCAAGGACATCGGCGTCGACACCAAGACCGCCAAGGCCTACATCGACACCTACTTCGCCCGTTATCCGGGTGTGCGCGAATACATGGAGCGCACCCGCAAGCAGGCCGCCGACCAAGGCTATGTAGAGACCTTCTTCGGTCGTCGCCTATATCTGCCGGAAATCAACTCGAACAAGCCGCAGGAACGCGCTGCCGCCGAACGCACGGCGATCAACGCGCCGATGCAAGGCACCGCCGCCGACATCATCAAGAAAGCCATGGTGGCGGTGGATAACTGGCTGGCATCGTCCGGGCTGGACGCCAGAGTCATCCTGCAGGTGCACGACGAACTGGTACTGGAGGTTCGCGAGGATCTGGTCGATCAGGTGAGTCAGGAAATCCGCCTGCACATGAGCGAAGCGGCGAAACTGGACGTGCCGTTGCTGGTGGAAGTTGGCGTCGGCAACAACTGGGATGAGGCGCACTGAGGCGTCTAGACCGGGCGTTTGCCGCGACACACTGTCGCGGCAAACGGCCGAAAAGCGCTTATTTCGAATCGCGCTTGCGGTTATTCCAAAGCTTTTTGAAAAAAATCTGAACTAATCTGACAACTCACTACTCAGAGATACTGAATGGCTGGTGAAGCCCTTCGATGCTCCTATGTTGTGTTAAGTGTTGGCAGATATCTGAACCCCGCCCTAGCGGTTCGGAACTTGAACCCCGGAACTTCTCCCTCCCCATATGAAGTCCGGGGCTTTTTTTGCCTGCGATTTACTCAGCAGGCAATTCGGCACCTTTATCGGCCAGTTCCATCCAGCCTGCCAACACAGTGTAGGCCTCTTCCAGGCCCATGCGTTTTGGCGCGGAGAACAGCTGGATTGTCACCAGATCGCCCCAGCCCTTGCGGATTTCCGCCTGCACTTTGAGCAGGGTGTTCTTGGCAGCGCCGTAGGTCAGTTTGTCGGCCTTGGTCAGCAGAATATGCATCGGCATGCCGGCCGCAACGGCCCAGTCGAGCATCAGCAGGTCGAAGTCGGTCATTGGATGACGGATGTCCATCATCAGAATCAAACCCTTCAAACTCTCCCGGCCACCGAGGTACGCCTCGAGGTGACGCTGCCAGTGTTGCTTGAGCGGGATCGGTACTTTTGCATAACCATAGCCCGGCAGGTCGACCAGACGCCGTTCATCGTCTAGCTTGAAGAAGTTCAACAGCTGTGTGCGACCCGGGGTTTTCGAGGTACGCGCCAGACTGGCGTGAGTCAGGGTGTTCAGTGCGCTGGATTTACCGGCGTTGGAACGACCGGCGAACGCCACTTCGAAGCCTTCGTCGTCAGGGCATTGATCGACTTTGGCGGCACTGAGCATGAATGTGGACTGTTGGCACAGGCCGAGGATGGGATTCTTGAGTTGCATGGGATTTCCGATGTGGGCGGCGCCGGGATTGGGCGCGGAACGCGGTGTCGCTTCCGTTTCAGTGACGCCAGTATATAATGCCGCAGATTTTGTGTGTGCTTTGTCCCAGCGAAGGATGAAGTTCATGAGAGCCAAAGACCTTGATTGCGCATCAGAACGCAGAACGCTCTCAACCCTGAAAAGGTCGTTTTATGACGAAATGGCTGCTGGCTGCCGGAGTCCTGATACCGCTTTGCGGCGCACAGGCTACACAGGAACCGGAAGCCGTGTACAACCGTGTTTGTGGTGCCTGTCATTCCGGCCAACTACCCATGGCGCCCGCAAGAGGCGATCAGGCAGCTTGGACGCCGAGGTTGGCGAAAGGTATGGGGACGCTGGTGCAACACGTGACCCAGGGTTTCAAGGCGATGCCGCCGCGTGGTTTGTGCATGGACTGCAGTGCCGAGGATTACCAGGCCATCATCCTTTGGATGAGCGAGAGTAAACCCGGTCCATAACTCTTAACCCTTAGCCGTAGTTGGATTAGCTGATGAACAAATTGATCGTGAGTCTGCTGTTGACCGTGGGAATTTCAGGCTTCGCCCATGCTGCCGGTGATGCCGCCGCCGGCCAGGCGAAAGCTGCCGTCTGCGGAGCCTGCCATGGCCCTGACGGGAACAGCATGGCGCCAAACTTCCCGAAACTGGCCGGTCAGGGTGAACGCTACCTGACCAAGCAACTGCACGACATCAAGTCGGGCAAGCGCACCGTTCTGGAAATGACCGGCCTGCTGACCAACCTGAGCGACCAGGATCTGGCTGACATCGCAGCCTACTTCGCCAGCCAGAAAGGCAGCGTCGGCGCAGCCGATCCGAAGATCGTCGCTCGCGGTGAAGCTTTGTTCCGCGGCGGTAATCTGGCCAAGGGGCTGCCAGCCTGCACCGGTTGCCACTCGCCGAATGGCGCCGGCAACGCCGCCGCTGGCTTCCCGCATCTGGGTGGTCAACACGCTCAATACATCGCCAAGCAACTGACCGATTTCCGTAAGGAAGAAGGCGGCCGCAACAACGACGGCGACACCATGACGATGCAGACCATCGCCAAGCGCTTGAGCGACGAAGACATTGCCGCAGTCTCCAGCTACATCCAGGGCCTGCACTAACCGCCCTGAATCGAGCGTTAACGCTGATGGACATCTCCTGCAACGTTAACGCTCGATTAATCCGGCGCAGCAAGTATAAAAAGGGTGGCTTTGGCCGCCCTTTTTTGTGGCCGCTGCCGTTACACTACAGAACTCATGCCCGCCAGGATCTGTCTGAAAACAGGTCGCGCGAGGCGACCAAAATTGTCCAGGAGTAAAGCATGCGTAATCTGATCATCAGCGCCGCCCTCGTCGCTGCCAGCCTGTTCGGCGTGACCGCCCAGGCCGCTGAAGCCCCTGCCGCACCCTATGTCGAACTGGCCAACCCGGTGCCAGTGGCAGAGCCTGGCAAGATCGAAGTCGTGGAGCTGTTCTGGTACGGCTGCCCGCATTGCTACGCGTTCGAGCCGGTGATCAATCCCTGGGTTGAAAAACTGCCGTCCGACGTCAACTTCGTACGCATTCCTGCCATGTTCGGCGGCCCGTGGGACGCTCACGGCCAAATGTTCCTGACCCTGGAAGCAATGGGCGTCGAGCACAAGGTTCACGCTGCGGTTTTCGAAGCAATTCAGAAACAACACAAGAAGCTGACCGACAAGAACGACATGGCTGACTTCCTCGCCACACAAGGCGTGGACAAGGACAAGTTCCTCGCCACCTTTGACTCGTTCGCGATCAAAGGTCAGATCGTCAAAGCGCGTGAGCTGGCCAAGAAGTATGAAATCACTGGCGTGCCAACCATGATCGTCAACGGCAAGTACCGCTTCGACATCGGCTCTGCCGGTGGTGCCGAGCAAGCCCTGAAACTGGCTGATCAACTGGTCGCCAAAGAGCGAGCGGCCAACAAGGCAGCCGCCAACTAAGCGCGGTAACCGCCATGCGCCGCTGGGGCACCGAACGCAGCGTTGGCCTGCATGATCCGCAGGTCAACGAGCATCACCTGGAGTCCACGGGCCTGCCCGCAGACCATCGTCTGCGCTTGCTCAGTTTCAATATCCAGGTCGGCATCAGCACCGAGCGCTATCGGCATTACCTGACCCGTAGCTGGCAGCATCTGCTGCCGCACACCGGGCGCTCAGGCAATCTGCAGAAGATCGGTGACCTGCTTGGCGACTTCGATCTGGTCGCCCTGCAGGAAGCCGATGGCGGCAGTCTGCGCTCAGGCTACGTCAATCAAGTCGAACACCTGGCCCACCTCGGCGCCTTCCCCTACTGGTATCAACAACTCAATCGCAACCTCGGCCGACTGGCCCAGCACAGCAACGGCGTGCTCAGTCGCCTGAAACCGTGGGCGATCGAAGATCATCCGCTGCCCGGCCCGAAAGGTCGCGGCGCGATCCTGCTGCGCTTCGGTGAAGGTCCGGAGGCGCTGGTGGTGGTGATGATGCATCTGGCGCTCGGCGCACGGGTGCGCAGCCTGCAACTGGCCTATATTCGTGACCTGATCAGTGGCTACAAGCACCAGATATTGATGGGCGACATGAACACCCATGCCAGTGATCTGCTACAACAGTCACCGTTACGCGATCTCGGCCTGCTGGCCCCGCAGATGCAAGCCACCTTTCCCAGCTGGCGGCCACAGCGATGCCTTGATCATATTTTGCTCAGCCCGACCCTGACCCTGGAAAAGGTCGAAGTGCTGGCCCAACCCATTTCCGATCACCTGCCGGTCGCGGTAGAGATTCGTCTGCCGGGTTCGCTCACGGCCGATGCATTGCCCGCGTTGAGTCCTGCCCCTCGCGGAACCCCTGAATGAGCGACGACGCCCAGCGCTGGAAAGAGAAGTACCTCAAAAGCATCGAACAACAGGACAAGCTCGAACGTCGCTGGGCCGCCCGGCTCGACTTGCTGCGCCGCGGTCTGGTGCGCAGCACGCTGGCCGCTGAAGGCACCGACAAGGTCGTTGATCAGTGCATGAAAGAGATGCGCGACGTGGTGCGCACCGACGACATGGACGCCGGCCTCGCCGCCCTGCTGCCGCGCCTGGAAAAAGCCGTGCTCGATTCCGAACAACGTCGCGAAACCCGAATCGATCAGGTCAGCACCGCGCTTACCGCGCTGGTCACCCAGCTACAAGCGCTGCCGCTGCCCCGGGAAGTCGCCCAGCCGCTGAAGAAATTCGCCAAGCAACTCGACAGCCGGGTCGGTCAGGCGCGGGAAATGCCGCTGCTGCTGAGCGAACTCAGTGGTTTGCAGGGCAAGGCGTTGAGCCAGCTGGAAACGCCGCCCGAGCCCGACCGCCCGGGCTTTTTGCAGCGCCTGTTTGGCAGCCGTGACAGTGAAGGGGTGCCAGAGTCTTCGGATCAGCCTCAGGCGCCGACGCCGACGCCGACGCCGACGCCGGCCAATGCTGAACCTGCATCTGAGCCGGTACCCGCGCCAACCGCAGCGGTCGAGCCGATTCCGGCAGCACCCGTCACCGTAGCGGCCATCGCGCAACCACCAGAGGCCGAGCTTAAGCAAACGCCAGCAGTGCAGCCCGAGTCCGAATCACCTGTGTTCGCGTTCGTGCCTCCGGTCATTGCTGCCGAGCCGATCAGCGAACCCGTTGCTGCACCTGCACTACCAGCGGCCGAACCTGAAGCCGAACGGCCGACCACCCCGATCACGGCGCCAGCACCTGCTGCAGCGGTCAACCCCGACGAGTTGATCCACCCGGGCGACATCCCGGCACCGTTGCTCCTCGATACTCTGCCCCTACCCGAACCGATTGCCCAGGCTTTGGCCGCCATCGATCCGGAGCAACCCGAGCAGGACATTCTGTACGCCTTGCCCGATTCCCCGGAGCCGTCTTACAGTTCAGTGGCCAAACACATCGAAGACACGCTGATCGGGCTGCTCGACGACCTGACCCTGCCCGAGCGCCATCGCCCGCAGGCCGAAGCAATGCGCGACCGGTTGAAAAATGGCCTGAACTGGTACGAACTGCTGCCGATTCTCGACGATCTGGCGACCTTGATGCTGGCGATCACCGACAGCGGCCAGCACGAATTCGAAGCCTATCTGCAGCAACTCAACGAGCGCCTCGAAGCGTTCCAGAGCAACCTGCAGGCCGCCAGCGATGGCCACGCCGACAACAGCTCGGCGGCGCGGGCGATGGACACGCAGATCCGCGAGCAGGTCGATGGTTTGCAGACCAGCATGCAGGAAGCGGCCGATCTGGATGACCTCAAGCAAGTGCTGGAGAACCATCTGGAAGGCCTGCTCGGCACCATGGATCAACACCAGAAACAACGCGACGCCCGCGAGCAGGAAGTGGCGGCACGCCTCAAGGGTCTGGCCGAGCGTGTCGCGCACATGGAGCAGGAAGCCCTGGGCTTTCGCGAACACCTGGAAGAACAGCGGCAGAAAGCCCTGATCGATCCGCTGACCGGCCTGCCCAACCGCGCCGCCTGGAGCGAACGCCTGGAACACGAGATCAAGCAGTGGCAGCAACACGGCAACACCTTGAGTCTGGCGATGCTCGACCTCGATCATTTCAAGCGCATCAACGACAACTACGGCCATCTGGCCGGCGACAAGGTGCTGAAGATCATCGCCACAGTGCTGCGCAAACGCCTGCGCGCAGCGGATTTCATTGCCCGTTTTGGTGGTGAGGAATTCGTTCTGCTGCTGCCGGCGACCACGCCTGCGGTGGGCGCCAAACTGCTGGAGACCCTGCGCGCGGCGATCGAAGCCTGCCCGTTTCACTTCAAGGGCGACCGGGTGACGATCACCATCTCCATGGGCCTGGCGTCGTTCAGGATGGGAGAACACAGCGATCTGGTGCTCAAAAGAGCCGATCAGGCGTTGTACCGCGCAAAAAACGGCGGGCGCAACCGGGTCGAGCTGGGCTGAGCAATTGTTCCATTTTGTTTAATTCAGCCCGCCGGCCGTCGAGACCCAAGGCAGTACGTTACACTGTTGCATTACTGTCTTGCGTGTACTGTCTTCTGCCATGAAATTTTTTGCCCTCCTCGCGTCGCTGCTCGTTCTGGCCGGTTGTGCCAGCGGCCCGCGTTACGACACCAGCCATCCTTCGGCCAATCACGACAGCCGCGTGCAGTTCGTGATCGTGCATTACACCTCGGCGTCGCTCGCGCGTTCGCTGCAACTGCTGACCCACGGCGAAGTCAGCAGCCACTACCTGATCGGCGACGACAAGAGCGCCACCATCTTCAAACTGATGGATGAAAACCAGCGCGCCTGGCACGCCGGGGAAAGCCAATGGCAGGGCCGCACCTGGCTCAATTCCAGCTCGATCGGTATTGAAATCGTCAATCCGGGCTTCAAGGACACGCCGACCGGGCGCCTGTGGTTCCCCTATAGCGAAGCGCAGATTCAGTCGCTGATTGTTCTGCTCAAGGACATCAGTCAGCGCCAGGGCATCAGCCCGCGCCATATCATCGGCCACAGCGACATCGCGCCCCTGCGCAAACTCGACCCCGGCCCACTGTTCCCATGGAAACGTCTGGCCGCCGAAGGCCTGGGCGTATGGCCTAATGAACAAGCGGTGGCGCGGCAGCAGGTACTGTTCAACGCCGAATTGCCGAGCATCAGTTGGTTCCAGGAACAACTGGCGCGCGTCGGTTACGACACCCCGCAAACCGGCGAGCTGGATGTAGCGACGCGCCATGTGCTCGCAGCGTTCCAGATGCATTTCCGCCCTTCCCGTTTCGACGGTATGCCGGACGCGCAAACAGCCGCGTTGTTGCTGGTACTCAATCAGACAAAATAATGACGCCCGCCCGACGGTCAGGGCGAAATCGCAATCAGCAGCTATAACTCATTGGTAATTCTTCGGATATTCCATGATGGTTGCTACCCGAGCGACGCTGCGTAGCTGGTTTTATCGCCCGTGGTTTTTGGCGATGATCGCGGCTGTCCTCAGTGCAAGCCTGCTGATCGCCGGCGGAATGTTCGTCGCCATGCGCCAGATCGAACAGAACGAGAGCCAGGAGATGAACGCCCAGGGCGAGCGTTTTCTGGCCCGCCTCGAGCAACTGTTCGGGCAATTGCGCGAAAGTCTCGACGACCTCCAGGCACAGCCGTTGCGCAGTTGCGATGAGGAAATGATCGCCACCCTGCAACAGGTCACGTTCAACTATCGCTTCGTCTATGAAGCGGCCTACATGGACGGCTCGCGGATCTGCTCCAACCGCCCCCGCCAAGAGGGACTGTCGGTCGTCCGCGCGCCGGACATCAAGGGCCCGACTTACAGCTACTGGCTCAACACCACCACCGAACCCGATGAAAACCGCGCGGCGCTGATGCTCGGGCGCGGCAACTTCCGTGTGGCGACATCGCGCGGGCATTTGACCGACATGGTCGACCTGCCACCGGACAGCAGCCTGCTGGTGGTACTCGATCATGGCAGGCGAGCGATTCCGGTACTCGGCACCGCACAGACCTGGCCACCGAGCGAAACCTGGCCACCGAAGAGCCGCGAAGCCCTGCAAGTCACCCAGTCACGGCTGATCTACCGCATGCCAACCAACAATCCGGAATACCAATTGGTGCTGATCACTCCGCGCAGTGGCATGCACATTCCCACCGTCTGGTGGTGGATGGTGCCGGCCTGCCTGCTGCTGGGGGCGTTTGCCGGTTTCTTCGTGTTTCTGCTGGTGCGCCAGCGCCAGTCACTGGACGCCGAACTCCAGGGCGCGATACGACGGGGCGAGCTACAAGTGCTGTATCAACCGATATTCGACCTCGACAGCCGCAATTGCGTGGGCGCCGAAGCCCTGCTGCGCTGGCGCCGCCCGGACGGCACCCTGACCAGCCCCGACCTGTTCATTCCATTGGCAGAAAACACCGGGCAGATACGGCAGATGACCGATTTCGTCCTGCAACGGCTGCTGGAACAACTGGGACCAGTGCTGCGCGCCAATCCGCAGCTGTACATCTCGGTCAACCTCGCAGCATGCGACGTAATGGTGCCGCGCATCGGCCAGGTCATGGCCAGGCTGTTGACCCTGCACCGGGTTGCGGCGCGGCAGATCGCCTTCGAAGTCACCGAGCGCGGGCTGATCGATGTGGTGGTGGCGCGGGAGAACCTGCAAGCCTTGCGCGATGTCGGCCATCAAGTGTTGATCGACGATTTCGGTACCGGTTATTGCAGCCTCGCCTACCTGCAAACGTTGCCGGTGGACTGCCTGAAAATCGACAAGGCCTTCATCGACGCACTCGGTCATGACGCGGCCAGCAGTGGCGTTGCTCCGCACATCATTCACATGGCGCAGGCACTGGATCTGAAGGTGATTGCCGAGGGCATCGAGCACGAAGCGCAAGCCGTGTTTCTCAGCAGCGAGGGGGTCAAGTTCGGTCAGGGCTGGCTGTTCGCCCAGGCCTTGAGTGCGGTGCAGTTCATTGAACTGATCACCCGTGGACGGCGCCTTGCCGGACGCCGGCTGGATGACGAAGCCTAGACCGCCAGCGCCATGTAGAACTGCGTGCCCTGCCCCGGCCGCGAATAGACGCCCATGCGCCCGCCATGCAACTGCACAATTTCCTTGCACAAAGCTAAACCGAGCCCGGCGCCGCCCTTCTTGCGCCCGACCTGCACGAACGGTTCGAAAATCCGCCCTTGCTGCCCGTAGGCAATGCCTTCTCCGTTGTCTTCGACGCTGATAATCACCCGCTCGCCATGTCGGCGCGCTTGCAGGCGGATCTGCCCGTCGCGGGCAGTGTGGCGCAGAGCATTATCGATCAGGTTATCCAGTACCCGGTCCAGTTGCGCCTGATCGGCCTGCAGGCGCGGCAACGGCCCCTGCACTTCGACGTTCAAGGCAATGCCTTTGGCCGCCGCCGCATCCGCAAAGCGCGATTGCGCCTGCGCCAGCAAGTCTTCGATGGAGCACGGCGCCAGGGTGAGCTTCTGTAAACCGTTCTGATAACGCGAAAAGTTGAGCAAGTCATTGATCAACTGCATCAGGCGCTGCATCTCTTCATTGACCGTGTCGAGCAAGTCCGCCTCGCGTGACTCCGGGGGAAACTTCGCCCGCTCGCGAAACAGCCCGAACGCCATGTGCATGCCGGTGACCGGCGTGCGCAGCTCATGGGAGGCACGCAGCACAAACTCGCTGCGTACGCGCTCGAAGGCGCGCTGCTCGGTGACGTCATGCAGCACCATCACCGCGCCAAGAATATGCCCCTGGGTGTGGCTGACCGGCGTCAGGCTGTAAGTCAGCAGACGTGATTCGCCATCGACCTCGATGCTCAAATCTTCCGGAGCACGCTCAAGGGTGCCGCCGCGCAACACCAGTTGCAGTTGTGCGTCGAGTTCCGGGCGCTCCAGCGCTGTGCCCAAACCCTGACCGAGTCGATCACTGTCCCAGCCCAACTGGCGCTGGGCCACTGGATTGAGGTGCTCCAGATGCCCTTCGCGATCAATCATCAGCAAGCCGTCGTCGATGCTGTCGAGCACCGCTTGCAAGCGTTGCTGACCGGCCAGCAGCTCGTCGACGTTGGTCGCCTGATGCTCGCGCAGCGCCTCGGCCATCAGCCCGAAGCGCTTGGTCAGCTGGTTCATTTCCATCGCCGAGGAAATCGGCAGCGTCACCTCGAAATTGCCTTGGCCGATGTTGTCCGCCGCTTGCGCCAGCGCCTCGATCGGTGCGCCGAAACGCCGGGCAATCGCATGCGCGGTGACAAAGCCGATGATCAGCACCGCCAGTCCCACCAACCCTAGCAGGCCGGAGACCAGCAGCGCCCTTTCCCGGGCGTCATGCTGCACGGCGTTGATGTTGTCCAGCGCATGCTTGTGCTCGGCAATCAAACCGTTGCGCAAGATGTTGAAGCGTTCTCTGAGGTCGCTGTTGCCGCTGAGCACATTGCCCGGATTACGCGACAGCTCGAACGCCTGGAGAAAACTCAGATAGTCGGCCTTGGCCTGGGTAAACCCGTACTGGCGGCCATCGCCGTCGGCCTCCTGCGAAATGCCTTCATCCAGCAATTGCAGGTAATGCTGCTTTGACGCTTCGAACGCGGCGGGATCGGGTTTTTCGGCCAGCATCAGCACCAACTGGTCGCCGAGGGTCTGACGCAACTTGAGCCCCAGGTCGAGGGTCACGAAGTTGCTGCGGATCGTTGCTTCCTGAGTACCGGCCATCTGCATCACGCTGACCAGCCCGAGCAACAGCCCGAGCAAGGCGACCGTGATCAGCGCAGAAATGCTCAGGAACAAGCGAGTGCGCAACTTCATCGCCAGCTTCATCGTCGGGCGCTCACAGGTTGTACTGCTTGCGCTTGCGATACAGGGTCGACGCGTCGATGCCCAGGGTTTTCGCCGCCTGATCCAGAGTGCCCGCCGTCGCCAGCACCGCGCCGATGTGGGCTTTTTCCAGCTCGTCCAGGCTCAACGCGGCGCCGACTCGAGGTGCGTTGTTCGCCGGCTGCTCGGCCATGCCGAGGTGGCTGATCTCCACGCGCTCCTGCGGGCAGATAATGCTCGCCCGCTCCACCACGTTGCGCAGCTCACGAATATTGCCCGGCCAGCGATAACCCAGCAGCGCTTCGCGCGCCTCGTCACTGAAGCCCCGAGCCGGGCGTGCGTACTCTTTTACGAAGCGCGCGAGGAAGCGGTCCGCCAGGGTCAGGATGTCCTCGGCACGTTCGCGCAATGGCGGCAGATGCAGGGTGATCACGTTGAGGCGATACAGCAGGTCTTCACGGAAGCGCCCGTCGCGCACCATGTCTTCGAGATTAAGGTTGGTCGCGGCGAGAATCCGCACATCGGCACGACGGGTCACTGGATCCCCTACCCGCTCGTATTCCTTGTCCTGAATAAAACGCAGCAACTTGGGTTGCAAAGTCAGCGGAAAATCGCCGATCTCGTCGAGAAACAGCGTGCCACCGTCCGCCTGATTGACTCGACCAAGCGTACTTTCGCTGGCGCCGGTAAACGCACCGCGACTGTGACCGAACAGCTCGCTTTCCATCAACTCTGCGGTCAACGACGGGCAGTTGATGGTCACGCAGGATTTCTTCTCGCGCTTGCTCCAACCATGAATGGCCCGGGCCAGTTCCCCTTTACCCGTGCCGGATTCGCCGAGGATGAGGATGTTGGCGTCGGTACCGGCAACCTGCCGCGCAGTTTCCAGCACGACTTTCATCGCCGGGCTGTGAGAGTCGAGGCCGTCCTTGGGTTTGCGGATCTCGCCTTCGAGGGCTTCCAGACGCGCCGAGAGCTGGCGCACTTCCAGCTGCTTGGCCGTGGCCAGACGCAACTGGTCGGGGCTGCACGGTTTGACCAGATAGTCGGCGGCGCCCGCCTGGATCGCGTCCACCGCGGTATCGACCGCCGAATGCGCGGTGACGATCACCACCCGCATCCATGGCGCCTGAACGCGCATCTGCGCCAGTACATCGAGACCGTTGTCTTCACCCAGACGCAAATCAAGGAAGCACAGGTCGAATACCTGGCGTTGCAACAGTGCATCAGCCTGAGCCGCGCTGTTGGCGGTGGCCACCGTATAACCTTCGTCTTCGAGGCAGTAACGAAAGGTTCGCAGGATGGCGGACTCGTCGTCCACCAGCAGAATGCGGCCTTGATGCTCAGTGGCAGATTCCATTTTTCCTACGCTCCATAGTGATTGATCTTGGGTTAGTCCCGGAAAAATCGGGCAAGTTGCATGGTTGATTCTGAACGATGCGAGCCATGGGAGGGTAGCTCTCTCCTGCCTTGACGGCCAATCCGTTGATTTTGTTGAGTTTTTAAACAATCACCGATTTACAGAGGGTTCCCTGCGTACTTTTCTGACATCCGGGACGTGCTCTCAATTCCATAAGAATGAAATCTCCTACGAAATAATCATGCATTTCGCACGACCGTAGATGACCCATCGTGCAGGATGCGTCCGTCGCCGAATTCCACTCACTCGCAAACCATTGATTTTATTGAATATTTTTCAAATAAAAAACTGGCATGCAGCCTGCAATAACTCAATCAGCCCGGGCAGATTCCACTGCCCCAACCGAATAAGAGTGAGGAACCCAGGATGACTCGCCAACGTGCCGCCCAAGTGCGTATCTCGCCACTGCATATTCAGCAAGGCCTGTTTGGCGTACTTGCGCTGTTGATCACCCTGATCGCCTGCCAGCAATACCTGAGCTGGGAAAACAGCCAGAAGCCTGAGCCACTGATCTCGATTCAACACAGCACGCAGACGCACTTCAGCGCTGTCAGCAGCAGTCAGGCCGAAAGCGCCTCGATGCGCATGATGGATGTCGATCAGCCACAGCCGCTGGATCAACTGCCACGTGAAGAGCGCTGGGTTTTCTGACGAAACCGAAGAATTCGGGCGCATCGCGCCGGAACACGCAATATCCCTAAATAGAGAAGTAAGGAGAATCACCATGTTGAGCTGGGCAATTACATTCTTGATCATTGCCATCATCGCCGCCGTACTGGGCTTCGGTGGTATCGCGGGCACCGCCACGGGTATCGCCAAGATTCTCTTTGTCGTGTTCCTGGTGATGTTTATCGCTTCCTTCTTCTTTGGCCGTCGCGGCCGAGGTTAACGATGATTGCTTTGAAGACACTGGCAGCCGCCCTGCTTATGGGCGGTAGTGCCATGGCGATGGCGGCCAATGATGGCCAGGCGCGGGTCAACGAGCTGCTCAGCTCCGACCCGCAATACCGGGAAACCTGGCAAGGCGTTGTGAAGCACGAAGAACGCCTGCCGGAATGGGTGATGAACCTGTCCGGCACGCCAGACCAGCAGATGAATGCCGTGACTGAAGACGGCGACAAGTACTTGGTCGGCCCGCTCTGTGAATCCGCAGACAAGTGCCTCAACCACCGCTTGATCGTGGCCTTCAGCTTCGACAAGAAAGATGCATATGCCATGCTCGTGGATGTGCCCGAAGGACTGCCGGCCGACAAGTCGCCAACGCGACATGCCACCTACCGCTTCCTCGGCAAACCGGATGAAGGTATGCAGAACCTGCTGATGGAAACGCTGAAGAAAGACCCGAAGTGGTATTGATTCGAACATGAGGGCAGCGCCCCGCTGCCCTTTATTGCGCCTACCCGAGGAAGGCTGGCGCATGACCAAGGGGCCGGGACGTTCTGACTGTTGCAGGGTCGGAGTGACCTACGGGTACAGGGAGTGCCTGCGCGAGGGCCGGGTCAGGGTAAAAGCTGCGACGCAGGTTCGCCGACCCTCAGTGGTTCGACGGACTTGCGCTGAGCTTTATCCGATGCAAAAACATTGATCCAGAGCGTCCTGCTCATCTTTTTATGCCTCACACTGCGCGCGAAAACATTACGCGGTGTTTCCTGGCGACCGTATATCGAGAAAGAGTCCCTTTAAACAGTGGTACATCTAGTCTGCAAACGTAGGCTTTTTCTTAAGATTTCCGTCGAAATTTCTCGTTTAAAAAATAACCAATCTACGCTGCAATGGCCGGTTCACGGCACTTATGCCGGCTGAAATGTCGTAATCGAACCGGTTGGGACGCCAGTTTCAATTAAAAAAGCTCATGCCGATTCGGCATAGGGTAGGCGTTTACGGCATTAGACGGCGCAACCTTGCATCGGAATAGTTGCGCCTTTTTTCGCCTGCCGAAGAGCCGTAAATACGCGCTTCGGGGCACCTTATACGGAGGCAGATGCACAGACTTTTCCGCTGACAGAGCGTTCCAGTTCCTGCATGTGCCTGAGTCAAACGCAAGTAAGGGTAAAGATAATGAAGAAGGCAAAACTCAGCCTCGCCTGGCAGATCCTCATCGGTCTGGTTTTAGGGATTGCAATTGGTGCGTTGCTCAACCACTTCAGTGCCGAAAAAGCCTGGTGGATCAGCAACGTCCTGCAACCGGCAGGCGATATCTTTATCCGTCTGATCAAGATGATCGTGATCCCGATCGTCATCTCCTCCCTGATCGTCGGCATCGCCGGCGTGGGCGACGCCAAGAAACTCGGGCGTATCGGTCTGAAGACCATCATCTACTTCGAGATCGTCACCACCATCGCGATCATCGTCGGCCTGCTGCTGGCCAACCTGTTCCACCCGGGCACCGGCATCGACATGAGCACCCTGGGCACGGTGGATATCTCCAAGTACCAGGCGACCGCCGCCGAAGTGCAACATGAACACGCGTTCATCGAGACCATCCTCAACCTGATCCCGTCGAACATCTTC
The DNA here is from genome assembly GCF_054790485.1 of Pseudomonas sp. G3-39. NCBI lineage: Bacteria > Pseudomonadati > Pseudomonadota > Gammaproteobacteria > Pseudomonadales > Pseudomonadaceae > Pseudomonas > Pseudomonas sp. G3-39. Next base: position 6,051,743 of record NZ_CP186497.1, on the reverse strand, counting down.
GCGGCCATGGCCCGTGGCGAAATGCTGCCGATCATCTTCTTCTCCGTGCTGTTCGGTCTCGGTCTGTCGAGCCTGCAGTCGGACCTGCGAGAGCCGCTGGTGAAGATGTTCCAGGGCGTCTCGGAAAGCATGTTCAAAGTCACCCACATGATCATGAACTACGCGCCGATCGGCGTGTTCGCCCTGATCGCGGTGACCGTGGCCAACTTCGGTTTCGCCTCGCTGCTGCCGCTGGCCAAACTGGTGATCCTGGTTTACGTCGCCATCGCCTTCTTCGCCTTCGTGGTGCTGGGCCTGATCGCCAAGCTGTTCGGCTTCTCGGTGATCAAGCTGATGCGCATCTTCAAGGATGAGCTGGTCCTGGCTTACTCCACCGCCTCTTCGGAAACCGTGCTGCCACGGGTGATCGAGAAGATGGAAGCCTACGGCGCACCGAAAGCCATTTGCAGCTTCGTGGTACCGACCGGCTATTCGTTCAACCTCGACGGTTCGACCCTGTACCAGTCGATCGCAGCGATCTTCATTGCCCAGCTGTACGGCATCGACCTGTCGATCAGCCAACAATTGCTGCTGGTGCTGACCCTGATGGTCACCTCCAAAGGCATCGCCGGCGTACCGGGCGTGTCCTTCGTGGTGCTGCTGGCGACGCTGGGCAGTGTCGGTATCCCGCTGGAAGGCCTGGCGTTCATCGCCGGTGTCGACCGCATCATGGACATGGCGCGTACCGCACTGAACGTGATCGGCAACGCCTTGGCAGTGCTGGTTATCGCGCGCTGGGAAGGCATGTACGACGACGCCAAAGGCGAGCGCTACTGGAACTCCCTGCCGCACTGGCGCAGCAAGGAAAAACTGCCGGCTGGCGAAATTTCCAAGAACTGATAGCTGAAACCTGTGGAGATCGGCTTTTTTGTGGGAGCGAGCCTGCTCGCGAAGGCGGTATGTCATTAAGCATTGATGGACTGACAGGACGCTTTCGCGAGCAGGCTCGCTCCCACAGGGGATTTTAGCCAAGCCACAAATGAGGCACACACGAACCCCGGAGCAATCCGGGGTTTGTCGTTTCTGGCGACCCCGCTATCATTCGCCGCATCTTCCGGGGGATTTGACTGATGCTTAATGGCCTGTGGCTTGGCTTCTTCGTCGTGGCAGCAATATCTGCGCTGGTGCAGTGGCTGGTCGGTGGCAACGCCGGGATTTTCGCGGCGATGGTGGAAAGCATTTTCGCCATGGCCAAACTCTCGGTCGAGGTCATGGTGCTGCTGTTCGGCACGCTGACCCTGTGGCTGGGCTTTCTGCGCATCGCCGAGAAGGCCGGGATCGTCGAATGGCTGGCAAAAGTCCTCGGACCGCTGTTCCTGCGGCTGATGCCGGAAGTCCCGGCGGGGCACCCGGCACTGGGCCTGATCACCCTGAACTTCGCCGCCAACGGTCTGGGCCTGGACAACGCCGCCACGCCGATCGGCCTCAAGGCCATGAAGGCGCTGCAGGAGCTCAACCCCAGCGCGACCATCGCCAGCAACGCGCAGATCCTGTTCCTGGTGCTCAACGCCTCGTCGCTGACCCTGCTGCCGGTGACGATCTTCATGTACCGCGCCCAGCAAGGCGCACCGGATCCGACCCTGGTATTCCTGCCGATTCTGCTGGCGACCAGTTGCTCGACCATCGTCGGCTTCCTTTCGGTGGCGTTCATGCAGCGCCTGCGCATCTGGGACCCGGTGGTGCTGGCCTATCTGATTCCCGGCGCACTGATCCTCGGCGGCTTCATGGCGCTGCTGGCGACGATGTCGGCCACAGCGCTGGCCGGGCTGTCGTCGATCCTTGGCAACCTGACGCTGTTCGGCCTGATCATGCTGTTCCTGGTGATCGGCGCGTTACGCAAGGTCAAGGTCTACGAAGCGTTCGTCGAGGGCGCGAAGGAGGGCTTCGACGTCGCCAAGAACCTGCTGCCGTATCTGGTGGCGATGCTCTGCGCGATTGGCGTGCTGCGTGCCTCGGGCGCGCTGGACTTTGGTCTGGATGGCATTCGGCATCTGGTGCAGTGGGCCGGGTGGGATACGCGTTTTGTCGATGCGTTGCCGACGGCGATGGTCAAACCGTTTTCCGGCAGCGCCGCACGGGCGATGCTGATCGAGACCATGAAGACCTCCGGCGTCGACAGCTTCCCGTCACTGGTGGCGGCGACGATTCAGGGCAGCACCGAGACCACGTTCTATGTACTGGCGGTGTATTTCGGTGCGGTGGGGATTCAGCGCGCAAGGCACGCCGTTGGATGCGCGCTGCTGGCTGAATTGGCCGGCGTACTCGGCGCCATCGGCGTTTGCTACTGGTTCTTCGGTTAACCACGAATCCCCATTGTGGGAGCGGGCTTGCTCGCGAAAGCGGCGGGTCAGTCGACCTGTATATTGACTGACACACCGCCTTCGCGAGCAAGCCCGCTCCCACAGGGGTTATGTATAAGGTTTAAGGTCTGGGTTGTTGGGTGAATTGCTGGCCTTGCTGAACAGCCCAGGCGACAACCTTGGCCGTCAGCCGATCACTGGCCTGTCCAAACCCCGCGACCACCGCCGGCACCTGTACATCATTCAATGGCTGGCGCTCTTCGAAGCGGCGGCTGGCGAGAATCTTCTGGTCATAGCCGCGCACCAGCAGCGCATCGACGCGCACCACAACGCTGGCCTGATTGCCCTGATACTCAGTCTGAAACGCCTGCAAGCTGCCGCCCAGTTCCAGATCCGCAGCGAAGTTGCTGTCATCGGTGCTGAGCAGCGTCACCCGACCATCGCGGGCAAAACCATCCAGCAGCCGATTACGCACCAGCACCGGCGCCGGATCGCTCCAGCGCGACGCCTTGTAGCTGCTGATCACGTCGCCCTGTGGAATCACCGCAATGTTCGGCCGGTTCAGCGCTTCGCTGGCCTGCAGTTTGTTCAGGCGCAGCGACCAGTGCTGCGTCGCCGCTGAGCTGGCCGAGGCGGGCACTTGTGTGGCGGGCAGGCGATAGACGTCCGAAGGTTCGGCCTTGGGCAGGATCGAGCAGGCACTGGTCAAAGCGAGGCTGGCGAGGAGAGCGAAGTGAATCAGCTTCATGGGGTGAATTCCTTGTTCTTGTCACTGCCCAGCAAGTAGCCGCTGGGGTTGGCCTCAAGGCGTTGGGAAATGCCGCGCAGCGAAGTCAGGGTTTCGCGCAGTTCGCGGATCGCCGGCGCCAGGCCATTGAGGCCCTGCATACCGTTGTCGAGGGAGTTCTGATTCTTGCTCAGCAGGCCGTTGATGGTGGCGCTGCTTTGCTCCAGCGACTTCATCGCCTGCTCGGCACTGCCCAGCGCCTGCTTGCCCTGATCGTTGAGCAGGCCGTTGGCGTTGCGCATCAACGCCGAGGTTTGTTCGAGCATGCTGCCGGCCTGCTTGCCGACGCTCGCCAGTTGCTGCATGGCCTGGCGCAGGTCGCCGCGCTGATCGTTGATCGAACCGGTGGTCTGCTCCAGATGCGCCAGCGTGTTGCTGACGCGCTCGACGTTCTCCGGGGAGAACATCTGGTTGGCGTTGCTCAGCAGCGCGGTGATGCCACTCATCAAATCGTTGCTGTCGTTGAGCAGTCGCGAGATGGGCGAGGGTGCCGCAACGATGGTCGGCAGTTCGCCGTCATGCCCACGCAGCTTCGGACTCTCCGGGGTGCCGCCGCTGAGCTGGATGATCGAGGTGCCAGTGATCCCGGCCAGTGCCAGTTTGGCCTGGGTGTCTTCCTTTACCGGGGTGTCCCCACCCAGACGAATCCGCGCCAGCACTCGGCGTGGGTCTTTCGGGTCGAGACGCAGGTTGACCACGTCACCGACCTTGATCCCGCTGTACTGCACGGGGCTGCCCTTGGACAGGCCGCTGACCGCCTCGTTGAAGACCACTTCATAATCCTTGAACTCGCTGTCGACGCTGGACTTGGCCAGCCACAGGCCGAAGAGCAGGGCGCCTGCCACGACAATCACTGAGAACAGGCCGATCAACACATGATGGGCTCGGGTTTCCATGTCAGACCTCGTTGAGCAATTTGGCGGCGTCCAGCGCCGAGCGGCCACGCGGGCCGTGGAAGTATTCGTGAATCCACGCGTCGTCGGTTTCCGAAACCACATCGATAGGGCCGGCCACCAGCACTTTCTTCTGCGCCAGCACCGCCACACGGTCGGTGATGGTGTAGAGCGTGTCGAGGTCGTGGGTCACCAGAAACACGCTCAGGCCCAGCGCATCGCGCAGGGTCAGGATCAGTTGATCGAACTGCGCCGCGCCAATCGGATCGAGGCCGGCGGTGGGTTCGTCGAGAAACAGGATGTCCGGATCCAGCGCAAGGGCCCGCGCCAGCGCAGCGCGCTTGATCATCCCGCCGGACAGCGAAGCCGGGTATTTGTCCGCCGCCGACAGCGGCAGCCCGGCCAGTGCCAGCTTCACCGCCGCCAGATGCTCGGCGTCGTTGCGGCTCAGGCCGGCGTGTTCGATCAGCGGCAGGGCGACGTTTTCGGTCACCGTCAGCGAGGAGAACAGCGCGCCTTTCTGGAACAACACACCAAAGCGCCGCTCGACCAGCGAACGCTCATGCTCGGACAGGCTCGGCAGGTTTTGCCCGAACACCTTCACGTTGCCTTCGCTGGGCCGGCGCAGACCGACAATGCTGCGCAACAGCACCGATTTACCGCTGCCGGAGCCGCCGACCACGGCGAGGATTTCACCTTTGTACAAATCCAGATCGAGATTCTCGTGCACGCTCTGGCTGCCAAAGCGATTGCACAGACCACGGACTTCGATCACCGCCTCCGAGGGCGCGCGGGGTAGACGACTCACCAGCCCATCTCCATGAAGAACAGCGCAGCCACCGCATCGAGCACGATCACCACGAAAATCGACTGCACCACGGCTGACGTGGTGTGCGCACCGACCGATTCGGCGCTGCCGCTGACCTTGAAGCCTTCCAGGCAACCGATCGTGGCGATCAGGAAGGCAAAGATCGGCGCTTTCACCAGGCCGACCAGAAAGTGCTGAATACCGATGTCGCTCTGCAGCAGCGAGAGAAACATCGCCGGCGAAATTCCCAGCGACACCGCGCACACCACGCCACCGCCGATGATCCCGCAGAGCATCGCCAGAAACGTCAGCATCGGCAGCGCCACCAGCATCGCCAGCACGCGCGGCACCACCAGCAGCTCCATCGGGTCGAGGCCGAGGGTGCGGATCGCGTCGATCTCCTCGTTGGCCTTCATCGAACCGATCTGCGCGGTGAAAGCACTGGCAGTGCGCCCGGCCATCAGGATCGCCGTGAGCAACACGCCGAACTCACGCAGGAACGAGAAGCCCACCAGGTCCACGGTAAAGATTGTCGCGCCGAAACTGGCCAGCACCGTGGCGCCGAGAAACGCCACCACCGCGCCGACCAGAAAGGTCAGCAGCGCCACGATTGGCGCGGCGTCGAGGCCGGTCTGTTCGATGTGGGCGACGACGGGGGTGATGCGCCAGCGCTTGGGGCGCAACAGGTTGCGGGCGATGGTTTCGAGGATCAGGCCGATGAAACCCAGCACTTGCAGGGTGTCCTGCCAGACCGTTTCCACGGCGCGCCCGATGCGGGTCAGCAGTTGCACGCTGACACTGACTTCCGGCTCTTTGACCGGCACACAGAAATCAGTCAGCGAGCGATACACAGTCTGCAGCAGCGCGCGGTCAGCCTGGGAAATCGTGCAGTCGGGGTGTTCGGCGGATTTGCCCAGACGCTCGGAACCGAGCAGCTCCACCAGCAACGAAGCGCCAGCGGTGTCGAGCGCACCGAGGCTGTTGAGGTCGACCACGGTATTGGCGTCGTACTGGCCGCGGAGTTTTTCGGTCAGGTGCTTGAGGTCGGCGTAATGGGCAAGCGTCCAGTCCCCGGAAACCCGCAGGCGGGCAGGGCTGATTGACGTGTCCAGCTGGGCATTACCGCTCATTGAGCTGCTGATCATAAGCTCCGTGCTTGTCCGGCTATTAAGCGAACTAACGTAATAGCACGAACCGGATTACTTTTCTTTGATCGCTGTGCTGTCTGTCACTTCGAAACGCAACACGCCGATCACCTGACCATCTTCAGTCAGCACCCGCACCTGCCACTTGCCCGCCGGGTTGCCGGGGAAGTTCTGCTTGTGCGTCCACGCCCGGTAACCCTCCTTACGCCCGCCGTGGATATCGAGAGCGATGCGGTCGACCTCTTTGCCGTCGAACTGCCACACGTGGTAGATCCGCTCATCCAGCCCGCGCGGCGCGTTGATTGCGGTGTAGGCGTAGAGACCGCCGTTGCGGATCTGCTCGGCGCTGACCTGTTCGAGGCTGTCGCCCGGGGTGCGATCCTGCAACTGGGTGCTGATCGCCACGTCGGTCATCCACAGCGTCGCCGGCGGCACCCACGAGCGCAGCGTCCAGCCGACCGCGCCAATGCCGAAGGTGATGCACAGAATGGCCAACGCGTTGCGCACGGTGCGGATCGGGAAGATCGACGCCAGACTCGGGAACGACAACACCACCGCCGTGCCCAGCGCCCATTTGAAACTTTGCGCGGTGGTCAGGTGCATGATCACCGGCAGCGCGGTGAGCAGGGCGGCGAACAGGGTCAGGGTGTGCAACGCGAGAAAAGCCCAGCGCCGTGGCGCCAGCCATTTGTAATAGAGCGGATCGACAATCGAGATCAGCGCGGCGATGCACAGCAGGCCGGTGAAGATCAGTTGACCGCTGTTCCAGGTGGTGGTGATGAAGAAGAACGGCAGGACGAAAAACAGGCTTTCCTGATGGATCATCTGCGTCGCGTAACGCAGCAGCGGCTGGGGGATCTCCCGCTTGAAGATGCGCGTGAACAGGCCGGTCAGGGTGTTTTCCAGCATCAGCCAGATCCAGCTCAGCAGCATGATGATGGTGATCCAGCTCGCCAGTCCCTGTTGGCGATCGACCAGAATGAAACTGCCGACCCCGGAGATGAAACCGCCAAGCGCAATCACCCCGGGATAGCGCTTCATCAGCTCGAGAATGCGCTGGATCAGGAGGGGGATTTTCTGCATGGTGGCGGTTCACGACTGGATAGGGAAAAACCTCGACAGAGTACCGTCCGCCGGGCAACGTGGCGAGGCTCCCGGTCAGTAAAATCAGCACGGATCCCTGTGGGAGCGGGCTTGCTCGCGAAGGGGCCGTGTCAGTCGACATCATTGCTGAATGACACACCGCATTCGCGAGCAAGCCCGCTCCCACAGGTTCAGTGTTTGGCTGGCTTACGACGGTGCAACCGCCAGCAAATCAGCACCAGCAAGACCACGCCCAGGCCACCGGCAATCAGCCACAACACTTCATCATCACTGAGCAACGGCTTCTCGATCCGCAGATATCCCGGCTGCAACAGCAATTCACGCATGGCCTTGTTCGCCGTCTCCAGCGTCACGCCTTGCAGCTCTCGGGCCGGGTTGGCAAAGCGCCCGTCCTCGTAATCACCCAGCGCGCTCCAGTAGTAATCCGCCATGGCACTGTTGCCCTGTACCGCCCAGGCCTGATGGGCGATGGCGGCTTGTTTGATCCGGGCGAAGGTGTCCGGGTCGAGGCCGTTTTTCAGCAGGTCGGCCTTGAGGTCTTCCAGCACCTGTTGGGCTTCGGCGAGGTCATCGCGATCCACGTCAGCGTTGAGGCTCATGAAGCCGACCCCGCCAAACACTTCGCGCTCGGCCCATGGCCCGTAGGACAGGCCGTGATTCAGGCGAATCTGCCGGTACAGCGCCCAGTCGAGGTAGTCCTTGAGGATGTCGAAGGTCTCGTCGTACTGATCGTCGAGCATCGGCTCCGGCACCAGCCAGTGCAACTTGGCGCTGTCGCCGATGAAGCCACGGGTGAGGGTGCGTTCATGGGCGGCGCTGGTGCGGATGTCCGGCAGCTCACGGTGCTCCGCCGGGTCCACCGCTTCGAGCGCGCCCCAGGTGCGTTCCAGATAGGCCGGCAGCAGTTTGTCGAGCTCACCGACGACGATCAGGGTCATGTTGTTCGGCGCGTACCAGGTCTTGCGCACCTTCTCCAGTTGCTTCTGGGTCAGGTGACCGACCTCGGCCCGTTGCGGGCATTTCAGGCCAAGCTCAACCGCCAGTTGATTGCTCGCGGTGTGGCCCAGATCCTGACGGTCGAGAAAGCGTTGCAGGCGGGTGTAGTGGCCGCCGTCCTCGCGCTCGACTACGCGCTTGGCAGCGTTGATCGCGTTGTCGTCGATGCGGGTCTGGGTCAAAAGGTCGAGCAACAGGTCGAGGACCTTGCGCTGATTCTTTGCCGGGGCTTCGATGACGAACGTGGTGTCGGCGTTGCTGGTGAACGCGTTCCACTCACCGCCCAGCGCCTGCATGCGCTCCTCGAGGCCGCCTTCGCCGGTGGCATCGACGCCGCTGAACAGCAGGTGCTCAAGCAGGTGCGGCAGCTCTTTTTCATCGCAGTCGAAATCGTCGAGACCGACGCCCACCACCAGACGAATCGCCACATGCCCGCGCTCGGTGCCGGGCTTGAGCAACAGCTGCAAACCGTTGGGCAGCGCATAGCCTTCGACCTGAAAGCGATCAACGGCGAAGGCGGGCAGGGAACCGAGCAACAGACAGGCGAACAACAGGCAACGCATAACAGGCTTCCATACGGCTGATTTGGAGATCCGTGTCGCTATTCAGGCCGCTTTCGCGAGCAGGCTCGCTCCCACCTTGAAATTCATTCCCTGTGGGAGCGAGCCTGCTCGCGAATATCTTGCGGCTGAATCAATGTTACTGACTGACCCCAGCCCCAGACGTTCCAGGCGAATGCGTAATGTCGGCAATATCATCCGCTTCCAGCGCCCCGGTATCCGCCGTTTCCAGCACCACGTAAGCACTGCTGCAAAACAGCGAATTCAAGCGCTTCATATCCGCAATCAGCTCCAGATGCAGCGAACTGGTTTCCAGACTCTGCACGATCTTACGTTGCAAACGGCTGACATGGGCATGGGCCAGACGCCGTTCCTGTGCGCGAAAGCGACGTTTCTCGCGCAACAGCTGACGGGCGCTTTCCTTGTCGCCGCTGAGGAACACTGACAGGCCCAGGCGCAGGTTGGCGATCAGTTGCTGATGCAGCCCGGCCAGGTCCTCCAGGCCTTCTTCGGAAAACGACCGACGCTGCGAAGTCTTCTGCTGCTGCACTTTGCGCAGCATGCGTTCGATCAGGTCGCTGGCCAGTTTCAGGTTGATCGCCAGCTCGATGGTCTCAGCCCAGCGCCGACTGTCCTGTTCGCCGAGATCCTCGCGGGGCATTTGCGCCAGATACAACTTGATCGCGCTGTACAGCGCTTCGACGTCATCGGTCAGTCGGCGCATTTCCTGGGTGATGGCGGTCTGCTTGCCACGCAGTACATCGAGCATCGCGTCGAGCATGTTGTCGATCAGGTCGCCCATGCGCAGGGTCTCGCGGGCGGCGTTGGCCAGCGCCAGGCTCGGGGTGACCAGCGCCGTCGCATCGAGATGCCGCGGCTTGGCGGTGCCGTTGACCTCCGGGCGCTCCGGCAGCAGCCAGGCGCACAGGCGTGCCATAGGCGCGACGCTGGGCAGCAGGATCAGGCAGCGCGCGGTGTTGTAGAGCAAGTGGAAGCCGATGACCATTTCCTGCGGGCTGAAATCCAGGCCGTCCATCCAGTGCACCAGCGGGTCAAGCACCGGGATGATCAGCAGCAGGCCGATCAGTTTGTACAGCAGGCTGCCCAGCGCCACTTGCCGCCCGGCCGCGTTCTGCATGCTGGTGCTCATGAACGCCAGCACGCCGCTGCCGATGTTGGCGCCGATCACCAGACCGATCGCCACCGGCAGGCTGATCACGCTGGCACCGGCCAGCGTCGCGGTCAGGAGCACGGCGGCGAGGCTGGAATAGGAAATCATCGCGAACAACGCACCAACCAGGGCGTCGAGGAGGATGTCGCCGGTCAGCGAAGCAAAGATCACCTTCACACCTTGGGCGTGGGTAATCGGTGCGGCGGCCTCCACGATCAGTTGCAGCGCGAGAATGATCAGCCCCAGACCAATGCTGACCCGGCCCATCTGCCCGAGCCGCGTCTGTTTGCGCGACAGAAAGAAAATCACCCCGAGGAAAATCAGCAGCGGCGACAGCCACGACAGGTCGAACGTCAGCACCCGCGCCATCAGCGCCGTACCGACGTCGGCGCCAAGCATGGTCGCCAGCGCCGGGGTCAGCGCCATCAGGCCCTGACCGACGAAGGAGGTGACGAGCATGGCCGTGGCGTTGCTGCTCTGCACCATCGCAGTCACGACGATGCCGGCGACGAACGCGAGCCAGCGTTTGGACATGTTCTGGCCGATCACATGGCGCAGATTGGTGCCGTACACCCGCAGGATGCCGGTTCGGACGATGTGCGTGCCCCAGATCAGCAGGGCCACGGCAGAAAGCAGATTGAGCAGGGTGAGCATGCAGACCCCCTGTAGTAGCAGCGCCCCAGAGGGGCAAGTTGACGGTACCGCGCGGTTTCTACGTTTTGATACTTAAGCTGTAGTTGGCTAACGGACTGGGCGCCAGCATTGCACAGCTAAAGTGCGGATTGAAACAAAAGTGTCATGAAAATGGCCTTATCCACCTGACTTGAAAACCCCGATTTCCCTGTGGGAGCGGGCTTGCTCGCGAAAGCGGTGGGCCAGTCAACATTTCTATTGACTGATACGACGCCTTCGCGAGCAAGCCCGCTCCCACAGGTTTTTATGACAGAGCTTGAGGGGATTAAACGCAGCGAACTGGCGGTGAACCGGGTGCTGCACAACCTCGTCCCCCCGCCTGAATGCAGAAACAACTGTGGGAGCGGGCTTGCTCGCGAAAGCGCTGGGTCAGCCAACATCATCGTCGACTGACACGCCGCCTTCGCGAGCAAGCCCGCTCCCACAAGGGGTGTTGCGTGATTCAGGACTACCGGGTTATTGCCCCGGAACATCCTTGCGCAGTTTCACCGGATCCTGCTGCTGTTTCTTCCGGGCCATCGCGCCGCGCAGTTTGATGTTGATCGCTTCCACCGCCAGCGAGAACGCCATGGCGAAGTAGACGTAACCTTTCGGCACATGCACGTCGAACGACTCGGCGATCAGTACGGTACCGACCACCAGCAGGAACGACAGCGCCAGCATCTTCAGCGACGGGTGCTTGTCGATGAACTCGCTGATCTTGCCCGAGGCCGCCATCATCACCAGCACGGCGACGACGATTGCCGCGACCATCACCGGCACATGGGAGACCATGCCGACGGCGGTGATTACCGAGTCCAGCGAGAACACGATGTCGATGATCGCGATCTGAATGATGGTGTAAAGGAAGTTGCCGCCCTTGCCCGAAGGCTCGTCGCCGCTTTCGTCTTCGCCTTCCAGCGCGTGGTACATCTCCTGCGAGCTCTTCCACAGCAGGAACAGGCCACCGAAGAACAGGATCAGGTCGCGACCGGAAATGCCCTGGCCGAACACCACGAACAGGTCGGCGGTGAGGCGCATGACCCAGGTGATCGACAGCAGCAACAGGATCCGCGTGATCATCGCCAGGCCCAGGCCGAAGATCCGCGTGCGTTGCTGCATGTGCTTGGGCATGCGGCTGACCAGGATCGAAATCATGATGATGTTATCGATGCCCAGAACGATTTCCAGGGCGGTCAGGGTAAAGAAGGCAACCCAGATTTCGGGGTTGGTCAGCCAATCCATGTGTATTCCTTTGAGCGAGTGTTAAACCATGACGCCAGCAAGCAGCTGGCGTCATGGTGAGTGAATGCCGTTACAACGTGCTGAACAGCGGGAACGTCCCCAGCAGCAAGGCGGCCACCAGTATGCACAGGCAGACCAGCACTGCCCACTTCAGGGTGAAACGCTGGTGGTCACCGAACTCGATACCGGCCAGCGCCACCAGCAGGTACGTCGACGGCACCAGCGGGCTGAGCAAGTGGACGGGCTGACCGACGATCGAGGCACGGGCCATTTCCACTGCGGTGATGCCGTAATGGCTGGCCGCTTCGGAGAGCACCGGCAACACGCCGTAGTAGAACGCGTCGTTCGACATGAAGAATGTGAACGGCATGCTCACCAGCGCCGTGATCACCGCCAGGTACGGGCCGAGGAAGTCCGGAATCACTGCCAGCAGACTTTTCGACATGGCGTCGACCATGCCGGTTCCGGACAGGATACCGGTGAAGATACCCGCAGCGAAAATCAGACTGACCACCGACAGCACGCTGCCGGCGTGGGCCGCAACGCGGTCCTTCTGCATTTGCAGGCACGGGTAGTTGACGATCATCGCGATGCTGAACGCCACCATGAACAACACCGGCAGCGGCAGCAGGCCGGCGATCAGGGTGCACATCAGCGCCAGGGTCAGCAGGCCGTTGAACCAGATCAGCTTCGGACGGCGGGCATCGGGGAACTGCGAGACGCTGATTTCACTGTGATCAATCTCGTCGCCGATCAGGTGCAGCTCGCCCAGACGCGCACGCTCACGTTTGCCGTAGAAGTAGGCAATGATCAGGATCGCCACCACACCGGCGGCCATCGCCGGGATCATTGGTACGAAGATGTCCGACGGGTCGACATGCAGCGCACTGGCGGCACGGGCGGTTGGGCCACCCCACGGGGTCATGTTCATCACGCCACCGGCGAGGATGATCAGACCGGCCATGATCCGCGGGCTCATGCCGATGCGGCTGTACAGCGGCAGCATGGCGGCCACGCAGATCATGTAAGTGGTCGCGCCGTCTCCATCAAGGGAAACGACGAGCGCCAGCACGGCGGTACCGACCGAAACTTTCAGCGGGTCGCCCTTGACCAGTTTGAGGATCTTGCGCACGGCCGGGTCGAACAGGCCGGAGTCGATCATCAGGGCGAAGTACAGAATGGCGAACATCAGCATCACGCCGGTCGGCGCAAGCTTGGTAATGCCTTCGAGCATCATCGGGCCGATCTTCGGCGCGAAACCACCGAACAGGGCGAACAGGATCGGGATGATGATCAGGGCGATCAGCGCAGACAGGCGCTTGGTCATGATCAGGAACATGAACGTGATGACCATGGCGAAGCCAAGGAAAGTCAGCATGGGATTACTCCAGGCGTAGCGCGGCTAATTGAGTGAGCGGATCGGAAGGGATCAGCGCAGAACGGGAAGCACGAGACGTACGGGCGGAGTTTCAGCGAGAAGGCGGGCTACAGAGGACATCAGAATCACCATTGTTGTTGTTAATTGGGCCTGACATGCGAGCGATCACACGCGTTGGCCAACCGGTCTGTTGCCGGTAGTGGCGGCGATCCTAATCGGGCAACCTTTCAGCTACCTTTCGCTGACGAAAGCTTCAGGCGAATGGCCAACCGGCTGTCGGATGCGGCTAGAGTCAATCATTTCGGGGACGGGAGGGCACGGACATGGAAGAAGTGCACAGTGGTGGCTGCCACTGCGGACAGATTCGCTATCAGTTCAGCGGGCCGTTGCACGACATTGCCCACTGCCACTGCTCGATCTGCCGCAAAGTCAGCGGTGGGATTGTCACCACGTGGATTACCGTGGCGGCGGCCAGCTTCCAGTGGCTGAGCGGCACGCCATCGCGCTATGACTCGTCGAGCAGTTGCGCGCGGTATTTCTGTTCGCACTGTGGCGCGCAACTGGCGCTGGCGACATTGCTCAGCCCTGAGAGCATTGATGTGACCATCGCCACGCTGGATCACCCGGAGCGGGCGCCGGCCGAGCGGCATATCTGGACCGACAGCCAATTGCCCTGGCTGCATCTGGACGAGCATCTGCCGGGCGAGCCTGAAGAAACGCTTTGATCAGAAAATAGACAGATCCAGCGGACGTATCGCGCCCATCCAGATCGCATGCTCGGTGTGATCGAGCAAGTCATCGCCAGTGTCGGGGTGCAAAAACACCACCAGCCCCTTGCGATTGAGCGCCAGCCACGGCAACACCTCACCGATCAGCTCCGGGCCGAAAGCCAACTGGCAGCTCCAGTCCGGATGCGGGCCGACCGGGCGCTCATGGACGCGCCCCATCTTCAGAGGAAACAACTGCGCCGCCTGTTCACACAAAGCGCGCGCCTGATCAATTGAGTCAGCGTCGAAATAGACGTGGGCGTGATAGCCATTGATTGCGTGCATCTGAAAGCCTCTGAATCGGTTCGAACCCTCGGCGCAGGCTGCGTGTCACACGCCATACGAGGGACAACAAAAAGGAATCAGCCATGAAAAATGCCGAAACCCCGACGGTGAAAGTGGTGCTCTATGGTGCCATGGCCAGCCTGGGCGGTGCGTTGATGGCTGAATTGCTGCGACGGCAGCACGAAGTCATCGCGATTCTCGACGATTTGAACGTACTCGCACCACGTCCGGGCCTGCGCACCAAAAGCGGCGATCTGTTCGATGCCGAGCGGGTCAAGCAGAGCGTAGCGGGCAGCTCGGCAGTGATCTGCTTGTTGGACGCACCGGGTCTGCCGTTCAACAGCGACCATGTGGAAAGGTCCGTGGTGCTCGGCCCGGTGGAACAGGTTTTAGCGGTCGATGCGCTAGTCGACGGCTTGCAAGCGGCCAACGTGTCACGGTTGTTTCTGGTGGGGAATTTTGCCGTGCTCGACGAGCCAGATCTGGACGACGGGCTGCAACGCCACGCCGCCGAAGAAATCCGCGAAGCCCTGCAAAGCAGCCCATTGCAGTGGACACTGGTGAATGCGCCGCACGGGGTGGCGGGGCTGACCATTGAGCATTTCAGTCAGGTGGGCGGCAATCTTGAGCCGGGGCTGGCGGAGCCGCTGGAACGGCTGAACCGGGTCGCGGTGGGGATTGCCGATGAGCTGCGGCTGAACCTGCATGTGGGGCAGCATGTGAATTTTGTCGCGACGTCGGGTACGTAAAAGATCGCAGCCTGCGGCAGCTCCTACAGGGAGTTGTTTTTGATGTTCAAACCGCAATCGACGGCAATGCCACTCCGGCGAGGGACTCGGCACTGCTCGCCTGCTCGGCCATCAACCAGTCGACAAACTGTTGAATCAACGCCCCCCGGCGTTTGCGTTGCGGCAACACCACGTAATAACCCAGGCGCGACAACGTGGTCTCGGCGACAGGCCGACAGAGCAAGCCCTGGGTCAGCAAGTTATCCACAAGGTGCCGCCAGCCGATGGCCACACCCTGGCCGCCAATCGCCGCTTGAATCAGCAGCGTGTAATTGTCGAAACGCAATTGCCCCGGCGCCGGCGGCGTGTTGATGCCCAGTTCGCGAAACAGACCGCTCCAGTCAAACCAGTTGCTGCTGTTTTCCCCGCGCAAGTGCAGCAATGGAAACTCCAGCAACGTCTGAGCAGGCAAGGGCAGGGTGCGGCCCTTGAGCAGTTGCGGGCTGCACACTGGAAACACTTCTTCGCTGAACAGCCAATGGCTCTCGCCCTGTTTAAATCGGCCGTCACCAAACAGCACCGCCACGTCGATGTCGGTGCGTAGCATGTTGTGGTTGCGCTCGCTGGTGACCAGGCTGACATCGACGTTCGGGTTGGCTTCATGAAAGCGGTGCAGGCGCGGCATCAGCCAGTAGGCGGCGAAAGCGAAATCGGTGGCGACTTGCAATACTTCATGTTGCTGTTGCGTACTGATCGCGCTCAACCCTGCGTCGATATGCTGCAAACCGAGCTTAATCTGCTCGAAAAGAATCGCCCCGCCCTCGGTCAGTTCAATGCCGCGGTATATCCGGTCAAACAGCCGTGCGCCCAGTTGTTCTTCCAGACGCTTGATCTGCTGGCTGATCGCCGGTTGCGTGGTGCCCAGCTCCACCGCGGCGGCGGTAAAGCTGCGATGGCGCGCCGCCGCTTCGAATGCGCGCAACAGGTCGAGGGACAGATTGCCGAGGGCGTCATACATAAGCTGTGCTTATCCTAGTCATTGTCCGGCGCAGGCTTTACCGGACGGGGCATGGACTCCATGCTCGATCGCAGCAATGTCGCATAAATATTCACTATGGAATGCCGCGATCACATGAAGCGCAAGAACATTCTTTTCATCATGGCCGATCAAATGGCCGCGCCAATGTTGCCAATCTACGGCCCGTCGCCGATCAAACTGCCGAATCTTTCGCGCCTCGCCGCTCAGGGCGTGGTGTTCGATGCCGCTTACTGCAACAGTCCGCTGTGCGCGCCGTCGCGTTTCACTCTGGTCAGCGGCCAGTTACCGAGCAAGATCGGCGCCTACGACAACGCCGCCGATTTCCCTGCCGATATTCCGACCTACGCCCACTACCTGCGTCGCCTCGGTTACCGCACCGCGCTGTCGGGCAAGATGCATTTCTGCGGCCCGGATCAGTTGCACGGTTATGAAGAGCGCCTGACCAGCGACATCTACCCGGCCGACTACGGCTGGGCGGTGAACTGGGACGAGCCGGACGTGCGCCCGAGCTGGTATCACAACATGTCGTCGGTGCTGCAGGCCGGGCCGTGCGTGCGCACCAACCAGCTCGACTTCGATGAAGAGGTGGTGTTCAAGGCCCAGCAATACCTGTTCGATCACATTCGCGAGGACGGCGATCAGCCGTTCTGCCTGACCGTATCGATGACGCACCCACACGACCCATACACGATTCCCAAGGCGTTCTGGGATTTGTACGACGACGGTGACATCCCGTTGCCGAGCACCCCGGATCAACATTCCCTCGATCCACACTCGCAGCGCCTGTTCAAGGTCTATGACCTGTGGGACAAGCCGCTGCCTGTGGATAAGATTCGCGATGCACGGCGTGCCTACTTCGGCGCGTGCAGCTATATCGACGCCAACGTCGGCAAACTTCTGCAAACCCTCGAAGATACCGGGCTGATCGATGACACCATCATCGTGTTCTCCGGCGACCACGGTGACATGCTGGGAGAGAAGGGCCTCTGGTACAAAATGCACTGGTTCGAGATGGCTGCGCGGGTGCCGCTGTTGATCAGTGCGCCGGGGCAGTTCGCTGCCGGCCGGGTTAGCGCGGCAGTGTCCACCGCCGACCTGTTGCCAACCTTCGTCGAACTGGCCGGCGGCACGCTGGAGCCGGGTCTGCCGCTGGATGGCCGTTCGCTGTTATCACACCTGCAAGGGCAGGGCGGTCATGACGAAGTGTTCGGCGAATACATGGCCGAAGGCACGGTTAGCCCGCTGATGATGATCCGTCGCGGCGCCTACAAATTTATCTACAGTGAAAGCGATCCGTGCCTACTCTTCGACGTGCACAACGATCCGCGTGAACTCGAAGAACTCAGCCAGTCGCCGCAACATCGCCAGCTGTTCGACGAATTTCTCGCCGAAGCGCGGGCCAAGTGGGACATTCCGGCGATCCACCGCGAGGTGCTCGCCAGCCAGCGCCGTCGCCGATTTGTTGCCGATGCCCTGACCATCGGCAAGCTGAAGAGCTGGGATCACCAGCCGCTGGTGGACGCCAGTCAGCAGTACATGCGCAACCACATCGACCTCGACGATCTGGAGCGCAAGGCCCGTTATCCACAACCCTGCCAAAATCAATAATGTAAGGGGAAGTCCATGCGCAAGTTATCCACAGCACTGACGATTGGCCTGCTGGCTCTGGCCAGCGCCTCGGCATTTGCCGAGCAAAGCTGCGAAACGGTGAAAATGGCCGACCCGGGCTGGAGCGACATCGCCGCGACCAACGCCATCACCGGGTTTCTGCTGGACGGCATGGGCTACAAGGCCAAGGTCGACACCCTCGCGGTGCCGATCACCTTCGGCGGTTTGAAGGACGGTCAGGTGGATGTGTTCCTTGGTAACTGGATGCCGGCGCAGCAAGGCTTCTACGACAAATTCGTCGCCACCGGTGACGTCACCCAACTGGCGAAGAACCTCGACGGCACCGAGTTCACCCTGGCGGTGCCCGACTACGTGTGGGATGCCGGTGTGCATAACTTTGCCGACCTGAACAAATACGCAGACAAATTCGACAAGAAGATCTACGGCATCGGCTCCGGTGCACCGGCGAACATCTCGCTGCAGGAAATCATCAAGAAGAACGACTTCGACCTCGGCCAGTGGAAGCTGATCGAATCCAGCGAACAGGCGATGCTCGCCGAAGTGTCGCGGGCAGTGAAGAAGCAGAAATTCGTCACCTTCCTCGGCTGGACCCCGCACCCGATGAACGTGCAGCTGAAGATGCATTACCTCAAGGGCGGCGAGAAGTATTTCGGCGACACCGGCAGCGTCTACACCCTGACGCGCAAAGGCTACGCCGAGGCCTGCCCGAATGTGGGCAAGTTGCTGACCAACCTGGCGTTCACCCAGGACATGGAGAACAGCATCATGGCTGAGGTGGTGAACAAGAAAGTCAGCAATGCCGATGCGGTGAAGGCGTGGATCAAGGCCAATCCGGCGGTGCTGGACAAGTGGCTGGAGGGGGTGAAGACCGTGGATGGCAAGGATGCGTTGCCTGCGGTGAAGGCCAAGCTCTGACGCTTTCTACTTGACGACAACTTACTCGTGGCGAGGGGATTTATCCCCGATCGGCTGCGCAGCAGTCGCAAAGTCTATGCACTCGGTATACCTGACTCACCGAGACCGTCGGTTTTGGGGCCGCTTCGCAGCCCATCGGGGATAAATCCCCTCACCACAGTAATTGGCGCGTCCTGATAACCTTGCATAAACCCACACACCGCGAGGACCCATGGCCCTGCCAAGTCGCCATTCACTCTTTCCCTTCCTGACCTGGCTGCCCCGGCAAACCCGCGCCAGCGTCGGCCGGGATCTGGTCGTTGGCCTGAGCGGTGCGATTCTCGCGTTGCCGCAGTCGATCGCCTACGCACTGATCGCCGGCCTGCCGCCGGAATACGGCCTCTATGCGGCGATCATCCCGGTGCTGATCGCCTGCCTGTGGGGGTCGTCGTGGCATCTGATCTGCGGCCCGACTGCAGCAATTTCGATTGTGCTCTACGCCAGTGTCAGTCCTTTGGCCGTTCCCGCATCCCAGGACTACATCACGCTGATCCTGCTGCTGAGCTTCCTGGCGGGGATTTTCCAGTGGCTGCTCGGCCTGCTGCGCTTCGGTGCACTGGTGAATTTCGTCTCGCACTCGGTGGTGCTCGGCTTCACCCTCGGCGCGGCGGTGGTGATTGCCATCGGCCAGTTGCCGAATCTGCTGGGGCTGGATCTGCCGGCGAAAGCCACGGCGCTGGCCAGTCTGATGGACCTGCTGCAACACCTGCGGGCTGTGGATAACCCATCACTGGTGTTGGGTGTGGCCACGGTGCTGGTCGGTTTTGTCCTCAGACAACTGCTGCCGCGCTGGCCGACTCTGTTGATAACGCTGGTGCTGGGCAGCGCAGTGGTGTGGTTATGGCCGGCGATGTTCGGCCACGTGCATCTGGTCAGCGCCTTTGTCGGACGCCTGCCACCGTTCAGTGCGCTGCCGCTGGATCTCGATCTGGTGCTGCGCTTGCTGCCGAGCGCGGTGGCGGTAGGCATGCTCGGTCTGGTCACTAGCCTGTCGATTGCCCGTTCGATTGCTGCACGTTCGCAGCAGTTGCTTGATGCCAACCAGGAAGTCCGCGCACAGGGCTTGTCGAATATTGTCGGGGCGTTCTTTTCCGGATCGCTCTCCGCCGGTTCGTTCACCCGCTCAGGCCTGAGTTACGAGGCGGGCGCCTGTTCGCCGCTGGCCGGGGTGTTTTCGGCGATCTGGGTCGCGCTGTTCGCGATTTTCGGCGCCGGGCTGATTTCACACATTCCGATTCCGGCGATGGCCGGGAGCATTCTACTGATCGCCTGGGGGCTGGTGGATCATCGCGGGATTCGTTCGTTGCTGCGGGTCAGCCGTGCCGAGTTCGTGGTCATGGCGCTGACCTGCCTCGCCACGCTGCTACTGGAACTGCAGACCGCGATCTATGCCGGGGTGCTGGCGTCGCTGTTCTTCTACCTCAAGCGCACTTCGCAACCGCGAGTGCAGCATTCGCGCGAAGGTGAGGAGGACGTGCTGCGGGTCGGCGGCTCGATCTTCTTCGGCGCCAGCCATTACCTGCAAGTGCGCCTGCAACGGCTGCACGGTACGCGGGTGGTGATCGAGGCGCAGCAGATCAACTTCATCGATTATTCGGGGGTGGAGATGCTGCATCAGGAGGCGCGGCGCCTGCTGCGTCAGGATCGCAGCCTGACCCTGCGCCGGGCGCGGCCGCAGGTGGTGGAGGAGTTGCGGAAGCTGGAAGGGGCGGAGAAATGCCCGATCCGGTTTGAGGATTGATCCAGGATCGGCGGTGCGGCCATTCGCGAGCAAGCCCGCTCCCACATTTGATCGCATTCCAATGTGGGAGCGGGCTTGCTCGCGAAGCTTTTAAAGGGCCAACTGGCGGCGTAGTTCCGCCAGTACCGGCGCCGTATCCGGACGCACCCCGCGCCACAGGAAAAACGCCTCGGCCGCCTGTTCAGCCAGCATCCCCAGACCATCCATCGATACCGCCGCGCCATGCTCGCTGGCCCAACGGCAGAATGCGGTCGGCTCTTTGCCGTACATCATGTCGTAGCACAGGGTCTGGCCCGGCTCGATCAGGCTCGCGGCAATCGGCGGCACGTCGCCGGTGAGGCTGGCGGAGGTGGCGTTGATGATCACGTCCACCGGCTCCTGCAACCAGTCGAAACCACTGGCCGACACCGGCCCCAGATCACAGAACAGCTCGGCCAGCAGCTCGGCCTTGTCCACCGTGCGGTTGGCGATAATCACCGATGCCGGCTTCTCCGCCAGCAACGGCTCCAGCGCGCCACGCACCGCGCCGCCAGCGCCGAGCAGCAGGATGCGTTTGCCGGTCAGGCTGAAACCGGCATTCACCGTCAGGTCGCGCACCAGACCGGCGCCGTCGGTGTTGTCGCCGAGCAGCGAACCGTCGACCAGTTTGCTCAAGGTGTTCACCGCACCAGCGCGCTGCGCGCGAGCGGTCAGGCTGTTCGCCAGGCGATAGGCCTCTTCCTTGAACGGCACCGTGACGTTGGCGCCGCGACCGTCCTGGAAGAACGCCATGGCGCAGGCACTGAAGTCGTCAAGCGGCGCCAGCAGGGTGCTGTAGTCGAGGCGCTGACCGGTCTGCTCGGCGAACAGTTTGTGAATCATCGGCGACTTGCTGTGGCCGATCGGGTTACCGAAAACGACGTAACGATCCATCAGCAGTCCTCAGGCCTGGGCCAGCCAGTCGCGGTCTTGCAGGAAGTAGTCGGTCAGGCGCGCTTCTTCGCTGCCGGGCTCGGCCTTGAAGTCATAGGCCCAGCGCACTTGCGGCGGCAACGACATGAGGATCGACTCGGTACGCCCGCCCGATTGCAGGCCGAACAGGGTGCCTCGGTCGTAGACCAGGTTGAACTCGACGTAGCGGCCACGGCGGAATTCCTGGAATTCACGCTGCTGTGCGGTGAACGCATCGTGCTTGCGGCGCTGCACGATGGGCAGGTAAGCGTCGATGTAGGCATCACCGATGGCGCGCATGAAGGCGAAACTGGTGTCGAAGTCCCACTCGTTCAGGTCATCGAAAAACAGGCCACCGATGCCACGCGGTTCATGGCGATGCTTGATGTGGAAATAGGTGTCGCACCAGGCCTTGTAACGCGGATAGACGTCCGGCCCGAAAGGCGCGCAGGCCTGTTCGGCGACGCGGTGCCAGTGGATGCAGTCTTCCTCGTTGCCGTAATACGGGGTCAGGTCGAAGCCGCCGCCGAACCACCAGACCGGCTCTTCACCTTCCTTCTCGGCGATGAAAAAGCGCACGTTGGCGTGGGACGTCGGCACATGCGGGTTGTGCGGGTGAATCACCAGCGACACGCCGAGGGCTTCGAAACCGCGCCCGGCCAGTTCCGGGCGATGGGCGCTGGCCGACGGCGGCAGGCCGCTGCCGAACACGTGGGAAAAGTTGACGCCGCCCTTTTCGATCACCATACCGTTTTCGATCACGCGGGTACGACCGCCACCACCGGCAGGCCGGGTCCAGGCGTCTTCGACGAAGCGCGTGCCGCCGTCCTCGGTTTCCAGCGCGGCACAGATGCGGTCTTGCAAATCGAGCAGATAGGCCTTTACGGCGTCGGTGCGGGTCGTCATGGCTTCACCTTGAATCGGGCATAACTACGCGGGCGCCCCGCAGGCAGGGGGCGGCGCAAATGGGCGCGTAGCATAACACCGCAAACCTGCGCGCCGCAGTTGACGAAGATCAAGCAGGGGAGTTGGATAGGGGGCTTACAAACGACCCAAGGAGAGCAGGCAGATGGCAAAGCGTATCCAGTTCCGCGCCCACGGCGGTCCCGAAGTGCTCGAGTTTGTTAACTACGAACCCGCCGCGCCCGGCCCGAATCAGGTGCGGGTGGCGAACAAGGCGATCGGCCTGAACTTCATCGACACCTATTACCGCAGCGGTCTGTATGCCCCGCCAGCCTTGCCGTCCGGCCTCGGCGCTGAAGGCGCCGGCATCGTCGATGCGGTGGGCAGCGACGTCACCCGGTTCAAGGTCGGTGATCGCGTGGCATATGGCAGCGGCCCGTTGGGCGCCTACAGCCAGTTGCACACCCTGCCCGAAGCCAATCTGGTGAAGCTGCCGGACGAAATCAGCTTCGAGACCGCAGCCGGGGTCATGCTCAAGGGCCTGACCGTGCAGTACCTGCTGCGCCAGACCTATGAGCTCAAGGGCGGCGAAACCATTCTGTTCCACGCCGCTGCCGGGGGTGTCGGTTCATTGGCCTGCCAATGGGCCAAGGCACTGGGCGTGAAGTTGATCGGCACGGTCAGCTCGAAGGAAAAAGCCGAACTGGCCAAAGCCAACGGTGCCTGGGCAACCATCGATTACAGCCACGAAAACGTGGCACAGCGCGTGCTGGAGCTGACCGATGGCAAGAAAGTCCCGGTGGTGTACGACGGCGTCGGCAAAGACACCTGGCTGACCTCGCTCGACAGTGTGTCGCCGCGTGGGCTGGTGGTGAGTTTCGGCAACGCCTCCGGTGCGGTGGACGGGGTGAATCTGGGGATTCTTTCGGCCAAGGGCTCGCTGTACGTGACCCGCCCGACCCTGGCGACCTACGCCAACAACGCCGAGAACCTGCAGCGCATGGCCGACGAGCTGTTCGAGATGATCATCAGCGGCAAGCTCAAGGTGAGCATCAGCCAGCGCTATCCACTGGCTGATGCGGCGAAGGCGCAGACCGAATTGTCGGCCCGGCGTACCACCGGCTCGACCATCCTGCTGCCCTGACAAACCTTCGACGTCTTGCCAGTCAGGGTTGCGAACCCACGGCTGGCAAGTCAGTTCGAACGCGTTCAACACCTCGGCAGATGACACTCCAACGGTTTCTGCACCACGTGGCCAACCGCCGGATCAGGCGGTTGGACCGCCGCGAGAATTTGCCGCCACTCGGCTGACAGCACCCAGTAATCGCCGCGTGCGCGCTGGTCGATATGCAGGGCATTGGAAGCGATCGGCATCAGGCCGAAGCGCTGGTAGAAGCGCAGCTGTTGCGATCTGCACAACGCGGTTACCCCGTTATAACCGCGTTTAATGGCCCACTCGGTAGCGGCCGCCAGCAGACCGTTGACCGCAATGGGCAACTGATTGGGTGTGTACGACATCAATCGACTGAATTCGACATGGCGCGACAGCGCTACTGTGGGAGAAACGTGTTGCTGCGCCAGCGATACCCACTCGAACGGTGCCGGAGTCGCTCTCAATACCGCCAACAGTTGATCGTGCCGATACAGCAGGAAATGGGTACTGCGCGACTTTATCGCCAGTCTGGTTTCGAGCATCCGCGCCCGTGAAGTCAGCATGTAATGCTGCAACCGAAGCCGAAATTGCCGATCGATAAACCGGTCGAACTCCTGAGTATCCGCCCCTGCCTCAAGCATCACGATGCGACAACCCTCATGGTGACTCTTCAACGTCACCTGAAGCGCCTGCAGGTAATCCGTGAGTTGCAAATTGGTAGTGTCCATTCTTTCTCCGCAGACCTTAACTTATCGAAGTGTTTCGAGTGCAGGGAAAGGATGGTTGCTTTTACCGATTCCGCCACACCAGAAAGTCTGATAATCAAGTGGGAAAAGCCAATGAATCCGGGGACTTGGCGACTTTTCCGACAGGGAAACCGGCGTCATTGCAGGATAAATCGCAGGCGCGCGTAGTCCTCCTCACCATCAAGGCGAGGAAGACTCACGGTAAAGGTTTTCGACGCAGGATCAGTCGGGACGAATGACCTTGCCGGTTGCCAGATCGCGAATCACGCTGGGGTTCTTGCGCCCACCCAGTTGACCGCCAAGAATCAGGTCGATCTGCCCACGGAAATACTGCTCGACGCGCAACCGCGTGCGCGCCGCCGGCCGCCCCTGCGGGTTGGCCGAGGTGGAAATCAGCGGCCCGACCATCGAGCACAGATCCCGCACCTGCGGGTGATCGCTGACCCGCAGCGCCACCGTGTCATGCACGCCCGTCACCCATTCCGGCAACAGGTTCTGATGCGGCACCAGCCAGGTGTTCGGCCCCGGCCAGGTGCTGGCCATGCGGTCGATCCACTCCTGCGGGAAGTCTTCGAACAGGAAGTCGAATTGGCGGATGTTGTCGGCGACCAGGATCAGGCCCTTGTCCACCGAACGGTTCTTGATCGCCAACAGACGATCCACTGCCTCTTCGTTCCACGGGTCGCAACCCAGCCCCCAGACGGCTTCGGTTGGATAGGCAATCACCGCCCCGGCGCGAATCTCTCGTGCGGCTTGTTGCACACGCCAACTGTTGACCATGAAAAAACTCTCCGAAAACAGGTTTTGCGCAGTTTACCGATCTTCCCTGTAAAACCTAGCGTGTCCTCGCCAGCCAGCGACCGTTTTCACACACTGCGCGGCCGTCCATTTCCAGCTCGGTGAGCGCCGCGAGGACTTTGGGCAACGCCCAGCCGCTGCTCTCGACCAAGGCTTCGCTGGTGTGCGGCGCGGCGTGCAGCAGATCAAGCAAGGGATGCGCGGAATCCGGCGGGTCTGTGGATAACGGCAAATGCTGCCAGCCGCGCAGGGCTTCGAGAATGTGTTCGATGGTTTCCACCAGCACCGCGCCGTCGCGGATCAACTGATGGCAGCCGCGCGCACCGGGGTGATGGATCGAACCGGGAATCGCATACACCTCGCGGCCCTGTTCCGCCGCCAGCCGAGCGGTGATCAGTGAACCGCTGGCGACACTCGCCTCGACCACCAGCACGCCGAGAGACAAACCGCTGATGATCCGGTTGCGCCTGGGGAAGTTGCTCGCCGTCGGCCCGGCGTCCAGTGGAAACTCAGAAACCACTGCGCTGCCCGAGGCAATCATCGCGTCGGCCAGTCGACGATTGCGCTGTGGATAAAACTTTTCCAGGCCGGTGCCGAGTACGCCGACGGTTTGCCCGCCGACATCCAGAGCCGCTTGATGCGCAGCCGCATCGATACCCAGCGCCAAGCCACTGGTGATGACGAAACCGGCCCCGGCGAGGCTGCGGGAAAACGCGGCGGCGGTGTCCATTCCCGGACGTGAAGCACTGCGACTGCCGACCATCGCCAGTTGCGGTTTTTCCAGAATCAGCGGATCTCCGGCGACGAACAACAGCGGGGGCGGGTCAGGGATCTGCGCCAGCAGCGCCGGATAATCCGCCTGGTCCAACATCAATAGATGCTGGCCGGGCCGCTCTAGCCAGCGCAATGCATGGCTGGCGCCGTCGCGCACTTGCGGGCTGCGCCGAGCCTCGGCCGACGCCGCCGGCAACCCCAGCGCACGCCAGGCACTGGCCGGCGCGCTCAGGGCTTTTGACGCCGAGCCGAAGGCTTCAAGCAGTTTGGCAAAACGTTTCGGACCGATATCCGGCAGGCGGTGCAGGCGCAAACGCGCTTCCAGTTCCGCAGGGGAAACCGGCGTACAGGCAGACAGCATCGTGGATCATCCTTGATCGTTATAAGTCCCGAACCATTCGGAACAAGCTGTGGATAACTCTGTTGGTAACTTGTGAAGCCAGCTAAGGATTTCGCACCTTGTCGAGCACCGCCAGCGAGCGCGATGCGTTGAGTACGAGGCCGTAACTGAGCTTGTCGTAGGTGCGGAACACCATCAGCAGACCGGCCCGTTCATCGGGAATTTTCAGCGGCTGGCCGGTGACCCGGTCGCGCACGGTTTCCCCGGTTTTCATCACCACCAGCACATTGCCTTCGGCCAGACCGTCGCGCTTGCCTTTGTTCAGGGTGACCACGTCCATCACGCCGATCTGCGTGACGCCGCGCGGCACGTCGATGATCAGGCCGTTGATGTTGGTGCTCGGGGCGCTGGGCATGAAAGTCGAATTGATCGAGCGCTCTTCGCCGCTGAACAGACGATCGCCCAAACGTACTTCCTGGGTGGTGCGTTGCAGGGCGAGGGTGGCGACGTCGCCTTCGGTGGCGACGATTTCACCGCCACCGATATCGTCGGCGTTGATCCCGAGAAACTCCTTGGTCTGCGGGTCGGTGTAGACCTTGCCCTGGCGGAAGATGCCGTACACCGGTTGATTCGGATCGAAGTGGCCCCGGGCGAAGATCCGGTCGCCAGTGCCACTCAACACGCGCTCGGCATCGCCGGCGACGATATACGGCGCCTTGTCGAAGTCCTCGACCTTGTCGACGATGCGGTTGCTCAGCAGGAAACTGTTGATTGATTTCAGCGGAATGCTGGGTATCGCCTCGGCCACCGGGCTGGTGCGGATGCGCGGCGACAGCTTGATGGTGCCCCGTGACTCGCCGCGATTGAGGGTCAGCTGCGGCTGGCCGTTGACGTAACGGAGCGTCAGCGTGTCGCCGGGGTAGATCAGGTTGGGGTTTTCAATTTGCGGATTGGCCCGCCACAGCTGTGGCCATTGCCAGGGCTCGCGCAGGTATTTGCCGGAAATGTCCCAGAGGGTGTCTCCCGAAACCACCGTGTATTGCTGTGGAAAACCATCCCTGAGTTGCACTTGCCCTTGCGCAGCCGCGGCCGAAGCCAGAAGCAGCAGGGCGAGTAGTGTTTTCCTCATGCAGCGAATCCCTTTATCATGTGCGTTCGCGTGAACCGTCAGAGCCCCCGTGGCTCGCTACTGCAAATTGCATTAGCTACGCTTCACAACGGTAGCCTGCATCTTCGGACCTGCCAGGCCATCGACCCGACTTTACTCAATACGTGCAGCAATCAGCCTATGGCCATTTTAAACATCCTCGAATTTCCGGACCCGCGTCTGCGTACTATCGCCAAGCCAGTGGCTGTAGTGGACGACGAAGTGCGTCAGTTGGTCGATGACATGTTTGAAACAATGTATGAAGCGCCGGGCATCGGCCTCGCCGCGACCCAGGTCAACGTGCACAAACGTATCGTCGTGATGGACCTTTCCGAAGACCGCACCGAACCCCGGGTGTTCATCAACCCCGAGTTCGAATCGCTGACTGACGAGATGGATCAGTACCAGGAAGGCTGCCTCTCGGTGCCGGGCTTCTACGAAAACGTCGACCGCCCGCAGAAGGTCAAAATCAAAGCGCTGGACCGCGACGGCCAGCCTTACGAACTGATCGCCGAAGGCCTGCTCGCGGTGTGCATCCAGCACGAATGCGACCACCTCAACGGCAAGTTGTTCGTCGATTACCTGTCCACGCTCAAACGCGACCGGATCAAGAAGAAACTGGAAAAGCTGCATCGCCAGAACGCTTGATGCCCTCCTTCAAAGGCTTGCTGCGGCAAGCCTTTTTCTTTTTATGAGATTCCCTTCATGACTGAGCCATTGCGCATCGTTTTTGCCGGCACCCCGGAATTCGCCGCCGAACACCTCAAGGCCCTGCTGAACAGCCCTTACGAGATCGTTGCGGTCTACACCCAACCGGATCGTCCGGCCGGTCGCGGGCAAAAACTGATGCCGAGCCCGGTCAAACAGTTGGCCCTGGAAAATAATATCCAGGTGTTGCAGCCGCCGACCCTGCGCAACGCAGATGCTCAAGCCGAGCTCGCCGCGCTGAAACCGGACTTGCTGGTGGTGGTCGCCTACGGCCTGATCCTGCCGCAAGCGGTGCTGGATATTCCGCGTCTGGGCTGCATCAACAGCCACGCCTCGCTGTTGCCGCGCTGGCGCGGTGCGGCGCCGATCCAGCGCGCCGTGGAACACGGTGATGCCGAAAGCGGCGTGACCGTGATGCGCATGGAAGCCGGCCTCGACACCGGGCCGATGCTGCTCAAGGTCGTGACCCCGATCAGCGCCGACGACACGGGCGGCACGCTGCACGACCGCCTCGCCGAAATGGGTCCGCCCGCCGTGGTCCAGGCGATTGCCGGCCTGGCCGCCGGAACCCTCGAAGGCGAAGTGCAGAACGATGAGCTCGCCACCTACGCCCACAAACTGAACAAGGATGAAGCGCGCCTCGCCTGGCGCCGTCCGGCGGTTGAACTTGAGCGTCTGGTACGCGCCTTCAATCCCTGGCCGATTACCCACAGCACCCTCAACGGTGAAGCGCTGAAGGTATTGGCCGCGACACTGGCTGACGGCAAAGGCGCACCGGGAGAAATCCTCAGCGCCAGCAAGGACGGCCTGATCGTCGCCTGCGGTGAACAGGCGCTGTGCCTGACCCGCCTGCAACTGCCCGGCGGCAAGGCGCTGAACTTCAGCGACCTGTTCAACAGCCGCCGCGAGAAATTTGCCGTTGGCACCGTGCTCGGCGCCGTGGTGGACGCGCAATGAACCCGCGTCTGGCTGCCGCCAAGGCACTCGCCGCCGTGCTCAGCGGCAAGGCTTCGCTGAACAGCTCCCTGCCGGCGCAACTGGACAAGGTCGAGGACCGTGATCGCGGTTTCACCCAGGATCTGGCGTTCGGCACCGCGCGCTGGCAGCCACGGCTGTCGGCGCTGGCGGAAAAACTTTTGCAGAAACCGTTCAAAACTGCCGACGCCGATGTCGAGGCGCTGCTGCTGGTCGGTCTCTATCAATTGCTCTACACCCGCGTGCCGCCGCACGCGGCCATCGGCGAAACCGTCGGTTGCGCCGACAAGCTGAAAAAGCCGTGGGCCAAGGGTCTGCTCAACGCCGTGCTGCGCAATGCCCAGCGCGAAAGCGAGACGATTTTTGCCGAGCTGGAGCGCGATCCGGTGGTACGCACCGCCCACCCACGCTGGCTGCAAAAATCCCTGAAAGCCTTCTGGCCGGAGCAATGGGAAGCGATCTGCGCGGCAAATAACGCGCACCCGCCGATGATCCTGCGGGTCAACCGCCGCTATCACAGCCGCGACGCCTACCTCGGCTTGCTCAGCGAGGCCGGCATCGCTGCCACGCCGTGTGTTTACAGCCGCGACGGCATCGTCCTTGAAGCCGCCACCGACGTGCGCAGCCTGCCGGGTTTTGCCGAAGGCTGGATCAGCGTGCAGGACGAAGCGGCGCAACTGGCCGCCGATCTGCTCGATCTGGCCCCGGGCCAACGGGTGCTCGACGCCTGCTGCGCCCCCGGCGGCAAGACCTGCCACATCCTAGAAGCCGAACCGGCGCTGGCCGGCGTGGTGGCGGTGGATCTGGAAGCCAAGCGGCTGGTGCGGGTGAAGGAGAACCTTGAGCGGCTGGGGCTGAGCGCCGAACTGATCGCTGCCGACGGCCGCGATACCGCCGCGTGGTGGGACGGCAAACCGTTCCAGCGCATCCTGCTCGACGCGCCATGCTCGGCCACCGGCGTGATCCGCCGCCACCCGGACATCAAGCTGACCCGTCAGCCGGACGACATCGTTGCCCTCGCGCAACTGCAAGGCGAACTGCTCGACGCCCTGTGGAAAACCCTCGAAGTCGGCGGCATCCTGCTCTACGCCACTTGCTCGACCTTGCCGACCGAGAACACCGAAGTCATCGCCGCGTTCCTTGAGCGCACGCCCGGTGCCCGCGAACTCGACCTGGCCACCACGGCCGGGATCAAACAGCCCCATGGTCGCCAATTGCTGGCCCAGCAGGGAGGGCATGACGGGTTCTACTACGCCAAGCTGATCAAGATCGCTGCCGCGCGCGGCTAAACGGATTCAACGGAGTGACTGGATGAAAATCATCATCCTCGGTGCGGGACAGGTCGGCGGTTCGCTGGCTGAACACCTGGCGAGCGAAGCCAACGACATCACCGTGGTCGACACCGATGGCGAACGCCTGCGCGACCTCGGCGACCGTCTCGACATCCGCACCATTCAGGGCCGCGGCTCGCTGCCGTCGGTGCTGCGTCAGGCCGGCGCCGACGATGCCGATATGCTGGTGGCGGTGACCAACAGCGACGAGACCAACATGGTCGCCTGCCAGGTCGCGCACACCCTGTTCCACACCCCGACCAAAATCGCCCGGGTGCGCGAAGCGTCCTACCTCAATCGCGAAGAACAGCTGTTCCAGAACGAAGCGATTCCGGTCGACGTGCTGATCAGCCCCGAGCAGGTGGTGACCAACTACATCAAGCGTCTGATTCAGCATCCGGGCGCGCTGCAAGTGATCGACTTCGCCGAAGGTCAGGCACAACTGGTGGCGGTGCGCGCCTATTACGGCGGGCCGCTGGTGGGTCAGCAATTGCGCCAATTGCGCGAGCACATGCCGAATGTCGAAACCCGGGTCGCGGCGATTTTCCGCCGCGACCGACCGATCCTGCCGCAGGGCGATACGGTGATCGAGGCCGATGACGAAGTCTTCTTCATCGCCGCCCGTGAGAATATTCGCGCGGTTATGAGCGAAATGCGCCGTCTCGACGAAACCTACAAGCGCATCGTGATTGCCGGTGGCGGGCAGATCGGCGAGCGTCTGGCCGAGGCCATCGAAAGCCGCTACCAGGTGAAGATCATCGAGATGAACCCGGCCCGCTGCCGCTATCTCTCCGACACCCTCGACAGCACCGTGGTGCTGCAGGGCAGTGCGTCGGACCGTGATCTGCTGCTGGAAGAGAACATTGCCGACGCCGACATCTTCCTTGCGCTGACCAACGATGACGAAGCCAACATCATGTCGTCGCTGCTGGCCAAGCGCCTGGGCGCGAAGAAGGTGATGACGATCATCAACAACCCGGCTTACGTCGATCTGATCCAGGGCGGCGACATAGACATCGCCATCAGCCCGCAACTGGCGACCATCGGCACCTTGCTGGCCCACGTACGCCGTGGCGATATCGTCAGCGTGCACTCACTGCGCCGGGGCGCGGCGGAGGCCATCGAGGCGATTGCCCACGGCGATGCGAAGTCGAGCAAGGTCATCGGCCGGCCGATCGAGAAAATCGGCCTGCCGCCGGGCAGCACGATTGGCGCGATCATCCGCAACGAAGAAGTGATCATCGCCCACGACGATACGGTGATCGAAACCGGCGACCATGTGATTCTGTTCCTTGTGGATAAAAAGCATATTCGCGATGTGGAGAAGCTGTTTCATGTGGGTTTGAGCTTCTTCTGAGTTTTGCGCTGACGGCACTGGCCCCTTCGCGAGCAGGCTAGCTCCCACATTTGGAATGCGTTTCCCCTGTGGGAGCGAGCCTGCTCGCGAAAGCGGTGTAACTGACACCGATCAACACCTGACACTCCACAGAAAAGGAACCCACCGATGCTCGAATCCTTGGAAAAAATGCTCGCCAAGGGTGTGGATAACTCATTGCTGCGCTTTGGCCTGGGCAAGGGTTATCTGGATTTGGGAGAGAACGCCAAGGCAGCCGAGCATTTCCAGCGCTGTGTCGGTTTCGATCCGAAGTATTCGGCGGCGTGGAAGCTATTGGGCAAGGCGCAACTCGCACTGGGCGATCACGCCGCCGCACGTCAGGCGTGGGAACAGGGTCTGGAAGCCGCCCGCGCCCATGGCGACAAGCAGGCCGAAAAGGAAATGACGGTGTTTCTGAAGAAACTCGACCGACAGGCAATAGGCTAGAGATAACGCAGGCCGATGCCCTCGGCATCCACCGTCACCACTTCCATTCGCACCCGTGGCGCGCCGGTGGGTAAACCCTGCACCTGACCATAAACCACAGCGCCTTTGGGCAGTGAAGCCAAGCGCGGATGCTGCACATACACGCCGGTAGCCGACAGGTTGCGCGTCTGCCCGAGGCATTCGCCGAAGCTGTCGTGGGTGATCTTGATGCGGAAGGATTTGCGTTGTTCGGACATCTTTATGCGCCCTTGAATGAACGGGGTTGTGGATAAGCCGCAGAAGCAAGATCAAAAGATCTCAGCCTGCGGCAGCTCCTACGGGTTATCCACAGAGTGTGCCAACTTGCTCAGTACCAGCGCGCTTCGCCCGGCGGACGTTTCTTGAAGCGCTTCATGCTCCACATGTACTGACTCGGATACGCCGCGACGTAACGCTCGACCACCTTGCTCATGGCCGCGCAGGATTCCTCGGTATCGGTGCTGTACATGGCTTCTGGCGCCGCTTCGAGGATCACTTTGTAGCCGGAACCGTCCGGCAGGCGCAGGGCGTGCAGGAACACGCCGACCGCTTTGCCGCCGGCGAGCATGTTCGGCACGAATTTACTGGTCAGCGCCTGGGTGGCGAAGAACGGTACGAAGATCCCCGCGGATTCGGCCGGTTCCGGGTCAGCCGGAATGCCCACTGCACCACCTTTGCGCACTTCCTTGATGACGCTGAGGATGCCTTCCTTGGTGGAGGCAGCGACTTTATTGCCCAGTTGCACGCGTTGCTTGCGCAGCAATTCATCCACAGCCTTGAGCTTTGGCGGGCGGTAGAAAATGATCGGTTTGCACTGGCTGCAATAGAAGTGGTTCAGCACTTCCCAGTTGCCCAAGTGGCTGGTGATGCCGACCACGCCTTTGCCCGAGGCCAGCGCATCCTTGAGGATGTCGAGGCCTTCGACTTCGCGCACCAGATCGATGGAACGCTGGGCCGGCCAGATCCAGGCGCAGGCACTTTCGGTCAGGGACTTGCCGATGTCTTTGAGGCTCTGGCCGACCAGGCGCTCGCGCTCGGCTGGGTCCATCTGTGGAAAACATTTGGAAAGGTTGATCCGCACCACGTCGCGGGAGCGGTTGGGGGTTTTCCACATGATCCAGCCGATCGCCGAACCCACGGCCTGCACGGCCCGCCATGGCAGCAGGGCAAACAGCCGCAGAGCGCCTACCAGCAAGGCGCCTTTAAACTTTTCCACAGGTCACTCCTGATTTTCTGCTGTGCGCGAGGCGGCCATTCTAACCGCCGTTGACCAGCTGCGCGTAGCGGTCGCAGTCCTGAGTGTGATCCATGACCATGCCCGAAGCCTGCATCAGTGCGTAGCAAATGGTTGGGCCAACGAAGGTGAAGCCGGCCTTTTTCAGGGCTTTGCTCATCGCCAGCGCTTCGGGGGTGATCGCCGGGACTTCGCTGCGATCCTTGAAATGATTGATGATCGGTCGATCGCCGACGAACGACCAGAGGAAGGCCACCGGGTCCTCCAGCGCCAGCCAGGCCTGGGCATTGCGTCGGGCGGCATTGAGTTTGAGGCGGTTGCGGATGATCCCCGGATCGAGCATCAGTTCATCGATCTCGGCGTCGCTCATCTGCGCCACACGCTGCACGTCGAAGCCGTACAACACCTCGCGGTAGCGCTCGCGTTTACGCAGCACGGTGATCCACGACAGCCCGGCCTGGAACCCTTCGAGCAAAAGCAACTCGAACAAACCCTGCGCATCGCGTAGCGGCGTGCCCCACTCCTGATCGTGATAAGCCATGTACAGCGGATCTTCGGTACACCAAAAGCAGCGTGGCATAAGGCTCCAGGGGGTGGAGGTGCGACTGAATCGGGTATACTCCCGCTCTTTAAATCGCAGCCCAAGAAACAGGTGAATTTCGTGAGCCAGCCTACGCCAGCCGTGCGTACCTTCCAAGACTTGATCCTCGCGCTCCAGCAATACTGGGCCGAGCAAGGTTGTGTGGTACTTCAGCCCTACGATATGGAAGTAGGCGCCGGCACTTTCCACACCGCGACCTTCCTGCGCGCCATCGGCCCGGAAACCTGGAACGCCGCGTACGTGCAGCCAAGCCGCCGTCCGACTGACGGCCGCTACGGGGAAAACCCGAACCGTCTGCAGCACTACTATCAGTTCCAGGTCGTGCTGAAACCGAACCCGGACAACTTCCAGGAACTGTACCTGGGCTCGCTCAAGCATGTCGGCCTGGACCCGCTGGTCCACGACATCCGCTTCGTCGAAGACAACTGGGAATCGCCAACCCTGGGCGCCTGGGGTCTGGGCTGGGAAGTCTGGCTCAACGGCATGGAAGTGACCCAGTTCACTTATTTCCAGCAGGCCGGCGGCATCGAGTGCTACCCGGTCACCGGTGAAATCACCTACGGTCTCGAGCGTCTGGCCATGTACCTGCAAGGCGTGGACTCGGTCTACGACCTGGTCTGGGCTGACGGCCCGTTCGGCAAGGTGACCTACGGCGACGTGTTCCACCAGAACGAAGTGGAGCAGTCCACCTACAACTTCGAACACGCCAACGTCGACAAACTGTTCGAACTGTTCGACTTCTATGAAAGCGAAGCCAAGCGCCTGATCGAACTCGACCAGCCGCTGCCGTTGCCGAGCTACGAAATGGTGCTGAAGGCCTCGCACACCTTCAACCTGCTGGACGCGCGCCGGGCGATCTCGGTGACCGCGCGTCAGCAATACATCCTGCGCGTACGCACCCTGGCGCGTTCCGTTGCGCAAGCCTACCTGCTGGCCCGCGCCAAGCTGGGCTTCCCGATGGCGACCCCGGACCTGCGTGACGAAGTACTGGCCAAGCTGGAGGCTGCACAATGAGTGCTCAAGATTTTCTGGTTGAACTGGGCACCGAAGAACTGCCGCCAAAAGCCCTGAACACCCTGGCTGAAGCGTTCCTCGCCGGTATCGACAAGGGCCTGCAAGCTGCCGGCCTGAGCTACGAAAGCAAAACGGTCTATGCCGCGCCGCGCCGTCTGGCGGTGCTGATCACGGCGCTGGCGACCCAGCAACCGGATCGCAGCATCAACCTGGATGGCCCGCCACGTCAGGCCGCCTTCGACGCTGAAGGCAACCCGACTCAGGCAGCCCTGGGCTTCGCCAAGAAGTGCGGCGTCGAACTGAGCGAAATCGACCAGAGCGGCCCGAAACTGCGTTACAGCCAGAACATCGCCGGCAAGCCAACCGCAAGCCTGCTGCCGACCATCGTCGAAGATTCGCTGAACGACCTGCCGATCCCGAAACGCATGCGTTGGGGTGCGCGCAAGGAAGAGTTCGTGCGTCCGACCCAGTGGCTGGTGATGCTGCTCGGTGACCAGGTCATCGACTGCACCATCCTCGCGCAGAAGGCTGGCCGCGACTCCCGTGGTCACCGTTTCCATCACCCGGAAAGCGTGCGCATCGGTTCGCCGTCGAGCTACCTGGCCGACCTGCGTGCCGCCTACGTGCTGGCCGATGCCAACGAGCGTCGCGAGATCATCAGCAAGCGCACCGAAGAACTGGCGACCCGTCAGGAAGGCACCGCGATCGTGCCGCCGGCGCTGCTCGATGAAGTGACCGCGCTGGTCGAGTGGCCGGTGCCGCTGGTGTGCTCGTTCGAGGAACGCTTCCTCGACGTGCCGCAGGAAGCGCTGATCACCACCATGCAGGACAACCAGAAGTACTTCTGCCTGCTGGATGCCGACGGCAAGTTGCTGCCACGGTTCATCACCGTCGCCAACATCGAAAGCAAAGATCCACAGCAGATCATCGCCGGTAACGAGAAAGTGGTTCGACCACGCCTGACCGACGCCGAGTTCTTCTTCAAGCAAGACAAGAAGCAGAAACTCGAAGCCTTCAATGATCGCCTGAAGAACGTGGTGTTCCAGGAAAAACTCGGCAGCGTCTACGACAAGGCCGAGCGCGTTTCGAAACTCGCGGCCTACATCGCCGCGCGGATCGGCGGCAACGCTTCCTGGGCGGCCCGTGCCGGCCTGCTGTCGAAGTGCGACCTGGCCACCGAAATGGTCGGCGAGTTTCCGGAGATGCAAGGTGTCGCCGGTTACTACTACGCGCTCAATGACGGCGAGCCGGAAGATGTCGCGCTGGCGCTGAACGAGCAGTACATGCCACGCGGTGCCGGTGCTGAACTGCCGGCGACCTTGACCGGTGCCGCTGTCGCGATCGCCGACAAGCTCGACACCCTGGTCGGCATCTTCGGTATCGGCATGCTGCCGACCGGCAGCAAAGACCCGTATGCCCTGCGCCGTGCGGCCCTCGGCGTGCTGCGCATCCTGATCGAGAAACAACTGGATCTGGACCTGAACGACGCCGTGGCTTTCGCCGTGGCTGCGTTCGGTACCAAGGTCAAGGCTGCCGGTCTGAACGACGCGGTGCTGGAATTCATCTTCGACCGTCTGCGTGCGCGTTACGAAGACGAAGGCGTCGATGTTGCCACTTACCTGTCGGTACGTGCCCTGAAGCCGGGTTCGGCGCTGGACTTCGACCAGCGTGTGCAAGCGGTTCAGGCCTTCCGCAAGCTGCCGGAAGCGGCAGCGCTGGCGGCGGTCAACAAGCGTGTATCGAACCTGTTGAGCAAGGTTGAAGGCTCGGTGCCGACCGTGGTCGAAGCCAAATACTTCGACAACGCCAACGAGTTCTCGCTGTACTCGGCGATCCAGCAAGCGGATCAGGCGGTGCAGCCAATGGCCGCAGCGCGTCAGTACAACGAATCGCTGGCGCGTCTGGCGGCATTGCGCGAGCCGGTGGATGCGTTCTTCGACGCGGTGATGGTCAATGCCGAAGACGCCAAGGTCCGGGCCAACCGCTACGCGCTGCTCGCGCGTCTGCGTGGCCTGTTCCTCGGGGTTGCCGACATTTCGCTGCTGGGTTGAGGAATTGCTGTTGAAACTGCTGATTCTCGATCGGGATGGAGTGATCAATTACGACTCCGACGCTTACATCAAGTCGGTGGAGGAGTGGATTCCACTGCCCGGCTCGATCGAGGCGATTGCGCAGTTGAGCAAGGCCGGCTGGACGGTGGCGGTCGCTACCAACCAGTCGGGCATTGCTCGCGGCTATTACGACCTTGCCACCCTCGACGCCATGCACGCGCGCCTGCGCACGCTCGTGGCAGAGCAGGGCGGTGAAGTCGGGCTGATCGTGTACTGCCCGCATGGTCCGGACGAGGGTTGCGATTGCCGCAAGCCGAAGCCGGGGATGTTGCAAACCATCGCGGCGCATTACAACGTGGCGCTGACGAATGTCTGGTTCGTCGGCGACAGCCTTGGTGACCTGGAGGCCGCCAAAGCCGTCGATTCACAGCCCGTTTTGGTAAAGACCGGGAAAGGCGAAAAAACTCTGGGCAAGACCCTTCCGGTCGGCACCCTGATTTTTGACGATCTGGCGGCGATTGCCGCAGAACTTATCCACAACTAGAGTGCTTCTGAAGTTCCTGACCAGGGATTGATCGGGAGTGCGCTTGAACAGTCGGGCATCGCCCGTAACGGTAAACGTCGCCATGTCGATACTGCAGGCCATCAGAATTTTTCTCTTTTACCTGCTGCTGGGCACTACTGCCTTGCTGTGGTGCAGCCTGAGCTTTTTTATCGCGCCCTTTCTGCCGTTCAAGGCGCGTTATCGTTTCATCAACGTGTACTGGTGCCGTTGCGCCTTGTGGTTGACCAAGGTGTTTCTCGGCATTCGTTACGAGATCAAAGGCGCGGAAAATGTGCCGGATCGGCCCTGCGTGATTCAGTCGAACCACCAGAGCACCTGGGAGACGTTCTTTCTCTCTGCTTATTTCTCGCCCTTGAGCCAGGTGCTCAAGCGCGAATTGCTCTACGTGCCGTTCTTCGGCTGGGCCATGGCCATGCTGCGGCCGATCGCGATTGACCGCGACAACCCGAAAGCGGCGCTCAAACAAGTCGCGGCCAAGGGCGATGAACTGCTCAAGGACAACGTCTGGGTCTTGATCTTCCCTGAAGGCACCCGCGTTCCCCACGGCACTGTCGGCAAGTTCTCGCGCAGTGGCAGCGCGTTGGCGGTAAATGCGGCGCTTCCGGTGCTGCCGATTGCACACAATGCCGGCAAATTCTGGCCGAAAATCGGCTGGGGCAAGACGCCGGGCGTGATCACCGTGGTCATCGGTGAGCCGATGTATGCCGAAGGCACTGGTCCGCGCGCCATCGCCGAGCTGAACGACCGGGTACAGGCCTGGAACGAACAGACCCAGCGCGAAATGGGTTCGCTGCCACCAGCACCGCAGGCGCCTGCCGCGAATGATCAGGTGGCTGTCTGAGATTTTGTGGATAACCTGTGTACGGTTTTGTTGAAAAAGCCTGAATATTGTAAGTAACCGATTGATTTACTTATATATTTCTCAAGCTCATAAAAAACCGTAAAAGGTGCATAAGTTTTTTTCGGAAGTAAAAAAACCGGCTGATATAGCCGGTTTTTTGTGCCTGTTCACTCGCAGATCAGCGGTAACTGCAGCCGGAACGTGGTGCCTTGATCGACGATACTGTGGCACTCGATGTTACCGCCATGATGGTCGACTACTGCCTTGACCATCGACAGCCCCAACCCGACGCCATCAATCCCCTGCGCCGACGAAAAGCGCCGGTACTGGGTGAACAGATCCGGCAGCTCCTCGGCGGCAATGCCTTTGCCCTGATCGGTCAATTCACAGCATAGCCACTCACCCTGGCAACTGACGTTCAACTTGATCGTGGTACCGACCGGGCTGTACTTGATCGCGTTCTCCAGCAGGTTGAACAAGGCGCGGGTCAGCAGGCCCTGGTCAGCGTTGATCAGACGCTCCTGGGATTGTTCGTCCATCGTGTGCAGCAGTTTGATGCTTTTCTGCTGAGCAATGGGCAGCGCCTGATCCAGTACGTCCAGCACCAGCATCGCGAACAGACTGGGCTGGAACTGATAAGCCTCGGACTCGGCTCGCGCCAGCAGAACAAAACCGTCAGTCAGATCGAGCGCCCGGCGTACCTGGCGCTCGATCTGCTCGAACAGCGGTGAATCCGCGCCGGCTTGATGGCGATGTACATCGAGCAGGGCCAAAATCGCCGAATGCGGGGCGCGCAGATCGTGGGAAAGGAACCGCAGCAAAACCCCACGCTGTTCTTCTGCGGCGCGTTCGGCGCTCAGATCGGTGAGGCTCAGCAGCCAGCCGATGGGAGTATCGCCATCCACCGGCAGCAAAGCCGCCCGTTCCAGACGCAAACTGCGTTCCTTGTGATCGCGAAACTCCAGCAGCGTCAGGTCCGACAGCGCCGGGCGTGGTTCTGTGGACAATTCCGGATAACCGAGGCGGGCCAGTTGCTCGAGAACATAGTCACCGACCAGCGGGTCATCGAACAATACCCGGGCCTTGCGGTTTCCCAGCAGAATCTGCCCCTTGGGATCGCTGATCAGCGTCGCCACCGGCAGGTATTCCAGACCGTCGGCAATGAAACGCCGGGTATCGCGGGTGCGGCTCATGGCTTGCTCCAGTGCCATGATCTGGCCCTGCAGCTGATCAGCGCTGGTGAATTGCGCACGGCGCCGCTCGGGAAATACTTTCGGCTCGCGGTCCAGTCGGGCCAGCTCCCAGCCAAAATACGTCAGCACCACACTCAGGCGCCGCCAGTTCCAGATCAGGTAGCCGAACAACATGCCCAGCGCCGCTGGAGTCGGTGACCACCAGTGTCGAACTTCCGCCAGCCCGGCGCTAGCCAGCAGCACACAAGCCACACCGCACGATGTCACCCAGATCGCCCAGCGCGGGCGCCACAGCAGCAATCCGAGTACGCAGGCTACCAGCCCTACCGAAAGCAACGCGCTCCACATCGGTACCACGTCGTGCAGATTGATCTGCGCGCGATACGACAACAAGGCAGTCAGCGGCAACAGCACTAGACTTATCCACAACCACTCACGCACCAGCCGTCGAAACAGACGCTGGACCTGACTTGGCTCGCGGCTTTCACGCCGACGCGGGCTATTCATGACAAACAGGGCAGGGGACAGTGAATGGTTTCATGGGCCACAGGTCTGAGGATGTAGATCCGAAGAATCATAGCGGACGTCGACCGATGGTGGACTGCTTACTTTTACCGCACAGGCCGAGCCTTCAGGGTTGCCGGCCACTGCTCAAGCAACAAGGAACCCACGCGTATGCGCGTTGCGATACTGGACGATGAACCCGCCGAACTGCGTCGGGTCGAGCAAACCCTGCAGCAGATGGCTGCGGAGGGAGACCAGCCTTGGTCGTTGCACAGCTTTGAACGGGGCGAGGACCTGTTGCGCCAATTGCGGCGGGACACCTTCGACCTGCTGATCCTCGACTGGCAACTGCCCGACCTGTCCGGCCTGGCGCTGCTGCGCTGGACCCGCGAACACATGGAGGCGCCGCCCGCCGCGATCATGCTGACCAGCCGCGACGGCGAAAGCGATATCGTCCAGGCGCTGAACGCCGGTGCCGACGATTACGTCAGCAAACCGTTCCGCCCCAACGAGCTGAAAGCCCGAGTCGCCGCCGTACTGCGCCGGCACAGCCAGCAACGCAGTAGCGCTGCCGAAGTCCTGAGTTTCAATGACCTGACCTTCGACGACGCCGAACTGAGCGTCACCCGCGAGGGCAAGGCAGTGGTCATGACGGAGCGTGAATACCGCCTGGCGCGCTGCCTGTTCAGTAACCTGGGTCGGCCATTGTCGCGGGAGTACCTGTACGAACGCTTCTGGCCCCACGAAGAAGTGGCGTCGTCACGGCCGCTGGATACGCACATCTATCGCCTGCGCAACAAACTGGGGCTGACGGCGGATCGGGGTTGGCAGTTGCTGACGATTTATGGGTATGGGTATCGGTTGGAGAGTGTATCTGCGACACCTGCTGACAGCATGATGCAGTCGTAAGGTGAATCGACCAGTCAAACTGGTCGATATTTGGCATCCCGCGAGCGTCAGTTGACCAAAGGTGCACGCCAGTCATCTGAACCCGTCGTGCCGCAGATTTCATGCGTCCAGATGATTTTACGATACGTGAAATGTACGTCTTCCAACTGTGTGAAGTGCGCCATATTCATATCTTGGCAATTCGGCATTCTGGAATTCACTTCCACAATAACGGCGTCTACCAATTCAATACTGAAAAAATGTTCTTGTGTACCTGAAGCGGAAGTTCGATACCAGGCAATATGACAATTGTCCAAGACTTCGCCACTGGTCAAGGCGCTGAATATCAACGGGGATGCCTTGTCGAAAACCTTGGTAACCATGAGCGGCTTATGCACCCGCTGACCGGTGGGCTGGCCGGATTGAGGGTCACGTGGAATGATTATTTGATGGCTGAAAGCTTGTATCAAAATCTGATCTTCGTGCCCTTCCTGGTAGGTATTACCCACTGAATCTGCTGTAAAAGCTCCAGCACTGATTAAACCTTGTCGATTACCATTGATCGTCAAATACGCAGGTGTTGGCATAACTAAGTTCCCTGTTTGATTCTAGACACTGACAGTGCTTCACCTGTGCCGTAGGGCAGTTAGCGAAGCGGCTGTAAGATAAATAGAACCGATCCAGATATATGTAGGAAGAGTCTCTCCTATACGAAGGGATAGTCTTAAAATTTGCAGGATTTAATCCGACAAGAAAGAACCAAAAAAAAGCCAGCGCATAGCGCTGGCTTTTTTATTCGTGCGTTAGCGATGGGACGATGGATCAGAAATCCAGGTTCGAAACCGCCAGCGCATTGCTCTCGATGAAGTCACGGCGAGGTTCGACCGCATCACCCATCAGGGTGTTGAAGATCTGGTCTGCGCCAATGGCGTCTTCGATGGTGACTTTCAGCATGCGGCGCACGCTTGGGTCCATGGTGGTTTCCCACAGCTGATCCGGGTTCATTTCACCCAGACCTTTGTATCGCTGAATGGTGTGCCGCTTGGTACTTTCAGCCATAAGCCAGTCGAGGGCTTCCTTGAACTCGGTGACCGCTTTCTTGCGCTCGCCACGCTGGATGTACGCGCCTTCGTCGAGCAGGGTGCTCAGTTGAGCGCCGAGGGTGACGACGGTCTTGTAGTCGTTGCTGCCGAAGAAGTCGCGGTTGAAGGTCACGTAGTTCGACAGGCCGTGGGAGATCAGCTCGACCTCTGGCAACCAAACGCCACGTTCACGATCTTCACGCAGGCTGGCCTTGTAGACTAGGCCCGACTTCTCGACGGTGCGCAGACGCACTTCGTACTGAGCCAGCCAGTCCTGCATCTTGGCGTGGTCGCCGAGCATTTCCAGGCTCACGGCCGGCAGGTAGATGAAGTGTTCGGTCAGTTCCTGCGGGTACAGGCGCGACAGACGCTTGAGGGTCTTCATCACCATGCGGAAGTCGTTCACCAGACGCTCGAGCGCTTCACCGGAAATGCCCGGAGCCTCTTCGTTCAGGTGCAGGCTCGCATCTTCCAGAGCCGACTGCGTCATGTACTCTTCCATGGCGTCGTCGTCTTTGATGTATTGCTCTTGCTTGCCTTTCTTGACCTTGTACAGCGGCGGCTGGGCGATGTAGATGTAGCCGCGCTCGATCAGCTCCGGCAACTGACGGAAGAAGAAGGTCAGCAGCAGGGTACGGATGTGCGAACCGTCGACGTCAGCATCGGTCATGATGATGATGTTGTGATAGCGCAGCTTGTCGATGTTGTACTCTTCGCGACCGATACCGCAGCCGAGTGCAGTGATCAGCGTGCCCACTTCCTGGGACGAGATCATCTTGTCGAAGCGTGCTTTCTCGACGTTGAGGATCTTGCCCTTCAGCGGCAGGATCGCCTGGGTCTTGCGGTTACGTCCCTGCTTGGCAGAGCCGCCCGCGGAGTCACCTTCCACGAGGTACAGTTCGGACAGCGCAGGATCTTTTTCCTGGCAATCAGCGAGCTTGCCCGGCAGACCGGCGATGTCCAGCGCGCCTTTGCGGCGGGTCATCTCACGGGCCTTGCGCGCCGCTTCACGGGCACGGGCCGCGTCGATCATCTTGCCGACGACCAGCTTGGCTTCGTTCGGGTTTTCCAGCAGGAAGTCGGAGAAGTACTTGCCCATCTCCTGCTCGACCGCGGTCTTCACTTCGGAAGACACCAGCTTGTCTTTGGTCTGCGAGCTGAACTTCGGATCCGGCACTTTTACCGAGATGATCGCGGTCAGGCCTTCACGGGCATCGTCACCGGTGGTCGCGACTTTGTGCTTCTTCGCCAGACCTTCCTGCTCGATATAGT
Organism: Pseudomonas sp. G3-39; assembly: GCF_054790485.1. Classification (NCBI taxonomy): domain Bacteria; kingdom Pseudomonadati; phylum Pseudomonadota; class Gammaproteobacteria; order Pseudomonadales; family Pseudomonadaceae; genus Pseudomonas; species Pseudomonas sp. G3-39. The sequence continues at coordinate 6,008,612 of NZ_CP186497.1, read as the reverse complement.
TGTTCAGGTTACGCGTCAGTGCGGAACGGAAACCCACCAGGTGAGTACCGCCGTCGCGCTGCGGAATGTTGTTGGTGAAGCACAACAGGTTCTCGTTGAAGCTGTCGTTCCATTGCAGGGCGATTTCCACGCCGATGCCGTCTTCACGCTGGATGTTGAAGTGGAACACCTGGTTGACCGCAGTCTTGTTGGTGTTCAGGTATTCAACGAACGCACGCAGGCCGCCTTCGTACTTGAACAGCTCTTCCTTGCCGCTGCGCTCGTCCTTGAGGACGATGCCGACACCGGAGTTGAGGAAGGACAGTTCACGAATGCGCTTGGCCAGGATGTCCCAGCTGAAGTGAATGTTCTTGAAGGTTTCGCTGGAAGCCTTGAAGTGGATCTGGGTACCGGTGGTTTCGCTGTCGCCAACGATCGCCATAGGAGCCTGAGGCACACCGTGGACGTAGGTCTGTTCCCAGATCTTGCCGCTGCGGCGTACGGTCAGTACCAGCTCTTCGGACAGGGCGTTCACGACCGACACACCTACACCGTGCAGACCGCCGGATACCTTGTAGGAGTTATCGTCGAACTTACCGCCAGCGTGAAGGACGGTCATGATGACCTCGGCGGCGGAAACGCCTTCCTCTTTGTGCACGTCAACCGGGATGCCACGGCCGTTGTCTTTGACGGTGATGGACTCATCCGGGTGGATGATGATGCTGATGTCGTCGCAGTGGCCGGCGAGGGCTTCGTCGATCGAGTTGTCGACCACCTCGAACACCATGTGGTGCAGACCGCTGCCATCGTCGGTGTCACCAATGTACATACCGGGACGTTTGCGTACGGCATCCAGGCCTTTCAGCACTTTAATGCTCGTTGAGTCGTACGTATTTTCTTCGCTCAATGCCTTCACTCCCGATGGTCGTGGGTCTGGGTGATACGGCCCTGTTCCACGTGGAACAGAGCGACTGGCGTTTCCGTCTGCCAGCCTTCCCTCAATAATTCGTGATCTACACAGGTGATGAAAACCTGGCAGCGTAAGTCTTCCAGCAAGCGGCACAGCGCGCGACGGTGGCTCTCGTCCAGCTCGGACGGCAAGTCATCCACCAGATAAATACACTGGCCGCGTCGGGCCTGGCTCACCAGATGCCCCTGGGCAATTCGCAAGGCGCAAACCACCAGCTTCTGCTGACCCCGGGACAAGATGTCCGCGGCGTTGTGTGCGCCCAATCTAAGGCGCAAGTCAGCGCGTTGCGGTCCGGCCTGGGTATGACCCATTTGCTGGTCCCGTTGCACGGAGCCAGCCAGTACGGCACTCAATTCCCGGTCCTTGTCCCAGCCTCGGTAATAGCTGAGCGTCAAACCTTCAAGCTCAACCAGTTCGCTCAAGGTTTGTTCAAAGACTGGTTTCAAGGCTTTGATGTAAGCGCGGCGGTATTCATCGATTTCAGCGCTGGCCTGGCACAGCTCCCTGTCCCAAACCGCTTGCGAAACGGCGTCAAGTGTACCATGCCGCAGCCAGGAGTTTCTCTGGCGCAAGGCCTTCTGCAAACGCTGCCAGGTCGCCATGAAACGCGGTTCGACGTGGAACACGCCCCAATCGAGAAACTGCCGGCGAATCTTCGGCGCACCTTCGAGCAGGCGGAAGCTGTCAGGGTTGATCAGTTGCAATGGCAGGATCTCGGCCAGTTGCGCGGCACTGCGAGCGTTCTGCCCGTCGATGCGGATCTGGAACTCGCCCTGACGGTCGCGAGATATCCCCAACGCACTGTGGCCACCCTCGGCCAGTTCGACCTGACCGAACACCGTGCAGGCGAGTTGCTCGTACTGGATGACCGGCAACAGCCGCGTGCTACGAAACGAACGGGCAAGCCCCAGCAGATGAATGGCTTCCAGAACACTGGTTTTGCCGCTGCCGTTGGCGCCGTAAAGAATGTTGATGCGGGGGGAGGGGGAGAAGGTCACCGGGTGCAGATTACGCACCGCGGTGACCGAAACACGACTTAAGGACATCCAGGATCAGCTGATTACAGACGCATCGGCATGACAACATAAGCCGAGTCGTCATTGTCGGACTCTTGCACCAGCGCACTGCTGTTGGAGTCGGACAGGATCAGGCGAACCTGTTCGGTGGTCATCACGCCCAGCACGTCGAGCAGGTAGCTCACGTTGAAGCCGATTTCCAGCGAACCGCCGTTGTATTCAACGCCCACTTCTTCTTCCGCTTCTTCCTGCTCCGGGTTGTTGGCCTGGATCTTCAACTGACCGTTGGCCAGTTGCAGACGGATGCCGCGGTACTTCTCGTTAGACAGAATCGCAGTACGGCTGAACGCTTCACGCAGGGCCTGACGATCGCCCAGTACCAGCTTGTCGCCACCCTTCGGCAGAACGCGCTCATAGTCCGGGAACTTGCCGTCGACCAGCTTCGAGGTGAAGGTGAATTCGCCGGTGGTGGCGCGAATGTGGTGCTGACCCAGAACGATGCTGACGTTGCCATCCGGCTCGGTGAGCAGACGCGCCAGTTCCAGAATGCCTTTGCGTGGCACGATCACCTGGTGACGATCCGGCTGACCGATATCGGCCTGCATCGAGCACATGGCCAGACGGTGACCGTCGGTTGCCACGGCGCGGATCACACCGGCCGAGACTTCCAGCAGCATGCCGTTGAGGTAGTAGCGCACGTCCTGCTGGGCCATGGCGAAGCTGGTGCGTTCGATCAGGCGACGCAGTTTGCTCTGCTCCAGGCTGCAGGTCAGCGAACCCGGGCCTTCTTCAACCGTCGGGAAATCATTGGCGGGCAGGGTCGACAGGGTGAAACGACTACGGCCGGCCTTCACGACCAGCTTCTGCTCGTCGACCTTGATGTCGATCAGCGCGTCGTTGGGCAGGCTCTTGCAGATGTCCATCAGCTTGCGCGCAGGCACGGTGATGGAGCCGGTTTCAGCCGGCTCTTCGAGTTGCACGCGACCGACCAGCTCGACTTCCAGATCGGTACCGGTCAGCGACAGTTGCTGGCCATCGACGACCAACAGCACGTTGGACAGTACCGGCAAGGTCTGTCGGCGCTCGACGACGCCTGCGACCAGTTGCAGGGGTTTCAACAGGGCTTCGCGTTGAATGGTGAAATGCATGGTCTAGTCCCTTGCCTTAATAAGCTGCGCTGGAGTTCATCAAGTGGTCAGTGTACGCAGCAGGTTCTTGTAGTCCTCGCGGATGTCCGCGTCGGATTCCTTAAGTTCGTTGATCTTGCGGCAGGCGTGCAACACCGTCGTGTGGTCGCGACCACCAAACACATCGCCGATTTCCGGCAGGCTGTGGTTGGTCAGCTCCTTGGACAGCGCCATGGCCACCTGACGCGGACGTGCCACCGAGCGCGAACGCCGCTTGGACAGCAGGTCGGAAATCTTGATCTTGTAGTACTCGGCGACAGTGCGCTGAATGTTATCCACAGAGACCAGTTTGTCCTGCAGTGCCAACAAGTCTTTCAGGGATTCGCGGATCAACTCGATGGTGATGTCGCGGCCCATGAAGTGCGAGTGGGCGATCACGCGTTTCAGCGCGCCTTCCAGCTCACGGACGTTGGAACGAATTCGTTGGGCGATGAAGAAAGCCGCATCGTGAGGCAACTCGACTTTGGCCTGGTCGGCCTTCTTCATCAAGATCGCCACGCGGGTTTCCAGCTCCGGCGGCTCGACGGCAACCGTCAGGCCCCAACCGAAGCGGGATTTGAGGCGCTCTTCAAGGCCTTCGATTTCTTTCGGGTAGCGGTCACTGGTGAGAATGACCTGCTGGCCACCTTCAAGCAGGGCGTTGAAGGTGTGGAAAAACTCTTCCTGGGACCGCTCTTTACGGGCGAAGAACTGAATATCGTCGATCAGCAGAGCGTCCACCGAACGGTAGAAACGCTTGAACTCGTTGATCGCGTTCAGTTGCAGCGCCTTGACCATGTCGGCCACGAAGCGCTCGGAATGCAGGTACACGACCTTGGCATTCGGGTTCTTCTTTAATAGATGGTTACCCACTGCGTGCATCAAGTGGGTTTTACCCAGGCCGACGCCGCCATAAAGGAACAGCGGGTTGTAACCGTGTTTGGGATTGTCCGCCACCTGCCAGGCCGCCGCGCGGGCGAGCTGGTTGGACTTGCCTTCGACGAAGTTCTCGAAGGTGAAGGTGCGGTTCAGGTAACTGGTGTGCTTGAGCGCGCCTTCGACCTGAACGGTGCGCTGTTCGGCGCGAACCGGGGCCTGTTGCGAGGCCGCACCGGCCATCGGGTCAAAGCTGTCGCGGGACGGCTCTTCACTGACTTCCTCGGTTTTCTGCGTCGAGCGCTTGGCCGGAGCTGCACTTGGAGCGGGTGCTGGCGCACTGGCCGGCACGGTATTGGCCTGAGCCTGGGACACCTGCGCAGCGGCCAACGGCGCGTTCGGCGCGGCACGCGGTGCCGAGCTGCGTTTGCTGCCTATTAATAAGGAAAGCGCTGGCGCCATGCCGTTGCCGTGCTCATCCAGCAGTTCAAGGACGCGACCGAGGTACTTTTCGTTGACCCAGTCCAGTACAAACCGGTTCGGTGCGTAGACGCGCAACTCGTCGCCTTCGGCTTCGACCTGTAGTGGACGGATCCAGGTGTTGAATTGTTGGGCAGGCAGCTCCTCGCGCAAAAGCTCCACGCACTGCTGCCAAAGTTCCACTGACACGGATATCCCCTAAGTTGAAAGCCGGTGAGGCAAAAACAAGCGGCCATTGTAGCGGCGAGCCGTCCACTTATCCACATGCAGGTTGTGTGGTGACCATGATTAATCAATGCGTTAACCGGTAAAAAGGCGACCAACGGTGTGTGCATAAGCTCTGTGGATAACCGCCTCTGAGGGCACTGGACAACTGGGGGTGGAACTCAGTGGATAACCAGCCTGTGGATAACAGGCCATTCCACACACAGGTTATCCGACAGCGCAGCACAGGCTGACCACGGTTTTCCACTGTAGTTGTCATTCTCTGTACATCATGCTGTACAAGGGCTGAAGATGGTTATCCACAGAAGAGGGCGGTCCTAGCTTTTACAAGCTTTACAGAAAAGCTTTAAATAATTCCCTTCTTTATTTTTATGTCTGGCAAACAGGTTTTCGGTTCCGGAAGCTCCAGAGATCTATTTATAAGGAAACGCTGGTTGGAAATTGACCTGAAGGCTTGCTTTCTCTAGAATCCCCGGTCTCTTAAAACGGGGGCCATTCCGGCCCGTTGTGGACGAACCAGGTAACACGACATGAAACGTACTTTCCAACCAAGCACTATCAAACGCGCTCGTACCCACGGTTTCCGTGCTCGCATGGCTACCAAGAACGGTCGCGCTGTCCTGTCGCGTCGTCGCGCCAAAGGTCGTGCGCGTCTGGCAGTTTGATAATCCGGTACTGGAGGTGAGTCAGGACTTCAGTCGGGAAAAGCGTCTGCTTACCCCCCGGCATTTCAAGGCAGTCTTTGACTCCCCTACCGGCAAGGTTCCGGGGAAAAATCTCCTGCTCCTTGCGCGCAACAACGATCTTGATCACCCCCGTCTCGGGCTGGTTATCGGGAAAAAGAGCGTAAAGCTCTCCGTTGAGCGCAATCGCCTCAAACGTCTGATGCGCGAATCGTTCCGTCTGCACCAGGATTCTCTGGTCGGCTGGGATATCGTTATCGTCGCGCGCAAAGGTTTGGGCGACGTAGAAAACCCCGAATTGATTCAGCATTTCGGCAAACTCTGGAAGCGTCTGGCCCGTAACAAGCCAGTTCCAGCAGTCAAAACCGAAACTGTAGGGGTAGACAGTCCAGATGCGTAAACTGGCACTCGTTCCGATCCAGTTTTATCGCTACGCCATTAGTCCTTTGATGGCCAGTCACTGTCGTTTCTACCCCAGTTGTTCTTGCTACGCGTATGAAGCCATCGAAAATCATGGCCTTCTGCGCGGTGGCTGGCTGGCCTTTCGTCGTTTAGGTCGCTGTCATCCGTGGAATCCCGGTGGTTATGACCCGGTTCCACCTATCCCTACCTCCCGTTCTTCTTCGATGGCCGAGTAATCATGGATATCAAACGCACGATCCTGATCGTCGCCCTGGCAATCGTGTCCTACGTTATGGTTCTTAAATGGAACCAGGACTATGGCCAGGCTGCCCTGCCGACTCAGAATGTTGCTTCCAGTACGACTGCATCCGGTTTGCCGGACACCGTTCCTGGCAATAACGCTTCCGCCAGTGACGATATTCCGCGCGCCGCAAGCGATACCAGCGCACCTGTGGAAACCCCGGTCGCTGCCAGCAAGGATCTGATCCAGGTCAAAACCGACGTGCTCGATCTGGCGATCAATCCACAGGGCGGTGACGTTGCTCAACTGACTTTGCCACTGTATCCACGTCGTCAGGATCGTCCTGATGTACCGTTTCAGCTGTTCGACAACGGCGTCGAGCGTACTTATCTGGCACAAAGTGGCCTGATCGGCACCAACGGTCCGGACGCAAGCCCGGCCGGTCGTCCGGTTTATGCCTCGGAGAAGAAAAGTTATCAACTGGCTGAAGGTCAGGACCAACTGGTCGTCGACCTGAAGTTCAGCAAGGACGGCGTCAACTACATCAAGCGTTTCACCCTGAAACGCGGCCTGTATGACGTAACCGTGACCTACCTTGTGGATAACCAGAGCGCTCAGCCTTGGTCGGGTTCGATGTTCGCCCAACTGAAGCGCGACGCCAGTGCCGACCCTTCGTCGACCACTGCCACCGGCACCGCGACTTACCTGGGCGCTGCCCTGTGGACAAGTTCCGAGCCGTACAAGAAAGTGTCCATGAAAGACATGGACAAAGGTCAGCTCAAGGAAACCGTCACCGGTGGCTGGGTAGCCTGGCTGCAACACTACTTCGTGACTGCATGGGTTGCGCCGAAGGGCGAAAACAACATCGTTCAGACGCGTAAAGACAGCAAAGGCAACTACATCATCGGTTACACCGGTCCTTCGTTGACCGCCGCACCGGGTGCCAAAGTTGAAACCAGCGCCATTCTGTACGCCGGGCCGAAAAGCCAGGCCGTACTGAAACAGTTATCCCCAGGTCTGGAACTGACAGTCGACTACGGCATTCTGTGGTTCATCGCTCAGCCGATCTTCTGGTTGCTGCAACACATCCACGCGATCGTGGGTAACTGGGGCTGGTCGATCATCTTCCTGACCATGCTGATCAAAGGGATCTTCTTCCCGCTGTCGGCTGCCAGCTACAAATCCATGGCGCGCATGCGTGCCGTAGCACCGAAACTGGCTGCACTGAAAGAGCAACATGGCGATGACCGGCAGAAAATGTCGCAAGCCATGATGGAGCTGTACAAGAAAGAGAAGATCAATCCGCTGGGCGGTTGCTTGCCGATCCTCGTGCAGATGCCGGTTTTCCTTTCGCTGTACTGGGTTCTGCTGGAAAGCGTGGAAATGCGCCAGGCGCCGTTCATGCTGTGGATCACCGACCTGTCGATCAAGGATCCGTTCTTCATCCTGCCGATCATCATGGGTGCGACCATGTTCATTCAGCAGCGTCTGAACCCGACTCCACCGGATCCGATGCAGGCGAAGGTCATGAAAATGATGCCAATCATCTTCACCTTCTTCTTCCTGTGGTTCCCGGCTGGTCTGGTGCTGTACTGGGTTGTGAACAACTGCCTGTCGATTGCCCAACAGTGGTACATCACGCGTAAGATCGAAGCGGCGACGAAAAAAGCCGAGGCGTAACTTACTCTGTGGATAACACCACTCAAAACGCCCCCTAGTGGGGCGTTTTGCTATCTGCCACTTTTGTCTGGATTCCGGTTTATGAGCATACCTCGTGAAACCATCGCTGCTGTCGCCACCGCTCAAGGTCGCGGCGGTGTCGGCATCGTCCGTATTTCCGGACCGTTGGCCAGCGTTGCAGCCAAAGCCATCAGCGGCCGTGAACTAAAACCGCGTTACGCGCATTACGGTCCGTTTTTCAGTGCTGATCAGCAGGTGTTGGACGAAGGACTGGCCCTGTATTTCCCGGGACCAAACTCGTTCACTGGCGAAGATGTGCTGGAGTTGCAGGGGCACGGTGGCCCGATCGTCCTCGATATGCTGCTCAAGCGTTGCCTGGAACTGGGTTGCCGTCTGGCTCGCCCGGGTGAATTCAGCGAGCGCGCGTTCCTCAATGACAAACTCGACCTGGCTCAGGCCGAGGCGATCGCCGACCTGATCGAAGCCAGTTCTGCACAGGCTGCTCGCAATGCCTTGCGCTCCCTGCAGGGGGCGTTTTCCCAGCGTGTGCATAATCTCACCGAACAACTGATCGGCCTGCGCATCTACGTCGAAGCCGCCATCGACTTCCCGGAAGAGGAAATCGATTTTCTGGCCGATGGCCACGTACTGAGCATGCTCGACAAGGTACGTGAAGAGTTATCCACCGTGCTGCGTGAAGCCGGACAGGGTGCCTTGTTGCGTGATGGCATGACGGTGGTGATCGCCGGTCGTCCGAATGCCGGCAAGTCCAGCCTGTTGAATGCCCTGGCTGGCCGCGAAGCCGCGATCGTGACCGAAATTGCCGGTACCACCCGGGATATCCTGCGCGAACATATCCACATCGACGGCATGCCGCTGCATGTTGTCGATACGGCAGGTCTGCGTGATACCGATGATCAGGTGGAAAAGATCGGCGTCGAGCGTGCGTTGAAAGCCATTACTGAAGCGGATCGGGTGCTGCTGGTAGTCGATGCCACCGCGCCGGAAGCTGCAGACCCGTTTGCCCTTTGGCCGGAATTCCTCGAAACCCGTCCGGATCCGGCCAAAGTCACCTTGATTCGCAACAAGGCTGACCTGACGGGTGAAGCAATCGCTCTGGAAGTCAGCGACGATGGCCACGTGACCATCAGCCTCAGCGCCAAATCCGCTGGCGAAGGGCTGGAATTGCTGCGCGAACACCTCAAGGCCTGCATGGGCTATGAGCAAACCTCGGAAAGCAGCTTCAGTGCCCGTCGCCGTCATCTGGAGGCTCTGCGCCATGCCAGTGCAGCGCTGGAACATGGTCGCGCACAGCTGACGTTGGCCGGTGCCGGTGAGCTGCTGGCCGAGGATTTACGTCAGGCCCAGCACTCTCTGGGAGAAATCACCGGGGCATTCAGTTCCGATGACCTGCTTGGCCGGATCTTCTCCAGCTTCTGCATCGGTAAATGACCAAATGGGCTGTGGACAATTTATCCACAGCCCCTTTGGGTTCACCAGTTGTAAGACACCGTACCGAGTAAGGTGCGATCTTCGCCCCAGTAGCAACGGCCAGCATCGTTGCATCCCGACACATATTCCTTGTTGAACAGGTTCTTCGCATTCAGGTCGACGCTCCAGTGCGTGTCGATCTGATAACCGATGGCCGCATCCACCAATGTGACATCGCCGGCATCCAGCTTGCCGTATAGCGAAGGCGAGGTGTAGGCGAAGGCACTGTCGAAGTAACGCACGCCGCCACCCACGTACAAACCTTTCAAATCGCCATCGAGGAAACGGTACTTGGTCCAGACCGACGCTTGATTACGTGGCACGCCGGTCATCTGGTGGCCTTTGACCAACGAGGTCGCCGCGTCTTTGGTAATCCGCGCGTCGGTGTAGGTGTACGCCGCAGTCACATTGAGGTTCTGGGTCAGATTGCTGTTGAGTTCCAGCTCCACGCCTTTGGAACGGCTTTCGCCGACCTGGCGATAGGTCGATGTGGTCGAGTCGAAGTAGGTGTCGTCCTTTTTGCGCAAGTCATATACCGACGCGGTGAACGCGGTATCCCAGCCGATCGGTTCGTACTTGAGGCCCACTTCGTATTGGCTGCTGGTGATCGGATCGAGCGGCGCGCCGGCATTGGATATCTGCTGCACCGGCACGAACGAGGTGGAATAGCTGACATAGGGCGTCATGCCGTTGTCGAACTGGTACATCACGCCGCCCTGGTAGGTGAACTTCTTGTCCTCGGAACTGATGTTGCTGCCCTTGGCCACTTTGTCGCGGAAATCACTGTCGACCCAGTCCTGGCGCCCGCCGAGCAAGAACAACCAGTGGTCATATTTGCTCTGGATCTGGGCATAAACACCTTTCATCTGTTGTTCGAGCAAGGTGTTCTGCACCGCAATCGGTGTAGTCGGATCGCGCAAATAAACCGGGTTGTAGATATTGATCGGCCCGACGATGCCGGCATTCCAGTCCTGATTGAACGAAGTGCGGTCGTAGCTGGCGCCGAACAGCACGGTGTTTTCCAGCTCGCCGACCTGGAATTTGCCTTCCAGTTGGTTATCCAGCGAATACACCATGGATTTGTTGAAGCGATCGTACGCGGTCATGTTCAGGCGCGTGCCGAACCCGGCGTTGTTCAGGTTGCCGGGCCAGGTCTCGTGGCGGGTGATTCGCGACTGCATGTAGCGCGAATTCTGGCGGAACTGCCAGTCATCGTTGAAGGAATGGCTGAACTCATAACCGGTGCTCCAGGTTTCCCGTTCGAAGGTGTTCCAGTCCGGATCGCCAAGCATGGTGCCTTTGGATAGCTTGCCGTTGGGATTGCTCAGCAATGTGCCGGCCGCCGGCAGACCCAGTTCCATATTGGTGTGATCTTTCTGGTAGTTGGCCAGCAGGGTAAGGGTGTTGAAGTCGTCGAAATTCAGGGTCAGCGACGGGGCGATGTAAATGCGGTCATCCGGTACGTGATCGGTCTGGGTGTCTGACTTGCGTCCGAGCATCACCACTCGTCCCAACACATTGCCGCTGTCGTTGAGTGGCCCGGACACATCGATGCCAATCTGCCGGCGATTATTCGAGCCATAACCCAGTTGCACTTCGCCGCGTGGAGCTGCGGTCGGCCGCTTGCTCACCAGATTCACCAGGCCGCCCGGTGCGTTTTCCCCATAGAGCAAGGACGATGGTCCGCGGAAAATTTCCACGCGCTCCAAACCGTAAGGTTCGGTGCTGGTGTCATAACGGTTGCCTTGCACGCGAAGTCCATCGCGCAACAGGCCGTAGCCGTAATCGGTGGCGTTGAAACCACGAATGAAAAACAGATCGCCGGCCAGGCTGTCGCCCGCTGCAAACGGTGGGGCGAAGATGCCGGGAACGTAGCCGAGTACCTCGGTGAGCGTCTGAGATTTCTGATCTTTCATGCGCTGTGCGGTGACGACTGACACAGAACGTGGTGTTTCCGACAACGGCGTGCTGGTTTTCGTACCGATCCGGCTGTTCTGCGCCCTATAGCCGACGTCGGCGGCGTAATCCAGATCCATCGGATTGGCCAATTGCCCGTTGATGTTGGTCGGGGCCAGCTCCAGCAAATCACCATTGGGCAGCGCCTGCAGAATGTAGCTACCCGGCGCTTGAGGTACGGCTTGCAAACCTGAGCCTTGCAGCAGTTGGGCGAATCCCTGTTCGACGGTGAAGTTGCCGTTCAGTCCGGTACTGCGTAAACGGTTGGTCTGCTGCGGCGAGAACGACAGAATCACGTTTGCAGTGGAGGCGAATTGGCTCAAAGCATTGTCCAGCGGGCCGGCAGCAATGGTGTAGCGCTGCGCGACCGTTGCCGCGAAGGCGTTATTGGTCATTGCCAGGCAGGACGCGGCACTGGTCATCAGTAGGCTGTAGGCAATGCAGTGGTGGGAAAAACGCTGACGGAACGTGGGAAGACGCATGTGTGGATAAGCCCTGAAGGTGGCGAAGAGCCGCGTTTATCGCGATTACCTGTAGGGCCGGGTCAGGACAAAAAAAGATAACCCTGCTTTCGATTTTTTTCCCCAGGAGATTTTCAATCAGACGCTATGGCTGATCGAGACCCAGTAACGGGTGAAGTAGCGGACGTTGATCGGTAACGAGGCCTGAAGATTGGCCAGCACGGCATCGGTGGAATCGAGCCGAAAGGTGCCGGATACGCGTAGATCCCGGGCACGACTATCGCAGTGCATAACACCGCTGCGATAACGCCCCAGCTCTTCGATTACCGCACCCAGCCGCGCATCGAGCACAATCAGCTGGCCGTTGGTCCAGGCCACTGCCGAGGATTTAAAGGGGTAAAGGACCCCGATATGCCGACTATCGAAATCCGCACCTTCGCCTGCTTTCAGGATCATCGCGCTCGTTGATCGATCAGCGGGTTGCACGCTGACCCGATCTTCCAACACGCCGACCCGCGTTGAGCCCGACAACTTATGCACAGAAAAACGGGTACCCAACGCTTGAATTCGGCCATCCGCGGTTTCGACCAAAAACGGCCGCTGATCGCCGAGCTTGCCGGTCTGAATGAGGATTTCACCCGAGCGCAAACGAATCAGCCGTTGCGTTGCGTCGAAAGATACATCGATGGCCGTATCGGTATTGATCTGAATCTGGCTGCCATCGGCCAATGAGATGTTGCGACGCTGACCAACGCCGGTTTTGTAATCAGCCCAGGCATTTCCAAGGGAGGTATGTTGTTGGGCGTTCCAGCCAAGGATCCCCGTCCCTGTCGCGAGCAGTAATAATTTCAGGATCTGGCGCCTTTGTTGGCCGGTATTCAGTGCGCGACGTTTCAAATCAAGCGGCAAAGTGCCGAGCTGACGCTGCAGTTGTTCCATCTGGTTCCAGGCCGCCAGATGCGCTGGATCGCTATCTATCCACAGCTGCCAGGCTTTTTGATCGGCGAGGGTCGGCGGATCGGCCTGAAACTGCACGAACCAACTGGCAGCCGCTTCGAAAACCTTGCGGTTCGGTGCAGTGGGCATCAACGCTGCGCCATGATCAGGGCACATTCCGTCAGGGCGCGGATCATGTGCTTCTTTACTGTGGTCAGGGAAACCTGCAACTGCGCAGCGATCTGTTGATAAGTCAAACCGTCGATCTGCGAAAGCATGAAGATCTTCTGGGTTCGCGCGCCCAGACCGGCCAAGGCTTTATCCACAGCGATCAGGGTTTCGATGATCAGCGCCTTGTCTTCTTCGCTGATGGCGGTGGCTTCTGGTCGAGCAGCCAAGGTCTGCAAGTAGGCAACTTCGATGGCCTGTCTTCGATAGCGATCAATGACGAGGCCGCGTGCAATGGTCGCCAGATAATCCCGCGGTTCGCGAATCTGCGACGCATTACGTGCCGCGAGGATCCGCACAAAAGTGTCATGCGCGACATCGGCAGCATCGCAGGCGTCGTGCAGTTTGCCCTTGAGCCATCCATACAGCCACGAATGGTGTTGCTCGTAGATTTGCTCGATCGCAGCATGATGGGCGGGTAGGGACATGGGAGAAACTGACGAGTTAATGATAATGGCTATTATTAGCCTCTGTTACGTTCTCTCACAATAGCCCTGTCACATCCCACTATCGACTTCATGCTCGTCTCCGATCTCTCGGTGGCGTTTTACTGCGTCCTGAAAAAACCGTCTGGTTGAATTTCTGTGGATTAAGCCCTGTGAATAACTGCCAATGAGGTCAGTTGATAACAGGGCGTGAAAACTGGATATAACTGCCTCTGTGGATAACCACCCCATTCATCCACAGGCTTAAACCGGTTATCCAAGGGCCTCCTGAGGACCTGATAACAGGGTTTTGAAACTCTGTACACATTGAATAATAAGGCCTGTAGCAATCTATCCACAGAAAGGTCGGTCAGTAAGAATAAGCATTAAAACAAAGGTTTTATAAATTTCTCTCTTTTTTATTCTTTTAACCTCGAGTTCTCCACAGCTGGTTAAATTTTGTGCAAAGGGTTCTTTAGGGAGGGCGAAGTCCCTATACTTGTCGACCAGGTCCAGAAACCTGATCTCAAACTATTCCTGAATACCTACTTAAGCAGGCACGAGGTGCGTGGTGGATTTCCCTTCCCGTTTTGAAGTGATCGTCATCGGCGGCGGTCATGCCGGTACCGAGGCAGCACTGGCCTCAGCACGTATGGGGGCAAAAACCCTGTTGCTGACGCATAACGTGGAAACCCTCGGTGCCATGAGCTGCAACCCGGCCATCGGTGGCATTGGCAAAAGCCATTTGGTCAAGGAAATTGACGCCCTCGGCGGCGCGATGGCCATGGCTACCGATCTGGGCGGCATCCAGTTTCGCGTATTGAACAGCCGCAAAGGTCCGGCCGTACGAGCGACCCGTGCGCAAGCCGACCGTATTCTGTACAAGGCCGCTGTCCGCGAAATTCTGGAAAACCAACCGAACCTGTGGATATTTCAACAGGCCGCTGACGACCTGATCGTCGAGCAGGACCAGGTACGCGGTGTTGTCACGCAAATGGGTCTGCGGTTCTTCGCCGATTCCGTGGTGTTGACCACTGGTACGTTCCTCGGTGGACTTATCCACATCGGTTTGCAGAATTTCTCCGGCGGTCGTGCCGGTGACCCGCCGTCGATTGCCCTGGCACATCGTCTGCGTGAACTGCCGCTGCGTGTCGGTCGCCTGAAAACCGGTACGCCACCGCGCATCGATGGCAAATCTGTGGATTTCTCGGTCATGACCGAGCAACCGGGCGATACGCCGATCCCGGTCATGTCGTTCATGGGCAACAAGGAACAACATCCGCGCCAGGTCAGTTGCTGGATTACCCATACCAACGCCCGCACCCACGAAATCATCGCGGCGAACCTCGATCGTTCGCCGATGTATTCCGCTGCCGGCGAAATCGAAGGCATCGGTCCGCGCTACTGCCCGTCGATCGAAGACAAGATTCATCGCTTTGCTGACAAGGAAAGCCATCAGGTGTTCATCGAGCCGGAAGGCCTGACCACCCATGAGCTGTACCCGAACGGGATATCCACAAGCTTGCCGTTCGACGTGCAATTGCAGATCGTGCAATCGATCCGCGGCATGGAAAACGCGCACATCGTGCGTCCGGGTTATGCGATCGAGTACGACTACTTCGACCCGCGTGACCTGAAATACAGCCTGGAAACCAAAGTCATCGGCGGTCTGTTCTTCGCTGGTCAGATCAACGGCACCACCGGTTACGAAGAAGCTGGTGCGCAAGGTTTGCTCGCCGGGGCCAACGCCGCGCTGCGTGCCAAGGGCAAAGAAGCCTGGTGCCCGCGTCGCGATGAAGCGTACATCGGCGTGCTGGTCGACGACCTGATCACCCTCGGTACCCAAGAGCCGTACCGCATGTTCACTTCCCGTGCCGAGTACCGCCTGATTCTGCGCGAGGACAACGCCGACCTGCGTTTGACCGAAAAAGGTCGTGAACTGGGTCTGGTCGATGACGCGCGTTGGGCGGCCTTCTGCAAGAAACGCGAAAGCATCGAACTCGAAGAGCAGCGCCTGAAGAGCACCTGGGTTCGCCCGGGCACCCAGCAGGGCGATGCGATTGCGGAAAAATTCGGCACGCCGCTGACTCACGAATACAACTTGCTCAACCTCTTGAGCCGTCCGGAAATCGACTACGCTGGTCTGGTCGAAGTGACCGGGCAGGGCGCCGAAGATCCACAGGTCGCCGAACAGGTTGAAATCAAGACCAAATACGCCGGTTACATCGACCGTCAACAGGACGAAATCGCCCGTCTGCGCGCCAGTGAAGACACGAAATTGCCTGTGGATATCGATTACACCAACATTTCCGGTCTCTCCAAGGAGATTCAGAGCAAGCTCGGTGCGACGCGTCCGGAGACGCTCGGCCAGGCTTCGCGGATCCCGGGCGTGACCCCGGCAGCGATTTCGCTGTTGATGATTCATTTGAAAAAACGCGGCGCGGGCCGTCAGTTGGAGCAAAGCGCTTGAGTTCTAAGGTCACTTCGCAACACGCCGAAGAGTTATCCACAGGAGCCCGCGAGCTCGGTGTCAATCTCAGCGCGGCCCAGCACGAATTGCTGCTGGGCTACCTGGCCCTGTTGATCAAATGGAACCAGGCCTACAACCTGACTGCAGTTCGCGATCCTGACGAAATGGTTTCGCGGCATTTGCTCGATAGCTTGAGCGTGATGTCGTTCATCGAAAACGGCCGCTGGCTCGATGTCGGCAGTGGCGGCGGCATGCCCGGCATTCCGCTGGCGATCCTGTATCCGGACTCGCAAGTGACCTGTCTGGACAGCAACGGCAAGAAAACCCGCTTCCTGACTCAGGTCAAACTCGAACTCAAACTGGATAACCTGCAAGTTACCCACAGTCGCGTCGAAGCCTTCCAGCCTGCCCAGCCATTCAACGGGATCATTTCCCGGGCTTTCAGCAGTATGGAGAACTTCACCAACTGGACTCGCCACCTCGGCGATGCCGACACGCGCTGGCTGGCAATGAAGGGCGTTCATCCGGCCGATGAGCTGGTAGCATTGCCGGCAGACTTCAAACTCGATAGCGAACACGCCCTGGCCGTACCCGGTTGCCAAGGCCAACGCCATCTGCTGATACTGCGCCGCACGGCATGATTGGGAACACAAGCAAGAATGGCTAAGGTATTCGCGATAGCGAACCAGAAGGGTGGTGTGGGCAAGACCACCACCTGCATCAACCTCGCAGCATCCCTGGTCGCGACCAAGCGCCGGGTGCTGTTGATCGATCTCGATCCACAGGGCAACGCCACCATGGGTAGCGGTGTGGATAAACATGGCCTGGAAAACTCGGTCTACGACCTGCTGATCGGCGAATGCGATCTGGCCCAGGCCATGCACTACTCCGAGCACGGCGGTTATCAACTGCTGCCGGCCAACCGCGACCTGACCGCGGCTGAAGTGGTGCTGCTGGAAATGCAGATGAAGGAAAGCCGTCTGCGCAGCGCGCTGGCGCCGATCCGTGAAAACTACGATTACATTTTGATCGACTGCCCGCCGTCGCTGTCGATGCTTACGCTGAACGCATTGGTTGCCGCCGATGGGGTGATTATCCCCATGCAGTGCGAATACTTTGCGCTCGAAGGCTTGAGCGACCTTGTGGATAACATCAAACGCATTGCCGAACTGCTGAACCCCAACCTCAAGGTCGAAGGTCTGCTGCGCACCATGTACGACCCGCGGCTGAGCCTGATGAACGATGTTTCGGCGCAGCTGAAGGAACACTTTGGCGAGCAGCTGTACGACACGGTGATCCCGCGCAACATCCGCCTGGCCGAAGCACCGAGCTACGGTATGCCGGCACTGGCCTACGACAAGCAATCGCGCGGCGCGCTGGCCTATTTGGCACTGGCGGGCGAGATGGTTCGCCGTCAGCGCAAAAATTCACGCATCGCCGCTGCCCAGCCAACTTAAGGAATCCCCATGGCCGTCAAGAAACGAGGTCTCGGACGTGGACTGGATGCACTGCTGAGTGGTCCGACCGTCAGCGCGCTGGAAGAACAGGCGGCGCAGGCCGATACCCGTGAACTGCAACATCTGCCGCTGGACCTGCTGCAGCGTGGCAAATACCAGCCACGCCGCGACATGGACCCGCAGGCGCTGGAAGAGCTGGCGCAGTCGATCAAGGCGCAAGGCGTGATGCAGCCGATCGTGGTGCGCCCGATTGGCGGTGGCCGCTTCGAAATCATCGCCGGTGAACGCCGCTGGCGCGCCAGCCAGCAGGCCGGCCAGGAAACCATCCCGGCGATGGTCCGTGATGTGCCGGATGAAACCGCGATCGCCATTGCGCTGATCGAGAACATCCAGCGTGAAGACCTGAACCCGATCGAGGAAGCCGTCGCCTTGCAGCGACTGCAGCAGGAATTCCAGCTCACTCAACAGCAGGTGGCCGAGGCTGTGGGTAAGTCCCGCGTGACTGTGGCTAACCTGTTGCGACTTATTGCACTGCCTGAAGTCATCAAGACCATGCTGTCCCACGGTGACCTGGAAATGGGTCATGCCCGTGCTTTGCTCGGTCTGCCGGACAATCAGCAGGTGGAAGGGGCGCGACATGTTGTCGCACGCGGCCTGACTGTGCGCCAAACCGAGGCACTGGTTCGTCAGTGGTTGAGTGGCAAACCGGAGCCTGTGGAAGCGGCCAAACCCGACCCGGATATCGCCCGGCTCGAACAGCGTCTGGCCGAGCGCCTAGGCTCTGCGGTGCAGATTCGCCACGGCAAGAAGGGAAAAGGTCAGCTGGTGATCGGTTACAACTCACTCGATGAGCTTCAAGGTGTGCTCGCACACATCCGCTGAAACATTTCCTCATGTAGCGCGCAGTCGGAAATCACTACCTGACAGTTGAATAGGGGCAGAACCGCCCCTATACTCTGCGCGCATTTTGTCGGCACAAATTATGCCAAGTTATTGAATTCTGGCAGCCGACCATTGGAGAGCAAACGTGATGGAAACCCGCAAGCCAAACCGCCTGCCGTTCCATCGCCTGGCGGTTTTTCCGGTGTTGATGGCTCAATTTGTCATTTTGCTCATTGCCGCTTTGGCGCTCTGGCAATGGCACGGAGTCGTTGCCGGATACTCGGGACTTTGCGGAGGCCTGATAGCCTTGCTGCCCAATGTTTATTTCGCTCACAAGGCATTTCGGTTTTCCGGCGCCCGAGCAGCCCAGTCCATCGTCCGGTCATTTTATGCCGGCGAGGCAGGCAAACTGATTTTGACGGCAGTGCTGTTTGCACTGGTGTTTGCAGGTGTGAAGCCATTGGCGCCGATCGCAGTATTCGGCGCTTTCGTGCTGACTCAGTCGGTCAGCTGGTTCGCTCCCCTGCTGATGAGAACAAGACTTTCGAGACCTTAGGGCGTTTGAGGCAACCATGGCAGAAACAACCGCTTCGGGCTATATCCAGCACCACTTGCAGAACCTGACCTTCGGTCAGCTACCTAACGGCGGCTGGGGCTTTGCCCATACCGCAGCAGAAGCCAAGGAAATGGGCTTCTGGGCTTTCCACGTCGATACCCTCGGCTGGTCGGTCGCGCTGGGTCTGATCTTCGTTTTCCTTTTCCGCATGGCGGCAAAGAAAGCAACATCGGGTCAGCCAGGTGCTTTGCAGAACTTCGTTGAAGTATTGGTCGAATTCGTCGATGGCAGCGTGAAAGACAGCTTCCATGGCCGTAGCCCGGTGATCGCACCGCTGGCACTGACCATCTTCGTCTGGGTGTTCCTGATGAACGCCGTCGACCTGGTACCGGTCGACTGGATTCCTCAGCTGGCCATCCTGATCACCGGCGACCACCACATCCCGTTCCGTGCCGTGTCGACCACCGACCCGAACGCGACCCTGGGCATGGCGTTCTCGGTTTTCGCACTGATCATTTTCTATAGCATCAAGGTCAAGGGCATCGGCGGCTTCATCGGCGAACTGACCCTGCACCCGTTCGGCAGCAAGAACATCTTCGTTCAGGCCCTGCTGATCCCGGTGAACTTCCTGCTGGAATTCGTGACCCTGATCGCCAAGCCGATCTCTCTGGCCCTGCGTCTGTTCGGCAACATGTATGCCGGCGAGCTGGTGTTCATTCTGATCGCTGTGATGTTCGGCAGCGGCCTGCTCTGGCTGAGTGGCCTGGGCGTTGTTCTGCAGTGGGCGTGGGCTGTGTTCCACATCCTGATCATCACCCTGCAGGCGTTCATCTTCATGATGCTGACCATCGTCTACCTGTCGATGGCGCACGAAGAAAACCATTAAGAGCAGCCTCGGCTGATCTGATGTCCCTCCCGGTCAAACGGGAGGGGGCTCTTAACCGGGCCTCTGAAACGATTTGTTTTACCGCTTTAATCTAAAAAACCTAAACCATACGACGTAAAAGTCGGGAGGAAAGATGGAAACTGTAGTTGGTCTAACCGCTATCGCTGTTGCACTGTTGATCGGCCTGGGCGCACTGGGTACCGCAATTGGTTTCGGCCTGCTGGGCGGCAAGTTCCTGGAAGGCGCAGCGCGTCAGCCAGAAATGGTTCCAATGCTGCAAGTTAAAATGTTCATCGTTGCCGGTCTGCTCGACGCCGTAACCATGATCGGTGTTGGTATCGCTCTGTTCTTCACCTTTGCGAACCCGTTCGTTGGTCAGATCGCTGGCTAATTACCCGGATTCTTCCGAGTAATTTGGTGTGATGGACAACGTAACTGCGAGGTGTTGGCGTGAACATTAATGCGACCCTGATTGGCCAGTCCGTTGCGTTCCTGATTTTTGTACTGTTCTGCATGAAGTTCGTATGGCCTCCGGTCATCGCTGCTCTGCACGAACGTCAAAAGAAGATCGCTGATGGTCTGGACGCTGCCAGCCGTGCAGCTCGCGACCTGGAGTTGGCCCAAGAGAAAGCGGGTCAGCAACTGCGCGAAGCGAAAGCTCAGGCAGCTGAAATCATCGAGCAAGCCAAGAAACGCGGTAACCAGATCGTTGAAGAGGCTGTTGAAAAAGCCCGTATCGACGCTGACCGTGTGAAGGTTCAGGCTCAAGCCGAGATCGAACAGGAACTGAACAGTGTCAAAGACAAGCTGCGCGCCCAAGTGGGCTTGCTGGCTGTCGGCGGCGCCGAGAAGATCCTGGGTGCCACAATCGATCAAAACGCGCACGCAGAGCTGGTTAACCAACTGGCTGCTGAAATCTAAGCGAGGGCGATCATGGCAGAACTGACCACGTTGGCCCGACCTTACGCTAAGGCGGCCTTCGAGCACGCTCAGGCCCACCAGCAACTGGCCAATTGGTCAGCCATGCTCGGCCTGGCTGCAGCGGTGTCGCAAGACGACACCATGCAGCGCGTGCTCAAGGCCCCGCGACTGACGAGCGCAGAAAAGGCCGCCACGTTCATTGACGTGTGCGGCGACAAGTTTGATGCCAAGGCACAGAACTTCATCAATGTCGTTGCCGAAAACGACCGTCTCCCGCTTCTGCCGGAGATCGCCGCTCTGTTCGACCTGTACAAGGCCGAACAAGAGAAGTCGGTAGACGTTGAAGTGACCAGTGCTTTCGCATTGAACCAAGAACAGCAAGACAAACTCGCCAAGGTTCTCAGTGCACGACTCAACCGGGAAGTGCGCCTGCAAGTTGCGGAGGATGCTGCCCTTATAGGGGGTGTCGTTATCCGCGCCGGCGACCTGGTTATCGATGGCTCGATTCGCGGCAAAATCGCGAAACTTGCCGAAGCATTGAAATCTTGAGTTTGAAGGGGCAGCAGAGCAATGCAGCAACTCAATCCTTCCGAAATAAGTGAAATTATCAAGGGCCGCATCGACAAGCTCGATGTGACCTCCCAAGCCCGTAACGAAGGCACTGTCGTCAGCGTATCTGACGGCATCGTGCGGATTCACGGTCTGGCCGACGTCATGTACGGCGAGATGATCGAGTTTCCGGGCGGCGTCTACGGTATGGCCCTCAACCTGGAGCAAGACTCCGTAGGTGCCGTTGTACTGGGCGCATACACCAGTCTGGCTGAAGGCATGAGCGCCAAGTGCACCGGCCGCATCCTCGAAGTTCCGGTTGGTAAGGAACTGCTGGGTCGCGTAGTCGATGCACTGGGTAACCCTGTTGACGGCAAAGGTCCACTGGGCAACACCTTGACCGACGCGGTCGAGAAAGTTGCACCGGGCGTGATCTGGCGTAAGTCGGTAGACCAGCCTGTACAGACTGGCTACAAGGCTGTCGATGCCATGATCCCTGTCGGCCGTGGCCAGCGTGAGCTGATCATCGGTGACCGTCAGATCGGTAAAACCGCTCTGGCGATCGACGCGATCATCAACCAGAAAGACAGCGGCATTTTCTGCGTCTATGTAGCGATCGGTCAGAAGCAATCGACCATCGCCAACGTGGTTCGCAAGCTGGAAGAAAACGGCGCCCTGGCCAACACGATCATCGTGGCTGCCAGTGCTTCGGAATCTCCTGCGCTGCAATTCCTGGCACCGTACTCCGGTTGCACCATGGGTGAATTCTTCCGCGACCGCGGTGAAGACGCGCTGATCGTTTATGACGATCTGTCCAAGCAAGCAGTGGCTTACCGCCAGATTTCCCTGCTGCTGCGCCGTCCACCAGGCCGTGAAGCTTACCCAGGCGACGTGTTCTATCTCCACTCCCGTCTGCTGGAGCGCGCATCCCGCGTTTCGGAAGAATACGTAGAGAAGTTCACCAACGGCGCAGTGACCGGCAAAACCGGTTCCCTGACCGCACTGCCGATCATCGAAACCCAGGCTGGCGACGTTTCCGCGTTCGTTCCGACCAACGTGATTTCCATCACCGACGGTCAGATCTTCCTGGAATCGGCCATGTTCAACTCGGGCATCCGCCCTGCAGTGAACGCCGGTGTTTCGGTATCCCGTGTGGGTGGTGCCGCTCAGACCAAGATCATCAAGAAGCTGTCCGGTGGTATCCGTACCGCTCTGGCTCAGTACCGTGAACTGGCGGCATTCGCCCAGTTCGCTTCTGACCTGGACGAAGCGACCCGTAAGCAACTTGAGCATGGTCAGCGCGTTACCGAGCTGATGAAGCAGAAGCAATACGCACCAATGTCGATCGCTGACATGGCGCTGTCGCTGTATGCCGCTGAGCGTGGGTTCCTGACTGACATTGAAATCGCCAAGATCGGCAGCTTCGAACAAGCGCTGATTGCTTTCTTCAACCGCGATCACGCCGATTTGATGGCCAAGATCAACGTTAAAGGTGACTTCAATGACGAAATCGACGCTGGCATGAAAGCCGGTATCGAGAAGTTCAAGGCCACCCAAACCTGGTAAGCCGCAGCGGGAGCCGCAAGGCTCCCGCTTGCTAACCTGATAGGTGTTACATGGCAGGCGCAAAAGAGATTCGCAGTAAGATTGCGAGCATCAAAAGCACGCAAAAAATTACCAGCGCCATGGAAAAAGTGGCGGTGAGCAAAATGCGCAAGGCACAAATGCGCATGGCAGCCAGCCGTCCTTATGCGGAGCGTATCCGCCAGGTAATTGGGCATCTGGCCAACGCCAACCCGGAATACCGCCACCCGTTCATGATCGACCGTGAAGTAAAGCGCGTCGGTTATGTCGTGGTGAGCAGTGACCGTGGTTTGTGCGGCGGCTTGAACACCAACCTGTTCAAGGCCCTGGTCAAGGACATGGCGGTAAACCGCGAAAACGGCGTCGAGATTGATCTGTGTGTAGTCGGTAGCAAGGGTGCGGCCTTTTTCCGCAACTTCGGCGGTAACGTCGTTGCAGCTATCAGCCACCTGGGTGAAGAGCCGTCGATCAATGATTTGATCGGCAGCGTCAAGGTGATGCTGGATGCCTACCTGGAGGGCCGTATCGATCGCCTGTCCGTGGTATCCAACAAGTTCATCAACACCATGACACAACAGCCTACCGTGGAGCAGTTGATTCCACTGGTGGCAACCCCGGATCAAGAACTCAAGCACCACTGGGACTACCTCTACGAACCAGACGCCAAAGAGCTGCTTGACGGCTTGATGGTGCGCTACGTGGAGTCGCAGGTGTACCAGGCGGTGGTCGAGAACAACGCGGCTGAACAAGCTGCGCGGATGATCGCGATGAAGAACGCTACCGACAACGCCGGTGATTTGATCAGCGATTTGCAGCTGATCTACAACAAGGCGCGTCAGGCTGCGATCACCCAAGAGATCTCGGAAATCGTCGGCGGCGCTGCCGCGGTTTAACGGTTCAAATATTCAGAGGATCCAGCTATGAGTAGCGGACGTATCGTTCAAATCATCGGCGCCGTTATCGACGTGGAATTTCCACGCGACAGCGTACCGAGCATCTACAACGCGCTGAAAGTAGTCAGTGCGGCCGAAACCACTCTGGAAGTTCAGCAACAGCTGGGCGACGGCGTGGTTCGTACCATTGCGATGGGTTCCACCGAGGGCTTGAAGCGCGGTCTGGAAGTTACCGATTCCGGCGCAGCCATCTCCGTACCGGTCGGTAAAGCGACTCTGGGCCGGATCATGGACGTTCTGGGTAACCCGATCGACGAAGCTGGTCCAATCGACACCGAAGAGCGCTGGGGCATTCACCGCGCAGCACCTTCGTTCGCTGAGCAAGCAGGCGGCAACGACCTGCTGGAAACCGGCATCAAGGTTATCGACCTGGTTTGCCCGTTCGCCAAAGGCGGTAAAGTCGGTCTGTTCGGTGGTGCCGGTGTAGGCAAAACCGTAAACATGATGGAACTGATCCGTAACATCGCCATCGAGCACAGCGGTTATTCCGTGTTCGCCGGTGTGGGTGAGCGTACTCGTGAGGGTAACGACTTCTACCACGAGATGAAGGACTCCAACGTTCTGGACAAAGTGGCACTGGTTTACGGTCAGATGAACGAGCCGCCGGGAAACCGTCTGCGCGTGGCCCTGACCGGCCTGACCATGGCCGAGAAGTTCCGTGACGAAGGTAACGACGTTCTGCTGTTCGTCGACAACATCTACCGTTACACCCTGGCCGGTACTGAAGTATCCGCACTGCTGGGCCGTATGCCTTCGGCAGTAGGTTACCAGCCGACCCTGGCTGAAGAGATGGGCGTTCTGCAAGAACGTATCACTTCGACCAAAGAAGGTTCGATCACCTCGATCCAGGCGGTATACGTACCTGCGGATGACTTGACCGACCCGTCGCCAGCGACCACCTTCGCCCACTTGGACGCCACCGTCGTTCTGTCCCGTGACATCGCTTCCCTGGGTATCTACCCAGCGGTAGATCCACTGGATTCGACTTCGCGCCAGCTGGATCCGAACGTAATCGGTCAGGACCACTACGACACCGCTCGCGGCGTTCAGTACGTTCTGCAACGTTACAAAGAGCTGAAAGACATCATCGCGATCCTGGGTATGGACGAGCTGTCGGAAGCCGACAAACAGTTGGTTAACCGTGCTCGTAAGATCCAGCGCTTCTTGTCGCAGCCGTTCTTCGTGGCTGAAGTCTTCACCGGTGCTTCGGGTAAATACGTTTCCCTGAAAGACACCATTGCTGGCTTCAAAGGCATCCTCAACGGTGACTACGACCACCTGCCAGAACAAGCGTTCTACATGGTTGGCGGCATCGAAGAAGCGATCGAGAAAGCCAAGAAACTGTAATCCCGGCGCCCGGCAACGGGCGCTAATTTAGGTTGAGGCAATCAGATGGCTATGACAGTCCATTGCGATATCGTCAGCGCGGAAGGGGAAATCTTTTCCGGCCTGGTCGAGATGGTGATTGCGCACGGTGCACTGGGTGATCTTGGTATCGCTCTGGGTCACGCGCCGCTGATCACTAATCTGAAGCCAGGTCCGATCCGCCTGATCAAGCAAGGCGGGGAAGCCGAGGTGTTCTACATCTCCGGTGGTTTCCTCGAGGTTCAGCCGAACATGGTCAAGGTGCTTGCCGATACCGTGCAACGTGCCGCCGACCTGGATGAAGCTCAGGCTCAAGCAGCTCTCAAGGCTGCCGAAGCTGCTCTGCACGAGAAGAGCGCAGATTTCGACTACGGAGCTGCGTCCGCACGTCTGGCCGAGGCTGCAGCTCAGCTGCGCACCGTCCAGCAGATCCGCAAGAAGTTTGGTGGTTAATCCGTCAGCCACTTGTTGTGCGATTGATAAAAAAGGGTAGCCTCGGCTACCCTTTTTTCTTTCCGATTTTTACAACCCGGTCGCAGTTGCTGACCACCCAGGATTGGTAGCCAGTCATGTCTCTCGAAATCGTTATCCTCGCGGCCGGTCAAGGCACCCGTATGCGTTCGGCGTTGCCGAAAGTGCTGCACCCGGTAGCCGGCAATTCCATGCTTGGGCATGTTATCCACAGCGCACGGCAGCTCGATCCACAGCGCATTCATGTGGTGATCGGCCACGGTGCCGATGTGGTGCGTGAGCGTCTGGCGGCTGACGATTTGAATTTCGTGCTGCAGGACAAGCAATTGGGCACTGGTCATGCAACGGCTCAGGCTGTGCCGTTCATCAGCGCCGACACGGTGTTGATCCTCTACGGTGACGTGCCGTTGATCGAAGTTGAAACCCTGCAGCGCCTGCTTAAACATGTCGTACCGGGCCAGATGGGACTGCTGACCGTCGAGCTGGAAGATCCGACCGGTTACGGTCGCATCGTGCGCAACGCTGACGGCAAGGTCGCTGCCATCGTTGAGCATAAAGATGCCAGCGAAGCCCAGCGCGCAATCACCGAAGGCAATACCGGCATTCTCGCCGTCCCGGCCAATCGCCTGGCCGACTGGATGAGCCGCCTGTCGAACAACAATGCCCAGGGCGAGTACTACTTGACCGACGTGATCGAAATGGCGGTCAGCGATGGTTTGGTGGTGGCCACTGAACAACCGCACGACCCGATGGAAGTGCAGGGCGCCAATGATCGTAAGCAACTGGCGGAACTGGAGCGGCATTACCAGCTGCGCGCCGGCCGCCGGCTGATGGCGCAAGGCGTGACCCTGCGTGACCCGGCGCGTTTCGATGTGCGTGGCGAAGTCACCGTCGGTCGCGATGTGCTGATCGACATCAACGTGATTCTCGAAGGTAATGTTGTCATCGAGGACGACGTGGTGATCGGCCCGAACTGCGTGATCAAGGACAGCACCCTGCGCAAAGGCGTGGTGATCAAGGCCAACAGCCACATCGAAGGCGCCATTCTTGGTGAAGGCAGTGATGCCGGTCCGTTCGCCCGTCTGCGTCCGGGCACAGTGCTAGAAGCGCGCGCGCATGTGGGTAACTTTGTCGAACTGAAAAACGCGCGCATGGGTGAGGGCGCCAAGGCCGGGCATCTGACCTATCTGGGCGACGCGGAAATCGGCGCCCGCACCAACATTGGCGCGGGCACCATTACCTGCAACTACGATGGCGCCAACAAGTGGAAAACCGTGTTGGGCGAAGATGTGTTCATCGGCTCCAACAACTCGTTGGTCGCACCTGTGGATATCTCGTCCGGGGCAACTACCGCGGCTGGTTCGACCATCACCCAGAATGTGGATAACGCCCAGTTGGCCGTTGGTCGGGCGCGGCAGAAAAATATCGACGGCTGGAAGCGGCCGGAGAAGATCAAGAAAAGCTGAGTTATCCACAGCTGCACTTAATGCTTGAATCCAAATGTGGGAGCGGGCTTGCTCGCGAATGCGGTGTTTCAGTTTCACATTTCAGTGACTGACCCTTCGCATTCGCGAGCAAGGGCTCCCATATTCGTCTGTATCGTTTCTAAAATTTTCGATCTGTCGCTTGACGATTTATGGCTGATAGGTTTTGATTGCTTCCGTTATCTTTCGAATCGAAACTTAGACCATCATGTCGAAACGCAATACACCTCAGCGCCGACACAATATCCTCGCCTTGCTCAATGACCAGGGCGAAGTCAGTGTGGATGAACTGGCCAAGCGCTTCGAAACTTCTGAAGTTACGATTCGCAAGGATCTGGCCGCACTGGAAAGCCATGGTCTGTTGCTGCGCCGTTACGGCGGGGCGATCACCATGCCGCAGGAATTGGTCGCTGAACCGGGCCAAAGCGTTTCAAAGTACAAACAGGCGATTGCCCGCGCCGCCGTCAAACGTATCCGCGAGCACGCCCGCATCATCATCGACAGTGGCAGCACCACTGCGGCGATGATTCCCGAGCTTGGCCAGCAGCCGGGTCTGGTGGTGATGACCAACTCCCTGCACGTGGCCAACGCCTTGAGCGAACTCGAACACGAACCGGTGCTGTTGATGACCGGCGGCACCTGGGATCCGCATTCGGAGTCCTTCCAGGGCCAGGTGGCCGAGCAGGTACTACGCTCTTACGACTTCGACCAGTTGTTTATCGGCGCCGATGGCATCGATCTGGTGCGCGGTACCACCACGTTCAACGAGTTGCTTGGCCTGAGCCGGGTGATGGCCGACGTGGCGCGTGAAGTCATCGTGATGGTCGAGGCCGACAAGATCGGTCGCAAGATTCCCAACCTGGAGCTGCCGTGGAGCAGCGTCCATACCCTCATTACCGATGATCGCCTGCCTGAAGATGCGCGCGATCAGATTCAGGCCCGCGGTATCAGCGTGATTTGCGCGGCTGTCAGTCAGGAGAAATAAGCATGTGTGGAATTGTCGGCGCAGTTGCTGAACGTAATATCACCGCCATCCTGCTCGAAGGCCTCAAGCGCCTTGAATACCGCGGCTATGACAGCGCCGGTGTGGCAGTTTTCACCAACGATGAAAAGCTCGAGCGCATGCGCCGTCCGGGCAAGGTCAGCGAGCTGGAAGCGGCGCTGGCCGCACAGCCGCTGGTCGGCCGTCTCGGTATCGCCCACACCCGTTGGGCGACCCACGGTGCACCTTGCGAGCGTAACGCGCACCCGCATTTCTCCGGTGATATCGCCGTGGTGCACAACGGCATCATCGAGAACCACGAAGCCCTGCGTGAGCAACTGAAAGCGCTGGGTTACGTGTTCACTTCGGACACCGACACCGAAGTCATCGCGCACCTGCTGAGCCACAAACTCAAGGATCAGCCTGACCTGACCGTCGCGCTGAAAGCCACCGTCAAGGAACTGCACGGCGCCTACGGTCTGGCCGTGATCAACGCACAACAGCCGGATCGTCTGGTTGCCGCACGCAGTGGCAGCCCGTTGGTGATCGGTCTGGGCCTGGGTGAGAACTTCCTCGCGTCCGACCAATTGGCCCTGCGTCAGGTCACTGACCGCTTCATGTACCTGGAAGAAGGCGATATCGCCGAAATTCGCCGCGACAGCGTGCAGATCTGGGATGTAAACGGTCAAACCGTCGAGCGCCAGACCGTGCAGTACAGCGATGGTGCCGAAGCCGCTGACAAGGGCGAGTTCCGTCATTACATGCTAAAGGAAATCCACGAACAGCCCGTCGTGGTGCAACGTACCCTAGAAGGTCGCCTGAGCAACAATCAGGTGCTGGTGCAGGCCTTCGGTCCACAGGCTGCCGAACTGTTCGCCAAAGTGCGCAATGTGCAGATTGTCGCCTGCGGTACCAGCTACCACGCCGGTATGGTCGCGCGTTACTGGCTCGAAGAACTGGCCGGTATCCCGTGCCAGGTCGAAGTCGCCAGCGAATTCCGCTACCGCAAGGTGGTGGTGCAGCCGGATACCCTGTTCGTCACCATCTCGCAGTCCGGCGAAACCGCCGACACCCTGGCCGCGCTGCGCAACGCCAAAGAGCTGGGCTTCCTCGCCAGCCTGGCGATCTGCAACGTCGGCATCAGCTCGCTGGTGCGTGAATCCGACCTGACGCTGCTGACCCAGGCCGGTCGCGAAATCGGCGTAGCCTCGACCAAGGCGTTCACCACGCAACTGGTCGGCCTGTTGCTGCTGACCCTGTCGCTGGGTCAGGTACGCGGCACGCTCGGCAAAGGCGTTGAAGCCACGCTGGTGGAAGAGTTGCGTCGCCTGCCGACCCGTCTCGGCGAAGCGCTGGCGATGGACAGCACCGTGGAAAAAATCGCCGAGCTGTTCGCCGAGAAGAACCACACCCTGTTCCTCGGCCGTGGCGCGCAGTTCCCGGTCGCAATGGAGGGCGCCTTGAAGCTCAAGGAAATCTCCTACATCCACGCCGAAGCCTATCCGGCTGGGGAACTGAAGCACGGCCCGCTGGCGCTTGTGGATAACGACATGCCGGTGGTTACCGTGGCGCCAAACAACGAACTGCTGGAGAAGCTCAAGTCCAACCTGCAGGAAGTCCGCGCCCGTGGTGGTGAACTGATCGTATTCGCTGACGAGAAAGCCGGGATGACCAACGGCGAAGGCACCCATGTGGTGCAGATGCCGCACATCCACGACATTCTTTCGCCGATCCTCTACACCATCCCTCTGCAGTTGCTGTCGTACTACGTCGCCGTGCTCAAGGGCACCGACGTCGACCAGCCGCGCAACCTGGCGAAGTCGGTGACGGTGGAATAAGTTATCCACAGCTGACATTGACCTGGTTTTAGACAATAAAAACTGTCGCTGAACAATAAAGACTGTCGCAGAGGAGGATTTCCTCCTCTGCCGATCTTGAACGCTAGGTCTCTCGTAGCGCAGCTGCATATTCTATGGTCTTGCGAATCCAACCTGGCACTGGATTCAGGGTTGGGCCTCGGTGCATGCTGGTCGGAGCTTAATGCTGGCAGCCGCTAATCATCGGCATTAGACGTTGCCAGAGCTAGCCGCTAACATTATGCGACATCAATACAAATGAGGCGCCTATGATTGGCCGATCCATTCACGAATGTGTTGATCTTGTTTTGCTTGGAGATGCAGCCAATACAATTCTGGAGAGTACCAAGGAACGTCTAGCTCGCGCTGGCGGAGATCTCAAAATCGAGGAAGCCGCCAGCAAATGCCTTGAAAGCCTTGATCTTGCGAGCTCAGCCGGAGACTGTTCGCTGGATGATGTCAGGACTGTCAAGCGGGAGCTCAAGATTGCAGTGCGCGATCGGCGCTTCGAGCTGAATCCTTTCGACTAATGTGCAGTCATTGTCGTTTGCTTTACTTGTTCCTTAGCTTAAGAAGCACGACAGGCGATCAATCAGCCTTCCCTGGCCTTCATGCCCATCCCGCTGACGCCCAGCGCGCCCACCATTCGACCACTTTGCTGCAGACCTCTCTCACTGGCCTCATGCTCCTCCGGCTAAGAAAGGCTACGCATCCGTATACACCCTGGAGGCTATGCACTTTTTCCACCAAGTCTGCTTTTGTGGTTGACCTTTCTGTGCTTTTTAGCTAAGTTTTCGATACGGCTTTATTCGTGGCCGGCGAAAGCAAGTTACGGATTCTCTTTTTCACTAATTTTAAATAGTGAGAGGTGGATCTTTGCATTCGCGAAACTGCCTCTTACTCTGGAGGCAATTATGTCAGAAATCTTACCTTCTCCTCTCCCTGTTCCCGAATTTCGCAAGAAGAAGGGACGTGCACTTGCACGCCTTGATCGCGAGCAAAAAATGCTGGAGTCCGGTCCGCTTGGCGCCGAGCGCTTACTTCTCAATATTGCAGTGGACTATATGGAACGTCACCCAAATATGTCTTGGGACCAGGCTCTCTTCGCGGCTCGAGCTTATCTTGATCGAGCACATGATTAAGCAAGGACAGCCATGATGAAGAAAATGACAGCTATCTCACATAACAATGTAACGTATGAAATCAGGTTCGGAAGCTGGTTTCAGCACCTTCACGGAAAGGCCTCGGAAGCACTTCGTGAGGTACATACAGATGACATTATACTTCCTACTGAAAAAACAGTAGCGATCTACAAGGCAGAAAAGAGGGCTGAGTACAATGCCCAACCACGCAGTCCTCGTTCATCAGCGAAACAATACCTCAACGACTGCTCGCTGAGTGATTTTGGGCTAAACTGGGATAAATTAATTGAGTTGCTCAAGAAAAGAATAAATGACGCCTGTATACCCTTACTTTTGAAGTATCAGCACTCTGATAACGAAAGCTATGAGTTAGCTAAAGCGGCGTCCAACGGGCATATCAGCGCCATGTACCGGATCGGAGCCTCGCTTGGGGGGGGGCGGAGTGATGATTGTCTACTCTGGTTATCGATGGCTCATAACAGAGGTCATCTCGGGGCGTGCTACGAAATGGCAATGCACCTTGCAGCCAAGGAAAATCACATCGACTCTCTACGTTGCTTGATAATATCTGCCGATGGAGGTTCCGATATTGCCTATATGTCTATCTTTCAGATAACCAATCTGAAAAATATGTTAAAAATCCAAGCTGAACCACTTGAAAGCATGTTAAATGAGCTCGCAGAGGCAACACATGCATCAAGCGCTAATTACTTTAAAGGCATACTAAAACTTTTTTCAAATAACCCCGCCGCCGGAATGGCCATTTTAAAAAACTTCCTGAAGGAGCCGAAGAAAAAGCCTTCTGAAAATGATACTGGTGAAGTTTATTACAATCAGGTCAATATTGTTAGTAGCTTCATTGAGGGTGTATTGGCGGACATCCAATCAGGAGTACCTCCACTGATATCCATCTCGACTCGTGGCGAACAGGCTGGTTTCTGCAGCTTCTCGGATTACACTGAGTTTTTCGAAATAGTTCAAAACTTACAGAAAGCCGAGTAAACGGCTATCGATTAACGCAGAAAGACGACAGAGCAGCGACCAAGTAACCAAAAACAGGCGAAGAATCTCAGATTAGTCAATCTAAGTGAGTGTTCCGAGCCTGTCTTCATCAATCACGATTCAATTGCTCGGAAGCTAAATCTCACAGCGTTTCTCGCAACTCGTTATTTCTCACGGTGCAAGGTATGGGCATCCGATGATGGTGGCGAAAACCGCCTATGCCGCAAAAAATTGGACAATGCAGCACGAGACACATTCAAGGATTTCTCGGGCTGGTTTACAGGGAAGGGAGCGACGGTGCTGCCAGGTTGGCCTAATATATTTGCGACACGATGTGGAACGTGCTTTTCTAAATAGATGCATGTCCTGAGCGTCAGACTGCATAGGGTTGGCAGGTTCTTGTTGCTGGTGCGACTTTGATCCAGTCGTAAAGAGGCCAGAGAGTAAGTGTAGCCGTCAGCTATCCGCGGAGCAGCAGCTCTGATTGGCTGGGGCAGTTTTAATTCTCTAGCGCTTGAGTCCGTATCAGCATCTGGGCCTTCTGCGACAGTTTTGCGATTTCTTCGCAGCCAGCTGGAAGCCCCGAAATCCGCCTCATACTGCGACAGCTTTAATTCTCAAAATCCAGACCCGCAAAAATCGCAGCCTCGGCTGCGATTTTTGTATCTGAATCGAGGACCTCCATGGACCGCTTCCAGGAAATGCAGATCTTCGCCACCGTGGCCCAGGAGCAGGGCTTCTCGGCAGCGGCGCGGCGTCTTGGCTTGTCCGCGGCCAGTGTCACCCGCGCCGTGGCGGCGCTAGAGCAGCGCATTGGTACACAGTTGCTGATTCGCACGACACGCACTGTGCACCTCAGCGAGGCCGGTCAGCGTTATCTGGAAGATTGTCGGAGAATTCTCGCCGAGGTGCAGGAAGCCGAGGATTCGGCGGCCGGCAGTCACGCCCAGCCCCGTGGGCAATTGACGGTGACTGCGCCGGTGTTGTTCGGTGAGTTGTTTGTCACGCCCCTGATGACCAGTTATCTGACGCAGTATCCAGATGTTTCGATCAATGCGCTGTTGGTCGATCGGGTGGTGAGCATGGTCGAGGAGGGCATCGATGTCGCGGTGCGCATTGGTGAGTTGCCGGACAGCAATCAGCATGCAATCCGGGTCGGCGAAGTGCGGCGGGTGATCTGTGGTTCGCCGGACTATCTGGCTCGACACGGCCGTCCCGCGCATCCGCAGGCACTGGCCGGTGCGCCGGTGGTGACGACGTCGGCCATCGGCCAGTTGCGCAACTGGCCGTTTGTGGATCAGGGCGAAGCGCTTAGCGTGCGACCCGAGCCTCGGCTGGTGGTCACCGCCAACCAGGCGGCGATTACTGCGGCTTGCCTGGGCTTGGGGCTGACCCGGGTGTTGTCCTATCAGGTCGCCGGCAAGGTGGCTTCCGGTGAACTGGAAATTGTCCTCGCCGATTTCGAACTGCCGCCGCTGCCGATTCATGTGGTGTATCAGGGCGGACGCAAGGCACCGGCGCGGGTGCGCAGTTTTGTCGACCACGCGGTGAAGGTGCTGCGAGAACATCCGGCGCTGCAGAACGCGGCGTTATTTCATCCAGTGAAATAATTGATTGCGATTGCTGGTGATTCTGTTGATTTGAAGATGGGTGGAAGATGGCCTCCATCGGCGCTGCCATCCCGAACGGCGCCCCCTCCAGCGGAGTCGACCATGCAAGCGATCAAACTCTACAACTTCCCGCGTTCCGGCCACGCCCATCGGGTAGAGCTGATGTTGTCCCTGCTGCAACTGCCGACTGAACTGATCCTGGTCGATCTGGCCAAGGGTGAGCACAAGCAGGCGCCGTATCTGGCGATCAACAGTTTCGGTCAGGTGCCGGCGATCGACGATGACGGTGTGGTGCT
Source organism: Pseudomonas sp. G3-39 (assembly GCF_054790485.1). Classification (NCBI taxonomy): domain Bacteria; kingdom Pseudomonadati; phylum Pseudomonadota; class Gammaproteobacteria; order Pseudomonadales; family Pseudomonadaceae; genus Pseudomonas; species Pseudomonas sp. G3-39. The sequence continues at coordinate 5,974,931 of NZ_CP186497.1, read as the reverse complement.
GGCCGACTCCAACGCGATTCTGGTGTATCTGGCGCTCAAGTACGGCAATGGCCGCTGGCTGCCGACCGATCCGGTCGCTGCAGCACGGGTGCAGCGCTGGTTGTCGGCCGCTGCAGGGCCGATTGCTTTCGGACCTGCTGCTGCACGATTGGTGACGGTGTTTGGCGCACAGTTGAATGCTGAAGAAGCGATTACCCGTGCGCACAACCTGCTCAAAGTGATGGAGGTGGAACTGGGCAAGACCACTTACCTGGCCGGCAGCGAACCCACCATCGCCGACGTGTCCGCCTACAGCTACATCGCCCATGCGCCAGAAGGCAACGTGTCGCTGGACGACTACACCAACGTGCGTGCCTGGCTGGCGCGTGTCGAAGCCTTGCCCGGTTTTGTCGGCATGCCGCGCACGGTCGCCGGTCTGCAAAAGACTGCCTAAGGGGGCGGCCCGATCTGATCGAGTTAACCACAATGCGCCGGCGGCGCGGGGAGATGCGTGATGGAACGTTCACCGTGGCACGCTGGCGAGCAACAACTGCAGGCCCATGTCGGCGTTGCCGAGCGCATGGAGGCCTTCGGTCGAAAAGTGATTCGCGACTGGATGCCGGATCAGCACCGCGCCTTTTATGAGCAGTTACCGTTCATGCTGTACGGCGCGGTCGATGCTGACGGGCGCCCATGGGCCAGCGTGATCGAAGGCGCGCCGGGGTTTGCGCATTCGCCTGATCCCGAGCATCTGCATTTCGCCAGCCAACCCGCTGCCGATGATCCGGCGCAATTGCGCAATGGCGAGCCGATCGGGTTGCTCGGCATTGAGTTGCATACCCGCCGCCGCAATCGCCTCAACGGTCATGTCGACAATCTGACCGTGCAGGGTTTCGAGGTGAGCGTGGATCAGGCTTTCGGCAACTGTCCGCAATACATTCAACTGCGCCAGTTCCAGCGCGTGCCGCTGAGCGATCCGCAGACGCGGCCAGCGCAGCACGACGACGGTCTTGATGACGCAGCCAGAGCCATGATCGAAGGCGCCGATACCTTCTTTGTCGCCAGTTACGTCGATGTGGACGGACAACGTGCGGTGGATGTTTCCCATCGTGGCGGGCAGGCCGGGTTTGTCCGGGTTGAAGGTAATCGTCTGACCATCCCGGATTTTGCCGGCAACCTGCACTTCAACACGCTCGGCAACCTGCTGCTCAATCCCAAGGCCGGCCTGCTGTTCATCGACTTTTCCACAGGCGATGTGCTGCAACTGAGCGGGCGGACCGAAATCATCCTCGACGGGCCGCAGATCGAAGCGTTCCAAGGCGCCGAGCGCCTCTGGACATTCGAGGTAGAGAGACTGGTGCGGCGCCCGGCGGCACTGGCCCTGCGCTGGCGCTTCGACGGCATGTCGCCCACCAGTCTGCTGACCGGCACCTGGGCCCAGGCCGATGCACGCTTGCAGGCCAAAGCGCTGGGTGACCGCTGGCGGCCGCTGCGGGTGACCCGCATCGAAAGGGAGAGCCAGCACATCCGCTCGATCTATCTGCAACCGGACGATGGCGCAGGGATGCCGGTGTTTCAGGCTGGCCAGCATCTGCCGTTGCGCTTCACTCTGGATGGTGAAACGCATATTCGCACTTATAGCCTGTCGAGTGCGCCATCGGATGATTTCCTGCGCATCAGTGTGAAACGCGAGGGCCTGGTTTCAGGCCATTTGCACCAGCAGATCCGGGTCGGCGATGTTCTTGAGGCACGGGCGCCACAGGGGCACTTCACGGTGGCACCGCTGGAACACCGGCCGCTGGTGCTGCTGGCGGCGGGGGTTGGCATCACGCCGTTGCTGTCGATGCTGCGCGAGGTGGTGTATCAAGGCCTGCGCACCCGCAGGATCCGGCCGACGTGGTTGCTGCAGAGTTCTCGCAGCCTGGCCGATCAGCCGTTTCGCGAGGAACTCGATCGCTTGCTGGAAAGTGCTGGCGACGCGGTACGGGTGATTCGCCTGCTCAGCCAGCCGGAAGCCGATGTGCACGAGGGCGAAGATTTCGACCGCCATGGGCGCATTGATGGGGCACTGCTGCGCGATTTGCTGGAGGTCGAGGATTACGACCAGATCGATTTTGCCGTCTGTGGCCCCGGCGCTTTTACCCAAAGTGTCTACGACAGTCTGCGCGAGCTGGACATTCGCGACGCGCGGATCCATGCCGAGACCTTCGGCCCGTCGACGCTCAAGCGCCAGCCGGACCCGGATGCGGCGGTCATCGAGCAACCACCGGCCGCCATCACGTCAGTGCCGGTGATGTTCGAGCGTTCTGCCAAAGAGGCGCGCTGGCAGCCGGACGGCGGCAGTCTGCTGGAGCTCGCAGAAAGCCGTGGCCTGCGCCCCGAGTTCAGTTGCCGGGGAGGTTCGTGCGGCACCTGCAAGACACGTCTGGTCAGTGGCGCGGTGAATTATCCACAGCCCCCGGCAGACCTGCCGGAAGCGGGGCAGGTGCTGATTTGTTGCGCGGTGCCGGCGCAGAGTGAGCAGTTGTTGGTGCTGGATCTCTAACGGCTCATTTGAAATCACTACACCCCCCTGTGGGAGCGGGCTTGCTCGCGAAGGCGTCAGATCAGTCGACATCATTGTTTACTGAAAGACCGCTTTCGCGAGCAAGCCCGCTCCCACAGGGTGATGTGTTTCAGCAACGGGATCAGGCGTAAGACAGGTCTTTCTCCTCCAGCAGCTCCTGATACAGCTCGGTCCACTTGCGGCCCATCTCGTCGGCGGTAAACAACTGCCGGTAACGCGCCTCGGCCTTTATGCCCATGGCTGCTGCGCGTTCGGGGTTTTCCCAGAGGCTGCGCATTGCCTCGCGAAACGCCTGAGGGTTGCTCGGTGGCACCACCAGCCCGGTTTCGTTGTGGATGTTGATGTAGCTGGTGCCGGTACCGATTTCGCTGGAGATCATTGGTTTGCCGTACATCGCGCCTTCGAGCAGCGAAATGCCGAACGCTTCGGAACGCAGGTGCGACGGAAACACGATGGCGTAGCTCAGTTGCAGCAGGGCGACCTTGTCTTCATCGCCCAGGCGCCCGAGGAAGTGGATGTTACGCAGCCCCAGCGCAGCAGCCTGGGCGTGCAACTCCAGTTCCAGCGGCCCGGCACCGACGATCACCACCGGGTAGTCCACGTCCTTCAAGGCGTCGAGCAGGATGTGCAGACCTTTGTAATAACGCATGACCCCGACGAACAGGAAAAACTTATCCCCAAGCTGCTGGCGCCAGCGATTCATCCGTTCGCTGTCGGCCTGTGGATAACCGGCCTTGTTCAAACCGTATGGAATCACCCGGGTCTTGTTCTGAAACTGCTGCAGCACGTCGCTGGTGTGCAGGTAGTTCGGCGAGGCCGCGACAATCCGGTCGGCGCTGGCGAGGAAGCGGTTCATCAGCGGTCGGTAGAGTTTGAGCAGATGCTTCTGACGAATAATGTCCGAGTGGTAGGTCACCACGCTCGGTTTGTTCATGCCGCTGGCAAAGTGCACCAGGTCCATGAACGGCCACGGAAAGTGATAGTTGACCACATCGGCTTCGGCGGCCAGCTCGCGAAACTGTTTGAACACGCTCCAGGAAAACCCGGTGGAGGCGAACTGGATGTCGAGTCTGGCGCGATGCACTTCGTGTTGACCCAGTTGCACCACCGGCGGGGTCGGGTCGGCGCTGAGTGTCAGCACCTGGCCGTCGATACCGTGATGCGCACCGCTTTCGCACAGCTGAAATATCACCTGCTCGATACCGCCGACCGAGTCAGGCAAGTAGGTTTTGAAAAAATGAAGAACTCGCATTCAACCTCCCATGGCCTGGCGGTAGGCACCGGCCGTGGCCTGTGCGCAGCGCTGCCAGGAAAAAAGCCGCGCCCGCTGCAATCCGGCTTCTCGGCATGCTTGCCAATGCACCTGATCGTCGAGCAGACGGATCAGCGCGTCGCGCAAGCCGTCTGCATTGTCAGGTTCAATATAGTTGCCCGCGTCGCCCGCGACTTCCGGCATGGCCGAAGCGCGGGTGAGTAGCACCGGCGTACCGCTGGCCATCGCCTCCAACACCGGCAGGCCAAAGCCTTCGTATAACGAAGGAAAAATCAGCGCCCGGGCACCGGCCAACAGCTGGGCCAGGTGTTCATCGGGCAAGTAGCCGAGCAGGCACACATGCCCGCTTGCCAATGCCTGACGCAGTTCGGCGCTGAACTGTTCGCGCTGCCAGCCAGCCATGCCGACGATCAGCAGCGGAAAGCGTTGGCGCACGGCCTCCGGCAGCAAGGCATGGGCGCGCAGGGCCAGCCGCAGATTCTTGCGTGGCTCCAGCGTCCCGACACAGAGGAAATACTCCCGCGCCGTAACGGCATGGGCCTTGAGTACCGGGTCGATGGTGTGTGCGTCACGCGGATGAAAGCGCTCGGCTACGCCCAAGGGAGCGACCACGAAACGTTCAGCGGGCAGGCCGAAACAGCTTTGAGCTTCGTCGGCGATCGCTTGTGAATCGGTGAGGATCACTTGTGCCTGCCGTACGCCGGTAGCCAGTCGGCGCTCGATCTCTTGCAAACGTGCCGGCGGCTGAGTTTCGGGGTAATGCAGGTGCGTCAGGTCGTGCAGGGTGATCACGGTCGGGCCGTCGAAGGCCAGTGGCCACAGACTCGGTTCGTGATACAGATCGATGCCATGCGCGCGCGCCTGATCGAAACGCTTTTGTTCCAGCCAGCGCCGCGCCTGATAAGCCCCGGGGATCTGCCGCAGCAGTGGCGTCAGGCGCGAATAACCGGGCATCGCCGCCTCCGGCAAGGCCGAACTCCAGCCCCAGCCGTGGAACAACTCAATTTCGATATCGGTATCGCTGCGCAACGCATTCACCAACTCGGCGACGTAATGGCCGATGCCGGTGCGCGGTGCCTGCAGGATCCGGGCATTAAGGGCAATGCGCATGCGGCCTCGCTGGCGCCAATGGCGCTTGCACTGCATTGCGTACGGTGCGCTCGGCCAGTTGCGCACTCGCCTCGTGCCAGTCGATCCAGCGCCAGTCCGCCACATCGCGAGCAGCGGGGAATTGGCCACTCTGCAGGAACCGCATGATCAAGTCAGCGAGGCTTTGCGGATCCTGCAAATCGAAATACGCCATGAATTCGCCGCCGATTTCGCGGAACACCGCAATGTCGCTGCCCATCGCCGGCAAGCCACGCTGCATGGCTTCCACCAGCGGCAGGCCAAAGCCTTCGACAAACGAAGGGAATACCAGCGCACTGGCGTGGGCGTAGGCATGTTCGAGGCTGGTGTCGCTCAAGTCGTTGAACATGAACAGGCGGCGATTCAGTTCGGGATGACTGCGCACCCGGGCGAGCAGGGCGTCGCACTTCCAGCCGATGCGCCCGGCGATGCACAGACGCGCCGGGGAGCCGGCGGTCCAGGCCCGTTCGAAGGCATCGAGCAGGTATGCGTGGTTCTTGCGCGGCTCAATGGTACTGACCATCAGGAACAGCGGCTCCGGTGTATTGAACAGCTGTTGCAGGCGCGGTTCGACGGTTTCCCCGGCGCTGTGCAGATCCAGTTCGGAACCGAGGTGAAAATAATCGAACCAGCGTTTTTCGGCCTGTACCGTGCCGATCCGTTGCTGCAGTTCGGCGCGCACCTGATCGCGTACCGTGGCGGAAATGGCCAGGTAGCCGTCGGCCGTGCGGGTGATCCAGTCGAACCATTCACTGAAGACCTGCACCAGCCGCGTGTCGTAGAACTGCGGGTGGGTCAGCGGTATCAAGTCGTAGATGACCGCGACAATACCGACACCCTCGCGCTTGAGCTGTTCGGCGTGGGAGAAAAAGTCCGAGTGCCAGGACGAATCCAGCAGCACCAGTTGGTCTCCGGGCTGATGCTGCAAGGGGGCACAGCGTTTTGGCAGTTGCTGGCGGTTGATCCGCTCGATCAGCCGCAGGGGTACGCCAAATGCCGCGAAAGCGCTCAGCCGATAGCCGACGTACAACAGGCGTCGTGGGGTTTTTGCCTGCAGGCGGCTGTCGAGGCGCTGATGCCATTGCCAGAAACGGTGCGCAAGGCGTTCCAGTCGTTCGCCGAATGTCGCAATGGCGTTGAACAGCGGCGCGTCCAGCGGGGCCAGGCGCGTGACCCGATACAGCCGGCCCCTCAGCGAAATGACCGGCAGGCACTCGACATCACCCACCCGCTCCGGCAATTGCTTGATGACGTTGCGCACCACGCGTTGAATACCGGAGTTGATCTTCGGGTGTTTGAAGACGTGGGTGCACTCGACCAAGAGGCGGGTCATGGCGCACGCTCGGTCAGCGCTGCCTCGGTGTGAGGGGTGATCGTCGTCTTGGCATTGAGCCAGGAACAGCCGACGAAATCTTCCTGGCGGTTGTTGATCACGTGAAACACCAGACCGTAATCGCGCCATTCGAAGTTGCGGTCCAGATGCGAGTCCAGGCGCGACAGGCTCAACGATACCGAATAGTTGCCCTTGCCCAGCCCCATGACGAAGGCGAAGCGGTAAGTGAAGCGTTCGCCGGCGCGCAGATCGGTCAGGGCCTTGTTCAGGCGATGGGTGTTGATGCCATACATCATCTGGCCCAGACGATCCTTGAGGATGAAGCCGAGCACCAGCCGTTCAATGTCGCGGCGAACTTCGACCTGCACTTCCAGTACCACTGGCTGGCCGACCTCGGCAGCGTCGATGGCGCGATCGTGTTCGTCCAGCAGGCGCACACTCAGAATGCCTGCCTCGCCGGTGCCGGACACGGTCTGCACTTCGCCGCCGGCGAGCATTTCCTGACGCACGATCTGCCCTTCGCGTTCGGCCATCAGGGCGTTGTAATAGTCGAGCACCACTTCCGGCTTGTCGTACATGGCCATGTGGCCATCCTTGAGCAGGATCGCCGAATCGCAGATCGACTGGATGGCCGAGCGGTCGTGGGAGACGATCAGCAGGGTCGTGCCGGCCTTGCGGAAGCTGCGAATGCGTTCAAAGCTCTTGTGCTGAAAGTAGGCGTCGCCCACCGACAGGGCCTCGTCGACGATCAGAATGTCCGGACGCCGCGCGGTGGCGACGCTGAAGGCCAGGCGCATCTGCATGCCGCTGGAGTAGGTGCGCACGGGGTGGTCGATGGCTTCGCCGATTTCTGCGAAGTGTTCGATGTCAGGCATCAGCGCTTCGATTTCGCCAACCTGCAGGCCCAGCAACTGTCCGGCCATGATCGCGTTCTGGCGCCCGGTAAAGTCCGGGTGAAAACCCATGCCCAGCTCCAGCAATGCCGCTACGCGCCCTTCAATCTCGATTTTGCCGCAGGTGGGTTGAGTGGTACCGGTGATCATCTTCAGCAAAGTGCTTTTGCCCGCACCGTTGGCGCCGACGATACCCACGGCCTCGCCGGGGGCAATCTCGAAAGCGACATCCTGCAGCACCCAATGCTCGCGGTGGCGCACCGGGGAAAATGGGATCAGCCATTCCGCCAGACGGCTCCAGCGTGTCGGATACTGTTTATAAGCCTTGCCCAGGCCCGTTACGCGTATAAGTCCCATCAGAGTTCATCCACCATTTCACCGACGCGCTGGCGGAACAACCGCAGGGCGATCAGACACATCACCACCGCGACGATGAACACCGGTAAAAGCGAGTTCCAGACCGGCCACTGCCCATACAGGAACAGGTTCTGATAGCTGCCGATCAGGCTGGTCATCGGGTTGAGTTGCAGCAGCCGCTGGACCCACTCCGGGAGGATGGTGATCGGATACACGATCGGCGTCAGCCAGAACCAGAACTGCAGGCAGATGGCGAAGAGCTGGCCGACATCGCGAAAGAATACATTCAACACGCCGAGGATCATGCCCAGACCAGCGCAGAACAGCATTTGCAGCGCAATCAGGGGAATCAGCGCCAGGAGCGCCATACCGGGCCAACGCCCGCTGATCAATAGAAATCCAAGGAACAGGCCGATGATGATGGCGAAATTGATCGCCGCATTGCACAGCACGATCACCGGCAGGCAGATGCGGGGGAAGCTGATTTTCTTCAGCAGGTTGGCGTTATCCAGAAACATGGTCTGGCTGCGCAGGGTGATTTCCGAAAACATTCCCCAGGCGAGCAGCCCGGCGCAGAGATAGACACTGTAGGCCATGCTGTCATCCACACCCGGCAGGCGGGCGCGCATGATGTGCGAAAAGATCACGGTGTAGACGATGATCATCGACAGTGGATTGAACACGGGCCACAAGGCGCCGAGCAGCGAATTGCGATAACGCGCTTGAAACTCTCGCTGTACGCTGCCGAGGATGAATCCTCGATAGCTGTAAAGCGAGCGGTACAGGGAAAGCAGCATCAAACCGTCCTGCCGTATTGGTCTTCGAAGCGCACGATATCGTCTTCACCCAGGTATTCGCCGCTTTGCACTTCGATGATCACCAGGTCGATCACGCCGGGGTTTTCCAGGCGATGGCGATGGCCGGCGGCAATGAACGTCGATTCGTTCTTGGCCACCAGGTGAGTGCCGGTACCGTTGTTGGTGACCTTGGCCATGCCTTCGACCACCACCCAGTGTTCGTTGCGGTGATGATGCATTTGCAGCGACAGCTTGCCGCCGGGCTTGACCACGATGCGCTTGATCTTGAAGCGCGGGCCTTCCTCGAGCACGGTGTAGGTGCCCCACGGACGGCTGACCGTGCGATGCAGGCGGTAGGCTTCGTGGGATTTGTCCTTGAGCTGTTTGGCAACGCGTCGCACATCCTGGGCGCGATCGGCATGGGCCACCAGCACCGCGTCGGCGGTGTCGACGATGATCAGGTTATCCACACCCACGGCGGCCACCAGCCGGCCTTCGCTCTGCACGAAGTTGTTGTGACTGTCGATGAACACCGCTTCGCCGCTGGCGCGATTGTTGTCGGCATCGGCCGGTACCAGCGCTGCCACGGCACCCCACGAACCGATGTCGCTCCAGTCGAAACCGGCGGGCACCACCACGACTTTCTCCGAGCGCTCCATCAAGGCGTAATCGATGGAGATGTCGGTGATTTCAGCAAACAGTGCCGGTGACAGTTCCTGTTGCAGGCAGCCGATGGTTTCCACCGCGGCGCTGGCCTGCATGCAGGCGCGGGTCTGTTCCAGCAACTCTGGCGCGTGCAATTGCAGTTCGTTGATCAGGGTCGCGGTGGTGAAGCAGAACATGCCCGAGTTCCACAGGAAGTTGCCGCTTTCCAGGTAATGGGTGGCGGTTTGCAGGTCGGGCTTTTCCACGAAACGCTGCACTTTCGCTGCGCCTTTGGCATCCAGTGGTGCGCCGGTTTCGATGTAGCCGAAGCCGGTTTCCGGGGCGGTCGGCAGCACACCGAAGGTCACCAGATAACCGTCCTTCGCCAGATTGACCGCGTGTTCGACGGCACTCTTGAGTGCGTCCTGGTTGACGATCAAATGGTCGGCGGGCATCACCACCATGATCGCGTTGTCGCCGTGCAGCGCCTGCAGCGACAGGGCGGCGGCGGCAATCGCCGGGGCGGTGTTGCGCCCGGTCGGCTCCAGCAGGAAATGCCCACGATGGCGCGACACATGAGCGGCGCAATAGTGATCCTTGCTCTGGAAGTAGTACTCGCGGTTGGTCACCGTGACGATGTCGCCCCAGCCGTCCAGCAATGCGGCGGCACGCTGATAGGTCTTGCCGAGCAGCGACTGCCCGTCGGGCAGGGTCATGAACGGTTTGGGATGGCCCTCGCGGGACACCGGCCACAGACGCGTACCGGCACCGCCGGACAGAATCACGGGGATCAGCATGACCTACTCCTTGGCGACGCGTTTCATATCCGCATCCATCATCATGCGGATCAGGGTGTCCAGGTCGGTTTTCGGTTTCCAGCCCAGCACACGCTGCGCCTTGGCCGGGTTGCCGAGCAGCACTTCGACTTCGGCCGGGCGGAAGAACGCCGGGTCGATCTTCACGTAGTCGCGGTAGTTCAGGCCGACGTGATCGAAGGCGATGCGGCACATCTCGCGCACGGTGGTGGTGACGCCAGTGGCGACCACGAAATCGTCAGGCTTGTCCTGTTGCAGCATCAGCCACATGGCTTCGACGTAGTCGCCGGCAAAGCCCCAGTCGCGCTTGGCGTCGATGTTGCCCAGGGCCAGTTCCTGCTGCTTGCCCTGTTTGATGCGGGCGGCGGCGTCGGTGACCTTGCGGGTGACGAACTCGATGCCGCGCAGCGGCGACTCGTGGTTGAAGAGGATGCCGCTGCTGGCGTGCAGGTCGAAACTTTCACGGTAGTTGACGGTGATCCAGTGACCGTAGAGTTTGGCCACGCCGTAGGGGCTGCGCGGATAGAACGGGGTGTTCTCGTCCTGTTGTTCGGCCTGAATCAGACCGAACATTTCGCTGGTGGAGGCCTGATAGAAACGTGTGTGCGGGCTGAACTGGCGGATCGCTTCGAGCAAGTGGGTGACGCCCAGGCCATCGACGATGCCGGTGGTCACCGGCTGATTCCAGGAAGCGGCAACGAAGCTTTGTGCAGCGAGGTTGTAGACCTCGTCCGGCGCCGACTGAATGACTGCACGTTGTACCGAGCAGGCATCGGCCATGTCACCGTCCAGGTAGACGATGTCGCCTTCGACGCCCATCTCGCGCAAGCGCCAGCGCGAATCGCTGCTACGGCGTGCTACCAGGCCGTGAACCTTGTAACCCTTGTCGAGCAGCAACCTGGCCAGATATGCGCCGTCCTGGCCGGTGATCCCCGTGATCAGTGCACTTTTCATTGTTGTTTTACTCGCTGCTCCCAGTCGGACAGGATCGCCCGCAGGGATTGTTGTGTGGTGATTGCCGGTGCCCAGCCCGTGGTCTGGACCAGCTTTGCGTGACTGCCGCAAACGCGACGCTGATCGGCGCGCCGCATGCGTGCCGGATCCTGCACCAGTTGCACTTCGACCTGCGCCAGATCGCCCAACTGCTCGATCAGACTGCGGATGCTTTGTTCGCGGCCCGAGCAGATGTTGTAGACCTGCCCGGGTGTGCCTTTTTCCAGAAGGGCGAAATAAGCCGCGATCACATCGCCGACATCGAGGAAGTCGCGCGTGACGTCAATGTCGCCGACTTCCAGTCGTGCTGCCTGCAAGCCTTGCTTGATGCGGTTGATCTGGCGTGCGGCGCTGGCGATGACGAAGCTGTCTTTCTGTCCGGCGCCGATATGGTTGAACGGCCGCGCCACCAGCACCGGCCAGCCCTCACTCAGGCCCCATTGCAGGCTGAGAAACTCGGCCGAGAGCTTGCTCACCGCATAGGGGTTGCGCGGGCAGGGCGGTTGCAGTTCGGTGATGGGCAGGGCGCTCTCGTCGACTTGCCCATAGACGTCGCCAGAGCTGACATACAGGAAGGTCCCCCGAAATCCGCGGGCCTTGAGGGCCTGCAACAGATTGAGGGTACCCAGCAGATTGATCTCGAGCGTACGGGCCGGGTCACGGAAGGCTTCGGGAACGAAGGTCTGACCAGCGAGGTGAATCACCGCGTCGGGCAATTGTGGCCACAGGTCGACGAGGCTCGCCGCTGACGTGAGATCGTAGGGTGCGATGGCAGGCAGCAGTTCCCACGTCGAGTCAGACTGGGACAGACGCGACTGGATATGTTGTCCCACGAACCCACTGAGGCCCGTGACGAACAGACGCTTTTTCAAACAGCGACCCCTTGGTCTTTAACATTCGCCACTTTCCCACAGGCTTTGAGGGGAAGTCTGTCAGGCCGCATGAAAAAGGCCGACAGGACGACAGGCGAAGTCGTTGTTGTAGTTGTTTGTTACCAATCTGTGCCAAATGCTTGGCAATTTCAACAGTGCAAACCGTGACTGGTCAGTTCTCGTCAGAGTAGACGGATTTATTCTCGCCGGGCGGTTCACGAATCCGCGACGGATGTGTTTAGAATGCCCCTCGTCGCGTTCAACAGGGGTTGTTCAGCCCCAGTCAGACCGACCACTAAAAACAAGAACAAAGACGGGCTGGAAGATGCAGGACGAGTGTCGGCATGCCGACCACGATTCAGCGCTTCGCCGTCATGGATTGAAGCAGCCGGGATGGCGGCTTCATCGTGGGATGCCATGAACTTCATTCTTTACTCGGACGTCAACGACCGTTCCATCAGCCAGAGTCTCGGACGTCCCGAATACAGTTACTACTTCGTGCTCAAGGCCTATCGCCCGGTGCTGGAAAGCCTTGGGCGGGTGCATGTGGTGTCCGCCATCACCGAGGTTGATCCGCTCTTTCGCCAATTGAGCGAGGTGGGCGAAGACAGCCTGTTTCTCTCCTTCACCCCGCCGCAAAATACGCCGACCGATCTTGAGTGTCCGACCCTGTGTGTGGTTGCCTGGGAGTTCGATTCGATCCCGGACGAGATCTGGGACAACGATCCGCGCCACGACTGGACGCAGATGCTGGCCCGACAAGGGCGGGTGATTACTCTGTCCAGCCATACTGCCCGGGCGATTCGCCGGGCGCTGGGCGAGGACTTTCCGGTACTGGTGTTGCCGACACCGTTGTGGGAGAACTTTGCGGCGATTCGTCAGCAGCAAGTTCCGGCGCCGGTCAATCCAGGCACGCCGCTGGCGATCAAGGGCTGCACTTTCGACAGCCGTACGCTGGCGCTCTCAGCCGATGACCTGCTGCCCAAACCACTGACCGCCGAGCAACTGGCCGCGATCGAGGCACAGCGACCTCCTCCGCTGACCTTCAAACGGCGCCTGGTCATCGCCCGGCACTACCTGCGCCAGTGGCGCCTGGATGCAGGCCGCGAACAGCAACAGCCGCGGGTGAAGTTTCTGCATCACTGGTATTGGGAGGGACTGCGTGATCTTTTCTCACGCAGGGCGCATGCCTGGCTGGAGCGACAGCTGCCGAGTATCGCCGGTCCACAGGCGGTGGCAGTGGTCGAACCGCCGCCGCTGGATCTGCCGGACACCACGTCGGTGGTCGACACCACGGTCGACGGTGTGGTCTACGTCACCGTATTCAACCCCAAAGATGGCCGCAAGAACTGGCATCAACTGATCACCGCGTTTTGCTGGGCGTTTCGGGAAACGGCCGATGCGACGCTGGTATTGAAAATCACCCAGAACGACCTGGCGTCTTACTACAGCGAATTAATGACGCTGTTGGCGCAGCTCTCACCCTTTGCCTGCAGGGTGGTGGTGATGCACGGTTATCTGGATGACGCCCAGTACACCCGGCTTTACGCCGCTGCCAGTTACTACGTCAACGCCTCGCGCTGTGAGGGCCTGTGTCTGCCGTTGATGGAGTTCATGTCCAGTGGCAAACCGGTAATCGCCCCGGACCACACGGCCATGGAAGACTACATCGACGACAGCGTCGCCTTCGTGATCAAGTCCAGCGAAGAACCCGCCATCTGGCCGCAGGACTCGCGGCTGATTTACCGCACCCTGCGCCACCGCCCGGATTGGGCTTCGCTGAAACAAGCCTACGAGGACAGCTACCGCATGGCCAAAGACCAGCCGGAGCGGTACCGGCAGATGTCGGCGGCAGTGGTCGAGCGCATGCATGACTACTGCGCTTTTGCCCCCGTGCAAACGCGCATGGCGGAATTTTTCGGGCTTGCACCGCATCCCGCCAATGCTGCGTCAGTGACGGAAAACGCCTCATGCTGATCATCATTCATTCGGAAACCAACCAGCACACCATTGCACAGAATCTGGGGCGCTCGGAGTACAGCTATTACTTCGTGCTCAAGGAATATCGCCCGGTACTCGAGCGTCTCGGACGCGTGGTGGAAGTGGCCGATCCGCTGACCGAAGTCGACGCGCTTTACGAGGAATGCCGGGCCAGTGGCGAGCCGTGCGTCTTCCTGTCGTTCTCGCCGCCCCATCGCACGCCGGTACACCTGATGTGTCCGACTTTGCCGGTGTTTGCGTGGGAGTTCAGCACCATCCCCAATGAGCCGTTTGCCGGTGAGCCGCGCAACGACTGGCGCACGGTGCTGCAGGCTTGCGGAGCGGCGATCACCCATTCCAGCTACACCGTTAACGCGGTGCGCGAGGCAATGGACAGCGATTACCCGATCGTCGCGGTGCCTGCGCCGGTATGGGATCGCTTTGCCGCCCGCGGTGCGCCGTTGCAGGGCCAGTCACCGAATGGACCGGTACGGTTGAAGATCAAGGGATTGGTGGCCGACAGTCGCAAACTTGACTTGAACGCATTCGCCCCCCGGCCTTTGCGCACGGGCAAGGGACTCGATTTCCATGCGCCGGTCAGGGAGCAGGAGTTGCTGCTCGACGGCGTGGTCTACACCTCAGTGTTCAATCCCGGCGATGGGCGCAAGAACTGGGAGGACATGCTCAGTGCATTCTGCGTGACGTTCCGCGAGGTCGAGGACGCAACGCTCGTGCTGAAACTGACGCACCACGATGCCGAAGAAGCGCTGAGCGACATCCTCCACCACCTGTACAAGAATCAGTCCTACCGCTGCCGGATCGTGCTGATCTACGGCTACCTCGCGGACGCCGATTATGAGCGCCTGGTGCAGGCGACCCGCTATGTGGTCAACACGTCCTACGGCGAGGGCCAGTGCCTGCCGTTGATGGAATTCATGTCCTGCGGCAAACCGGCGGTGGCGCCGCGTACGACGGCAATGATCGATTACCTGAGTGCCGACAACGCCTTTCTGATCGACTCCACCGACGAGCTCACGGCCTGGCCGCATGACCCGCGCAAGGCCTTCCGCACCCTGCGTTATGTGACCAACTGGACGTCGTTGTGCACGGCCTATCGCGCCAGCTATGCGGTCGCCAAAGACGATCCGCAACGTTATGCACAGATGGCCGCTCAGGCGGTGAGCAGCCTGCAGGATTTCTGCAGTCAGGCAGTGGCCGAGCAGCGGTTGCAGGTGTTTCTGGGGCAGTTGTTCGAACGCCGGTTCGCCTCAGACCCCGAGATGCGCGGGGCATGAACAGCAAACGGATCATGGACATCGAGGTACTGCGCGCGATCGCGGTGCTCGGTGTGCTGTTTCATCACCTGCAGGGCAGCCTGTTCACCGACACCGTGCCGCTGCTGCAAACAGTCCACCATTGGGCGCAGTCCTGGTGGGGCGTCGACCTGTTTTTTGCGATCTCCGGATTTGTCATCGCCCGCAGCCTGATCCCCGCTCTGCAAGGCTGCACGAGCCGTCGGCAGTGCTGGGAGCAGACACGCAATTTCTGGCTGCGCCGGGCCTTTCGTTTATTGCCCTCGGCCTGGCTGTGGCTGGCGCTGATGTTGCTGGCCTGTGTCTTGCTCAATCGCTCAGGTGCGTTCGGCACGCTGCACGCCAACCTGCAGGCAACGCTGGCCGGGGTGTTGCAGTACGCCAATTTCCGTTTTGCCGACAGTTTCTTTCAATACGAATACGGCAGCAGTTTCGTCTACTGGAGCCTGGCGCTGGAGGAGCAGTTCTACTTGCTGTTCCCGCTGCTGATTGTCGTGTGTCGCCGACATCTGGTCTGGGTATTGCTGGCGCTGGTCGCGGTGCAACTGTTCACGTTGCGCACGCCCTTGCTGATGGTGGTGCGCACCGATGCCCTGGCCCTCGGCGTATTGCTGGCGATGTGGAGCGCGCAGCCAGGTTATTCCCGTTGGGAACCGAGGTTCCTGCGGCGGCCGTGGGCCGGCGTTTCGGTACTGACTGTGCTGGCGTTGCTGCTGAGTTACATGGCCACCGACCGCTTCACGTTCGCCTCTTACCGCATCGGCTCGATCGCCGTGCTCAGCGCGCTGCTGGTGTGGATTGCCTCGTACAACCGCGATTACCTGCTGCCGCGCGGAAGGTTGCAACGGCTGATGGCGTGGATCGGCAGCCGTTCCTACGGCATCTACCTGATCCATATTCCGGCCTATCTGCTGGTCCGTGAATTGATCTTCCGCTTCCAGGACGCGGGGCTGCCCAGTCCGGCCGGGCACCCGATTCTCACGGTGCTGATCGCCGGCGGTCTGATCGCGCTGCTCAGCGAATTGAATTACCGATTCATCGAAATGCCGATGCGCAATCGCGGCGCTGCGCTGGTGCGCCGCCTCGGTACGTCGCGAACCGCCGTCCCATCCTCTGGAGCTACCTCATGCTGAGCCTTTTGAAGAAACTCACGGCAACGTCTCCCGCACCGGTTGCTGTGCCATCTGCCGCCGACAAGGTTGATCCGTACATGCTCGGCCTGTACGACGCAAAGCTCAGTGGCTGGTTCAATCAGGAGACCGACGAGCTGTTCACAGGCTTTCGGGTGAGCGCCGATGACACGTTGCTCGATGTCGGCTGTGGCGACGGCGGTAATGTGCACTTCTGCGGCATGCGCGGGGCGAAGATCATCATTGCCGACATCGACGCGGCCAAAGTCGAGGCCACCCGCCAGCGTCTGAGCGATACCCCGGCACGCAGCGTCGAATGCCACGTGACCGACTGCAACCCGCTGCCGATTGCCGATGCCACCGCCACCCGCGTGGTCTCCACCGAAGTCATCGAGCATGTCGACGATCCGGCGCAATTTCTCGCCGAACTGGTGCGGGTCGGCAAGCCGGGAGCGCTGTACCTGCTGAGCGTGCCGCATCCCAGCTCGGAAGATTTGCAGAAAGACATTGCCTCGCCGGATTATTTCCAGAAACCCAACCACATTCGCATCATCAGCGAAGAGCAGTTCAAGGCGATGGTCAGTGACGCCGGGCTGGAGATCATCAGCCACAGTCAATACGGCTTTTACTGGTCGATGTGGATGCTGTTGTTCTGGGAAGCCAAGGTCGAATTCAGTAACCCCGATCACCCGTTGCTCGAGCATTGGGCCAATACCTGGCAAGCGGTGCTCGATTCGCCCCGTGGTGCACAGATCAAGCAGGCGCTGGACGCGGTGGTGGCGAAGAGTCAGGTGATCATTGCCCGCAAGCCCTGAGTGCTTTTGTGTACCCTTGCAGCCTGATGTCTCAGGGATCTGCAAGGTATGCGCGTTATCGTCGGGTTGTCGGCCATGCTGGCGGTGTTGTTGCTCTGTGCTTGTGAACGACAGGACGCAGCGCCACTCGATCAGCAACTCTACGTCTGGCAACGCCAATGGACGTCCGCCCATGAGCTCGCGCTGAAAGACAGCCGCAGCGACTTTTCGACCCTGCGCGTGTTGGCCTTGCAGGTATTCCCCAGTGACGGCTGGCATCGGGCGCGGATCGATGCGCCGTTGCTCAAGCACGATGGCCGGCCTCTGATCGCGGTGATTCGTCTCGACGGTCAGCTCAAAAGTCTGGATCAGTCGCAGGTCACGGCGCAGATTCTTCAGGTTGTCGCCGACTGGCAGGCGCAGGGACTGACCCTGAGTGGCGTCGAGATTGATCATGACGCGGGTAATGCGCGTCTGCCGGAATACATCGAGTTCCTCACACATCTGCGTTCCGCGTTGCCCGCATCGTTGCCGCTGAGCATCACCGCGCTGCCGGCGTGGCTCGGCAGTTCACAGCTGCCGGCGTTGTTGGCCACAGTCGACAGCAGCGTGCTGCAGGTGCACGCCGTCAGCGATCCGCGACGCGGCTTGTTCGACCCCGAGCAGGCTCGGCGCTGGGCCAGCGCCTGGGGCAAAATCAGCAGCAAATCGTTCTATCTGGCGCTGCCGGCCTATGGCGTGGCGCTGCTGCCGGATGCCGACGGTGCCCCGGTGGTGGAAAGCGAAGTACCGATCGAACGTGAAGGGCAACGCCGGGAACTGCTCGCCGATCCGTTGCAACTGAGCCGACTTGCAAAAGCGCTGCGCGAGGACCCGCCGGAACATCTGGCCGGGCTGATCTGGTTTCGCCTGCCGCTGGCCAATGATCGTCGGGCCTGGAGCCTGACCACGTTGCGCGCCGTGGCCCGCGGCGATGCGTTGAGCAGCCAACTCGGTCTGGCGTTCAGCGACCACGCTGGCCTGCAGGACATCGCCCTGCGCAATGTCGGAAACCTCGACAGTGCCTGGCCCGCACGGATCATCGTCAAGGCCAGCGCTTGCGAAGGCGCCGATGCGCTCGCCGGTTACTCGTTGCAACAGAGCGCGGATCTGCTTACCTTCACCCGCCTGCGCGACGGTCGTTTGCCGGCGGGTGGACAACGCGCCATCGGTTGGGCGCGCTGTGCATTTATTGATCAAGGAGGTTCGCATGTTGACCCGTAACTGGCCCCGCCATCTGCTCTGCCTGAGCCTCAGCCTGCCGCTGGGTTCGGCGTTGGCCTGCGGCCCGGACTTCCCGATGCGCCTGCTCGACAATCGCGGGCAAACCCTGGCCGATTTTCCGGAGGGCAACTTCAACTTCGAGATCAGCCGCCTCGGCAAGACCATTGCCGGGCTGAAGAACGTCACCGCTGCGACGCACAATCCCGACGACATGTACGGCGACGCAAGCGAGCCTGCTGCGCTGCGCGAAAAAGCCGAGCAGGTCGGTCTGAGCGCCGAACAACAGGCGCTGGTCAAGCAACTGCGTGGCCTGAGCGATGCGCGTCAGGTCGAGGCGCAGGGCGCCAGCCTGCCAGCGGAAATTCGCTTGTACGTGGCCGGCGCGGTGGCGTTTGCCACTGGCGATCATCCGCTGGCGATCGAATACTTCAACAAAGTGCTGGCACTGCCGGCCGATCAGCGCCCGCTGCGCAGCACCTGGGCGGCGTATTCCCTGGGCCGTGCCTGGTTTGCCACGAGTGCCGAGGCGGGCGATGTCATCGAAGTGCTGGAGGACGCACGTGGGGCCTTCCGTCAGGCTCGACAACTGAGCATCGATGGCTTCAGTGATCCGCTGGAACTCGGTGTGGCCAGCCTCGGTGAAGAGGCGCGGGTGCTGCGCAACGCCGGCGACTGGAACGGCGCCATCGAACTGTATGAAGCGCAGAACCTGCACGGTTCGGCCGTGGGTTACACCTCGCTGAAACAACTGATGAATGAGCTGGCCGAACTGCCCGAGCCGCAACTGGCCAAGTTGCTGGAGCGCAAAGCCGTGCAGCAACTGGTTACCGCTTCGTTGATCAGCCGCATGGGTTGGTCATTCGACGAGCAACCGCCGAATGAGAAGAAACTCATCAAGCTGCTGCAGGACAGCACCCGTGGCAGCCTGGAAAACGCCGATCGGCTGGCGGCGATGAACTATCAACAGGGTGATTACGCCAGCGCCAAGGCCTTCCTTGAAAACGCCGGTGACGGCGGATTGGCGTGGTGGCTGCGGGCCAAGCTGGCAGTGCGTGACGGCGATAAAAATGCCGCGGCTGCCGCCTATGCCAAAGCCGCGCAGGCGTTCCCGCAGAGCGAAGATTGGGGCTACCGGCGCACCCCTGACTGGGACTTCGAAACCGTCCAGCCGAAATGCCGGGTCGAGGGCGAAAGTGCGATTCTGGCGCTGCAACGTGGCGAATACCTGCAAGCGTTTGTGCAGTTGTATCGCAGCAACAGCATTTACTGGTTCGACGCGGCGACGGTGGCCGAGCGCGTGCTGACGGTCGATGAGCTCAAACGCTATGTCGATGACAACGTGCCGGCGCCCCCAGCGCTGACCCAGCAGCAGCGCGACAACTACGTGCCGCTGCCGGTCGCCGCCAGCCTGCGCAATCTGCTGGGGCGACGCTTGCTGCGTGAAGGGCATTACGAGGAAGCGGTCGGCTATTTCGACAATCCCGATCTGCAGCACAAGGCCCGTCTGTACGGCGAGCAACGGATGAAGGCTGACGCTGCGTGGTGGCCGAGCAAACGCGCCAGTGCCTTGTACAACGCGGCGTGGACCGCGCGTGAATGGGGCATGGACATTCTCGGCTACGAGATGGCGCCGGACTACGCCACGTTTGGCGGCAACTACAGCCTGGAAAACACCGAGCTGAAGGTCGGGCCGCTGGTGGCCGAGGCTGAAGTGCAGCGCCAGAAGGCTAGTGAAGCGCAGCCGGATGAGCGTTATCACTACCGTTTTGTCGCCACCGCGCTGGCCAGTCGGGCCGCGGATAATTTGCCGCACACCAGTCAGGCGTTTGCGGCGGTGTTGTGTAACGCTGCGGGTTTCAACAGCAGCCTGGAAGAGCAGAGCGCGCTGTATCGACGCTACGTCAATGAAGGCCCGTACGTGCCGTGGGCGGTGGACTTCGGTAATCAGTGCCCCTATCCGGATTTCGAAAACGCCGACAAGCGTTACGTCACCCAAGTGACCGACGCTGTGCGCAATTCGTTGCGTCCGTACAAGTGGCCGGTGGTCGGTGTCCTGCTGTTAATCAGTGCTGGCGTGCTGGTGTTGTTCAGTCGTCGGCGCAAGTCCCGCAAACCCTAGGCCTGCTGGATAAACGTCAGGCGTACGGCGAAGCCGATCAGCAGGCTGCCGAACAGCCATTGCTGAACGCGTTGGGCGGTTGGACTGTGTTGCAGCCAACGGCCCAGCGCCGCGCCGGTCAGGGCATAGGCACTGTCGAACAGCAGCCCGATGCCCACCAGCAACGCGCCGAGGGTGGCAAACTGGGTCAGCACTGCTGCGCCGTCATTGACGATGAATTGTGGCAACAGCACCGAGCAGAACAGCAAGGCCTTGGGATTGAGCAGATTGGTCAGCAGGCCACGGCGAATCGCCTCGCGCCATTGTCCTTGGGTGTCAGTCACGGCAGCCGTATTCAGGTTCGGCAGCAAGCTGCTGCGCAAGCATTGAATGCCGATCCACAGCAAGTACGCCGCACCGGCCAGGCGCACCAGATCAAACGTCCACGGCGCCGCCTTGAACAGCGCCGCCAGACCCAATGCCGCCAATGCCACGTGACAGCCCCGGGCGATCGCCAGGCCAACGGCGGTTGCCAGCGCCGCACCGCGACCCTGGCGGGCACCGGTTTGCAGCAACAGAATCATGTCCGGGCCGGGCAACAGGAAGACCACCGCCAATGCCAGAAAAAACAGCCAGAAACTCGTCATGTCGCAGCCCTTTCGTTATCGATTCGGTGAGCAAAGTCTATGGCGCAAGGGCGGGGCAGGTGCTTGCGAAGTCAACTTCAAAAACCCTTGGGATTGGCATAACCTGCTTTCTTTTTGTGCCTTGACCAGCAGGATCTGCCAAACATGAAACTTGACGCTTTTGATCGCAAGATTCTCGCTGCCTTGCAGCGCAACGGACGGCTGAGCAATGTCGAGCTGGCGGACGAGATCGGCCTGTCGGCGTCACCTTGCTTGCGCCGGGTGCGGATGCTGGAGGAGGCCGGGGTGATTCGTGGCTACCAGGCCAACCTCGATCGCGATGAAGTGGGACTGGGGCTGACGGTGTTTGTCGGCGTCAAGGTCGAGCGCCACAACGATGAGCAGGCCGAAGTCTTTTACGCGGCAGTCACCGCCCTGCCGGAGGTGATCTCGGCGTTTCTGGTATCGGGGGAGTCGGACTTTCTGTTGCAGGTGGTGGTGCCGGATTTGCGCGCATACGACCGTTTTCTCAGCGGCTGCCTGCTGAAGCTGCCGGGGGTGAGTGACATTCGCAGCAACTTTGCGATTCACACGGTGAAGACGCCGGGGGCGTTGCCGTTGGGGCATCTGCCGCTGTAGAGCGGGTTGCTCCCACATTCGACCGCAATCCTCCAGCAGGAACACGGTCAACTGTGGGAGCTGGCTTGCCAGCGATAGCGGTGTGTCAGCGACCGCAACGGTTAAAGGACTGACGCCATCGCTGGCAAGCCAGCTCCCACAGGGTTCGGGTGACCATCTACATCTGCGTCGCCATCCCCTCGACATTCATCGCCGCCTGACGCAGCGCCTCGGAGCGGGTCGGGTGCGGATGGCAAGTCAGCGCGATATCTTCGGCAGACGCACTGAACTCCATGGCCACGCAGTATTCACCGATCATTTCACTGACGCTCGGTCCGACCAGGTGCACGCCGAGGATCTCGTCCGTGCGTTCGTCGGCGAGGACTTTGGCGAAGCCTTCGGTCTCATGGTTGATCTTGGCCCGGCTGTTGGCGGTGAACGGAAACTTGCCGACCTTGTAAGCGCGCCCTTCAGCCTTGAGCTGCTCTTCGGTCTTGCCGACGCTGGCCAGCTCGGGCCGGGTGTAGATGACGTTGGGAATCAAGTCGTAATTGACCTCGCCGGCCTTGCCGACGATCTGTTCCACGCAGGCCATCGCTTCGTCTTCGGCCTTATGTGCAAGCATCGGGCCGGATGTCACGTCGCCGATCACCCACACGCCGGTTGCCTCGGTACGGTGCTGGCGGTTGGCGAGCATGCCGCGCTTGTCGGTGCTCAGGCCGACGTTCTCCAGGCCCAGGCCTTTGGTGTACGGGCGCCGGCCGATCGCGACCAGCACGTAGTCGGCTTCCAGTAACTCGGCGCTGCCACCGGCGGCGGGTTCGACGCTGAGCTGCACACCGTTGACCGAGGGGGTGGCGCTGGTGACCTTCGAGCTCAATTTGAAGCTGATGCCTTGCTTGCTCAGCGCACGCTGCAGGGTTTTGCCGGCCTCGCCATCAACACCCGGGCAGATGCGGTCGAGGTATTCGACCACGGTCACCTGGGCGCCGAGACGCCGCCAGACCGAGCCCAGTTCCAGGCCGATCACCCCCGCGCCGATGACCACCAGATGCTTGGGCACTTCACCCAGCGACAGCGCGCCGGTGGAGTCGAGGATGCGTTGATTGTCGATCTCGACGCCGGGCAGGGGCGTGGGTTCGGAGCCGGTGGCGATGATGATGTCCTTGGCGCTCAATTCGGTCTTGTTGCCTTGATCGTCGGTCACGCTGACTTTGCCCGGGCCATCGATGTGGCCCCAGCCCTTGATCCAGTCGACCTTGTTCTTGCGAAACAGAAACTCGATGCCTTTGGTCAGGCCGCTCACGCTTTCGTCTTTCTGTTTCATCATTTGCGCGAGGTTGAGCGTGGGTTTGACCTCGATCCCGAGGTTGGCGAATTCCGCACCCATGGCCGCGTCGTACAGCTCCGAAGCATGCAGCAAGGCCTTCGACGGCATGCAACCGACGTTCAGGCAGGTGCCGCCGAGGGTGGCGCGGCCTTCCACGCAGGCTGCCTTCAGGCCCAGCTGGCCGGCGCGGATCGCCGCGTTATAACCACCGGGGCCGCCGCCCAGAATGACCACGTCGTAGTTGCTCATGCTGTTGTTCCTCGTTGGGGATGCGGATCGCTAAAAGTAGCCGGTCGATAAAATTACGAACGTAATATGTGCGTTTCCGGACATTTCGGTCAAGGCTTCAGGCAAGCGACAGGTTGCGCATCTTTAGATAAGCGAATTTGTGTACGAATATTTCACGCTTTTCGTTATATCGTAACGATAAGACCGGTGAATCAATGGCTTTGGGGTGATATGCAAGTCGATCTGAATGTCGATGGCACGCAAGTGACCGGGTTGCCGCGCTTTCAACAAGCGTCCACGCAGGGGCGACGTTTGCGTCGTCTGGCCATCGGTCTCGGCGCATTGGCCGGGGCAGGGTGGGTGCTGGCGATGTTTGTCGGGTTGTTTGCCGCGCAATCGATATGGCCGGCATTGCTGGTGAATCTGGGCGCGGCGTTGCTGGTGCTGGTCGCCGGCCTGCAGTCGGCGTGGTGGTTGACGCAATGGCGTGCAGGGGTGATTGACCCGCCGATATCGGTGGCGCTGACCGAGGAGCTGAAGCCAGTAGCGCCGGATGGCTGGTACGAACGGCTGCTGGAGCGGTTGAGTCAGTGCGGCCTGCACCTGCTCGGTCAGATTGGCGCGACCACGTTGTGGCTGGGCGGCTGGTCAGTACTGGTGGTGCTCGCCGTCGGGCAGGTGTGGAATCTGGCATTGCCTGCCGCTGCGGTCGGGTTATCGGCCACGGTGGGCGCGGCGCTGATGTTGCTGCTGGGTTTCGGCCTGCTGGTGCTGGAGCGGCAACTGGCTCAGGAGAGTCCGGCGCAATGGCCGGAAGCCGGGTCCCTCGCGCAACTGGCGCGAGTGGCGATCATCAGCCTGGTGCTGGGCGCGTTGTGCCTGCTGTTCGCCAGCGAGGCGTCGGTGTGGCCAGTACGGCTTGCGGTGTTGATCGGGATCTTGCCGGCATTCGTCGCGATCGAGTTGCTATTGCGCGCATTTCTATCGGTGTTCAGCCCTCGACGCGAGCAGCTCGAACCGACCCTGCTGGCGCGCAGTTTTGTTGCCGATATGCTGCGCTGGCCACCGCAGCCGTTGCTCGCCTTGCAGCATGAATTGCACAACCGTTTCGGCATCGATCTGCGCCAGATCTGGGCGTTCAGCTATATGCGCCGGGCCTTCCTGCCGGTACTGGCGCTGGTCGCTGCGGTCGGCTGGTTGCTGACCGGTATCCACGAAATCCCGCTGCAAGGGCGCGGTATCTACGAGCGCTTCGGCAAGCCGGTGCAAGTGTTCGGTCCGGGATTGCACGCCGGTCTGCCGTGGCCGTTGGGCCGTGTATTGAGCGTCGAGAACGGCGTGGTGCACGAGTTGGCAACCAGCGTCGGCGATGCTCCGGCGCCGACACAGGCTGACCCCGCCGAAGGCCCGGCGCCGATGACCGCCAACCGCTTGTGGGATGCCAGCCACGTCAACGACAAATCCCAGGTGATCGCCAGCAGCCGTGGCGATCAGCAGAGCTTTCAGATCGTCAACATGGACGTGCGCTTCGTTTATCGCATTGGTCTGCGTGATCAGGATGCCTTGGCCGCCACTTACAACAACGCTGATGTGCCGACGCTGATTCGCAGCACCGCGAGCCGGATTCTGGTGCACGATTTTGCCTCGCGCACCCTCGACGGTTTGCTCGGCGCTGACCGGGTAGGGCTGGGCGAAGAAATCGGCCGCGCAGTGCAAGGTGATCTACAGAAACTCGACAGCGGTGTGGAGATTCTCGCCACCGTGGTCGAAGCGATTCACCCGCCAGCCGGTGCCGCCAACGCTTATCACGGCGTGCAAGCCGCGCAGATCGGCGCGCAGGCGTTGATCTCCCGTGAGCGCGGTGCTGCGGCAGAGGCGAGTAACCAGGCGCAGTTGCAGGCCAGTCTCGCCCGCGATCAGGCGAGTGCCAGCGCCCGTGAAATCAACGCCACCGCGCAGGCGGCGGATCTGAAATTCAAGGCTGAGCAGAAAGCCTATTCCAGCGCTGGCCAGGCGTTCGTGCTTGAGCAATATCTGAATCAGCTCAGCCTGGGTCTGAACAAGGCCAAATTGTTAATACTCGACCACCGTTTAGGCGGCAGCAGCAATGCGCCGACCATCGATCTGCGTACGTTTACGCTGCCGGCTGATCCGACGCCTGCGCGCACCACCGCTCAACCAGGAGTTGCCCCTTGAGCCAGTCGCACTCTCACGATTCCCATGACCACAGCGGCCACGATCATGGCCACGCCGGGCATCACCATCATCATGGGCATCATCACCATCACCACGGAGCGCCGGAAGAGGCGGGGCCGCTCCCGTGGCGGCGCATGGGCTGGGCGCTGTTGCTGGTGGGGTTTGCCATCGCGGCGGCAAGCCTGGTTCAGGTGCGCTCGGGCGAGGCCACCGTCATCACCCGTTTCGGTAATCCGTCGCGGGTGCTGCTTGAGCCGGGTTTGAGCTGGCGCTGGCCGGCGCCGTTCGAAGCGGCGATCCCGGTGGATCTGCGCCTGCGTACCACCTCGAGTGGTTTGCAGGATGTCGGCACCCGCGACGGTTTGCGCATCATCGTTCAGGCCTACGTGGCGTGGCAGGTGCAGGGCGACCCGGACAATGTGCAGCGTTTCATGCGCGCGGTGCAGAACCAGCCGGACGAAGCGGCGCGGCAGATTCGCACCTTTGTCGGTTCGGCGCTGGAAACCACCGCCAGCAGTATCGACCTGGCGGATCTGGTGAATACCGATGCCAGCAAAGTGCGTATCGCCGATTTCGAAGCGCAACTGCGTCAGCAGATCGACCAGCAGTTGCTGGCCACCTACGGCGTGCGTGTGGTTCAGGTGGGCATCGAACGCCTGACCTTGCCTTCGGTCACGCTCACGGCCACGGTTGATCGGATGCGCGCCGAGCGTGAAACAATCGCCACCGAACGCACCGCCATCGGCAAGCGAGAAGCCGCGCAGATCCGTTCTGCGGCCGAGCGCGATGCGCGAATTGTCCAGGCCGATGCCACGGTGAAGGCCGCAGAAATCGAAGCACAGTCGCGGGTCGAAGCCGCGCAAATCTACGGCCGTGCCTATGCTGGCTCGCCGCAGCTGTACAACCTGCTGCGCTCACTCGATACCCTTGGCACCATCGTTACGCCGGACACCAAGCTGATCCTGCGCACCGACGCCGCGCCATTCCGCGTGCTGGTGGACGGCCCGCCGACTGTTGAAAACAAATCCGGATCGCAGCCATGAGTGATGAAGTTCCACGTGGAACACATTCGTTGAGCAGTCCGTGGATTCAGGCCGGACGCCTGGCGTTTTTCGCCTTATATGCGGTAACGGTATTGGCTGCGTTGGCGTGGGCGTTTTCCAACGTGCGGCAGATTGATCCGCAAAATCGCGCGGTGGTCTTGCACTTTGGCGCACTGCAACGCCTCCAGAATGCCGGGCTGTTGCTGGCCTGGCCGCAGCCGTTCGAGCAGGTGGTTTTGCTGCCGGCAGCGGATCGGGTCATCGAGCGCCGAGTGGAAAACCTGCTGCGTAGCAGTGAGGCGATCAAGGCTGATCGTGTAGCAACCTTCGCCACGCCACTGAGCGATGCACTGGCCGGTTCCGGCTATTTACTGACCGGCGACGCCGGCGTGGTGCAACTGGATGTGCGGGTGTTTTACAAAGTCAGCGATCCCTATGACTTCGTGCTGCAGGGTGATCATGTGCTGCCAGCACTGGATCGGCTGGTCACCCGCAGCGCTGTGGCCCTGACCGCCGCACGGGATCTGGATACGATTCTGGTCGCTCGGCCGGAGTTGATCGGCGCCGACAATCAAGCGGCTGAACGTCGTGAGCGACTGCGCGGTGATCTGGTGCAAGGCATCAACAAGCGCTTGGCTGAATTGAAGACGAGCGGGCAGGGCATCGGCATCGAAGTGGCGCGGGTCGACGTTCAGTCGAGTCTGCCGGATCCGGCGGTCAGTGCTTTTAATGCGGTACTGACCGCCAGTCAGCAAGCCGACAAAGCCGTCGCCAATGCACGCACCGAGGCGGAAAAACTCACCCAGACTGCGAATGAGCAAGCCGACCGTACTCTGCAAGTGGCCCATGCTCAGGCCGGCGAACGGCTGGCAAAAGCCTCTGCCGACACTGCCACGGTGATGAGCCTGGCCAAGGCGCAACAACAGGGCACCGACCCGCAGATGCTCCTGCGTCTGTACCGCGAACGCATGCCGAAAATTCTTGGTCAGGCCGGGTCAGTGACCACGGTCGATCCGAAAGACGATTCCCGCCTGATCATTCAGGGAGCCAGTAAATGACTGCGACCACCGCTGCACCGAGCCTGTTGTCCTCGGCCGAACAGCGCCGCGCTGCGCGCCAATTGACTTTGGCAATGCTCGCCTTGGGCTTGCTCGGCCTCGGTTTGATCTGGCGCTGGGTGGTGCCGGAGCAAACTGGTGTCAGTCAGTTGCTGCTGGGTTTCGCCTCCTTATTAGTAGCGGTGCCGGTGATGCGCTCTGCTTGGTACAGCTTGCGTTATCCGAGCCTGCACGGCATCACCGATCAACTGATTGCTTTGGCGATGCTCGGTGCGTGGGCGACTGGCGATCTGCTGACCGCCGCGTTGCTGCCGATCATCATGATCTTCGGCCACGTGCTGGAAGAGCGCAGCGTGATCGGTTCGCAGGAAGCGATCCACGCCCTCGGCCAATTGACCCGCAGCCACGCCCGCAAGATTCAAGCGGACGGCTTGATCATTGAAGTCGACAACGGCACCCTCCAACCCGGTGACACGGTCGAGGTGCGCGCCGGGGATCGTGTGCCCGCGGATGGTCGGGTGTTGTTCGGCCAAGCCAGCCTCGACACGGCGTCGATTACCGGCGAGTCGGTGCCAGTGGAAACGGCAGTGGGCATGACGGTGTTTGGCGGCGCGATCAACCTCGATGGCTTGCTGCGCATTGAGGTGACCCGCACCGGTGATCAATCGACGCTGGGCAAAGTCATCGCGCTGATGCAGAACGCCGAGCGTTCGAAGCCGCCGATCACCCGTCTGCTTGAACGCTATGCCGGCAGCTACATGGTGCTGGTGTTGCTGTTGGCGGCGGTGACCTGGTTTGTCACCCATGACGCGCAAGCGATGCTCGCGGTGCTGGTAGCCGCATGTCCTTGCGCTTTGGTGCTGTCGGCACCGGCCACGGCAATTGCCGGAGTGGCGGTGGCGGCGCGCCATGGCATTCTAATTCGCAGTTCGGCGTTTCTTGAGGAGTTGGCAGATCTCACTTCACTGGTGGTCGACAAGACCGGCACGCTGACTTACGGCACCTTGCGTTTGCAATCGATCAGCAGCCCGCGTCTGGATCAGGCCTCGGTGATGGCGCTGGCCGCCAGTCTCGGTGCGGCCAGCAGTCATCCTGTCAGCCGGGCGTTGGCGGGGCTGGTCAGTCAGGAGCAGAGCCTGCCGCTGACGGACATTCACGAGCGTCAGGGCCTCGGGGTCGTGGCCATGACCGCGCAAGGCGAGGCGGCGCTGGGACGTCCCGAACTGTTCGCGCAACTGGGCATCGTCACTACCATCGTTCCCGAGCACGACGGGCCGATTGCCGGATTGGCACTGAACGGCGAATTTGTCGCCTGGCTGTTGCTGGCCGACAGCGTCAAACCAGAAGCGCGCTTTGCCCTCGCTGAATTGCGCGAACTGGGGCTAGGTCGCCAGTTGCTGTTGACCGGCGACCGCCAGAGTGTTGCGCAGACCCTGTCCCGCGAGGTCGGCCTGCAAGAGGTGGAAGCGCAGGCGCTGCCTGAGGACAAGCTCAACCGCGTGCTCAAGGAAATCGACAACGGTTTCCGGCCGATGGTGGTGGGCGACGGCATCAATGATTCGCTGGCGCTCAAGGCCGGGGTGGTGGGTGTGGCGATGGGCGCCGGCGGTGCCGACATCGCGCTGGCCTCGGCGGATATCGTGTTGATCGGCAGTGATTTGCGGCGCCTCGGCACCTGTGTGCGACTCAGTCGCCAGTGCCGCCGGACCTTGCAGGTCAACGTGATCATCGGTCTGGGCTGGACCCTGGCGATCGTGGTGTTTGCGGCATTCGGCTGGCTCGGCGCGGCCGGAGCGATGATCGCCGCGCTGCTGCACAACCTCAGCACGCTGCTGGTGTTGGGCAATGCCGGACGGCTGCTGCGGTTTCAGGAGCCATTGCTCAAGCTCAAGGATGATCACTGAAGTGAGTTTCAGCGAACTGTGCGCCGAATAGGCAGTCATCTATGGAGAGGGCGCACACTTCACGCCGTTACCTGGGCTAAAGCAGTAGTGGGTGCATGACGGCATGTAGGAGCGCCTGGAACGATAGTCTCGGCTAATTAAATCGATAGCCTGCTATTTTTCAAGGATGGTCTACCCTCAGATCTGACGTCTGAAACAAGGGGGATTTTCCATGCTCGCGCAACTTCCACCGGCCTTACAGAATCTGCAGCTTCCGCTTCGCTTGCGACTCTGGGATGGCCATGAGTTTAACCTGGGGCCGACGCCCAGCGTCACCATTGTGGTCAAGGACCCGACGATGGTCACCCAGTTCACCCATCCGAGTCTCGACGCGCTGGGGGCGGCGTTTGTCGAAGGCAGGCTGGAACTGGAGGGCTCGATCAGCGAGGTCATCCGGGTCTGCGACGAATTGAGCAGCGCCTTGCTCGATGAAGACGAAAGCGCGCAGCCAGTGCGTGCGGTGCACGACAAGGAAACCGACGCCAAAGCCATTTCCTATCACTATGACCTGTCCAACGCGTTCTATCAGCTGTGGCTGGACAGCGACATGGCGTATTCCTGCGCGTATTTCGAAACCGGCAGCGAAACTCTGGAACAGGCACAGCAGGCCAAGTTCCGACATCTGTGCCGCAAGCTGCGTTTGCAGCCGGGCGATTACCTGCTGGATGTCGGTTGCGGCTGGGGTGGTCTGGCGCGTTACGCGGCACGTGAATTCGGCGCCAAAGTGTTCGGCATCACCTTGAGCAAGGAACAGCTGGAACTGGCCCGGGAGCGGGTCAAGACCGAGGGCCTGGAAGATCAGGTTGAGCTGCAATTGCTCGACTACCGCGATCTGCCGCAGGACGGGCGTTTCGACAAGGTAGTCAGCGTCGGCATGTTCGAACACGTCGGTCACGCCAACCTCGCCGAGTACTGCAAGGTCCTGTTCGGCGCGGTGAAGGAGGGCGGTCTGGTGATGAACCACGGCATCACCGCCAAACACACCGACGGCCGTCCGGTGGGACGCGGTGCTGGCGACTTCATCGAGAAATACGTGTTCCCCAACGGTGAGCTGCCGCACCTGGCGATGATCTCGGCCGAGATCAGCGAAGCCGGGCTGGAGATTGTCGACGTCGAAAGCCTGCGTCTGCATTACGCGCGCACGCTGGATCACTGGAGCGAGCGGCTGGAGGACAACCTCGAAGCGGCCGGGAAACTGGTACCGGATCAGGCATTGCGCATCTGGCGGCTGTATCTGGCCGGGTGTGCCTATGCGTTCGCGCGTGGCTGGATCAACCTGCACCAGATTCTTGCGGTGAAAGCGCATCCGGATGGCAGCCATGAACTGCCTTGGACCCGTGACGACATTTATCACCCCTGAGGCTTGACGACCGTTCGCTCGTTCGAGCGAGCGGCCGGTCAAAGAATCGGTGAAATAAGCCGGGCGATCCGCATGCCGAGCTGTTGCAGGCGGTGGATCTCCCGGCTTTCTTCTTTGGCGACTTCATAAGCCTGCTCGAAATCATCGTTGAGCATGCGTTCCACGTGGGCGGCGAATTCGCTGTCGACGGTCAGCAGCATCACTTCGAAATTCAGCCGGAACGAACGGTTGTCCAGATTGGCGCTGCCGATGGCGCTGATTTCGCTGTCGATCAGCACCACTTTCTGATGCAGGAACCCCGGCTCGTAGCGGAATACCCGTACGCCGGCGCGTACTGCTTCGAACGCGTAGAGACTGGAAGCAGCGTAGACGATGCGGTGATCAGGGCGTGAGGGCAGCAGCAGGCGCACGTCGACGCCGCGCAGCACCGCCAGGCGCAACGCGGCGAACACGGCTTCATCGGGAATGAAGTAGGGGCTGGTGATCCACACTCGTTCCGTCGCCGCGTGGATGGCTTCGACGAAGAACAGTGAACAGGTTTCGTAGGCATCCGCCGGGCCGCTCGCCAGCAATTGGCAGAGCACGCCATCTTCCGGGTAGACATCCGGCAGGATCAGCGGTGGCAACGTCCGTGCTGCCCAGAACCAGTCCTCGGCAAACGACTCCTGCATGCAGGCCACCACCGGCCCGCGCACCTGAACATGGGTATCGCGCCACGGCGCCAGGGGCGGTTTCTCGCCCATGTATTCATCGCCGACGTTATGCCCGCCGACGAAACCGAGTACGCCATCGACCACGACGATTTTGCGGTGGTTGCGGAAATTCACCTGGAAGCGATTGAGCCAGCCGCTGCGTGTGGCGAAGGCTTTGACCTCGACACCGCCATCGCGCAGCGCCTGCACATAACTGTGGGGCAGGGCGTGGCTGCCGATGCGGTCGTAGAGCAGATGAATTGCCACACCTTCCGCGGCCTTCTTCAGTAACAGGTCGCGCAGGCGCTGCCCGAGGCGGTCGTCATGAATGATGAAAAACTGCACCAGTACGGCTTCGCGCGCTTGATCGATGGCGTGGAAGATCGCCTCGAAGGTCGCGTGGCCATTCACCAGCAGTTGCACTTGGTTGTTCGCCAGGCACGGCATGCGCCCCAGTTTGGGCATGGCGCGCAGCGAGGCGTAGGCCTTCGAGGCGCGAGCGGTGAGGGCTTCTTCGACCCATGGGCGCCAGTTCAACTCGGAGATCGCCTGACGCATCTGTTCGTTGGCTTGACGCCGCGCCTTGATATAGCCGTCGAAGGTGCTGCGACCGAAAACCAGATAAGGGATGAGCGTCAGGTAGGGAATGAAAATAAGCGACAATGCCCAGGCGATCGAGCCTTGGGCGGTGCGTACGGTCAGCACCGCATGGATCGCGGCGATCAAGCCGAGGCTATGTATCAGGGCGATCAGATAACCGAAAATGTGCGGTCCAAAATAATCCATGGGGCAGCCTTGCTCCTGAAGACTCAATGCGTAACAGACCATGTTCCGAGGCGAATGTCGCTATTTAATTGGTGCATGAACCGAAGCAATCGGCCGACGTCTAACGGCCACTACTGATCAGGAGTTTTTCGATGAACGTTCGTCTGCTGGGTTTGGCGCTGGGCCTGGGTTTGGCAATGCCGGTGGTTGCGCAGGCGCAAATGCTGCAGCCGGGGCTATGGGAAATGACCTCAAGCAACGTCAAGGTCGATGACCAGCCCATGGATGTGCAATCGATCCTTGGCCAGTTGCAAGGCCAGATGACCCCGCAACAGCGCGCGGCGCTGGAGAAGAACGGCATCAACATCGGCGGCAAGGGCATTCGTGCCTGCCTGACGCCGCAGCAAGTGGCGACCAACGATATTCCGCTGGCCGATCCGCAATCGGGCTGCAAACAGCAGATCACCGAGCGCACCGGCAACCAGTGGAAATTCCGCTTCAGCTGCCCGAAAGCGCAAGGCACCGGGGTTGCCACGTTCCTCAGTGATCGTGAGTTCACCACGGTGGCCAACGGCACGTTCAACGCCATCGGGATCAACCAGAAGGGCAGTCTGGAAACCCGTGCGGTGTGGCTGGGTCAGGATTGCGGCACCGTGAAGCCAAGAGCTTAAAAGCTTCGCGAGCAAGCCCGCTCCCACAGGGGACAGCACAATCCTTGTGGGAGCGGGCTTGCTCGCGAAGGCGTCTTGGTTGTCACCGCATGAATCGCAGCGCCAGCCCCTGACATCCTTCGTTGATACGCTGCTCTCGCCAGGCAATCTGCCCCGACACCAACGTGGTATTCACCCGATAGCGAAAAGTCTTGTCAGCAAACGGCGTCCACCCGCATTGCGACAGAATCGGTTGCCGCGACACTTCAAGAGCCACAGGCTCAACCAGCACCAGATCCGCCCAATACCCCTCGCGCAAATAACCTCGATCCGGAATCGCAAACAGATCCGCCACCCGATGGCTGGTCTTCGCCACCAACGTGGTGATCGGCAGCACGCCATCGGCCACCAGCTCCAGCAGTGCCGGCAAAGCGTGTTGCACCAGCGGTAAACCGGACGGCGCATCGGCATACGGGCGCTGTTTTTCTGCCCAGGTATGTGGCGCGTGATCGCTGCCGATCACATCCAGTCGATTGCTCAACAAGGCCTGACGGAGCGCGTCTCGGTCGGCTTGTGTCTTGATCGCCGGGTTGCATTTGATCAGGTTGCCGAGGGCCGGATAGTCGCGGTCATCGAATAGCAGATGATGAAGGCAGACTTCGGCCGTGATGTGTTTCTGGGCGAGCGGCTTGTCCTCGAACAACTCGAGTTCGCGAGCGGTGGTCAGATGCAAAACGTGCAGGCGGGTGCCGTGACGTCTGGCCAGTTCCACTGCCAACGAAGAGGAGCGGTAGCAAGCCTCGGCATCGCGAATCAGTGCATGGATATTCGCGGGCAGGTGTTCGCCAAGACGTTCGCGCAGACGTGTTGCATTGGCCTCGATGCTCGGCGTGTGTTCGCAATGCGCCAGCAGTATCGTCGGCACTTCGGCGAATAAACGCTCAAGCGTTCTCGGATCGTCCACCAACATATTGCCGGTGGAGGCACCCATGAACACTTTGACCCCGGCCACTTCGCAGGGGTTGAGCGCGGCGACGGTGTCGAGGTTGTCCTGGCTCACGCCAAAGTGAAAGCCGTAGTTGGCCACGGAGTTAATTGCCGCCCGACGCTTTTTATCCGCCATTGCTTCGAGGGTGAGGGTGGGCGGCTGGGTGTTGGGCATGTCCATGAAACTGGTGATGCCGCCCGCCACCGCTGCGCGCGACTCGGTGTGGATGCAGCCCTTGGCCGGCGCCCCCGGCTCGCGAAAATGCACCTGGTCATCAATCATCCCCGGCAACAGCCATTGGCCATTGGCGTCGATTTCCACACGGGCATTTTCACCGTCGATGCTGCGCGCGATCTTGACGATGCGGCCATGGCTGACCAGCAGATCACCGTCGAACTCGCGTCCTTCATTGACCAGTCTGGCGTTGCGAATCAGCACGCTGCTCATGATTCAGAACTCGTTCTGCAAGGCTTTGTAGCCGCGTACCAGATCGACATTGGTGCGTGCCACGTCTTCGGAAAACTCCGAGGCGCTGACACTCACCGGCGGGAACTGCGAGAGGTCGGTATTGGGGCCGATGCGGGTGGTGGAGGGTACGTAGAACGCACCCGGCAAATCGCGGCCATCGACCACCGAGTTGTGCCGCACCACACAGCCGTCACCGACCACGCAATTGAACAGCACGCTGTTGAAGCCGATGAACACCCGGTCGCCGACTACGCACGGGCCGTGCACGATCGAGCGGTGAGCGATCGAGGTGAATTCGCCGATGGTCACCGCGGCGCCGGATTTGGAATGGATCACCACGCCGTCCTGGATGTTCGAATTGGCGCCGATGGTGATCGGCTCCATCGCACCTGAAGCGTCTACTTCATCGGCGCGGATCACTGCGTAGGGGCCGACGAAGACGTTCTCGCCAATGACCACCTTGCCGCAGATGATCGCGGTTTTGTCGACGTAGGCCGACTCGGCAATTTGCGGCAGATCGCCGGAAGGATTCTTGCGGATCATGGTTGGCTCAGTGCGTCGTAAAGGGTGTTGAGGTTGTATTCGAACAGTCCGGTAAAGGTGCTGGCCGGGCCGCTAGCGGCGAGGGCATCGGAGTAAAGGGTGCCGCCGATGTGTGCGCCGCTTTCGTCGGCGATCTGCTTGAGCAGGCGCGCGTCCTTGATGTTTTCCATGAACACCGCTTTGACCTTGGCCTGACGGATTTGGGTAATCAGTGCGGCGACTTCGGCGGCTGACGGTTCACGCTCTGTGGACAGACCTTGCGGCGCCATGAAGTCGATGCCGTAGGCCTGCCCGAGATAACCGAAGGCATCGTGGCTGGTGACGATCTTGCGATTGCCCGGTGGCAGCGAGCCGAGCTTGGCCTTGGCTTCGGCGAGCAGGGCGTAGATCTGTTTCAGGTAGGTCTGGCTGTTGCGTTGGTAGTCGGCCTTGTTCGCCGGATCAGCGGCGATCAGCGCCTTGGTGATGTTGGCGATGTACAGTTCGGTATTGGCCAGGTTGTGCCAGGCGTGCGGGTCGGGAATGGTCTCGCCGTCTTCCACCAGCGAGCGTGGAATTACGCCATGACTGGCACTGATGACGGGGGCTTTGGTCTCGGTGCTGGTCACCAGGCGATCGAGCCATGGCTCGAAACCCAGGCCATTCTTGATAATCAGTTTGGCTTTGAGCAGCGCTTTGGCATCATCAGGCGTCGGTTCATAGGTGTGTGCGTCGGCGTCCGGGCCGACCATGTTGGTGATCTGGATATGCTCGCCACCCACCTGGTGAACCATGTCGGCGAGGATGCTGAAGCTGGTGACCACCGGCAATTTTTCCGCCGCCGATAACGACATCGACAGCAGCAAGCTGAACAACACGAGTAGAGCGCGCATCGGGAAACACCTCATTGGGATGTGAGCAAAGGCGGGCGGCGCAACAAGCCGTGCACCGGCCCGAACACCACGGACAGCAGATAACCGATACCCGCGACCAGCACGATCGCCGGACCGCTCGGCAGCGAGTAGTAGAACGAGATCAACAATCCGCACCACACCGAGAGGCAGCCGATAAGCGCCGAGATGACAATCAGGCTCGGCAGGCGACGACTCCAGAACCGTGATGCGGCGGCGGGCAGCATCATCAGGCCGACCATCATCAAGGCGCCGATGGCCTGGAAACCGATTACCAGATTGAGCACCACCAAGGTCAGGAACACGCCGTGGGCGAGAGGGCCGAGTCGGCTGACGGTTTGCAGGAATAGAGGATCGAGGGTATCGAGCAGTAGTGGTTTGTAAATGAGTGCCATGGCAATCAGGCTAAAGGCCGAGACCCATAGCATGCCGTGAAGAGTAGGGCCGTCGACCGCCAGTGCCGAGCCGAACAAGAGGTGCAGCAAGTCGAGGCGTTTGCCGGCGATGCCAAGAATCAGCACGCCACTGGCGAGCGAGATCGGGTAGATCGCGGCGAGGCTGGCGTCTTCGCGCAGGCCGGTGCGACGGGTAATCCAGGCGGCGAGACCGGCCATGCCCAGGCCGGCGCCCAGACCACCGAAGGTCAACGCGGGCAGACTCAGACCGGCGAGCCAGAAGCCCAATGCCGCGCCGGGAAGGATACCGTGGGCAACGGCGTCACCGATCAGGCTCATGCGCCGCAGGATCAGAAACACGCCAAGTGGCGCTGTGCTGCAGGCCAATACCAGTCCGCCGAACAGCGCTCGGCGCATGAACACGAACTCGCTGAACGGTTGCCAGAGGTGGGCGACGGTGAGCATCAGGCCACCTGCATATTGGGTGTTTGCTGGATCAGTTCGGCACTGGGTCCGAACAGGCATTCGCGGTTTTTGATCAGCAGTGTCTGCGGGATGTGTTGGCGGACGGCGGCGAGGTCATGGCAGACCATCAGCAGTGTTCGTCCTTCGGAGTGCCAGGCATGGATGTGTTGCCAGAGTAACTGCTGGCCCAGTTCATCGAGTGCTGCGTGGGGTTCGTCGAGGAGTAGCAATGGGGCGTCGGTTAGACTCAAACGGGCGAGCAGGGCACGTTGCAACTCGCCACCGGAAAGAGCCATCAGCGGGCGCTTTTCCAATCCGCTCAAGTGCCAATTTTCCAGGGCGTTGACGAGTCGTTGTGCGCGCAGTTGCGTCGACAATCGACGCCCCCAGAAACCCGCGGCTACCAGTTCTTCGAGGCTGATGGGGAACTGCCGGTCGAGGTGTTGCTGTTGCGGCAGGAACGCAAAACCGCCCTGACGTGGAACACCCAGTGCGACCTTTCCCGATAACGGCTTCTGCAATCCGGCGATGACTTTCAACAGGCTGCTCTTACCGCAGCCGTTGGCGCCGATGATGGCGCCGAGGCTGCCGTGTTCCAGCGAGAGGGTCAGTGGCGAAGTCAGTGGTTGGCCGGGTGCGCCCCAACTCAGGGTGTGGCAACGGATCATTGGAGTTCTCGATGCCAGTGGCTTTCGGCGACCGCGTCGTGGGCGTGCAGGCTTTCGGCGTGGATCACTCGCAGGTGGAATCCGCTGACGCCGGGGGAGCGGCGCAGAGCCAGATTAAGTCGTCGCGCGGCGTCTTCGCAGAACATCAGGTTCTGTCCATTGGCCAACGCGAAGGCTTGCTCGTCGGCGCGTTTCACGGCGGTTTGCACGGCGGTGCCGAGCGCCGCTTCGGCGTCATTGATGATCACACTCAGGGGAAGCTCGTCGATGAACTCGTCGAGATACATATGCAATTGCGCGGTGCTGCGTTGGCTGTGCGGGGTGGCGACAATGCCTTGGCTTGATCCTAGCCAAGCCAACACTTCGGCATGTTGCAGTGGCTTGTTGGCGAAATCATCGATGAATTGCTGCTGAATCAACTGTCGCGCCAGCGCTGCTGAGCAGGGGCAAGTTGAGGAGTAGGGCACCTCGATTTTCAGTTCCACGTGGAACACTTGGTTTTTCAGACTCGCTGAAATGCTCACTGGGTAGCTCTTCCAACCCGCTATAGGGCTGACTAACGCAGGCCTTTTCAGCAGCACTTCGCAGTGGATTTTCAGGTAGGCGCTGTTGGATAAACCATCGTGGCTGACCAGAAATTCCTCGAGAACCTGCCGTAATAAGGAGGGTGATAGGTCCTGCCGCTCAAGTGCCGCCAGTGCGAGGTATAGCCGCGACATGTGAATGCCGCGCGCTTCGCCATCATCGAGACTCACGCCTGCATCTACTTTTGCGCTCAGACGTTGGCCTTGCAATAAAACTGGCAGAGCAATGCCGCACATTCCCACCCAATCAAGCGGTAACGCCTGCCGAGCGGCTTGAGTCGCAATATCCGGAAGTGTCAGCGAATTCATGTTCGGAACCGTCGTGTTGATTGAATTAGATGTTACATTATAACAATTCAAATCACGATGCCTTTTTCATGAACAGGCCTTCATATGTACCGACGTCATCTGCTCAACCTGCTTCTGGCCAGCACGGCCTTGGCTTTTCCCTTCACCGTTTCGGCTACGCAAATTCGCAATGCACGCCTCTGGCGTTCGGATGACAAGCTCAGATTGGTATTCGACCTTAGCGGTCCTATGCGCTACAAAACCTTTTCGCTGAGCGCTCCAGAACGCTTGATCATCGACCTTTCCGGGGCGAGTTTGAGTAGCGATCTCAGTCAATTGAAGCTTGCCAATACTGCGATTCGTTCGATTCGAACAGGGCACTTTGGTCAAGGTGATACACGGATCGTTCTCGACCTGCACCATCCGGTGCTATTGAACAGCTTCCTTTTGGCGCCTCAAGATGGTCAAGGACACCGCTTGGTGCTGGATCTGGTAAACGCCAAACAGGCATCCAGTCTGGCAATGGTTCCACGTGAAACACCTCAGACTCACCCCAAGCGCGACATCATCGTTGTCGTTGATCCTGGGCACGGAGGGAAAGATCCAGGTGCAGTCGGCGCCAAGGGTGAGCGGGAAAAAGATGTGGTTCTTGCCATCGCTCAGTTGCTCGCCAAACGCCTGAAAAGGGAGAAAGGCTTCGACGTAAAACTGGTGCGCAATGACGACTTCTTCGTGCCGCTGCGCAAGCGTGTGGACATCGCACGTCAGCACAAGGCCGACATGTTTATTTCGGTGCACGCCGATGCGGCGCCGCGTCTTACCGCGTCGGGAGGATCTGTATATTGCTTGTCTGAAGGTGGTGCGACGTCAGCAACTGCACGCTTCATGGCACAGCGAGAGAATGGCGCGGATCTGCTGGGCGCGACCAGTCTGCTCAACCTTAAGGACAAAGATCCGATGCTCGCCGGCGTGATTCTCGACATGTCGATGAACGCCACCATTGCCGCCAGTTTGCAACTCGGCAGCACCGTTCTCGGCAGTCTGGCGGGCATTACCACGCTGCATCAGAAGCGCGTGGAGCAGGCAGGGTTTGCCGTGCTGAAGTCGCCGGACGTGCCGTCGATTCTGGTGGAAACCGGCTTCATTTCCAACGCCCGTGACAGCCAGCGCCTGGTCACGCCTCGACATCAGCAGGCCGTGGCGGATGGTTTATTCGAAGGGCTGCAGCGTTACTTCCAGAAAAATCCGCCAGTAGATAGCTACATCGCCTGGCAGCAGGAGCAGCAAGAAGCGCAGGTTTAGCAGCCGGTGATCCGACTGCAGGTGAACTTGGCGCTGCTGCCGCCAGAGCTGGAAAAGCGATTGATCGTCGTCCAGCCAACGCGACGGGTGTAGCCAACCCAGGCTTCGCCGTCAGAGGTGAGCCCGGTGAAGAACGTCAGCTGGCCGAAACGACTGTTGGTCTGTGCCCAGTAGCGATTGCCGTGCTTTTCAAAGCCACGCAGGTAAATCGTGCTGCCCACCGTGTTTACGCTGTAGGTATTGCCCTGCGCATCGATGCAGGCCAGCAGATTGGCGCTGCGTGTGCAGTTGGCGGGCGGGGGAATTTTCCCCCAGGCATTGGCCATCGACAGCAATACGAGACTCAGCAGCGAGCATTTCAGGGCAATTTTCATCTCGGTATCCGATGGGCAGCTTGCGTGCAGCTTCCAGCGCTTTATCGGTTCGGGCAAGAGCGGGCTGGCTTATTTATATTGTTATACTATAACATAAATTTGAATTGAGCCTGAGCTCGCCGATTGCAAGCGTCTGCTTCTGCCAAAGCGCTGTTTTGAAGCCCAAGAACGCGGTGCGCTACGCCAAAACACGCCAAAACGCACATCGGCCACAACCTGATGAGGATTATCCAATGTCATCTCCACTTCCCGTGACCGTTCTATCGGGCTTTCTCGGCGCCGGAAAAAGTACACTTTTGAATTACGTACTACGTAATCGAGAGGGTTTGCGCGTTGCGGTCATCGTTAACGATATGAGCGAAATCAACATTGATGGCAGCGAAGTCCAGCGCGATGTCAGCCTTAACCGTGCGGAAGAAAAACTGGTGGAGATGAGCAACGGTTGTATCTGCTGTACGTTACGCGAGGACCTGCTCGAAGAAGTCAGCAAACTCGCCCGCGAAGGAAGATTCGATTACTTGCTCATCGAATCTACCGGTATTTCCGAACCACTGCCGGTAGCCGAGACGTTTACCTTCCGCGATGAACAGGGCCAGAGCCTGGCTGACGTCGCGCGGCTCGACACCATGGTGACGGTAGTCGACGGCGTGAATTTCCTCCTCGACTACCAGGCCGCCGAGAGTCTGGCTTCCCGAGGCGAGACCCTGGGTGATGAAGATGAACGCTCAATCACTGATCTGCTGATCGAACAAATCGAGTTCGCCGATGTACTGCTGATCAGCAAGATCGACCTCATCAGCCGCCAGGAGCGCGAAGAGCTGATGGCCATCCTCAAACGCCTCAACGCCGAGGCGGAGATCATCCCGATGGTGATGGGCGAGGTGCAGCTGGAGAAGATCCTCAACACCGGGCGTTTCGATTTCGAGAAAGCCGCTCAGGCCCCAGGCTGGTTGCAGGAATTGCGCGGTGAGCACGTGCCGGAAACCACGGAATACGGTATCGCCTCGACAGCCTACCGCGCACGCCGTCCGTTCCATCCGCAGCGCTTTTTCGACTTCATCGATCGCCCATGGCCGAACGGCAAACTGCTGCGCTCCAAAGGCTTCTTCTGGCTCGCCAGCAAACCCAGCGACGCGGGCAGTTGGTCGCAGGCCGGTGGTTTGATGCGCCATGGTTTCGCCGGTCGCTGGTGGCGTTTCGTGCCGAAAAACCAATGGCCGCAGGATCAGGAAAGTACAGCAGCGATCATGGAGAACTGGACACCGAGCGTTGGAGATTGTCGTCAGGAGCTGGTATTCATCGGCCAGAACATCGACTTCGTACAGCTCAAGTCGGAGCTCGACGCCTGCCTGCTGACTGATGAAGAAATGGCCATTGGCGCAGATGGTTGGCGCAGGCTGCCGGACCCGTTCGGCCCTTGGCACGAAGAGGCCGCCTGATGCTTGCGCTCAAACTGCAGCAAAACCGGGCGCGCCATCAGCATCAGGGGGTGACGCCGAAAACGCTGACGCGAATCCTCGAAGACGACGTCAATCTCGCGGTCTGGCAGCGCCAACTGCCGCTGCACATCGCCGATTTCGCAGAGTTGCTGCTGTCGCTCAACGAGCCTTTGGCGGAATCACTGTGCATCGAATTGCCGAATGAAGACGCCGACCCTGATCTGCAAGGACTGGCCGCCGGGTTCCGTGATCTGCAAGGCTACGAGGGCTTCATCGCGGACCTGCAATGGCTGGTGAGTGCCTTCGCCTGTCTGCTGAGCGCTCGCCGCATCGGTTTGCGCCTGCGGGTGTTGGACAAAGCCATGTGCCCACGCTTCCATGTCGATCATGTGCCGGTGCGCTTGATTACAACCTACGGCGGGATCGGCAGTCAGTGGCTCAAGGAAGGCGTGATGGATCGCGAGCAATTGGGCCAGGCAAACGCCGAACCACGGGACATCGCGAACATCCAGCAACTGCAGAGCGGTGACGTGGCGTTATTGAAAGGCGAGAAGTGGCACGGCAATGAAGGCTATGGCTTGATTCATCGCTCCCCGCAACCGGCGCCGGGTGAGCGACGTCTGCTGCTCACCCTCGATTGGCTCGGCTGACGGCTCAAGGCTTGAGCCACTTGCCCTGGCTCTGGCCTTCGCAGTACGGCTGCAAATACGCCGCGTCGGAGGCGACGCCGTAATAGTGGATATCCTGGCGATAGGGCATATTGGCGACTTGCGCGTTGCTGCACACGCCGAACGCGCCGCTCGGGCATTGATCGACGTACTGCACCTCGACTTTCTGCCCGGCCAGGGTCGGTTGGCAGAAGCCGTCGCTGAACAGCTTCTCGGGAATATTACGGTTCTGCTGGCAGACTTTGACGTCGAGTCGCTCGCCCTGGCTGTGTACCACGCAAGCCTGGGCCCATGCTTCGCTCGACAGCAGCATCAACAGCAACGACCATCCCATCCAACGCATGTCCAATCCCCTCAGAAAACGCCCAGTCATGTTGCAGAACATTCCTACCCATGTCATCGCCGGCCCTTTGGGCGCCGGCAAGACCAGCCTGATTCGCCAGCTCATGGCCCAACGGCCGGACGGCGAGCGCTGGGCGGTGCTGATCAACGAGTTCGGTCAGATCGGCCTCGATGCCGCGTTGCTGACCCGCGACGCCGATGGTATCGCACTGGGCGAAGTTGCCGGAGGGTGCCTTTGTTGCGTGAACGGTGCGCCGTTTCAAATCGGCCTCGGCCGTTTGCTGCGCAAGGCCAGGCCGGATCGGCTGCTCATCGAGCCGTCCGGACTGGGCCATCCGGCGCAATTGCTCAAGCAGTTGGGCGAGGCGCCGTGGTTGGGTGTGCTGGCGCTGCAGCCCTGCGTGTTAGTGCTGGATGCCCAGGCGCTGGCCGCCGGGAAAGCTTTGCCGACCGCTCAGCAGGAGGCTTTGGCCAGCGCCGGCCTGCTGTTGCTGAACAAGGCAGAAAGTCTGGATGAGGCTGCACGGCAGACCATCGTCGAGCGTTTGCCGGCAGTCAAAATGATCTGGACGCAGCAGGCGCAACTGCCGTTGAGCGAGTTGCCGGGTGTGGCTGCGCAAGCGGGGGCTGCGGTGGATAACCTTGTTGTGCCCGAGGGATCGGGACCGATTCCGGCGATCTGGAGCGACCCGGCATCGCCGATCTGCCTGAGTCAGGCACAGGAGGGCGGTTGGAGCATCGGCTGGCGTTGGCACCCTGGACAGACGTTCGATACGCAACGTCTGAGCCAATGGCTGCAGAGCCTGGACTGGCGGCGGGCCAAACTGGTTATGCACAGCGCCGAGGGCTGGGTGTCGGCCAATGCGGTGGATAACGCCGAACTGGATTGGCAACCGAGTGAGTGGCGACGGGATTCACGTATAGAGCTGATCTTTACCGATGCACAACGTATCGATGCTTTGCAGTCAGGCCTGACGCAATGCCGGGTGCAGGCGGGTTAGCTCAAGACTTCCACTTGTTGTGTTCCTGCCGCC
This sequence comes from Pseudomonas sp. G3-39, assembly GCF_054790485.1. Lineage (NCBI taxonomy): Bacteria > Pseudomonadati > Pseudomonadota > Gammaproteobacteria > Pseudomonadales > Pseudomonadaceae > Pseudomonas > Pseudomonas sp. G3-39. The sequence goes on along the minus strand of NZ_CP186497.1, from coordinate 5,931,745 downwards.
ACTGGCTCAGTTCGATCACTTCGGCCCGTGGGCGGGTAACTTCGACCATCGGCGGCGTATCGTCGAACGGCGCCGGGTAGGGCGCCAGTTCGATCTGTGCGCTGTGCGCGCCAAACTGGGTAATGGTGCCGTTGTGCCGGGTTTCGCCGGTCACGGTGAACTCGAAGTTATAGACCCGGGCCAGGCGCCGCCGCCCGCTGGCATCCTTGATCAAACCGATTTTTTTCAACGCGACGTTACCGTCCAGCAGTTCGACGCCGACGTTGATGCAATGCTGCTTGACCCGCTCCAGCGCCCGCTCGCGCAAGCCGTGGTTGTGCCATAACCATGCGCCGGCAGCGGCGAACAGCATCAGCACGAAGATGTTTTCGAGGGTCAGCATCAGCAGGAAACTCCAAAAGATAAGCTCAGCTTAACTGCGTCGCCGGTCTGTCGTACAGGCTGTGTTTCGTCGCATACTGCGCGGCTTGAATTTCAATCGTTTTACGGAATAACCCGAATGAAACGTACGCCTCATCTGCTCGCCATTCAGTCCCATGTGGTCTTCGGCCACGCCGGCAACAGCGCCGCCGTGTTTCCGATGCAGCGGGTCGGGGTGAATGTCTGGCCGCTCAACACCGTGCAGTTTTCCAATCACACCCAGTACGGGCAGTGGGCCGGTGAAGTGCTGGCGCCGCACCAGATCCCCGAACTGGTCGAAGGCATTGCCGCCATTGGCGAGCTGGGCAACTGCGACGCCGTGCTTTCCGGTTATCTGGGCAGCGCGGCGCAGGGCCGGGCGATTCTCAGTGGCGTCGAGCGCATCAAATCGGTCAATCCGAAGGCGTTGTACCTGTGCGACCCGGTGATGGGCCATCCGGAGAAGGGCTGCAGTGTGCCGGCCGAAGTCAGCGATTTCCTGCTGGAAGAAGCAGCAGCCGTGGCGGACATCATGTGCCCGAACCAACTGGAGCTGGACAGCTTCTCCGGGCGCAAGCCGCAGTCGCTGTTCGATTGCCTGGCGATGGCTCGGGCGTTGCTGGCACGTGGGCCGAAAGCGGTGCTGGTCAAGCATCTGGATTATCCGGGCAAGCCGGCGGACGGTTTCGAGATGTTGTTGGTGACCGCTGATGAAAGCTGGCACCTGCGTCGTCCGCTGCTGGCGTTTCCGCGTCAGCCGGTGGGTGTTGGCGATCTGACGTCTGGGCTGTTCCTCGCGCGGGTACTGCTCGGCGACAGTCTGGTGGCGGCGTTTGAGTTCACCGCAGCGGCGGTGCATGAGGTGCTGCTGGAAACCCAGGCGTGTGCCAGTTACGAGCTGCAACTGGTGCGAGCGCAGGACCGGATTGCGCATCCGCGGGTGAAGTTCGAGGCGACGGCGATCAGCCTGTAAGACCGCATTACGTCCATTCGCGAGCAAGCCCGCTCCCACGTTCGACTGCATTCCCATGGGAGGACTGCGATTCAATGTGGGAGCGGGCTTGCTCGCGAAGGCGATCTGTAAAGCGACATCATGCCAAAGGGCTGATCAGGCGTCGCCCTTGATCTCCTGATAACGCTTCTCCAGCTCCTGGCGAATCTGCCGGCGCTGCTGGGCCTGCATATAACGACGCTTGTCTTCGCTGTTCTGCGGTTGCAGCGGCGGCACGGTGGCCGGTTTGCGCTGGTCATCCACCGCGACCATGGTGAAGAAGCAGCTGTTGGTGTGACGCACCGAGCGCTCGCGGATGTTCTCGGTCACCACTTTGATGCCGACTTCCATCGAGGTGTTGCCGGTGTAGTTGACCGACGCGAGGAAGGTCACCAGTTCGCCGACATGGATCGGCTCGCGGAAAATCACCTGATCCACCGACAGCGTTACCACGTAGCGGCCGGCATAGCGGCTCGCACAGGCGTAGGCCACTTCGTCGAGGTATTTGAGCAGGGTACCGCCGTGGACATTGCCAGAGAAGTTGGCCATGTCGGGGGTCATCAATACCGTCATCGACAGTTGGGCGTTTCCGGGTTCCATAACGTTCTCACGGATCAAGGCTGGATGGCTGGACGCACCTCTGCGGGTGCCTGGTGGCTTTTTCAAAAGCACCGTTATCGGGACGCCAGACGACTGGCTGCCGTCACGCCGCGACCGATCTGTTTCCTTATATTGCACCGCCTTCCAGCCGGAAGTCGCGGTGTTAACCTGCAAAAGGCCCTGCCCAAGGGCAATTCCTACACGAAAAGCGGATTTTTACCCAACTCGCTCAGACCTTTCTGATGTCTGACGGCGGGTCACGTCATACAAGGAGCCCACACCATGCATGCCATCAGCTTTATTCAGGACCTGGCAGTGATCATGTTGGTCGCAGGTGTGGTCACCGTGCTGTTTCACCGCTTCAAGCAGCCGGTGGTGCTCGGCTACATCGTCGCCGGTTTCATCATTGGCCCGCACACACCGCCGTTCGGCCTGATCCACGACGAAGAAACCATCAAGACCCTCGCCGAACTGGGGGTGATCTTCCTGATGTTCTGTCTCGGCCTGGAATTTAGCCTGCGCAAGTTGTTCAAGGTCGGGGCCACGGCGTTTATTGCGGCGTTCCTCGAAATCGTCCTGATGATCTGGATCGGCTACGAAATCGGCCGCTGGTTCGACTGGAACACCATGGACTCGCTGTTCCTCGGCGCAATCCTCGCCATCTCCTCAACCACCATCATCGTCAAGGCGCTCAACGACCTGAAGATGAAGAACGAGCGCTTTGCGCAACTGATCTTCGGCGTACTGATCGTCGAGGACATCCTCGGCATCGGCATCATCGCCTTACTGTCGAGTATCGCCGTCAGCGGCACGGTCAGCTCCGGCGAAGTGTTCTCCACGGTCGGCAAACTGTCGCTGTTCATGATCGTCGCGCTGGTGGTCGGCATTCTGCTGGTGCCGCGTCTGCTGGCGTATGTCGCCAAATTCGAAAGCAACGAGATGCTGCTGATTACCGTGCTGGGCTTGTGTTTCGGTTTCTGCCTATTGGTGGTCAAGCTCGAATACAGCATGGTGCTCGGCGCCTTCCTGATCGGCGCGATCATGGCCGAGTCGCGACAGTTGCTGAAGATCGAACGCCTGATCGAACCGGTTCGCGACCTGTTCAGTGCAATCTTCTTCGTCGCCATCGGCCTGATGCTCGATCCGATGATCCTGCTGCAATACGCCTGGCCGATTGCAGTCATTACCGTGGCGGTGGTGCTCGGCAAGATGTTGTCCTGCGGCCTCGGGGCGTTTATCGCCGGCAATGACGGACGCACCTCACTGCGTGTGGGGATGGGGCTGTCACAGATTGGCGAATTTTCCTTCATCATCGCCGCGCTCGGGATGACGCTGCAGGTCACCAGCAACTTCCTTTATCCCGTTGCGGTGGCGGTGTCGGTGATCACCACGCTGCTGACGCCGTATCTGATCCGCGCGGCCGATCCGCTGTCGATCAAGCTCTCGGCAGCGGTGCCCAAACGCCTGGGCCGGGTATTCGGCATGTATGGAGAATGGCTGCGCAGCATTCAGCCGCAAGGCGAGGGCGCGATGCTGGCGGCGATGATCCGGCGGATCCTGTTGCAGGTCGGGGTCAATCTGGCGCTGGTGATCGCGATCTTCTTCAGCGGCGCGTTCTTCGCCGGACGGTTGTCGGTGTGGATGCAGGACTGGATCACTGATCCGAGCTGGCAGAAGGCGTTGATCTGGGGCGGGGCGCTGCTGCTGTCGCTGCCGTTCCTGATTGCGGCGTATCGCAAGCTCAAGGCGTTGTCGATGCTGTTGGCGGAGATGGGTGTGAAGCCGGAGATGGCCGGGCGTCACACGCAGCGAGTGCGTCGGGTGATCTCCGAAGTGATCCCGATCCTCTCGCTGCTGGTGATCTTCCTGCTGTTGGCAGCCTTGTCGGCCAGTATCCTGCCGACCAACAAGTTGCTGGTGCTGGTCGCCGTGGTCGCGGCCGCCGTGGCGGCGCTGCTCTGGCGCTGGTTCATCCGCGTGCACACGCGGATGCAGGTGGCCCTGCTGGAAACCCTCGACAACCACAAGGAGTCGTCGGGGCACTGACCGACCCGGGCGTCTGGCGAATCAGCTCTCCAGCCAGACATCCCGCGCCCAATGCCACACCGATTCCCAGGACTCTTCGGTGATCAGCTCTTCTTCGCCGGACCACAGCACCACGGTGCCGTCTTCTTCGACGCAGTAGTAGTTGTCGCCGTCCTGGCAGATCGGGATCAGGTCGCGCGGTACGCCAGCGTCCCAGGCATTGGCCGCGACATCCGGCAAGTAGGTGTGTGATTGCGGGTCGGTGACGGTCACCGGCTCGAGGCTGCCGTACACCACGTCGCTGACGGTCAGCAGAAACTCTTTGAAGACGAACGGGATGTTGATGAAGAGTTCTTCTTCGATCTCCACCAGTTGGTCTTCGTCGGGCAACTCCAGGGGAACCGGTACGGGTTCGTTGGCTTCGCGCAGTTGTTCGATGATTTCTTCCACGTCCGGGATCCTCTTGCTTGAATGGCGCGGTTTATATGGGCCGGTTTATACAGTAGCTCGCTATAGATGCAACTGCGAAATAGAAAACCCCGGCCGAGGCCGGGGTTTTTATTACCACATGCGTAACGCGATGGGGATCAGCCGTTCTGGCGGATACCGGCCACCAGCCAAGGCTGGTTTTCGCCCTGTGGACGTTCCATGTTCCAGCTTTCGCTGAACACTTCGCCCTGGTCGAAACGCGAGGTCTTCGACACACCGCTGAAGGTCAGGGTGGCGATGGTCTTGTCGGCACGATCATCCACGCCGTCCAGCTGTACCTGCAAGTTGTCGATGTAGGTCGACTGGAAGCCGTCGCCCAGGTCCGCACGCTCACGCTTGAGGAACTCGAGCATCTGCGGGGTCACGAACTCGGCGATCTTGTCCATTTCGTTGGCGTCCCAGTGCTGCTGCAGCGACTGGAAGTGGCTGCGCGCGGCGGCAAGGAAGTTCTGCTCGTTGAACCAGGCCGGTGCGTTGATCACCGGACGAGCGGCAACCGGCGCGGCCGAACCACCGAAGATCGAACCCATGGCGGCAGGCTTCTGCTCGAACACTTCACGCTGCATCGGCGCGCCGGCCGGAGCCAGGTGCTCCTGCTGCTTGCGTCGACGCGCAGCGATGAAGCGGAAGATCACGAACGCGATCACGGCCATGATCAGGATGTCGAAGATCTGCATGCCCTGGAAACCGCCGCCCATGAACATGGACGCGAGCAGGCCACCGGCGGCGATACCGGCCAGAGGGCCAAGCCATTTCGAAGCGCCGCCAGCCTTGGCCGCGGCACCGGCAGCGCCGGCAGCACCAGCGGTCGCTGCTGCGCCGCCCATGCCTGGGGAAGAAGGAGCCATCTGGCTGGTCTGGTGCGTCGGCGCAGCGCCGGCGCTTTTGCCACCACCAAAGCGCTTGGCGTTGGCGTCGAGGCTCATCGTCAGGCCGATGCACAACGCCATGGCGATGCTAAGAAAACGTTTCATAAAGGGAATTCCCGTTTGTGGAGACACGCGCGCCATGTTGCACAGCTGAAGTGTTACTGGCTAGCGAGAGAGTGTTTCGGGCTTTTGCCTGACAGCTTAGGTTCAGCTCCATCGAAGCAATAAGGCCATGTACTTTTGTCTGTAGGAAAATGGGATAGGTTCAGCGGGAAACCTGCTTATCGACGCAACGCCAGCATTACCACACCGGCGGTGATCAGGCCGATGCCGCCCCATTGGCGCAGGTCGAGTTTCTCGCCCAGCAGGATCACGCCGAGCACCGCCACCAGCACCACGCTGAGCTTGTCAACTGGCGCGACCAGCGAAGCCGGGCCGACTTTCAGCGCGCGGAAGTAACACAACCACGATGCGCCGGTACCCAGGCCAGATAACAGCAGGAACAAGTAGCTCTTGGCGGAAATTGATCCCAATGACTGATATTGGCCCGTCGCGTACAAAATCAAGGCCAGGCTGATCAGGACCACGATGGTGCGCAGCAGGGTAGCGAAGTCGGAATTGACGTTTTCGATGCCGATCTTGGCGAAGATCGCCGTCAGCGCGGCAAAAGTTGCCGAGAGCAGGGCCCAGAATGTCCAGGAAGAGAAGAAGCCTGAGCCCATGGAAATGTCCTTGTTAGATCATCCAACGCCGACCCCTGTGGGAGCGAGCCTGCTCGCGAAAGCCACACTGCGGTTTATCAGATCAACCACGGTGATGTCATTCGCGAGCAGGCTCGCTCCCACGGAAAAGCGAAACCGGCGTCAGATCGCTTCCAGCTTGGCGTATCCCAGCATCAGCCACTTGCTGCCTTCGCTGAAGTTCACCTGCACCCGCGCCTGCGCGCCGGAACCTTCGAAGTTGAGGATCACGCCGTCGCCGAAGATCGAATGTCGTACCGTCTGACCGAGGCTGAAGCCGGTTTCCGGGATCTCGCTACCGCTGAACAGGTTGCTGCCGCTCATCGACTGGTTGCCGCCGAACGGTCGGCTGACACTGTTCGACAGGCGCACTTCCTGAATCAGCCCCTTCGGCACTTCACGGACGAAACGCGAGACCTTGTTGTAGGTTTCGCTGCCGTACAGGCGCCGGGTTTCAGCATAGGTCATCACCAGATTCTGCATGGCACGGGTGATGCCCACATAGGCCAGGCGGCGCTCTTCTTCAAGGCGACCCGGTTCTTCCAGGCTCATCTTGTGCGGGAACAGGCCTTCTTCCATGCCCACCAGGAACACGTAAGGGAATTCCAGGCCCTTGGCGCTGTGCAGGGTCATCAGCTGAATGCTGTCTTCGTGCTCGTCGGCTTGAGTGTCGCCGGCTTCCAGCGACGCGTGGCCGAGGAATGCCGCCAGTGGCGTCAGCTCTTCGTCTTCTTCGGTGGTTTCGAAGTTGCGCGCGGCGCTGACCAGTTCCTCAAGGTTTTCCACCCGGGCCTGGCCTTTCTCGCCTTTTTCCGCTTCGTGATAGGCGATCAGCCCCGATTGCTCGATGACGGTCTGCGTCATCAAGTGCAGTGGCATCTCCATGCACTTGGCGGCAAGGTTTTCGATCAGCTCGATAAACGCACCCAAGGCACCCGCTGCACGACCGGTCAGGCCTTTATTGGCGACCAGTTGGCGCATCGCTTCCCACATCGACACATCGCTGTGACGTGCATGGTCGCGGATCGCTTCGACGGTTTTCTCGCCAATGCCACGGGCCGGGACGTTGATCACCCGCTCCAGCGCGGCGTCGTTGCCACGGCCTTCGAGCAGGCGCAGGTAGGCCATGGCGTTCTTGATTTCCGCGCGTTCGAAGAAGCGCTGGCCGCCATAGATGCGGTACGGAATGCGCTCGCGCAGCAAGGCTTCTTCGAGAACGCGCGATTGGGCGTTGGAGCGGTAGAGAATCGCGATATCGCTCCGAGCCAGGCCGGTTTTCAGCGCGCTTTCGATGGTTTCGACAACGTAGCGTGCTTCGTCGTGTTCGTTGAACGCGGCGTACAGGTTGATCGCTTCACCATCGCCACCGTCGGTCCACAGCTCTTTGCCGAGACGTCCGGTGTTGTTGGCGATCAGGGCGTTGGCCGCCTTGAGGATGCCGGCGGTGGAGCGGTAGTTCTGCTCCAGGCGAATGGTCACCGAATCCGGGAAGTCGGACGAGTACTGATGAATGTTCTCGATTTTCGCCCCGCGCCAGCCGTAGATCGACTGGTCGTCGTCGCCGACCACCATCAGGCTGTCGCCGCCCTTGCCGAGCAGACGCAACCAGGCGTACTGCACGGCGTTGGTGTCCTGGAACTCGTCCACCAGAATGTGGCGGAAGCGCTTCTGATAGTGCGCCAGTAGGCCGGGGTGATCGCGCCACAGGTCGAGGGCGCGCAGCAGCAGTTCGGAGAAGTCGATGACGCCGGCGCGCTGGCAGGCAGCCTCGTAGGCCTCATAGATGCCGCGCATGGTCGCCAGGTACAAGTCGCCGCTGGCCTGAATGTGTTGCGGACGCAGACCTTCGTCTTTCTGCCCGTTGATGAACCACTGGGCCTGACGGGCTGGCCAGCGTTGTTCGTCCAGTCCCAGCTCGCGGATCACCCGCTTGACCAGCCGCTGCTGGTCGTCGCTGTCGAGAATCTGGAAAGTCTGGCTCAACCCGGCTTCCTGCCAGTGCGCCCGCAGCAAGCGGTGCGCCAGGCCGTGGAAGGTGCCGACCCACATGCCGGCCGGGTTGATACCCAGCAACTGTTCGATGCGATGACGCATCTCGGCAGCGGCCTTGTTGGTGAAGGTCACCGACAGAATGGAGTGGGGCGAGGCGTTTTCGACCTGGATCAACCAGGCGATACGGTGCACCAGCACTCGGGTTTTACCGGAACCGGCACCGGCCAGGACCAACTGACGGCCAACGGGGGCTGCTACGGCCTGGCGTTGGGCATCGTTGAGGGAGTTCAGCAGAAGGGAGAGATCATCGCGCATCGGGGCATTCTAGGGTGCGCCGCAGGCCCGGGCAAACCGAGCTTTGCATTAGCCGATGAAAGTGCCGCCGATGACGACCGGTCGGTCACTGGCTACAGGCTTCGGCCCGCCTCACTCTGCGGGTTTTGCCGGTGATCGGACGGCGGAAAGTTTCCGGCAAATTATGATCTGGAGCAGTTTGGCAACGGGGTTGGCTTGTGTATGCTCCGTCCACGTTTCGGGCCCATGCTCACTCTTATAAGAACAACAACATTGCACAAGACCCTCAGCTCAGACCTGTCGGGCCCCTCTGTGGAACCCCGGGTCATCCGCAAGCATTACGCCGTCGAAATGGCGGTCGAACGCACGCGCCTGCTGTATCAGGGCTCGCTGCTGCCGACGATGTTCATGTTACTCAATGGTCTGGTCTGCGCCGCTTTGCTCTGGAGCCCGCAGCGCTATTTCGTGGTCAGCATCTGGCTGGTCTGGTTGTTGTCGCTGGTGGCACTGCGGGTGATTCAGGTCGCGGCGTTCGATTCGGCGATCCCGGATCGCCAGGCCCAGCCGATCTGGTTTCGCATGTTCCTGCTCGGCTCGACCATGACCGGTCTGACCCTGGCCGGTGCCGGCATCGCCCTGGTGCCCGCCGACAACTTCATGCAGCAAGCCTGGGTGTTCGGCCTGATCGGTGCCGCGACTTTATCGGCCAGCGTTGCCTACGCCGTCAGCCTGCCGGCGTTTCTGTCCTTTACCTTGCCGTGCCTGCTGCCGGCGATCGGCTACCTGTTCTGGGGCGGTGATGAGCAGGCGCGCGGTTGGGGCTGGCTCGGGCTGATTCTGCTCGGTTCGCTGAGCGTGGTGGCCTGGCAGGTCAATCGACTGATTGATCGCGGCTTGCTGCGGCGCTTTCAGAATCAGCACCTGATCAAACACCTGCAGCAAGCGCAGAACCGCAGCGAGCAGCTCAATCAGGCACTGGCCAAGGAGATCGAACAGCGGCGCTGTGCCGAGGGCCAATTGCGTGAGGCGCAGGTCGAGCTGGAAGATCGTGTGGCCCAGCGTAGCCGCGAGCTGGACGTGGCCAATCAGGCGCTGAGCAAAAGCGAAGCCCGGCTGGCCCTGGCGTTGAAGGCCAGTGAGCTGGGGCTGTGGGACTGGAACCTGCAGACCGACGAGGTCCACCACACGCAGATCCAGGAACTGTTCGGCCTCGCGCCGGAGTACGTCACGGCGATCCTGCGCGACCTCAAGCCACGCCTGCACCCGGAGGATGTGCCCGGGCTCAAGCAGGCGCTGATCGAACACCTGAAAGGCCGCACCGAGGACTATCAGATCGAATACCGCGTGCGTCACGGCGACGGCCATTGGGTGTGGATCGAGGATCGCGGGCGCGCCGTGGAGCGCAGTGACGCTGGCCGGGTGATCCGCATGGTTGGCACCCGGCGCGACATCAGCGTCAGTAAAAGCCTCGAAGAACAGCAGCGACTGGCGGCCACGGTGTTCGAAGCGGCCAGCGAAGGCATCGTCATTCTTGATCCGAACTACGCCTTGATCGCGATCAATCAGGCGTTCAGTCGCGTCACCGGTTATGACATTGAAGACATGCTCGGGCGCAATGTCGTCGAGCTGCCGTGCAGTCGTGATGCCCGTCGTCATTACGTTGCAATCCGCCACGCGCTGGAGCAGCACGGCAGTTGGCAGGGTGAATTGGTGGAAACCCGCAAGAACGGCGAGCTGTACCCGCAGTGGCTGCAACTCAACGCGGTGCGCGACAGTCGGGGAAATGTCAGCCATATCGTCGGCTTCTTCGCCGATCTGTCGGCGCGGCGCGAATCCGAGGAGCGCATGCGCTTCCTGACGCACTACGATGAGCTGACCGGGCTGGCCAACCGCTCGCTGTTCCGCGAACGCCTGCACGAAGCCCATCAGCGCGTGCGTCAGGGCGGGCGCCGCAGTCTGGCGCTGCTGCACATCAATCTCGATCGCTTCAAGCTGCTCAACGACAGCCTCGGCCACGAGGTGGCGGATCAGCTGTTGCAGAAAATGGCTCGACGCCTGGTCAACGCCTTGCCGGAGGCCGACACCATCGCCCGACTGTCCGGTGATGAATTTGCCGTGCTGTTCGATGCCTACGGCAACCTGTCGAGCCTGGCGCGGGTCGCTACGCGGCTGTCGAGCAAGCTGCGCCTGCCGTTGACGGTCGAAGGGCATGAACTGGTGGTCAGTGCCTCGATGGGCATCAGCATGCTGCCGGACAACGCCCGGGAAATCTCTGCGCTGGTCAGTCAGTCGAACATGGCCATGCAACACGCCAAGCATCTGGGCGGCAACAATTTCCAGTTTTACACCGATAGCCTGCAGGCCAGCACCCTTGAGCGCCTGCAGCTGGAAAACCAGCTGCGCAAAGCCATCGAAGACAAGCAGCTCAAGGTGTTCTACCAGCCGAAGCTGTGCCTGCAAACCGGGCGCCTGAATGCGGCGGAAGCGCTGGTGCGCTGGGATCATCCAGGCATGGGCCGGGTACCGCCGGGGGATTTTATTGGTCTGGCCGAGGAAACCGGACTGATCGGGCCGATCGGCGAATTTGTGCTGCGCCAGGCCTGCTGGCAGGCGTGCGAGTGGCAGCGTCAGGGGCTGGCGCCGATTCGGGTTTCGGTGAACCTGTCGGTGCATCAACTGCGTCAGGGCAAACTGGTCAGTCTGGTGCGCCAGGTGCTGGAAGAAACCGGTCTGGCCCCGCACTACCTCGAACTCGAACTCACCGAGAGTCAACTGCTCGACAGCGTCGAACACATCATCGCGACCTTCCAGCAGTTGCGCGATTTGGGAGTGAAGCTGGCGATCGATGACTTCGGCACCGGCTATTCGTCGCTGAGCTATCTCAAACGGATTCCGGTGGATTACGTGAAGATCGATCAGGCGTTCATTCGCGGGCTGGGGCAGGGCAGTGAGGATGCGGCGATTACCCGGGCGATCATCGCCATGGCTCACGGACTGTCGTTGAAAGTGGTGGCCGAAGGCGTCGAGCGGCAAGAGCAGCTGGAATTTTTACGTGCTGAGCGCTGCGACGAAGTTCAGGGGTATCTGATCAGTCGCCCTGTAGAGGCTGAGCGTCTGGCTGGGCTTTTGCGTGAACAGGGAAATCCGCTTTAAGGGCTACATGCACTCCATCGTGCCTGATATGGGGACATGGAGTTACGCATTGAGCAGGCAAAAAGCCAATTCATGTAGTATAACTACAAGCGTGCTACATCCTTGCCCATAAGAAGAGTCCAGCCCCTTGAATCTGCTGCAACACATCGCCCAGTCACGTCACCTGTTACGCAAGTCGGAGCTCAAGGTCGCCGACCACGTGCTGCTTGACCCTGCGGCCGTGATGCACAGTTCCATGGCCGACCTGGCCCACAGCGTCGGCATCAGCGAGCCGACCATTGTGCGTTTCTGCCGGGCCATTGGCTGCTCCGGGTTTCAGGATCTCAAGCTGAAACTGGCGCAAAGCCTGGCCGCTGGTGCCAGCTTCGGTCAGTTCGCGATCCATGAGGACGACTCGGTCGCCGACTACAGCCTGAAAATTTTCGACACTACCCTGCACACTCTGATGGAGGTTCGCGAGAAGCTCGATCCGGTGGAATTGCAGCGTGCGGTGACGTTGATGTCCCAGGCCCAGCGTGTCGAGTTCTATGGCTTTGGTGCGTCAGGCGCGGTGGCGGCGGATGCGCAGCACAAGTTCTTCCGTCTGCTGCTGACGGCGGCGGCGTATTCCGACCCGCACATGCAGGCGATGTCGGCGGTGACGTTGAAGCCGACCGATGTGGCGATCTGCATTTCCCAGTCCGGGCGCTCCAAGGATCTGCTGATCACCGCCAACCTCGTTCGCGAGAGCGGCGCGTCGCTGATCACCTTGTGCCCGAGCCAGACACCGCTGGCTGAGCTGTCGACCGTCAACCTGGCGATCGATGTGCACGAAGACACCGAGATTTATACGCCACTGACCTCGCGAATCGCGCATCTGGTGGTAATCGACGTGCTGGCGATGGGCGTGGCCATGGCGCGCGGGCCGAGTCTGGTCAACCACCTGAAGAGCGTGAAGCGCAGCCTGCGCAGCTTGCGGCTATCCCCCAAGGCCGTGAAAGCCCTGGATGACTGAAGTTATCTAAGGTCGTTCCGACCTTAATCGCGAGCAGGCTCGCTCCCACATTTGATCTCGGTGTGACACAAAATTTGTGCTCACAGAAGATCCACTGTGGGAGCGAGCCTGCTCGCGAAGGCGTCCTCAATAGCACCGCACTTTTCAAAACTTTCATCGCACTGTCATCCCCGCGCAGCCAAACCGTCATCCCTCCCGCCTATCGTGAAACTCCCGTACTCGCCTTGGGAGACTCGAAATGGCTCAGCCCTACGAAGAACGCAACAGCGCCGCGAAAACCCGTCGTCAGCAGGAAGACCAGCGCCGCATGGAATTCCGTCGCGCGATCGAAGATCGCTTCGAACTCCGTCAGCTTCAGGCTGAAATCGGTGGTTTTCCCGAGGAACTCGAAATTAATCACTGGCAGGCAGCGCCCGCAGCTTCCCGTCGAAGCGTTCAACCAGCGCGCTGATCTGCACCCGTTCGCTGCGGATAAACGCCAGGAAGGCGTGCGCCACCGGTGACAGGCGTTTGGCCTTGGCTTGCACCAGGCACCAGCTGCGAAACAGCGGCAACTCTTCGACCGGCAGCTCGACCAGGCCGCCGGTCGCCAGCTCCAGGTTCAGGGCGTGGCGCGTCAACAGCGCCAGGCCCAGACCCGCCACCACGCATTCGCGCTGGGCTTCGGCCGAGGCCACTTCCTGAGTCTGGGTGAAGTGCACGCGTTTCTCCTTGAAATACTCTTCACAGGCCAGCCGCGTACCCGAACCGGGTTCGCGGATCAGCAGTGTGTAAGGCTCAAGATCCTGCAGGCGCAGCGGCCCCATGTGTGCCAGCGGATGGTCCGGACGCGCGACAGCGACAATCGGATTATTGAGAAACGGCAGGAACTCCAGGCCCATGTCCTGCGGCACCATCGACATGATCACCAGATCATCGCGGTTGTCCGAGAGGCGACGAATTACCTGGCCGCGGTTGACCACGGTCAGTTGCAGGTTGACTTCCGGATGCTGGCGCTTGAACGCGGCGAACAGGTGCGGCACGAAGTATTTGGCGCTGGATTCCACTGCCAGTTTCAGCTGGCCTTGCAGCGAGCCCTGCATGTCCGACAGCTGCATGTCGAGGTTTTCCAGGCGCCCGAAGATGTCCCGGCTGGCACGCTGCAGGGCTTCGGCGGCCTCGGTCATGTAGAGTTTTTTGCCGACATAATCGAATAATGGTTGCCCGATCAGCTCTTCCAGCTGACGAATCTGTAGGCTGACGGCCGGTTGTGTCAGAGACATTTCATCGGCTGCGCGGCTGTAGGAACGTAAATCACACACTTCGTTGAAAATCTGCAATTGGCGTAATGTCATACGCATCAAGGACTTACGCATTTTTTATGGGCTCTGACGGCAGGCTGATGGTTTAACTATAAGTCTTTGCTTATGCCTGACCCAATTTTTATTCATTTTTGTTAATCCCTTGTGAGGGCTAGTGTGGGGCTGCGACTAAATTGAAACATTTAGTCACGCGTCGACCTGGGTCTAGCAGGTCGTGGTGCCACCGGCTCAAGGGAATTTCCAAGTGATAAAAAAGATCCTGATCGCCAACCGTGGTGAGATTGCCGTACGAATCGTGCGGGCCTGCGCCGAGATGGGCATTCGCTCGGTAGCGATTTTTTCCGACGCCGATCGCCATGCCCTGCATGTGAAGCGTGCGGACGAAGCCTACAGCATCGGTGCCGAGCCACTGGCCGGCTACCTCAACCCGCGCAAGCTGGTGAACCTGGCGGTGGAAACCGGTTGCGATGCCTTGCATCCCGGTTACGGCTTCCTTTCGGAAAACGCTGAGCTGGCAGACATCTGCGCCGAACGCGGAATCAAATTCATTGGCCCGTCGGCGGAAGTCATTCGCCGCATGGGCGACAAGACCGAAGCCCGGCGCAGCATGATCAAGGCCGGTGTGCCGGTCACCCCGGGCACCGAAGGCAACGTGTCGGGCATCGAAGAAGCCCTGACCGAGGGCGACCGCATCGGTTACCCGGTGATGCTCAAGGCCACCTCCGGTGGTGGCGGTCGCGGTATCCGTCGCTGCAACAGCCGCGAAGAACTCGAACAGAACTTCCCTCGGGTGATCTCCGAAGCGACCAAGGCTTTCGGTTCGGCGGAAGTGTTCCTGGAAAAATGCATCGTTAACCCGAAACACATCGAAGCGCAGATCCTCGGCGACAGCTTCGGCAATGTCGTGCACCTGTTCGAGCGTGACTGCTCGATCCAGCGCCGCAACCAGAAGCTGATCGAAATCGCCCCGAGCCCGCAACTGACCCCGGAACAGCGCGCCTACATCGGCGACCTGTCGGTGCGTGCGGCCAAGGCCGTGGGTTACGAGAATGCCGGCACCGTGGAGTTCCTGCTCGCCGAGGGCGAGGTGTACTTCATGGAGATGAACACCCGGGTGCAAGTGGAGCACACCATCACCGAAGAAATCACCGGGATCGACATCGTTCGCGAGCAGATCCGCATTGCCTCGGGCCTGCCGCTGTCGGTGAAGCAGGAAGACATTCAGCACCGTGGTTTTGCGTTGCAGTTCCGCATCAACGCCGAAGACCCGAAAAACAACTTCCTGCCGAGCTTCGGCAAGATCACTCGTTACTACGCCCCTGGCGGCCCGGGCGTGCGTACCGACACAGCGATTTACACCGGGTACACCATTCCGCCGTTCTACGACTCGATGTGCCTGAAGCTGGTGGTCTGGGCGTTGACCTGGGAAGAGGCGATGGACCGGGGCCTGCGCGCCCTCGACGACATGCGTCTGCAAGGCGTGAAAACCACCGCCGCGTACTACCAGGAAATCCTGCGCAACCCGGAATTCCGTAGCGGCCAGTTCAATACCAGCTTCGTGGAAAGCCACCCTGAACTGACCAACTACTCGATCAAGCGCAAACCCGAAGAGCTGGCCCTGGCCATCGCCGCCGCCATCGCCGCCCACGCAGGCCTGTGAGGAATACAACAATGTCCAAGAAAATTTTCGTAACCGACACCATCCTGCGCGACGCTCACCAATCGCTGCTCGCCACCCGCATGCGCACTGAAGACATGCTGCCGATCTGCGACAAGCTAGACAAAGTCGGCTACTGGTCGCTGGAGTGCTGGGGCGGCGCGACGTTCGACGCCTGCGTACGTTTCCTCAAAGAAGATCCGTGGGAACGCCTGCGCCAACTGCGCGCCGCGCTGCCTAACACTCGTCTGCAAATGCTCCTGCGTGGGCAGAACCTGCTCGGCTATCGCCACTACAGCGACGACGTGGTCAAAGCTTTCGTTGCCAAGGCAGCGGTCAACGGCATCGACGTGTTCCGCATCTTCGACGCAATGAACGACGTGCGTAACCTGCGCGTAGCGATCGAAGCGGTGAAGGCTGCCGGCAAACACGCTCAGGGCACCATCGCCTATACCACCAGCCCGGTGCACACCATCGACGCGTTCGTGGCGCAGGCCAAGCAGATGGAAGCCATGGGTTGCGACTCGGTGGCGATCAAAGACATGGCCGGTCTGCTCACGCCATACGCCACCGGTGAACTGGTCCGTGCGTTGAAAGCCGAGCAGTCGCTGCCGGTGTTCATCCACTCGCATGACACGGCGGGTCTGGCGGCGATGTGCCAATTGAAAGCCATCGAAAACGGTGCCGATCACATTGATACCGCGATCTCCAGCTTCGCCTCGGGCACCAGTCATCCGGGCACCGAGTCGATGGTTGCTGCGCTCAAAGGCACCGAGTACGACACCGGTCTGAACCTGGAGCTGCTGCAGGAAATCGGTCTGTACTTCTACGCCGTGCGCAAGAAGTACCACCAGTTCGAAAGCGAGTTCACCGCGGTCGATACCCGCGTGCAAGTCAACCAGGTACCGGGCGGGATGATCTCCAACCTCGCCAACCAGCTGAAAGAGCAGGGCGCACTGAACCGCATGGCCGAAGTGCTGGCGGAAATCCCGCGTGTACGGGAAGACCTCGGTTTCCCGCCACTGGTGACCCCGACTTCGCAGATCGTCGGCACCCAGGCGTTCTTCAACGTGCTGGCCGGCGAGCGTTACAAGACCATCACCAACGAAGTGAAGCTGTACCTGCAGGGCGGTTACGGCAAGGCGCCGGGCGTGGTCAACGAAAAACTGCGTCGTCAGGCCATCGGCAGCGAAGAGGTGATCGACGTACGTCCGGCCGATCTGCTCAAGCCGGAGATGACCAAGCTGCGTGCCGATATCGGTGCACTGGCCAAGTCCGAAGAGGACGTGCTGACTTTCGCCATGTTCCCGGACATCGGCCGCAAATTCCTCGAAGAGCGTGCCGCCGGCACTCTCGTTCCGGAAGTGCTGTTGCCGATCCCTGAGGCCGGTGGTGTGGCGAAGGCCGGCGGCGAAGGCGTGCCGACCGAGTTTGTCATCGACGTCCACGGCGAAACCTACCGCGTCGACATCACCGGTGTCGGCGTGAAGGCCGAAGGCAAGCGTCACTTCTACCTGTCCATCGATGGCATGCCGGAAGAAGTGGTGTTCGAACCGCTCAACGAATTTGTCGGCGGTGGCAGCAGCAAACGCAAACAAGCATCGGCACCGGGCCACGTCAGCACCACCATGCCGGGCAACATCGTCGATGTGCTGGTGAAGGAAGGCGACACCGTCAAGGCTGGCCAGTCGGTGCTGATCACCGAAGCGATGAAGATGGAAACCGAAGTCCAGGCAGCGATTGCCGGCAAGGTCACCGCCATTCATGTGGCCAAGGGTGACCGGGTGAATCCGGGTGAAATCCTGATCGAGATCGAAGGCTGAGATAACTGCCGCGATTCAACGTTTTAAACCTCGGGGGGGCATGTGCTCCCCTTTTTTTTCGCCTGCAATATGCTGTTCTTTGTAGGGGCTGCCGCAGGCCCGAGCCAGCGGCAGCTACACGTCGCTTTGTGTCAGAACGCCACGCGCCACTGGCCCATCACGCCGTAACTGCGGCTGTCGCTACCGGCCTCGCCAGTGAGCCCAACGCCCAGAGTGTTACGGGCGGACAGGGTCAGATCCAGACCGGCGTCCAGCGTGAAGCTGTTGCGATCCATCTCGGCCCCGGCGACTGCAAAGCTTTTGCCACCCTTGACCAGTTGCTGGCGCGTTTCGTTATCGAGCTCGCCGTAGGTATGTTTCACGCTGGCGCTGAGACGTGGCGTGAACTGCATGCCGTTGGCCAGGTGACTGGTTTTCGCCAGGCGCAGGCCGACGGTGCTGCTCGGGTTCGCCCGGGTCTGCCCCTGAACCTTGAGCGCCGCATCGCCACCTTTCTCGGTGTAACCATCACGCTGGTAGCGTTGATAACCGACGCTGGCGAACGGTTCGAAGCTGACGTTGCCACGTCCCAGGTTGTAGCCGACTTCGGCAAACACCTGCTGGGTGCTGGCGTCATAGCTGCTCTTGAGGCGATCACTGAAACCATTGAAGGCAACGCGACGTTTGCCACTGCCGTCATGACTGCCGTACGAGGCGCCCAGGCGCAGGGCGAACGGGCCGTCCTGTCGCTGGGCGTAGGCGCCGAGGTACCAGCTGTCGAGATCGCCGTCAAACTGTTGGGCATCGAGCCGGGTTTGCGCTTTCGCCCCCATCAGGCCGACATGCCATTGCTCGTCGATTCGCCAGTCGGCCCCCATGATCAGACCTTGAGTGGAATGCTTCAGGACACTGTCGGCGTCCCGGTCGACCTTGCCGCCATGTCCCAGAGCTTGCAGCCAGACCCGTCCATTGCCTTCGTCGGAAGCAGCCAGACGTGGTGCATTCCCTGAGCTCCGCGCTCCATTGGCGCTGTCCAGTTGATGCATGGCCGAAAGCATGCTGGCGCTGAGCGGATTGACGCTGCTCAGTGTGGCTTTGGCGAGGTTGGCGTTGCTGCCGGCGGCGAGTTGTTCGAGAGCCACGCTGGCCGTTGGCTTGCTGGCGCCGAGCAGGGCCGTGACGGCAGTATTTTGAGGTGTGGCCGCGCCCATGGCTGTGCTTGGTTGGCGAGATACCGCAGGTTCTTGAGGTTGCTGAGGTTGCTGAGGTTGCTGAGGTTGCTGAGGGGTGGAGGGTGTCTCGTCAATGCTTTGCGCGAGCGCCTGACTATTCTGCGTGGTCGCAAGGTTTTCGAGCGGCACATCGTTACGGGCATAGAGCAAGCCCACTCGTTGTGTTTCGTAGTGCAGCGTCGGGGTCATGTATGCCAGATCGTTTTCAACGGTGCCGAACTGTCCCTCAATCTTTCCCGCTTCCAGAACGGTGTGCTGACTGCTTTGCGGGTAGTCGCCGGCGGTGACGAGTTTCAGGGTGGCGTCACCCAAATGAGCGGTTCCCTTGACGATCACGGTGGGACTGTTGCCGGAGGCATCCACGGCATAGGCCAGCACGGCAGAACGGGTCAGGCGCAGATCTCCCGCGACCTTGGGGGCGCCGTAGACATCGTCGACGGTCATGCGTCCGTACACGTTCAAATGATTAACCGCACCATTCCCGGCTATATGGCCGTTTTCCTCAACCTCCACCATGCCGTCAATCAGGCCCTGGTTGGTGAGGTCGCCGCCAGACGCGACAGTGGCGCCGCCATTGATCGCCCCTTTGTTGATCAAGATGCCCTCGGTCACTGCCGTACCCAGAATTTGCCCTTCATTGACCAGCAATGCCTTTGGATGAACCAGTACACCGAGGCTGAAATCACCCGGTCCGCTGCGGGTCCAGCTCCCGCGCCTGACCTCCAGCCCACTGAAGTTACGGGTTTCACCCAGCACGCCTTTCCTGTTCGCGTCGAGTTGCAGCAGGTTGTCGCCCCCGCCACCGTCGACCAGGCCGGCGAAGCTGCCCCGAGATTGCACGGTGACAAGGTCATTGCGCTCATCAAGCGCCAGCGCCACACCCTCCTGTGCCGGATAGGCTTTGCTGACCTTCAGTTGGACGGTTTTCGGATGATTGGTGAAAGCGTTGATCGCTGATTTGAATGCTTCAGGGGATGCGCGAGAGATGCCTTGAGTGTCGGGCGGTGCGTCCTGAGCCATGGACAGATCGGCACATCCCATGGTCAAAGCAATGGCTAATGTCAGGTGTTTTGGTCGAAAGTGGAATTGAACGGGCATCGAGTTCAGCCTCTCGTGGAAGGAGGCCAAACTCTAAGTTGGAGCCGGCAGGCGCCGATGTCAGCCGGATCGCTCGGTGCTGCGGGCTGCGTCTGTTTGATCTTCGGAAAAGAGCGGCTCGACAAAAATTGGCGGATTACGTCGTGCCGTCGCGTTGTCTTTTTCCTACAAATTGAATTGCCATTAGCCGCTTGTAATGATCAGAAATTCATTTGCCAGTGCCGATCAACCCGTGGTTGCGACTGTTGCTTCCAATCTCGCCGCTGCAGGGCGAGAAAGGCATGGATGGAGGGCCTTTTGTTACTAGCGGGCGGTCCGTAAATTGAGGGGTTCTTACAGAATGAAGTCGGAGGATGACCTGCATTATTTTGCGTTCAGATGATCTTAAGCTCAGTCGTATCTGCATTTTGTTGCAGATTGCAACGCCCCATCATCCGTCGAAATGCACTATATTGCATCTGCGGGCAATAAATCGCCTGTTTGAATGCAATTAAATGCAGGTGTCGAGACATGTACGACCTGACATTACAGATATTCAGTGCTGGAAAATGGCACGACGCAATGATTCTCAGGTTCGACAATCCTGAAAAGGGGTTCGAAAGTCGCTGCAGCTTCGGCTACGAGACGCCATACCTTGTCGAAAATATTGAAGCCACAGGCTCTCCGTTTTCCAAGGCCGTCAGTGCGTTGTATCCATTGGATTGGGAAGGGCGACGCTCCAGTACGCCCGCATTTGTCTATGACACTGCCCCCGCAGGAGCGGCAAAAAGATTTCTGCTTGCGCGTCTGGGGCAGGAGAAACCGGCGCATATCGGTGCCGATCTGTATCTGCTCGGCCAGAGCACTCCAGCTCCCATTGGCAATATGCGCATAAAAGAGTCGGCCGAGGCTGTCGATGAGCGTGAGCCCATCGGATTCAAGCGTGAGGATGTTGTTCACCGCGACAGTCGCTTTCTGGAATATGCCTATGAGCAAGGTGCGGCAATTGGTGGTGCTACAGGGGCAGGCGGTGAAGCACCGAAGCTATTGTTGACTGAAAACAAGGCCGGCCTTTTGTACCCCGATGCGGTATTGGGCGATGAAGAGGTCAGGCAGCATTGGTTTATAAAATTTGCCAGAAACAAAGGAAGTCTGGTCGATCAAGATATCCTGCGCAGCGAGTTCCATTACTACAAGGCGCTTCAGAAACTCGGCATTGAAACGATCGCGGTAGAAGGTTTGGCACTAGAAGAGGCGAGTAAGCCGAGCTTGTGGATGCAGCGCTTTGATCGAGAAGTAACGAACGGTGAAGTCAGTCGTTTTGCTGTCGAGTCGATTTATTCACTGGCTCAAGTAACGGCGCCGGGAAGTGCAATGAACCATATGGATGTCATCCGCATGCTCGCCGGGCTCTGGCGAAAAGCAGGACAGGCCAGTCAGATTCCCGCACTGGTGACGGATTACTTACGTCGGGACCTGATCAACAAGATCCTCGGTAACTCGGATAACCATGGTCGTAACACCGCGATAATTCGCCAGGAAAGTTCGTTTCGTCTGGCGCCGATCTATGACTTGGCCCCGATGGTCATGGATGACGAGGGTGTGACCCGTACAACCAAATGGCCAAAAGATCTGGAGAGGGCGGGAGAGGTCGATTGGCGGGGAGTGTGCCGCGCATTGGCTGATATCACCGATCCTAAAGACCCTTTGGCAGGTTTGACCGACGCATCAGATCCTTTCGAACGCTTGCGTGAAGATGCCCAGCGTCTGTCGGCGCTCCCCGACATATTGACGGCGAGTGGTTTGCCCGACAGAACGATGAACCACCCGGGAATCCATCTGAAAAATCTGGAGCAACGCTTGAAAGAGTGGGATCTGAAATGAGCATGACAGTAGCCGAGCGCACGGTGCTCATCGAAAACATTCAAGAGGCGCTGGCCCAAGGGACACTGGAGATCGGTGAAGCGGTTCGTCGTCTACGCGTGGAAGTGACCGGTCTGCATCAAACCCAGTTTGCCAGGATGTGCAAAATATCGGTTCGCACGCTGGTGCATATCGAGCATGGCGAGGGCAATCAGACATTGAAATCGTTGAATGCGGTGTTTCGTCCGTTTGGACTGAAAATGGGCGTGGTGCGGATCCGACGAGAGATCAATTAAAAACCGACGCTGGCGCAAGGTGCTGATTAACCTAGCTACGCCGCACATAAGCCTTGCCGTAATACCGCTCCATGCGCGCCTGGATCAGCTCCAGACCGATCGACATCAGCCAGTAGATGATCGCCGCCGTGGTCAGCATCTCGATATAGCGGTAGCTCGAGCGTCCGTAAGACTGCGCCAGAAACATCACTTCCCAGACGCCCATCACCGAGATCAGTGACGAGTCCTTGAGCATCGAGATGAACTGGTTGGTGGTCGGCGGGATGATCGTGCGCATCGCCTGGGGCAGGGTGATGCGCCAGAAGATCACGCTCTCGCGCATGCCCAGCGCCAGCGAAGCTTCGCGTTGGCCGTAGGGCACGCCGAGGATACCGGCGCGGAAAATTTCGCTGAGGTAGGCGCCGTAGTTAAGTGACAGGGCAATGATCCCCGCCACCACCGCGCCGGGCACCACACCCAGTTGCGGCAGGCCGAGGTAGATCAGCAGGATCTGGATCAGCAGCGGCGTGCCGCGAAAGAACGAGGTGTAGAAACTGGCGATCCCGAATGCCACGGCGCTTTTCGACAGGCGCGCCAGAGCGGTGACGAAGCCCAGCAAGGACGAGGCGACGATCGCGCAGGCGCAGAGAAACAGGGTCAGTGCCGCGCCCTGCAGAAAGCCGTTGGGCGCCAGGTGCACGCCGAGCAGATTCGGCAGCTTGTCGAGGATGATCGAGAGCTTCAGGTCGAAGCTGAGGAAAAAACCGGCAAACAGGCTGAACATCGCCGCCCAGGTCAGGTACAGGCGCGTGCGGAAACCAAGCAGCCGTTGCAGGCGCGATTCAGCTACCGGTTGTGGTGGCTGTGGAGGTGTCGGGAAGGCAGTCATTGGCTGATATCGGCGCCGATCCATTTCTGCGACAGCTTGCTCAGCGTGCCGTCCTGCTTGAGTTGCGCAAACACCTCGCGCACTTTGGCGTCCCACTCGGCATCACCCTTTTCGATGGCCACCGAGTTAGGTTCCGAGTACAGCGGCGCGCCCGCCAGTTTGAAACGCTGATCCTGATTCAGGCGCGGCTGCGCGGTCACCAGATTGGTGAGGATGGCGTCCAGGCGCACACCGGCGCCCAGGCCCAGATCCTGGAAGGCGACATTGTCGGTATCGTACGGAGCGATCTGCACATCCTCGAACGGGTACTCCAGACGCGTGTCTTCGGCGCCTTCGATGACCAGATTCTTGTTCAGATAACTTTCGTAGCTGCTGGCGCTGGTCAGGCCGACCTTTTTGCCGCTCAGGTCCTTGGCGCCGTGGATGCGATCGTCCTTGGCGTTGACCACGATCACGGCGGGCGAGGCGTAGTACTCGACCGGGAAATCGAACACTTCGGCGCGCGCCTTGCTCGGGGTCATGGAGCAGATGCAGATGTCATAGCGCCCGCTCCAGCGGCCGGCAGCGATCACGTCCCAGGATGGTGTTTCGAGGCGCAGCTTGACCCCCAGCTTGTCCGCAACGGCTTTGGCGACGTCCACGTCGAAGCCGTCGAGCTGATTCTGCTCATTGAGAAACGAGAAGGGTGGGTAGCTTTCCATCAGCACGCCGACCAGTTGTTTTTTCTGTTCGACGCGATCGAGTGTGGCGCCGCCGAAGGCTTGAGTGGACGCGGCCAGAATCGTCAGGCCCAGGGCCAGTAGCGGTTGAAGTTTCACAGTCGACACCTGAAAAAAGGGGTTGTTATTAACCGAATGGTGCGTATTAAATAGTTATAAGAACTACTCTGGTAGTGAGTAATTTTCATAAGCATATGAGCGAAAAGCATATGGGCACAGCAAGCACGGTAATTCTCGATGGCGGCATGGGCCGTGAGTTGCAACGCGCCGGGGCGCCGTTTCGGCAGCCCGAGTGGTCGGCGCTGGCCCTGATCGAAGCACCGCAAGCGGTCGAAGCGGTGCACGCCGCCTACATCGCCAGCGGCGCCAATGTGATCACCAGCAACAGCTATGCGGTCGTGCCGTTTCACATCGGCGAGTCGCGGTTTGCCGCTGAAGGTCAGACACTGGCGGCGTTGGCCGGAGAGCTGGCGCAGCGTGCGGTGCAGGCCTCGGGCAAAGCGGTGCGAGTGGCCGGTTCGTTGCCGCCGCTGTTCGGCTCCTATCGCCCGGATCTGTTCGAAGCGGCGCGGGTGAACGAATTGCTGACGCCACTGGTGACCGGCCTGGCGCCACATGTCGACCTGTGGCTCGCGGAAACCCAGAGCTCGATCATCGAGGCGCGTTCCATTCGCGCCGGTCTGCCGCAGGACGGCAAACCGTTCTGGCTGTCGTTTACTTTGAAGGATGAAGACACCGATGAGGTGCCGCGTCTGCGTTCCGGCGAACCGGTGGCCGAAGCAGCGGCGGTGGCGGCGGAATTGGGCGTCGAGACGCTGCTGTTCAACTGCAGCCAGCCGGAAGTGATCGGTGCGGCGATTGATGCGGCGCGCGATACCTTCGAACGCCTGGGTGTGCAGATTCATATCGGCGCGTATGCCAATGCGTTTCCACCGCAACCGAAAGAGGCGACCGCTAACGACGGTCTCGACCCGCTGCGCGACGATCTGGATCCGCCAGGGTATCTGCACTGGGCGAAGGATTGGCAGCAGCGTGGTGCCAGTCACCTGGGCGGTTGCTGCGGGATCGGCCCGGAACACATCGCGGTGCTGGCGCAAAAGTTGGGGTAAACAACAGATCAAAAGATCGCAGCCTGCGGCAGCTCCTACATGGGATTGACGTTCACCCTGTAGGAGTTGCCGCAGGCTGCGATCTTTTACATTTACAGACTCAGGAACGGCACTCGACCAAACCTTTCACCTGCCCGGTCGGCGTCTGGTTGGCATCGCTCAACCACTGCTCGAACCCTGTCGCAATCGCCGGCCACTCCGAATCCACAATCGAATACCACGCGGTATCGCGGTTCTGGCCCTTGACCACCATGTGCTGACGGAACACGCCTTCGAAGCTGAAACCCAGACGTTCGGCGGCGTATTTGGAGCGGGCGTTGCTGTTGTTGCACTTCCACTCCAGGCGACGATAGCCCTGTTCGAAGGCGTATTTGGCCAACAGGTAAACCGCTTCGGTACTCTTCGGTGAACGTTGCATCGGCGCACCGAAGGTGACGTGGCCGATCTCGATGCGCCCCTGCGCCGGGACGATCGACATCAGGCTCAGAATGCCTTGCACCTGGCCCGTGACGCGGTCGATCACGCTGAAGAAATACGGATCGCTGCTGGCCGCATGGTTGTTCAGCCAGTCATTGAAAACGCTGCGCTCGGGGAACGGCCCATAGGGCAAGTAATCCCACAGCTTCGGGTCGGCGCCGGGGCCTTCGAGGGCGTTGAACAACTCGTCGCCGTGGCGCGCCGGGTCGAGGCGTTCCAGGCGGATGAAGCGGCCTTCGAGCAAGGTGGCGGTGGGGGCGGGGACGCCTTTCCAGTCGGCAAGTGCAGTGGTCATGTACGCGGCTCCTTAAATGGCTTTGCGAAACTGGATGAATCCCGGGCGCTCGGCGATGCGCTCGTAGAGCTGAATCGCGGTGGCATTGGTTTCGTGGGTCAGCCAATGCACTTTGCAGCAACCGTCGGCCTTGGCAGTGGCGTAGACGTGTTCGATCAGCAAGCGACCGACGCCGGTGCCACGAGTCTCCGGTGCCACCAGCAGATCCTGCAAGTAGCAGGAGTTTTCGATGCTCCAATTGGAGCGGTGATAAATGAAATGCACCATGCCCACTGCTTTGCCGTCAGCCCAGGCGAGGGCGGCGTGGGCCGGCTCACTCGCGTCGAGGAAACGCTGCCAGGTGCTGTGCGTGACGGCGTCCGGCAACTCGGTATTGTAGAAGCGCAGGTAGGCCTGCCACAGCGGCAACCAGGCGGCGTGATCACCGGCGGTCACCGGGCGGATCTGGATCTGACTCATGCTGATTTCCTTAACGCATCAAGTGGGCGAGGGTTCGGTCGGCGATGTCGGGGCTGGCAGCCAGGCCTTCGCGCACGCCGGCAATGTCTTCGGCGCTGCGGTTCTGGCTGAGCTTGCGCTTGCCTTCGAGGCGGTCGATGGGAATGGCGAAACCGACGATGGCCTTGAGCATGCCGTCGATGTAGTCGGCCGGCGCATCGTCGACCTTCCACGGTTGTGCGCGACCGGCTTCATGGCGATCAGTCAGCGTGCTGACGATGTCGAGCAGGCGCCCGCCGTCGCTGAAGGTTTCGGCGTGGCCGTAGGCGTGCACGGCGACGTAGTTCCAGGTCGGCACGACTTTGCCGTGCTCGGCCTTGCTCGGGTAAAACCCCGGGCTGACGTAGGCGTCGGGGCCGGCAAAAATCAGCATCGCTTCAGCGCCGTCGCGCAGGTCTTTCCATTGCGGATTGGCTTTGGCCAGGTGCCCGTACAGCGTGCCGTTCGGACCCTGTTCGCGGTGCAGCAGCACTGGCACGTGGCTGGCTTGAAGGCCGTTTTCACCGTGGCTCACCAGAATCGCGAGGCGAGTGGCGAGGATCAGTTCGTGCAGTTGCGACAGTTCGTCGATGGCAAAGGCGCGGGGCGTGTACATGGATAGATTTTCCTTGGCGAATGCCTGCATCCTAGGCAGGCTATTGGTCTGTTGTAAGAGCCATTGATGACCAATTTCATAGGTCCATTGTCATGCCCGAATCGCCCACGCTGTCCATGCCGTTTAATCCGGCCGGTATCGAGCTCGACCGCCGTCAGGGTTTGAGCCGCCAGCTCTATCAGGCGCTGCGCCTGCGGGTGCTGGACGGGCGTCTGGCCAGTGGCACGCGGCTGCCGGCCAGCCGTGATCTGGCGGCGGCATTGGCGATTTCCCGCAACAGCGTGGTGCGCGCCTACGATCAGTTGTACGCCGAAGGCTTCATCGAGGGCCGCGTCGGGGACGGCACGTATGTGGCGCAATTGCCGCAAAGCGCATTGCCCACAAAAAAACTATCCACAAAAGTATCCACAGGGTTTTCAACAAGCTTACCCACAGCCTTATCCACAAATTGGCTGGATTTACCTGTGGTTCCATCCAGTAAAGTTATCCACAGCGATGCATTGCGGCGGGTTGAAAACAATCATCTGGCCCTGCCACCCAGTGGTCCGCCGCGTGCTTTTCGGGTCGGCGTTCCAGCCTTCGATCTGTTCCCGTTTGACGTCTGGGCCAAGCTGAACGCGGCTTTCTGGCGCAAGCCGGATTTGCAGCAGTTGTGTTATGGCGATCCGGCGGGCGATGCGCGGTTGCGCGGGATGATCGCGGCCTATTTGCGCAGCTCACGGGGCATGCAGTGCACGGCTGAGCAAATTGTGATCACCAGTGGCGCACAGCAGGGCATAAGCCTTTGTGCACAGTTGCTGGTAGCGCCGGGCGACGGCGTAGCGATTGAAAATCCCGGGTATCGAGCGGCCGGTCATGCCTTCGCCGTGGCCGGTGCCCGGTTGCACGGGGTGGCGGTGGACAGCGAGGGAATCGACTGTCAGCAACTGGCAGGACTGACCGATTGCCGCCTTATCTATGTCACGCCATCCCACCAGTACCCCACGGGGGTGGTAATGAGTCTGGCCCGCCGCCTCGAATTGCTGGCCTGGGCCGAGCGCACGCAGGGCTGGATCGTCGAGGATGATTACGATGGCGAGTATCGTTACAGCGGCGCGCCGCTGGCGCCTTTGGCCGCTCTCGATCGACAGGGGCGAGTGCTGTATGTCGGCACGTTCGGCAAGGTCGCGTTCCCGGCGTTGCGCCTGGGGTATCTGGTGTTGCCGCCGGGGTTGGTGGAGGCATTTGCGCAAAGGCGTGCGGTGGATGTGCGTCACTCCGAAGTCAGTACCCAGGCGGTGATGGCCGAGTTCATGGCCGCCGGGCATTTCCAGCGGCACATCCGACGCATGCGCCGCGCGGCGCTGAGCCGACGCAATGTCCTGCTCGGTGGCTGGCCGCAGAAAATTCCGGGCGTCGGCCAGTTGCCCGGCGTTGCCGCCGGGCTGCACCTGACCGTGCCGGTCGCCAGTGTGGCGCGTGAAAGCCAACTGATCGAACTGGCGCGTAGCGTTGACGTCGAGATCAATGGTCTGAGCAGCTATTGGCTGCCTGATTCCACGACCCCGGTCGACCAGCGCGCCGGACTGGTGCTGGGCTTTGCCGCGGTGCCTGAGCGCGCAATCGAAGCGGCGCTCGAGCGTTTGCGAACCGTGTGGCACACCCTCTGAAGCGGGCGCGGATCGACGCGCCCGACGGCGGTATCACGGTTGTGCTTCGAGTTGCAGGAACAGGCTCGGATCGCCAATCCGGCGCAGCACGTAATCGATTGGCGTCAGACTTGTCAGAGCCTGTCGACGTTCTGCGCTGAGGGTCTTCAAATGCGCATCGGCGATTTTCAGGTGCGCCGCGGTGAATTGTTCCGGCGCGGCTTCGGGCGAGTCGTAGTGAAAATGCGCGAGCCATAACGGCTGATCATGCTGGGTGCTGTCGAGTATCTGATACTCCTGAAAATAATCCTGGCGCTTTTTGGTCTTGATCCGGCCCTGGACGTTTCTGACGATCCGTACCTGATGATTGTCCAGCAACCATTGCAAATAGGCTTGTCGAGGTTGGCGGTCCTTGAGCAGACTGGCGCGCACGGCGATGCCTTGAGCACGTAACCGGATCGCGGCGCTGTTGAGTTCCGCACTCAAGTTGCCCACCGGCAACCGCGTGCCTCCAGAGGCGACAATGCGTGCCTGCGCCTGTTCGACGCTGGCAGCAATCTGTTCCAGTCGCCGAGCCTGCTGATCGAACAGATCCTGCATGTCTGCCGGTATGCGGTTGGGCCTCAGAGCGTCACGCCGGGTCCGGTCAATGAACGCCTGCACTCGCTCATTCTGGTTCAGGGCATCGGCAATGAACTCGATGTCGCCCACCTGCGTCGTCGGGGAGGCGGTGGGTCTGACGGGAAGCATTTCTTCCAGAGGTGATTCGCTGGCGGCTGCGGGCCTGGCGGGCGCAGGGTCACGAGGCCGGCTTTTGGTGACCTTGCCAACCGGTCGGGACGGTCCTGCGACAGAGGGGCCCGGTGTGGCCGGCGTGCTGCGGGCTCCGGTTTCCGGCAGCAGTTCGCTCAGTTGCTCCTGCGCCAGTTGTCTGAATTCGCCGAGCAAGCTTCTTAGCCGCGTCAGTTCTGCCGCAACCACCATGCCCGGATATTCGCCTGGCAAGTCCCCCAGACGCTGATCGGCATCGACATAGACATCAATCAGTCGGCTCAGACGATCAATGCGCAGCGCAGTGCTGTCGCCGTTGTCGGGTTTCCTGATCAGGGCGGCATGGCGGTGTGTGGCGGTGGCGGCTTCGATTATCAGCCAACCGGTGGCTTCCCGCGCCGCTTCGGTGGCTGTTTCCTGCATGCACAACTCGTGAGACATGCCGATGGCATTGGATTTCAGGTCCCACTGGTTAAACGCCGGGAGCAGTTGGCGCAAGCGTTGCGCGGTGGTCATGCCTGCACTGCCGATGGTGTCGAGGGTTTCCAAGGAGGTACGGGAAAGCTGCAGGCGGGCGATCATGTCCTGGCTCAACGCCAGAGCCTGGTGCAGTTCCTCGTTGTAACTTTGCAGCGCTTGCGGTGTATCGATGACCGTGTGTTGAGCCAATTTACGGGTCAATACTGCGTAAGCGTTGCGTTTGAGAACGAACCAGAGGCTGAGGTTTTTTTGCAGCAAAGTGGTCATGCGCTGCAATTCGACGAAATAGCCATCGCTCCCCCCTTTGAGGCGCCATTGGCCGAGTATTTTCAAGGCCTCGTCGTAATCCCCGATCAGCTTTTCGACGTGTTCAAGGTAACGCCGGGTCGCCTCTTCGTGGGCTTGTCCGGAGGCGCCAAGCATGGCTGACTGGGCTTGTTCCAGAGCAGCGTTGCCGACGGCTTCCTGATTTCTGAATGCTTCCAGAGCCGTACCGAGCTGGTTCCTCTGGGTTTCCTTTTCCTTGCGCTGGGCCTTGAGCTGACTTTGCAGGCTGGTGCCCCCGGCGCCACCGCGCAGACGCAGTCGGGTATCCACGAACCATTGGCCTTGCTGGTTGTGAATCAGCAGCGGACCGGTTTTTGACGGTGTCTGCGGATCAACGATTTGCACCTGCTGGTCATCGTTTTCAATCACGCGGAACCAGCGATCGCCCGCCTGCGCATAGGTGCTGGTAGCGAGGCGATACAGGGTCGCCTTGCCGCGCAGCAGGGTTTCCACGGCGGCTGCCGTGAGGTCGGGAGCCGGCACGGCCAGAGTATTCAGAAACGTTGCCAAGGCACCGGGCGAACGCCGGGGCACCGAGCCGTAGGCTTCAAGCGAGGAGTAATGGCTGGCCGGGAGTTGGTCCTTCAGCAGCGTGGTGACGTGTGTAACCGTGGGCGGGACAGGCGCTTGTGCAGGGGCGGTCTGGATCCGGGGCAGTCCTTCGCTTTCGATATCGCTTGCGCCTTCGCTGCGCAACGCTGTGCGGGGGCCGGTTGTGCGTTGGGTGGCCGCATGATGGGCCAGGATCATGCCCAGGTTCAGCAACATATCGGCAACCGCGCTCCACTGGGCGTGGGTATCGCCACGGTTGTGGGCATCCACGACCTGATCGATTTCGCTGATGCTTTGCCAGACCCAGATCGCCGCGCCTGCCGGGCCGCAGAGAAAGTTCGCGGCAACGTTGAACAACGCCCACCCGCTGTCTCGCAGCAAGGCCCAGCGGCGTTGCGCATTGGACAACGACTGTCGGTCGGCGAGTTCGGCCATCGCCAGTGCATGGGTCTTGAACAGCACCGGGAACACGTCGCCAGTCAGCGCCGTGGAGGCAAGCCCGACCGGCCCGGCCCACTTGACGCTGGTCCAGGGCTCGGCGAGCAATTGCGCGCCCAGCCACGGACTGGGCAGACCGATGGGGAAGGTGTATTGGGCATATTTGAAGCTGGTTTGGGAATCCGCCAGCCACGCCAGCACCGAATCTCTCAGTTCGCCTGGCTGATGGACGGCGTACAGCAGGTTTTGCGTTGAAGGGAATTGCAGCAATGGCTGCTCAAGCAACGGACGATACAGCAGGCATGGCCCGGCTCCAGGCAGACGCGGAGCAATGATGAACATGTTGGTGACAACATCGCCAACAGTCTCCCCGGCATGGATAAACGTCAGCGGACGAATGACCACAGTGTGTGGATGACCGGGTATCGGTTTGAGCCACTCCTGGACACAGCGATAACCCTGCTCATCCACGCCGCCGAGGCGACGCAGCTTGGATTCCAGTGCAATCAGCGGCAGCAGTGCGTGCAACTGGCGGATGTAAAAGCGCTGCTGCAGGGGGGCCTGCTGCGGATCGTTGATCAGTCTGTCCCTGATCAAGCCGGGGTATACCTCACCCATGTCGATCTTGTTTGCCATCTTCGTCAGGTAGGCGACAGTCAGCCACTGCGGCAGCGCTTGTGGCGGGTCGAATTGCAGAGTCGCCAGATACGGCGTGCGGTTTTGCAAGGCGTACTCGCCCAGGGTTTCGACATGGGTGTCATGCGGATCGGGCAGTGTCACGCCTCCCGATTCGAAGCTGTTGGTGATGCGGATTTGCAATTTGTCCAAAGGCAGCCCGGCCGCCGATGGCTGATCGGCAATGATCGCCTCACGCATGCAATTGCGCGCATAGGTATCGATCGGCGGGATTGGCAACAGCGCCTTGTCTGCCTGCCGGTACAACTGGCCCAGCGCATTGATCGATTGGCTGTATTGATCGAGCTCGGAAGCCGAAGCGTCGAGCAACCAGTCGGGTATCGAATCATCGAGGTCGATGAGGGTGTTTTTCTGCGGTTCGCTGGCTTGCTCGATCAGGGGCAGAAGGGAGGAGCCGTCCTCGCTTTCCTCGTCGAGACTTTGTCGGGTGATTGCCCGGATGGCATCGAGCTGGTTGGCAATCAGGACCCACGCCATGTGGTCGAAAAAATTGCCCTCGGGTTCGAACAACTGCCACTGCAGATTCTGTCCGGCCGGCAACAGTTCGATACGCTGCGGCAGTGATTCACCCAGTTGCTGCAGAGAGTCGAATGTCTCGTAACCATCTTCCACGGTGTACATCATGACCAGATCGCGCAGGCCATAGCGTCCGAAAATCACCACGGCGCCGCCCAGAATCAGGTGCCGGGCAGCGCCTTGAGCATCGACCGAGTCGATGTCGATCAGGCACACCCGGATGTCCGACAGTGTTATGTCGTGACGCTGGCGCTCCTGTTTGTCCGGGCGCCGCGAAATCGCCCGGGCGACCAGGCACTGTTCATCGTCCCAGCCCTCGGCGTTATGGACGTTCAGGGCTTCGCGCAGGGCATCGGAGAGTTCTTGCCAGCGCGGCAACTGGCGTCGGGTGCTGTTCCAGTAATCCAGCTGTCGCTCGGCGAAGGCAACAAACAACAGGGGCGCATAATCGTTGAGCAGATCGGCAATGGCCTCGATATCGACATCCATATGCACCACTGGCGTGGCCTGGTGGTTCAAGGTCAGAAAGTGTTCACCCTCGAGATAGTTGGCGCTGGAGCCGTTGAAAAATTGCCGGACGAGTGCCTCTGTCAGTGATTCAAATCGGGTCGGCAGGGCCACTCGTTCCGCGTTCAGCCATTGCCATTGTGGCGTGCCGATCATGGCCTGCTCGGGATCGATCTTGCGTTGTGGATACAGCGCTTCGAGCGCCTGACGCAGCACTGCGCTGGCGACTTCATCGACTGTGGGTCCGCGACTGGTCTGATGGACGATCTGGCTCTTTTGCAGCAATGCATGGGTTTCGGTGTTCGCTGAATGCTCAGTCATTGTCATTGTCCTTTTTGACGTTTGGGGCTTATGAGAAAAACAGCGAACGCGCCAGCTGCGGGCTGATCGCGCTGCGATAGATAGCGATGATTTGCGGGCTGCTGGTGGCTGAGTCCAGGTCGAAGGCGCCGGCCATCCGCCGTTGCTCCTGCAGTTTCAAATGGGCGGCGGTGAAGGCGTCGGCCGGTGCATCGAGGCTGTTGTAATGGAAGTGCGCGTACCACAACGTCTTGCCGCTGCGCCGCTCGCGAATTTCGTACTCCTGCAGATAATCCCTGCGCGGGCCTTTGAGGCGACGCCGGGCACCGCCAGACACAATGTCGATCTCATTTTTGTGCAATAACCATTCGACCCGGGCGGCGGTTGGCGGTTGTTGCTTGGTCATCTCGACCCGTATCCGGTAGCCCTCGGCGTACAGGCGTTCACCCGCCTGGTTCAATTGGGCGATCAGGGCTGGCGGCTCCTCGGTGCTGTTCGCCCGCAGCCGGGCCTGTTCAAGGCTTTTCGCGCTTTCGTCGAGCTGTTCGGCCTTGCGCTGGAACTGCTCTTCGATCTCCACCGGAATCCGACCGGGTTTTTTGGCATGGGCTTCGGTTTGCCGGATGAAGCTTTCTACGCCATCGAGCAGCGTCTGGCCCTGGCTGATCTGGGTGGCGAGATCCGCTACCGGAGCAGGCGGGCGGCGCCGTCCGGGCTGAATGCGTTCGACCCAGACACCGGGCGTTTTCTCGTGAAACGTGGCGATGACGTTCCCGGTCATGGGCGCTTTCACGTCAAGCAGAACCGGTTGCCCTGGCGCCGAGGAACGCAACTCGCCGACCACTGTGCCCTTGAAGCGGGTTTTGATAATCCGTTTACGTGAGGCTGGCGCTGGCCTTGAAGGACCGGGCCGAGGCTCCACCGGCCGGTGTTCGAGGAGCAATTGCGCCAGTTGCTCTTCGGTCTGGCGCTGGAACTCGTTGATTCGTTTACGCGTATGGCTGAAGGGCTCGTCAAGCAGCACATCCTTGTGGTTGAGGGCGAAATCCTCGAACGACTGATCGATGGCGGCAAACTGTTCGAGCATGCCGTTGAGGCCTTCGATCCGCTCGTTGGCCCCCAGGCTGGTGTGGTCGAGCAGCAGTTCCTGTGAGGTCTGAATCACCAGGTTGGTTGTGTCGAGCAGGCGTACCAGATCGCCTTGCGCCTGAGTCAGCGCTGGCGAAGCCTGCTCTTGCAGGCAGATGTCGCGAGCCAGCGACACCTGAAGTGCCTTGAGATCATTGAGACTGAACACAGGCAGCTTTGCGCGATAGGTATTGGCGACTTCAGCGGCACGTTTGCCCAGTCGGCTCAACTCCTGGAAACGTGACTGGGCAAACTCGATCTTGCTGATCATGCCCTCGGTCAAATCGTACATTCTGCGGTAGGTGACAGGGTCACCGGTGCCTGCCGCCGTTTCTTCGGCCTCGAGCAGCACCAGGGTTTCCTTGAGGGTTCTGGCGAAGAGGGGATCACGTTGAGCGAGCCATGTCTGGTTGAAGAACAACTGGGTACCGAGCATCTCGGTCATGGCGGTGCGGAAATGGGGTACGGTCTCAAGCAGGTTCAGCGATTTCAGCTGGTCGATGGGAGCCGCGTATTCCTCGGTGCGGCGTTCAAGTGCTGCAAGAAACGTGGTCTGCTGCGCCACCAGAGTGTCATCGCTGGCCGTGGTCATGGCGGTGTGAGCGGCTGTCAGCTCTGCGCGGGCCTGCTCGCGGGTGTTATCGAACTCGGTCAGTTGTTTCTTGAGTTCGGCGATGCGTTCATTGTTTTCCCGTCGTTTGGCCTTGCGCCGACTCGACAGACCACCACCGCGCAGACGCAGGCGAGTGTCGACGAACCACTCGCCCCGTCGATTGCGGATCAACCCGGGGCCCTGACGTCCGGGCTGTCGCTGCGAATTGATGATCGAAACCTCACCGGTGTCGGCGACCGCCACTTCGAACCAGCGCTCACCCACGGCTGCGTAGTACCCGCTGGCATGTCGATAAAGGTGACGATAAAGGCCGGCGTCGCTGGCGGGCGGGGTGAGCGCTTCGGGGCGCGTAACGGCAAACCGATCCAGGGTTTGGGTCAGGCTCAGGGCGGTGTCGGTCATCAGCGAAGTCTGATGTTGCGCCGGATATTCACCGATCACATCAGGGCGTTGCACGATGTTTACCGGCGTTGGTGGCACCGGCTCCCTGGGCTCGGTCTCGACGGTCACCGGCTTCTTTTCAGTGATGTCCCGAGGCGTTGCGTTACGGGTGCTGGCGTGATGGGCGAGCACCATGGCCAGGGTCAGCAACAGATCGGTCATCGCGGTTTTCTGCTGCCCGGTGTCGCCTGTGGCAGCGGCGTCGAAGGTTTGTTGCAGATCGTCCAGCACTTGCCAGATCCAGGCGGCGGTACCGACGGTTCGACCGAAAAACGGCAGTGCGGCGCTGAGGATCATCCAGCTCGCATGCTTGAAGCTCTCCCAGCGACTTTCGCTATTGGACACCGATTGCCGATTCGCCAGTTCGACCATTGCACTGACGTTGGCCTTGAACAGAACAGCCAGGTAATTGGTAGCGATGACTGCTGTCCCCAAGGTCAGCGTGCCGCTCATCTGCAAGGAAGTCAGGGGATCGGCGAGCAGTTGTGAGAGCGACCATACCGAGGGTCGATCATCGCTGAATACGTAATTGGCATAGTTGGCGCGCGCACTGTCCGGCAACCAGGCGAGGACCGACTGACGCAATGTCGGTGAATGCTTGATGGCGTACACCAGGTTGGCCGGCGACGGGTACTGGAGCAAGGCATGATCGGACAGCGGCCGGTACAGCAGGCAGGGTCCCTTGTCCATCTGTCGGGGGCCGATCACGAACATGTTGGCCACTTCATCGGTGGTTGTCCCCGGGCGCCACGCGGGATTGAAGGCCAGCGGCCGAATGACGATCTCCTGACCGTCCACCCGGCGATTGTCATCCAGCAATTGAACCACGGCCGCGACATAGCGATAGCCCGCCTCGTCGACCCCGCCCTGTGCGCGAATCTTCTGCTGCAAGGCCAGTAACGGCAATTCGACACGCAGCCGACTGGTGAACAGGTTCTGCCGTCGCAGGCTTTCCAGCGGGTCATCGCGCAGTTTTTGCCTGATCAGCGCAGGATAGGTCTGGCCGATGTCGACACTGATGATCAACCTCTCCAGATAATCAGCCGTCATCCATGCCGGCACCGCAGTGCTGCCGATACTGCTCACGGTCTTGTTGCCCAGCGGCAAGGCAATCAGGTTCTGCAACGCCAGGTCGACCAGGCTGAAGGTGCTGCGTTCTGGCTCCAGCAACGGTGTGAAACTGCCCCACACCACCACGCTGTCGACCACGATGCGAATCTCGGCCAGATTCAGTTCAGTGGCTTCGGGATGCTCCTTGAGCAGGGCCGCCTCCAGTTGCTCCAGCGCGAACTCGCGAATCGGTTTGATGCCGTCGTCAAAGGACTGCTCGGCGTTCTGACTTTGCACCTGCGCCAGATCCATCAGATGACGGCTGTAGGCAGTCAGGTCGCTGGGCGAGGCGTCGACCATCCACTCTGGCAACGCTTGCTCGACCAGGTTGAAGCGTGAAGACGACTGCTTGTCCGTGGGATCGAGTTCGTTGGTCGTGCGGCTGACGTGGGGCGTCAGATTGGTTGTCGCCGGTTCGTTTGCCAGCTCGCCAATCGCGTCGGCCTGCAGGGCGATCAGATTGCACGCCAGATGATCGAAGTAGTCACCGTCAGGTTCGATCAGCCGCCATTGCAGGGTTGCAGGCGGCGGTCCCTCCGTCTGGGTCTGCAGTGAGGCACCCAGTTCCTGCAGGGTATCGAAGGCCTGGAAACCGCGAGTGATGGTGTGGGTGAGAATCAGCGTGCGGCTGCCGAGCGTGCCGATCAGTACGGCCATGTCGAGGACGTGCAGGTGACTGGAAGTACCATCGCGCGTGGTGTCCAGATCGATCAGGCAGGCGCGGGACTGATAGCGATCATCGGTACTGCGGGCAGTTTTTTGCGGATGGTCGAAAAGACTCCGGGCCATGGCGCGCTGGTCGTCGTCCCACGCCGGGTTCGTCCCGACGTTCCACAGTTCGCGCAGGGACCTGGACAATCCCTGCCAGCGCGGGGCGGAGGCGCGGGTGAACTGGTTCCAGTAATCGACCTGTTGTTCCTCGAAGGCAACAAACAGCAGCGGCGCCAGTTCATTGAGCAGCCTGGCGATAGCCTCGATGTTGACGGGCAGTTGTACCGGTGTCTCGTGCGCAGGATGCAAGGTGAGGTAGTGCTCGCCATCCAGGTAGGTCACTGGCTTGTTGGCGACGCCATGCCGCACCAGCGCATCGGTCAGCGATTCGAAGTGTCGCGGCCCGGGGACGACACGCTGGTCACGCAAGGTCCAGCCAGGTGTCACCACCATTGCCAGTCGCGGGTCGATCTGTAACTTGGGGTATAGCGTCTTCAGTGCCGGTTGCAGGGCGCGGGTGGCGACTTCCCTGATTGAGGGGCCGGCGATCAGTTGGGTGAGCAGGGCGTCTTGATCATCCGGCAGCTTGTGGTCGGCGGGAGAGTTGAGGGTTTCTGGCATGGTCACATCCTTGGTCAGAACAGCAGGCACCGCGAAAGTGGCGGCGAGCGATGCGTTGCAAGGTAGTGACGGGCCGAGCACCGAAGGTGGTAGATAAATATCGCAGACAAAAAAAGACCCGCACGGCGGCGGGTCTTGTCGTCAGCGTCGGCTCAGGTGCCGGACTTGATCTTGGTCCAGGCCCGGGTGCGTGCCCGCTCGGCATCCCGCGGCAGCGGTTGCAGGGTGTAAAGCGTGCCCATCGCCGCATCGGTCGGGTACAGGTTGGGGTTGTTGCGGATCGCCGGGTCGACCAGTTGGGTGGCGTCCTTGTTCGGGTTCGGATACCCGACGAAGTCGCTGACCGGCGCGATCACCGTCGGTTGCAGCAGGTAGTTGATGAAGGTGTAGGCGTCCTCCGGGTTCTTCGCGCCCTTGGGAATAGCGAGCATGTCGAACCAGATCGGTGCGCCTTCCTTGGGCAGGCGCATGTCGACCACTACACCGTTCTTCGCTTCTTTGGCGCGATTGGCCGCTTGCGAGAAGCTGCCGGAATAACCGACCGCGACGCAGATGTCACCGTTGGCGATGTCGGCCATGTACTTGGACGAATGGAAGTAGGTCACGTACGGCCGGATCTTCATCAGCAGCGCTTCGGCCTTGGCATAGTCCGCCGGATTTTTGCTGTTGGGATCCAGACCCAGGTGTTGCAGGGCCAGCGGCAGAATCTCCGACGGCGAGTCGAGCAGGGCGACGCCGCACTGCTTGAGCTTGCTGAGATTCTCTTCCTTGAAGATCAGGTCCCAGCTGTCCACCGGCGCGTTATCGCCCAGCGCGGCTTTGACCTTGGCCGGGTTGAAGCCGATCAGGATGGTGCCGTACATGTACGGCACGGCGAATTTGTTGCCCGGGTCGTTGGCTTCGATCAGCTTCATCAGTTTCGGATCGAGATGATTCCAGTTCGGCAGCTTGCTGCGATCCAGCGGCTGGAACACCCCGGCTTCAATCTGCTTGGCGAGGAACACGTTGGACGGCACCACCACGTCATAGCCGGAGTTGCCGGTCAGCAGTTTGGCTTCCAGTGCTTCGTTGGTGTCGAAGATGTCGTAGACCAGTCTGGTCTGGGTGTTCTGTGCCTTGAAGTCTTCCAACGCCTTGGGCGTGATGTAGTCGAACCAGTTGTAGACGCGCAGGGTACGTTCTTCGGCGTGGGCGCCGACGCTGAGCAGCGCGGCGCACAGGGCTGGCGCAATGCAGTGCTTGAGTCGGTTCATTGTTCAAAACCTTCCAGCACGTTCACCGCGTTGATGCCGATTTCTTCCACCGCGTAACCCCCTTCCATGACGAACAGGGTTGGTTTGCCGAGGGCGGCGATGCGTTTGCCCATGGCCAGGTAATCCGGGCTGTCGAGCTTGAACTGCGAGATCGGATCGTCCTTGAAGGTGTCGACGCCCAGCGACACGACGATGATGTCGGCACCGTAGCTGTCGATCTCGTTGCAGGCCTGTTCCAGCGCCGCACTCCACACATCCCAGCCGGAACCGGCCGGCAGCGGATAGTTGAAATTGAAACCTTCACCGGCGCCTTCACCGCGTTCATCCTCGTAGCCGAGGAAGAACGGAAACTCGGCTTCCGGGTGGCCGTGGATCGAGGTGAACAGCACGTCGCTGCGCGCGTAGAAAATCGACTGGGTGCCGTTGCCGTGGTGATAGTCGACGTCGAGGATCGCGACCTTCTTGTGGCCGGCATCAAGGAATGCCTGAGCGGCAATGGCGGCGTTGTTGAGGTAGCAATAACCGCCCATCAAGTCGCTGGCGGCGTGGTGTCCCGGTGGTCGGCACAGGGCGAAGGCACTGTGCGCGCCGCGCTGGATTTGCGCCTGGGCAGTCAGCGCCACTTGCGCTGCACTGTAGGCTGCTTGCCAAGTGCCGGCGGTGATTGGCGCGCCGCCGTCGAAGCTGTAGTAACCGAGCTGGCCGTGCAGGCTGGTCGGTTTGATCTGCCGCAGAGTGCGGGCGGGCCAGGTGTAGGGCAGCAAGTCGCCGTCGGTGTTGAATTCGGTCCAGCGTGCCCACGCACCTTTGAAGAAGTCGAGGTAATCGCGGCTGTGGATGCGCGCGATCGGTTCGAGGCCAAAATCCGTTGGCGCTTCTACCGGGCCGAGGTTCTGGTGCTGTACCCGTTGCAGCACATGGTCGGCACGCGAAGGCATCTCGAAGCACGGCTTGAGCTGGCCGTCGATGAGTTCGCAGCGGCCGTGGTGCAGGTGGTGATCGTCCGAGTAGATCGTCAGCATTTGTTGTTCTCCGCAGGGGGCTGATTCGGTTGCCCCCAGTGTTGCGGCGCGCGACGAAACGGAGAACGGCAGGAAAGGCCAAAAGGGGATCGATATGGCCAAAAACTCTGACCGCAATTCGCCCCTCTTTTCAGTACAGCCTTGCTTAGATTCAGGCATGCAATGCATTCCGGTGGGAGCGGGCTTGCTCGCGAATACGGTATGTCAGATAAATTGATCGCGACTGACACTGCGAATTCGCGAGCAAGCCCGCTCCCACATTGGAACATCAATGAGGGCGAAACTGGCTCGGCGCCACCCCGCTCCAGCGCACGAACGCATGGCGGAAACTCGCGGTCTCGCTGAAGCCCAGGGTCTCGGCGATGCGGTAGATCGGCAGTTGATCCTCACACAGCATCTGCTTGGCCCGCTCGAAGCGCAGTTCGTCGAGCAGTTCCTGATAACTGCTGCCCATGTCCTTCAAATGGCGGCGCAAGGTGCGCGGCGAGCACTTCATTTGCTGGGCCAGCCCCTCCAGCCCAGGTGCTGCATTGAGCTGGGCACTGAGCAACTGGCGAATCCGCCCCAGCCACGCCTGACGTCCGGTGAACTCGATGTTCTGTTTGCGGCAGCGGTCGGCCATGGCCTGGTGGGTGATGCTGTCGGCCAAAGGCAACGGCTGATCGAGCCAGCGCCGGTCAAAGGCGAAAGCATTGTCCTTGGCGCCGAAGTGCAGAGGGCTGTTGAAGTGCTCAGCGTAGCTGTCGCGGTAATCCGGCGCGGCATGTTCAAAACGTGTCGCCAGTAGCGGCAGCGGATGCCCAAGCAAATCGTCGCAGATGACCTTCAATGACACCAGGCAGAACTCCGCGTTGAACACCGCCATCGACGGGCTCTCGCGGTAATCGGCGGCGACGAACCAGACCCGCTCGCCGTCGTCTTCCAGGCTCAGTTCGAAAAGTGTTCCCAGCAGCGCCGGATAGCGAATCGCCAGGCGCAAAGCGTCACCTAAGGTGGCACTGGTGAGCAGGGCGTAACCGAGGATGCCGTAGCAGGAAACGTGCATCCGTCGGCCCAGTTCCAGGCCGATGTCATGCTTGAGCGCGACCGCATTGACGCAGACCTGCATTTCCTGATTGGTGGTGATGCGTGTGTCGGCACGGGCCAGATCCGCCGCACTGATGCCGCTGCCGGCCAGCAGCGCTTCGCTCGACAGGCCTTCGGTCTTGAAGGTGTTGAGTACCAGTGAGACGGCATTGAGCGTCGTGAGGTGGGAGTGGAGCATGAGGCGGCATCCGCTGGTTTTTGGCAAAAGAGGCAGCAAGTAGCGTGCCGTGCACGACGCCCACAGGCAGGGGCGACGTCGTGCACGGTCATCAGCGTATGCCTTAGCTCGCGCTGAAAAACAGCTGTCGGGCCTGCTCCACGCCGATCATGCTGCGGTAGTACGCCAGCCGTTCGGCCCGGCTCAACCCGCGAGTGCTGTCGGCATCGGATCCCAGTTGCCGCTCCGCGGGGGTTTTCAAACGTGCAGAGAGGAAGGCCTTGTCCGGCACCCATGAGGTGGAGTACAGAAAATGCGCGTACCACAGCACCTTGCGCGTGGTCTGGTCAGTGATGCTGTATTCGTCCAGGTAGAGCGCCTTGCCGCCCTTGAGGCGGCGTCGACTGACAGTTTTTGCAATACGGATGCTGTCATTGGTCTGAAGCCAGGCGACACCTGATGGTGTGGGTGATTGTGCCCTGGTCATCATCGACATGGCGGTTTTGGCCTGCTGATATAGGCTGTCGACGGCATCGCTCAGCGCCTTGTTCAGCACCGCAGCCGAGCGCTGGCTGCTGTCCGTGGCGTTGCTGTCGGTCAGGGCCTGTTCAATGGCCGCGCTGACGTGTTCCAGTTGCAGGGCGTGCTGGTGAAACAGGTACTCGATACCGACCGCCGAGCGTCCGGCCTGCTTCATGAGTTCGTTCATGCGCAGGGTGAACGCCGGCAGGCCGTCGAGCAGGTCCTGCCCCTTGTTCAGGCTGGTTTCGAGCGCTGGCGTCGGCGTCGGCAAGGCAGTGCTGATACGTTCGACCCACACCCCGGGAGTTTTTTGATGAAAGGTCGAGATGACCTTGTCCGTGAGCGGTGACTTGATGTCGACCAGGTCGGTTTCCAGGCCCTGTGCCGTCAGGCGCGGCTCGCCGATCAGCACGCCGTTGTAGCGGGTGCGGATGAACTTCTTTTTCGGCCTTGGCGGTTGCACGGGGAGCGCCGGGCGGCTGCGCAGGGTGTCGCGCTCTTCGAGCAACAGCACCAGGTTGTGGCGGGCGCTGCGGTTGAATTGCTCGAGCTGTTGGCGAAGGTTTGCCAGCGGTGCCTCTTGCACACTTTCAGCGAACGCGGACTTGAAGTCTGCCAGGCGCTCGTCGAGTACGTTGAATTGTTCGATCAGATCGTTGAGGCAGTCGATGCGTTCGTCGAGCCGGGAAACGCTGCGCTCTTCGAGGGTGTCGCGCAGCGCCTGAATGGCGATATCGGCGGTATCGACAATCCGGTCGAGACTGAGCCAGGCATCCGCGGCTGTCGCCACCGAGTGTTCGGGCAGACAGACATTGCGCGCCAGTGTCACTTGCAGTGCCTTGAGATCGTCGATCGAGTACGCCGGGAGTGCCTTGCGGGTCAGTTGAATCAGGCGCAAGCCGTCTCTCTCGAACTCTTTGAGTTGCTCCAGCCTTACCTGGATCTGCTCCAGACGCGTGATCATGTCCTGATTGAGTTCAAGCATCTGTCGCGTCTCGGCGATTTGCCGAAGCTGCGGTTGTTCGGCCTGGCGTTCGAGGTTGTTCAGCGTGCTGCGCAATTTCGGCGTGAACACGGTCAGCGCCTCGCGAACCCCGGCATGGGTGAGTTCGAGCTGAGCCTTGAGATAACCCAGAGAACGCTGCTGATAATCAGCTGTCGGCGAGAACACATGCAGCGCTTTGAGATCGCTCAACGCTCGGGTATAGGCATCGCGTTGCGTTTCCAGAGCCTGAAGAAACACATGGCGTTTGTCCGCAGCGGTTTCAGCAGTGGCAGCACTCATTGCCTGGCGCGCCTGTTCCAGCTCGCCTTGGGCTAACGCCTTACGGCTTTCGAAAGCGGTCAGGCGAGTGCGCAGTTTTTCCGCTTCGATCTGGCGTTGTGTTTCAGCCAGCCTGGTCAGGCCGGTCGAGCCGCCTCCGCGCAGACGCATCCGGGTATCGATAAACCATTCGCCGCGCAAGTTGCCGATCAGGGCAGGACCGGTGTGTGCGGGATTCTGTGAATCGATGATCATGACCGTGGCGTTTTCGTCCACCGCCACCTGGAACCAGTCAGCACCGACCGGGGCGTACCATTTGTCGCCATGGCGGTAGAGGTGACGATGGCGTCCGGCCCCGGCGTCGCTGCGGCTCAGACCTTGTGGACGCTGGATCCGGAAGCGGCTCAATACGATGCGCAGGCTTGCCGGCGTGCGGTTTGCGGCGCCACTGATGTTTAAGGTCTGCTGCAGGTTCGAGGTTTCATGGGGAGCGCTTTTTTCGAGCTGGTGCAGGATGACGTGTGGCGTCGTGGGCTCAGGTTTTGACGCTATGTCGACGGCATCTGTCTCATGCGCCAATCGTTGCGGGGAGCGCGCGGCGATGTGTAGCGTAATCGCCATCCCCAGATTGAGCAGCACCTCGGTGAACGCTGACCATTGCGCGGAAGAGTCATCCTGCTCCCGGGCTTCCTTCAGGGCTTGCAGTTGCTCCATCACCTGCCAGATCCACGTCGCGACACCCACCGTGCGTCCGAGGAACGGCAAGACGGCATTGAACAGGGTCCATCCGGCCTGTTTGAAACTGGCCCAGCGACTTTCCGCATTTGACACCGACTGGCGGTCGGCCAGCTCGACCAGCGCCGACGCGTTGGCTTTGTACAG
Organism: Pseudomonas sp. G3-39; assembly: GCF_054790485.1. NCBI lineage: Bacteria > Pseudomonadati > Pseudomonadota > Gammaproteobacteria > Pseudomonadales > Pseudomonadaceae > Pseudomonas > Pseudomonas sp. G3-39. The sequence goes on along the minus strand of NZ_CP186497.1, from coordinate 5,888,385 downwards.
AACGCCTGGCAGATCGCCCTCCACGGTCTTTCTACCGAGGCTGATCGGCCCACTCATGACCCTCATTTTTTCCGCATCCACCAGAAACTCGGTGACGGTCCAGGGGGAGGGCAACGTGCCTGGAAACACATAGTTGGCGTAGTCGCTGCGCACGCGGTCCGGGAGCCAGGCGAGCACCGAGTCACGCAGACTGGCGGATTGCTGGATGGCGTACAGCAAGTTGCTGGGGGAAGGGTATTGGGTCAACGGCTGGTCGAGCATCGGTCGATACAGCAGGCACGGCCCGGCGCTCGGGTCCTCAGGACCGATCACGAACATGTTGGCGACTTCGTCATGGCTGCCGTCTGTTCTGCGTTGAGGTACGAAAGCCAGAGGCCGCATGACGATGGTCTGGTCCTCGACCATGCGATGGTTGCTGTCGGGATCCAGCACCGCGACGACATAGCGGTAACCGCGTGCGTCGATACCGGCCTTGCCGCGAATTTTCGATTGCAGGGCTAGCAGCGGCAACTGGATGCGCAAGTGTTGAGTGAACAGTGCCTGTCTCCCGGCGGAAGCTGGCGTGGTGTCGACCAACTGACGCTTGATCAGCGCCGGGTAGGTCGTACCGATATCCGCGCGGGTTACCAGGTCTTCCAGATAGCTTACGGTCAGCCATGTCGGCAATGGCTTGCCACGGGTGGAGTGCAGGGTCTTGTTGCCTACCGGCACTGCAATCAGATTCTGCAAGGCCAGATCGGTGACGCTGAAATTGTAAGTCTCGATTTTTCCCGGAACAGTAAAGGTGCCCCAGATCACCGGACTTTTGACCCGCAACTGGATCGACTCCAGAGCTGTTTCAAGATCGGTACGCTGCGCATCGGCGTGCGCGCGAAGGGTCTCGGCATGCAAGGCGTTCATTTCGCTCAGCGCGTATTCGCTGATTGGCAGGATGCCATCCAGATAGGACTTGCCGGTGTTCTGGTTATGCAGTGCAGCCAGATCCTTCAAGTGCCGGGAATAGTTGTTCAGATCCGGCAGTGATGCAGCAATGAGCCAGTCAGGCAAGGCATTCTGAAACCAGCTCAATGGCGGGCCGGGCTTTTTCGCCGTGGCGTCGACTTCGGGGGTGGCCGTGGACAATGGCTTGTCGAGCGGGGCAGGTGTGGCAGGAGAAAAATCCAGCGCGCCGATCACATCGATCTGAATCGAGACCAGTGCACACGCCTGATAATCGAAGATGCTGCCCGAGGGTTCCAGCAATCGCCAGTTCAACTGCTGGTACGGCTGAAGATTGCCCACGTGCGCAGGCAAGGATTTGCCCAGTTGGTCAAGAGAGTCGAACTTCTGATAACCCTTGAGCAGTGAGTGGGCGAGGATGACCGTCTTTCCCTGTTGTGTGCCGATCAGCACGGCCATCGATACTTCGTTCAAATGCTTTACGGTTGTGCCATCGATCAGATCAATGGCGATCAGGCAGGCGCTGTTCTGGTCATCGATTTTCCTGCCGGCCAGACCGGCAGTGCGATACAGCGCGCGGGCCATTGCGCAGTCACTCTCGCTCCAGCCTTGTACCTGATTGACGTTCCAGATCTCGCGCAGGGTGTTCGACAATGTATGCCAACGCGGGCCGTTGCTGTCGTCGGCGTTGTTCCAGTACGCCAGCTGTTGCTCCTGAAACGCCGTGAGCATGACCGGTGCCAGCAGGTTGAGCAGGCTGGCGATTTCGTCGATCCGTACCGGCAGGTGGACGGCCGGATCGCTGATCGGTTGTTGCGTCAGAAAGTGTTCACCTTCGATATACAGCGTCGGCGTGCCCTGCACGACCTGGGCGGCGAGGATTTCGGTCAAGGCCTGGTAGGTCGGATTTCCGGCAACGATCTGTTCGTCGACGATGGACCATTGCGGCGTGCCGATCATGGTAATGCTCGGCTCCAGATCAAGCGTGGGGTACAGCTTGCGCAAATGTTCGCGCAACAGCACGGCGGCCACGTCGCGCAAGTCGGGGCCGACACTCAATTGGGTGATCAGGGCTTCGGTGGGATTGGTGCCGGCAGCCGTCTGCCGGGTGGAGCTTGTGGTTGCTGAACTCATCGTGCGTCCCTGCGTTCTGGTGATGGAGGCGATCCCGAGGACAAGTCTCGGGATCGCTCCATGCTAGGGAGGCACGATGCAGCGTGGGTGGTAGATATGTAGGGCGTCGGACTATCGCCGGCGCCGGACCAGGCTCAGCGCAATTCGCCACACAGGTCGAGTTCGATCAGACGCCGCACTTCGGCGTTGTCCAGACCCGCACCGAGCAAGCCGTGCAGCTTGCCGAACGCCGCTTCTCGGGTCATGCCGCCACCGGACAACACGCCAACGCCGCGCAAACGGCTGCCGGCTTCATACACATCCAGCTCGACCCCGCCTTCATGGCACTGCGTGACCGCAACCACCACCACACCGTTGTCCCGTGCGCGGCCGAGGCTGGCAAGGAACTCGGGATTGTCGCTCGGTCCGGTGCCGCTGCCGTAGCACTCCAGCACCAGACCTTTGATACCGCTGGCCAGCAGGCCATCAACCACCTCGGCGCCGATGCCGGGGAACAGTGGCAGCACAGCAACCTTGGCCAGTTGTTTCGGCTGGTTGTAGTTCAGTGCGGCCGGAATCGACGGCGCTTTCACCCCGCCGCCCTGACGCTCCAGGCGCTTGAACGGATGCCGGCCGAAGCTGCGCACTTTCGCGCAACGGGTCGGCGCCAGCAGCTCGCCATGGAAATACAGGTGCACGCCCGGCGCCAGACCCTGACCCAGAGCAACGAGCGCGCCACCGAGGTTTTCCCAGGCATCGCTGTCGGTGACGCCGGCCGGCAGCATCGAGCCGGTGAAACACACCCGGGCATGCAGGCCGAGCAACTGGAAACTCATCGCCGCAGCGCTGTAGGCCAGGGTGTCGGTGCCATGCAGGATCAGCACGCTGTCGCAGCCTTGCACGTCCACCGCATCGACCACCGCTTCGCGCAGTTGCTGCCAGTAGGCCGGGGTCATGTTGGCGCTGTCGATCAGCGGCGACATTTCCCGGAAGCGCCACTGCGGCACAACGAGTTCAGGCTGGCTGTGCAGGTAGTCGCGCATCCGCGCTTCGAAACCGGACGCCGGGGCCAGACCGTTGGCACTGGCCTGCATGCCGATGGTGCCACCGGTGTAGAGCACCATGACGTGTTGGGCGGCGGGAAAGGAATTGGCAATCATCTGAGGGTCTCCACAAGAGATGACATTGTAGGAGTGAGCCTGCTCGCGATAGCGGTTCATCATTCAACATTGATGTTGGCTGAAAGACAGCTATCGCGAGCAGGCTCGCTCCTACAAGTTATTGCATCACAATAACTGACGGGCGCAGGGGATGCGCCCGTCATTCACCTGTCAGCGTTGCGCTGCAGGCACGCCTTGCGGCTCGACTGCGGTCTTGCCGGCGGCTGGCGCCTCGGTCGGCCAGGCCTTCAGGTCCAGATCCAGATCGGCAAATTTGCTGGAGTCGAACACGGGCTGCTTGATGCCGGCGCGGCGCTGTTCGTCGTAGTCGCGCATCACGCGCATGCCGACCTTGAACAGCATGGCCAGGGCCATCAGGTTGACGAAGGCCAGGCAGGTCATGGTGATGTCGGCGAAGGCGAACACGGTCGACAGATCCTGCATCGAACCCCATACCACCAGCGCCAGGACCAGACCGCGGAAAACCATCAGCAAGGCGCGGTTGCGGCTGAGGAACTGCAGGCTGTTTTCGCCCAGGTAGTAGTTGTAGAGGATGCAGGTGAAGACGAACAGCGACAGCGCGACGCTGACGAAGATGCGGCCCCAGTCACCGACCACGGCGGCCAGCGAGTTCTGGGTCAGGACGATGCCGTCACCTTCGAAGCCCGGGGTGTAGAAGCCCGACAACAGGATCAGCAGCGCGGTGCAGGTGCAGATCACGAAGGTGTCGAGGAACACGCTGAAGGCCTGAACCACGCCCTGGGCGCCCGGGTGTTTCACCGAGGCCACGGCGGCGACGTTCGGCGCACTGCCCAGGCCCGCTTCGTTGGCGAACACGCCACGCTTCACGCCCATGACGATGGCGCTGCCGAGCAGGCCGCCGAAGGCCGGGTCGAGACCGAAGGCGCTCTTGAAGATGGTTTCCAGCATCGCTGGCACGTGTTCGATCTGGGTGCCGATCACGTACAGGGTCACGCCGATGTACGCCAGGGTCTTGACCGGTACCAGCAGATCGGACACTGCAGCGATGCGCTTGATGCCGCCGATGAAGGTGATGGCCAGCAGCACCGCCAGGACGATCCCGGTGTGGCTTGGGTCGAAGGCAAAGGCGTTTTGCAGCGAGTGGGTCACGGTGTAAGACTGCAGGCCGATGAAGGCGAAGCCGTAGGTGACCAGCAGCAGGACCGAGAACACCACTGCCATGCCTTTCAACTTCAGGCCGTGCTGGATGTAGTAGGCCGGGCCGCCACGGTACAGACCGTCGCCATCGGCGCGCTTGTAGACCTGCGCCAGGGTGCATTCGAAGAAGCTGCTGGACATGCCGACCAGTGCGGTCACCCACATCCAGAACACCGCACCCGGACCACCGAGGGTCACGGCGATGCCGACACCGGCGATGTTGCCTGCACCGACGCGGCCGGCAAGGCTGAGCATCAGGGCCTGGAACGAGCTGAGTTGCCCGCCGCTGCTTTTCAGGCTGTCGCGGAACACCGCGAACATGTGGAAGAAGTGCCGCAATTGAACGAAACGCGAGCGAATCGTGAAGTAGCTACCGAGCCCGACAATGAGCACGATCAGTACTTTCCCTGAGAGGAAGTCGTTGATGACTTCGAGCATGGATTTTTCCTCGCTGTTTTTTGTGTAAGCAAATGCTGGATGTTCAGAAACATCGCGTTACACCGGTTTGCGCGCGGCACGACAGGTGAGGCGAAGGTTTCGTCCCGGATCCATTTCGCGGGTTTGTTATTAGTTCGGGTTTCGCATGGGTTATGGCCTCGTTACCGACGACCGCTCACGCGAAGAGGGGCGGCACTATACCGATCAGTGCGGCGCCCGTCTGCACGCTCGTGGTGCAAGCGACGAAACGAAGCGTTGAAACACCCGGCGTTACCGGCGCCGGGCTTGTGCGGGAACTGCTCTTCTGTTGATGCAAACCCTGTGGTGAGGGGATTTATCCCCCCTCATCACAATGACTCACCTCTACATTGTTCAGTCCCCAGACATACGGGTCTCAGGATCAGAAAGTTAAAAAAAAGGGCTTGGGGACAAATCCCCAAGCCCTCAAAAGGTGAGAGGTGTCTAGTCCCTCGACCTGGTGAGCGGTGCTACAAATAACGCGTCGGCTCAGGCTTTGAGCGGAACCAGACGCGGGGCAATCATGTTTTCCGGGCGCAGGATGTCGGCGAGCATGGCTTCGTCGAGCAGACCTTCTTCGCGCACCAGTTCCAGCACGCCGCGGCCGCTTTCAAGGGCGATACGGGCGATGCGGGTAGCGTTTTTGTAGCCGATGTACGGGTTCAGTGCGGTGACCAGACCGATCGAGTGCTCGACCAGTTCGCGGCAGCGGGCTTCGTTGGCGGTGATGCCGACGATGCAGTGCTCGCGCAGCATGTCCATGGCGCGTTGCAGCAGACGGATCGAGTCGAGGATCTTGAACGCGATCAGCGGCTCCATCACGTTCAGTTGCAGTTGGCCGCCTTCGGCTGCCATGGTCAGCGCCAGATCGTTACCGATGACCTGGAAGGCCACCTGGTTAACGGCTTCCGGAATCACCGGGTTGACCTTGCCGGGCATGATCGAGCTGCCTGGCTGACGCGCTGGCAGGTTGATCTCGTTGATGCCGGTGCGTGGGCCGCTGGACAGCAGGCGCAGGTCGTTGCAGATCTTCGAAAGCTTGACCGCGGTGCGCTTGAGCATGCCGGAGAACAGCACGAAGGCGCCCATGTCGGAGGTGGCTTCGATCAGGTCGGCGGCGGGCACCAGCGGCTGACCGCTGATCAGTGCCAGGCGTTGTACGGCCAGCGCTTGATAGCGCGGGTCGGCGTTGATGCCGGTGCCGATCGCGGTGCCGCCCAGGTTCACTTCGGTCAGCAGTTCCGGGGCCAGCGTCTTCAGACGGGCCAGGTCTTCGCCCATGGTGGTGGCGAAAGCACGGAATTCTTGACCCAAAGTCATCGGTACGGCGTCTTGCAGCTGGGTACGGCCCATTTTCAGGACGTGATCGAATTCTTTGCCCTTGGCCGCGAAGGCCTGAATCAGGCTGTCGAGGCTGGCCAGCAGCGCGTCGTGACCCAGCAGCAGACCCAGGCGGATCGCGGTCGGGTAGGCGTCGTTGGTCGACTGCGCCATGTTGACGTCGTCGTTCGGGTGCAGGTACTGGTACTCGCCTTTCTGGTGACCCATTGCTTCGAGCGCAATGTTGGCGATCACTTCGTTGGCGTTCATGTTGGTGGACGTACCGGCGCCACCTTGAATCATGTCGACCACGAACTCTTCGTGGAAATCACCGCGGATCAATCGGGCACAGGCTTCGCTGATGGCAGCGTGCTTGGCTTCGCTCAGATGACCCAACTCACGGTTGGCGTCAGCGGCGGCCTGTTTGACCATCGCCAGACCCACAACCAGTTTCGGGTAATGCGAAATCGGAACGCCGGAGAGACGGAAGTTGTTCACCGCTCGCAGGGTCTGGATGCCGTAATACGCTTGAGCCGGTACTTCGAGGGCGCCAAGCAGGTCGTTTTCTGTGCGGAAAGATGCAGCGGAGGACATGATAGAAATCATCTCGATATGGACCCGGTCTGTGCCGGAACGCTGCGAATGCTAGGCTTGTGGGATTTTTTGGGCCAATGCTGTTAAACACTGGCCTATGCACATTCGGCATAATGCCCGTGTGACGCCGCGTGTGCGGCAGACGTGTGACCTGTTTTGGTGCGTGTCCGGGAGGGCGTGATGAATCTGGAAAGCAAATGGCTCGAGGACTTCAGTGCCCTGGCCGCCACTCGCAGCTTCTCGCAGGCGGCCGAACGGCGCTTCGTGACCCAGCCTGCATTCAGTCGGCGGATCCGCAGCCTGGAGGCGGCGCTTGGGCTGACGCTGGTCAACCGCTCGCGCACGCCGATCGAGCTGACGGCAGCGGGACAGCTGTTTCTGGTGACCGCGCGCACCGTGGTCGAACAGCTCGGCGAAGTGCTGCGCCACCTGCATCACCTGGAAGGCGGGCAGGGCGAAGTGATGCAAGTCGCCGCCGCCCACTCTTTGGCGCTGGGCTTCTTCCCGCGCTGGATTGCGCAACTGCGCAACGAAGGGCTGAACATCGCCACGCGATTGGTGGCAACCAACGTCGGCGACGCGGTGCATGCATTGCGCGAAGGCGGCTGCGACCTGATGCTGGCGTTCTACGACCCGGACGCGGCGATGCAGATGGACCCGGAAATCTTCCCGTCGCTGCACCTGGGCCAGACCGAAATGCTGCCGGTGTGCGCGGCGGATGCCGAGGGCAAGCCGCTGTTCGATCTGGAGGGCGACGCCAGTGTGCCGCTGCTGGCGTACAGCGCCGGGGCGTTTCTCGGGCGTTCGGTGAATGGATTATTGCGCCAGCGTCAGCTGCGCTTTACCACTATTTACGAAACCGCGATGGCTGACAGCTTGAAGAGCATGGCGCTGGAAGGCCTGGGGATTGCCTGGGTACCGCAACTGAGCGTACGTGCCGAGCTGGCTCGTGGCGAGCTCGTCGTCTGCGGTGGCCCGCAATGGCACGTGCCGCTGGAGATTCGTCTGTATCGCTGCGCATTGGTGCGTAAAGCCAACGTGCGGCTGTTGTGGCGCAAGCTTGAAGGCGGCGCCGCACAAAATTCCTGACCCATCGCGGATCCAATTGTGGGAGCGGGCTTGCTCGCGAATACGGTGTGTCAGTCGAGATTCATGTATCTGACCTGACGCCTTCGCGAGCAAGCCCGCTCCCACAGGGGGGATTTGCGGTGTTCTGTCGCTGACCTTCAAGTCAATAAAACCGGGCCTTTCGCTGATTTGACGGATGGTCGTTTCGGGGGCTGTTTATTGCTTTCTTTGCGGTATACTGCGCGGCCTTCGGCCGGTACGTCCGGCCATTTTTCGTACAATCAAGCCACGCAATCCTGCGTGGCTTGTTGTTTTTGACGCGCCTGCGGGCGCCCAGAGAGAAGAGGCGCGACGATGAGTGCACTGGTTGGCGTGATCATGGGCTCCAAGTCCGATTGGTCCACCCTTAGCCACACCGCCGATATGCTGGAAAAGCTCGGCATCCCGTACGAGGTCAAGGTGGTTTCTGCTCACCGCACCCCGGATCTGCTGTTCCAGTACGCCGAAGAGGCTGAGGGCCGCGGCATCGAGGTGATCATCGCCGGTGCCGGTGGCGCAGCCCACTTGCCAGGCATGTGTGCGGCCAAGACCCACCTGCCTGTACTGGGCGTTCCGGTGCAGTCGTCGATGCTCTCGGGTGTCGATTCGCTGCTGTCGATCGTGCAGATGCCGGCGGGCATTCCGGTTGCCACCCTGGCCATCGGCAAGGCCGGCGCGATCAACGCCGCGCTGCTCTCGGCGAGCATCCTTGGTGCCAAGCATCCACAGTTCCACGCGGTACTGAAAACCTTCCGTGCCGAGCAGACAGACAGCGTCCTGGACAATCCAGACCCACGTATTGCCTGAGGTTGTTGAGATGAAGATCGGTGTAATCGGTGGCGGCCAGTTGGGCCGCATGTTGGCGCTGGCGGGTACTCCGCTGGGCATGAACTTCGCTTTCCTCGACCCGGCGCCGGACGCTTGCGCCGCAGCACTGGGCGAACACCTGCGGGCCGATTACGGCGATCAGGATCACCTGCGCCAACTGGCGGATGAAGTCGACCTGGTGACGTTCGAGTTTGAAAGCGTCCCGGCTGAAACCGTGGCGTTCCTCTCCCAATTCGTCCCGGTCTATCCGAGCGCCGAAGCCCTGCGCATCGCTCGCGACCGCTGGTTCGAGAAGAGCATGTTCAAGGACCTGGGCATCCCGACCCCGGCCTTCGCCGACATTCAATCGCAAGCCGACCTGGACGCCGCCGTGGCTGCCATCGGTCTGCCGGCCGTGCTGAAAACCCGCACCCTGGGTTACGACGGCAAGGGTCAGAAAGTCCTGCGCAAGCCGGAAGACGTGGTCGGTACGTTCGCCGAGCTGGGCAGCGTGGCCTGCCTGCTGGAAGGCTTCGTGCCGTTCACCGGCGAAGTTTCGCTGATTGCCGTGCGTGCCCGTGATGGTGAAACCAAGTTCTATCCGCTGGTACACAACACCCACGACAGCGGCATCCTCAAGCTGTCGGTGGCCAGCACCGATCATCCGCTGCAGGCGTTGGCTGAAGATTACTCCAGCCGTGTGCTCAAGCAGCTGGATTATGTCGGTGTGATGGCGTTCGAGTTCTTTGAAGTCGACGGTGGCCTCAAGGCCAACGAAATCGCCCCGCGCGTGCACAACTCCGGGCACTGGACCACCGAAGGCGCCGAGTGCAGCCAGTTCGAAAACCACCTGCGTGCCGTGGCCGGCCTGCCGCTGGGTTCGACCGCCAAGGTCGGCGAGAGCGCGATGCTCAACTTCATCGGCGTGGTTCCGCCGGTTGAGAAAGTGATCGCCATCGAAGATTGCCATCTGCACCACTACGGCAAAGCCTTCAAGGCCGGGCGCAAGGTCGGTCACGCCAACCTGCGCTGCGCCGACATGGCCACGCTGCAAGCACAGATCGTCAAGGTCGAAGCGCTTATCGCCGAGTAACCACAGTTTCATCTGGCAACGGCGGAACCTTCGGGAGCCGCCGTTCTCTCATGGCAGGATGCCAAAGTCTGACTAGGCTTTGGCATATCTACCATTCAGAGTCAGAGGGAAATGCCATGGGAATTATCGGAACCATCTTTATCGGCTTGATCGTCGGCCTGCTGGCACGCTTCCTCAAACCGGGCGATGACAGCATGGGCTGGATCATGACCATCCTGCTCGGTATCGGCGGTTCGCTGGCGGCCACTTACGGCGGCCAGGCCCTGGGTATCTATCAGGCAGGTCAGGGCGCAGGCTTCATCGGTGCACTGGTCGGCGCGATCGTGCTGCTGGTGATCTACGGCCTGATCAAAAAGAACTGATCCAAGCGACCAAGTCCTCTCTGCCAACGTGGCAGGGGGGGCTAGAATGCTCGGCGATTCAACGTCCTTCCTTTATCCGAGCATCTTTTACCGAGCACCTCCATGCGCCGTCTTCTGTTGACTCTTCTTTTGCTGGGCAGCGGTCTGGCCCACGCCGGCGAACTGCCGGAAACCGACTGGCTGGAACTGATGCCCAAGTCGGACCAGAAAGCCCTCGAGGCCATGCCCGAAATCGACCACAACTCCCCGGAAGCCACCGGCACCTTCACCGAGAAGGGCGGGATGAAACAGGCTAAAGGCCTGCCGGCGGTGATGTATTCGACCAAGACCGTGGCGTCGATGAACGACAAGCACATCCGCATCGGTGGCTACCCAGTGCCGCTGGAATCCGACGCCAAGGGCCGCAGCACGCTGTTCTTCCTCGTGCCGTATCCGGGCGCCTGCATCCACGTGCCGCCGCCACCACCGAATCAACTGGTGCTGGTGCGTTATCCCAAAGGTTTGAAGCTGGATGACATCTACACGCCGCTGTGGGTGACCGGCACGCTGAAGATCGAGAAGGTCAGCAATGACCTGGCCGATGCGGCGTATGCGCTGGAAGCTGACAAAGTGCGGGTGGTGCAGGAGTCTGATCTCTAACATCTGAACAATTGTAGCGAGGGGATTTGTCCCCGATGGGTTGCGAAGCGACCCCCGCTTTGAATCAAGGGCAGGGGCCTGCTCCGCAGGCCATCGGGGATAAATCCCCTCACCACAAAGGCTTTCACCCACATTGATATTGCGGTGTTGGTTAGAGCGGTTTGCTGCCGATGCTGACGCCCATCGTATGGCTCGCACCCGACGCCAGGTTCACCACATCATCCATCACATTCGCCGTCTCGATGCACAGCATGCGCTGCCAGCCATCGTTGTCCATGTCGGTCAGCGCTGCCGCGCGGTCGATCCACGGGTTCCAGATCACGGCGGTGCGTGAGCCAGTGGCGGTCAGCACGATGCGTCGTTCCCAGGTCGGGTCGACGATGCTCAACTGCGGCGGGGCGTCGAGGTAGATGCGATCGGTTTCGCCGGCAAAATAAAGGTCACCCTTCTGGGCGTTGGTCTTCCAGTTGTCCAAGGTCTCGATGTAATCCAGACCGTCCACACCGTCGACCTGCACGTTGCGAACATCGCTGACCGCGAAATAAGTGTGCAGCGCCTGGCTGATGCTGACGGTTTCGACACCCCGATTGTGGCTGGTCAGGCTGATGTGCAACTGATCACTCAGATGCAGGGTCAGGGTCAGATCGACCTGATGCGGCCAGCCCGGCAGGCCACCTTCGGGGTAGGGCAGCCTGAATTCAACCTTGACGCCGTCAGCCTCTGATTCGATGCCGCCCAGCTCCCAATCCATCGCCCGTACCAGACCGTGCGCGGGTGCTGGTTGCTCACCGGTGTACATGGCCTGCACGCTCTGCGGGTTGCGTTCGAACTTGCCGAACCATGGCCAGCACACCGGTACACCGGCACGGATGCTCTTGCCGGTCTTGAACACGGCCTTGTCGTTGAGCCAGATGATCGGCGGCTGGCCGTCGATCTGGTAACTGAGGATGTGCGCGCCTTGCTGGGCCACCAGCACTTCGGCCTGACCGTGGCGGATGCGCCAGCAGTTCAGTTCATCCAGTTTCACCGCTTCAACGTTGGGCGTGTTCATGGGGCAACTCTCGATCAGACACTTGGGACGACTATCGACCGCAAAACCGCGGCGATGTTTAACGCGCGCGCGGCGGCACCGAGCGGGTGCGACCGCTGCCGTCGATGGCGACGAAGACGAACACCGCCTCGGTCACTTTACGCCACTCGCTGGACAGCGGATCGTCGCTCCACACTTCGACCATCATCTGGATCGAGCTGCGGCCGATTTCCAGGGTCTGGGTATAAAAGGACAATTGCGCGCCCACCGCGACCGGCACCAGGAAGGCCATGCGGTCGATGGCGACAGTGGCTACGCGACCACCGGCCACGCGGCTGGCCATTGCGGTACCCGCCAGATCCATCTGCGCCACCAGCCAGCCGCCGAAAATATCGCCAAAGCCGTTGGTTTCGCGCGGGAGTGCGGTAATTTGCAAGGCCAGGTCGCCTTGCGGGATCGGATCTTCTTGTTCGAGCTCTATCATGCCGGGGGTGCCTCTGACCCGTGACTCTTCGTTGGTATTGCTGGTGGTAGCCGTCTTCAGGAAAAACGATTCAGCACCGAACATACTGCGTTCGTCACGTTTTCCATAGGCGCCTAAAGGGGAAACTCTGCGAAACCGGCTGATCCCGTTCAAAGGCCGGGCCAACGACGTTTTCGCACAGCAACCCCCTACAAACCGGAGCAAGGTTGCGAGTATATCGGTCGGTAGACTCCGCGACGACCATCGGGTTCTGATTTTGACCGGCAAATACGCGCCTCTATGTGCTTTTTCGAACAATTTGCTATGGTGCCGAACCTGCCCAAGCCACAGCCAGCGTTGTTGTGGCGGTAGATCCGCCTATAAGAGAAGCCCTTGCCATGACCACAGCGCCTTCGAGCCTCGCGCAGCCCGAGCAACCTGCACGCCCCCTGACCCGCAATGACTACAAGACTCTGTCGCTATCGGCCCTGGGCGGTGCGCTGGAGTTTTACGATTTCATCATCTTCGTGTTCTTCGCCACCGTGGTCGGCAAGCTGTTCTTCCCGGCCGACATGCCCGAGTGGCTGCGCCTGATGCAGACCTTCGGCATTTTCGCCGCCGGTTACCTTGCGCGGCCGCTGGGCGGCATCGTCATGGCGCACTTCGGCGACCTGCTGGGGCGCAAGAAGATGTTCACCCTGAGCATTTTCATGATGGCCGTGCCGACCCTGATCATGGGCCTGCTGCCGACCTACGCGCAGATCGGTATGTGGGCGCCGATCCTGCTGTTACTGATGCGAGTGATTCAGGGCGCGGCGATTGGCGGGGAAGTGCCGGGAGCGTGGGTCTTCGTTTCCGAACACGTGCCGCAAAAGCACATCGGCTACGCCTGCGGGACGCTGACCAGCGGTTTGACCGCCGGCATCTTGCTTGGCTCGCTGGTCGCCACGGCAATCAACAGCATTTATACACCGGGGGAAGTCGCGGATTACGCCTGGCGGATCCCGTTCCTGCTCGGCGGCGTATTCGGCCTGTTCTCGGTCTATCTGCGCCGCTGGCTGCACGAAACTCCGGTGTTCGCCGAGCTGCAACTGCGCAAGGCGCTGGCCGAAGAAGTACCGCTGCGTGCGGTGCTGCGTGACCATCGCGGGGCGATTGCGGTCTCGATGCTGCTGACCTGGCTGCTGTCCGCCGGGATTGTCGTGGTGATCCTGATGACCCCGACCGTGCTGCAGACGGTCTATCACTTCTCAGCGACAGTGGCGCTGCAATCCAACAGCCTGGCGATCGTGTTCCTCAGCGTCGGTTGCATCATCTCCGGTGCCCTGGCCGACCGCTTCGGCGCCGGCCGGGTGTTTGTCTTCGGTTGCCTGGGCTTGCTGATCAGCTCCTGGACCTTCTATCACAGCCTCGCCGATCACCCGAACTGGCTGTTCCCGCTGTATGCGTTGACCGGTCTGCTGGTCGGCACCATCGGTGCGGTGCCATACGTGATGGTCAAGGCATTCCCGCCGGTGGTGCGCTTCAGCGGATTGTCGTTCTCGTACAACGTGGCGTACGCGATCTTCGGTGGCCTGACGCCGATGGTGGTCAGCCTGCTGCTTAAAGAGAGTGCGATGGGCCCGGCCTACTATGTGGCGGTGCTGTGCGCGATGGGGATTCTGGTGGGGGCGTGGCTCTGGAAAAAGGGGCGCTGATCCGGAATTTCCTCCAGCAGTACCGGCTCTTTCGCGAGCAGGCTCGCTCCCACATTGGAATGCATTTCAACTGTGGGAGCGAGCCTGCTCGCGAATGAGGGCGACTCGAATCATTCAGTAAAACCCGGATGCTGGCCTTTCATCCAATTGTCATATTTCAGCCATAGAGTGTTCACACGGCCTGCTGATACTTGGCCCCGACTTAACACACCCTATCTGCTAGGAGTAAGGCATGAAACTGAAGCGTTTGATGGCGGCAATGACTTTTGTCGCTGCTGGCGTTGCGACTGCCAACGCGGTTGCCGCTGTTGACCCTGCTATCCCGAGCTACACCAAGACCACTGGTGTGTCGGGCAACCTGTCCAGCGTCGGTTCCGATACCCTGGCTAACCTCATGACCCTGTGGGCTGAGAACTACAAGAAAGAATACCCGAACGTAAACATTCAGATTCAGGCCGCTGGCTCCGCCACCGCGCCACCTGCGCTGACTGAAGGCACCTCCAACCTCGGCCCGATGAGCCGCAAGATGAAGGACACCGAACTGGCGGCCTTCGAACAGAAATACGGCTACAAGCCAACCGCTATCCCGGTGGCCGTGGACGCCCTGGCGGTGTTCGTGCACAAGGACAACCCGATCCAGCACCTGACCATGGAACAGGTTGACGCGATCTTCTCGTCCACCCGTCTGTGCGGCGCCAAAGCCGACGTGAAAACCTGGGGCGACCTGGGCGTGACCGGCGACCTGGCCAACAAGCCAGTGCAACTGTTCGGTCGTAACTCGGTATCCGGCACTTACGGCTACTTCAAGGAAGAAGCCCTGTGCAAAGGCGACTACAAGCCTAACGTCAACGAGCAACCAGGTTCGGCGTCGGTCGTGCAGTCGATCAGCTCCTCGCTGAACGGCATCGGTTACTCGGGCATCGGCTACAAGACTGCCAGCGTGAAGACCGTTGCTCTGTCGAAGAAAGGCAGCACTGACTTCATCGAAGACACCGAAGAAAACGCCCTGAACGGCAAGTACCCTCTGTCGCGCTTCCTCTACGTTTACGTGAACAAGGCCCCGAACAAGCCTCTGGCCCCGCTGGAAGCCGAGTTCGTGAAACTGGTTCTGTCCAAACAGGGCCAGGAAGTTGTGGTGAAAGACGGCTACATCCCACTGCCGGCCAAGGTTGCTGCAAAAGCACTGGCTGACCTGGGTCTGCAGGAAGGCGGCGCTGAAGTCGCAAAAAAGTAACAAACTGAGTCCGAGGTGAACCCCACCGGACTCAGGTAAAAGGCCGGCTCTGCCCGCAGACCGGCCTTTTACACACCTCAAATTTTCGATCCTCTGCCAGTCCCGCTGGCGGTGGATTTGCTGCGTCACTGCACTGTCATCTTTCTGTCATACAGGATCGCTAGGGTGAGCGCATGAATGATCTGGCCAATTCCCCAATGACTACGACTTCCCCTCCCAAGCGCATTGATTTCAATACGCCTGAGCTGCAACGCAAGCGCCGCATTCGCGCGCTCAAGGATCGCTTCACCCGTTGGTACGTCCTCGTTGGCGGTCTGGCGGTGCTGGCAGCCATCACCCTGATCTTCTTCTTCCTCGCCTACGTCGTTGCACCGTTGTTCCAGGGTGCCAGCCTGACCGCGAAAGAGGCCATTACCCCAGCCTGGATGCAGGACGCCGGCAAGCCGCTGATGATTTCGCTCGAAGAGCAGAATCAGGTGGCGATGCGCGTTTCCGACAAGGGCCAGGCGCTGTTCTTCGACATCGACAGTGGCGCTGAATTGAAGCGCGTCGATCTGCCGGTGCCTGCCGGCGCCAGCGTAACTTCCATTGGCGAAGATCAGCCAGGTCATCCGCTGGTGGCGGTGGGCCTGTCCAACGGCCAGGCGCTGGTGTTCCGTCACACCTATAAGGTCAGCTACCCCGATGGCAAGAAAACCATCACTCCAGCCATCGAGTTTCCTTACGGCAATACACCGATCGCGGTGAACGAGAGCGGCGGTGCGCTGGAGCACGTCAGCCTCAACGCCACCGATTCGACGCTGATGCTGGTCGGCTCGACCGGTTCGCAACTCAATGTGCTGGCGCTGACCAGCGAAGAAAACATGATGACCGGTGAAGTCACCAACGAGCAGAAGCGTATCGAGCTGCCGCAGATGACTGAACCGGTGAAAAACATCTTCGTCGACCCGCGCCAGCAATGGCTGTACGTGGTCAACGGGCGTGCCCAGGCCGACGTGTTCAGCCTGCGCGACAAGAGCCTCAACGGTCGCTACAAACTGCTGGAAAACGCTGACGCCGAAGTCACCGCGAGCACGCAACTGGTGGGCGGCATCTCGCTGATCATCGGTGATTCCAAGGGTGGTCTGGCCCAGTGGTTCATGGCTCGCGATACCGATGGCGAGCTGCGCCTGAAGCAGATCCGCACCTTCCAGATGGGCACCACGCCGATTGTTGAAATTACCGCCGAAGAGCGTCGCAAGGGCTTCGTGGCCCTCGATGCCAGCGGCAAGCTCGGCGTGTTCCACAGCACCGCGCACCGCACCCTGCTGGTCGAGCCGGTGGCCGAAGGCCAGGGCCTGTTCGGTCTGTCGCCGCGCGCCAACCGGGTGATCGTCGAGGCCGGCGGCAAGCTGCAACCGCTGCTGCTCGACAACCCGCACCCGGAAGTGTCGTGGAGCGCGTTGTGGAGCAAGGTCTGGTACGAGAACTACGACGAGCCTAAATACGTCTGGCAATCGACGGCGGCGAACACCGATTTCGAACCGAAACTGAGCCTGTCGCCACTGACCTTCGGCACCCTGAAAGCCGCGTTCTACGCCATGCTGCTGGCCGCACCACTGGCGGTTGCCGCAGCGATCTACACCGCGTACTTCATGGCCCCGGGCATGCGCCGCAAGGTCAAACCGGTGATCGAACTAATGGAAGCGATGCCGACAGTGATCCTCGGGTTCTTCGCCGGTCTGTTCCTCGCGCCGTATGTAGAAGGGCATCTGCCGGGCATCTTCAGCCTGTTGATGCTGTTGCCGATCGGCATTCTGGTCGCCGGCTTCACCTTCAGTCGTCTGCCTGAGTCGATCCGCCTGAAGGTCCCGGACGGCTGGGAAAGTGCGCTGCTGATTCCGGTGATCCTGTTTGTCGGTTGGCTGTCGCTATACATGAGTCCGTACATGGAGAACTGGTTCTTCGGCGGTGACATGCGCATGTGGATCTCCCACGACCTGGGCATCACCTACGACCAGCGCAACGCTCTGGTAGTCGGTCTGGCGATGGGTTTTGCGGTGATCCCGAACATCTACTCGATTGCCGAAGATGCCGTGTTCAGTGTGCCGCGCGGCCTGACCCTCGGTTCCCTGGCGCTCGGTGCCACGCCGTGGCAGACCATGACCCGCGTGGTGATCCTCACCGCCAGCCCGGGCATCTTCTCCGCACTGATGATCGGCATGGGCCGTGCGGTCGGCGAAACCATGATCGTGCTGATGGCCACGGGTAATACCCCGGTCATGGAAATGAACCTGTTCGAAGGCCTGCGCACCCTGGCCGCCAACGTCGCGGTGGAAATGCCCGAGTCGGAAGTCGGCGGCAGCCACTACCGCGTGCTGTTCCTCTCGGCGCTGGTGCTGCTGTTGTTCACCTTCGTCATGAACACCCTGGCAGAACTGATTCGTCAGCGTCTGCGCAAGAAATACTCGTCGCTTTAAGAAAGGTAGAAGTCTGTGAAACAGAACTCCCTGAATGGATGGTTCAAGAGCGGCGCCCCGGGCGTCTGGATCAGCGGTGGCGCGGTGTCCATCGCGGTCATCATGACCATTGGCCTGCTGGCGGTGATTGCCGTGCGCGGTCTGGGTCACTTCTGGCCGGCGGACCTGATCCACGCCAGTTACGACGTACCGGGCCAGGCCAATCATCTGGTCATCGGCGAAGTGGTACAGAAAGAAGAAGTGCCGCGTGCCCGCCTGAAAAGCGCCGGCCTGCCGGTGCCTGATCAGGGCCCGGAATTCATGACCCGCGAGCTGATCAAGGTCGGCAACCGTGACCTGAACGGCAACGACTTCACCTGGGTGGTCGGCGAGTGGCTGACCAAGCAGACCACGCCGCCGGAACTGATGGCGATCGAGCGTCGCGAGTGGGGCAACTTCTACGGCTACCTGGTCAACGTCAAACAGGACGGCAAGGTGATCGCCGAAGGCGAAGCGGCCTGGCCTGAGCTGCAAGCGCGGATCAACCGGGTGAACGGCCTTGCTGCACAACTCAAATCGCTGGAAAAGACCGACATCGGTGCGATCAACGCAGGGCTCGAGCGCATCCGTCTGCACGGGCGCAAACTGGAACTCGACGGCAAGCTCGACGCCACCGCGCAAGCGGACATGGACGCCGAGCGTGCCGAGCTGAACGCGCGTTATCAGGACATCGAAGCGCGTCTGAGCGATCTGCATGCGCAGTTCAACCGCGACGCGTTGACTGCCCGCGATGCCAACGGCAAAGAGATCGAAATCAGCCTGGGCAAAGTGGTTCACGCCTATCAGCCGAATGCCATGGGCACGATGACCAAGATCGGTTTCTACTTCAGCAAGGTCTGGGAATTCCTTTCCGACGACCCGCGTGAAGCGAACACCGAAGGCGGGATCTTCCCGGCGATTTTCGGCACGGTGATGATGACTTTGATCATGGCGATGATCGTCACCCCGTTCGGCGTGCTGGCGGCGGTCTACCTGCGTGAGTACGCCAAGCAGAACGCCCTGACCCGGATCATCCGCATCGCCGTGAACAACCTCGCCGGCGTTCCGGCGATCGTCTACGGCGTGTTCGGTCTGGGCTTCTTCGTTTACGTGCTGGGTGGTTCGGTCGACCGATTGTTCTTCCCCGAAGCACTGCCGGCGCCGACGTTCGGTACTCCGGGTCTGCTCTGGGCCTCGCTGACCCTGGCGCTGCTGGCGGTGCCGGTGGTGATCGTGGCGACCGAGGAAGGTCTGGCGCGTATCCCGCGCACCGTCCGTGAAGGCTCGCTGGCGCTGGGCGCGACCAAGGCGGAAACGCTGTGGAAGATCGTCCTGCCAATGGCCAGCCCGGCCATGATGACCGGGATGATCCTCGCCGTGGCCCGCGCCGCCGGTGAAGTGGCGCCGCTGATGCTGGTGGGTGTGGTGAAACTGGCGCCGTCGCTGCCGGTGGACGGCAACTACCCGTACCTGCACCTGGACCAGAAGATCATGCACTTGGGCTTCCACATCTACGACGTCGGCTTCCAGAGCCCGAACGTCGAAGCGGCGCGGCCACTGGTGTACGCCACGGCGCTGCTGCTGGTGCTGGTGATCGCCACGTTGAACCTGTCGGCGGTGTGGATCCGTAACCACCTGCGCGAAAAATACAAAGCTTTGGACAGCTGATTTTGCAGCACTGATTTCTATGTGGGAGCGAGCCTGCTCGCGAAGGCATCACCGCGGTTTCATAGACAAACCGCAGCGCCTGAATCGCCAGCAGGCTGGCTCCCACAAAAACCGAACCGAATTTGTTAGCACAGGGAGCCTCCCATGCAGCACGAAACACATACCCACGGCATCAACATGTCGGCCCTGGGTCGCGACAAGCAGAGCCTGAGACTTGAGCAGGAAACCGTGGCCATCGAAGTCCCGGGCCTGAGCCTGTTCTACGGCGAGAAGCAGGCGCTGTTCGACGTCAGCATGAACATTCCGAAACAGCGCGTGACCGCGTTCATCGGCCCGTCCGGCTGCGGTAAGTCCACGCTGCTGCGCACCTTCAACCGCATGAACGATCTGGTTGACGGTTGCCGTGTCGAAGGTGCGATCAACCTGTACGGCAACAACATCTACCGCAAAGGTGAAGACGTTGCCGAGCTGCGTCGCCGCGTCGGCATGGTGTTCCAGAAGCCCAACCCGTTCCCCAAGACCATCTACGAAAACGTGGTCTACGGGCTGCGCATCCAGGGCATCAACAAGAAGCGCATTCTCGACGAAGCGGTCGAGTGGGCATTGAAAGGCGCGGCACTGTGGGACGAAGTCAAAGACCGTCTGCACGACTCGGCACTCGGCCTGTCCGGTGGTCAGCAGCAGCGTCTGGTGATCGCGCGCACCATCGCCGTTGAACCGGAAGTGTTGCTGCTCGACGAACCGTGCTCGGCCCTCGATCCGATCTCGACCCTGAAAGTCGAAGAGCTGATCTACGAGCTGAAGTCCAAGTTCACCATCGTCATCGTGACCCACAACATGCAGCAGGCCGCGCGGGTTTCCGACTACACGGCGTTCATGTACATGGGCAAACTGGTGGAATTCGGCGACACCGATACCCTGTTCACCAATCCGGCGAAGAAACAGACCGAAGACTACATCACCGGTCGTTATGGCTGACAGTTGCGGTTATTCACAGAATTGACGCTGCGGCCCACCGCACCTTACCGGACGCTCCAAGGACGCCACCATGATTAGTAAAGAAGGCCTTACCCACCACATCTCCGCGCAGTTCAACGCCGAGCTTGAGGAAGTGCGCAGCCACCTCCTGGCCATGGGCGGGCTGGTCGAGAAGCAGGTCAACGACGCGGTCACCGCGCTGATCGAGGCCGACTCGGGTCTGGCTCAGCAGGTGCGCGAGATTGACGACCAGATCAACCAGATGGAACGTAACATCGACGAAGAATGCCTGCGCATTCTCGCCCGTCGTCAGCCGGCGGCATCCGACTTGCGTTTGATCATCAGCATTTCCAAGTCAGTGATCGATCTGGAGCGCATCGGCGACGAAGCGACCAAGATCGCCCGCCGTGCCATTCAGCTGTGCGAAGAAGGCGAAGCGCCGCGTGGTTACGTCGAGGTCCGTCACATCGGCGATCAGGTGCGCAACATGGTTCGCGATGCGCTGGACGCGTTTGCCCGCTTCGATGCCGATCTGGCCTTGTCGGTGGCGCAATACGACAAGGTCATCGACCGCGAATACAAGACCGCCCTGCGCGAGCTGGCGACCTACATGATGGAAGACCCGCGCTCTATCTCGCGGGTTCTGAGCATCATCTGGGTGCTGCGTTCGCTGGAACGCATCGGCGATCATGCGCGCAACATCTCGGAACTGGTGATCTACCTGGTGCGCGGCACCGATGTGCGCCACCTGGGCCTCAAACGCATGAAAGAAGAAGTTGAAGGTACAAGCGGCGAAACCGCTAATGTTCCGGGCAATGCTGACGATAAGTAAGATTGCCTGAGAAAAGCGCCCGGCCCTTTGGCCGGGCGTTTTTGTTTAGGGCGCCTGAATCAGGAAATCGAATTAAAAAGCAGCACCCGCGAACGAAAAGTCCCGGCGTGACTGAAGATTGTTGGCAATGTGCCATCAGTAAAAGCGGTATGCTTGCCGGGATTTTTATAGGGGTGTTGGATGAGCAAGATCAGTGTGTTGGTCGTGGACGATGCTTCGTTCATTCGTGACCTGGTGAAAAAGTGCCTGCGTAATTACTTCCCGGGGATCCGCACCGAGGACGCCGTCAACGGCAAAAAGGCCCAGGCCATGCTGGCCAGGGAAGCGTTTGACCTGGTGCTGTGCGACTGGGAAATGCCGGAAATGTCCGGCCTCGAGCTGCTGACCTGGTGCCGCGAGCAAGACAATCTCAAGACCATGCCGTTCGTCATGGTCACCAGCCGTGGCGATAAAGAGAACGTGGTGCAGGCGATCCAGGCCGGGGTTTCCGGCTACGTCAGCAAGCCGTTCACCAACGAACAACTGCTGACCAAGGTCAAGCAGGCGCTGAACAAGGTTGGCAAGCTCGACACCCTGATGAACAGCGCGCCGACCAAGATGAACTCGGCGTTCGGCAACGATTCCCTGAGCGCATTGACCGGCGGCAAGCCTGCCGTGGTCGGTGCTGCGCCGGCGGCCGCTGCTGCGGTCAATCCGTTCGCCAAGCCAGCGGTTGTCGCGCCAACGCCAGCTGCTGCGCCGTCGCGCGGTTTGCTTAACAGCCCGCCGGTGCAGGCACCGGCTGCCTCGAAAGCGCCAGTCGGTGGTCGTGGCCAGGGCCAGTTGCGCCTGCCAAGTGGCACCCAGCAATGCGTGATCAAGGCCCTGAGCATCAAGGAAGCGCTGCTGGTAGTGAAACGCACCGACACCCTGCCGCAGATCCTCGACAGCGCCGTGCTCGACCTGGAGCAGGGCGACAACGCCGAAATCGCCCGCCTCAACGGCTACCTGCACGCCATCGTTGCCCACGAGCAGAAAGCCGACAGCGACTGGCTGCAACTGACTTTCCGTTTCGTCGACCAGGATGCGCAGAAGCTCGATTACATCTCCCGCCTGATCGCCCGCGGCACGGCGCAAAAGCACTTCGTTCCGGGCGCTTGATCCTCGTCGCCTGACACACCGCCTTCGCGAGCAGGCTCGCTCCCACCCTTGAAATGCATTTCAAATGTGGGAGCGAGCCTGCTCGCGAAGGGGCCATCAAATGCACCACCCATCTCCCGCACCTACCAATTTGAAACATCTGTCGACTAGCCTGGTCTGTCTCAGCTGCTAGGCTCATTTCCAGGCCTTCCTTCGACAGACTCTTTGCCCATGCTCGCGCGCCTGCTGTTTTTCTGTGGTCTTTTCCTGGCCTCCACCTCGACTGTGGCCATGACCATCTACAAATCCACCGATGCCAACGGCGTGGTCTCGTACAGCGACCGGCCGAGCAAAGGCTCACAGGTGTTCGTATTTCAGGACCGCATGGTCGAGCACCTTGAGCGCCAGGTGTATCTCGATATCAAGAAACAGAAGGGCAGCGACGTGGTGTTTGTGCGCAACGATCTGTATGCGCCGGTCGAGATTGCACTGGCGTTTACCGGCCTGAGCAATGTGCGTGGCGCTCCGGCGCAGACGATTCGCCGGGTGCTGCCGGCGCGCAGCAATACGCGGTTGGCGTTGCTGACGGCGATCAGCCGGGGTCAGCCGCTGGTGTATTCGCCGCAATTCCAGTACTCGCTGGGTGATCCCACAGGAGCCGCGCAGAGCTATCGCTATCCGTTGCCGTGGCGGGGCGGGCCGTTCCGTCTCAGTCAGGGTGCCAACGGTCAGTACAGCCACTATGGGCCGAAGAACCGGTATGCGATGGACATCGCCATGCCGGTAGGGACGCCGATCATTGCCGCACGGGCCGGGGTGGTGGTGAAAACCGAAAATTCACAGAGCGGGCGCGGCAATGATGCCTCCGGCAATTTCGTCCGGGTGCTGCACGACGACGGCACGATGGGTGTGTACCTGCATCTCAAGCAGGGCTCGGTGAGCGTACGCGAGGGGCAGCGGGTGACGGTTGGCAGCCCGCTGGCGCTGTCCGGCAATACCGGCAACAGCAGCGGCCCGCACCTGCACTTTGTGGTGCAGCGCAATACCGGGCAGGGGCTGGTGTCGATTCCGTATCAGTTCAATCAACCACTGGGGGCGTTGCCCAACTTTGCGTTGGGCAAACAGTGATGTGTTGTATCTGTTGGCCCCTTCGCGAGCAGGCTCGCTCCCACCCTGGAATGCATTTCAACTGTGGGAGCGAGCCTGCTCGCGAAGGAATCGGCGCGGTGCCCGATCAGCCCATCAATCCAGCATCAACACCTTCGCCAGCACAATCTTCGGCCCTTTCATCTTCTTGATGATGATCCGCAGGCCTTCGACTTCCAGCACTTCTTCCTCTTCCGGCACTCGTTTCAGGGTCTCGTAGACCAGACCGGCGAGGGTTTCGGCTTCGATGTGATCCAGGTCGATTCCGAGCAGGCGTTCAACCTTGAACAGCGGCGTATCACCACGCACCAGCAGCTTGCCCGGCTGATACGCGAGGATCCCGCGCTCGGCCTTGCGGTGTTCGTCCTGGATGTCGCCGACCAGCACTTCCAGCACGTCTTCCATGGTCAGGTAGCCGATGATGTTGCCGTCGGCTTCTTCCACCACGGCGAAGTGCGAGCCGCCCTTGCGGAACTGCTCCAGCAGCTGCGACAGCGGCATGTGCCGCGACACGCGCTCCAGTGGACGGGTCAGTTCAGCCAGGTTGAACGACTCCGGAATGTGGTCCAGCGCCGCCAGCTCCAGCAGCAGGTCCTTGATGTGCAGCAGGCCGACGAACTCCTGGCGTTCGCTGTCGTACACCGGATACCGGCTGAACTTGTGGCGACGGAACATCGCGAGGATTTCTTTCAGCGGCGCGTTGAATTCCAGGGTGATCAGGTCTTCGCGGGAGTTGGCCCAGTCGACCACTTCCAGTTCGCCCATCTCCACCGCCGAGGCCAGCACGCGCATGCCTTGGTCGCTCGGGTCCTGGCCACGGCTGGAGTGCAGGATCAGTTTCAGTTCTTCGCGGCTGTAATGGTGTTCGTGGTGCGGGCCGGGTTCGCCCTGGCCGGCGATCCGCAGAATCGCGTTGGCGCTGGCATTGAGCAGGTAGATCGCCGGGTACATCGCCCAGTAGAACAGGTACAGCGGCACCGCCGTCCACAGCGACAGCAGCTCCGGTTTGCGGATCGCCCACGACTTGGGCGCCAGCTCACCGACCACGATGTGCAGGTAGGAAATGATGAAGAACGCGGTGAAGAACGAAATGCCTTTGACCACTTCCGGCGACTGCACGCCGACCGCGCTCAGCAGCGGTTCAAGAATGTGCGCGAATGCCGGCTCACCGACCCAGCCCAGACCGAGGGAGGCGAGGGTGATACCGAGCTGACACGCCGAGAGGTACGCATCGAGCTGACTGTGTACGGTGCGCAGGATATGCCCGCGCCAGCCGTTCTTGTCGGCGATGGCCTCGACTCGGGTCGAGCGCAGTTTGACCATGGCGAATTCCGCCGCAACGAAGAAGCCGTTGAGCAAAACCAGGATCAGAGCGAAAAGAATCATGCCGAAATCGGCGAAAATCGTAGCGAGGGACAAGCCAGGGGAAGGGTCCATGATGGAGTTTTGCGGGTTCCGTGTGATTCAAAAGAGAGAAAAGTCGCGCCTGAAAGGCAGGCGCAAGTCAGCCAATGTAGCGGCTGACCTGGCGATTGCCTAGTGCGACATTACTCAGCGGTGCTGATCGCCCGTGCGCTGGCCACTTGCGCCGGAGCGAAATGACAGGTGAACGTGCTGCCATGACCCGGCACGCTGCTGATCTCCATCCGCGCGCGGTGGCGCAGCAACACGTGTTTGACGATCGCCAGGCCCAGCCCGGTGCCGCCAGTGTTGGAGTTGCGGCTGGAGTCGACACGGTAGAAGCGTTCGGTCAGGCGCGGCAGGTGTTTGCTGTCGATGCCGATCCCGGAGTCCTGCACGCTCAGGTGCGCGCCTTGCTCGTCGCCCCACCAGCGAATGCGGATGTTGCCCTCGGCCGGGGTGTACTTCACCGCGTTGAACACCAGGTTGGAGAAGGCGCTGCGCAGTTCCGCCTCGCTGCCCTTGAGCAGGATGCGCGCATCGGCTTCGAGAGTGATTTTCTGGTTCTTCTGCCCGGACAACTGCTGGGCGTCGCTCTTGATTGACTGCAGCAGGGCGTCGATCTGCACTGGCTGGTTGTCCGACGGGTAATCGGTGGCTTCCAGTTTCGCCAGCAGCAGCAGGTCGTTGAGCAGCGTCTGCATGCGCCCGCCCTGTTGTTGCATCTGCTGCAGCGCGCGGCTCCAGCGCGGATTCACTTCCTCGACGTTGTCGAGCAGGGTTTCCAGGTAGCCGCAGATCACCGTCAGCGGCGTGCGCAGTTCGTGGGAGACGTTGGCAATGAAGTCTTTGCGCATCTGTTCCAGCTGATGGATGCGCGTGACGTCTCGCACCAGCATCAGGTGTTCGTTGTTGCCGTAGCGCGTCAGGTACAGCTGAATGCGCACCCGATCATTGGTCGGCGAGGGGATTTCCAGCGGTTCGGCATAGCTGTCCTGCTCGAAGTATTCCTTGAAGCGCGGATGCCGTACCAGGTTGGTCACCGGTTGGCCACTGTCCTGCGGGGTCTTGAGGCCGAGCAGGGTTTCGGCAGCGCGGTTCCACCATTCCAGGTTGCCGTCGCTGTCGAGCATGATCACCGCGTCTTTGAGCGCGGCGGTGGACTCCTGCACCCGGTCGATCACCGCTTGCAGGCGCCCGCGCACCCGTTGGTCGCGGCGTTGCAGGTGGTAGATGCTGTCGAACACCTCGCCCCACAGGCCATAGCCGTCGGGCGGTGCTTCATCGGGTTGGTGCAGGCGCAGCCATTCGTGCAGACGCAACAGTTGCTTGAGCGTCCAGGCCAGGTAAATACCCAGGCCGGCAGCGAGGCTCCAGCCGTAGTAGCCGGTGATCAGGCCAATCACCAGACACGCTGTGACCAGCAACAGCATGTGGCGAATCAGGGTGCCATGCCAGTTTTGATTCACGGAAAATACGGTCCTTGTCAGCGAGTCTGGCGGTCGGATCAGGCCTTGGTGGAAAACCGGTAGCCGGTGCCGCGCACGGTTTGTACCAGATTTTCGTAGGCGTCGCCGAGGGCCTTGCGCAGGCGGCGGATGTGCACGTCGACGGTGCGCTCTTCAACATAGACGTTGCCGCCCCAGACCTGATCCAGCAACTGCCCGCGCGTGTAGGCGCGTTCCTGGTGGGTCATGAAGAATTGCAGCAGACGGTATTCGGTCGGGCCCATCTCGGCCGGACGGCCGTCGATGGTTACGCGGTGGCTGATCGGGTCGAGCAGCAGGCCGCCGACTTCGATTGGCGCTTCGCCATCGGTCGGGCCGGCGCGGCGCAGCACAGCCTTGAGGCGTGCGACCAGTTCGCGTGGAGAAAACGGTTTGGTGATGTAGTCGTCGGCGCCGACTTCAAGACCCTGGATCTTGTTGTCCTCTTCGCCCTTGGCGGTGAGCATGATGATCGGGATGTCTCCGGTCAGCTCGTCGCGCTTGAGACGGCGGGCCAGTTCGATGCCGGAGGTGCCAGGCAGCATCCAGTCGAGCAGGATCAGGTCCGGTTTACGGTCAACAATGATGGCGTGTGCCTGCTGCGAGTTCTCCGCCTCGAGGCAGTCATAGCCGGCCATTTCCAACGCAACGGCGATCATTTCGCGAATGGGCGCTTCGTCGTCGACGATCAGAATGCTCCTGCCAACCATGCCTTAATCCTCTTGTCATTTAACTGTCTTGCGCCGCATTAGATAACGGAATTATTGCAGTCGTGTGACAGTATTTTAGTCGCCCGGCGGTTGGCGTGATCCTGGACTAAGCTCTAAGTCCGAATCCTGACAACCACAAAAGAAGGTTTCCATGACTCAAATGACTGCTTCTTTCAAAGCTCTGCTGATGGCTGCTGCCGTTGCTTTACCGACCATGGCGTTTGCTGCTGAGCCAGCGATGGAGAAGGACGGCATGTTTACCGATCACAAGGGCATGACCCTGTATACCTTTGCCAAAGACTCTGCGGGCAAGTCCATGTGCAACGACAAGTGTGCGGCGAACTGGCCACCGCTGATGGCCACGGCCGGCGACAAGTCCATGGGCGACTGGACCGTGATCAAGCGCGATGACGGCAAGATGCAATGGGCCTACGAGGGCAAACCGCTGTACACCTTCGTCATGGACAAGAAGGCTGGTGACATGACCGGTGAGGGCAAAATGGACGGCGCCTGGCACGTCGCCAAGGCCAAGTAAACGCAAATCCCCTGTGGGAGCGGGCTTGCTCGCGAAAGCGGTGTGTCAGTTGACGAAGAGGCCAACAGGCAAGACGCCTTCGCGAGCAAGCCCGCTACCACATGTGGATTTCATCGCAGCGCGTAATCCAGCACTATCCCGACAAAAATCGCCAACCCGGCCCAGTGGTTGTGCAAAAACGCCTTGAAGCAACGCATCCGGTCGCGATCACGGGTGTACCAGAACTCCCACGCATAGCATCCAGCGGCCACCAACAGGCCGAGATGGAACCCGATGCCCAGCTCGAACTTCGACCCGGCCAGCAACAGGCAGCCCAGCGACAGCGCCTGCAACGTCAGGATGATCACCCGATCCGCCTCGCCGAACAGAATCGCCGTGGATTTCACGCCGATCTTCAGGTCGTCGTCACGATCGGTCATCGCGTAATAGGTGTCGTAACCCACCGTCCACAGCAGATTGGCGATCCACAGCAGCCATGCCGCCGCCGGCAACTCACCGGTTTCAGCGGTGAACGCCATTGGCATGCCCCATGAGAACGCCGCGCCCAGTACCACTTGCGGGTAATAGGTGTAGCGCTTCATGAACGGGTAGGTGAACGCCAGTGCCAGACCGCCCAGCGACAGCCAGATGGTCGGCGCATTGGTGCACAGCACCAGCAGAAAACTCACACCCATCAGCAGCGCGAAGAACACCAGCGCCTCTTTCGAACTGATCTTGCCGCTGGCCAGCGGTCGTTGCGCGGTGCGTTTGACGTGGCCGTCGACCTTGCGATCGGCCCAGTCGTTGATCACACAGCCACCGGC
The DNA here is from genome assembly GCF_054790485.1 of Pseudomonas sp. G3-39. Taxonomy (NCBI): domain Bacteria; kingdom Pseudomonadati; phylum Pseudomonadota; class Gammaproteobacteria; order Pseudomonadales; family Pseudomonadaceae; genus Pseudomonas; species Pseudomonas sp. G3-39. The sequence goes on along the minus strand of NZ_CP186497.1, from coordinate 5,860,036 downwards.
GCGGGTCAGCACCACACCGAGGACGAAAATCACAATGTTGGCCAGCGACGGCGAGCCCTTACCGGCAATCCATAGCGCCCACAGGGTCGGCCACAGCAGCAAGTAAATGCCGATCGGCTTGTCCATGCGCGTCAGCTGAATGAAATCCCAGGCGCGCGGGTTCAAGCGGTTCAGGGACTTGAGCAGGCTCTGGTACATCAGCAGTTCTCCGGATGGGTGCGGGCGGCGCTCCACAGGGTCGGCAGGAAAATCTCCGCCACCAGTACGCTCAAGGCGCCACGGTCAAAGCGCGAGCGGCGGCCCCACAGCTCCGGGGCGCGGCAGGCTGGCGGCAGCCAGTCTTGCGGGTAATGACAAACCTCGATGGCGCGGCGCTGGAAGGCGTGGTCGCAAAACAGCAGTTCGCCCAGCGAGCGGCTGCCCAGTTCGTCCATGTGCAGGCCGTCGCCTTGCAGGGCGGCGCGTGACGCCACGCTACGGGCGAACACCCAAGCCTCGCCGTGACCGCGCAGATACACCTCGCGCACCCAGCCTTCGCTGCCTTCGGCCAGATCCAGCGCCGCGCATTCGTCGCTGCGCAGGGTGCCCCAGCCTTCGAACAACGGCGTGACACTGAAGCCGTCATTCGACAGCCGGGTCAGGCGGCGGGTCAGCGAGCCTTCGTCGAACAACCAGTTCAGGGTCAACGAATCGGTAAGGGGCGTCAGTCGGCTTTGAGTCAGCCAGAGCGGGGCCGGGCAGGCATTTGAATGTTGCACAATGAGTCATTATTGGCCGCAAATGAGGCGGCGAGCTTAACATGGCGTGCTGCGAATTTGATGGATCCGGGGCGCCGTTGCGCCGAACAGGCTTGCATCTGCCCGGCACCCTCAGTACAAAACGCCCTGAGCCGGATGGCAGCGCAACCACCATCGACCATCCGCGCCGACAAAAGCCTGAATTGAGGAAGTACCTGAATGAAAAAGTGGCAATGCATCGTCTGCGGCCTGATCTACAACGAAGCTGACGGTTGGCCGGATGACGGCATCGCGCCGGGCACCCTGTGGCAGGACGTGCCGGAAGACTGGCTGTGCCCGGACTGCGGCGTGGGCAAGTCGGACTTCGAAATGATCGAAATCAACTGAGAAAAACCAAGGAGTAAGGCATGAACGCACCTGTCGTAATTGTCGGCACCGGGCTTGCGGGCTACAACCTGGCCCGCGAGTTTCGCAAACTCGATGGCGAAACCCCGCTGCTGCTGATTACCGCCGATGACGGGCGCTCTTACTCCAAACCGATGCTCTCCACCGGTTTCGGCAAGAACAAGGACGCCGATGGCCTGAGCATGGCCGAACCCGGCGCCATGGCCGAGCAGTTGAAGGCCGAAGTGCGCACCCACACGCGCATCAGCGGCATCGACGCCGGCCACAAGCGTCTGTGGATCGGCGAAGAAGCGGTGTACTACCGCGACCTGATCCTCGCCTGGGGTGCGGAAACCGTGCGAGTGCCGATCGACGGTGACGGTGCTGATCTGGTGTTTCCGATCAACGATCTCGAAGATTACGCGCGCTTTCGTGCAGCCGCTGCGGGCAAGCGCCGCGTGTTGCTGCTGGGGGCGGGCCTGATCGGCTGTGAATTCGCCAACGACCTGATCCTCGGCGGCTACGAGGTGCAACTGGTGGCGCCGTGCGAGCAAGTTATGCCGATGCTGCTGCACCCGGCCGCTGCAGCAGCCGTGCAGGCCGGGCTGGAAAGCCTGGGCGCGCGTTTCCACCTCGGCCCGGTGCTGACCCGCCTGCAAAAAGTCGCAGACGGTCTGGAAGCGCATCTGTCCGACGGGCAGGTGATTGCCTGCGATGTGGTGGTGTCGGCCATCGGCCTGCGCCCGCGCATCGATCTGGCCGCGGCGGCCGGGGTGCAGGTCAATCGCGGTGTCGTAGTCGACCGGTATCTGAAGACGTCCCACGCCAATATTTACGCCCTGGGCGACTGCGCCGAGGTCGATGGGCTGAATCTGTTGTACGTGATGCCCCTCATGAGCTGTGCGCGTGCACTGGCACAAACCCTGGCCGGCAATCCGACGGCCGTAAGTTACGGCGCGATGCCGATCACGGTGAAAACCCCGGTGTGCCCGTTGGTCGTTTCGCCACCGCCACGGGGCAGCGAAGGCGTCTGGACCGTCGAAGGGCAGGGCGCCGACATCAAAGCCCTGTGCCACAGCGCCGATGGCCAACTACTCGGTTACGCGCTGACCGGCACGGCGGTGATGGAAAAACTCGCCCTGAACAAACAGCTACCGGCCCTGCTGGCGTAAATACCGGTCGTTCTGTCGGAATCACCCCGCTTTTGCCCCCACAAAGGTCGCGGGGAGACTGGCGCCGCCGGTATCCGCGTGCCATTCTCACTCCCGTCTGCCGCAGAGTAGAGCCTGCGGCGCCTTGGGCGCTGTTCCAACGAGAACAGCACGGACATAACAACAAAAAACCGTCAAAGGGGCTTCACTAATGCGTAAACCAGAACTCGCCGCTGCAATCGCTGAAAAAGCGGATCTGACCAAAGAACAGGCCAACCGCGTTCTCAACGCCGTCCTCGAAGAAATCACCGGCGCTCTGCACCGCAAGGACAGCGTCACGCTGGTGGGCTTCGGCACCTTCCTGCAACGTCACCGCGGCGCCCGCACCGGCAAGAACCCGCAAACCGGTGAGCCGGTGAAGATCAAGGCCAGCAACACCGTGGCATTCAAGCCAGGCAAGTCGTTGAAAGACAGCGTCAATCCTTAAATTGCGGCGAACTCCCTGAATGACGGGGAGTACCGCAATAAAAAATGGGCACACCGATTGCGGTCGGGTGCCCATTTTTTGTGGCTGCAAATGGCTTATTGACGCCGGAAGCAGGCCTTGCCGTTGCCGAAATCCACGGCCAGGCAATTCGGTTCGATCGCCAGTTGCAGATCCTGGAACAGGCCGGACAAATCGCTGTTCGACGCCGGTTTGGTATTGCTTTTCAGCGTCACGGTGTTGTTTTCCACCTGCCAGGTGCCCTTGGCAAACCCGTCAGCGCTGCCATACGCCACGCCCGCGTCAAACGTGCCGTCCTTGCGCAGCAGCAATTCGGCGCCCATTTCCATTGCGCCGGTCAGATAGTAATGACCGTCCAGTGACGGGGTATCTGCAGAGGCCTGAGTGACGGGTAGCCACATGAGTGCCGCGAACAACAGGGGTTTCAATTCCATGAGGTAAAGCTCCTTGGCGGCTCCGGGGTCAGGAGCCGAATGAGATGCAGGCTTCGGACCGTGGCTCAACAGTCAGCCAGTCTGGTTGACATTGCCGGTCGAAAAGAATTTACCAAGGCAAGCTGGCAACGTGGGAAATAAAACGATGTAAGAATTATCCCTGACATTTGTCAGAGTATTTTCGGCGTGGAAGTGTTGCGTAAGTGGTGGAAATGACTGTTGGATCGCACTTCGATAATTATTGAGTTGGCACTGAAGTACAGCATTCACGAGATGAATAAAGTTTCAGAAAAATGAATTGCCATCAAATTGATGGCACTTTTGTTGTTGCGCGTTGTCGCCGGTGAATTGTTTGTAAAATCCAGCGGGTTTTCGGAAGAATCCTACTTCTATTTTTTTCGAGAGTTGTCATGCTGGCCGCCGTGTAATGGAGCGGATGTTCGACGCGATTCGCGCAAGCTGGATCGGGCCGCTCTGGATCAAGGGTTCTGAGGCAGCAGGGCAAATGCAGGCAATATAATTCGCCATCAGGGATTCCCCTGCCACATATAGGGCGATCTCCTACACAGCCCAATGAACACTTCGTCTTGTTGTTTAAGCAGATGCTTGCTAGTGGCCATCATAGTGATTACGATGCGCCCACTTGAAAGAGCACATCTCAATTGGATGAGTCGCTTCACCGCTCTTCGATACTGTCCCGCGCCGCGGTTACTCCAATAGGCGCATGACTGTAATCCTAATTAAAGGCCATGGATGTCCTACTCAAGCAAACTTTCCGCCCATTACCTCGAACTCGCAAAAGTCTCTGTTTCCAAAGAGAATTTCGCGGGCGAAGACGTTCGTTTTTCGAGCGAATTCGAGGCGCTGGAAAGCGAGCTGGCCAAAGCCTCGTCGATGCACGAAAGCGGGCAGATCGACTGGCTGAAAATCCGTGAAAACAGCGAAAATCTGCTGCGTACCCAATCCAAGGATTTACGCGTCGGCGCCTGGCTGACCTGGTCGTTGTACCAGCGTGAATCCTTCCCCGGGCTGCTGGCCGGCCTCGGTCTGCTGCACCATCTGTCGGAAAACCACTGGGCCGACGTTCACCCGCTCAAACCGCGCACCCGTGCCGCCGCCATCGGCTGGCTGGTGCCGCGTCTGGAGCAGGTGCTCACCGAAAACATTGCGATCAAGGAACAGTTGCCGATGTTCCGGCAGTTGTCCGAGCATCTGGCCGGCCTCGATGCCGCCTGCACCGAGCATCTAGGCGACGACGCTCCGCTGTTGCTGCCGCTCTCGCGTCGCCTGAAAACCATGATCCAGCGTGCCGCCGACAATCAGCCGGCCCCCGGTGTGGTGGGCGCAGCGGTGGCGCAGGTCAAGCAGGCCGCGAGCCAGTTGCTGACCCCCGGCGCACCGATCGACAACGAAAAAGACGCCTACAAGGCTTTGCGCGCGCAGCAGGAAAGCGCGCGTCCGTTGTGTGCCTGGTGGCTCAAGCAGAAGGCCACCGACTTGCGCGCCCTGCGCCTGAACCGCACTTTGCTCTGGCTGCCGATCGACGCGGTGCCCGAACGCAACGCCGAGCAGATCACCGTGCTACGCGGCCTGCCGGTGGACAAACTCAAGCAGTACCAGGATCGCTTCGATCAGGGCAAATACGCCGACCTGCTGGTGGAACTGGAGGCGAGCCTGGCGAAGGCGCCGTTCTGGTTCGATGGCCAGCGGATGGTCTGGGAATGTCTCCAGAACCTCAACGCCGAGATGGCAATGCGCGAAGTGGAAATCCACTTCGCGCTTTTGGTTCAGCGCCTGCCCGGCATCATCGAATGTCGTTTCCATGACGGCGCGCCGTTTGCCGATCCGTCCACCCGGGCGTGGATCGCCGGCAATGTCATGCCGCACCTGCAAAGCGCCAGCGCGCCGCGCAAGGTCGAAACCGACGATGTCGAAACCCAGCCCGCCTGGGAAAAGGCCCTGCAGGACGTGCTGCCGCTGCTGCGCAAGGAAGGCCTCAAGCCTGCCGTGCAGACGCTCAAGCAAGGACTGCAATCGGCCCACGGCGGACGCGAGCGGTTCTTCTGGCAGTTCGCCCTCGCGCGGCTGTGCTTCATGGCCAAGAAGTACGAACTGGCCAAGAACCAGCTCGAAACCCTCGATCAGACATTACAGGACTCAGGCCTGCACGCCTGGGAGCCCGATCTTGCATTGGAAGTGCTGCACCTGCTGCACAGTTGCTGCGAGTTGTTGCCGCAGAACCATGCAGTGCGTGAACGCAAGGAAGAGATTTATCGCAGGCTGTGCCACCTCGATCTCGAAGTGGTACTCGAATAGGCCCCAGGGCCACAACCGCAAGGAGAAAAGCCATGGCCAAAGAAGGCTCGGTAGCCCCCAAGGAACGCATCAACGTCACCTTCAAACCCGCCACCGGCGGTGCTCAGGAAGAGATTGAACTGCCGCTGAAGCTGCTGGCAATCGGTGACTACACCCACCGCAAGGACGATCGCAAAATCGAAGATCGCAAGCCGATCAGCATCGACAAGATGACCTTCGACGAAGTGTTGGCCAAGCAAGAGCTGGGTCTGACGCTGAGCGTGCCGAACCGTCTGCAGGAAGATGGCGAGGCCGACGAGCTGGCTGTGCAATTGCGCGTCAATTCGATGAAGGACTTCAACCCGGCCAGCCTGGTCGAGCAAGTGCCTGAGCTGAAAAAACTGATGGAACTGCGCGATGCGCTGGTGGCCCTCAAAGGCCCGCTGGGTAACGCACCTGCGTTCCGTAAAGCGATCGAAGGCGTGCTCGCCGACGACGAATCCCGCGGTCGCGTACTCGGTGAGCTGGGCCTGAACGCCGCAGCCCCGGACGCCTGAGACTCCAGCCAAGGAAGCCAACACAATGAGCACTAGCGCAGCACAAGAGAAGAGCGCCGAAAGCGGCGAGTACAGCATTCTCGACAGCATCATCGCCGAAACCCGTCTGACTCCGGACGACGAAGCCTACGACATCGCCAAGCGTGGCGTGTCGGCGTTCATCGAAGAACTGCTCAAGCCGCAGAACAACGGTGAGCCGGTCAAGAAGGCCATGGTTGACCGCATGATCGCCGAGATCGATGCCAAGCTCAGCCGTCAGATGGACGAGATCCTGCACCACCCGGACTTCCAGGCGCTGGAATCGTCGTGGCGTGGCCTGCAGTTGCTGGTCGACCGCACCAACTTCCGCGAAAACATCAAGATCGAAATCCTCAACGTCTCCAAAGAAGACCTGCTGGACGATTTCGAAGACTCGCCGGAAGTCATGCAGTCGGGCCTGTACAAGCACATCTACACCGCTGAATACGGCCAGTTCGGTGGTCAGCCGGTTGGCGCGATCATCGCCAACTACTTCATGTCCCCAAGCTCGCCGGACGTGAAACTGATGCAGTACGTGGCCAGCGTTTCCTGCATGTCCCACGCGCCGTTCATCGCCGCCGCCGGCCCGAAATTCTTCGGTCTGGAAAGCTTCACCGGCCTGCCGGATCTGAAAGATCTGAAAGACCACTTCGAAGGCCCGCAATTCGCCAAATGGCAGAGCTTCCGTACTTCGGAAGACTCCCGCTACGTCGGCCTGACCGTGCCGCGTTTCCTGCTGCGTAACCCGTACGATCCGGAAGAAAACCCGGTCAAATCGTTCGTGTACAAGGAAACCGTTGCCAACAGCCACGAGCACTACCTGTGGGGCAACACCGCGTTCGCGTTCGGCACCAAGCTGACCGACAGCTTCGCCAAATTCCGCTGGTGCCCGAACATCATCGGCCCACAGAGCGGTGGCGCGGTTGAAGATCTGCCGTTGCACCACTTCGAAAGCATGGGCGAAATCGAAACCAAGATCCCGACCGAGGTTCTGGTCTCCGACCGTCGTGAATACGAACTGGCCGAGGAAGGCTTCATCTCCCTGACCATGCGCAAAGGCTCCGACAACGCGGCGTTCTTCTCCGCCAGCTCGGTGCAGAAGCCGAAGTTCTTCGGCATCAGCGCAGAAGGCAAGGCGGCAGAGCTGAACTACAAGCTCGGCACCCAGCTGCCGTACATGATGATCGTCAACCGCCTGGCCCACTACTTGAAAGTGCTGCAGCGCGAGCAACTCGGTTCGTGGAAAGAGCGTACCGACCTCGAGCTGGAACTGAACAAGTGGATCCGCCAGTACGTCGCCGACCAGGAAAACCCGAGCGCCGAAGTGCGTGGCCGTCGTCCGCTGCGCGCTGCGCAAGTGATCGTCAGCGACGTTGAAGGCGAGCCGGGCTGGTACCGCGTGAGCTTGAACGTGCGTCCGCACTTCAAGTACATGGGGGCCGATTTCACCCTGTCGCTGGTTGGCAAGCTGGACAAAGAGTAAGAGCGACTCATGGACGGATACGGCAGCCTGTTCGAGCGTCTCAACGGCGACGCGCAACTACGCAAGGGCAACAGCCTCGAGGCTTGTGCCATGGCGTCAGTGGCTGCCCATCTGGCCAAAATGCTCAGCACCCGGGCCGGCAGCGTGCAAACGCTGGCCGACTACGGGTTGCCCGATCTCAATGACATGCGTCTGAGCCTGCACGACTCTCTGAGTCAGGCCCGTCTGGCCATCGAAAACTTCATCGAAGCCTACGAGCCGCGCCTGAGCAACGTGCGTGTCATTTCCCTGCCGCGTGACCACGACCAGCTGCGGCTGGCCTTCAGCATCGAAGGCCTGCTGGAAGTCGAGGGTTTCAAGCGTCAGGTCAGTTTTTCCGCGCGCCTGGATGGCAGCGGCCAAGTGAAGGTCACCTAAGGAGATTCCCGATGTCTGGCAAACCCGCAGCACGCGTATCCGACCCCACCGCTTGCCCACTTCCTGGCCACGGTACCAACCCGATCGCCGCCGGTTCCGGCGACGTGTTCTTCGACGGCCTCGCGGCCGCCCGCCAAGGCGATGCTTCGGCGTGTGGTGGTGCGTTGGTTGGCGATCTGGCGACCACGGTTTTGATCAACGGAAAACCGGCTGCGACCGTAGGTTCGGTTGGTGCTCACGGCAACAAGGTCACCGCCGGTTCCGGGACGGTGATTATCGGCAATTCGCATTCGCCGGCGCCGTTTGTGCCGCCGTTACCGGTGGAGCTCAGTTGGCCATTTAATGAGCACTTCGTCATCAATTGTCAGGACACCGGAAAACCGTTGTCCGGAATCGAATACACATTGAAAACAGCATCCGGAAAAACCGTGACCGGTATTACAGGCGCCGATGGCAAGACAAAGATGATCCATTCGGATATTGCCGAACCTGTTGAGCTGATCATTGAACAGCAAACTAAAGTGGCGATCGCTTGAGAATGCACAGAATGGCTCTCCGCCGTCTGTGGCAGGGCGGGCGAGTAACAGTGACAGGGATGTTGAAATGGCAAATACAACAGTAACTGCGACGCTGTCGCCGGCGAGTAATAAGACTGGACAGACGGCAACTGCACGTCGATTTTCAGTCTCAGACATTCCTGGGGCGATGGACAAAATAAACTGGCCTGTTGCTGCCGGTTTAATGCGCTATTGGTTCAAAGGTAAACCATGGGCCACCGCAGATGGTGGGATGGATGAACTCACCAAGGATCATAAAAAAGAGCCGCTCGACCCCTATGTAGAAAGTTCGATTGTAAAAATGGCTTGGGTGTTAAAGTTTGAGCGCGCCAATAAGGTATTTAAAGAGCTGAAGCTGAAATGGAATAGTCCGAATGCGCTGATTCGAATGCGTAATGATTTTCCTACGAAGTTTGCGGGTAAAGTCGACGGTGCCTATCAGCAAAAATTTGCAAGTGCAAGAGACGCTGAGAAGTTTGGGTATACCAATACAATCCCGATTCAGACCTCAAATGCTAATATTTTCCTGCTGGATGAGCTGAGGGGTGCCCTTGCAAATTTCAATATGAGGGTGATTGCCGAAGGTGAAATTATTATTGCTTCAGGAAAAATCAGCTTTCTGGTTACTCGTCTAGGGTATTACGTTGATGATAGTTACGACTTCAGCGATGTAGGTAACCGTTTCAGTCAACCTTTGGGTTATTGGAATTATGATGGTGTAGCTGATCCAGTAACAAGCAATGGGTCCAATTTTCTCGCAGCGGTGGGTAAAGCAGAAATGGCCAGAACCGCTGCAATGCGCGGGGAGGACGTACAGGCTCTATTTAAGGATATAGACGGTAAACGTTATCACTTGATCCAAAACAGCGACTTTGTGGAGTACCGGACGACACACGGAAAAGGAGGAGATTTTACCGTGTATTCCGATATTTTATATGAGGACGTAACTCCGCCTGTTTTAATCAAGGTAGTTGAATAAATGCGTTTCAAAACCGCAGGTCTGATTTTGTCAGCGACCCTGATAATCGGGGCGCTATGGTTTTATTTGTTTGTCGATAATCTTTCTGTGCGGCGTCCAGATGTTATCGAATTGACTGACTCCAGGCAGTATATTGTTGAGCGCGTACACTTTCCGTCTCTCTTTTTCGAGGAAGATCTTTCTTATCTGCGAATTATCGATCAAGATGCGCCTAAGTATATTTACCGTAGTCCTCTGTATCCAACCCGGCTCTTGGTCCTGCAGGTGAAAGAAAGCAAGGGAAGGGTAAGTGTTCCCAATATAGAATTTCTAACGACTGAGAAGATGTTTGTTTTTCATGATCGCCGCTGGGAAGATCGTGCGATGAATTATTTTGTGAGCAATACATCGTACGTTGTCGAGTCATTAAGTGAGGGTGATAAGTAATGGCTAGGCTGAATTATTTGATATTTAATAAGCACAGGAAGGCAGCTTCCTGTGTGGCTGTATTGTTTGTGGTGTTTTCTGTTTCATTACTTTTTGTTGTATCTGCCATGCGGAATTATCCTGCTAGTTCGACGGTAATCAGCCCATCCGGCCGATACGTTATGGAAAACGTGCGGGTTGGGAAAATTCTTACCCTCGGTGGAATGGCCTATCTGAGAGTTATTGACAGGCAAAATCCGCAAGAAGTTTATCGTACCCCATTGTATGACACTCAGTCGTTGGACATGAGGACGTCAGAGAGTGAGTCAACTGTCGGTATTGCATGGATATATTTTAATAAGAGTAAGAGAACGTTCGAGATAGCGATGCCTCAATGGGAAAGCCATTGGTTGAATATGTTCATCAGTAATACACCCTACGAGATTCTGGAAAATTGATAGCAGTATGAACAGCTACGTTCGTCTCACCCTATGCTTATTAATCCACGCCCTCGGATGCGTGGCTTATGCATTTTTGAATGACGCGGTTGTGCATGCTTACAGGCTTTTTAACGGCGGATTTACCTCCCATGGTGTCGCCATCGGCATTGCGAGTTACGCACTGTTTTACATTTTTCTGGGCGTCAACCTGATCGTTGCGCTGATTCCAGGTCTGGTCGCCAAGCTGGCCATCCTTTTTCTGATGGTGGGCTTCATCCTGCTCTGGATGCTACCCGACAACCCGTTAAGAGCCCTGTTTTACGGCGTAGCTCAAGGCTGCGTCACGTTGCTGGCGATCCTCACCACTCAAGTCATCGAGTTGCGTTGGGCTTTGCGAAACATCGCAGGTCGCATTCAGCCAACTCAGCCTGCAGGTGCAATCCAATGACCAGGTCGGACATCGAGCGTAATCCGCAGGACAGTTATTCCATGAGTTCCACTACCAGGCAGGTAACCCGTGTCCTTTAACCACTACTACCAAAGCGAACTCACCGCACTGCGCCAGTTGGGCCGCCGTTTCGCCGAGCGTAGTCCGGCGCTGGCGCCGTTCCTGGGGCAGGCCGGGCGGGATCCGGATGTGGAGCGGTTGCTGGAAGGTTTTGCGTTCCTCACCGGGCGTCTGCGGCAGAAGCTCGATGACGAGCTGCCGGAGCTCAGCCATTCGCTGATGCAGCTGCTGTGGCCGAACTACATGCGCCCGCTGCCGGCGTTCAGCATTCTGCAGTTTGATCCGCTGAAGCGTTCTGGCCCGGCGCTGGTGGTCGAGCGCGATACGCCGATCGAAAGCAAACCGATCGAAGACGTGCGTTGCCGCTTCCGCACCTGCTATCCGACCGAAGTCTTGCCGCTGGATCTGGCTGCGCTGAATTACTCGGTAAAGGGCGACGGTTCGCTGCTCAGCCTGCGTCTGGAAATGAGCGCCGACGGCCACCTCGGTGAGCTGGAGTTGAGCAAACTGCGCCTGCACTTTGCCGGCGAACGCTATATCAGCCAGATGCTGTACCTGAGTCTGCTGCGTAACCTGGAAGGCATTGAGCTGATCCCACTCGACGGTGCCGGCAAGCCGATCGATGGCGTGTCCGGCAAGCCGATGGCGTTCAAGATTCCCGGTGACCGGGTCAAGCCGGTGGGCTTTGCCGAAGAAGAAGCGTTGATCCCGTATCCGCTGAACACCTTCCGTGGCTATCGCTATCTGCAGGAATACTTCGCCTTCCAGGACAAGTTCCTGTTCGTCGACGTCAACGGTCTGGACATCCTCAAGGCGCTGCCGGAAGACACCCTCAAGCAGATGCGCGGCCTCGAGCTGCGTTTCGATATCCGCAAGAGCGGGATCATGCGCATGCGGCCGACCCTGGATAACGTGAAGCTGTTCTGCACGCCGATTGCCAACCTGTTCGCGCATGACGCGCTGCCGATCCGACTCGATGGCAAACAGGATGAATACCTGTTGCTGCCGGCGGAATACGATCTGGAAAACTGCGGTGTGTTCTCGGTGGAAACCGTGACCGGCTGGAAGCCCGGCGGCCTCGGTTATCAGGAATACGTACCGTTCGAATCCTTCGAGCATGACCCGAGTTTCGACGTGCCCAACAGCCGTCCGCATTACAGCATCCGCCAGCGTTCGTCGTTGCTGCATGACGGCCTCGACACCTACCTGAGCTTCGGCATCCGCCACACCGAAGCCCACGAAACCCTGTCGATCGAGTTGATCTGCACCAACCAGAACCTGCCGCGCAAGCTCAAGCTCGGCGACATCTGCATGGCCTGTGAAGAGACCCCGGAGTTCCTGAGTTTCCGTAACATCACCCCGGCCACGTCGAGCTTTGCGCCGCCGCTGAACCGTGACTTCCTGTGGAAGCTGATCAGCAACATGTCGCTCAACTATCTGTCGCTGGCCGACGTCAACGCGTTGAAGGTGATTCTCGAAACCTACGACCTGCCGCGCTACTACGACCAGCACGCGGAAAAGGTCAGCAAACGCCTGCTCGGCGGCCTCAAGCACATCAAGCACCACCACGTCGACCGGCTGCACCGTGGCTTGCCGGTGCGCGGTCTGCGCACCGAACTGACCATCGACCCCGAAGGGTATATCGGCGAAGGCGACCTGTTCGTTTTCGCTTCGGTTCTTAACGAGTTTTTCGCGCTTTACGCCAGTCTCAATTCGTACCACGAGCTGCGGGTAAAAAGCACACAGGGAGAGGTGTACCAATGGACACCACGTATGGGCCTGCAGCCCCTGCTTTAAGCGGGCTGACCAAGGTAATACGCGAGTACTCGCTGTTTCAGGCCGTGCTGCTGGTGATCGACCGGCTGCGCGAGGCGCACCCGTACCTGAGCGAAGACGATCTGTACGATCAAGTGGAGTTCCAGGCCAACCCGAGCCTGGGCTTTCCGCGCAGCGACGTCGATCGCGTGGAGTTTTTCGAAGAGCACGGGCAGATGCGCGCGCGCATGCGTTTCAACCTGATCGGGCTGGTCGGCTCCGGTTCGCCGCTGCCGGCGTTTTACGGCGAGCAGGCGCTCGGCGACAGCGAGGACGGCAACCCGACGCGCAACTTCCTCGACCTGTTCCACCATCGCCTGCAACGACTGATGCTGCCGATCTGGCGCAAGTACCGCTATCGCGCCAGCTTCCAGAGCGGCGCGATCGACCCGTTCTCCTCGCAGCTGTTCGCGCTGATCGGTCTGGGTGGCGACGAGATCCGCAAGGCCAAGGAGCTGAACTGGAAACGCCTGCTGCCGTACCTCGGTTTGCTCAGCTTGCGCGCGCACTCCGCGGCGCTGATCGAAGCCGTGCTGCGTTACTACTTCAAACACGAAGACCTGGTCATCGAGCAGTGCATCGAGCGCCGCGTGGAGATCCTCGACGAGCAGCGCAACCGCCTCGGACGCGCCAACAGCCTGCTCGGTGAAGATCTGGTGCTGGGCGAGCGGGTGCGCGACCGCAGCGGCAAATTCCGCATTCACATCACCGAACTCGACTGGGAGCGATTCCACGAATTCCTGCCGATCGGTTTCGGTTACCAGCCGCTGTGCGCGCTGGTGCGGTTCACCTTGCGTGACCCGCTCGATTACGACATTCGCCTGGTGCTGCGCCCGGAAGAAATCCGCGAACTGCGCATTGGTGAGAAGAACGACTGTCGCCTGGGGTGGACCAGTTGGCTGGGCTGCGAAAAAGCAGACGGCGTGGTCACCCTGGGCAGCAAAATTCATTAAGGACGTGAGCCATGATCAACGTAGACCTGCAACAACTCATCCAGGCGCTGGACGCCGAAACCCGTCGTGACCTGGAACGTTCGGCCGAACGTTGCGTGGCCCGTGGCGGCAGCAAGATCCTTGTTGAAGACCTGCTGCTGGGTCTGCTGGAGCGTCCGAACGGCTTGCTGTCGCGCGCGCTGCAGGATGCGGATGTCGACGCCGGTGAACTGAGCGCCGCACTGCAATCTCGCGTTGAACACAGCGCCTCGCGCAACCCGGTGTTCGCCCCGGAACTGGTGCAGTGGCTGCAAGACGCGCTGCTGGTGGCCAACCTCGAACTGGGCCAGACCCAGGTCGAAGATGCCGCGCTGATCCTTGCGCTGCTGCGCAACCCGATGCGCTACGCCGGCAGCCGTTATCAGCCGCTGCTCGCCAAGTTGAACATCGATCGCCTGAAGGAATTCGCCCTGTCGCAACAGGAGCAACCGGCGGCCAACGGAAAGCCAGCGGCGCAGGGCGAGTCGCTGCTGCAGCGCTTCACCCACAACCTGACCCAGCAGGCCCGCGACGGCAAACTCGACCCGGTGCTGTGCCGCGATGGCGCGATCCGCCAGATGGTCGACATCCTCGCCCGTCGCCGCAAGAACAACCCGATCGTGGTCGGTGAAGCCGGCGTCGGTAAAACCGCCATCGTCGAAGGCCTGGCCTCGCGCATCGCTGCCGGTGAAGTGCCGCAGGTGCTCAAGGGCGTCGAGCTGCTGTCGCTGGACATGGGCCTGCTGCAGGCTGGCGCCAGCGTCAAAGGTGAGTTCGAGCGTCGCCTCAAAGGCGTGATCGACGAAGTCAAAGCCTCGCCGAAACCGATCATCCTGTTCATCGACGAAGCCCACACCCTGATCGGCGCGGGCGGCAACGCCGGCGGTTCCGACGCGGCCAACCTGCTGAAACCGGCGCTGGCTCGCGGTGAACTGCGCACCATCGCTGCGACCACTTGGGCTGAGTACAAGAAATACTTCGAGAAAGACCCGGCGCTGGCCCGTCGTTTCCAACCGGTGCAGTTGCATGAGCCGACCGTCAGCGAAGCGGTGACCATCCTGCGTGGTCTGGCGCAGGTCTACGAGAAGAGCCACGGCATCTACCTGCGGGATGACGCGGTGGTCTCCGCTGCCGAGCTGTCGGCCCGCTATCTGGCCGGTCGCCAACTGCCGGACAAAGCCGTCGATGTCCTCGACACCGCATGCGCCCGCGTGCGCATCAGCCTCGCCGCTGCCCCGGAAAGCCTCGAACGCCTGCGTGGCGAACTGGCCGAAGGTGGCCGTCAGCGTCAGGCCCTGCGTCGCGATGCCGAGGCCGGTCTGCTGATCGACCACGAAGCATTGGACGCACTGGAAGCGAGGCTGGACGAAGCCGAAAGCGAAATGGTCGCGCTGGAAACCCTGTGGACTGAACAAAAGCAGTTGGCCGAGCGCCTGCTGGAACTGCGTCAGCAACTGGCCAAGGCCCGCGAAGCTGCCGCTGTCGAGCCGACCGTCAGCGTTGAAGAAGACGCCGAAGGCACGGTGATCGAAACCATCGCCGCCGAGGTCGAGGAAGGCCAGAGCGTTGAAGCGCTGGAAGCCGAACTGCACCAGACCCACAGCGCTCTGACCGCTGCTCAAGTCAAAGAGCGTCTGGTCAGCTTCGAAGTCTGCCCGCGTCTGGTGGCCGAAGTGATCAGCGCCTGGACCGGCGTGCCGCTGGCGCAACTGGCCCGCGAGCACAACGCCAAGGTCGCCAGTTTCGCCACCGACCTGCGCACGCGCATCCGTGGTCAGGAACAAGCCGTGCACGCACTGGATCGCTCGATGCGCGCCACCGCCGCTGGTCTGAACAAACCGGATGCGCCGGTCGGCGTATTCCTGTTGGTCGGCCCGAGCGGCGTCGGCAAGACCGAAACAGCGCTGGCCTTGGCTGACCTGCTGTACGGCGGTGACCGTTTCATCACCACTATCAACATGTCCGAATTCCAGGAGAAGCACACCGTATCGCGTCTGATCGGTGCGCCACCGGGCTACGTCGGTTACGGCGAGGGCGGCATGCTCACCGAAGCCGTGCGCCAGAAGCCGTATTCGGTGGTGCTGCTCGATGAAGTCGAAAAGGCTGATCCCGACGTGCTCAACCTGTTCTATCAAATCTTCGACAAGGGCGTGGCCAACGACGGCGAAGGTCGCGAGATCGACTTCCGCAACACTTTGATCCTGATGACCTCGAACCTCGGTAGCGACAAGATCAGCGACCTCTGCGAAGACGGCGCCCGTCCGACCGCCGAGCTGCTCGAAGAGACCATTCGCCCGGTGCTGAGCAAACACTTCAAACCGGCGCTGCTGGCGCGGATGAAAGTGGTGCCTTACTACCCGGTCGGTGGCCCGGTGCTGCGCGAGCTGATCGAGATCAAACTCGGTCGTCTCGGCGAGCGCCTGAACCGTCGTCAGCTGGATTTCAGTTGGTGCCAGAACCTCGTCGATCACCTGTCCGAGCGCTGCACGCAAAGCGAAAGCGGCGCGCGCCTGATCGACCATTTGCTCGATCAGCACGTGCTGCCGCTGGTGGCCGACCGCTTGCTCGATGCGATGGCCACCGGTGAAAGCCTCAAACGTGTGCATGCCACGCTCGACGGCAACGCCAGCGTGACGTGCGAGTTCGCCTGAGGTGGGTGTGATGTTCACTCAAGTGCCGCAGCCACTGGTCTATGCCGAAGCCTTGCTGGCGCAGTTCGCCAGCCTGTCGCGCGCGGCGGACGGTGCTGCGCTGCTGGGTGACTTCGTGCGCGGGTTGGCCGAACTGAGCGGGTGCGAATTGACCCAGCTGTACCTGCTCGACGCCACCCACACTTGCCTGGGGATGAACGCCGAATGCCTCGACGGCGCGCTGCAACCGCGCGCCGCCACCAGCCTGCCGGCGGACTACAACGGTGAACAACTGCTGCAGTTCGCCCTGTGCCAGAACCGCGTGGTGTGCCTGGATGATCTGGGCGCCAGCCTGCACGAAACCAGTTTCCTGCCGGCCACCGCTGGTGCCTGGCAATCGCTGCTGTGCGTGCCGCTGGTCAATCAGCAGAAGGCGGTTGAAGGCCTGCTGCTGTGCGCCAGTCGTCGTCACGTCGACCTGCAGGGTTTTGCCGACTCACTCGGCCAGCTCGGCTCGTTCGTCCTTGGTCAGTTGCACTTGCTGCAGCGTCTGCGCCAGCCGCCGGCAGAGTCGGCCACGGTGGCGCGCAGTGTGCCGAGCATCAACGGCTATGGCCTGATCGGCAAAAGCGCCGCCATGCGCCAAACCCATTCGCTGATCAGCAAAGTCTTGCACAGCCCTTACACCGTGCTGTTGCGCGGCGAGACCGGCACCGGCAAGGAAGTCGTGGCCCGGGCGATTCACGATTGCGGCCCGCGCCGCTCTCAGGCGTTCATCGTGCAGAACTGCGCGGCCGTCCCGGAAAACCTGCTGGAAAGCGAGCTGTTCGGCTATCGCAAAGGCGCCTTCACCGGCGCTGACCGTGACCGCGCGGGGCTGTTCGATGCGGCCAACGGCGGCACGCTGTTGCTCGACGAGATCGGTGACATGCCGCTGTCGCTGCAAGCGAAGATTCTGCGGGTGTTGCAGGAGGGCGAGATTCGTCCGCTGGGCTCCAACGACACGCACAAGATCGACGTGCGCATCATCGCCGCGACGCACCGCGATCTGTCGACGCTGGTCAGCGAAGGCAAATTCCGCGAGGACCTGTATTACCGACTGGCGCAGTTTCCGATCGAGCTGCCGGCCCTGCGTCAGCGCGAAGGCGACATCCTCGAGCTTGCTCAGCACTTCGCCGAGAAGACCTGCGCGTATTTGCAGCGTGATCCGGTGCGCTGGTCGAGCGCGGCGCTGGAACACCTGTCCGGTTACACCTTCCCCGGCAACGTGCGCGAACTCAAGGCACTGGTCGAACGCGCGGTGCTGTTGTGCGAGGGCGGCGAATTGCTGGCCGAGCATTTCTCCCTGCGCATGGAGCCGATGCCCGAAGACCACAGCGGCCTGAATCTCCGCGAGCGCCTGGAAAAAGTCGAACGCACGTTGTTGCTCGACTGCCTGCGCAAGAACGACGGCAACCAGACCCTCGCCGCCCGCGAACTGGGCCTGCCGCGCCGCACCCTGCTGTACCGCCTCGGGCGGTTGAATATCAACCTGGGTGACTTCGATGGTTGATCTGAAACTGATCGCTGCGTCGAGCCGTATTCCTGTGGCCAATGATTTGCTTGGGGCTTGCAGATTTCCTGTGGCGAGGGAGCTTGCTCCCGCTCGGCTGCGCAGCAGTCGCAATCCGGTCCACCCGGTTTCCCTGATGCACCACGGTGTCCGGTTTTGGGGCTGCTGCGCACCCCGGCGGGAGCAAGCTCCCTCGCCACAGAGGATCGGTATATCCCTTCTGGTGGCTCGAAGGCCCCGATGTAGAGCCTTCGAGACCACCCGAAGAATTAATTTCAGCGCCGCCCGCAAGGGTCGGCGCTTTGTGCTTTGTCTACCCCTGGAGACCCTCTGATGTCTGTTCGTCACTGGCACGCTGTCCTGCTGACCCTCGTCGTTCTATGCGGCCTTGGCGGCTGTAGCGGCAATTACAAATTCAACGACAACGACTATCGCCCGTTGGGTGATCCGCAAGCGGTCAATCGCGGCAAGTGACCGCAAGGAGCATCAAACATGGAACTGGTTTTCGAAATGCTGAACACCAAGCAGTTCGTGCCCACCGAGTTGTGCCAGAAGACCTTCAAACAGGCCGGCGGCGTGATCGGGCGGGGCGAGGACTGCGACTGGATCATTCCTGACCGCAAGCGGCATCTGTCCAATCACCACGCGATTGTCAGCTACCGCGAAGGCATGTTTTTCCTCACCGACACCAGCAGCAACGGCGTCCAGGACGGCGGCAGCGGCGCACGCCTGCACAAGGGCGAACCGGTGCGCATCGAGCACGGCAGCACCTACGTGCTCGGTGACTTCGAGATTCGTGCGCGGCTGGTGCGTGACCCGGCGACCTTCGACGGTGAAGTCGGCCGTCCGCGTGCCGCCGGCAGCATCATTCCGGACGACGCCTTCCTCGACCTCGATCCGTTGAACGCGATCGAACAGCAAGAGCGCGTCTATTCGGAAATCGACGAACTGTTGGCCCCGACCGCCAAGCCCGAGGACTCCCGTCAGCGCGCCGACTACGCGCGCATCGACATGGAAAGCCTGATGGTGCCCGAGCTGATCGCCCCGGTTGAGCCCGAGCCTGCTCCGGCCCCGAAGGTCGTCGAGCGGCAGAGCGAGGGTTTCTGGGAGCATTTCGGCGCAGCGCTGGGCGTGGATGTCAAAGGCCTCGATCACGACGCCCGCGAAGCCCTGGCGCTGAACGCCGCGCGTCTGCTACGGCAGAGCATCGGCGGTTTGCAGCAGAGCCTGCGCACCCGTTCGGAGTTGAAAAACGAACTGCGTCTGGCCCAGACCACCGTGCAAGGCACCAACAAGAACCCGCTGAAATTCGCCGTCGATCCGAGCGAAGCGCTGGAGATTCTGTTGCAGCCGCACAAGCCAGGGCACCTGCCGGCCGAGCAGGCGATCTCCCGTGCATTCCGCGATCTGCAAGCGCATCAGGTGGCCTTGCTCACCGCCAGCCGCGCCGCCGTGCGCGGCACGCTGGAGCACTTCTCGCCAGAGCAGTTGACCCTGCGTTTCGAGCGCGACAACAAGCCGTTGATCGCCACCTCGGGCGGACGCTGGAGAGCGTTCGGCCGTTACCACCAGGCACTGCGTCAGGACGATGACTGGAGCGAGCGTCTGCTGGCCCGCGATTTCGCCCAGGCCTACGAAGAACAGATCCGCCTGATCTCCACCCTCCACACCGACCACCAAGGATGATGCGCATGTCTCGCCGCTCGACCGCTTTTTTCAAGACGCTGACTGCGCTCACCGTGCTGGTGCTGCTCGCCGGTTGCTCGTCGCTGTCGCCGTACTCGAAAGTGACCAAGATCAATCTGAAGCTGACCGGCAGCGATCAGCTCAACCCGGACCTCAACGGCCGTCCTTCGCCGATCGTCGTGCGCCTGTTCGAACTCAAGCACCCGGTGACTTTCGAGAACGCTGATTTCTTCAGCCTCTACGAGCGCGCCAAGGAATCGCTCAACCCGGATCTGGTGGCCAGCGAAGAACTCGAACTGCGCCCGGGTGAAACCGTGGAAATGAAACTCAGCGTGGAGGAGGGCAGCCGCTACGTCGGCGTTCTCGCCGCCTACCGCGATCTGCCGGAAACCAAGTGGCGCTACACCGTTCAGGTCACCCCGCTGGAGCTGACCGAGGCCGATCTGACCCTCGATCAGGCCGGTATCCGCAACACCCATGAAGCGCTCGCCAAGGCGGATGACTGAACATGAATACCCATAAAGTCATTTGGCAGGAAGGCATGTTGCTGCGGCCGCAGCACTTCCAGCACAACGATCGCTATTACGATCACCAGATGAAAACCCGCACCCAGTTGCTGGGTGGCTACACCTGGGGTTTCCTCAATCTGGAGATCGACCTGCAGTTCCTCAACATGGGCAAACTGGTGATCAGTGCCGCCTCGGGGATCCTGCCGGACGGCAGCCTGTTCGAACTCGGCGGCAACACCGAGCCGCTGGCGCTGGACGTGCCGCCGAACACCGGTAACACGCCGATTTACCTGGCGCTGCCGTTGGTCACCGGTAACCACATCGAGGCACGCCGTCCGGAGCAGTCCGATGTGCTCGCGCGGTACACCGCGTACGACGCCGAAGTGGCCGACTCCAACGCCGGTGACGATTCCGCCAGCCAGGTCAGCTGTGGTCGCCCGGATTTCAAACTGTTGCTCGGCGAGCAGCAGAGCGATCAGGCCTACGTAAAGCTGAAGATCTGCGACGTGCTCGACACCACGCCGGACGGCGTGATCAGCCTCGACCCGGATTTCGTGCCGACCTACATCCAGGCCCACGCGTCCAGCTATCTGCTGTCGTGCCTGAAAGAAGTCATCAGCATGCTCAACCACCGGGGCGACACGATTGCCGAGCGGATCCGCTCCAACGGCAAGGTCGGCGGCGCGGAAGTCGGTGACTTCATGATGCTGCAACTGATCAACCGTACCGAACTGCTGCTGCGCCACTACCTCGGTCTGGAGCAGGTGCATCCGGAAGAGTTGTATCGCACGCTGCTGACCATGCTTGGCGATCTGGCGACCTTCTCCAGCGACAGCAAGCGCCCGCGTCTGGACAGCCGTTATTCCCACGCCGACCAGGGCGCGAGCTTCCGCAAACTGATGGAAGCGATTCGTCAGGTGCTGTCGATGGTGCTCGAACAGCACGCCATCGAACTGATCCTGCAAGCGCGTCAGTACGGCATCATTGTGTCGCCGTTGCACGACCACAAACTGCTCGGCTCGGCATCGTTCGTGCTGGCGGCAAGTGCCAATTGCGACTCCGAAGAACTGCGCCACCGCTTGCCGGCGCACCTCAAGGTCGGCCCGGTGGAGCGCATCCGCCAACTGGTCAACCTGCACCTGCCGGGGATCAAGGTCAAACCGTTGCCGGTGGCCCCGCGGCAGATCGCGTTCCACTCGAACAAAACCTACTTCATCCTCGAACTCAGTTCCGAAGACCTGGCGCAACTCGAGCGCTCCGGCGGCTTCGCGTTCCACGTGTCCGGCGAATTCGCCGAGCTTGAACTGAAATTCTGGGCCATCAGGAACTGACCGACATGATCAAGGAAACGGATTACAACCAGGACGACAAAACCGTCCTGCTCGATCGTCAGGGCCACGGACCGGCAGCCAGTCCGCTGACCGACTTCGCCGCGCCGCCGCGCTTCGAGCAACTGGAAGAACGGATGATCTACGCCGCGCGCCTGCGCCCGGCGGAGGCCTTCAACATCAGCCTCAATTCGCTGGTGGCGGCGTCGTCCGAACTGCTCTCGGAAGTGGTGCGCCTCAAGCACAGCGAAACCCGCGAAGACCTCTACGCGCTCAACGAGCGCCTGACCGCCGGGCTCAAGCTGTTTGAAGTGCGCGCGTTGCACAACGGCGCCGAAAGCAGCCAGGTGATGGCCGCGCGTTACGTGCTCTGCACCGTGGTCGACGAAGCTGTGGTGACTACGCCGTGGGGCAACGAAAGCGAGTGGTCGCAGATGAGCCTGCTCAGCAGCTTCCACAACGAGACCTTCGGTGGCGAGAAGTTCTTCCAGCTGCTCGATCGCCTGTCGAAGAACCCGGTCAAACACCTGCCGATGCTCGAGCTGATGTACCTGTGCCTGTCCCTTGGTTTCGAGGGCAAGTACCGCGTGCAGGCCCGTGGCATGCTTGAGCTTGAAGGCATCCGCGACGCCCTGTACCGGCAGATCCGTCAGTTGCGTGGCGACGTGCCGCGCGAGTTGTCGCCGCACTGGGAAGGCCTCAACGACCAGCGCCGCAACCTGGTGCGCATCGTGCCGGCGTGGATGGTGGTGCTGTTCACGTTGGTCTGCCTGGTGGTGATGTATTCGGGCTTCGCCTGGGTCCTGGGCGAGCAGCGCGACACCGTTCTGCAACCCTATCAGCCGATCGATCCGGCCGCGGTGCAACCGCAGTCGCAGCCGTAAACAGGGACGTGTGATGAAAAAGTTTTTCAAGAAAGTCGGCGCCTTCCTGCGCCAGACCTGGGTCTGGACCCTGCTGCTGGTGCTGTTCGTGGCACTGCTGGTGTGGTTCGTCGGCCCATTGTTGGCGGTGGATGACTACAAGTTCTGGGAAAGCGCGACCTCGCGTCTGCTGACCATCGCCGTGTTGTTCCTGATCTGGGGCCTGACCATGGTCTTCGTCAGCTGGCGCGCGGGCATCCGCAAGAAAGCCGTCGAAGAAACCGAAGATGGCCAGGATCGCATCCGTCGTGACGAGCTGATCGAAGAAGAGCAGAAAGAGTTGAAGGCGCGCTTCAAGGACGCGCTGAAAACCCTGAAGACTTCGAGCCTGTATCGCGGCCGCAGCGAACGCTGGCGCAACGACTTGCCGTGGTACCTGCTGATCGGTCCGCAGGCCTCCGGCAAGACCAGCCTGCTGGACTTCTCCGGGCTGGAATTCCCGATCAACAAGATCGACCGCAAGCTGACCCGTGACACCCTCGGCACCCGGCATTGCGACTGGTACTTCGCCGATCACGGTGTGCTGATCGACACCGCCGGGCGCTACACCACCCAGCCGGACGCGGAAGTCGACGGCAATGCCTGGACCACCTTGCTCGAACTGCTGCGCAAGCGTCGTCGCGGGCGTCCGTTGAACGGTGTGCTGGTAACCATTCCGGTGGAATCGCTGATCGGTGGCAGCGAGCAGGACATCGACACCCTGGCGCGCCAGGTGCGCGGTCGTCTGCAAGACGTCTATCAGAAACTGCACGTCGACGTGCCGGTGTATCTGGTACTGAGCAAGGCGGACAAGCTGCTCGGTTTTGACGAGTTCTTCGATCAACTGACCCGCGAAGAAAGTGATCAGGTGCTGGGTACCAGTTTCCGCAAGGATCAGGTTGGTACCGACGTCGCGGTACTGCGCGGCGAATTCGAAGAGCTGCTGCGGCGCCTGAACAATCAGGTGATCATGCGCATGCACTCCGAGCGCGATACCCAGCGCCGTGGCCGCATCCTCGACTTCCCGCATCAACTGGGGCAGATCGGCGAGCGCCTGTGCCTGTTCGTCGACATGGCGCTCACGGGCAACCGGTATCAGCGCGCGTCGCTGCTGCGCGGTTTCTACCTGACCAGCGCTCCGCACCTGACGCAGGAAATGGACGCAACCACCGCCGGCATCGGCGCCAACCTCGGCATGAATGCCGGTGTGCTGCCAACCCTGCGCAGTGGCCGTTCGCGCTTCATCCATCATCTGTTCAGTCGGGTGATTTTCCCCGAGTCGGATCTGGCCGGCCTCGACAAGCGTGAGCGCAGCCGCATCCATTGGGGTCAGCGTGCGTTGTACGTTGGCGCACTGGCGGCATTGACGCTGTTCGGCATGCTCTGGGCCGGTGGTTTCTCGGCCAACTATGAGCGTCTGGAAAACCTTCGCACGCTGGCGCAGAACTGGACCCAGCAGCGTTCGGCGCTGACCCCGCGTGATGATGCGATGGGCGTGCTGAAAACCCTCGATACCAGCTACGCCGCGACTCAGGTGTTCCCGAAGAAAGGCGACGTCTCGTACCACGAGCGTGGCGGCCTGTATCAGGGCGAAGACGTCAATCCGGTGGTCAAGCAAGCCTACGAGCACGAGCTCGAAGCGCAATTGCTGCCACGGGTCGCGACGATGCTCGAAGGGCAGATTCGCGCCAATATGAAGGACCGCGACAAGCTGCTCAACAGCCTGCGTGCGTACCTGATGCTGAACATGAAAGACCGTCGTGACGCCGTGTGGCTCAAGGACTGGGTCGCCACTGACTGGTCGCAGCGCTACACCGGCAACACCGCGGTGCAGAATGGTCTGAACACCCACCTTGAGCGCCTGCTGAAGCAGCCGTTCATCTACCCGCTGAACGATCAACTGGTGACTCAGGCACGTCAGGTGCTGCGCGCCGAATCGCTGGCCACCGTGGTGTACCGCATGCTCCGCGAGCAAGCGCGCAACCTGCCGGAATACCGTTTCAGCCAACACCTCGGCCCGCAGGGTTCGCTGTTCATCGGCACCGAATACGTGATCCCGGGGTTCTACACCCAACAGGGTTATCAGCAGTATTTCTCGGTGCAGGGTTCGGCGCTGGTCACCGACATCCTGCGTGACAACTGGGTGCTGGGCGAAGGTGCGGGCATCAGCGACATGGACTTGCGTCGCCTGATGGTCGAGCTGGAGCAGCTGTATTTCCGCGACTACGCCAACTACTGGAGCGAGGCCGTTGGCCAGGTGGCCTTGCCGCCGATCAGCGACGCCGGTGAAGGCGCCGAGCAACTGGCGGGCCTGACTTCGGCCAACTCGCCGGTGCTGGCATTGCTCACGGAAGTGCGCGAGAACACGCGCTTCCCGGCTGCTGCCGATCCGGTGGACGAAGCCGGTGATGCCGCCGATGCACTGGCAGGGCAGAAGGGCAAACTGGGCAAGGTCGGCAAACTGGCGTCTGCCGTGGCGGACAAGGCTTCGGCGATGGCCGTGGCGAAAAGCCTGCCGGACACCGCGAAGAAGTCGCTGCAACGCCGCTTCGAGCCGCTGCACCGTTTGCTCGATGACAACAACGGCCCGGCCGCAGACCTGACCCCGGCCATCAGCGCGCTCAACGACCTGCAACTGCAACTGTCCGGTCTGGCCCGCTCCAGCACGCCGGAACAAGCCGCGTTCGAAATGGCGAAAACCCGCATGAGCGGCCAGCGTGATGCGCTGACCAACCTGCGTGCAGCCTCGGGTCGCCTGCCGCGTCCGCTGAGCGTGTGGTTCAATGTGCTGGCCGAAGACTCGTGGCGCCTGGTGCTCAACGATGCTTACCAATACCTGAACGGCCGTTATCAGAACGAGCTGTACAGCGTGTATGGCAAAACCATCAGCAAGCGTTATCCGTTCAGCGCCAGCAGCACCAGCGACGTTGCGATCAGCGACTTCCGCGAGTTCTTCCGCGCTCAAGGCACCGTCGATCGCTTCTTCGACAGCTACATGCGTCCGTTCGTCAGCGGTGATCCGGGCAACTACCGGATGCGCAGCGTCGACGGTCACAGCCTGCCGGTGTCGAAGATGTACCTCGACCAGATGGCAGCAGCCCTGACCATTCGCCAGAGCTTCTTCTCGATCAACCCGGCCGAGCCGACCGTGCAGTTCAAACTGGAGCCGTACACCCTCGATCCGGCGGTGAGCCGTTCCGAGTTCAAGTTCGGCGACAAGACCATGGAGTACCGCCACGGTCCGATCCTGCCAATGACGTTCAAGTGGCCGACCGACGCTGAAGACGGTCGCACCAGCCTGGTGATGGACAAGATGGCCGGGCGTCCGATCGGTATCGAGAAGAACTCCGGCCCATGGTCGCTGTTCCGTCTTTTCGACCTGATGCAGACCGAGTACCTGACCGGTCGCGACGTGCTGGTGCTGAAAGCCGACGTGGGTGGCCTGCGTGCCAACTACCTGCTGACCAGCCAGCGCACGCCGAACCCGTTCGACATGGGCGTGCTGCGTACCTTCCGTATGCCGGTGCAGCTCTGATGCTGGTGGCCAGTCCCTGGCGCAGCGCGGCGCGTACCGACCCGGGCAAGGTGCGGGCGCGCAACGAAGATGCCTTCCTCGACAATCCGCAGCAGGGGCTGTGGGTGGTCGCGGACGGCATGGGCGGTCATCAGGGTGGCGACATCGCCAGCCAGTTGATCGTCGCCAGCCTGGCTGAACTGCCGCAACACGAGGACTTCGACGAACGCCTCAAAGCCATCCGCCAGTGCCTGCACTGGCTGAACCGGCGCTTGGGGCAAGAGTTGACGGTCACCGCCGGACGCCACGACAGCATCATGGGCAGCACCGTTGTGGCGCTGCTGGTGGAAGGCAACCGCGCGGCCTGCATCTGGGCCGGCGACAGCCGTTGTTACATGTGGCGCGGGCAGCGGCTGTATCAGCTGTCCAAGGATCATTCGCTGCAGCAGCAACTGATCGACGAGCAACAGATGAGCGTCGAACAGGCGGCAGCACACCCGGCGGCTCAAGCCTTGACCCGAGCCGTCGGCGCCGCCGAACAGCTGACCCTGGATGTCCTCGAACTCGAGGTCTATCCGGGCGATGCGTTTTTGCTGTGCAGCGATGGTTTGTATCAGGGCCTGAGCAGCGATGCCCTCGGCAACGCCCTCAGCCTCAGCGCGCCGCATGTGGCGCTGGAACGTCTGTTCGACGGCGCCCTGCGTGGCGCCGCCCGGGATAACCTGACTGCCGTGGTGATCCGCCAATGACTGAAATCGAATCCTCAGTCGATGACTTGCTGATGAGCGAAGAGCAGGCCAGCAACCTGACCTACTTCGCCTTCGCCAAGGCAAACAACGCCGAGCCGTTGCTGGCGCCGACCAAGGCCAGCATCGGTGCACTGCCGGACGTACTCGCCGGCCGCTACCACCTCGAGCGTCTGCTCGGGGCGGGCGGCATGGGCGCGGTCTATCGGGCACGGGATCTGCTGCACGAGCAGTTCGGCGATCCCGACCCTTACATTGCGCTGAAAATCCTCAGCGAAGAATTTGCCGAATCGCCGGACGCCAGTGCCTTGCTTTACAGCGAGTTCGCCCTGACCCGACGCCTGCGCCACGACAACGTCGTGCGTGCGCACACTTTTGAAGTCGATACCGACTGCCAGCGGGCCTTCATCACCATGGAATACATGCGTGGCCTGACCCTGGACAAATTGCTCTGCGAGCGGCCTCTCGGCCTGCCGTGGAAAGAAACGCGCGACATCGCGTTGCCGCTGCTCGACACGCTGGCCTACGCCCACCGTCGCGGCGTGCTGCACGGTGACATGAAACCGAGCAATGTCATGCTCAGCGAAGACGGCCTGCGCCTGTTCGACTTCGGTCTCGGCCAGGCAGACGAGGGCGTGTTGCCCGGCCTGCCGCACCTGAGCCGCGAGCGCTTCAACGCCTGGACCCCGGGCTACGCCGCCCCCGAACTGCTTGAGGGCCAACCGTTGTCGGCCAGCGCGGACGTGTACGGCGTGGCTTGCGTGATCTATGAACTGGCGAGCGGCAAACACCCGTTCCGCCGCTTGCCCTCGACCCAGGCCCGCGACGAGCACCTGGAGCGCGAGCTGCGAGCCCCGGCGAACTTACCGAAACACGGCTGGCCAGCGCTGCGAACCGCGCTGAGCTTCAATGCGGCAGAACGCACCATCACTGCCCAACAATTGCGTGACGCCTTGGGCGCCACTTCGTCCTGGCTGCAACGGTTGCGACTTCGGGCGTAACGGACGACATTCGAACAGGGAGCGCTTTATGTTCAACCCAGCTAACGAAACCCACTTCAGCCTCAAGGTCGAAGACTACGTGGGCGACCTGCAAGTGCTGTCGTTCACCGGCACCGAAGGCATCAGCCAGCCGTTTCGCTTCGACCTCGAACTGGTCAGCGAAAACCCCGATCTGGATCTGGAAAAACTCCTGCACAAGCAGGCGTTCCTCGCATTCGATCCACAAGGGTCAGGCATTCACGGGCAGATCTACCGCGTCGCCCAGGGTGATGCCGGCAAGCGCCTGACCCGCTACAAGGTCTCGCTGGTGCCGCAACTGCAATACCTGCATCACCGCACCAACCAGCGCATTTACCAGCAGATGTCGGCGCCGAAAATCATCGCGCTGATCCTCGACGAACACGGGATCAAGGGCAACGCCTACAGCTTCCAGCTGAGCCAGCCGTGCCCGGATCGCGACTACTGCGTGCAGTACGACGAAACCGATCTGCACTTCGTCCAGCGCCTGTGCGAGGAGGAGGGTATTCACTACCACTTCCAGCACAGCGACAAGGGCCACCTGCTGGTGTTCGGCGACGACCAGACCGTGTTCCCCGACCTCGGCCAGCCGACCGCCTACATACAGGGCAGCGGCATGGTCGCTGAAGAGCCGGTGATCAAAGGCTTCAAACTGCGCCTGGAAACCCGCACCAGCCGCACCACGCGCCGCGACTACGACTTCGAAAAACCACGTCTGCAAATGGAAGCGGCGTACAAACCGGATGGCGAGAGCACTGAACCGGATCTGGAAGACTACGACTACCCGGGCCGCTTCATCGACCGTGCGCGCGGCAAGTTCCTCAGCCAGCGCGCCCTCGAACGCCATCGCGCCGACTACCGCCAGGCCGAAGGTCGTGGCGACCAGACCAAACTGGTCAGCGGCCACTTCATGGCCATGTCCGACCACCCGCGCAGCGAGTGGAACGACCTGTGGCTGCTCACCGAAATCTTCCACGAAGGCAAACAGCCGCAAGTCCTCGAAGAAGGCGTGACCAGCGACACCACCGACAACAAGGACGACTTCCACCAGGGCTACCGCAACACCTTCCTCGCCACCCCGTGGGACGTGTTCTACCGCCCGGCCCTCGAACACCCGAAACCGCGCGTGCTCGGCAGCCAGACCGCCATGGTCACCGGCCCCAAAGGCGAAGAAATCCACTGCGACCAATACGGCCGCATCAAAGTGCAATTCCACTGGGACCGCGAAGGCCTGGCCGACGACAAAACCAGCTGCTGGCTGCGCGTCTCCAGCTCCTGGGCCGGCGACCGCTACGGCGCCATCAGCATCCCGCGCATCGGCATGGAAGTCCTCGTCACCTTCCTCGAAGGCGACCCCGACCAACCCCTCGTCACCGGCTGCCTGTACCACAAGGAAAACCCGGTGCCGTACGCCCTGCCGGCAAACAAAACCCGCAGCGTCTTCAAAACCCTCAGCTCCCCGGGCGGCGGCGGTTATAACGAACTGCGCATCGAAGACAAGAAAGGCGCGGAGCAGATCTACATCCACGCCCAGCGCGACTGGGACGAGAACATCGAGCACGACCAGAAGATTCGTGTCGGCAACGAACGTCACGACACCGTGGTGAAGAACACTTACACCGAGCTCAAGGCTGAAGAACACCGCACGACGATTTCCGACCGCAAGGTTGAAGCGAAGCTGGATGATCACCTCACGGTTGGGCAGAACCAGCATGTGAAGCTGGGGACTGCGCAGCTCACCAGCGTGGGGAAAGAGATTCACCTCAAGGCTGGGGACAAGATTGTTATTGAGGCGGGGACGGAGCTGACCATTCTTGGTGGTGGGAGCTTTATCAAGCTTGATGGCGGTGGTGTGACGGTGGTTGGGCCGGTGGTGAAGATTAATGCGGGTGGGTCGCCGGGGAGTGGGACTGGCATCGGGATTAAGCCGCCGGTGCTGCCGGGGGCGGCGGATAAGGATAAGGCGGGGAGTTTAATGGATCAGGCGTTGGGGAATGCGGTGCCTGAGAAGGTTAAGCCGAAGGCTTTTTTTGTGTTTTCTGAGTGATCGACATGAATGGTTTTTTGAAGAAGAGCAATGGCGTCGCGATGGCGGTTTCCACCGCGTCGCTGTTGAGCCTGTTTCATGGCAGCGCTTATGCGGATGAATGCCCGTCGGAAGATTTTTCCCAGTTTCTTCCGGCATTCTCAACCAATGCTGAAACCCAGCAGCGTTTGACTGCGATGACGATCAAGTCGCTGGTTTTGAAACCCGAAGGAGAGGGGGGGACTCTTCAGCCGCAAACGACAGAGATCAGCAGTTCCACATTGGCGTTTCCGCTGATGGCACCTTTAGCCACAGACAAGACAGACGGGGTTGAAGTCGAAACAATCGACGACAGTCACGTCAACGTTGTGGACAAGCGAGCTGGTAACAGCAACATCAAGATTTTCAATTTTTCTCGTCAGGCATGCTGGGTACTCGAGGGCGTCGAGAACTGGTCGATCAATGATAAAGACCTTGTTGAAGCGACCACGCCGACCCTGAGTACCGCCGAGAACTTTTGCTATCAGCGTGCGCGAAGTTACGGGCGCCTTGGTGGCCTGGACAAATACTCCCTGACGGGAGAACTCTTTGAAGCAGCATTGGAAAACTACCTGTGTGCAGCAGCTTCCGGCGATCCTCAGGCAAGTCTCAGTGCTGCCAGTCTGAGTCTTTCTGGAATGGCATCTCAATTGGAAACAGAGAAAGTCGAAGCCCTGTTCAAGGCCGCCGCTACTACTCTGGCAAGCGGAGCTTCTGCATTGTCCACTTTCTATTGTTATGGCAATGACACCGACCCCGAGGGTCCTTGTCAGCATCCTGAAGAAGCAGAAAGGGAATTGATTCGCGCCGCATCGATGGGCTCTTCCGATGCTCAAAATAAACTGGGTGATACGTTCGAGACCGGAAGATTGGTAACCAAGGATGCCTCCAGAGCACTGGATTGCTATCGCTTGGCCGCCAGTAAAGGAAATGCCATCGCCCTGAGTAATTTAACCAGATTGAAATCGCAAACCGCTGACGCCACAGAAATCAGCCATTGCTATTGATTTGCAGGATGCAGAAATGACAGAACCATTAGATTTAACGGGTAATTACGAAAACCGTGGCTACGTGTACAAGATGGGTGGCGATGGCATAAAAACAAATGCGGCCGGTAATAAGTTGATCGACTGCTCGCACATGGTTAATTTGTTGCTGACCGGGGCTGGCTACAAAATCCCGTATCAAGATACGCGAGTAATGGTTGATTCCTCGTACTACACGACCGTTGTTCCGCCAGACGTCAAGAAAGGTGATATCGCTCTTTGGATTAATGAAGATCCGCTGGGTGGTGGGGACAAGTTATTTCATACCGGCATTGTTGTTGACGTTAATCCCACCGGTACCGCAGGAAAGTTCTTCGGCGCGCAGACGAGGAAAGGGCCATCATTTACTTATTTTGGCACTAAAGATCCGGCCTTCTACTGGCCTATTCCTACAAAGTTTCTCAGGGCTAAAGAAGAGTTTCGAACAGGTGAAGCTTCGTCCCCCGCACCAGTTCCTGCACCAAAACAGAATAGCCCTGCACCAATAATGACTTTTCAGTTTCCAATTCGAAAGGCGGATGGGAGTCAATATGAGAGCTCGGACGAAATCTATTCGGTGCTTGAAAAAGAAGTATCAGGAAACTATTTGCTGGGTGGGCATAGTTTTTGGCATGGTGGCATCCATGTAAGTGAGCTGAGTGCGCCACAATGCACCGACGTCCAACCTGTTCGGTGTATTGCTGACGGCGTTGTAGTTGCCTATCGTTTGAATGAAGACTACGTAAAATCAGTATTTGAGCAAGATGGCGCAAGTACCGAATTGCGTTATTCAAGTTCGTTTTGCTTGGTGAGGCATGATTATAAGTTTCCTGGTAGGCCTGTTGAAAAAGGTGGTGTGATTTCAGAAGATGTAATGACTTTTTTCAGTCTTTATATGCATCTGCTGCCTTTTGCGCAATACCCATCAGAGTCTAAAACTGAGAGGTTGAGACCTGTATATTGGCAGGGTAAGGTTCGAGCTACAGTCACCGCGAAAGGCCTGCAATTGCGTAATCCGCCAGAGTCACAAGTTAACGGTGCAAAAGCAGGTAGCCCAATAAGTTCAGAAATGGTTTTGTGTACTTCTAGTGTTATCGAGTTTGACAGTGAAAAAGTTCTGAATTTAGATGTGAGAGGTAAGCTGCTGAAAATGGCTGAGTGCACTTTTGTACCTAGTAGCTCAGGCGCTCCTACTGGATTGAAAAAAGGTGGATCTGTTCCATCTACATTTTGGGCTTGTGTGGAGAATGATAAGTCAAATCATCTTGTTGATTGGGCGCCAGTTATACCTGTTAATTATGATCGCGTGGTTCTTACTAATATTGCAATCAAAGCTGGCGACCCGATTGGTTACCTGGGTTTGAATGAGGTGTTGGCGGGGCCAAGTGGCGGGAAAATAAGTAAGCGTCAGGTCCATCTTGAAGTCTTCAGTAGTGATGATATCGCTAGCCTTATAAAAAATCCGAAAGGGTTAACAGGCGGTAATCAGCATCTCGTTCTTGAAAGTGGCACCGTACTATATGAAAAAACTGACGCGGATGGAAAAATCTCTTTTTCTCCAAAGCAGCCACCTCTTGGGGAAAAAATAATTGTAGCTTTGAGTAAGGTGAAAGTTACAAAAGATTCAAGCGGAAAAGAATGGTTTGGGCTTTCAGTAAAGGGGGAGACTACTTCGCTTGAAGGTTTCTTGCAAAAAGAGAGTGCCACGGTAATCAGTCAACATGATTGGGAAAGGCTAGGATTCAGCATTGTCAAAGAGAATAACGAAAGTGCTGATGGTTTTCTCGATGTTGATGCGATGCCGGATTTCTTTAAGAAGATTTACTCGGAAATCGACAGCAAGGGTGTGGCGGACGGTAATGTTACTGTTGAAGAGTTGCAGTCGGCGCTCCGAGACGCAGAACTACGGAGTCGCTGGACCAAACTTATTGCCTATCATCCTACGGAGTGGCAGGCAAAATCATCTGAACCGAAGTGGGCACGCTTAAAAAAAATCCTTTTAGAATCCCCAACTGTACTAAAACTCGAACAAGAAAGAATAGATAAGCTCGTTTTTTGGGACGAAATGGCAGGGGCAATGCAAATTGCTTTGCCGAAATCCATTTATCACTTTCACCCAATAGCATTTATCGATAACTTGAAGAAAATTCATGTTATGACCATTGAGGAGGCGCGGATTCGGGCTTTCCTGAGAATGCTCAAGATTGGTGAAGGAACGATCGGGCTCGAAGGTTATGAGCATCTGTTTGGCGGAGAATCCTTTATTAAGGATTATGGAAAAACGTTTGCAGATCATCCTCGTCTTCTTATGGAAAAGACGGTTAAGAAAACCGGTCAAGTTATCTCTTCTACTGCTGCCGGCGCCTATCAGGTCATGAGATATGTTTGGGATGACCCAGGTATCATTAAGCTGCGGGAAGAGCACGGTATTACAGATTTTACACCTGCAATGCAAGACAGATACTGCGTTGTTATTCTGAAATATCGTCGAGATGCACTTCCAGAGATCATGAGAGGGGATATAAAGGCAGCTATTAAAAAATGTAATAAAGAGTGGGCGAGTCTTCCAGGGTCTCCTTATGGTCAGCCTACCGTGAAGCTGGAGGATGTCGTTGCAGAGTATAATAATATGGTAAGTCAAGAGTTGGCTGGTGAAAGTGATCTGCCGATGAAGGTCGGCTTTATTGCAGACTTGATGGAGTAATGTGGTGAATTTCAATAAAAAATATCTTGTTGGTGTCGCAGCATTTTTTTGTGCCTCGGCAATGGCTGCTTCTGCTCAAAATTCCAGCTTGCCTGAAAAAATAGATATCTTGGAATGTGATGGATCGAAGGTGGAGCTTGTATCTATTTGTCAAAATGACACCGTCGCAAAGTCGGAGGATCACAGTGGCCTCCCAGTATGTACAGATCAGATAATCAAGATAAATGGACAAGAGAACCGTCGGAAGGTTGATAAAATATCACAGGTGACCAGCAGCGGATCGAATGTGAAGATACTTTCTAATGTGGTCGTTTCGATGGCTTGTGTTAAAGGGAGCAAGGGAAGCTTAATTTCCATCGGCGGTTACGGCGGCTGTGGTGCGTGCCCTGAGTGGCATGGTTATTATTCGTTGGATGGAAAGTTGGTGAATTACGTTTATAGTAATTCGTTTCGCTCTTTTGGATCGTTAGGGTCGCGTGACGATTTAATTAATAAGTATGGTGTTAGTAAGAAAGATTTGGTGGATGAAAGTTCTTTTGCAAAAAAAATAACCTACCCCGGCCTTTGAAGCTTTGGGGGAGTCAGGGGAGGACTACTGAAAGGTGTCTCTCCCTGTGGTGACGTATATTAGGTGTGCAGATGAAAACTATGAATTGAATTTAGCATCGGTGGGTGCAAGTGGAATTATTGCGAGTTTATGCAATTGAAAAATATCATGCTATTGCTGATTTTCCTGATGTGGACGATCCCGGCGTTAGCCGAAACCACCACGTTCAGTCCAACCAAAGGCGTCGACGCGACGCTGGTTCTCGAAGGCTCCAAGCTGAACATCGCGGTTAAAAGCGAAACGCACAGCGAGTCGCGAACAATCGATTTTGAAGCCGAAAACGAACTCCACATACAGTTCGACGATTTCAATTTCGACGACGCCCAGGATTTCGCGGTCTGGCAACTCGATGACGGCATGGGCACTTACCACTACTACCTGGTGTTCATTTACCAAGTCAAAACTGGCACCTTCGAAGAGTTGCAGCCGGACTGCGGCGATGGCTTCGTTAACTTGCGCGTCGACAAAAAACGCGAAGCGTTGCTCAGCACCTACTGGGAAATGAACATACCCAAGCAATGCATCACCCGAATCACCAAACGCAAAGCCTGAATGACTCAAGGATGAACACAGTGAAACGTTTTGTTTTTACCCTGCTGGCCACTCTGCTGCTGCCGGTTTCAGCAGTCTACGCGCAGGATGACTGCAGTCATGTCACCTCAAGCCTGGAAATGGTGCCCTGCTCGGAGGCGGCGAAGAAGGCTGCCGATGCGCAGTTGAACGTTAGCTACAAGCAGTTGATGGCGCGACTTGAATCTGACTATCGAGCAGATCCGGCGTTGGGTGCAGAGTACGCGGCGAAGGTCAAAGAGTCGCAACGTGCGTGGCTGAAATTACGCGATGCGAACTGCCCTTTGGAAGCATTCGAGATCGAGACGGGGATGCCTGCGCATGTGTTCGCTGTTAACTCGTGCATCGCCAGAATGAGCCGCGAGCGCTCGGCGTATCTGGACAAGATTGTGCCGGCACAGTCGGCGCAGTTATCCGAAAAAGTCAGCGCCAGTAATGCTTGCCCATCCGAGGATTTCTTACCCTTCCTGGCGGTGTTTTCTGCCGATATCGAAGCACAGCGCCGGCTCACCGCGTTTACCGTCAAGTCGATGGTGTTAAAGCCAAAAGCCGAGCCGGGACGTTTCGAGCCTGTGACCACGGGCGAGAAGGGCGCCGGATTGGCCTATCCGTTGATGGCATCTATTGAATCTCGCAAAACGCCGGGTGTTGTGATTTGGGAATACGACGACAGCCACTCAACTGTTGTGGATCGACGCGCCGGCTGGAGCAACGTCAAAGTCTTCAATTTTTCCCGTCAGGCGTGCTGGGTGCTTGAAGGCGTTGAAGACTGGTCTATTCGCGAGAAAGACCTGCTCGCGGCGAGTACGCCGACTATGAGCAAGGAAGAAAGTCTCTGTTTCCAGCGTGCCGAGGCGTTCGAAGCATTGGGTGCACCGGAAGACCAGCCTCGCACCGTTGAGTTGTATGAGGCCACGCTGGAAAACTTGTTATGTGCAGCACACTCCGGAGACCCACTTGCCAGTTATAAAGCCGCTATTTTGAGCCTCTCGGGCATGGCGCCGCAGGTGCCAACGGATACTTTGGAGTCACTATTCAAAGCAGCGGCCACGACTTTGCCGAACGGTGCGATGGGACTTTCCGAGTTTTACTGCGATGTCAACGAACTAACATCCGACGGTCCCTGCAAAAATCCTGCGCTTGCAGAGCAAGCACTGATGGGCGCCGTAAAAATGGGCAATGCCAACGCGATCAGCAAGTTGGGATCTACCTTCGCTAGCGGCGAATGGGGTACCAAAGATCCATCTCGAGCCATGGCCTGTTACCAAATGGCCCTCGCGAAGGGTAGTGATGGCGCCCGTTTCGGTTTGGAACACTTGAAGAAAAACTCCTCCACACCAATCCAACCCAGCTACTGCTACTGACAACCCCCGAAACCCCACGCATTTCCTTTAAACTCCCCACCCCCAAGGAATGCGCTCAGGACACGGAATGCCAGCCCCCTCGATCTCCCTTCGCCCCGCGTTAGTACTCTGGCTATACGCCGCCTCAATCGTGCACATTCTCGCCGGCCTCACCCTGACCTGGGCCGAGCATTCCGGATTACTTGACGGCTATCTGCACACCCTGGAACTCGCATTCTGGGGCGCCGATGCGGTACCTGCGGCCGGCCACGAACAACAAGTCTGGTGGCTCGCGCTTTTCGGCGCGACGCTGCAAAGCTATTCGCTGTACATGCTCGCTCTGGTGCACTTGGGCAATCGCTTGAAAGCCCCGGCAGTCTGGGGTTGGTTGATCGCGGGCATCCTGTTATGGGCGCCGCAGGACATGTGGCTGTCTGCGCAAAAGCAGGTCTGGTCGCACCTGTGGCTCGACAGTTTTGCGTTGCTGGTGTTGTTGCCGCCGCTGGTGTGGCTGTATCGCCATGACCGCCGGAAGTCTCCCGCAGTAAAGACAACGAGCCTGTCCAACCCGTTTGCCGGCGGCGCTTTCAAACGCGTACTGATCACCGGCGGCACAGGGTTTATAGGTGAAGCTTTAGTCCACCAGTTACTCGACGCCGGTCATTCAATTAGCGTTCTAACGCGTGATCCGTTGAGCGCCGCCACCTTGTTCAACGGCCGCGTCCGCTGTATGCATTCGCTCGGCGAACTCAGCCACGACGAAACCTTCGACGTAGTGATCAATCTCGCTGGCGCGCCCGTCGCCGGCCCACGCTGGAGTTCCAAGCGTCAGGCGCAACTGCTCGCCAGCCGAGTCGGCACCACCGAAGCGTTGATGACTTGGTTGAAGAACACCGAGCACAAACCAGCACTGTGGATTCAGGCCTCGGCCATCGGTTTCTACGGCGTGCGCGATGCCAGCGAAAGCCTCGATGAACAGGCCAGCAAGGGCGACGGTTTCATGGCCGAACTCTGCGCGCGTTGGGAAGCCGCCGCGCAACCGGCCGCTGAGTTTGGCGTGCGTCAGGTGGTGCTGCGTCTTGGCGTGGTCTTCGGCCCGGGCGGCGCGTTGACGCCGTTGCTGCTGCCGTTCCGCTTGGGCTTCGGCGGGCGCATGGGCGATGGTCGGCAGATCATGAGTTGGGTGCATCGCGATGATGTGCTTCAGGTGATCGCAATGGCTTTCGATGACGACAGTCTGCGCGGTACCTACAACATGGTGGCGCCGGAAACGGTCAGTCAGGCAGCGTTCGCCGAGCAGGCCGGCAAGGTCCTCAAGCGTCCGGTGTGGTTCCATATTCCCGCCGCGCCAGTGCGTGCGCTGGCAGGGGAGATGGCGCAGTTGTTCTTCGATGGTCAGCGCGTGGTGCCGCAGCGTTTGACCGAGGCTGGCTACACATTCCGTTATCCAACCCTCGACGCTGCTCTGCGCGATCTGACCTGAGGATCGTCCATGAGCAAGCCCTTGATGTATCTGCTGGCCGGCAACGGCAGCGCCGCCGATTGGTGGAGTGACGCGCTGCCGCACTTTCAGCGTTACGACGTGGTGCCGCTGGAGCTGCCGGGCTTCGGCGCCAACCTGCAGCCGCCCTGCGAGGATCTGGCGGACTACGCGCAGACCTTGCTGGCGATGACACAGCAGGGCAGCGCGATCATGGCGGTCGGGGTCAATGCGTTGCTGGTGTTGCATGCGTTGCAACGTCGGCCGGGGCACTTCTCCCGCAGCGTTTTGTTGGCGCCAGTCGGTGCGTTTCTATGGCAGCGGCGGTTGCCGGCGCTGATGTCGCCGCTGCCGATTCGCAAGACCATTCACTGGCTGCTGTCGAACAAACCCGCGCTGTTCGCGCGCAAGTTCTCCAACCAGACCTGGACCCCCGCGCAATACCAGCGCATGGGCGCCGGTTATGCGCGCTGCCGTGCGTTCGTTCCGCATTGGGATCTGATTCGTGCCGACACTGCGCTGCCGCTGCTGGAGTGGATCACCGATCCGGTCGAGCTGGTCTGGGGCGATCAGGACGCTGTGCTCGGCATCGAGCAAGCGGCGGCGTGGTCGGCGATTCTCGCTCGCGCTGATCTGACTATCAGCCTCAAACCCGGTTGGGGCCATTACCCGTGGATCGACTCGCCTGCGCAGTTCGCGCAGTGGCTGGAGTCGGGCGAGCGCGGGTTTGTCGCGCACACCAAGGGCGGGCGTTTGCGCTTGGCTGAACTGGCCCGGCAAGCGGTGCCGGCGGCGCTGACCCTCAACGATTGCAATGATCCGCGTCTGCCAGCATTTCTCGCTGCCCAACCCGACGTGACCTGGGCGGTGCGCTCCTCCAGTTATGGCGAGGATCAGGCCGATTCGGCAAATGCCGGTTTGAGCACAACCTATCTGCGCGAGCCGACCGCCAATGTGTCGAAACGCATCGCCGAACTGACGGCCGAAGGCGTCGAGGAAGTGGTGGTGCAGCGCTTCATCACGCCGGTAGTTTCCGGGATCGCGTTCGTGCGCCATCTCTCGGTAGAGCTGGAGTGGGTTGAAGGCCATCTCGAAACGCTGGCCGACGGTCACGTCAGCCCCTCACAAGCAACGCTTTCGCGGCTTGGTGATGCCTGGCGCAGCGGCACGTTCACGCCGTCCCACGGCTTGACCGAAGACCTGCTGTGGTGCTTTCTGCAAGACGTGTTGCGCGTGTTCCACTACGTGCCCGGCGACGTCGAATGGGCCTGGGACGGCTCGCAACTGTGGCTGCTGCAATACCGGCCGATCAGCGATTATGGCTGGCGCCGGCACCTGACCGCCGCCAACATCGCCGAGATCCTGCCGCCGCAACCGAGCGTGCTGGTCGAGTACGCCCAGCGCCGCGCGGCAGCGAGTATCCCGGCGATCATGGCGCGCTGGGATGCGCGAGTGTTGCAGGACAACGAGCCATTCACTGCTGTGTTCGGCGGTGCTTCCTACATCAACAATGATCTGTTTCTTGCCCGGTTGGCCGACTGGGGCATCAGCGCCGCTAACTACGCCGGTGAAGTTGGCGGAGCGACGCCGCATCTGCCGTGGCAACCGCTGAAGATGCTGCGTTCTTTGCCGCTGTTTTTACGTATGCAACGCAAGGCTCGCGGCCATTTGCTGAATCTTGAAAACGGCTTGCAGCGCTTCGATCGGGAACTGGCCGAACTCGTCGCCCAAGCTGCCGATGGTCAGCAATTGGCGGACTGGTTCACACGGTTTTACGTGTTCGTCGTGCAAGGCAATCTGTGCATTGCCACGGCGCTGGCGAGCAGTGGCGGCGACTGGCTGGGCCGCCCGCCGACCGCTTACGACAACCTGGAAAACAGTCCTCATCGACTGCCATGGGAAACCGATCCGGCCACGCCTCGACCTGCGTCGAGCGAGCTGCCGCTACAGCCATTCCCGCAATGGCCCGGACTGATCCGCCTCGCGCACTCGACCGGCCTGCCGGGCCTGCGCGGTTATTACTTGCAAGTGCGCGAGTGGTATCGCGACAACCTGATGCGCATCTTCTTCCGGCTTCATCACGCCATGCCACTGGCGGACCGCGAACATTGGTTTGCACCGCACCCCAATGTGCGCACCCGCGATGGCAGCTTTTGGCAGGACGGTCGCGAAGGTGCGGAGCAGGCCACCGGGTTCATGATTTATCCGGGACAAGTGCAAGGCATTCTCGGCGAGGACATCTTGCTCGAAGACACCCTAGACCCTGGCCGTCATGCGCACTATCAAGCAGCACGAGCGGTGATTGCGCGTATGGGCGGGCGGTTGTCCCATGGCTCGACGTTGTTGCGGGAATTGCGCAAGCCGTCGGCGGTAATGCCGCAGGTGGACCCTGCGTGGGTGGGGTGTGAGGTGTTGTATCGAGATGGTGAGTTGCAATTGATCAATTCGAAGGATAGGAAGTGAAAACACTATTGTTGCGTATGAACTGGCTGTCACTGGTAGCGGGCAGTCTCTTGGCAATTTCAACCGCCATGGCATTCGCTGCCGACCCAACTTTCAAGGATTACACCGTCACACCAGTTTTCACCGGCCCCAACCATAAGCTGGTGCCGCAAGAAAACAGCAGCCCAATGATGGACCAAGCGCGGGCACAAGCCCTGCAAGGCAAGGTCAACTTCGCCGGCCATTACATCCTGCACAGACTCGGTTGTGGCGGAAGTGCCATTTGCGGTGAGGTGCTGGACGCCCAGGCCGGTGAGGTGGTTGGCGGTCTGCCGAATGCTTACGACGGCGGCACGTTCGGCATGGTTTACCAGCCCGACAGCCGCTTGATCATCGTCTCCGGCATCACGCTCGACGGCGAAGAAGATGCGCAGGGAAATGCGTTGGAAAGTGGTAACCGGGACCGTTACTACGAATTTGTGAACAATGAATTTCGGCTGCTGAGCATGACCGACGTGGAATCGTCGCCGATGGATGAGGAGTGAGTGGATGAACCGTCCTCTCGCGGGCAGCCTTAAGTGGTTGATGATTGTCATGAGCCTGTCAGCTTCAGCCAATGCCTTGTCTGAAAATATTCAGATCGTGGGGGTTGGCGAGCATTTAGTGACGCTGAAGGACAAGACATGGGGCAGGCCTGCTCCAGAGTCGGCGGTCGCCTCGTTTACCGCCAATGGAAAAACGTTTCCCCTCTACGTACCCGAGGTGGGCACTGAAACGCATCAGGTCTGGCTAAGCCCTGACAAGAAAACATTGCTCCTCCTTCAGACTCTGTATGGCGTTGTCATTGGCCAAGAGGGTGAAGAAATCTCCACAGAGGAAACTGGTTGCGGGGTCATTTCAATGGAGACCGGTTGCGTGCTCAGTCAGCACGTAGCCAGGTTTTGCGACGGCAAGTGGGAGGGCAATCGGTGGATTTCTGGGGAAGAGGATGCGCCTGACCTCGTCATGCAGACGCCGTCTCCAAAGGACTTATTGAAGCAGGTCTCAAATATTGAGATGTCGCAATCTCGCGTGGAAGAACTCGCATTCAATCTTCGCACTATAAGTCCAGAGTCCTATATGGCTTGTCACCCACCGGCGCGCAATGTTCAAGCTTTTAACGACTTGGCTTTCTACTTGGCCGAGGGCGGTAACGATAAGCTGGCGCTGAAGTTTTATCGCGGCGTTGAGGCAGTTGGTAAACGCACGGTACTGATGTTGAACATAGCCGACTCGCTCTGGCGCCTTGATCGCAAAGACGAAGCGCAGCGCTATTACAGCCAGTACCGCGACGCGATGAGCGCCGACGGCAAAACGCAGAAAATACCTCGACGCGTAGTTGAGCGATCCGCAATTCAGGGAATGAAAAATTGAACATGTTTGTGCGTTTTATCGCGTTGTCCTTTGGATGCCTGTTTGCCTCTTTTGCGATGGCCGAGGACGACTGCAAAGAAATCACCGTTAGCGCCCAGGTCGATCGGTGTGTGGAGGCAGCCCGCAAGGAAGCCGACACGCAACTCAATGCCAGCTACAAGAAACTGCTGGGACGGTTTGAGTCTCAACAACGGCGTGACCCTGAGCAGGGTAAGGCGCTGGTCGCCATGGCCAGAGAATCCCAGCGCGCCTGGATCAAGCTACGCGACACCACATGCCCGCTAGAAGCCACGGAAATCGAGCCTGGGATGGCAGCGCATGTCACGACTATCAACAACTGCGTGGCCAGAATGAGTCTGGAGCGTGCGGCTTATCTGGACACGATCGTCGCTGATGAGCCGGGTAATGTGGTCGATCTCAACAAAGTGTCCAGAACCGACGCCCATCGATTTGGGGATGTCGTCGCGCGCTATGTCAGCACCTTTGGCAGCCCATGCCTGACAGTCCAGATATTGGCGCCCAATGGCGGTTGGAGAGTGCTGTCCTCCAAGCGGTTCTGCAGTCTCGAAGGCAAGGCATTTTGGACGGACTATGCCGATGCCGGGTTTGAGGATCATGTGTTTGCCGAGGATGGGTTGCACGTGACGCTCAGTTTGACGGAGCTTCGTGGACTTGGAGAGAAGCGCCTTGCCTGTGTGATTCCGATTCAGAATGAGCAAATCAAAGAACTGAAATGCGGTTCGTTTGAGCCCGGTGCTTAAACGGGCAAGATCTATTGTGCGTATTTGGACATCATTTGATTGAATCAAGGATTGAAGAAAGTGAAACGCGTATTGCAGAGCGTTCTCTGCGCTCTAACTTGTTGTGTCGCTGTACCGGGTTCTCCCGCGCTTGCTGCGCCCCAAGTTCTCAAGGAAATCCCGGCAAACTTATTAGGCGATGAATCTCGGCAAAACGTCTTTGTGCTGGCGGGCGATGCGGACGAGGTCTCCAACCGGTTGTTGATTGCGCCGGTACAGGCACGTGATGAGAACATCTTGCTCGATACGTCGAAGGCGCTGCCTCTGATCAAGAGTCAGTACTCGTCTGCGCTTCAGGGTGTCTTCAGCGTCCATGTACTCAAAGGTCGCCCTGGAGTCATGACTGTCATTGATCCGCAGGCGGAGGAAGCTGTGGTCAAGCAGCCGTTCGTTGAGGCTGGGGATTACATAGCGCTAGTAACCAGCGAAGAAGATAACGCGGTTTATAACTTCAACCTGTTGTTCGCCTTCAACAGAGGTTCAAAGCAGTTTGAGCTGAAAGCTCTCCTGGAAGTGGCGAACAACGACTCCTGTGACCGGTCGCTTGTCAGCGTAGTGGAGTTGCCGGTGCAGACATTGGGCCCCATCACTCTCGCTTCTTTCGATGGGCGTGAAGCGCTGCAGAAGCTGCAGGTTGCTCGTACTGGCAGTATTAAGGGCGTGAGAAAGAAATTGATGACCGTCGATTCGGCTGATTTGCTGGATATGGCGCTGGCAGCCTACCGAAAGGGTGATGACTCTTCCTTCAAGGATACGATGAGCTACGCGTTGATGGGCGGCGGCTCGCATGACACTTGTCCCCCGGATAGCTATATCGTCGCAAAGTACTACTACCCGCAGCGTCCCGGCTGGTCCAACGACCTTGGGTTTTTACTGGGCGAAGCGGGTTACTACGCAGAGTCCATTGAGCTGTTGAATGCGGTGATTGCACACAACCCAGCGCGGACGGTGGCTTACCTGAATCTCGCAGATAGCTATTGGGCTATGAACGATAAAGAGCGAGCTGTATCGGCGTACAAGCAATATGCATCGCGTATGTCGGACGCGGGAAAGGCTTTGAAAATTCCTGCTCGGGTAGCTGAGCGCAGTGGCGGAGTATCCGGGTCATGATCAAACTCAAGGCGCTCTGTAGGCTGGTCGCGGGTGTTTCTTTTGCTGCTTTGCTGATTCCTGCGCATGCCCAGGAAGTCTGTAATCCCGACAGTTTTTCCAATCCCGATTTGATCATTTGTGGTCAGCAGACTTTCGAGAAAGTCGATGCAGTGTTGAATGAGCAATATAAGAAAGTTTTGGTCAGTTTGGCGCCTGCTGACAAGAATCAGCTGACCGATGTGCAGAAGAAATGGGTGCGTTTCAAAGAGTCGTTTTGCGAGGATATCTATCAGTCGGCTTTGCCCGGTGCAGAGGCACCCATCGAAAGGCTCGCGTGTCTCGTGCAAACAACCAATGCTCGGTTGGGGGAGTTGGTTGCTCTGCAGACGGGCTTACCGCTAGATGGCTTTTACAAAGCGGCATCTGCGATTGTGGGGAAGGATCGTGAGAGAAATTTAGCGGCCGCCATTGAGCGACTGGGAGGGGATGAGTTCGATGATCCGCTTTGGAAGCAATATGCGGATGGGCACTGCGAAATGAGCGAGCGTTTGTTCCGTGAGGATTTCGCGAATTGCAGCGTGCGGATGCGCTTTCAGTTACCTCTGAACCGTTGAAGGAATGATCGGTTTGAAATCAATCCGGATGTTATCTGTTGCGTTGTCGTTCCTCTTTCCTCTTGTGGCTCACAGCGAGGTCAAAACGGAGATCTATTGCTTCCGTTCACAAGAGGGTAAGAGCAGCAATTTTGAATTGCGGACGTATCACGACTCGAGCGCCAAATGGCAAGTTGCGAGCGTTAGGTACAGTAAGTCGAAAGAGGCGCTTACTCTCGTCTATGGAGGCTCGGAAGAAGAGTTTCCGAACCCTAATCGGCCCCCCGAAATCACGACGAAGTGGGAGGAGGTGTCGGGAGGCCTTGTGACTGGTGATTATGTAATGGCGAGCCAGGATCCCTTCGTTTACGGAATCGTTTACACAAACCGTAAGTCCGGAAAGAAGTACATATTCGAACACGATAGCAACATGAATGCTTTGCCTGAAACAGGCTGTCAGTGGTGACTCACGTACTTGAGAAAGGGGACTTAAAGTCCCCTTTTTTCATCCGCAAATCCCGCTACGACTTGGCCGCCAGGTTCCGCACTTCAATATGGTCGAGCGTCCCTTCCACCATCAATCGCACCCCGTCCGCCATTCTGCTCAGGGCCAGTGCAACCGAGCGGCGGGAGCCGTGGAGGTCGTCGGCGAGGTCGCAGGCG
Source organism: Pseudomonas sp. G3-39 (assembly GCF_054790485.1). Classification (NCBI taxonomy): domain Bacteria; kingdom Pseudomonadati; phylum Pseudomonadota; class Gammaproteobacteria; order Pseudomonadales; family Pseudomonadaceae; genus Pseudomonas; species Pseudomonas sp. G3-39. Next base: position 5,815,697 of record NZ_CP186497.1, on the reverse strand, counting down.
ATGGCGCTGATGGACAGGAGGTCTTCGGAGGCGTTGGCCATGAGGGCTTCGGCGTCGGTGCCGGGGGTGAGGCTGAAGAGGCCGGTTTCGCGTTTGGGTTGGGATTCGGTGCGCGGTTTGAAGTGGTGGTCGAGGGCGCGTTCGGCGGCTTCGTGGAATTTCTTGGATTCCAGCGATTCGTAGGGCGATATGTCTGGGGTTTCGGGGGGATTGGGTGTTGGTTTGATCATAGGTATTTCCGAGTTATGGAGCCAACACCGTTTCGCTTGCTTCGAGAGGGTGGCAGCTGTGTATAGGTGTGCAAGACCGGACTCGGAAACCGGCAGACCCGAAGGCCTCCCATACACAGCCGCCATAACAGTTCGCGAGCATAGGAAAACGCCCGGCGAATAGCCATAACTGAATGCATGACGAGTCTGGACTTGCACGTCCGAGTCACCGATTTTGCAGTGACACACACAGGCTATCGACGATGCTCCAGCCTGCCTAGTTCACGCACAACACCACGCCTTGCAGGAAATTTCCCATAGGTTTGCAGGCTGGAAGATCAAAAGATCGCAGCCTTCGGCAGCTCCTACAGGGATGTGTTTCAACAGGTGTAGGACGGTGGGTGTAGAAGTGTGACTTGGCGGTCATCGTGCGGGAAATGGGCTGCATCATCTTCCATCAGAGGCAGATAGTGGCGTTATCGTCTGAATCCCTTACACTGCCCCGGCCGTTCATTTTCCTTTTGAGGCTGTGCGCATGAAATTTCGTTTTCTTCTGTGGATGATGGGTTTGTTGATGGGGAAGGCCAGCCGGACAAATCCTGCGTTCCAGCAGCAGTTGGGTGACAAGGATCTGGTGTTTCAGCTGCAGACGCTGGACGGGAAAGTGGCGCGGCATTTCGTGGTGAAGAATCAGCGCGTTACCAGCAAGTCTGGGGTGGTGGCGGAGCCGGCGTTTGCGATTGCGTTCAAGGATGCGGGTTATGCCTTTGCCACGATGCAGGCGAAGAACAAGCAGCTGGCGTTTATGCAGGGGATTCAGGACAAGTTGATCCAGCTGAAGGGGAATCCGGCGCTGGTGATGTGGTTTCAGGGATTGATGAAGTATTTGAAGCCGAGGAAGGCCAAGCCTAAGGCTTGAGTAGATGGGCTTGAGTAGAAGGGCTTGAGTAGATGGGCTGTTGTGGTGAGGGGATTTATCCCCGATGGGCTGCGCAGCGGCCCCAAAACCTGAGACTTCGATATAACTGACACACCCTGTTGGCTGGGTTTGCGACTGCTGCGCAGCCGGTCGGGGATAAATCCCCTCACCACAGGGTTTCGCTGAGTCAGTTGGATTGAGGTGGATTCTTCGCGAGCAGGCTCGCTCCCACAGGAGGTTACCGAAACCATGTGGGAGCGAGCTTGCTCGCGAAGTTTTCAGGCCTGGCTGAACTGTGAGGCCAGTTCGCGTAGCAGGACTTCGGCTTCGAGGACTTTGCTGACGACGTCGTTGGCTTTGTCGCGGGTCAGGCCGACGCGGTCGAGCAGGGCGTCGGGGATGTCTTCGTCGGGGCCGGAGCCGATGCCGCGGCTGCGCAGCAGGCGTACGGCCAGGCAGACGAGGTTCGGGTATTCGGCGTAGGCGCCGTCGTAGCTCGGGTCGTGCTGGAAGCGCAGGGCGGTGGCCAGTTCATCGGGCATGTCCCAGTAGCGCATCAGCCACGAGCCGATCTGTTCGCGGCTGATACCGAGCAGGTGTTGCTCGATGTAGCTGTGGCACAGGTGCGGGTTGACCTCCAGGTGGCGGCAGATCAGCGAGAAGTGCGGCGGGAACACGTGAGCCAGCAGCAGGTAGCCGAAGTTGTGCAGCAGACCGGCCAGATAGGTCAGGCCGGCTTCCGGGCGCTGGGCGCGCGGCATGGCGCGGGTCAGGCCTTCGATGACGGCGGCGGTGTAGATCGACTGCTGCCAGTACGGCGTGGTGTGTTGCGGGTGGTCTTTCGGCAGGCTCAGGGTCTTGCCGAGGGCCAGACCCAGCGCCAGGTTGATCACCAGATCGAAGCCCAGTACGCGAACGATCGCGTCTTCCACCGAGCGGATCTTGCCCGGCGAAGCGTAGTACGGCGACGCCGCCCAGCTCACCACTTGTGCAGCCAGCGCCGGGTCGGTTTCGACCACGCCGGTGATGTCGTCGATGGTGGCGTTGGGGTCGACGCGCAGCTTGATGATTTTTTGCGCGGTCTCAGCCAGCGGCGGAATTTCGATGGTCGCTTCCAGACGCTGCTGGATCCGGCGTGCTGTGAATGCCTGCACGGCCTGGGTGATTTCCTCGCGGTCATCGTCCGGGCGATCAAGGTTCGGGCGGATGCTGCTCAGGGCTTCGCCGAAGTTGGCGGCGCTGGCCTTGGTCAGCATGCTCTTGAAGGCTTCGCTGGTGATTTCCAGCAGCAGGCCCGGCTCGCCGGAGTTGATCAGCAGCTTCGGTTCGCGCAGCAGGCTCTCTTCGTAGAGACACGGCGAACTGGTCAGCGCCGGCAGGCCCGGCAGCAGGCTCAGGCTGTGTTTGCCGAGCATCTTTTCCAGGCGCTCGGTGGACACGGCGGTCAGGCGTCGGCCAGTGAGTTCGGCGAGGCGGTTGAGGTCGAGCAACTGGCTCTGCGGAAACAGCACCATCAGCGCGCCGACGGCATCGTCCAGCAACACGGCTTGTACCTTGCGCGAAGCGTTGAGGCCGTGGTGGTCGAGCACTTCTTCGTAGGCGATCCCCAGCTTGCCGAGCAGCAGCCGAATTACAGACGGCGCGTGCGGGAGTTCGGGGGCGAGAGCTGCGTCAGTCATGGTCTGTATCCGTTTTTGAAACAATGGCAGGAGTATAACCAGCTCTGTAGGAACGATCCTGCACAAACTGCGACGGTGCTCACACTTGGCCGTATTGCTGCCCGTGGCGCAACCAACGGTCGAGCAATGGGCTGACGTGAGTCGGCCAGCGTTCCAGCAGCGCTTGCGCAGCATCGCGCACGGCGGGTAGCAGATCGGCGTCGCGCATCAGGTCGGCGACCTTGAATTGCAGCAGACCGGTCTGACGGGTGCCGAGCATTTCGCCGGGGCCGCGCAGTTCGAGGTCTTTTTCGGCGATGACGAAACCGTCGTTGGTCTCGCGCATGATGCCCAGGCGCTGGCGGCCTATCTGCGACAGCGGCGGATGGTAGAGCAGCACGCAATGGCTGACCGCGCTGCCCCGGCCGACGCGACCGCGCAACTGGTGCAACTGCGCGAGGCCGAGGCGCTCGGGGTTTTCGATGATCATCAGGCTGGCGTTGGGCACGTCGACGCCGACCTCAATCACCGTGGTGGCGACCAGCAGTTGCAGGTTGCCGGCCTTGAACTCGGCCATGACCGCTGCTTTCTCGGCAGGCTTCATGCGCCCGTGGATCAGCCCGACTTTCAGCTCGCCGAGGGCGGCGGTCAGGTCTTCGAAGGTGGTTTCGGCGGCCTGACAGGTCAGCTCTTCCGACTCTTCGATCAGCGTGCACACCCAATACGCCTGACGCCCTTCGGCGCAGGCGCTGCGCACCCGTTCGATGACTTCGACGCGGCGGGTGTCGGTGACCAGCACGGTGTTGACCGGGGTTCGGCCGGGCGGCAGTTCGTCGAGGATCGAGGTGTCGAGGTCGGCGTAGGCGCTCATCGCCAGCGTGCGTGGAATCGGCGTGGCAGTCATGATCAATTGGTGCGGGCACATGCGCCCGCCGACGCCTTTCTGCCGCAGCGCCAGACGCTGCTGCACGCCAAAGCGGTGTTGTTCGTCGATGATCACCAGCGCCAGGTTCTTGAACTGCACTTCATCCTGGAACAGCGCGTGGGTGCCGACCACCATCGGCGTGCCGCTGGCGATCTGTTCCAGTGCGGCGACGCGGTTCTTGCCCTTGAGCTTGCCTGCCAGCCATGCGACGTCGATGCCCAGCGGTTCGAGCCAGCGCTTGAAGGTGATGAAGTGTTGCTCGGCAAGGATCTCGGTCGGCGCCATCAGCGCGACCTGATAACCGGCCTCCAGCGCTTGCAGTGCCGCGAGGGCGGCGACCACGGTTTTGCCCGCGCCAACATCGCCCTGAATCAGCCGCAGCATCGGTTCGTGCTGGCTGAGGTCGTAGGCGATTTCGTTGCCCACGCGTTGTTGCGCGCCGGTCGGGTTGAAGCCGAGGTTGGCCAGGTATTTCGGTGGCAGTTTTTTCGCCTTCGGCATCGCCGGCGCGCGCAGCGAACGCATGCTTTCGCGCAGACGCTGTTGCGACAGTTGATGGGTCAGCAGCTCCTCGAAGGCCAGCCGATGCTGGGCCCAGTGATGACCGAGGGCCAGCTCATCGACATCGGCATCGGCGGGCGGGTTGTGCAGGTAGCGGATCGCGTCGGCCAGCGGCGCCAGTTGGTAGTCGCGGGCCAGTTCGGTCGGCAGCCAGTCGGGCAGGGTGTTTGGCTTGAGCAGCGTCAGGGTCTGCATGCACAACTGGCGCAGGCGCTGTTGGGTCAGGCCTTCGGTGAGCGGGTAAACCGGGGTCAGGGTTTCGTCCACCGGCGGCGGTTCGTCACCGGTGATGGCGCGGTATTCCGGGTGATAGATTTCCAGCCCCGAAGCGCCGGGCCGGACTTCGCCGTAGCAGCGAATCCGCGTGCCGCGCTTGAGGCCTTCTTTCTGTGCATTGCTGAAATGGTAGAAGCGCAGGCTCAGGCCGCCGGTGCCGTCCTGCATGCGCACGACGAGGCTGCGGCGCCGGCCCATGACCACGTCGGCACCGCTGACGGTGCCTTCGACCACCGCGTCCTGGCCCGGTCGCAAGTGGCCGATCGGCACCACGCGGGTGCGATCCTGATAACGCAGCGGCAGGTGAAACAGCACGTCCTGGAGATTCTCCAGGCCGACCTTGGCCAGTTTCTCGGCCATGGCTTCGCCGACACCCTTGAGTGCCGTCACCGACACTTGCGACAGCTCAGTCATGACTCTGGCTTAACCGGCCGTGACCGGCGCGGCGGGTTTGGCCACCGAGCACAGGCGAACGGAGTCGGCGAGGATTTCGATGGCTTTCGGCCGCGGGAAGCTCGCGCGCCAGGCAATCGCCACGGTGCGGAATGGCACCGGCGCCGACAGCGGGCGTACTTCGATCACGCCCGGGGCGTAGTGATGGCTGTCGACAGCCGACAACGGCAGGATCGAGATCCCCAGGCCGGAGGCGACCATGTGGCGGATGGTCTCCAGCGAGCTGGATTCCACTGTGGTGTGTTTGGCGCCGTCGTTGCCCTTGGTCAGGGTCGGGCAGGCCTCAAGCACCTGGTCGCGGAAGCAGTGGCCTTCGCCGAGCAGGAGCAGGCTCTTGTCGTTGAGCAGGCCCGGGTCGATGGATTCTTTTTGCGTCCACGGGTGCTGGGCTGGCATCAAGACGTAGAACGGCTCGTCGTACAGCGGCAGGGTCAGCACGTCGGCTTCGTTGAACGGCAGGGCGATGATGATCGCGTCGAGCTCGCCGTTGCGCAGTTTGTCGCGCAGCACGTGGGTGAAGTTTTCTTCGATGTACAACGGCATCTGCGGGGCGACCCGGTGCAGTTGTGGAATCAGGTGCGGGAACAGGTACGGCCCGACGGTGTAGATCGCGCCGACTTTCAGCGGGGCGGTCAGCTGGTTCTTGCCGGCCTGGGCCAGTTCACGGATACCTTGCGCCTGCTCCAGGACTTTCTGCGCCTGGGCGACAATGCCTTCGCCGACCGGGGTCAGGCGCACGGCGCTTTTACTGCGCTCGAAAATCAGCACACCGAGTTCGTCTTCAAGTTTTTTCACGCCCACCGACAGGGTCGGCTGACTGACGTGGCAACGCTCGGCGGCGTGGCCGAAGTGCTGCTCTTGGGCGAGGGTAACGATGTAGCGTAATTCTGTGAGGGTCATAGCAAGCGTCCATGAAGTTGCGGGCCAAGCATAACGGCTGCAATCGATAGACGCACGTTATCAGACTGAGTGAGGAATGCGACACCGGGCAATGTGAGTTTGCCGTTGCCAGATAGGCAAAAGGCACCTTTCGGTGCCTTTTGGGTCGGGTTCTTCTGGCTGACACAGAAACTTGTGGGAGCTGGCTTGCCAGCGATAGCGGAGGGTCAGTTCATAATCCTTGTCTGACACACTGCAATCGCTGGCAAGCCAGCTCCCACAGGTTTTGCATCGCGTTAGCGGCGTTTATCCAGCGAGTACACAAACGGCGCGACAATTTCGATCGAGCCATTGTTCAGCATGTCGGCCGGTGGCTTGGGCAGCGGTTGTGCGCGGCGGATCATTTCCAGGGTGGCCCGGTCCAGATCGGCGTTGCCCGAGCGGCCCACCAGTTCGAACGACAACACATTGCCTTCAGCGTCGACGACGAAACGCAGACGGTTCAAGCCTTCCTTGCCCCGTGCCTGTGCGCTTTGCGGGTACTTTTTGTACTTGCCCAAGTGCGCGAGCAGGGTGTTTTGCCAGCTGGCCTTGGCGGCCATTTGTGCGGGCGACGGGCCCGGTGCCGGCTGGGCGGATTTCTCCGTCGGGGCCTGGGTCGGCTGCGTCTCCGCCGGTTTTTCCTCGGAAGGTTTTTCCTTCACCGGCTCCGGTTTTTTCTCCACCGGTTTGGGCGGCTGCGGTTTCGGCTTTGGCTTGGGTTTGGGCTTCGGTACGGCAATCTCGGCCTTGGGTGCTTCAGCCAGTTTCGGAATCGGCAACTCTTCGACCGGAGCCGGTGGCTGCGGCGGTGTGACGACTTTCGGCGGAGCAGGCGGTGGCGGGGTCGGAACCGGTGCCAGCTCAACCATCATTGCCTGCGGCGGCAGTTCGATGGGCGGGCGGGCGGTCCAGTTCAGCGCCAGCGCGATGGCCAGCGCGTGAACGCCCAGCACCACGGCCAGGCTACCGCTGTAACGCGTCAGCTTATGGCGCGTCGTGATCATTTCTTGGCTGCGCTCTCAAGGCCCACCAGACCCACCTTCAGGTAACCGGCGGAACGCAATTTATCCATCACGCTCATCAGGTCGCCGTAGTCCACGCCCTTGTCGGCCTGGAAGAAGATGGTGGTGTCTTTCTTGCCCTGGGTCTTGGCGTCGAGCACGGCGCCAAGGGTTTCGGCTTTCACTTCATCGTCGCCGATGTACAGGCGCTGGTCAGCCTTGACGCTGAGGAACACCGGTTTCTCTGGCCGCGGCGCCGGTTTGGCGGTCGAGGCCGGCAGGTCGACTTTGATGTCGACAGTGGCCAGCGGTGCGGCCACCATGAAGATGATCAGCAGCACCAGCATCACGTCGATGAACGGCGTGACGTTGATTTCGTGGTTCTCGGCCAGATCGTCGTCTGCGCCTTCTTTCAAATGCAGGCCCATGGCCGATTACCCCACTTTCACCATGTGTGGTTGCGAGCTGCTGCGCTCAGGCTGGTGATCGAGGTCACGGCTGACCAGCAACAGGACCTGCGCCGAAGCGTCGGACACCTGCGCCTTGTAGCCGGCGATGGAGCGGGCGAACACGTTGTAGATCACCACCGCAGGAATCGCGGCAACCAGACCCAGCGCGGTGGCCAGCAGCGCTTCGGCGATGCCCGGCGCCACGACGGCGAGGTTGGTGGTCTGGGTCTTGGCGATGCCGATGAAGCTGTTCATGATGCCCCACACGGTACCGAACAGGCCGACGAACGGCGCGGTGGAGCCGATAGTGGCGAGGACGCCGGTGCCGCTGCTCATGTTACGGCCACAGGCTGCGACGAGGCGCTCAAGACGGAAGCTGACGCGCTCCTTGATGCCTTCTTTCTCGCGGCTGTTGACCGACAGGCGCATCTCTTCGAGGGCGTCGTGCACCAGCAGGTTGGCGAGGGTGCCTTCCTTTGCCGCAGTGGCGCTGGCTTCCTTGAGGGTCGCGGCTTTTTTCAGGGCACCGATTTCACCACGCAGACGACGCTTGGCGCCCATCAGCTCGAAGCCTTTGGCGATCCAGATGGTCCAGGTGATGATGGAAGCGATGGCCAGACCGATCATCACGATTTTCACGATGATGTCGGCGTTCTGGTACATGCCCCATGGCGACAGGTCGTGGGCCATGCCCAGGCTGTTGTCGGGTTCGAGCACTTCAGGCGCGTCTGCTGCGCTGGCGTCTACAGCCTGTACCGGGTCGGTGGCGGCTGACGCGGCGGTAGCAGGCGCGTGCTGTTCGGTGGCAGCAGGAGCGGCTGGCGCTTGTGCGTCAGCGAAAGCAGCGGTCGGCGCCAGCATCAGGCTGAGCAGCAGGGCCGCCACCGCGCTCCAGGCGCGAGGTCGTGTGGTTGGCGAAGCGGGGAATTGATTACGTGTCATGCTGGCCGGACCTGAGGTAGAAAAACGGTGATGCTCTTCCAGGCCTCGTGAGGCCGAGAACAAAAGTGGGGTGCATTATTGCAAGTAATTCTTGTTAACAGAAGTAATAGAGTATCTTTTTTTCCACGATTGCTAGCCGTTCGTCCTTTGCGAGGGCTAGTCTGTTCCTTTCGTTTGGGAGTTTTTTGATGTCCGCGCCTTCTGTTTTGATTGCCGGTTGTGGTGACGTCGGCAGTCGTCTGGCTACGCAATTGTTGGCCGCCGGCTGGGAGGTGCATGGTCTGCGCCGTGATATTTCGCGTTTGCCGGATGGCGTCATCGGCGTGGCGGGTGACCTGTTCAAGGAAGACTGCCCGGAAAACTGGCCATTCGGGGCGGTGGATTATCTGGTGTATTGCGCGGCGGCGACCGATCACGATGAAGCCGGTTATCGCGCTGCCTACGTACAGGGTTTGCAGAATGTGCTGAGCTGGCTGAATGACTTTGGCCAGGTGCCTGAGCGACTGCTGTTCGTGTCCAGCAGCAGCGTGTACGGGCAGCAGGAAGGGGAGTGGGTCGACGAAAATTCAGAGACTGTCGCCAGCGGATACTCCGGGCGACTGATGCTCGAAGCTGAGCAAGTGGCGCTGAACAGCGGCATCCCGGCGAGCATTGTGCGCCTGACCGGCATTTACGGCCCGGGACGTGAATGGCTGTTGACCCAGGTACGTCGCGGTTATCGGGTGGCGGTCGAGCCGCCGCTATACGGCAATCGCATTCATGCTGATGACGCGGCGGGGCTGATGGCGTTTCTGCTGCAGGCAGCTCATCAGGGCACGCCGTTGCAGGATATTTATATCGGTGTGGACGATGCGCCGGCACCGCTGGCCGAAGTGGTCGCCTGGTTGCGCGAGTATCTGGGTGTCACCGATTGGGCGGAAGACGCCAGCGTACGCCGCACCGGCAGCAAGCGCTGCAGCAATGCCCGGGCGAAGGCACTGGGCTGGACGCCGAAGTATCCGAGTTACCGTGAAGGCTATGCGGCGATTCTTGAAGGCAAGTGCTGACTTTCTAACGCCACAAACCACTGTGGGAGCGGGCTTGCCCGCGATTGCGGCTTGGCAGTCAACTAAGGTGTTGAGTCTGATGGCCTCATCGCGGGCAAGCCCGCTCCCACAGGGTTATATATTGTTCTCAGGTGTGGTTATTGCTTTTCAAGCAACCACTTGCGTTCACCCGGGGTGAACTGCGGCATTTCATCCGCCAGTGCGGTATTCACTGCCTGGAAAATCTCCAGCGCCTTGCCTTTGCGGGCAAAGATCCAGTTGTTGCCCTGTCCGTTGAGTTGCAGCCACATGCTGTCGTGGTCGCTGTTCATCGAGGCGCAGTCGCCTGCCAGGCACAGGGCATAGCGGTCGGCGCCGGGCAGGCCGGAGACCTGGCCGTCGGCCTGGAACTGCACGGTGTTGCCTTCGCCGTCGCCGCTGGCGATCTTCCAGCTGCCGCCCAGATAGGCCGAATACAGTGCGCGTTCGAAGCTGGCGCCGATTGGCGCGCCTTCCGGTACGGGGATTTGCGCACGGTCGAACAACTGATCCGGCTCGTTCTCGGTGGCGGCTTGTTTCATCCGGCCGCCGTCGCGTTTCAGCTCACTGCTGGAGCTGCCATAGAAGTCGACTTTCCAGGCGCCGGACTGTTCGCCCTGCAGCCGTCCTTCGACGTTCTCGAAACCGTTGGTGTAGCGGGCCTGACCGGCCTTGGTGTTGACGTCCCACTCCAGGTTCGGGCCATAGGCCTGAAGCGCTTCGCGCAGGGGGCCGCCCTTGGCAGCAGCGTCGATCGCCACCTGGTTGATCCAGGTGCCGCTGATGTCACGATCGGCGGGGTCGCTGGCACAGCCGCCGAGGAAAATGGCGAGCAGCGAGAGAGCAAGCGCTTTGCGCATGGTGGAATCCTTTCAAAACCTGTTCTTTACCGCAGAGCAGTCGGCGCAGCGTTTGAAGGCTGCGCCGTGCGCATTACTCGATGACCAGGATGGCATCCATTTCGACCTGCGAACCCTTCGGCAGGGCAGCAACGCCGATGGCGGCGCGCGCTGGGTACGGCTGATCGAAGTACTTGCCCATGATCTCGTTGACCTTGGCGAAGTGGCTCAGGTCGGTGAGGAAGATGTTCAGCTTGACGATGTCCTTGAACGAACCGCCAGCGGCTTCAGCCACGGCTTTGAGGTTCTCGAACACCTGGACGGTCTGGGCTTCGAAGCCTTCAACCAGTTCCATGGTCTTTGGGTCCAGAGGAATCTGGCCCGACATGTAGACAGTGTTGCCGGCCTTGATCGCCTGGGAGTAGGTACCGATGGCAGCTGGGGCCTTGTCGCTGGTGATAACGGTCTTGGTCATGTATGACTCCTTGTTAGGTGTGAATTAGGCACGCATGCGGGTGATGCGGATGACCCCGGTCAGGGCGCGCAGTTTCTTGATCACGCGGGCCAGGTGCACACGGTCGTGGACGCTGACCACCAGTTGGACGACGCTGATGCGGCCATCGCGCTCGTCCATGCTGATTTTCTCGATATTGCCGTCGGCCGCGTTGACGCTGCTGGCCAGCAGGGCGATCAGGCCGCGCTGGTGTTCCAGCTCGACGCGCAGCTCGACGTTGAATTCGCCGGTGACATCCTTGGCCCACGAGAGCTGGATGCATTTTTCCGGGTTGTGCCGGATTTCGCTGATGTTGCGGCAGTTGTCCAGGTGCACGACCATGCCTTTGCCCGCCGACAGGTGCCCGACAATCGGGTCGCCCGGGATCGGCGTGCAGCATTTGGCGTAACTGAGCACCAGACCTTCGGTGCCGCGAATCGCCAACGGGCCTTCCGGGCTCGGCAGCTGCTCGCCTTCGCCGAGCAGGCGGCGCGCCACGACATAGGCCATGCGGTTGCCCAGACCAATGTCTTCGAGCAAATCTTCGATCAGTTCGAGGCGGTATTCGGTGAGCATCGCCTTGACGCGCTCGGCCGGGATCTTCTCCAGTGAGCTGTCGAAACCGTTGAGCACCTTGTTCAGCAGGCGTTCGCCGAGGCTGATGGACTCGGAGCGACGTTGCAGTTTCAGTGCATGGCGGATGTGCGTACGTGCCTTGCCGGTGACCACGAAGTTGAGCCACGCCGGGTTCGGCCGCGCGCCTGGCGCGCTGACGATCTCGACCGTGGAGCCGCTTTGCAGCGGTTCGGACAGCGGTGCGAGACGGCGGTTGATCCGGCAGGCGATGCAGCTGTTGCCGACGTCGGTGTGCACCGCATAGGCAAAGTCGACCGCCGTGGAGCCTTTGGGCAGCTCCATGATCCGGCCTTTGGGCGTGAACACGTAGACCTCGTCCGGGAACAGGTCGATCTTCACGCTCTCGATGAATTCCAGCGAGTTGCCGGCACGTTGCTGCATTTCCAGCACACCTTTGACCCACTGACGGGCGCGGGCGTGAGTGCCTTTGGGCTGCTCGTCACCGCTGGACTTGTACAGCCAATGGGCGGCAATGCCGTTGTTGGCCATCTCTTCCATTTCGCGGGTGCGGATCTGGATCTCGATCGGTACGCCGTGCATGCCAAACAGCGTGGTGTGCAGCGACTGATAGCCGTTGGCCTTGGGAATCGCGATGTAATCCTTGAAGCGCCCCGGCAACGGTTTGTACAAATTATGCACAGCACCCAGCACGCGGTAGCAGGTATCGACCTTGTCGACGATGATCCGGAACGCATAGACGTCCATGATCTCGTTGAAGGCCCGACGCTTGCCGCGCATTTTCTTGTAGATGCCGTAGAGGTGTTTCTGGCGACCGCTGACTTCGCCCTGGATGCCGTCGATCGCGAGGCAGTGGCCGAGGGACTCTTCGATCTTGTTGACGATTTCCTTGCGGTTGCCCCGGGCGCGCTTGACCGCCTGGTAGATCCGCGCGGAACGCATCGGGTGCATCGCCTTGAAACCGAGGTCTTCGAATTCGATACGAATGGCGTGCATGCCCAGCCGGTTGGCGATCGGCGCGTAGATTTCGAGGGTTTCCTTGGCGATCCGGCGGCGTTTTTCCCCGGACAGCACTTCCAGCGTGCGCATGTTGTGCAGGCGGTCGGCGAGTTTGACCAGGATCACGCGAATGTCGCGCGCCATGGCCATGGCCATTTTCTGGAAGTTTTCGGCCTGGGCCTCGGCCTTGGTCTCGAAGTTCATCTGGGTCAGTTTGCTGACCCCGTCGACCAGTTCGGCCACGGTTTCACCAAACTGCGCTTGCAGCGCTTCTTTGGCGATACCGGTGTCTTCGATCACGTCATGCAGCATCGCGGCCATCAGGCTCTGATGGTCCATGTGCATGTCGGCAAGAATATTCGCCACCGCAAGAGGATGCGTGACGTACGCCTCGCCACTGCGACGGCGCTGACCGTCATGGGCTTGTTCGGCGTAGAAATACGCTCGGCGGACCAGGTTGACCTGGTCGTTGCCGAGGTAGGTCGATAAGCGATCGGCGAGGGCGTCTATGCTCGGCATGATGACTCCTGCCGTAGGCTGTGTTCCCGCGCCGTGCTACGTCGACCAGGCATAGGCTTAAACGGCCTCGTTGGACTCGTCCTCGAACGCAGCGAAGACCGGGTCTTCGTGGACGATTTCCTGCTCGGCGATGAACTCGTAGCTCATCAGGCCTTCTGCGATTTCACGCAGGGCGACAACGGTCGGCTTGTCGTTTTCCCACTGGACCAGTGGCTCTTTGCCGCCGGTGGCCAGTTGACGGGCACGCTTGGTAGAGAGCATGACCAGCTCAAAGCGGTTTTCCACGTGTTCTAGGCAGTCTTCAACGGTTACGCGGGCCATGGTATTCCTCGGAGCGAATGCAATATGCGCGCTGCCCGGTTGGGCGAGCGGACTGAGCAGTTTAAAAAATCACCAGCGATTAGGGAAGCGCTGATTTTTTGACCAGACCCTTCAACGCGCTGCAAGCACCAATGTAAAGCGCTTGCAGCGGTTTTGGGAAGTGCTGATTAACCGAGCAGTTCGGCCAGTAATTTGCCGAAACGTACCTGCTGGCGTTTCTGTTGCAGCTGATTGGCGCGGAAAATCGCCTTCAGATCGTCCAGTGCATGGGCGAAATCGTCGTTGATGATCAGATAGTCGTACTCGACATAGTGGCTCATCTCGCTGACGGCTTCGCGCATCCGGCCATCAATGATCTCGTCACTGTCCTGGCCACGGTTGGTCAGGCGCTGGTGCAAGGCCTGCAGCGACGGCGGCAGGATGAAGATCGAGCGTGCCTGCGGCATCAGCTTGCGCACTTGTTCGGCGCCTTGCCAGTCGATTTCCAGAATCAGATCGTGACCTTCGTCCAGCGTTTGCTGCAGACGACTTTGCGAGGTGCCATAGAAGTTGCCGAAGACTTCGGCGCGTTCGAGGAAATCGCCGTGCTCGCCCATCTTCACGAACTCTTCGCGAGTCACGAAGTGATAGTTCACGCCGTCCACTTCACCCGGACGCATGGCGCGGGTGGTGTGGGAGATCGAGACGCGGATCTCCGGATTGGCATCGGTCAAAGCCTTGACCAGGCTGCTCTTGCCTGCGCCCGATGGCGCGGAAATGATGTACAGGGTGCCGGTGCTGTGGGTCATGTCTGTTGCCTTACTCAATATTCTGCACTTGTTCGCGCATCTGCTCGATCAACACCTTGAGGTTGACGGCGGCCTGGGTGCTGCGCGGGTCGAAGGCCTTGGAGCCCAGTGTGTTGGCTTCGCGGTTGAGTTCCTGCATCAGGAAATCCAGGCGCCGACCGGCGGCACCGCCGGACTTGAGCACCCGGCGCACTTCGATGATGTGGGTGCTCAAGCGATCCAGTTCTTCGGCCACATCGCTCTTTTGCGCGAGGATGACCATTTCCTGTTCCAGACGCTGCGGGTCCAGTTCGGCTTTCATGTCGGTGAAGCGATCGAGGACTTTCTGACGTTGGGTGGCGAGCATCTGCGGCACCAGCTCACGCAAGGTCACGACGTCCTCTTCAATGGAAGTCAGGCGCTCGTTGATCAGGCGTGCCAGCTCCGCGCCTTCGCGCTCGCGGCCGGCCTTGAGTTCCTTGAGACCTTGATTGAACAGCGCCAACGCATCGGCGTTCAGCGCCTGTGGATCAGTCGCGTCGGCCACCAGCACGCCGGGCCAGGCCAGCACTTCCAGCGGGTTGAGTGCTGCCGGGTTCTTGATCAGGCCGGCAACGGTTTCGGCGGCGGCGACCAGTTGCGCGGCGCGCTCGCGGTCGACTTGCAACGGCTTGCCGGTGCTTTCTTCAGTGAAACGCAGGGTGCATTCCAGTTTGCCCCGCGACAGGCCCTGACGCAGGGCTTCACGTACCGCGCCCTCGAGGTCGCGGAACGACTCCGGCAGGCGCAGGTGCGGTTCCAGATAGCGGCTGTTGACCGAGCGCAGCTCCCAGCTCAGGGTGCCCTGGACGCCGGCTTTCTCGACGCGGGCGAAGGCGGTCATGCTGTGCACCATGGCGGTGACCTCGCAATGCAGATCGGCGCAGAAGGGATGTTCCGCAGGCTCGATATCAATGAATTTAAGCCGACTGGCAGCAAAGGCGCAGGATTGTAGCGCAGTGCGGCGGATGCGCCCAAACACACGGTGTGACAAAGGGCTGCAGGCCGTCGGTTATGCGCGTTTCAGGGCCCTGGGTCGACGGCCGGAATTTTTAACCCGTGCCCAGGCGCGGTGCAGCGCTCTATAATGCTCGGCAGTTTTCCGTCCCCAGTACAGGTATTCCCTATGAAACGTCCAAGTGGTCGCGCTGCCGATCAGCTTCGCTCGATCCGCATTACCCGCAACTACACCAAGCACGCCGAGGGATCCGTACTGGTCGAATTCGGTGATACCAAGGTCATCTGCACCGTCAGCGTCGAAAACGGCGTGCCGCGTTTCCTCAAAGGCCAGGGCCAGGGCTGGTTGACCGCCGAGTACGGCATGCTGCCGCGCGCCACTGGCGAGCGTAACCAGCGTGAAGCGAGCCGTGGCAAGCAGGGCGGCCGCACCCTGGAAATCCAGCGCCTGATCGGCCGTTCGCTACGCGCTGCGCTGGACATGTCCAAGCTGGGCGATGTGACCCTGTACGTCGACTGCGACGTGATCCAGGCTGACGGCGGCACCCGCACCGCCTCCATCACTGGCGCCATGGTGGCCCTGGTTGATGCACTGAAAGTGATCAAGAAGCGCGGCGGCCTGAAAGGCGGCGACCCGCTCAAGCAAATGATCGGCGCGGTGTCGGTCGGCATGTATCAGGGCGAGCCAGTGCTGGATCTGGACTATCTTGAAGATTCCGCCGCCGAGACCGACCTCAACGTGGTGATGACCAGCACCGGTGGCTTCATCGAAGTCCAGGGCACCGCCGAAGGCGCGCCGTTCCAGCCTGAAGATCTGAACGCCATGCTGGAACTGGCGAAGAAAGGCATGAACGAAATCTTCGAACTGCAAAAGGCTGCACTGGCCGACTGAGCAGGTTCGCAACCCGCAAGGAGGACGTGATGAGTGATGAGCAAGAGTTGCTGCCCAAGCCGAGCCAGGAGGTTCGCCAATGGGCGATGTTTTGTCACTTGTCCGCCTTGCTGGGGATCTGGATTCCGTTCGGCAACCTGATCGGACCGCTGATCCTGTGGCAGATGAAGCGCGAAACCGACCCGTTCATCGACGCTCAGGGCAAAGAGGCACTGAATTTCCAGATCACCGTGGCGATTGCTGCCGCGATCTGTCTGCTGCTGATGGTGTTGATCATCGGCTTCTTCTTGCTGGGCCTGCTGGCCATCGGTGCATTGGTGCTGACGATCATTGCCGGGGTGAAGGCGAACGAAGGCTTTCCCTACCGTTATCCATTCACTTGGCGACTGATCAAATAATAATCAGCGACTATTTCCCCTTGTGGGAGCGGGCTTGCTCGCGAATGCGGTGGGTCATTCAGCATTGATGTCGACTGACACGACGCCTTCGCGAGCAAGCCCGCTCCCCCATTTGAAAAGCATTTGCCCACAAAAAAGCCGACAGCAATGTCGGCTTTTTTGCATCCACGAATCGACGCTTAAATGGTCAGCGTCCAGTCGTAGTCAACGATCAGCGGCGCGTGCTGCGAGAACCGTGGCTGACGTGGCAGGCGTGCGCTGCGTACGAAACGGCGCAAGCCCGGGGTCAGCAGCTGGTAGTCGAAGCGCCAGCCCAGATTCAGCATCTCGGCCTGCTCGTTGTCCGGCCACCAGCTGTATTGGTCGCCTTCGCGGCTGACTTCGCGCAGGGCATCGACATAGCCCATGTTGCCGACAATCTCGTCCATCCAGGCGCGTTCTGGCGCCAGGAAGCCCGGGGATTGCTGGCTGTCGCGCCAGTTCTTGATGTCGAGCTTCTGCTGCGCAACGTACAGCGAGCCACAATAAATGTACTCGCGACGTTTACGCCGCTGCTTGTCCAGGTACTTGCCGAAGTCGTCCATGAGCTTGAACTTCTGGTTCAAGTCCTCATCGCCGTTCATCCCCGAAGGGAGCAGCAAGGTGGCAATACTGACTTTGTCGAAATCTGCTTGCAGGTAGCGCCCGTAGCGGTCGGCCGTCTCGAAACCGAGACCGCTGATGACAGCCTTCGGTTGCAACCGCGAATACAAAGCCACGCCACCTTGGGCAGGGACTTCAGCATCGCAGGCATAAAGGAAGTAGCCATCCAGTTGGAAGGCTGGGTCATCCAGTTCAAAGGCGGAGGCACGGGTGTCCTGCAGGCAGATGACGTCGGCATTCTGTGCTTGCAGCCAACTGAGCAAACCACGCTCGACTGCAGCCTGAATACCATTGACGTTCACACTGATGATCCGCATAAATGGCCCCAAAAATCGCGTGCGTGTATGATACACGGCGTCAAGCTAATTAGCTAAATCCGTGGTATTTGGGGTTTTTTTCATGCAAGCGTATCAGCGCGATTTCATTCGTTTTGCCATCGATCGCGGCGTTTTGCGCTTCGGTGAGTTCACCCTGAAGTCCGGGCGCACCAGTCCTTACTTCTTCAATGCCGGCCTGTTCAACTCGGGTTCGGCCCTGGCGCAGCTGGGGCGTTTCTACGCGGCAGCCATCGCCGAAAGCGGCATTCCTTTCGACGTATTGTTTGGCCCGGCCTACAAAGGCATCCCGCTGGCAGCCACCACCGCTGTCGCGTTGGCCGAACACCACAACCGTGACCTGCCATGGTGCTTCAACCGCAAGGAAGCCAAGGCCCACGGCGAAGGCGGCAGCCTGGTCGGCGCGCCGCTGACCGGTGACGTGCTGATCATCGACGACGTGATCACCGCCGGCACCGCGATCCGCGAAGTGATGCAGATCATCGCTTCTCAGGACGGCGCCAAGGCGGCCGGCGTGCTGATCGCCCTGAACCGTCAGGAGCGTGGCAACGGCGAATTGTCGGCAATCCAGGAAGTCGAGCGTGACTTCGGTATTCCGGTGATCAGCATCGTTTCGCTGAACCAGGTGCTGGAATTCCTCGCCGACGACCCGCAGCTCAAGCAGCATCTGCCCGCCGTGGAAGCGTATCGCGCCCAGTTCGGCGTCTGACGCGCTGCCCTTGTAGGAGTTGCCGAAGGCTGCGATCTTTTGATCTTGTTTTTTGAAAGCAAAACATCAAAAGATCGCAGCCTGCGGCAGCTCCTACAGGGGTTGCAGGCAAAAAAAGACCCCGCTCAGTCAGGCTGAGCGGGGTCTTTTCGTTTCCGCGACGCCTTACGGACGCTTGCGATTACTGATCAGCGTGCCCACACCAGTGTCGGTGAAGATTTCCAGCAGGATCGCGTTCGGTACGCGGCCGTCGATGATCAGCGAGCTGCCAACACCGCCCTGAACCGCTTCCAGTGCGCAGCGGATCTTCGGCAGCATGCCGCCGTAGATGGTGCCGTCGGCGATCAGGTCGTCGACCTGCTGAGTGCTCAGGCCGGTCAACACGGTGCCAGACTTGTCCATTAGGCCGGCGATGTTGGTCAGCAGCATCAGCTTCTCGGCTTTCAGCGCTTCGGCGACTTTACCGGCCACCAGGTCGGCGTTGATGTTGTACGACTCGCCGTTTTCACCCACGCCGATTGGCGCGATCACCGGAATGAAGTTGCCTTTGACCAGCAGATTCAGCAGTTCGGTGTTGATCCCGACCACTTCACCGACCTGACCGATGTCGATGATTTCCGGCTGAGTCATCTCCGGGGTCTGGCGGGTGACGGTCAGTTTCTTCGCACGAATCAGCCCGGCGTCTTTACCGGTCAGGCCGATGGCGCTGCCGCCGTGACGGTTAATCAGATTGACGATGCTTTTGTTTACCTGGCCGCCCAGAACCATTTCCACCACGTCCATGGTCGCGGCGTCGGTGACGCGCATGCCATCGACGAAGTGGCTTTCGATCGACAGGCGCTTGAGCAGATCACCGATCTGCGGGCCGCCGCCGTGAACCACCACCGGGTTGATGCCTACGGCTTTCATCAAGACGATGTCGCGGGCGAAGCCGGTTTTCAGCTCCTCGCTTTCCATCGCGTTGCCGCCGTATTTGATCACCAGAGTCTTGCCGACATAACGTCGGATGTAAGGCAACGCTTCGGACAGGACCTGGGCGGTGTGGGCGGCGGCTTCGCGTTCGAGGGTCATTCAGGGCTCCGGGTGAATCAGAACGGTAGTTGGAGATCAGGTGCAACGCGTTTCAGTTGGGCGTGGAACACGTCCTTGATGCGCTGCAATTCAGCCTCGTCATCGGCCTCGAAGCGCAGCACCAGCACCGGAGTGGTGTTGGAGGCGCGTACCAGGCCCCAGCCTTTGGCGTAATCGACTCGCACGCCGTCGATGGTGGTCAGGTCGGCGCCTGCGCCCCACTGTGCGTCGTGCAATGCATCAATGATGCTGAATTTGCTCTCTTCGGTCACATGGATATTGATTTCCGGCGTAGAAATATCGTTCGGGAAGGTCGCAAACAGCTCTTCGGCGGTGGATTTTTCCTTGCTGAGGATCTCCAGCAGCCGTGCGGCGCTGTAGATGCCGTCGTCGAAACCGAACCAGCGCTCCTTGAAGAAGATGTGGCCGCTCATCTCACCGGCCAATAGAGCACCGGATTGTTTCATTTTCTTTTTGATCAACGAGTGACCGGTCTTCCACATTAGCGGGCGACCGCCGTATTCCTTGATCAGCGGCACCAGGCGGCGGGTGCATTTGACGTCGAAGATGATTTCCGCGTCCGGATTGCGCGCCACCACGTCGCGGGCGAACAGCATCAGCAGGCGATCCGGGTAGACGATGCTGCCGGTGTTGGTCACCACGCCGACACGGTCGCCGTCACCGTCGAAGGCCAGGCCGAGGTCGGCGTTGGTTTCCTTGACCTTGGCGATCAGGTCGACGAGGTTCTCGGGCTTGCCCGGATCCGGGTGGTGGTTGGGGAAGTTGCCGTCGACTTCGCAGAACAGCGGGATGACTTCGCAGTTCAGCGCTTCGATCAGTTGCGGGGCAATCACGCCGGCCGCGCCGTTGCCGCAGTCGACCACGACTTTCAGACGTCGGGCCAGTTTGACGTCCTGGACGATTTCGGTGGTGTAGCGGTCGAGGATTTCGACCTGGGTCACGCTGCCCTGACCGCTGGTCAGGTCATTGGTCTTGATGCGCTCGTGCAGCACCTGGATCTGCTCGTTGGCGAGGGTGTCGCCGGCGATCACGATCTTGAAGCCGTTGTAGTTCGACGGGTTATGGCTGCCGGTGAGCATCACCCCAGACTTGCCGGCCAATACGTTCGCCGCGTAATACAGCGCAGGCGTCGGGACCAGGCCGACGTCGCTGACGTGGCAGCCGCTCTCGGCGATACCGCGGATCAGTTCTGCAACCAGCTCCGGGCCGGACAGGCGACCGTCGCGACCGACGGAAACATTCGGTTCACCTTGGGCCAGGCTCTGCGAGCCGATGGCGCGGCCGATCCAGTAGGCGGTTTCGGCATTGAGGAATTCCGGCACAGTGCCGCGAATGTCATAGGCGCGGAAGATGCTGTCAGGAAGCTTCGGGGCGATCTTGGCGGGGGTGCTCATCTGCACAAATGCTCCATCTCGAAAGTGGCGGGACACACCGACGATTCACTCGGCGGCAGGCTCAAACTGAAGGGTATGACGGCGTTTTCCACAGAGAGTTCGTGGTGTGAAAGGGCCATGACGCCTCGGCTGGCGTGGCTTGTGGCCGGCAAAACCTTGATTTTCGGTGCTAAAACCTGCTGCCGAAAAAGCACAAATTTTGTGGTGAGGGGATTTATCCCCGATTGCTGCGCAGCAGATCCAAAAGCCTTGGGGCCGCTTCGCGGCCCATCGGGATAAATCCCCTCGCCACAATAATATTTCAGGGTTATTTAGTGCCGGTATGGCCAAATCCGCCCGCGCCGCGTTCGGTTTCGACGAACTCTTCAACCATTTCGAAATGCGCCTGCACCACCGGCACCAACACCAGCTGCGCCAGACGCTCGCCGACGGTCATGGTGAAGTCGTTCTGGCCACGGTTCCAGCAGGACACCATCAAAGGGCCCTGATAATCCGAGTCGATCAGGCCGACGAGGTTGCCGAGCACGATGCCGTGCTTATGGCCCATGCCCGAGCGCGGCAGGATCAGCGCGGCGAGGTTCGGGTCGCCGATGTACACCGACAGACCGGTAGGGATCAGCACGGTTTCACCCGGCTTGATCACGATGTCCTGTTCCAGCATGGCGCGCAGGTCGAGGCCGGCGGAGCCCGGGGTGGCGTATTGCGGCAGCGGGAATTCGCTACCGATGCGTGGGTCGAGGATCTTGGCTTGCAAAGCGTGCATGTAAATTAAACCTGGTTCAGACGTTCGGCGATAAAAGTGACCAGTTGGCGAGCGATCTTGCTCTTGCTGGTCTGGGCGAAAACAGTGGCATGAAGCTCACGGTCGATCACGCTGCAGGCGTTTTCTTCGCTGTTGAAACCGATGCTCGGGTTGGCGACGTCGTTGGCGACGATCAGGTCGAGATTCTTGTCTTTCAGCTTGCGTGCAGCGTAGTCGAGCAGGTGTTCGGTCTCGGCGGCGAAGCCGACACTGAACGGCCGGTCGGGGCGGGTCGCGATGGTGGCCAGGATGTCCGGGTTACGCACCATTTGCAGGACGAAGCCGTCGCCGCTTGTAGGGTCTTTCTTGAGTTTTTGCGGGGCAATGACTTCCGGACGGTAGTCCGCCACCGCTGCCGAGGCGATGAACACATCACACGGGATGGCCGATTCGCACGCTGCAAGCATGTCGCGGGCACTGACCACATCGATGCGCGTGACGCGATCCGGCGTCGGCAGGTGCACCGGGCCGCTGATCAGGGTCACGCGGGCGCCGGCTTCCACCGCGGCTTCGGCCAGAGCGAAGCCCATTTTCCCGGAGCTGTGGTTGGTGATGTAGCGCACCGGGTCGATGTTTTCCTGAGTCGGACCGGCGGTGATCACCACGTGCTTGCCGGTCAGCGCCTGACGCTGGAAGCAGTCCGCCGCGCACTGCGCCAGATCGGTGGCTTCCATCATCCGGCCCATGCCGACGTCGCCGCAGGCCTGGCTGCCAGAGGCCGGGCCGAAAGTCTTCAGGCCGCGACTTTCAAGGAGTTGCAGGTTGGCTTGGGTTGCCGGATCGCGCCACATCGCCTGATTCATTGCTGGCGCGACGGCCACCACGGCGTCGGTGGCCAGCACCAGGGTGGTCAGCAGATCGTTGGCGATGCCTTGGGCCAAACGGGCGATCAGGTCGGCGGTGGCCGGGGCGATCAACACCAGATCGGCCCACTTGGCCAGCTCGATATGACCCATGGCCGCTTCGGCGGCCGGGTCGAGCAAGTCGAGGTGAACCGGGTGCCCGGACAGGGCCTGCATGGTCAGCGGGGTGATGAACTCGGCGCCGCCATGGGTCATGACCACACGCACTTCGGCGCCCTGGTCGATCAGGCGACGAACCAGATCGGCGCTCTTGTAGGCCGCAATGCCGCCGCCGACGCCCAGAACGATGCGTTTCCGATACAGCCGCTGCATAGGTCTGCCTTTACATTTCGTGGGTGACATACGTGGCGAAACCCCCTCCCCAGGGTGAATTCGCCCGCAAAAAAGATGGGCTACGATATCACAGCGACCGCTACGGAACAGCGGTGCCCACAGACAAGGAAGGTGTATGAGTATTCGCGATTGGCCGGCGGCGGAGCGGCCGCGGGAGAAGCTGCTTGAACAGGGCTCGGGAAGTCTTTCGGACGCCGAGTTGCTGGCGATTTTTCTTCGAACCGGGGTCACGGGAAAAAGCGCGGTGGATCTGGCGCGACACCTGTTGACGCAATTCGGCAGCCTGCGCGCGTTGCTGGAGGCCGATCTTGCGGCGTTCAGCGGACAGTTGGGATTGGGGCCTGCGAAATTCGCGCAGTTGCAGGCGGTGCTGGAAATGGGGCGGCGACATCTGGCCGAGTGCATGCGTAAAAAGCCAGCACTGGAGAATCCGCAGGCAGTTCGGGACTATCTGAAATCCATGCTGCGCCATGAGCCCCACGAGGTGTTCGGCTGCCTGTTTCTCGACTCCAAGCATCAAGTACTGACGTTCGAGGCACTGTTTCGCGGCTCGATCGACAACACCAGCGTGCATCCCCGGGAAGTGGTGAAACGCTCATTGGCCAACAACGCGGCGGCGGTGATTCTCTGCCACAACCACCCGTCGGGGAACAGCGATCCGAGCCAGGCGGACCGCCAACTGACCAAGCGCTTGCAGAAGGCTCTGGACCTGATTGATGTACGGGTGCTGGATCACTTCATCATTGGCGACGGCGAGCCGCTGTCGATGGCGGAATGTGGCTGGATGTAGCTTTCAACAACAAACACCAACCCCTGTGGGAGCGGGCTTGCTCGCGAAGGCGATGTGTCAGTCACTAAAAATGTTGGCTGATCCGACGCCTTCGCGAGCGAGCCCGCTCCCACAGGGGGCTGTGTTGTGGAAGGTTATTTCAGGTTGACCTTGGAGTAGTCCTGCCGCCCGAACGGGCTCACCGAGTAACCCTGCACATCCTTGCGCGTCAGCGCATAAGCGGTCGGGTGTGCCAGCGGCAACCACAGCGCCTGCTGCTGAATCTGCGCCTGCGCCTGTTCGTACAGCTTGGTGCGTACGCCTTGTTCGCTGGTGGTCTTGCCGGCGCTGATCAGCTTGTCCAGGTCGGCATTGCAGTAGCGGGCGAAGTTGGTGCCGGACTTGACCGCCGCGCAGGAAAACTGCGGCGTGAGGAAGTTGTCCGGGTCGCCGTTGTCGCCGGCCCAGCCCATGAACAGCAGGTCATGCTCGCCAGCCTTGGCGCGGCGAATCAGTTCGCCCCACTCGATCACGCGGATTTCCGCCTGAATGCCGATTTCCGCCAGATCCGATTGCAGCAATTGCGCGCCCAGACTCGGATTCGGGTTAAGCAGACTGCCGGACGGACGCGTCCAGATGGTGGTCTGGAAGCCGTCCTTGAGTCCGGCCTTGGCCAGCAACGCCTTGGCTTTGGCCACGTCGTGCGGATAGCCCGGCAGGTTCTTCGCGTAGCTCCAGGTGTTCGGCGGGTAAGGGCCATTGGCGGGTTCGGCGGTGTCTTCGAACACGGCTTTGACGTAGTTGGCCTTGTCGAAGGCGAGGTTGATCGCCTGGCGCACTTCCGGCTTGTCCAGCGGTGGATGCTGGCTGTTGATGCCGACGAAAGCGGTCATGAAGGCGTCAGTCTTTTCTACTTTCAGCGTCGGCTCTTCCTGCGCAGCCTTCACGTCCAGCGGTTTTGGCGACAGGGCGATCTGGCACTCGTTGCGCCGCAGCTTTTGCAGGCGCACGTTGGCGTCCGGGGTGATGGCGAAGATCAGCGGGTCGACCGCCGGCTTGCCGCCGAAATAGTCCGGGTTGGCCTTGTAGCGCACAGAGGCGTCTTTCTGGAAGCGCGTGAACACGAACGGACCGGTGCCGATCGGCTGGCTGTTGAGCTTGTCGGTGGCGTCGGCCTTGAGCAGCTTGTCGGCGTATTCGGCGGAATAGATGGAGGCGAAGCCCATGCTCAGGGTCGCGAGGAACGTCGAGTCCGGGTGGTCGAGGGTAAAGCGCACGGTCAGCGGGTCAAGCGCGTCGATCTTCTTGATCAGCGCCGGCAACTGCATGGACTGGGCGTGCGGGAAGCCGCTTTGCGCCACTTTGTGCCATGGGTTGGCTGGATCGAGCATGCGGTCGAAGCTGAATTTGACGTCTTCGGCGCTCAGGGTACGGGTCGGCTTGAAATAGTCAGTGCTGTGAAACTTCACCTGCGGGTGCAGCTTGAACACATAAGTCAGGCCGTCGGTGCTGACTTCCCAGCTGTCGGCCAGGCTCGGCACGACTTTGCCACTGGCGGTGTCGAAGTCCACCAGGCGATTCATCAGCACGTCGGCCGAGGCATTGGTGGTGGTCAGCGAGTTGTATTGCACCACGTCGAACCCTTCAGGGCTGGCCTCGGTGCAAACGCTCAGGGCGGCAGCCTGGGCCAGGGGGCTCAGCAGAAGCGGGGCGAGCAACAGGGGTAGGGCAGCGAGGCGCATGGTCGGCTTCCTTTACAGATCGAAGGCCATCTGCAGGTGCAGTCTGGAAAAGGGTTACCCTAGAGGGCTGGATTGCAAATGACTATCCCCTTTTTGCATTTTTGGGGCAGCCCAGTGACGTTTTTCAGACCACGGTGCACGAGGAAAAGTCGAAAACGTCTGTTAGAGCGGTTTTCTGCGACGAGTGGTCAAAACTCGCCTCAGCCTTTATCCAAAGCGTCTGCAGGCGGAAAATGCGCCTTTTTACCGGTCGATTGCACATCCATTGTTGTTGCACCCCGGTCTTTCTGGTATAAAGCAGCGCTCTTTTCTAGGGGCCCGGTTCCTTCACTGTAGGTGTAGCCGGTAAGACCTCTAAAGAAACGCGGCGCCTGGCGCCAAATGACTGAGAGATTAAGCGGCCAACCCATGCCGGGTTGGGCATGTGGTTTTAGAGGGCTGAGGCATGTCGAGAGTATGTCAAGTTACCGGTAAGGGTCCGGTAACCGGGAATAACATTTCCCACGCAAACAACAAAACCCGTCGTCGTTTCCTGCCGAACCTGCAGCATCACCGCTTCTGGGTTGAAGAAGAGAAACGTTTTGTGCGTCTGCGCGTATCTGCCAAAGGCATGCGCATCATCGACAAGCGTGGCATCAGTGTCGTGCTCGCCGAACTTCGCCGCGATGGCAAGATTTAAGGGAGCTAATCATGCGTGAATTGATTCGTTTGATCTCGAGCGCCGGTACTGGTCACTTCTACACTACCGACAAGAACAAGCGTACTACCCCGGACAAAATCGAGATCAAGAAATATGATCCGGTTGTTCGCAAGCACGTGATCTACAAGGAAGGCAAAATCAAGTAATTGATTTTTCCCGACTTACGAAAAAGGCCCGTATCGTGAGATGCGGGCCTTTTTTGTTGCCTTGAGTTTTGTGCGGACTGTTGCGACGCTTTCGCGAGCAGGTTCGCTCTCACAATGGAATGCGGTCGAATGTGGGAGCGAGCCTGCTCGCGAAGGGGCCGGTAATATCAGCGAAAGACTCAGGCCTTCTGTTCAAAGATCACATAGATCTTGCGGCAAGCCTCCAGCACTTCCCAGGTACCACGGAAGCCGGCCGGAATCACAAAGCGGTCGCCAACACGCAAGGTCTTGGCATTGCCATCGCTGTCACGCAATACGGAGACCCCCTGCAGGATTTCGCAGTATTCATGCTCGGTGTAGTTCACCGTCCACTGCCCGACCGCACCTTCCCACACGCCAACACCCATTTGCCCACAAGGGCTGTCGTACTGGTTGAACACCGCTTGCTCGGGATCGCCCTTGAGCACTTTGGCCGGATCCGGGCGATAGCGTTCGGCTTCGCTGCTGGTCAGGCTGATATCGACGACGTTCTGGATGTTCATTGTTGTTTTCTCCCGTGATGACGGCGCGGTGGCTTGAATGGGCCAAAGTCTATGTTTATTAAAATGAACACCGCAAGGGCGTATGGCGCGCTTATGTCAAATATATTGAAACAACCCCGGCCGCTGGTTTAGGGTGGCGGGTGCCTTGGGCCGAAAAGCAGGCTGGCCGGGCAGCATTCCTGAAGACGTCCGCGAAGAACGCGGCGCTCTATTCAACAAGAGGAGGACACTCGAATGACCACCCTGACTCGTGCCGATTGGGAACAACGTGCTCGCGACCTGAAGATCGAAGGCCGCGCCTACCTCAACGGTGAATACACCGACGCCGTCTCCGGCGAGACTTTCGAGTGCATCAGCCCGGTCGATGGCCGTCTGCTAGGCAAGATCGCCAGCTGTGACGCCGCCGACGCCCAGCGCGCCGTGGAAAACGCCCGCGCCACCTTCAATTCCGGCGTCTGGTCGCGCCTGGCGCCGACCAAGCGCAAAGCCACCATGATTCGTTTCGCCAGCCTGCTCAAGCAGCACGCTGAAGAACTGGCGCTGCTCGAAACCCTCGACATGGGTAAGCCGATCAGCGATTCGCTGTACATCGACGTGCCGGGCGCGGCGCAAGCGCTGAGCTGGAGCGGTGAGGCGATCGACAAGATCTACGACGAAGTCGCCGCCACGCCGCACGATCAACTGGGTCTGGTGACCCGCGAGCCGGTGGGCGTTGTCGGCGCCATCGTGCCGTGGAACTTCCCGCTGATGATGGCTTGCTGGAAACTCGGCCCGGCGCTGTCGACCGGTAACTCGGTGATCCTCAAACCGTCGGAAAAATCCCCGCTGACCGCCATCCGCATCGCTGCGCTGGCGGTTGAGGCCGGTATCCCGAAAGGCGTGCTCAACGTGCTGCCGGGCTATGGTCACACCGTCGGCAAGGCGCTGGCGCTGCACAATGACGTCGACACGCTGGTGTTCACCGGTTCGACCAAGATTGCCAAGCAGCTGATGATCTACTCCGGCGAATCGAACATGAAGCGCGTGTGGCTGGAAGCTGGCGGCAAGAGCCCGAATATCGTCTTCGCCGATGCGCCGGACCTGCAAGCCGCTGCCGAATCCGCCGCCAGCGCCATCGCCTTCAACCAGGGCGAAGTCTGCACCGCCGGTTCGCGTCTGCTGGTCGAACGCTCGATCAAGGACAAATTCCTGCCGATGGTGATCGAGGCGCTGAAAGCCTGGAAGCCGGGCAATCCGCTGGACCCGGCAACCAATGTCGGTGCGCTGGTCGATACCCAGCAGATGGACACCGTGCTGTCGTACATCGAATCCGGTCACACCGACGGCGCCAAACTGGTGGCGGGCGGCAAGCGCATCCTCCAGGAAACCGGTGGCACTTACGTCGAGCCGACGATTTTCGACGGTGTGAGCAACGCGATGAAGATCGCTCAGGAAGAGATTTTCGGCCCGGTGCTGTCGGTCATCGCCTTCGATACCGCCGAAGAAGCGATCCAGATCGCCAACGACACGCCGTACGGCCTGGCCGCTGCGGTATGGACTCAGGACATCTCCAAGGCGCACCTGACTGCCAAAGCACTGCGCGCCGGCAGCGTGTGGGTCAACCAGTACGACGGCGGCGACATGACCGCGCCGTTCGGTGGCTTCAAACAGTCGGGCAACGGTCGCGACAAGTCACTGCACGCGTTCGACAAGTACACCGAGCTGAAGGCGACGTGGATCAAGCTGTAAGCCATTGAAAGGAGCCTGGCTCGGCCGGGCTCCCGAACATACAGAGATCCCCTGTGGGAGCGGGCTTGCTCGCGAAAGCGGTGTATCAGTCAGCACATCTGCTGAATGTGAAATCGTTTTCGCGAGCAAGCCCGCTCCCACAGTGATTTTGTGGCGCACATAAGAATATCCACAGGAGCGTGGACCATGCGTTGGGCGACGTATTTCGCCGTGTTGGCGTCTGTCTTGAGTGTCGGCCTGGCCCTGGGGGTCAGCATGCCGCTGGTGTCGTTGCGTCTGGAGAGCTGGGGTTACGGCTCTTTCGCCATCGGCGTGATGGCGGCGATGCCGGCGATTGGCGTATTGCTGGGCGCGAAGATTTCCAGTCATCTGGCGGCACGTTTCGGCACCGCGAACCTCATGCGTCTTTGCCTGTGGGCCGGGGCGTTGTCGATCGGCTTGCTCGCGCTGTTGCCGAGTTATCCGGTCTGGCTGGTGCTGCGCCTGATGATCGGGGTGATCCTGACCATCGTATTCATCCTCGGCGAGAGCTGGATCAATCAACTGGTCGTCGAACACTGGCGCGGGCGGCTGGTCGCTCTGTATGGCAGCAGCTATGCGCTGAGCCAACTGTCTGGTCCGCTGCTGCTGGGTGCGCTAGGCACTGAGCATGATTATGGTTTCTGGGTCGGTGTCGGGCTGCTGACAGTCTCGCCAACGCTGTTGATGGGCCGCAGTGGTGCGCCGAGCAGTGAATCCAGCAGCGTTACGTTCAGCGATCTGTGGGGGTTTGCCCGGGAGCTGCCGGCGATTGCCTGGGCGGTGTCACTGTTCGCCGCGTTCGAAGCGATGATCCTCACGCTGTTGCCGGTGTATTGCCTGCAACAGGGCTTCACCGCCGAGATTGCGTTGGCGATGGTCAGCACGGTGGTGGTCGGCGATGCGCTGTTGCAACTGCCGATCGGCGCGCTGGCGGATTACCTGTCGCGGCGCACGTTGTTCGCCGGTTGCGCAGTGATCCTGATGCTGTCGAGTCTGGCGATTCCGCTGTTGATCGACACGCTGCTGATCTGGCCGTTGTGGGTGTTGTTCGGCGCCAGTGCCGGTGGCCTGTTCACCTTGTCACTGATTCTGATCGGCGAGCGTTATCGCGACGATGCGCTGGTGCGGGCCAATGCGCACATTGCGCAGCTGTGGGGTGTCGGCTGTCTGATCGGGCCGTTGCTGGCGGGGGCGGGCAGTCAGTGGATCAGCGGGCATGCGTTGCCGTTGTTGATGGCGGCGGGGGCGTTTGGATTGGTGATTCTGCTGATGCGCCAAGGTGCATTCGGCACCGAACCACAGACTGCTTGAATACTTCCCTGTGGGAGCGCATACAAATGCGATTACAACATCCGCTCAAGACCGACAGTGGTGCTGAACCACGCGTTGAAGCGCCGCCACCAACTCCCCGGTTCCTTGCTCAGCGTGTGCATTTGGCCGTTGTCCTCGGTCACCCAGACGATCTCGCCATCCTGCAGTTTCGCCTGATAACTCAGGGCCGGCGCCATGCCTTGCAGCGCCAGTTCGCGCACGTGTTCGGCCAGTTCCGGGCTGTCCACCAGAACCCCGACTTCGGTGTTCCACAGCACTGAGCGCGGATCGAAGTTGAACGAGCCGATGAACGCTTTCTGCCGATCGAAAATCATCGCCTTGCTGTGCAGGCTGGAGTCCGAGCCGCGGAACGACTTGCTGTAAAACAAATGAGGCCCGCTGCCATAGTTATCCCCAGGCTGACGGCGCAGCTCATACAGTTTTACCCCATGCTCCAGCAGCGCCTTGCGATACGGCGCATAACCTCCGTGCACTGCCGGCACATCGGTGGCTTCCAGTGAGTTGGTCAGCAGGCTCACCGAGACCCCGGCGTCGGCACGCCCGGTCAGGTACACCAGTCCCGGCTGGCCGGGCACGAAGTACGCCGAGATCATGATCAACTCTTTGCTGACGCCGCGCAGCTCCGGCGCCAATTGCGTCGTCAGCAGCAGTTGCGGGTCCGGCTCGTCCTTGGCCAGCACCTTGCTCGGCGCGTCCCACAGTGCCTGATTCCAGGCCCAGATCAGTTCCTTGCGCCAGATATCCATACGCGGCGCGGTCTTGAACGTCATCAGCTGTTGATACAGCGCGTGATTCTGTTTGCGGGTTTCCTCCAGCGACTCTTCCAGGCGCGTGCGGGTGTTCTGCAGGTCTTTGGCGCTTGGTTTGCTGGAGAGGAATTCGTCGATCGGCTTGCTCAGCGCGCTGTTCCAGTACTGGTCGAAACTGTGCCCGAGCTGCTCTGCCACCGGGCCGACACTGAGCATGTCGATGTCGGTGAAATTCAGGTTTGGCTCGGCATCGAAATATTCGTCGCCCAGATTGCGCCCGCCAACGATGGCCACGCTGTTGTCCGCCAGGAACAGTTTGTTGTGCATGCGCCGGTGTTGCAGCGACAGGTTGAACAAGCGTCCGGCGGCGCGGGTCACGCCGGTGCTGCGGCCCAGGTGCAGCGGATTGAACAGGCGGATCTGGATCTGTGGATGCGCCGCCAGCGTGGCGATGATCGTGTCGAGGCCGTCGCTGGTGGTGTCGTCGAGCAGGATGCGTACGCGCACGCCGCGGTCGGCGACCTTGAGCAGTTCCTCCACCAGCATCCGCGTGCTGACGCCGTCATGGACGATGTAGTACTGCAAGTCGAGGCTGGTTTGCGCATTGCGAATCAGCTCGGCGCGGGCGGTGAAGGCTTCTGTGCTGTTGGACAGCAAGCGGAAGCCGGAACGGCCCTGCCAGGGCGCTGCCTGGGTCTGAATCGAGCGACCGAATGCGGAGCCCGCGGCCGGCAACGCCTGGCTGGGTTCGCGCGGCGCATCGAGGGTGGCGCAACCACTGGCCAACGAACACAACACACAGACAGCGAGCAATTTTTTTCCGGGTTGCACGTTGGTTTCTCGGCTGGAGGCAGGGGGTGACGGAGTATGGCACGCAGAGGATTTCCAAGACCGTTTCCGGCGGATCCTCGCCACACTGTGTAAACAATTAGTCGTTCAAAAGTAGGAATGAGTTCGCCTGTGGTTTTGGACTATTTGTTTTGTTGTTTTTTCAGCTCTTGGTCGGTGCCTATTCCTACATACGATTCCTGCAAAAAACGAAATCATCGCCCCGGTGTTCAGCGTCTTGTGAAGGCAATGCGCTGAACAACTGCCATTGATCAATAACCGATGAAGTAGGGACTGATGAAAAAAACAACATGGATGGTAGCCGTCGCGGCTGCAGTATTACCCACCCTGGTGGTCGCTGAGAGCGTGGACCTGAGTGTGGTCGGAACCATTATTCCGACGTCGTGCATCCCCGCATTTGCCGGTGGCGGCACGGTAGATTTGCGCAAGATATCCGCAGCTACCCTGAACAAGACCACGCAGACGCTGCTGCCGACCCACGACATTTCGCTGCACATCAACTGTGATGCAGAGGCATCGGTCGAGGTGTCGGTCAGAGACAATCGTACAGCCACCAAATTGCCGGGCATCAACGATGGTGCCGGTAATAACGATCCGGCTTTGTTCTACGGCCTGGGTGAAATCAACGGCATCCGTATCGGCGGATTTGCGCTGCGTCACGGTCGTCCGGAAGCCGACGGTGCCCCGCAGACTCTGATGACACGCACTCTGGCAGCACCGGCGTGGCAACTGCCTGCTTCGCCGCTGGTGGGCAATGCCCCGGCGCTCTACTCATGGGGTCCCGGCGTGGCAGCTGGCCCGGTCGCGGCCCGTCACCACGGGTTTCCGATGAGCCTGTTGCCGATCATCGGCCCGAGCAACGCGCTGCCGATCACCAGCGAGATCCCGCTCGATGGCTCGGTGACCTTCGAGATGTTCTACCTCTGATCGTCAGAACCCGGCTATTACCGGGTTCTTTCAGGTTCATTCAGCGCGCCCTTTGCCGGGTGCGCTGCCCCCTGCGGAGCAATACCGATGCCGATTTCAATGTGCCGCCCAGGCTTGCGGGCGTTGCCACTGTGCCTGCTCGTCTTGATTTTGATGCCCGGGGTTCACGCTGCCGGAATGGTGCCGCAAACCCCTGTGCTGGTGGTGGATGAGGGTGTCGGTGAAGCGACGATGAATGTGCGAAACACCGAAACGCGTCCGGCCCTGCTGCACACCACGGTCGAAAATATCGAGCCGCACGATCAACAGCTGTTGCTGTTCAGTCCGCCGATTGCCCGTGTCGAGCCTGGTGCGGTGCAGCAGGTACGGTTCATGTTGCAGAGCGCCGAACCATTGCAGACCGAGCGTCTGAAACGGGTGATTTTTGAGGGGATCAATCCTGTGGCGGGTGTCGACGGTGCCCGGGTCAATCTGGGGGTTCGGCAAAACCTGCCGGTGATCCTGCGCCCTGCCGGTCTGCCAGTGGAGCGCGAGCCATGGAAACGCCTGAGCTGGTCAGCCACGGCTGAAGGTTTGCTGGTCAGTAATCCCAGTCCTTACGTGGTGCGCCTGGCCAAAGCGATTGTTCCGCTGCCGGGCACGCAGGCGGTGGATCTGCCGCGTACCTGGATCCTGCCGGGGGAGCGCCTGTCTGTCGAGTTGCCGTTGAACGTGACAGTGCGAACCATGGCAGTGCGGATCTTTCCGGCGACCACATATGGCTTTGCGGTCGATCACTTTGATGCCCCGGTTACGCACTGATGCGCGCGTGTGCCCGTCAGGGACTGGCACTGCTGATGGCGAATGCGATCGGCATGACGATGGCCAGTGAAGGGGTGGAATTCGATGCGCAGGTGCTTCGCGAGCGCGGGCTCGACCCCGCATTGGCTGAGTACTTTCGCCAGGCACCGCGTTTCTCCCAAGGCACATGGCTGGTCGCACTTGAGGTCAATGGACAGCCACGGGGGCGGGTGTTCGTGGCATTCAATGAACAGGGCGAGCCGTGCCTGCAACCGGCCTTGCTCAAGGCTGCTGGCGTGCGCTCGCAAGCGGCTTTGACCCGCGCGCAACCGCAACAGTGCCTGACGCTGGGTGAAGGTCTGCCAGCGGCAACCGTTGCATTGCATCCCGGCAAGGAACAGATCGACCTGCTGCTGCCGACGGACCTGTTGGCATTGCCGGAATTCCAGCCACGCAGCTTCGCCAATGGCGGAGTGGGCGGCGTGTTCAACTACGATGTTTTGGTCATGGGCAGCCAGCACGAGGGGCAACGTAGCGATTTTCGCAGGCTGGGTTCGGAGTTCGGCCTGAATGCCGGCAACTGGGTCTTGCGCAGTCGCCAGTCCTATACGCAATTGCCCGAAAGCACGCGTTTCGAGCATCTGTATGCCTACGGCACGCGCACCCTGGAAGCCTACGAAGCCAACGTGCAGATCGGCCAATTGAACCTGCAGTCGCCATTGTTCGCCGGCGAATCGTTCAACGGTGTGCAGATTCTGCCGGAAGGTGCGTTCGCGCAGATGCGCGCGGCACAGGAGGGTACACGTGGCGAGGTCGAGGGCATAGCCTGGTCGCCATCGCGAATCGAAGTCCGGCAGAACGGCGTGCTGATCTACACCACGCTGGTTCCCGGCGGCCCCTTCACCTTGCGCGCGCTGCCGTTGTTGAGCAACCAGCTCGACCTCGAAGTCAGCGTGCACGAGCAGGAAGGGCGAGTGCGGCGTTTTCGCGTCCCTGCAGCCAGCCTGCAGGATCCACAATTCGATCGCGCCGACGGCTTCAATCTGGCGCTGGGCACGGTGCGCCGTCAGGGCACGGATGGTCGTCAGGCGCCGTCATTTGCCACCCTTGGCCGGGAGTGGAGTCTGTCACGAGCGTTGCGCGTGAGCGGCGGGTTCCTCGGTGGAGCGGATTATCTGTCGGCAGGCTGGGGGCTGCAGCGTCAATGGCCAGGCAATCTGAGCACCGGCGTGCGCCAGGTGCTGTCCAGCGATCGAGACACAGGCATTGCAGGTCATGAGGTGCAAATGACCGTCAGTGCCGTGTTGTCGCCGAATCTGTCCACCAGTGTGGTTGCGGTGCACCGTGGCCAGGGCTTTCGCAGCCTGTCGGACACCGGCTGGAGCCAGCAGCAGGGACGGGCCGACGCCCCCGGGCGAGATCATTGGACATTTTCGCTCAACGGTACTGTCGAGCGCTGGGGGGCATTCGGCATGACCTGGTCGCGCTACACCAGCGAGGGCGAGCCACCTAACATGCGCCTGGGATTGTCCTGGTCGCAGACACTGCCCGCGCGCATCAGCCTGTCGTTGAGTCTGGAGCGGGGGATCGGCGATGCCGACGCGAGGCAGCGGGGCACCTCGGTCTATCTGACGGCGGCGATGCCATTGGGCGATCAGCGCAGGGCTCGCAGTTACCTGCGCAGCGATCCACGATCCGGGATGCGCAGTGGCGTGTCGATGAGTGAAGTGCTCAGTGAAACCCTGGCCTATAGCGCCAGTGCCGAACAGCGTGAAGCTGCGGCGCCATCGCTGGGTTTGCGGGTCAACGCACTGGCGCATTACACCAGTCTGGATCTGGGCCTGAACCAGCGAGCCGGGGCAAGCGAATTCGACCTGGGGCTGCGCGGCGGCATGGCGTTGCATCGCGACGGTGTGACGCTGTCGCCGTATCCACTGCGCGAGACCTTTGCCGTGCTCAAGGCTGGCGACCGTGCGGGTCTGAAGCTGTACACGCCGCAAGGCCCGGTGTGGACGGATGGATTGGGCCGGGCGGTGGCGGCGAGTTTGCCGGCCTATTCCACAGCCCGGCTGGAAGTCGATTCGTTGAGTTTGCCGCGCAACGTCGAGGTGCTCGACGGTTATCAGGAGGTCGAGGCCGGGCGTGGCTCGGTTCAGCATATGGATTTTTCCATCACCCGCGTGCGGCGTGTGCTGTTGAAGGCCAGGACGCTTGACCGGCAATGGCTGCCCAGTGGCCTCGCCGTACAGAACGGGCAAGGCGAATACGTGACCACGGTGCTTGAGGCCGGGGCGATCTTTCTACCGGACATCAAACCCGGTCAGTCGCTGCGGGTGCAACTGTCGGATAGCGCGCACTGCGACCTGCAATTCAATCTGGCTGAAGCGCCGGACGAGCAAGCATTGATCGAGCCCGTCGACGCGCTCTGTCAGCCTTTGAACCTTACATGACCGAGTTATTGCGCATGCATCGATGGATTGTCCTGATCACGCTGGCATCGTTGGCATCGACCTCGGTCATGGCCAGCGAGGCCTGTCAGATGACGCTCTCACCGAGCACTGTGGACTACGGCGTTTCGACGCGGGCGGAGCTGCTCGCCCGGCCATTGGGCAATGACGGCAGTTTTGGTGTGCGCACGGTTCATCTACGGATTCAATGTCCGGCTGCGCGCGCCATCAGGTGGAACTTTGCTGCTCCGAGCAGCGATGCGCTGCATTACCGCTGGGCACCGGGACGGTTGCAGATACGCATTGTGGCAGCGCGTCTGGATGGCGCGCCGGTGCAATGGCAGCGCGATGATGGCGAGGCGGGCCTGTTGCAGCCTGGCGATCGCATCACCGCATGGCGCGCAGGCAGTATCGCCGCCGGACGCCATCTGGAGGTGGAGCTGGAAATCGAAGCGCGCGTCAGTGATGCCTCAAGTCGTGTCGCCGACCTTCAACGATTTGAGGGATTCGGTACGTTTCAGCTGGAATGATCAGGCTTCGGCCAGCAGTTTGATCGCCGCCGCGCCAACCTTGCGAACCGCCTCTTCGATCTGTGGTGTCGGTTTCGCCGCGTAGTTCATCCGCAGACAATTGCGGTACTTGCCCGAGGCGGAAAAGATGCTGCCGACGGCAATCTGCACGCCTTGGTCATGCAGCGCGCGATTGAGTTTCAGCGTATCGAAACCCTCCGGCAATTCGACCCATAACATGAAGCTGCCCTGTGGGCGGCTGGCGCGGGTGCCGGCCGGAAAGTAGCGGGTAACCCAGTCGATCATCGCGTCACGATTGCGTTGGTATTGGCTGCGCATCCGCCGCAAGTGCGGTTCGAAATGACCGCCCTTGAGAAATTCGGCGATGGCGATCTGCGGCTGCGGTGCGGTGGAACCGGTGCTGATGTATTTCATGTGCAGCACCCGTTCCAGATAACGACCCGGCGCGACCCAGCCGATGCGCAGCCCCGGCGCCAGGGTCTTGGAAAACGAACTGCACAGCAGCACGCGACCATCCTCGTCGAAGGATTTGATCGTGCGCGGTCGCGGGTAGGTGTAAGCCAGTTCGCCATACACGTCGTCCTCGATGATCGCCACGTCGAAACGCTGCGCCAGCGTCAACAACGCGCGTTTGCGCGACTCCGGCATGATGTAGCCGAGCGGGTTGTTGCAGTTGGGGGTGATCTGGATGACCTTGATCGGCCACTGCTCCAGCGCCAGTTCCAGCGCTTCGAGGCTGATGCCGGTCAGCGGATCGGTGGGGATTTCCAGGGCTTTCATGCCCAGCCCTTTGAGGGTTTGCATGGCGCCGTGAAAGCTTGGCGAATCCACCGCGACGATGTCTCCCGGCTCGCAGATCGCGTGGATGCTGGTGGACAGCGCTTCGTGGCAACCGGTGGTGATCACCAGGTCGCTGGCGCTCAACTGGCAACCGGAGTCGAGCATCAATCGAGCGATCTGTTCGCGCAGTTCGAGGGTGCCGTGGATGTTGTCGTAATACAGACCGGGCATGTCCTGGCGTCGGCTGATCCGCGCCAGTCCGCGCAACAGCGGTTTCATCGTTGGCGTGGTCACGTCGGGCATGCCGCGACCCAGTTGCACCACGTCCTTGCGCGGCACCGCGCGAATCAGCTCCAGCACCTGATCCCACTGTGAAATCTCCACCGGCCGCTGCGCCGGACGCCCGACCGCGGGCAGTTCCGGCAGCTCGCGACCCACCGGCACGAAGTAGCCGGACTTGGGTTTCGGCGTTGCCAGACCGCTGTCCTCAAGCATGCGATAGGCCTGCTGCACCGTGCTGAGGCTGACCCCGTGTTCTACGCTCAAGGCGCGCACCGAAGGCAGGCGATCGCCAGGACGGTAGAAGCCTTGTTCGATGCGGGTGCCGAGCAGCTCGGCGAGGTTCACATACAGGGTCATGGCACTGCCTCGATGCAGGTGATTCGTTAAACCAGTACAGATGCAGCAAAAATCGGTAATTCAGTCTCAGGAATGGCAAATCTGTATGGAGTTAATACAGATGTGTTGAATCTGTAATGCTTTTGCCGACCCGCGCATCATGGAATCTCTGGCTACCCAAGTAAACAGGAGCAACAAAAATGAACGGCTTGAGCGATGTGCGGCTGACGTTACGCAGTCAGGAACTGGCGGCAGGGCAGGAGGACAGTGCATGGAATAGCGCCATGCGTAACGCGCCGTCCGGCCTGAGTCGCTGGGGCCTGTTCTGGCATCGTCTGCACACGCGCAAGGCGTTGCTCAACCTGACGCCGGAGCAGCTCAAAGATATTGGGCTGACCCGGGAGCAGGCGCAGGAGGAGGGGTTGAAGCCGTTCTGGCGGATCTGAACGGTGTAGCGCCTGTTTCGGCCCCTTCGCGAGCAAGCCCGCTCCCACATTCGACCGTGTACTCAAGGTGGAGCGCGGTCACTTGTGGGAGCGGGCTTGCTCGCGAAGGCGTATTCAGGGCTTCAAAAAAACATCAGACCAACTCTTTAATCCGATGCCACAACATCCCCAACGCCAGCAACGGCGAGCGCAAATGCTTGCCGCCGGGGAAGGTGATGTGCGGCACCTTGGCAAACAGATCAAAGCCACCGCTGTGCTGCCCGCTGATCGCCTCGGCGAGCAGCTTGCCCGCCAGGTGCGTGGCATTCACTCCGTGCCCGGAATAGGCCTGGGCGTAATACACGTTCGGTTGATCATTGAGCCTGCCGATCTGTGGCAGACGGTTGGCGCCGATGCCGATCATGCCGCCCCATTGATAGTCGATTTTCACGCTCGCCAGTTGCGGAAACACTTCGAGCATCTTCGGCTGCATGTAGGCGCCGATGTCCTTCGGGTCGCGCCCGGAATAATGGCAGGCACCGCCGAACAGCAGGCGTCGATCTGCCGAGAGCCGGTAGTAATCCAGCGCCACCCGCTGGTCACAGACCGCCATGTTTTGCGGCAGCAGGCTGTGCGCCAGTTCTTCGGACAGCGGTTCGGTCGCAATGATGTAACTGCCGGCGGGCAGTACTTTGCCGCTGAGTTGCGGATTGAGATCGTTGAGGTAAGCGTTGCAGCCCAGCACCAGGGTTTTCGCCCGCACTGAACCTTGAGCGGTGTGGACGCGAACCTCGGTGCCGTAATCGATACGTGTCACCGCCGATTGCTCGAACAGTTGCACGCCCAATTGCTGTGCGGCAGCGGCTTCGCCCAGCGCCAGGTTCAGCGGGTGCAAATGCCCGGAACCCATGTCGATCAAGCCGCCGACGTAACGTTTGGAGCCGACCACGGTGTGCATTTCATCCGCTTGCAGCAGGCGGGTTTCGTAGCGATAGCCGAGGCTGCGCAGCTCTTCGTCATCTTCGGCAAAGCCTTCGAGATCGGCCGGTTTGTTGGCGAGGTCGCAGTAGCCCCAGGTCAGGTCGCACCGGATCTGAAAGCGCTCGACGCGCTGGCGGACGATTTCCACCGCTTCCAGGCCCATCAGTTTCATCTGCCTCACGCCATCAGCGCCGATGACGTTGCTGAACTGGTCGAGGCCGTGGCCGACCCCGCGAATCAACTGCCCGCCGTTGCGGCCGCTGGCGCCCCAGCCGATCCGGTGCGCTTCCAGCAACACCACACTAAGGCCGCGTTCGGCCAGTTCCAGCGCGGTGTTCAGCCCCGAGAAACCACCGCCGACCACGCACACGTCTACGATCAGCTCGCCTTGCAGCGCCGGATAGTCGGGCTGCGGCAGGCTGCTGGCGGCGTAGTAAGAGGCAACGTGGGGTTGGCTCGCGAAGGTTCGGGCGCGGGCATTCATGGGCATCATCCAACGGCTGGGTGTCGAGAAAATTTGACGGAGCATAAGCCGCACGGCCGAAGACGGGCAACACTGGTCGGCCGTTGCTGTGTGGATCTCGGCTTTTGCGGCACAATTGCCGCCTATTTCATGTGGATTACCGTTTCGATGAGTTGCAACCGCCAGACCATTCGCGACCTGCGTCAGCAGATCCCCACGTTCGAGTGCGTGCCAGGCTGCCATGACTGCTGCGGGCCGGTGACCACCTCGCCGGAAGAAATGTCACGCCTGCCGCGCAAGACCCGCGCCGAGCAGGATGCGGCGATGGAAGAACTGAACTGTGTACACCTGGGGCCGAATGGTTGCACGGTGTATGGCGAGCGGCCGCTGATTTGCCGCTTGTTCGGTACCACCAAAACCCTGCCATGCCCGAACGGGCGGGGGCCGGTGGAGTTGATTCATCCACGGGTTGAAAAGCAGATCTTCGAATACATGGCGGCGAATCGGCAGGTGTTGGTTTAACGGGTTCACTCGGAACCGAGCTGACGCCTTCGCGAGCAGGCTCGCTCCCACATTTGAAATGCATTCCCCTGTGGGAGCGAGCCTGCTCGCGAATGGAGCGATGCCAATCTTCAGTCTGGAATCGGCAGGCTCAGGCTCTCTTTCACCTCTTCCATCACGATATAGCTTTTGGACTCACGCACATGCGGAAGCTTCAACAGAATGTCGCCGAGCAGCTTGCGGTACGAGGCCATCTCGGAAATCCGCGCCTTCACCAGATAGTCGAAATCCCCTGACACCAAATGGCATTCCAGCACGTGCGGCAGTTTCAGCACCGCGCGGCGGAACTCTTCGAAGGTGTCGCCGGATTTGTAGTCGAGGCTGATCTCGACGAACACCAGCAGGCTACCCTTCAAGTGTTGCGGATTCAGGCGGGCGTTGTAGCCCATGATGATCCCTTCGCGCTCCAGTCGCCGCACCCGCTCGGTACACGGCGTGGTGGACAGACCAACCTTCTCCCCGAGTTCGGTAAACGATATGCGCCCGTCCGCCTGCAGGATCCGCAAAATGTTGCGGTCGATCTTGTCCAGCTCACGTTTGGTCTGAGTGTTGGTACGCATAGGGGATGCGCCTCCGTGAAAAGGGTTTTTGCCGAGAATTGTCGCCAAATATAGGCGCTTATATAGTGAAATGCACTGGCCATTCTTTTTTACACTGCGCGCATCATTGCTCTAACAACAGACGTACGCGGCCCCGCCGCGATGAGGGATACAAAAATGCGCGTAATGGTCTTGGGTAGCGGCGTCATCGGTACCGCCAGTGCTTACTATCTGGCCCGTGCCGGGTTTGAAGTGGTGGTGGTCGACCGGCAGCCAGCCGTGGCCATGGAGACCAGTTTCGCCAACGCCGGCCAGGTGTCGCCGGGTTATGCCTCGCCGTGGGCCGCGCCGGGTGTGCCGCTCAAGGCCATCAAGTGGTTGCTGCAGCGCCACGCGCCGTTGGCGATCAAGGCCACTGCCGACATCGACCAGTACCTGTGGATGGCGCAGATGCTGCGCAACTGCACTGCCAGCCGTTACGCGGTGAACAAGGAGCGCATGGTGCGTCTGTCCGAGTACAGTCGCGACTGCCTCGACGAACTGCGCGCCGAAACCGGCATCGCTTACGAAGGCCGCAGCCTCGGTACCACCCAACTGTTCCGCACTCAGGCGCAGCTCGATGGCGCCGCCAAAGACATCGCCGTGCTGAAAGAATCCGGCGTACCGTTTGAAGTCCTCGACCGCGCCGGCATTGCCCGTGTCGAGCCGGCACTGGCCAATGTCACCGACATCCTCGCCGGTGCTCTGCGTCTGCCGAACGACCAGACCGGCGACTGCCAGATGTTCACCACGCGTCTGGCGGAAATGGCCGTGAAACTCGGTGTGGAGTTCCGCTTCGGCCAGGACATCCAGCGCCTCGACTACGCCGGTGACCGCATCAACGGTGTATGGATCGACGGCAAGCTGGAAACCGCCGACCGCTACGTGCTGGCCCTCGGCAGCTACTCGCCGCAGTTGCTCAAGCCGCTGGGCATCAAGGCGCCGGTGTATCCGCTCAAGGGTTACTCGCTGACCGTGCCGATCACCAACCCGGCCATGGCTCCGACCTCGACCATTCTCGACGAGACCTACAAGGTCGCGATCACCCGTTTCGATAACCGCATCCGCGTCGGCGGCATGGCGGAAATCGCCGGTTTTGACCTGTCGCTGAACCCGCGTCGGCGCGAAACCCTGGAGATGATCGTCAACGACCTTTATCCTCAGGGCGGCAATCTGGCCGAGGCGAGCTTCTGGACCGGTCTGCGTCCGACCACCCCGGACGGCACGCCGATCGTGGGCGCCACGCCGTTCAAGAACCTGTTCCTCAACACCGGTCACGGCACCCTGGGTTGGACCATGGCGTGCGGTTCCGGTCGTTTGCTGGCCGATCTGATGGCGAAGAAAAAGCCGCAGATCAGCGCCGAAGGCCTCGATATTTCCCGTTACGGCAACAAGCCTCAGGAGTCCGCAAAACATGGCAATCCAGCGCCAGCTCACCAATGAGCGCATGAGTCAGATCGTCACCCACAACGGCACCGTGTATCTGGCCGGACAGGTCGGCGACGACTTCGACGCCGGGGTCGAACAGCAGACCCGCGAGGTGCTCGCCAATATCGAGCGTTTGCTGGATCTGTCCGGTACTGACAAGCAGCATCTGCTGTCGGCAACGATCTACCTGAATGACATCGCGGCGCACTTTGCCGGGATGAACTCGGTGTGGGATCAGTGGCTGCCCAAAGGCGCCGCGCCGGCCCGCGCCACCGTCGAAGCGAAGATGGCCAAGCCGAACATCCTGGTCGAGATCTCCATCGTCGCCGCGTTGCCGTAACCGATTCAAAGATCCCTCTCCCGGCGCTGTTGGCGGTTCACGTCGTCAGTCGGCGCCGGTTTTTATTTCCATGACCGCCTAGAAGTCTGCCGCCATGCGTCCTGCCCGTGCCCTGATCGACCTAGAAGCCCTGCGTCACAACTACCGAATTGCCCGCGAAGTCACCGGCGCCAAGGCGCTGGCTGTGATCAAGGCTGATGCCTATGGTCATGGTGCGGTGCGTTGCGCCCAGGCGCTGGAAGCCGAGGCCGACGGGTTTGCCGTCGCCTGCATTGAAGAAGCGCTGGAGCTGCGCGCGGCCGGCATCAAGGCCCCGGTGTTGTTGCTCGAAGGCATCTTCGAGGCTGACGAGCTGGCACTGATCGTCGAGCATGATTTCTGGATCGTGGTGCATTCGCTGTGGCAGCTCGAAGCGATCGAGCAGGCGGCACTGAGCAAACCGATCACCGTGTGGCTCAAGCTCGATTCCGGCATGCACCGCGTCGGCCTGCATCCGAAGGACTACGCGGCAGCCTACCAGCGCCTGCTGGCCAGCGGCAAAGTGGCGAAAATCGTGCTGATGAGCCACTTCGCCCGCGCCGATGAACTGCATGAGCAGAGCAGCGCCGATCAAGTCGCGGTGTTCGAAGCGGCGCGTCAGGGTCTGGCTGCCGAAGTCAGCCTGCGCAACTCGCCGGCCGTGCTCGGTTGGCCGCAGATCCACAGCGACTGGGTGCGCCCGGGCATCATGCTCTACGGCGCGACCCCGTTCGAAGAAGCCAACGCCGTGGCCGAGCGTCTGCAACCGGTGATGACCCTCGAATCGAAAGTCATCTGCGTACGTGAACTGCCCGCCGGCGAGCCGATCGGCTATGGCGCCAAATTCATCACCGACAAGCCGATGCGCATCGGCGTGGTTGCCATGGGCTATGCCGATGGCTACCCGCGTCATGCCCCGACCGGCACGCCGGTGCTGGTGGCCGGCAAACGCAGCCGCCTGCTTGGCCGCGTATCGATGGACATGCTCTGCATCGACCTCACCGATGTGCCGGAAGCGGACCTCGGTTCGACCGTCGAACTGTGGGGCAAAAACATCCTCGCCAGCGAAGTGGCGCAGTGGGCGGACACCATTCCGTACCAGATCTTCTGCAACCTGCGTCGCGTGCCAAGGCTCTATTCCGAGGGTTGAGGCCACTGCGGGGGCCAAGTGTTGTAAATACTGAACGCTGTCGCCATGATAACGCTCAATATTCTTACAACATCAGGAGGCTCCCGCCTTGGACGTCGGTGAACGACTGCAATCGATCCGCAAGCTCAAAGGGCTTTCCCAGCGTGAACTCGCCAAACGCGCGGGCGTCACCAACAGCACCATTTCGATGATCGAAAAGAACAGCGTCAGCCCTTCGATCAGTTCGCTGAGGAAGGTTCTGGGCGGGATTCCCATGTCCATGGTCGAGTTCTTTTCCGAAGAAATCCTGCAGGAAGTGCCGACCCAGATCGTCTACAAGGCCAACGAGCTGATCGACATCTCCGACGGCGCCGTGACCATGAAACTGGTCGGCCGCGCGCACCCGAGCCGGGCCATCGCGTTTCTCAACGAAATCTACCCGCCGGGCGCTGATACCGGCGAAGAAATGCTCACCCATGAAGGCGAAGAAACCGGGATTCTGGTGGAAGGGCGTCTGGAACTGGTGGTGGGTCTGGAAACTTTTATTCTCGAAGCCGGTGACAGCTACTATTTTGAAAGTACCAAGCCGCACCGTTTCCGTAATCCGTTCGACGCGCCCGCGCGACTAATCAGCGCAGCCACGCCGGCGAATTTTTAAAGACAGAGGTGCCAGGCCATGACGGTGAAGGCATCCGATGAGTTTTTCCACAGCGCGGTATAACCCCTTCGACTATGGGGTTGTTTCAGTGTGGCGGGCTACCCGCTATACTTGCGCCCGCCTGCGAACCGTGGCCGCAGGCGTGAATAGCCACCATTGAGGGTGAACGCGTGAACCTAATTATGAAAATGCTGGCCGCACCAGCAACCGTACTGGCCCTCTGGGCTGTCAGCGCTCAAGCTGCGACGAATGACGACATTGCCAAGCGCCTCGAGCCGGTCGGCCAGGTGTGCGTTCAGGGGCAGGAATGCAAAGGGATGGAAG
Source organism: Pseudomonas sp. G3-39 (assembly GCF_054790485.1). NCBI lineage: Bacteria > Pseudomonadati > Pseudomonadota > Gammaproteobacteria > Pseudomonadales > Pseudomonadaceae > Pseudomonas > Pseudomonas sp. G3-39. Next base: position 5,771,766 of record NZ_CP186497.1, on the reverse strand, counting down.
TCGCTGCCTCCGCTGGCGGCGGTGGTGGGGCGAAGACGCCGGATGAAGTGATTGCAAAACATTGCAACGCTTGTCACGGTACGGGTCTGCTGGGCGCACCGAAAATCGGTGACACCGCCGCCTGGAAAGACCGCGCCGATCACCAGGGCGGCCTCGACGGCATCCTCGCCAAAGCCATCACCGGCATCAATTCCATGCCGCCAAAAGGCACCTGCGCCGATTGCTCGGACGACGAGTTGAAAGGCGCGATCCAGAAGATGTCCGGCCTGAAATAAGCCGCGCTTCTGACGAAAAAACCGTCTCCGGACGGTTTTTTTGTGCCTGCGATTCACGGCTTTCGCTGTCCTTTGCAGCAAAGTCGAGGCAAGCTCGGTCTACCTCTATTCACGGAACGGGCGGGAGGCTTTAGATGGTGCAGTTGTGTTCGATCGAACAGGCGGTGGACGACGTGCTCGCACGCTTGCCGGCGCATATCCACATGGGCATGCCGCTGGGTCTGGGCAAACCCAATCACTTCGTCAACGCGCTGTACCGGCGGATCAAGGACTTGCCCGAACGACAACTGACGATGTACACCGCGCTGTGCCTGGGGCGACCGACGCTGGGCGACGGTCTGCAGAAGCGCTTCATCGAACCCTTCGTCGAGCGCGTCTTCGGCGACTACCCCGAATTCGATTTCCTCGCCGATCTGCAGCGTGACAGCCTGCCCGCCAACATCCGCATCGAACAGTTCTTCATGCAGCCCGGCAGCCTGCTCAACAGCGCGCCGGCTCAGCAGGACTACGTCAGCAGCAACTACAGCCACGCCGCCCGCGATATCAATGCCGCCGGCCTCAATCTGGTGGCGCAATTGCTCGCCAGCAGCAGCGAACATCCCGATCGCCTGAGCCTGAGCTGCAACCCGGACATCACCCTCGACCTGTTGCCAATGATCGCCAAACGTCGCGACGCCGGGGAGACCATTTTGTTGGTCGGTCAAGTGCACACCGATCTGCCGTACATGCCCGGCGATGCCGAAGTCGATATCGACACCTTCGACCTGCTGATCGACGCGAAGGACAGCAGCACGCTGTTTTCCACGCCGAACATGCCGGTGGGCTTTCAGGATCACTTCATCGGCTTGCACGCCAGTACGCTGGTGCGCGACGGCGGTACGTTGCAGATCGGCATCGGCTCGATGGGCGATGCACTGACCGCCGCACTGCTTGCGCGGCAGGCAGACAACGCCGGTTATCAGGCCCTGCTCAATGACATCAATCTCAGTCAGTGGGCGCAGTTGATCGAGCGCGAGGGCGGTACCGCGCCGTTCGCCAAAGGCCTGTATGGCTGCAGTGAAATGTTCGTCAACGGTCTGCTGGTGCTGGCCGATGCCGGGATCATCCGGCGCAAGGTCTACCCCGACGTGCACACTCAGGAGCAGGCCAACGCCGGCACTCTCGATGAGTCGGCGCAAACCGATGGCATCTCGGTGCACGGCGGCTTCTTCCTCGGTCCGCGCAGTTTCTACGAGCGCCTGCGTGAGTTGCCGCAGAGCAAGCGCCTCGAATTCAACATGACCCGCATCAGCTACATCAACGAGCTGTACGGGCAGGAAGAGCTCAAGCGCTTGCAGCGTCTCGATGCGCGATTCATCAACACCGTGTTCACCATGACGCTGATGGGCGCGGGTGTGGCCGATCAATTGGAAGACGGGCGGGTGCTCAGCGGTGTCGGCGGGCAATACAATTTTGTTGCCCAGGGCCACGCGCTGCACGATGCGCGCTCGATTCTGATCCTGCGCAGCTGGCGCGAGTCCGGCGGCGAGGTCAGCTCGAACATCGTCTGGGAGTACGGCCATTGCACGATTCCACGGCACCTGCGCGACATCGTGGTCACCGAGTACGGCATCGCCGATCTGCGCGGCAAGACCGATGCGGTGGTGATCGAGTCGTTGCTGAACATCAGCGATTCACGCTTCCAACCGGGGTTGATCGAGCAGGCACAGAAGGTCGGCAAACTGCCGAAGGACTTCCGCCTCGATCCGCGATTCGCCGACAACACCCCGCAACGCTTGCAGGCGATCGCCGCGAAGCATCCGAACCTGTTTCCGGAATATCCGCTGGGCTGTGATTTCACCGCGATCGAGCGCGATCTGCTGCGGGCGCTGAACTGGCTGAAGAGCAAGTTCAAGCTGAGCGAGATCTTGGAGCTGGGCAAGGCTGCGCTGGATGCGCCGGAGGCTTCGACGTTCCCCGAACACCTTGAACGTATGCAACTGACCAACCCGGAAGGCCTGAAAGAAGACCTGTTCCAGCGCCTGCTACTCACCGGCCTGAAGGCCACCGCGCAGTAACCGCCCACCGCAAAACCCACTGTGGGAGCGAGCCTGCTCGCGAAAGCGGTGTATCAGTCAACCAAGATGTCGACTGACCCTAAGCATTCGCGAGCAGGCTCGCTCCCACAGGGGGTAATGCGGTGTGGTTTATTCGATGAAGGTAACGACGCCATCCTTCAGCGATTTCACGCGGGCCAGCGATTCAACGCGATAGCCCTGCGAGTCCAGCTCGGCACGGCCGCCCTGGAACGACTTCTCGATCACGATGCCCAGACCGGCGACGGTGGCGCCAGCCTGTTTGATGATCGAGATCAGCGCCTGCGAAGCCTTACCGTTGGCCAGGAAGTCGTCGATGATCAGCACGCGGTCGCTGCTGGTCAGGTGACGCGGCGAGATGGCCACGGTGCTTTCGGTCTTCTTGGTGAACGAGTAAACGGTTGCCGACAGCAGGTTTTCGGTCAGGGTCAGGGACTGTTGCTTGCGGGCGAAGATCACCGGCACACCGAGGTTCAGACCGGTCATGATCGCCGGGGCAATGCCCGAGGCTTCGATGGTGACGATCTTGGTAATGCCCGAATCCTTGAACAGCGTGGCGAATTCGTCGCCGATCAGCTTCATCAGGGCCGGGTCGATCTGGTGGTTCAGGAAGGCGTCGACTTTCAGGACCTGGTCGGAAAGCACGATGCCTTGTTCGCGGATTTTCTGCTGCAATGCTTCCATGAAGCTGTCCTCGTTCAGCGCTTGTGCGCCCTAAGCTTTAAAAAAGTGGTCAATTCTAGCGCTTTAACATCGCGCGTATATCAGCCAATGCGCTATTGCCGCGCACGGCTTTGACTTCGGTCGGTGTGTCGTCGTTGCCTTCCCACGCCAGGTCGTCGGGCGGCAGCTCATCGAGGAAGCGGCTTGGCGCGCAGTCGATGATCTCGCCGTACTGTTTACGCTTGGCTGCGAAGGTGAAGGCCAGGGTCTGGCGCGCGCGGGTGATGCCCACGTAGGCCAGGCGGCGTTCCTCTTCGATGGTGTCGGCTTCGATGCTGGAGCGGTGCGGGAGGATTTCCTCTTCCATGCCCATGATGAACACGTAAGGGAATTCCAGGCCCTTGGACGCATGCAGGGTCATCATCTGCACGCCTTCGGCGCCGTCCTCTTCTTCCTGCTGACGCTCGAGCATGTCGCGCAGGACCAGTTTGCCAATGGCGTCCTCGACGGTCATTTCGCCGTCTTCGTCTTTTTCCAGGGTGTTCTTCAAGGCTTCGATGAGGAACCAGACGTTGCTCATCCGGTAGTCCGCAGCCTTGTCGCTGGAACTGTTGGTGCGCAGCCAGTTCTCGTAGTCGATGTCCATGACCATGCTGCGCAGGGCCGAGATCGGGTCTTCGCCGGCACACTGCTCGCGCACCTTGTCCATGAAGCGCTTGAAGCGCGACAGGCGATCGGTGAAGCGGCTGTCCAGATGCTCGCCCAGGCCGATTTCGTCGGTCGCGGCGTACATCGAGATCTTGCGTTCGGTGGCGTAGTTGCCGAGTTTTTCCAGGGTGGTCGAGCCGATTTCCCGGCGCGGCACGTTGATCACGCGCAGGAAGGCGTTGTCGTCGTCCGGGTTCACGATCAGGCGGAAGTAGGCCATCAGGTCCTTCACTTCCTGACGACCGAAGAAGCTGTTGCCGCCGCTCAGGCGGTACGGCACCTGGTGGTGCTGCAACTTCAGTTCGATCAGCTTGGCCTGGTAGTTGCCGCGATAGAGGATCGCGAAATCGCTGTACGGGCGGTCGGTACGCAAGTGCAGGCTGAGGATTTCCATGGCCACGCGCTCGGCTTCGGCGTCCTCGTTGCGGCAGCGGATCACGCGGATCTCGTCACCGTGGCCCATCTCACTCCACAGCTGTTTTTCGAATTCGTGCGGGTTGTTCGAGATCAGCACGTTGGCGCAGCGCAGGATGCGGCTGGTGGAGCGGTAGTTCTGCTCGAGCATCACCACTTTCAGCGACGGGTAGTCATCCTTGAGCAGCATCAGGTTTTCCGGCCGTGCGCCGCGCCAGGCGTAGATCGACTGGTCGTCGTCGCCCACCACGGTGAACTGATTGCGCTTGCCGATCAGCATCTTCACCAGCAGGTACTGACTGGCGTTGGTGTCCTGGTATTCGTCGACCAGCAGGTAACGCACCTTGTTCTGCCACTTTTCGAGGATGTCGGCGTGCTCTTCGAAGAGCTTTACCGGCAGCAGGATCAGGTCGTCGAAGTCCACCGCGTTGAACGCCTTGAGCGTGCGCTGATAATGGGTGTAGACGATGGCGGCAGTCTGTTCTTTCGGATTTCGCGCGTTTTCCAGCGCCTGGGCCGGCAGGATCAGGTCGTTTTTCCAGGCGCCGATCATGTTCTTGATCTCGTCGACGCCGTCGTCGCCTGCGTATTCCTTCTGCATGATGTCGGTCATCAGGGCTTTGACGTCGGTCTCGTCAAAGATCGAGAAACCGGGTTTGTAGCCCAGCCGCGCATGCTCCTTGCGGATGATGTTCAGGCCCAGGTTGTGGAAGGTGCAGACCGTCAGGCCGCGACCTTCGCCGGCACGCAGCAGGGTGCCGACCCGCTCCTTCATCTCGCGCGCGGCCTTGTTGGTAAAGGTCATGGCGACGATGTACTGGGCGCGGATGCCACAGTTCTGGATCAGGTGCGCGATCTTGCGGGTGATCACGCTGGTCTTGCCGGAGCCAGCGCCGGCGAGCACCAATAGAGGGCCGCCGACGTAGTTCACGGCTTCTTGCTGCCGGGGATTGAGTCGGGACATACGAAAATTCGGGAGTCGTTGACGAAATGGGCCGGCATTTTAACAGGCTCAGCGATTTGTGCTGCTCTGTCCGACTTGTGACGCACCACGCGATTCAAATTTGCCGGTTTTGTTACTTTCGCGGAGGATACACGGTGATTTTGCGGCTAATGTTCTCATTCGTGACACAAAATAACGTTCTGATAATCGTTGTCATTGAACATCGCAACGGCATAATGCCCCGCCCACATCATTGCAGAGTCTAGGGAGCTAGCTTGTCTACGCCTGTCGAACCCTTGCGTTTGCTGCTACTGGCCGAAGAGCCAGCGTGGACAGCGTTATTGCGCGAGTGTCTGGCTCCGATGGGGAGCGCGGCGGTGCTGATCAGCGCGCCGAGCTGGGAGTCGGTCAGCAGTCTGTTCGAAGACAATCGTCACGCGGTGTTGTTGACCGTTCCCGCGTTGCAGCCGGCACCGGGCCGTTGCAGCCTGCCGACGGTGTTGCTGCTGGATCACGAGCCGGTCACCGCGCCGGTTGGTGTCAGTGACTGGCTGGTGTTCGACGCCCTCGACGCCGGCATGCTGCGCCGTTGTCTGCGCCATGTGCGTGAACGCGGCGTCCTCGAAAACACCCTGCAACGCCTGGCCGAACAGGATCCGCTGACCGGCATCGCCAACCGCCAGGGCTTCCAGACCCTGCTCGCGGCGCGCCTGGCGGAAAACGACGGCCGTGGTCTGGCCCTCGGGCATCTCGATCTCGACAACTTCCGTCACGCCAACGACGCCCTCGGTCATCAGGCCGGCGATCGCTTGATCCTGCAAGTCGTCGCGCGGCTGAAAAGTCAGCTTGAGGCCGGGGATCAACTGGCGCGGCTGGGCAGCGACGAGTTTGCCTTGCTGATCGACACCCGCCGCGCGCCGCAACGCGCCGAGTGGATGGCCGAACGCATTACCGAAGCCCTGGCCGAACCGTATTGGGTCGATGGCGAAAGCCTGCTGATCGGCTCCAGCCTCGGCATCGCCCATGCCCGTGCACAGGGTGGCGCCGACCCACTGATGTGGCACGCGCACATTGCCATGCAGCAGGCCAAGAGTACGCAGGGCTGCACCTTCCATATCTTCAACGAACGCATCAACCGCAACGCCCGGAGCATGGCCGACCTCGAAAGTGAGCTGCGCCGGGCTTTGCGCCGCGATGAGCTGGAGCTGCACTACCAACCACGGCTGAATCTGGCAGACGGGCAGATCGTCGGCCTCGAAGCCCTGGTGCGCTGGCGCCATGGCGAGCGCGGTCTGCTACCGCCAAGCGAATTCGTGCCGCTGGCCGAGCAGAGCGGTCTGATCGTGCCGCTGGGCTACTGGGTGATTTCCCGCGCGTTGCGCGACATGCAGGCACTGCGCGAGCGCGGGCTGCCGGCGCTGCACATGGCGATCAACCTGTCGTTCCGCCAGTTTCAGGACAGCCAGTTGCTGCCGACGCTCAGCCGGCTGATTGCCGAGCGCGGGGTCGAGGCGCAGTGGCTGGAGTTTGAGCTCACCGAAACCGCCGTCATGCGCCGCAGCGATCTGGTCAAACAGACCATGGACGCCCTCGGCCGTCTCGGTGTGCGTTTCTCGCTGGATGACTTCGGCACCGGGTTCTCCTCGTTCGTGCACCTCAACAGCCTGCCGATCACCTTGCTGAAGATCGACAAAAGCTTTGTCGGCGGCATGGAGCAGCGCGAAGAGAATCGCAAACTGGTGCACGCGATGATCAACCTTGCGCACAACCTGCATCTGGAAGTGGTGGCCGAGGGGGTGGAAACCCCGGAGCAACTGGAGTTATTGCGCGGGTTTGGCTGTGATCAGGTGCAGGGTTATCTGATCAGCCGGCCGTTGCCGTTGGCGGAGTTGGTTGAGTACCTGACCTTCGGCTCTAGCCAGCAGCCAGCCCTCGAAATCGTCAGTTGAACGCAATCTCCGGGTTAGGCATGAATCCCTGTGGGAGCGGGCTTGCTCGCGAAAGCGGTGTGTCAGCAAAGATAATTTGACTGACCGATCGCATTCGCGAGCAGGCTCGCTCCCACAAGGTGAAACTCACTCAGGTTGAGGGATGTTGAAGCCCCGAGATTGCGGTTCGCGCTGAATCATCCGCTTCATCTTCCATTCAAACGCCAGGGTCAGGCTCACCGCCGCGCAGGCCAGGCCCAGCGCCAGACCCCACCAGACGCCCGTCGGCCCCCAGTTCAGGTGGAACGCCATCCACCACGCCGCCGGCGCGCCAATCAACCAATAACAAGCAAGGCCGACCAGAAACGTGGTTTTCGCATCCTTGAGCCCACGGATGCAGCCCATGGCGATGGTCTGCGTGCCGTCAAACAATTCGAACCATGCCGCCACGGCCAACAGGCTCACCGCCAGACGAATCACTTCGGCAAAGGCCGGATCGTTGTGATCAAGGAACAACCCGACCAACTGATTCGGCAACAGCCAGAACACCATGGCGAAACCCAGCATCACCACTGCACCGAAAACGATGCCGACCCGGCCGGACATCCGTGCGTCGCTCAGTTGCCCGGCGCCGTAGTGCTGGCCGACGCGCATGGTGATCGCGTAGGACATCCCCGCCGGCACCATGAACGCCACCGAAACGATCTGCAGGGCGATCTGGTGTGCGCCGAGTTGCGTGCTGCCCATGGTGCCCATGCACAGCGCCGCGAAGGCAAACAGGCCGACTTCCACCGCGTAGGTACCGCCAATCGGCAGGCCGAGGCGCCACAGTTCTTTCAGGTACTGACGATTTGGTCGTGACAGGCCGGCGCGCAATGGGTAGGCGTCGTAGGCCGGGTGCCGGCGAATGTGCCAGGCGAGGGCCAGCGCCATGCAGTTGGCAACGATTGCCGTGACCAGACCGATGCCGGTCAACCCCAGTTTCGGCAGGCCGAACATGCCGGTGATCAGTGCGTAATTGAGCAGGAAGTTGGCCACGGTGCCGCCGAGGCTGATGACCATCACCGGGGTCGCCCGGCCGATCGCACTGGTGAAGCCGCGCAGGGCCATGAAGCTCAGGTAGCCGGGCAGGGCGAAGGGCAGAGCGATCAAAAATTGTCCAGCGGCGTTGACGTTGGTTTCGGTCTGGCCGAACAGCAGCAAGACCGGCTTCAGATTCCACAGCAGCAACCCGGCGCCCAGCGCCATCAGCCACGCCAGCCACAACCCGGCCTGGGTCAGGCGTGCCGCGCCGATGATGTCGCCGGCACCCTGACGGATCGCCACCAGCGTGCCGACCGCTGCAATCACACCGATGCAGAAAATCGACACGAATGAATAACTCGCTGCCCCCAGTCCGCCGCCGGCCAGGGCTTCGGGGCTGAGGCGCGCCATCATCAGGGTGTCGGTCAGCACCATCAGCATGTGCGCCAACTGCGAAGCAATCAACGGCCCCGCCAGCCGCAGGATGGCCCAGAGTTCGGTACGCACAGGATGCTGCATGGTCATCACCACCCATCAATCAGAGGGAACAAGAGACCGTCGATTCTCGGCGCTTGGCAGGGTTTGCACAAAAGGATAAAAAGGATGGGTGGCATGATTAAAACTCATCATGAGAAGAACTCGCCGGGTTGGCCGGATGCCGCCAAAGGAGCTTTGTGTATGTCCCGTCGTCTTCCACCCTTGTATGCCCTGCGCGCATTCGAAGCGGCGGCGCGGCACAGCTCGTTCACCCGGGCGGCCGAGGAGTTGTCGATCACCCAGAGTGCAGTCAGCCGGCACATCAAGACGCTGGAAGAGCATTTCGCCTGCAAGCTGTTTCACCGCAGCGGACGCAACCTGCAACTCACCGAGTCGGCGCGGCTGCTGCTGCCCGGCATTCGCGATGGTTTTGCGGCGCTGGAGCGCGCCTGCAACACCTTGCGCGCCGAAGACGACATCCTGCGCATGAAAGCGCCGTCGACCCTGACCATGCGCTGGCTGCTGGCCCGGCTCAGCCGTTTTCGTCACCTACAGCCCGGCAATGAGGTACAGCTGACCAGTGCGTGGATGGACGTGGATTCGGTGGACTTCAACAACGAACCCTTCGACTGCGCCGTGCTGCTCAGTGACGGGCATTTTCCGCCGGACTGGGAAGCCAGCCTGCTGTTTCCCGAAGAGCTGATTCCTGTCGGCGCGCCGAACCTGCTGAATGACCAGCCGTGGGATGTCGCACGCCTGGCCTCCACCGAACTGCTGCACCCGACCCCGGATCGGCGCGACTGGCGCAGTTGGCTGGAGCACATGGGCCTGTCCGATCAGGTGTCGCTCAAGGGTGGGCAGGTGTTCGATACCCTCGAACTGGGGATGATCGCTGCAGCGCGCGGTTACGGTGTGTCGATGGGTGACTTGCTGATGGTCGCCGAAGATGTGGCGCAAGGAAGACTGAGCCTGCCATGGCCGACCGCGGTCGCCAGCGGATTGAATTATTACCTGGTATGGCCAAAAACCCGTCCGGGAGGTGAACGTTTGCGCCGTCTCAGCGACTTCCTGCAAGGCGAAGTGCGGGCCATGGCGCTGCCGGTGGTCAAGCGCTTGAGCTGAAACGTTAGAGCCGCCACAATGCCGGCCTTGTGCCATAACCCTGCTGTTCGCTCAAGTATTCGGCTTTACCGCCGAATACGTGCATGTGGAACCGCCGTGCAGGTATCCACGATTCACCCCCATTAGAAAATTATCCGAGCTGCGATCAAGGAGGATCGGCAAGTTCGGCCAGGAGCTGTCCATGTCTCAACCTCGCGCTCGGATCGCCTCGCAGCTGGGCCTCGCGCTCGCTGTGATACTGGCGATCGTCATCAGCGGCAGTACGGTGTTCGCCCTGCGTTCGCTGGATTCCGCCAACCTCGCCACCCGTGAAGAGCACCTCGCCAGTGAGGCGCGGCTGCTGGCCGACCAGTTGAGCACTTTCCACGGCACGCTGCGCGAAAGCACCCAGCGCCTGAGCGGGCTGTTCGAGAAGCGCTTCAGCGCGGGCCTGAGCATTCACCCGGATGAACCGGTGAACGTCGCCGGCACCCAGACCCCGGGCCTGCACCTGGGCAGCGAAGTGTTGAACAACAACTTCAAGGAAGTCGACGAGTTCAAGCAGATGACCGCCGGCGTTGCCACGCTGTTCGTGCGCAGCGGCGAAGACTTCGTGCGGGTCAGCACCTCGTTGACCAAACAGGACGGCACGCGCGCTATCGGTACTCTGCTCGATCACGCACACCCGGCCTACGCGAAGTTGATGGCGGGTCAGGGTTACGTCGGCCGCGCGCTGCTGTTCGATCGTTCCTACATGACCCAATACACCCCGGTGCGCGATGGCAGAGGCAAAGTGATTGCGGTGTTGTTCGTTGGTTTTGATTACACCGATGCGCAGAACGCCCAGTTCGACAACCTCAAGCGCTTCCGCATCGGCCAGACCGGTTCGCTGGCGCTGCTGGATGAGCAGAACAGATGGTTGGTGGCCCCGGCGGGTGTCCAGGCATTGGATCAGGCGGTTACGGTGATTGGCGCTCTGGCCAAGACCCCTGGCAAAGGTCAGTTCTGGGGCGACAAGAACGAAGATTTCTACAGTGTTTCGGTACCGTTCGACGGTGGGCCGTGGGCGGTAGTGGCGAGCATGCCGAAAGCCGAGATTCGCGCGGTGACCTGGAGCGTCGGCACGCAACTGGCCATCGGCAGCCTGCTGGCGATGCTGTTGGCGGTGGGTTCGGTGGTGTGGTTGCTGCGCAGCAAACTGGCGCCGCTGAGTGATCTGGTGCGTCAGGCCGAAGCGCTGGGCGCAGGTGATCTGAGCGTGCGCCTGAACGTGTCGAGCAACGACGAGATCGGACAGTTGTCCCGTGCGTTCAACCAGATGAGCCAGGCGCTGTCGACGATGGTCGAACACATCCGCCGCTCCTCGGAAGAGGTCAACAGCCGCGCCCAGGCATTGTCCGGTTTGTCCGGTGGTGCCTACGAAGGCATGGAGCAGCAGTCCGGCGAAATCACCAGCATGGCCGGCGCAGTTGAAGAGTTCAGCGCCACCTCGCTGAACATTGCCGACAACATGGGTGCCACCCAGCGTCTGGCCCAGGAAAACGCTCAGCAGACGCAGATCGGTCGTACTTCCATGGACGAAGCGTCTTCCTCGCTGGAGCAAATCGCTGGCGCGTTGAACACCACGGCTACCGTGATCAACACCCTTGGCCAGCGTTCCCAGGAAATCGGCGGCATTGTCAGTGTGATCACCTCGATTGCCGAACAGACCAACCTGCTGGCGCTCAACGCGGCTATCGAAGCGGCCCGTGCCGGTGAACAGGGCCGTGGTTTTGCCGTGGTCGCCGATGAGGTGCGTAACCTGGCGTCGCGCACCCGTCAGGCCACTGATGAAATCTCCGGGATGATTCACAGCATCCAGCAGGAAACCGGCAACGCCATCAGCACCATGGAGCAGGGCAACCTGCTGATGCAGGAAGGCCTGTCGCGCAACGCCAACGTGGCGTCGGCGCTGGCGCGGATCGATGAGCAGAGCCGTTCGGCAGGGCAGCAGTTCGCCGCGATTACCACCGCGACCCAGGAGCAGAGCAGCACGGCTACTTTGCTCAGCAGTAACCTGCAGAGCATTGCGCTGGCCAACAGTGAGCAGCGTGAGGTGGTGTCGAACCTCGCGGTCACCGCCAAAGAGCTTGAAAAGCTGGCGGCGGATTTGCGTTCCGAGGTTGATCGCTTCCGTTAATACAGCCTTGATATCGCTTTCGCGAGCAGGCTCGCTCCCACAGTTTCCGGGGTAGCTCATAAATCGTTTGAGCACCCGAATACTCTGTGGGAGCGAGCCTGCTCGCGAATGCAACGCCGCCGATCCATGGCAAATCATCCTATATGTCTCTCATCTTTTCTTGCTGAAACGTTTCCGCAGCGCTATAAAAATGGCACAACTCCAATAAAGGCTGCTGCCATGACCCCGTTCAAACTCGCCGTTGCATTCGGCGCACTCTCTGCTGCTTCCCACGCCATGGCCTGGGATTACGTACTCCTCGATACCAACAAGCCCGCGCAAAACTGGAGCATTACCAGTGAGCAGCTCGGGTTGAAAACCGCCAAGCCTTTCTCCGTGAGTCTGCGAACCTTGCACGGCGGACGACAGGAAGGTGTCAGCATCGTCGATATCGATAACGGCACGATGAAACTCTCGGTGGTGCCGACCCGCGGCATGAATGTCTTGCAGGCGTCGGTTGGTAACGTGCGCATGGGTTGGGATTCGCCGGTCAAGGAAGTGGTCAACCCGGCCTTCATCGAACTCAATGGACGCGGTGGTCTGGGCTGGCTGGAAGGCTTCAATGAGTTGGTGACCCGCTGCGGTTACGAATGGGTCGGCCATCCCGGTATGGACAATGGCGAGTTGCTGACCCTGCACGGCCGCGCCGCGAACATTCCGGCCAGCACTGTCACGCTGCACATCGATGAAAAACCACCCTACGCCATCAGTCTGCGCGGTGAACTGAAGGAACAGGCGTTCAAGAAAGTCGACTTCTCGGTCGTCACTGAGCTGGTCACCGAGCCGGGCAGCGTGCGCTTTGCCCTCAACGATACGCTGACCAACAACGGTGATTATCCGAAGGAATACCAGGCGCTGTATCACAGTAACTTCAGCACGCCGTTCCTCGAGCAGGGTGCACGGTTCGCGGCGCCGGTGAAACAGGTCTCGCCATTCAACGACAAGGCCAAAGCCGAGTTGGCGGACTGGCAGATTTATCGCGGTCCAACCAAGGACTACGACGAAACCGTCTATAACGTCGTGCCCTACGCCGACGCCAAAGGCGAAACCCTGACTGTTTTGCACAACAAGGCTGGCAGCCTCGGTGTCTCTGTTGGCTTCAATACACAACAGCTGCCAGTGTTTTCCCTGTGGAAAAATACCGACACCCAAGGGCAGGGCTATGTCACGGGCCTTGAGCCAGGCACCAGCTTTTCCTACAACCGCCGCTATCAGCGTCCGCTGAACCTGGTGCCGACCATTGCGCCAAAGGCCAGCCAACAGTTTCAGATCAGCTACAGCCTGCTGGCAGACAAAGGCGCTGTGGATAATGCGTTGAAGCACGTGAGCGAAATCCAGGCCGGGCGTGAAACCGAAGTGCGGCAGACGCCGCTGGTTGATCTGACTGAGCATTAAGGCGTCGCCGGACGGTACTGCAGCGCCTCGGCCAGATGTTCGCGCTTGATTGCATCGACTTGCTCAAGGTCTGCCAGGGTTCTGGCGACTTTGAGCAAACGATGGGCTGAGCGCAGCGACAAGGTCAGCCGCTCACAGGCTGATTCCAGCCATTTCTCATCGGCTGTGGATAGCTTGCAGTGCCGCTTCAGGCCTGGCAGATCGAGAAACGCATTGGCACAACGCTGACGCTTTTGCTGTCGTTCGCGTGCCTCGGCCACCACCGCTGCCGCACTGGCACTGTCCTCGCCCGGCTTCACTGCCGGATTCAACGCCGTCGCTTCCCGCGCCACCGTCAGGTGCAGATCAATCCGATCCAGCAACGGCCCCGATAGCTTGTTGCGGTAGCGCTGCACCATGTCCGGTGTACACGAGCACTTGCCGCTCGGCTCGCCAAGATATCCACAGGGACACGGATTCATTGCCGCCACCAACTGGAAACGCGCGGGAAAGCGTACGCGATCCTTGGCTCGGGCAATTACGATATGCCCGGATTCCAGCGGCTCGCGCAGCACCTCCAGTACCTTACGATCGAACTCCGGCAGCTCATCGAGAAACAGTACGCCATGGTGGGCGAGGGTGATCTCGCCGGGTTGCGGTTTCGAGCTGCCACCGACCAGTGCCGGCCCGGAGGCCGAGTGGTGCGGCTGGCGAAACGGCCGCTGTGGCCAATGAGTCAGTGGCACGCCGCTGGCGACCGATTGAATCGCTGCCACTTCTAGCGCCTCGCATTCGGATAGCGGCGGCAGCAGCCCGGGCAAGCGACTTGCCAACAAGGTCTTGCCGGTTCCCGGTGGCCCACTGAACAACAGGTTGTGCGCGCCTGCCGCCGCAATCAGCAGCGCCCGTTTCGCGGCCATCTGCCCTTGTACTTCGTTGAGGTCGGGATAAGGTTTCGCCGCATGGATCAGCCCGTCCGAGACATAAGGCTCGACCGGCGTATGCCCGTTGAAATGCGCCACCGCTTCCAGCAGATGATCCACCGCAAACACCTTCAAACCCGAGGCCAGGCACGCTTCTTCGGCATTCGCCCGCGGCACCACCAGTGCCCGCCCGGCCTTGCGCGCCGCGAGCGCCGCCGGCAACACCCCGCGTACCGGCCGCACAGCGCCGGACAACGCCAATTCACCCAGGCATTCCACATCATCCAGCGTCAGACACGGCACCTGCACACTCGCCGACAGAATCCCCAGGGCAATCGCCAGATCAAAGCGCCCGCCATCCTTGGGCAAGTCCGCCGGCGCCAGATTCAAGGTGATCCGCCGCGCCGGAAACTGCAGCCCGGAATTGATGATCGCGCTGCGCACCCGATCCTTGCTCTCCTTCACCGCCGCTTCGGGCAGGCCAACCATGGTCAGCGACGGCAGACCGTTGGCCAGATGGACTTCGACGGTAACGGCGGGAGCATCCACGCCAATCTGGGCGCGACTGTGGACGATGGAGAGGGACATGGTCGTTCCTTGAGCTGAATCGGGGAGCCGCTTCCTGCGGGTTTTTGAAGGTTAGTTGGGGAAGGGCGATCAGGCGGGGGCGAACTTTCACTGGATGTTGCGGGAAAGTGGTCAACAAATTTCGAGGCGAAAAAAAACCGCCTTGAGGAGACGGTTTTCATTTTGCAGGCTTCGGTGAGGCCAAGGCCTGCGTATCCTTTGCGGACACACTCACGTGCGATCAGGTTATGCATGTTTGCTCATTGGCGCAAGTATCAGATGGGCTTGAAAGGGGGGCAACGGTCCCGTTGATAGTGCCTCATAACGACTTGATACAAGTTGTTTAAATCGCTTTCTAAGGGCTGTCATAAAGTCCGCAATGACGATGCCCACTCATGGGGTATTCGCGAAGTGTGGCCGGGAGCGCAAAGACTTCATGTTCCTCGACACGGTGTGAGACCCGTGCCGGTACAGTATTTGAGGAACCCACACCCGGCCGCCTTAGCGGACATACTCACGTGTAGTCCCGAAGGTGTTCGTACGCCGGAAAGTGCATCGGAGGTTTGGCCCCACGCAAGGAGGGCCAAAGTATGTCTAAGTTTCTTAAACATATGTGGCGCCTCGTCAGAATCGCGTTATGGGCTTTTCGCCTGTACGAGTTTCTGCGAGACCGTTGGAATAATTCGTTGTAGAGGATTGATCTGACGGAAACCGCTCCTGCCTAGGCAGGAGCGGTTTAATTTCTTTCGCAAACTTCAAGGCACTTTGGCTCAGGGTCTGCAGACTTACTCGGCCGGCGGCGTCAGCTTGGCTTCCATCTCGGCGACTTTGGCCTCAAGGCTTTCGAGGCGAGCACGAGTGCGGGCCAGTACGACCATCTGACTATCAAACTCTTCACGGCTCACCAAATCGAGTTTGCTGAACGCACTCTGCAGCAGCATCTTGAACTGGCTTTCGATTTCGGCTTTCGGCAGCGGGGTGTCGCCGCTGAACAGGCGGGAGGCGGTGCCGCTCAGGGCGTCGAGGAAGTCTTTGGGCGCGAGCATGGAATGTGTCCTGTAAACAGTGGCGGGCAGTGTATCACGCAGTGTCTATAGTCATTGACGCAGGCACGGATGCACGCTTTTCGCGCAAGCAGACGGACGGCAACGCACCGTTGTTGTGCGTAACCGTCGGGGCTTTTTTGCGCGGGCGCCTGTGGCAGCGGCCAAGGGCTTGAAATCAGAGGAATTTGGCGAGATGGCAAGCTTTCTGCTTAGTCGGTAGTGACCCATGCACTGATGCAGTCGCTGTGACGAATGCAGTGCGGCAGGCGGGACGGGGAGTTTCGCCGGCAGCGGTTAGCTGGCGTCAGTCGGGCAGGTAAGGCCGACGATGCGTTACAAAGCCAGGCACTGCGCTTAGACTTGAGTCGGGTTTGTTTTCCTGGGGCAAGTCCACCAATTCGGGAGAGAGTTTCATGAAGCTAGTCACTGCCATCATCAAGCCGTTCAAGTTGGACGACGTGCGCGAGTCGCTGTCCGAAATCGGCGTGCAGGGCATTACCGTTACTGAAGTCAAAGGCTTCGGCCGGCAGAAGGGTCACACCGAGCTGTATCGCGGCGCGGAGTATGTGGTCGATTTTCTGCCCAAGGTGAAAATCGACGTGGCCATCGACGACAAGGATCTGGATCGGGTTATCGAGGCGATAACCAAAGCGGCCAACACCGGCAAGATCGGTGACGGCAAGATCTTCGTGGTCAATCTGGAACAGGCGATCCGCATCCGTACCGGCGAAACCGATACCGACGCGATTTAAGCCGCCACAAACCCCAACGCCCCAGGAGAAAACAATATGACTCTGCGTAAATTCGCAGGGCTAGGAGCCCTGTTGTCCATCGTAATGCCCGGCCTTGCAATGGCGGCAGACGAAGTGGCGGCCCCGGTCCTCAATTCCGGCGACACTGCCTGGATGCTCACCTCGACAGCCCTCGTGCTGTTCATGACCATCCCGGGCCTGGCGCTGTTTTACGGCGGCATGGTTCGCTCGAAAAACATTCTTTCCGTGATGATGCAGTGCTTCGCCATTACCGGTCTGATCAGCATCCTGTGGGTCATTTATGGCTACAGCATTGCGTTCGACACCACCGGCATGGAGCAGGGCGTCGTCAACTTCAACTCGTTCTTCGGCGGCATGGGCAAGGCGTTCCTCGCCGGTGTCACGCCTTCGAGCCTGACCGGCCCTGCGGCGCTGTTCCCCGAGGCGGTGTTCATCACCTTCCAGATGACCTTCGCGATCATCACCCCGGCGCTGATTGTCGGTGCGTTCGCCGAGCGGATGAAATTCTCCGCGATGCTGATTTTCATGGGCATCTGGTTCACCCTCGTCTATGCACCGATCGCGCACATGGTCTGGTCCGGTAACGGCGGCCTGATGTGGGACTGGGGCGTACTCGACTTCGCGGGCGGCACAGTGGTGCACATCAACGCCGGTGTGGCCGGTCTGATTGCCTGCCTGGTATTGGGCAAGCGCAAAGGTTTCCCGACCACCCCGATGGCACCGCACAACCTCGGTTACACCCTGATGGGTGCAGCGATGTTGTGGGTTGGCTGGTTCGGCTTCAACGCCGGTTCCGCCGCAGCCGCCAACGGCACCGCCGGCATGGCGATGCTGGTCACTCAGATTGCAACAGCAGCAGCGGCTCTGGGCTGGATGTTCGCGGAGTGGATCACTCACGGCAAGCCAAGCGCACTGGGCATCGCCTCGGGTGTGGTTGCCGGTCTGGTGGCAATCACTCCGGCGGCCGGCACTGTGGGCCCGATGGGTGCACTGGTGATCGGTCTGGCGGCAGGTGTGGTGTGCTTCTTCTGCGCCACCACGCTGAAACGCAAACTCGGCTATGACGACTCTCTGGACGCGTTCGGCGTACACGGTATCGGCGGTATCCTCGGTGCGATCCTCACCGGTGTGTTCGCTGCACCGTCGCTGGGTGGCTTCGGCACCGTCACCGACATCGCCGCTCAAGTGTGGATTCAGTGCAAAGGTGTCGGCTTCACGGTGATCTACACCGCGATCGTCACCTTCATCATCCTCAAGGTCCTGGACGCCGTGATGGGTCTGCGTGTGACCGAGGAAGAAGAGTCGGTGGGTCTCGATCTGGCACAACACAACGAACGCGGCTACAACCTGTAAGTTCGCGCATTAAAAAACTTGCCCGGTTCGCCGGGCATTTTTTTGTCTGGAATTTGTCATTGAAAGGAAGGCTGAAAGGATTTTTCGTACGGCTTTGGTCGTGTTTACGGCGGGCATTTTTCTGCGGCCAATCGCTTACATCATTGCAGGAATATTAGGGCCTTTGTTTTTTCCCAGAGCGCGCTAGAATGCGCCCCGAACGTGCGGAGAACTGTATGTGGCAACAGACTCTGATAACCCTGCGGGCACGGCCCCGGGGCTTTCATCTGGTAACGGACGAGTTACTCGCCGGCCTGCCTGAACTCAAGGCGTGCCGGGTCGGTCTGTTGCATTTGTGGCTGCAGCACACCTCGGCGTCGTTGACCATCAACGAGAACGCCGATCCGGCGGTCCGTCGCGACTTCGAACGATTTTTCAATCGTCTGATCCCACAAGGAACAGACGGCTATGAGCATAACGACGAAGGCCTGGACGACCTCCCGGCGCACTTCAAGGCCAGCGTACTTGGCTGTCAGATCAGTCTGCCGGTTTCGGCAGGGCGACTGGCACTGGGCACCTGGCAAGGTGTTTATCTGGGCGAGCACCGTGATCATGGCGGTGCCCGTAAAGTCCTCGCCACCCTGCACGGTGAAGGGGCGTAAACCGTTGGTCACCCGCGGTTACCGATTTTTTTCCGGCGACTTTCGACAGTCGCCAAAGCTGGTCTATAACTAATCTGCTTTTCGCAAGTCATGAGGTAGAACATGAGCGACGATGATCTGGAAAACGACGACCTCGAAGTAGGCGACGAAGACGAGGCCGAGGACGGTCTGGAAGCAGCAGCGGAAGACGTTGCTGAAGACGATGGCGGTGACGATACGCCGGCCCCGGCTGCCAAAGGCAAAGCCAAGGCTGCGGTGTCGGTCGACGAGTTGCCGAGCATCGAAGCCAAGAACAAGGAGCGCGACGCCCTGGCCAAGGCCATGGAAGAATTCCTTGCGCGCGGCGGCAAGGTGCAGGAAGTGGAGGCCAACGTGGTCGCCGATCCGCCCAAGAAGCCGGACAACAAGTACGGCAGCCGCCCTATCTGAGGCGTGCTACCTGCTTGCTGAAAAAGCCCGCCGTCGCTGCGGGCTTTTTCATGCCTGAAACAAAGAGGTCATGGATACACGCAACCCCCTGTGGGAGCGGGCTTGCTCGCGAAGGCGGTGTGTCATTCAAATTGTATGTCGACTGACACGGCCTCTTCGCGAGCAAGCCCGCTCCCACAGGGGGTTACGTCAGGTGGAGAGGGCATTCCAGCGTGCGAGCACGGCTGGCAAATCGGTCAGGCTGCGGATTTCAGCATCCGGCAGTCGCTCGGCTTCCCAGACCTTGCCCGTCGGGTTGAACCAGACGGCACGCATGCCCGCTTGTTGCGCCCCGGCAATGTCATCGCCCGGATGATCGCCGATATGTACGGCGGTTTCGGCTGTGGCGCCACCACGCTGCAACGCCTCGTGAAACAGCCGCACATCCGGCTTGGCGATACCGATATCTTCGGCGCACAAGGCAAACTTGAAGTAATCCGCCAGGCCCAGCCGACGCACGTCGGCGTTGCCGTTGGTGACCACGCCGAGTGCGTAATGGTTGGCGAGGATTTCCAAAGTCGGTTCGACCTCCGGGAACACCTCGATCTGATGCCGCGCATGCAGGAACACTTCAAAGCTTTTGTCGGCCAGATCCGCAGCTTCGCCGTGGGCGTACCCGGCTTCTTCCAGCGCGTGGAACAGCACGCGCCTGCGCAACGCACTGATGCGGTGCTTGAGGCCCGGTTCGCTGGCCAGTACCCGCTCACGAATCCCCCACAAATGCTCCACCGGCACTGCGCCCAGGTTCGGTGCGTGTTCGCTCAGCCATTCGCGCAATACCGCTTCGGCACTGACGATCACCGGGGCGGTGTCCCACAGGGTGTCGTCAAGGTCGAAGGTGATCAACTGGATGCTCATGAATCGTCGCCTTTGCTGCGTTTGGCCCGTGGATGGGCGCTGTCGTAGACCGCCGCCAGGTGCTGGAAGTCCAGGTGGGTGTAGATCTGCGTGGTCTTGATGTCCGAGTGGCCGAGCAATTCCTGCACCGCGCGCAGGTCCTGTGAGGATTCCAGCAAGTGGCTGGCAAAGGAATGCCGCAGCATGTGCGGGTGCAGGTTCTGCCCCAGTTCGCGCTCGCCGGCCAGTTTCACCCGCACCTGAATCGCCCGTGGGCCGAGGCGGCGGCCTTGCTGGCTGACGAACACGGCGTCGTCGGCCGGGTTGGTCATGGCCCGCAGCGGCAGCCATTGCTCCAGTGCTCCGCGGGCCTTTTTGCCGACCGGCAGCAGGCGGGTCTTACTGCCCTTGCCGAGCACCTGAACCATGCCGGCGGCCAGATCCAGCTGATCGAGATTGAGCCCGGTCAGCTCGGACAGGCGCAGGCCCGAGGAATAGAACAATTCGAGAATCGCCTGATCGCGACGGGCCAGAAAGTCGTCCTCGACCGCGCCTTCAAGCAGTTGCAATGCGCGGTCGGTGTCGAGGGTTTTCGGCAGGCGCCGTTCGCCTTTCGGCGGCGCCAGACCGGTCGCCGGGTCGTGGTCGCACAGACCTTCGCGATTCAGATAGTGATAGAGCCCGCGCACCGCTGAAAGCAATCGGGCGAGACTGCGTGACGACTGACCCTGCGCATGCAGGCGGGCGATCAGGCTGCGCAGACGCTGAATATCCAGCGCCGCCCAACTGCCGATGTTCTGCTTGATGCACCAGCCGAGGACTTTATCGAGGTCGCGGCGATAGGCCGACAGGGTGTGCGGCGACACCTGTCGCTCACTGCGCAGGTGTTCGCAGTAAGCGTCCAGTTGTCGTTCCATGCTCAGCGTACCGAGCGCAGGGGGCTGTTGACCCGTGGCAGCACGCGGCCCATGACTTCGGCGATGTAGCTGAGGAACAGCGTGCCGACCGAGCTCTTGTAGTGCTGCGGATCACGGCTGGCGATCGCCAGAATGCCGTGGATGCCTTGATGGCTGACCGCGACTACCGCGGTGGAGCCGATCTGCTTGCGCTGTTCTTCGCCGAACAGGAAGTCCAGCTCATGTTCTCGCAGAGTGCCGCTGACGCTCTTGCCTTCGGTGAGCAGACCGCCGATCGCGGTTTGCGCGTCGGCATGAGTCACCCAGCGGCCAACCGGTGCCGGGTTGTCGCCGAGCAGGATCAGGCTGACAAAGGGCACCTGAAAGTCCTGGCGCAGGCTGTCTTCGACGCTGATCACCACGTCTTCCAGACTGGCCGCGTCCATCAGCGACAGGATCAGGCGGCGGGTCTTGTCGAACAGCCGGTCATTGTCGCGGGCGACGTCCATCAACTGCGAGAGACGATGACGCATCTCGATGTTGCGGTCGCGCAGGATGCTCATCTGCCGCTCGACCAGCGAAACGGTGTCACCGCGCTGGTGGGGAATGCGCATGGCGGGCAGCAGTTCTTCGTGCTCGACGAAGAAGTCCGGATGAGCCTCCAGGTATGCGGCAACCGCTGCCGCCTCCAGGCTCTCGGACGCGGATTCGTCGGACTGTCGGGCGGGTACCTGAGGCTTATCGGTCATGGCTTCTGCTCACTCAAAGACGCACTTGTCCTTCGTATACACGCACTGCCGGGCCGGTCATCAACACCGGGTGGCCAGGGCCTGCCCATTCAATGGACAGACGCCCGCCGGGCAGGTCGATCAACAGCGGCGAATCCATCCACCCCTGGCTGATGGCCGCAACTGCAGCGGCACAAGCGCCGGTGCCGCAGGCCTGGGTTTCCCCGGCCCCGCGTTCCCAGACGCGCAACTGCGCGCGGTTGCGGTCGATGACCTGGATGAAACCGACGTTGACCCGCGCCGGGAAGCGCGGATGGTGTTCGATTTTCGGCCCCAGTTCATGCACCGGTGCATTGTTGATGTCCTGTACGCGCAGCACCGCATGGGGGTTGCCCATTGACACAGCGGCCAGTTCGACCGTGGTGCCGTCGACTTCCAGCTGATAGCTGCTGGCCTGCGCCGGTGCGTCGAACGGAATATCCGCCGGCACCAGACGCGGCGCGCCCATGTTCACCCCGATCTGGCCGTCGTTACGCACGTCCAGCTCGATGATGCCGCCCTTGGTCTCGACGCGAATCTGCCGCTTGGCCGTCAGACGTTTGTCGAGCACGAAGCGCGCGAAGCAGCGCGCACCGTTGCCACACTGTTCCACTTCCGAGCCATCGGAGTTGAAGATCCGGTAACGGAAATCCACGTCCGGGTTGCTCGGTGCTTCGACGATCAGCAACTGGTCGAAACCGATACCGGTGTGCCGGTCGCCCCATTGCTTGGCGTGCTTGGGCTGAATATGCGCGTGCTGGCTGACCAGGTCGAGAACCATGAAGTCATTGCCCAGGCCGTGCATTTTGGTAAAACGCAGCAGCATGGGTTACTCCGGCAGCAGGCTTTCGCCGGCAAACAGCTCGGCCACGGTTTCGCGGCGGCGCACTTCAAAAACCTGATCACCGTCTACCAACACTTCAGCGGCACGGCCACGGGTGTTGTAGTTGGAACTCATCACGAAGCCGTAGGCACCGGCCGAATGCACGGCCAGCAGGTCGCCTTCTTCCAGCGCGAGCTCACGATCCTTGGCGAGGAAATCGCCGGTTTCGCAGATCGGGCCGACGATGTCGTATTTGCGCGCAGCGGAGTCACGCGGTTTGACCGCGGTGACGTCCATCCAGGCCTGATACAGCGCCGGGCGAATCAGGTCGTTCATCGCCGCGTCGACGATGGCGAAATCCTTGTGTTCGGTGTGCTTGAGGTACTCGACCTGGGTCAGCAGCACGCCGGCGTTGGCGACGATGAAGCGGCCCGGTTCGAACACCAGCGCCAGGTCACGACCGTTCAGACGCTCGCGCACAGCCTTGATGTAGTCGCCGGCCAGTGGCGGCTCTTCATCGCGATACCGCACGCCCAGGCCACCACCGAGATCGATGTGGCGCAGGTGGATGCCGCAGTCGCCGAGGCGGTCGACCAGATCCAGCAAGCGATCGAGGGCATCGAGGAACGGCGGCAGGGTGGTCAGTTGCGAGCCGATGTGGCAGTCGACACCGATCACTTCCAGGTTCGGCAGGTGCGCGGCACGCACGTACACGTCTTCGGCGTCGGCAATGGCGATGCCGAACTTGTTCTCTTTGAGACCGGTGGAAATGTACGGGTGGGTGCCGGCGTCGACGTCCGGGTTCACGCGCAGCGAGACCGGTGCGCGAACACCCAGCTCGGCAGCCACGACTTGCAGGCGCTCAAGCTCGTCGGTGGATTCGACGTTGAAGCAGTGCACGCCGACTTCCAGCGCGCGACGCATGTCGTCACGGGTCTTGCCGACGCCGGAGAACACGATCTTGTCGGCGCTGCCGCCAGCGGCGAGTACACGTTCCAGCTCGCCACGGGAAACGATGTCGAAACCGGCGCCGAGACGGGCCAGGACATTCAGAACCCCGAGGTTGGAGTTGGCCTTGACTGCGTAGCAGACCAGGTGCGGCATGCCGGCCAGCGCGTCGGCGTAGGCCAGATACTGGGCTTCGATGTGCGCACGCGAGTAGACGTAGGTGGGCGTGCCGAAGCGGTCGGCGATGGCGGACAGCGCCACACCTTCCGCGAACAGCTCCCCGCCACGGTAGTTAAAAGCGTCCATGGCGATCCCTTATTGGTAAACGTCGTGCTTGTGTGCTTTGGACGGCTGCTTTTGCGAAGACTGGGCTTGCTCGGCCGGGTCCTGATCGTCATCCGGCAGGTACAGCGGGCCTTTTTGACCACAGGCCGAAACGAGGCAGGCAACCGCGACGAGCGCAGCAAGGGAAGAGATCAGGCGCTTCATGGCGAAATCCTTGAAAATGCGTTAATTGCGCCGGAGTATACCGGCCACCCGGCAGCTTGCCTATGTGATGGCCCTCCCGTCTGGCGGGGCTAGTTATAGGCGCACCAAGCCCTGTGGGAGCGGGCTTGCTCGCGAAAGCGGTGGTTCTGCAGGCAGAATTGCTGGATGTACCGGCCTCTTCGCGAGCAAGCCCGCTCCCACCGGTACAGTGTTTACAGTGCTATTGATGTGCTTGGTCGTTAATCTTTGCAATCGGCCGGCAGCGTCCGTATCTTGCGGCGCTTGAGCCTGATCAGACATTTTTTGAGGTTGCCACAATGAGTTTGTCCGAAGCGCGTTTCCACGATCTGGTCGATGAAACCCAGGAAAAACTGGAGGACATCTTTGACGAAAGCGACCTGGATATCGACCTGGAAAGCTCGGCCGGTGTACTGACTGTGAAGTTTGAAAACGGCACGCAGCTGATTTTCAGTCGTCAGGAGCCGTTGCGTCAGCTGTGGTTGGCGGCGGTCTCCGGCGGTTTCCACTTCGACTACGACGAAGAGAGCGAGCGCTGGATGTGCGACAAGAGCGAAGAGCAATTGGGCGAAATGCTCGAACGCATCGTCAAGCAGCAGGCCGGTGTCGAATTCGATTTCGAAGGTCTGTGATTTCGTGACTGACACCGCATCTGTTCGTCCGCCAAAGCCGCTTTACAGCAACATCAGCCCGGCCGTGCCTTCGCCGTGCAGCGGCGTGTGCCGGCTGGATGAACAGAAGGTTTGTCTCGGCTGCTTCCGCCATGTCGAGGATATTCGCGAATGGCGCTCGGCAGACGATCAACGCCGCCGGATCATCTGCCAGCAGGCTGCCGCACGAAAAGCCCTGACTTGACTCGACTTTGTGGTGAGGGGATTTATCCCCGATAGACTGCGCAGCAGTCTCAGAAGCTTGGGGCCGCTGCGCGACCCATCGGGGATAAATCCCCTCGCCACAGGTGTTCTTGCCATATCAAAAGTGGGTGACTTGTATATTTTTTGAGCTGTGATAGTGTCCGAACACGCCTCAACCCATCGAGGCATGGTGAAAACCCCGTCTTTTTTGGCGGGGTTTTGCTTTTTTTGTGTGCAGAAGAAAGGAGTCTGCCCGGATCATGACCGCACCTTCCATCACTCTTACCCGTCTGGACGTGCAACGTCTGGAGCGCTTGATCGACAACCTGAATGAGAAAGACCAGGCTGCGCCGGGCGTGATCGCGCTGCAAACCGAACTGGACCGCGCCGATACACTGGTCGGCCACGATGAAGTGCCCGCTGATGTCGTGACGATGAATTCCCGTGTGCACTGCCGCGAAGAGGGCAGTGGCAAGGACTATCACCTGACATTGGTCTATCCCAAGGACGCTAACGCCGACGAAGGCAAGATCTCGATCCTCGCGCCGGTCGGCAGCGCGCTGCTGGGCCTGAAGGTCGGTCAGCACATCGACTGGCCGGCTCCGGGTGGCAAGACCCTGAAACTGACGTTGCTGGAAGTTGAATCGCAGCCTGCCAACGGCGGTGAATTCCGCGAGTGATCCCGCCTCAGACCTGTTCGAGCGCCTCGTTCAGGGCGCGCTCCAGGTCGGCCTTGTAGCGCAGATACAAATTGCTTGAACTCTGACCATCACCGAGCAGGCCCGAGAGGTCCAGGTCGGTGATGTAGCAGCGATAGCGCTCGGTCTCGCGGCGCTGCTCGACGATCTCCCGGGCGACCACGTGGAACAGCTGGTCGCCATATTCCAGCTCGCTGAATTCCCGTTGATTGCAATACAAGGTGACCTGCACCTCGCCCGGTGCGGCTTTGCCGACGATCGCCTGCACGTCGTAGAACGGTTTGTTGACCGGTGTCTGCGGCACCGGTCGTGGTTCGACCCGGCGCGCCCGCCCGGGGCCGGAAGGCAATAGCTGGTAATACAAGGTGTCGAGGCCGACCGCCTGGCTGCCATCCATCGGCAACAGCGCTTCGCGTCGGTACTGGATCGATTGCAGGAAGCGCTGCAGCGGTACCAGCAGGCTCTGTTCATCGTGATACGGCAGATGCTGTTGCCACAGCGCGTTGAACTCATCCAGCACGTACAGCTCGGCCTGTTGTTCGCTGATCCGGTAGAACACCTGAATCGATTCCGGCTGACCCATCGGCAGGATCAACGCGAGGTCGTGATCCTCCAGCGCCATCGGGTCCAGGTGCAGCGGGCTGTAGCGCGGCTGTTCTTCGCCCAGATAATCGAGCAGCGCCGGCAGTGTGGCGAGTGCGACATGGTTGATCTGGCCCGGCACCAGCTCCAGCACGTGATAGTGCTGTTGCACCTGAATCAGGTAGCGGTGATTGAGCTCGCTGAGCAGCAGGGTCTGCGCGGTGTCGATGACTTCTTCCACGCGCCGGGCAATGAACTGCGCGCGGTTGTGGCAGAAGCAGCGCACCTTCAATGACGGCTGCTGCGGGCCGCGCGGCAGATTGTTGAGGTAGTCGCGCAGGCAATCGAGCAGCGCGTGGGGGCCGTCGAAACGGTTGACCAGCACTTCATTCCAGCTGTTGAGCGTGACCTGATCGAGGGTCAGCACAAGGTTTTCGCGCACCCCGGCGTAACTCAGTGAGTCGGTGCGCTCGGTGGTCATCAGGATATTCAGGTCGCGGTGATGCTTGAGCGGATCGATACCGACGTTGACCAGCATCAGCACTTCGCTCGGCACCGCAGCGCGCAGCAGTCGTTCTTCGGCAACGGTCGGCAGGGGCAGGGCGATGCACTGCTGCAGGCTGCCGAGCAGGTTGAACAGCTCGAACTCGCTCATATCGCTAGTGCCGGGGTGCAGCGCCAGTCGGGTGCTGCTGTCGATCACACCGTTGCGGTGGCACCAGGTCAGCAGTTCGAGCAACTCGCGGCTGCGCTTGATCGGCGCGAAGTGCTCCCACTCCAGCGCGTTCAGGCTACCGTTGTACAAACCCCACTGGGTTTGCCCGGGCTCTTTTTTGTTCGGCGATTGCACCAGCGTCAGGGTGTCTTCGGCCAGATCCGGGGCGATGCCGGGATTGATGAATTCGACCTTGTCGGCCTTGCGCTCGAATGCGGCGTACAAGCGACGACCGAGCACGTTCAGGTCGCGCTTGTTGATCAGGCTGACGGTCTGTTCGCTGCGGGCGAACTGGGTCAGGAAGCGGTAGCTGTAATTCAGCTCATTGACCAGGGCGCGGCGTTCGGCGCTGACCTGGCGGACTTTCCACTGGCTGCGGCTGTCGAGCAAGGCCAGTTGCCGCTGATCCCAATGCCATTCGTGCGCCAGGCGCTCCAGCAGCGAACGCTGCCAGCTTTGGGTGCGGCTGTTGCCGGTGAGCTTGCGGTTGACCTTGAGGTACAGCGCGCGCCGCACCAGCTCCAGACGCTCCGGCTCGTTGCGGGCGCAGAGGTATTCCTCGATGCGTCGGTACACCACCATGTACGGATCCAGCTCATCCAGATCCAGCTGATTGGCGAACACGGCCTGCTTGTAGCGCAGGCTCAGGCACTGCACTTGCGGGTGTTCGCTGGCGTAGACCTCGGTCAGCAACAGCTTGAGCACCGACTTGTAGGGCGATTCGATGCCCTTGAACAATTGCCACAGGCCGGCACCGATGAACTCGCCCGGCGGAATTGTCGCCAGATGCCCGAGATCAAGCGTCTCGTCGGCGCGAATGAAACGCTTGGACAGCAGAGTGTGGGTGTACAGGTCGTAAGCGGTTTCTTCGTAGACCGGCACCAGCCACCAGATCGGTGTGCGCCCGGCCAGCCAGATCGCGGTGCGATAAAACTCGTCCAGCAACAGATAGTGCTGAGTGCTGCCGCAGTTTTCGGAGCTGAGCTGGGTGTCGCGTTCGCCTTTGACGAAGCGTACCGGGTCGATCAGAAAGAAGTGCGCCTCGGCGCCTTGGGTCGCGGCCCAGGCTTCGAGGAGCTGGCATTTTTTGCGCAGCTCGGCGAGTTCGTTTTCGCTCAGGTCCGGTGCGTGGCAAACCCACACGTCCATGTCGCTCTGATCGGCCTGGGCCAGGGTGCCGAGGCTGCCCATCAGAAACAGTCCGTGAATCGGCCGAGGCGGGTTGCTGCCATGGCGCGGCTTGTAGGAGAACGAGCGGGTCAGGCGCTGCGCTTCGGTGAGGGCGCTGGCGTCCGGTTCATAGTTGGATAGCCCGGCTGGGGTGCTGCCGGAAACATAGCCCGGCAACAGCGGGTGATTGACGTGGAAGAACAGTGGCAGCAGGGTCAGCACGCCTTGCTGGCGGCTCGACAGACCTTCGAGCGCCCGGCCAAGGCGACCCTCATTGAGCTTGAGAAAGCGCGCACGCAACTGGCTGAGCACCTTGCGGTCGATTCCCTCGTCCAGATCGGGGCGGATTTCATGGGTGCGCGTCATGTCAGCTCAAACCGGCTCGCAGGCTCGGACGAAGAGGGTCTCGGAATGGGAGGCAGTTTAGCCTTTGAGCAGCGGGACTTTTAAGCTGAATTTGTTTTTTGACGTCAGATTTTTAGCGGAGAGCGATCAAGCGGGCCCGCGGAAATCCCGTGGCAGGAGTTCCCGTGGGCAAAGACGGGGAAAAATCAGGCGGTTTCCTGCTCTCTCAAAATGGTCAGCACGGTTTGCACATTTTGCGCGGCATCACGACCCAGGCTGGTCAGATACCCGCCATCGGGCTGGTCGGTGAGGTCTTTCTCGAAGAGGCGTTTGGCGGCGGCGATATGCTTCGGGGCAGCGGTCTGATGAATTTTCAAACCTTCCTGGGAACTGTCCAGGGGAAAGAGTGCGAGGACTTCCAGTTCGGCAACCAGCTCAGGGGTAAGCGACATAAGGACTCCAGACTTTCTAGGAATTGGACGACAGCGCCCCTAAGGTGAACCCGCTTTTGCGGCATGTCCAGTGCTCAGATCAGGGATTTTGTCTTGAGGCGAATTCCAGTCTAGTCGGGGCCGGAGAGTTGGCTGGATGGATGGGTGACAAATTGTGTGGGAGCGAGCCTGCTCGCGAAAGCGGTATGTCATATCGCGTTGTTTTTGCTGATGCACGGCATTCGCGAGCAGGCTCGCTCCCACAGGGGAAATGTGCAGTTACTGCTTTTCCGGTGGCAACTCTGGCAACGCACGCAGCGCGGTTTCATACCACTCGGTATTGAACGCGCGGTCATCGTCAAGCATCGCGTCGATTTCGTAGGCCAGCACGTGGGCCATCAGATTCAGGATGTCATCACGCTCGTAACCGACCAGCGTCAGCTTGTTGAAGGTTGCCTTGGCCGCTGGAGGGTTGTCGCTTTCGATCTGGTTCTCGATCGCTTCGATCAGCGTCGATTCGGTGAACTCTTCTTCATCATTGTCGATGTCAGTCGGCTCGCTCATGGCAGGCTCCTCAAGGAAAGGCGCCAGTTTACCCGCATTCAGCGGCGTGATGCTGCTGGCAGGATCGAGCCAGGCGATCTATAAACAGTGCCTGCCCACCCCGCACGGCCTGGAGGCTATGTGATGTTCAAGCTCTACGGATTCGCTGTCAGCAACTACTACAACATGGTCAAGCTGGCGCTGCTGGAAAAAGGCCTGCCGTTCGAAGAGGTGACGTTCTACCCGACGCCGACCCCGCAATCGCTGGCGATCAGCCCGCGCGGCAAAGTACCGGTACTCGGCGTCGATGCCGGATTTATTAACGAAACCGCGATCATCCTCGAATACCTCGAGCAGACCCAGAAAGGCACGCCGCTGCTGCCGAGCGATCCATTCGAGCGGGCGCAGGTGCTGGCGATCGCCAAGGAAATCGAGTTGTACATCGAACTGCCGGGCCGCGCCTGTTATGGCGAAGCGTTCTTCGGCTCGCCGGTGCCGGAGGCGATCAAGGAGAAAACCAAAGCCGAGCTGCTGCTGGGTTTCGCGGCACTGGGCCGCCACGGCAAATTCGCCCCGTACGTGGCGGGCGACAGTTTGAGCATCGCGGATTTGTATTTCCTGTACAGCGTGCCGCTGGCGTGTGCGGTCGGGCAGAAACTGTTCGGGATCGATTTGTTGGCAGAGATGCCGAAAGCCAAGGCGCTGCTGGAGCGGCTTGAGCAGAATTCGCATGTGCAGAAGATTGCAGCTGACAAAGAGGCGGCGATGCCGGCGTTTTTGGCGATGATCGCTGCCAAGAAGTGAATTTTATAGCGCTCTGAAGGGAAGCCTTCGCGAGCAGGCTTGCTCCCACAGGGGATTTTTGTCGGCCACAAATTTTGTATTTAACAAAAATCCAAATGTGGGAGCGAGCCTGCTCGCGAAGCTTTTGACCTTAGCGGCTGGCGATGAGGGCCTGACCGCGAACCACCGCTGCCTTGACCTGCGCCGGCGCAGTCCCGCCGATATGGTCACGGGCATTCACCGAGCCTTCCAGGGTCAGTACGGCGAACACATCCTGTTCGATCTGGTCGCTGAACTGTCGCAGTTCTTCCAGGCTCATCTCGGCCAGATCCTTGCCGGTATCCACGCCGTACTTCACCGCGTGACCGACGATTTCGTGGCAGTCACGGAACGGCAGGCCACGGCGCACCAGGTAGTCCGCCAGATCGGTCGCGGTGGAGAAACCACGCAGGGCCGCTTCACGCATGATCGCGTGTTTCGGTTTGATCGCCGGGATCATGTCGGCAAACGCCCGCAGCGAATCGCGCAGGGTGTCGGCGGCGTCGAACAGCGGCTCTTTGTCTTCCTGGTTGTCCTTGTTGTAGGCCAGTGGCTGGCCCTTCATCAGGGTCAGCAGGCCCATCAGTGCGCCGAATACGCGACCGGTCTTGCCGCGTACCAGCTCCGGCACGTCCGGGTTTTTCTTTTGCGGCATGATCGAGCTGCCGGTGCAGAAGCGGTCCGGCAGATCGATGAACTGGAACTGCGCGCTGGTCCACAGCACCAGCTCTTCGGAGAAGCGCGACAGGTGCATCATCGCGATGCTCGCGGCCGAGCAGAATTCGATGGCGAAGTCGCGATCGGAAACGTTGTCCAGCGAGTTGCCGCCGACGGCGTCGAAACCCAGCAGTTGCGCGGTGTATTCGCGGTCGATCGGATAGGTGGTGCCGGCCAGCGCGGCGCTGCCCAGCGGCATGCGGTTGGTGCGCTTGCGGCAGTCGACCAGACGCTCGTAGTCGCGGCTGAGCATTTCGAACCACGCCAGCATGTGGTGGCCGAAGGTCACTGGCTGAGCAGTTTGCAGGTGAGTGAAGCCGGGCATGATGCTGGCGGCTTCGCGCTCGGCCTGCTCCAGCAGACCTTTTTGCAAGCGGGTGATTTCGGCCAGGATCAGGTCGATCTCGTCACGCAGCCACAGACGGATGTCGGTGGCGACCTGGTCGTTGCGGCTGCGCCCGGTGTGCAGTTTCTTGCCGGTGATACCGATGCGGTCGGTCAGGCGTGCTTCGATGTTCATGTGCACGTCTTCGAGGTCGACGCGCCAGTCGAACTGGCCGGCTTCGATTTCGCCCTGAATGGTCTTCAGGCCGTCGATGATGCTGTCGCGCTCGGCATCGGTCAGCACGCCGACCTTGGCCAGCATGGTGGCGTGGGCGATCGAGCCCATGATGTCGTGGCGATACAGGCGCTGGTCGAAGGTGACGGAGGCGGTGAAGCGGGCGACGAAGGCGTCGACGGGTTCACTGAAGCGGCCGCCCCAGGACTGATTGGTCTTGTCAGTGCTCATGAATTCGCTCGTATCGGCTTGAAGAAAGAAGGCGTGAAACGCTGGCGCGGATAATAACAGGGTTGCCAATCCTGTCGCTGACACCGGTCGATACGTTTTTTTCTCATCTGCTCATTCATAGTCGGCGCCGTCTGCGGGGGATTTGCGCAAGGATATTTTTCGATTGAGCAATATCGGCCCGGCAAGCGTCTACAGTTGGACATAAGGGTCGGCGCGACTGCGGATCGCACAAAGGTCCGGACGCCGACTATAAGAAGAGGGGGTGGGTGGTTTTGTCCTTTGGCATACCCCGTGAAAAACGCAGGAAACAGCGGGCTTTGAGCAGTACGACCCGGACACTGGCAAATATTGCTGGCCGACGTACGGCACTTTTTGGCGCTCGGGCTAGTCTTAGCGTGGATCGCGGTGACGGACGTCACTTCACCTGTCTACGCTATCCTTGTGCGAGACTCACGCAGGAATCCAGCGCAATATGAATGTCCTGATCGTTGATGACGAACCACTGGCTCGCGAGCGCCTAAGCCGAATGGTAAGCGAGCTCGAGGGTTATACAGTCCTGGAGCCCAGCGCCACGAATGGCGAAGAGGCGTTGGCGCTGATCGACAGCCACAAGCCGGATATCGTGCTGCTCGATATCCGCATGCCGGGCCTCGATGGCCTGCAGGTCGCTGCCCGTCTGTGCGAACGTGAAACGCCGCCGGCTGTGGTGTTTTGCACCGGCCCCGATGAATTTGCCGTGGAAGCCCTGCAGGCCAGCGCCGTGGGCTATGTGGTGAAACCCGTGCGAACCGAACATCTGCATGAAGCCCTGAAACGGGCTGAACGTCCCAACCGGACGCAACTCTCGGCCCTGACCCGTCCCGCCGCCGAAAGCGGTAACGGCCCGCGCAGTCATATCAGCGCCCGCACCCGCAAAGGCATCGAGCTGATCCCGCTGGATCAGGTGGTCTATTTCATTGCCGATCACAAATACGTGACTTTGCGCCATGAGAGCGGCGAGGTGCTGCTGGACGAGCCGCTTAAGGCCCTCGAAGACGAATTCGGCGAGCGTTTCGTGCGCATCCACCGCAACGCGCTGGTCGCCCGCGACCGAATCGAGCGTCTGCAACGCACACCGCTGGGGCATTTCCAGCTGTTCCTCAAAGGCCTTAATGGTGATGCGCTGATTGTCAGCCGCCGGCATGTGGCCGGTGTGCGCAAGATGATGCAGGGCCTCTGACCCGGCCTTCGCGCGCGGTTGCACTTTCTTCTACCGGGCATTGCAGGCCAGGGAGGCCACGCCGTTTCTGATTCAAGTCAAAGTGGATTTGGCTGAGCTGTTATTATCCGCCGTATCTA
Source organism: Pseudomonas sp. G3-39 (assembly GCF_054790485.1). Taxonomy (NCBI): domain Bacteria; kingdom Pseudomonadati; phylum Pseudomonadota; class Gammaproteobacteria; order Pseudomonadales; family Pseudomonadaceae; genus Pseudomonas; species Pseudomonas sp. G3-39. The sequence continues at coordinate 5,739,013 of NZ_CP186497.1, read as the reverse complement.
TTCAGTACGGATTGATCCATGTCCTCTCGCGAAATCCGCATCGCCACCCGTAAAAGTGCGCTGGCCCTCTGGCAGGCCGAATATGTCAAAGCCCGTCTGGAGGCGGCCCATCCGGGTCTGCTGGTGACGCTGGTGCCCATGGTCAGTCGCGGCGACAAGCTGCTCGACTCGCCGCTGTCGAAAATCGGCGGCAAGGGTCTGTTCGTCAAAGAACTGGAAACTGCGCTGCTGGAAAACGAAGCCGACATCGCCGTGCATTCGATGAAAGACGTGCCGATGGACTTCCCCGAAGGCCTTGGCCTGTTCTGTATCTGCGAACGCGAAGACCCGCGCGATGCTTTCGTTTCCAATACCTACGTCAGCCTCGATGCGCTGCCTGCCGGCGCCATCGTTGGCACCTCCAGCCTGCGGCGTCAGGCGCAACTGCTGACCCGTCGTCCTGATCTGGAAATCCGCTTCCTGCGCGGTAACGTCAATACCCGTCTGGCCAAGCTCGATGCCGGCGAATATGACGCGATCATCCTCGCGGCGGCCGGTCTGATCCGTCTCGGTTTTGAAGACCGCATCACCTCGGCCATCAGCGTCGATGACAGCCTGCCGGCCGGTGGTCAGGGCGCCGTCGGCATCGAGTGCCGCAGCGCCGACACGCAAATCCACGCCTTGCTCGCACCGTTGCATCACGCCGATACCGCTTCGCGCGTGACCGCTGAACGTGCCCTCAACAAACACTTGAATGGCGGCTGCCAGGTGCCGATCGCCTGCTACGCCGTGCTCGAAGGTGAACAGCTATGGTTGCGTGGTCTGGTGGGCGAGCCGAGCGGTGGCAAGCTGCTCAGCGCCGAAGCGCGTGCGCCGCGTGCCAATGCCGAAGCGTTGGGCGTGCAGGTCGCTGAAGCGTTGCTCAGTCAGGGTGCCGACGACATTCTCAAAGCGGTGTATGGCGAGGCAGGTCACGAGTGACTGGCTGGCGCCTACTGCTGACGCGCCCTGCAGATGACTGCGCGGCGCTGGCCGCGGTGTTGGCCGGGCAGGGGATTTTCAGCAGTTGCCTGCCGCTTCTGGACATAGCGCCGCTGCCGGTCTCTGACAAGATACGTCAGGTGCTGGCGCAGCTGCCGGGTTGCAGCGCGGTCATCGTGGTCAGCAAGCCGGCGGCGCGGATTGCGCTTGATCTGCTGGACGCTCATGGGCTTCAGTCGCTGTCGATGCCGTGGTTCAGCGTCGGTGCAGCGACCGCGCAGATTCTTCGCGATCATGGTCTCGACGTACACTTTCCCGCCGACGGCGATGACAGTGAAGCCCTGCTGCAATTGCCGCGTCTGCGCGAGGCGGTCACAGGGCCCGGCGCGCAGGTGCTGATCCTGCGTGGCGAGGGTGGTCGCGAGCTGCTCGCCGAGCGCCTGCGCGCGCTTGGTGCTAGTGTCGAGTATCTGGAGTTGTATCGGCGTGACCTGCCGGCCTACCCGCCGCAAGAGCTGCCCCGGCGCATCGCAGCGGAACGCTTGAACGGGCTGGTGGTCAGCAGTGGACAGGGTTTCGAGCACTTGCGCCAGATGGCCGGCGATGCCTGGCCGTCAATTGCGCAGTTGCCGTTGTTTGTGCCAAGCCCAAGGGTCGCCGAGCTGGCACGTGCCGCCGGGGCCCGAACAGTTGTGGATTGCCGCGGCGCGAGTGCCGCGGCTTTGCTGACGGCGTTACGGGAGCATCCCGTGCCCGTTCTCTAATGCAAAGGATGGATACGTGAGCGAAACAGCCTTGCCTAAAGATGATGTCCAGCCTGTGATCGATGCCCAGGTTGAAACTCCACCGCCGGCCAAAGAGCCGCGCCGGGGCAACGGACTGGCCATTGTCGCCCTGTTGCTCGGCGCTGCCGGCGTGGCGATCGGTGGCTGGGGTGTCTGGCAGGTGCGTCACCTGCAGAGCAACACCGCACAACAGTCAGGCCAGGTGCAGGCACTGAACGATCAGGCGCAGAGCCTCAAGCTCAACGAACAGCGCCTGACCGAGCGCCTCGCGCAATTGCCCGGTGCCGATGAACTCGCCGAACGTCAGCGTCTGGTGACGCAACTGCAGGGGGATCAGCAGCGTCTCAACCAGCGTCTGGAAACCGTCCTCGGTGCCAGCCGCAAGGACTGGCGTCTGGCCGAGGCCGAGCATCTGCTGCGTCTGGCCAGCCTGCGTCTGTCGGCCTTGCAGGACATCAGCAGCGCCCAGGCGCTGGTGCAGGGTGCCGACGAAATTCTGCGTGAGCAGAACGATCCCGGCTCGTTCGCCGCCCGCGAGCAAGTGGCGAAAACCCTCGTCGCGCTGCGCAGCACCGAGCAGCCGGATCGCACCGGTCTGTTCCTGCGCATCGGTGCCTTGCGTGATCAGGTCATCGAACTGACCGAGCTGGCGCCTGAGTACAAGGATCGCGGCGAGTCGCTGCTGGGCCTGACCGCTGACGGCGATGGCGCCAGTCGCTGGGCGCAGTGGTGGGATCAGGTGTCGCGTTACATCCGCATCGATTTCAATGCCGACAAGAACGTGAAGCCACTGCTGGCCGGGCAAAGTCTGAGCCAGGTGCGCCTTGCCCTGAGTCTCGCGCTGGAGCAAGCGCAATGGGCGGCGCTCAATGGCCAGGCACCGGTCTACACCCAGGCACTGACCGAAGCGCGGGATGTGCTCACGGGCAATTTCAACCCGGACAATCCGCAGAGCAAAATCATGCTTGAACAGGTTGCCGAGCTGAGCCAGCAACCGGTCACGGTCAAGACGCCGGACCTGACCGGCACGCTGAGTGCGGTGCAGGCTTATCTGGAGCGCCGTAACGTCAACGCTGAAGAATCGGTCAAACCGTTCGCCAAACCTGCCGCCAATACCGCGCAGGAGACCACGCCATGAAACGCCTGTATGTGATCGTGTTTCTGGTGATCGCGGCGACGGCGGCACTGGGCCTGGCGATTGCCGAGCACTCCGGGTACGTGTTGATTGCCTACAAGAGCTTCCGCTACGAGGCCAGTCTGTGGGCCACGCTGGGCCTGATCGCGGTGTTGTGGCTGCTGATCTGGGGGATCAAGGCCTTGGTCGAGCTGGTCATGGCCTCCAGTGGCGTGGTCAATCCGTGGTCGCGCCGCAACCGCAGCCGGCGGGTGCAGGTGGCCATCGAACACGGGCAGCTGGATCTGGCCGAAGGTCGCTGGGCCAGCGCGCAACGTCATCTGTCTCGCGCCGCCGAGGCCGAGCGCCAGCCGCTGTTGTATTACCTCGGCGCGGCACGCGCGGCCAACGAACAAGGCAAGTACGAAGAGTGTGATCACCTGCTTGAACGTGCGCTGGAGCGCCAGCCGCAGGCCGAATTGGCGATTGCCTTGAGTCATGCGCAGTTGCAGACCGATCGTGGTGATACCGACGGCGCCTTGGTGACCCTGCAGGCGATGCACGAGCGACATCCGCATAACGTGCAGACCTTGCGACAGTTGCAGCGTCTGCATCAGCAGCGCGGCGACTGGTCGGCGGTGATTCGCCTGTTGCCGGAACTGCGCAAGGACAAGGTGCTGCCGCCGGCCGAACTGGCTGAACTGGAACGTCGTGCCTGGGGCAACAACCTGTCTCTGGCAGCGCATCGGGACGAGGACGGCAAGGTCGGTCTGCAGTCACTCACCCGTGCCTGGGAGCAGTTGACCTCCGCGCAGCGTCAGGAGCCGGCGCTGGTGCTGGCATACGCCGAGCAATTGCGTCAGTTGGGTGCTCAGGTCGAAGCTGAAGAAATCCTGCGCAGTGCCCTCAAGCGCAAGTACGACAGCCATCTCGCGCGTCTGTATGGCCTGGTGCGCGGCAGCGATCCGGCGCGCCAGTTGCAGACCGCCGAAGGTTGGCTCAAGGAACATCCTGCTGACCCGAGCCTGTTGCTGACCCTCGGTCGTCTCTGTCTGCAAGCCAGCTTGTGGGGCAAGGCACGGGATTACCTGGAAAGCAGTCTGCGAGTGCAGCGTAACCCTGAAGCCTGCGCCGAGCTGGCACGTCTGCTTGCGCAACTGGGTGACACCGAGCGCAGTAACCAGCTGTTCCAGGAGGGTCTCGGATTGCTGGATGAGCGTCTGCTGGCCGCGCCGTTGCCGGTGCCGGTTCACGCCTGATATCGCGAGGGAGCATGCTCCCTCGTTAACGTTCAGTGAGCGAAAAATTACCTGTGGCGGGCGTCTTGGGCAAAGTCCTACAACGGACTACACCTATTCCTCTCGCACCTGTCGGGTTTTCCCTACACTTCTGGTGAACTGTCGCCAAGGCCCCGCCTTGAAAGGCTGACAAGCTTTCCTCTACCGTAACTGCCTGTCTCCACTGTTACGGAAAAGCCATGTCGTTGGCCTGTTCACGCTCCTTGTTTTTCACGGCTTTCACTGCAGGGGCCATGGCCCTGGGAGCTTCCTATTATCTCGAGTATGCGGTCGGGCTGACGCCCTGCAGCCTGTGCCTGGCGCAAAGGTTTTTCATGGCGTTGCTGACGTTCTGTTGCGGGTTGGCGGCGGTCCACGGCCCACGGCGTGTCGGCCTGTCGCTGTACTGGGTCGCCGCGCTTGGCCTGAGCCTGGGCGGGACTACGGCGGCCTGGCGACAGGTATTGTTGCAGAGTGACCCGTTGATGCAGATGGCGAGGTGCGCGCCTGATGCCGAAGCGTTGTTCAGCAACCTGCCGTGGTTGTGTGCAACGTTGCGGATGCTTAGGGGCGGTGTAGATTGCGCAGAAATTTCCTGGACGCTGTTCGATTTGAGCATCCCGGAATGGAGCCTGCTGTTCTTTGTGGCGATGTCGATCCTGGCGGTCTATCAATTGCTGCGGCTGGTCTGGAGCGCTCTGCAGCGACCGCTCAGCGGCGAAGCGTCGCACCGCACGCTGGTCAGGGATTAAACACTTGTATGAACTTTATCTCCTGCGTACCTTGAAGCCATAGGCGTGCGGGCATAATCTGGCCCGCACGTGTCATTGGATTTATGTTGCTCGATGACGCTCTGCCCGGTCGGCCCCCAAGCGATAACAGCCAGAAGAGGGGCGCGGGTGTAGAGCAGCATGACCCACAAGGGAAGAGAGATCGCCATGCTCGAAAGTTGTCAGAATGCTCAGGAACGCTGGGGTGGAGTTCATCTGCTGATCGACCGCTGGTTGCAAGAGCGTGAAGATCTGATCGGTGCCTACGACAAGTTGGGTGACAAACCACAGGCTCTGTCCGAGAACCGTAAACCCTTGCTTGAATTCTGCGGCGTGCTGGTCGATTACGTCTCGGCCGGGCACTTCGAGATCTACGAACAGCTGACCGGTGAAGCCAAGGCGTTCGGTGACACGCGCGGTCTGGAATTGGCCGAGACAATCTACCCGCGCATCGACGTCATCACCGAAAAACTCCTCGCGTTCAACGACCTTTGCGACGAAGGCAAATGCGTTGCGGAGAAATTCAAGGAGCTCGGTGGCCTGCTTCACGAACGCTTCGAACTTGAAGACTGCCTGATTGAAGTGTTGCACACGGCACACAAGGAAGAAGATACCGCTCAGGCCTGATTGGTTTTCTCAGGCAAAAAAAAACGCGATGCGCCGAAAGCGCACCGCGTTTTTTTATGCCGGCGAATCGGCGTCGGTCAGCTCGTTGCACCGCGCAATTCGACTTCAAACACCAACGGTGTGAACGGCGCGATCAGATCGCCCGCACCGTCGGCGCCATAGGCCTGATCCGATGGAATCACCAGTCGCCACTTGGCACCCACCGGCATGTTCTGCAGCGCGGAACGCCAGCCGGCTATCACGCTGTCGAGGCTGAACCATTGCGGCTGAGTGTTCTGGTCGAACACCGTGCCATCCGGCAGCCGACCGACATACAGCACCTGGACTTTTCCATCGGGGCCGGCCTTGGCACCGGTGCCCGGTGTCAGCTCGGTCAGCAGGATGCCGTCAGCCAGTTGCTTCACGCCCGGTTTGGCTTTTTCGGCGGTGAGAAAACGTTGTTCGTTTTCCATCGCGGCGTCGCTCGACGGCAGCGATGAGTGCTCGGCGTTTTGCGATTCATGATCGGCGAGGATCTGCTCGATCCGTGCTTCGCTCAGTGCCAATGGCTTGCCTTGATAGGCCTGCTGCAAACCATCGACCAGTGCCTGAATCTGCAGTTGCGGCACCTCTTGGCGCAGCCGCTCACCGAGGCTGGCGCCGAGGCTGTAGGCCAGATCGTGAGCGTCGTTCGCGGTGGTTTTTTCGTCGGCGTGTGCCGCTGAAAAAATCATGCAGAGGGATAAAAAAAGGTAGCGCGACATGAGCTCTCTCCGTCCTGAATTGCGGTGGATTATGCCAGCGCGAAGGTCTGCAACGGTGAACTGCTTTTGACTTGTTGAAGAACATTTTCGCTTCGTTGCAACGCAACGGTTTCGTTACTGTCAAGATGACCTAGCGGCGGTAACTGCAGAGGTCTAGTATGAGCCGCACTCACGTCAGCCAGGAGGTAAACCATGTCGGCCACCAAGAAGCCTGTAAACACTCCGTTGCACTTACTCCAACAACTCTCGGGCAGCCTGCTCGAGCATTTGGAAAACGCTTGCTCCCAAGCCTTGGCTGATGCTGAAAAACTGCTCGCCAAACTGGAAAAGCAACGCGGCAAGGCGCAAGAAAAACTGCACAAGTCCCGCACCAAATTGCAGGACGCCGCTGCTGCCGGTAAAGCCAAGGCACAGAACAAGGCCAAGGCTGCCGTCAAAGAACTTGAAGACCTGCTCGATGCGTTGAAGGATCGTCAGTCCGACACTCGCGGCTACATTCTGCAACTCAAGCGCGATGCCCAGGAAAGCCTGAAACTGGCCCAGGGTGTCGGCCGGGTGCAAGAGGCCGCCGGCAAAGCGCTGTCCTCCCGCGCCGCCAAACCAGCAGCAGCGCCTGCGAAAAAAGCGCCAGCCAAACCTGCTGCGGCGAAAGCTCCGGCGAAAACCGCTGCGGCAAAACCGGCAGCCAAACCAGCAGCCAAACCAGCAGCCAAGGCACCGGCTAAAACCGCCGCCAAACCTGCTGCAAAAACTGCAGTGAAAACACCGGCTGCGGCGAGCGCTGCGAAACCGGCCGCACGTACTGCCGCTGCCAAACCTGCAGCGGCCAAACCGGCTGCCAAGCCAGCAGCAAAACCTGCTGCGCGCAAAGTCGCTCCGGCAAAAACCGCTGCTGCTAAACCAGCTGCCAAAGTAGCGGTAAAACCGGCTGCCAAACCTGCCGCGAAAACCGCCGCTGCAAAACCGGCAGCCAAGACTGCGGCCAAACCAGTCGCGGCAAAACCTGCTGCCAAGGTTGCTGCCAAACCAGCGGCCAAGCCTGCCGCTAAAACCGCTGCCAAACCTGCAGCAGCAAAACCTGCGACCGCTGCAGCCAAGCCTGCCGCCAAACCAGTAGCCGCAAAGCCAGCCGCTAAACCAGCCGCCAAGCCAGCTGCCAAACCTGCCGCGAAAAAACCGGCCGTTGCCAAACCAGCTGCCGCCAAGCCGGCGACTGCACCTGCCGCCAAGCCAGCCGCTCCGGCGCCGGCCGCCGCCGCGCCTGCTCCAGCCGCTTCCACCTCGACCACCACGACGGCGCCAACGCCAGCCGCTGCGTCGAGCGCCAGCAGCAACCCGACCAGCGCTTCCTAAGTGCCGGTTGCCGCGACGCGCAGCACTTGCAGCGCGTCGCGGTTCGGGCTGGCGGTCGATCCCGCCAGGCTCTCCAGCCACTCCCCCGACGCTGATGCGTCATCGCGCGGCCAATCCTGCGCAACCTGTTCCAGTTGCCACAGCAGATGCCGTTCGGCTTCCAGCTCCAATGCTTTCATTTGTTCTCGCAGACCCTTGAGTACCGGATCTTCCTCGGCCAGGGTTTTCCATTGAGTGCGCAATGCACGCAGTGGCTGCACCACCTCCGCATCCCAAGGCCCCACCAGCGTTTTCAACTGCTCCAGGCGTTGTTCGTCGCAGGCCACGCCACGTTGTTCCAACCACAGACCGCACAGCAGCAGGCAGACATTGGCCCCCGCCGCTTGCAGTTGCAGGCAGGCAGGTTCCACGCCCGGTCGGGCGTAGGTGGCAAGGGAAAAGCTCCACAGGTCAGAGGACATCGTGCTACTCGCGCCAGTTGTGAGCGAAGCTGGTAGACTCCGCCGCCATTATGATCCGACTTCAGAACCTGACTTTACAGCGTGGCCCGCAACGTCTGCTAGAAGACGCCGAGCTGACCCTGCACGCCGGCCACAAAGCCGGCCTCATCGGTGCCAACGGCGCCGGCAAATCCAGCCTGTTTGCCTTGCTGCGCGGCGAGTTGCACCCGGACTCGGGCGATTGCCTGCTGCCGGCCGACTGGCGGATCGCGCACATGCGCCAGGAGGTCGACACCCTCGAACGCCTGGCGGTCGACTATGTGCTCGATGGCGACCTGCGTCTACGCGAAGTGCAACGTGACCTCGCCGCCGCCGAAGCGGCCCACGATGGCACGGCTCTGGCCCGCCTGCACGCCGAACTCGACAGCGCCGACGGCTATACCGCCGATGCGCGGGCACGCAAGTTGCTGGCCGGTCTCGGTTTCACCAACGAGCAGATGGATCGTCAGGTAGGAGATTTCTCCGGTGGCTGGCGGATGCGTCTGAACCTGGCGCAGGCCTTGATGTGTCCGTCGGACCTGTTGCTGCTCGACGAACCGACCAACCACCTGGATCTCGACGCGATCATCTGGCTCGAAGAGTGGCTGAAAAGCTACCCGGGCACCCTGCTGCTGATTTCCCACGATCGCGACTTCCTCGATGAAGTGGTCGATCACGTGGCCCATGTCGATCAGCGCAAACTGACCCTGTACCGTGGCGGCTACACTGCGTTCGAACGCGCCCGTGCCGAACGTCTGGCCCAGCAGCAACAGGCCTACGAGAAGCAGCAGGCGCAACGTGCGCACATGGAAAGCTACATCGCCCGCTTCAAGGCTCAGGCCACCAAGGCCCGTCAGGCGCAGAGCCGGATCAAGGCCCTGGAGCGCATGGAAGAGCTGTCGGCGGCCCACGTCGATTCACCGTTCGATTTCGTGTTTCGCGAATCGACCAAGATCTCCAGTCCGCTGATCGACCTGTCCGATGCGCGCCTGGGTTACGGCGACAAAACCATCCTGGAGAAGGTCAAGCTGCAACTGACCCCGGGTGCGCGGATCGGTCTGCTCGGGCCGAACGGTGCCGGTAAATCGACCCTGATCAAGAACCTCGCCGGCGAGCTTGAACCGCTGGCCGGGCGCCTGACCCGTGGCGAAAACACCGTGGTTGGCTATTTCGCCCAGCATCAGCTCGACTCGCTGGATGCCAAGGCCAGCCCGCTGCTGCACTTGCAGCGTCTGGCGCCGACCGAACGCGAGCAGACCCTGCGCGATTTCCTCGGCGGTTTCGATTTCCGTGGCGCACGCATTGACGAGCCAGTGCTGAATTTCTCCGGTGGCGAGAAAGCGCGTCTGGCGCTGGCATTGATCGCCTGGGAACGGCCGAACCTGTTGCTGCTCGACGAACCGACCAACCACCTCGATCTGGAAATGCGCCTGGCGCTGACCATGGCGCTGCAGGAATTCAGCGGCGCGGTACTGGTGGTGTCTCACGATCGGCACTTGCTCAAGAGCACCACCGACAACTTCTACCTGGTCGCGGACGGCAAGGTCGAAGAGTTCGATGGCGACCTCGAAGATTACGCGCGCTGGCTGGTGGAATATCGTCAACGCAATGCGCCGGTCAGCAACACCCCGGTGAACCCGGACAAGACCGACAAAAAGGCCCAGCGCCAGGCCGCTGCTGCATTGCGTCAGCAACTGGCACCGCACAAGCGCGAGGCCGACAAGCTCGAAGCCGAACTGGGCAAGCTCCACGAAAAACTCGCCAAGGTCGATGCCAGCCTCGGTGACAGCGACATCTACGAGCCGGCGCGCAAGAACGAGTTGCGTGATCTGCTGGCAGAGCAGGCCAAGCTGAAAGTGCGCGAAGCCGAGCTGGAAGAAGCGTGGATGGAGGCACTCGAAACGCTGGAAAGCATGCAGGCGGAGCTGGAGGCGCTGTCCTGATGGAAGCGTTCAAGCTGCCGCTGCCGGCGGTGTGGGTCGAACCGATCTGGCTCGGCGTGCAGATTCTGCTGATCCTGCTGGCCGGCTACTTCGCTCAACGTGTCGTCGCTCGATTCCTCACCCGCCTGGGCGAGCGCTATCCGTTTCCGCCGCAGTTGCTGATGCCCCTGCGGGGCGGTCTGCGCTGGCTGATCATGGGCAGCGCGCTGATCTTTGTGCTGGAACGCCTCGGGGTGTCGGCCACGGTGCTGTGGACGGCGCTGTCGGGTTTCGTCGCGGTGGCGGCGGTGGCGTTCTTCGCGATGTGGAGTGTGCTGTCGAACCTGCTTTGCGCGATTCTGATCTTCACCGTCGGCCCGTTTCGCCTGGGCGATGTGGTCGAGCTGGTGGACACCACCGACAAGCCGGGTGTCAAAGGCCGGGTGGTGGCGATCAATCTGCTCTACACCACGTTGATCGAAGCCGAGGAGCTCGGGACTGGCAGCGCCATGGTGCAAGTGCCGAACAGCCTGTTCTTCCAGCGTTCGGTGCGGCGCTGGCGCGGGAGTGATGTGTTTCCTTCGAGCGGTTTCGAGAAGTAGTCCTCGGGCGTCTGATCTGACGCCTTCGCGAGCAAGCCCGCTCCCACATTGGATCTGTGATTGACACAAATCCAATGTGGGAGCGGGCTTGCTCGCGAAGAGGCCCTCAGCCGTGCCCGAACCCTCCAGCAAAAATCGGTAGTCATCCGCGCCAAAGCGCATTAGCTTTGACGTCTGTCACGATTCAGAGTCGAGGTGTGCGATGGAGCTTCAAACATGGCTGGCATTCTTTGCCGCCTGCTGGGTGATCAGTCTGTCCCCGGGCGCGGGCGCCATTGCGTCGATGTCCAGCGGTCTGCAATACGGTTTCTGGCGCGGTTACTGGAACGCCCTCGGCCTGCAGATCGGCCTGGCGGTGCAGATCGCGATTGTCGGCGCCGGTGTCGGCGCGATCCTCACCGCCTCGGCCACCGCATTCCACGCGATCAAATGGTTCGGCGTGGCGTACCTGGTCTATCTGGCGATCAAGCAATGGCGCGCGCTGCCCATGGACATGAGCGATGACGCGGCGGTACGGCCGATCGGCAAACCGCTGGCGCTGGTGTTTCGCGGCTTCCTGGTCAACATCAGCAACCCCAAGGCACTGGTGTTCATGCTGGCGGTGCTGCCGCAGTTCATCAATCCTCACGCACCGTTGCTGATTCAGTATGTGGTGATCGGTGCGACCATGATCTGCGTGGATCTGATTGTCATGGCCGGCTACACCGGACTGGCGTCCAAGGTGCTGCGTCTGTTGCGTACGCCGCAGCAGCAGAAACGCATGAACCGCACGTTTGCCGGGCTATTCATTGGCGCGGCGGCATTCATGGCGACGTTGCGTAAAGCGGCGGTGTAAAACCTGCCGGCACAAAAAAGGCGACCTCTTGAGGTCGCCTTTTTATTCCTACTGATTTCTCCAGTGAACGCCGTTGTAGCGAGGGGATGAATCCCCTCACCACAGAGTTATTCACTCAGCCGGTCAGTGCAAAATCACCGGCGCGGTATCACGCGGCAGATTGTTGCGCTGCTGCGCCTCACGCGGCTGCTCGTAACCGCCGCCACCGAGCTGCATGCTCAGTTGCCCGGCCACGTCCTCACCCAGCGCTTTCGATACCTCACGCACCACCCGTGGGCGGTTCAACGAAATCTTGATGTCGCGGCCGTTCACCAGTTTGGTGTCCTGCGCTTCGCCCATTGCCGTGAAGGCCGAGGTGATCTCGTAGGTCTTGGTGTTGATCAGGCTGAAATCCGCCACCAGCGTCAGGCCCAGCACCGCCGAATAGCTGTCGGTGTGCGCCAGCTCGTTCATGTCCTGGGTGAAGTCGATGTCCGACACGGTGCCGAACAGCACGTAGTCGGCACCCTTGAAGCTGCCGGCCTTGATGCGCTTGATCACGTCGTACACGTCACCCTTGGACGACGCGGTGTACGGCGTGCCCTGCACCAGCTGGAACATCCCGGTGCGGAGGATCTCGCCCTTGATGTCGCCGGTGAATTTACGCAGCTCACCTTGTTCGATGTAGCTGGTGGTCGCTTCCAGCTCGTTGTAGTTCGACGAACCACTGGAGCTGTAGTAACCCTCGCGGTAATTGTTCTGCGCCGAAACGATGTGGATGTACTGCTCCACACGCTCCTGATACGCCAGATCCGTCACCGCGACTTTCGGGGCCGCTTGCACGCTGAACGCGCAAGCCAGGGCCATCATGCCAATCCATGCGCGCATCAATTAACGCTCCGTGGTTTTGCGGATCTCTTTTTCGTCCATCCACTCGGCCAGACCGCTTTCGACGTCGATCAGTTGCAGGCTGAATTTGTAGAAGACGTCCTTGTAGTCGCTGCTGCGTTTGACGATCGAGCTGATCGAGCCTTCCAGACGGTATTTGGCGGCGATCATGTTGCCAGTCTTGGCCACGGTGCTCTTCTTGTACAGACCGCTCTGGTTTTGCAGCTTGAGCTGATCGACCTGGCTCTGCATCGCGGTGTTGTCGCTGGCGAAACGGGCGGTGCCGGACTTCATCAGCTGAGTCTTGATGCTGGTGGTGATTTCGCGGGTATCGATGTACTCGCTGGTCTTGTTCTTCACGTCGTAGACCTGCACCACCGGGCGGCCCTGCAGAATGCCGGACTGGGCCAGCGAGCGGGTCATCGATTCGGCGATCATTTGCAGGTCGGTCGAGCCGAATTCGTTGGTCACGGTTTCAACCGCTTTGGTGTCGCCGTAGCTGATGTTCTTGCTGCCCAGGGTCGGCGAGGTGTTGGCGCAACCGGAAGCCAGCAGGGCGAGGACAGCGATCAGGGAAAAGCGTGCAAACATGGGAATGCTCTCTAAAACAGGAATAGGGTGGCGGACTTAAGGCGTCTTGAGTTCGAGACGGAAATCCACGGCTTTCGGGGTCGGGGCGATGCCCTGGATGAAGCTGGTCTGCGCGCCGTACATCATCTGGCTTTTCCAGACGTCTTCTTCCGCGACCGGGAAGCCTTCAGCGCCGAGCCAGGCGAAGCGGTAGTAGAAAATCTTGTTGCTGTTGAGGGTGTTGCTCAACTGCACGTTGACCGTCATGAAGCCGTTTTCGCGAGCGACGCGCATGGCGCCGACGACGATGTGCTTTTGCGGGCCCATGGCCACGACCTTGCTCGCGGCGCTGCCCGGCTCAGGAGGTGGCGGGGTGGCGCAGCCGCTGGCCAGCACGGCGAGGGCGGCGATGGCGATGAGTTTGAAGCGCATGCAAAGACTCCGTTCTTAAGGTTGTTTGAGGCTGGCGACGTTGGTCGCAGCAGCGCTCGGGATCACGTGGGCGGCGAGACCGCCAGCGAACACCTGATTGCCTACGGCGCGCAGGCTGATCACCTGATAACGCTGATCGACGGTGACCTTGACCAGCGAACCGCCGACGGCGCTCGGCAGACTGACTTGGTGCTCGCCTTTCTTCAAGCGCAGACGCACCACTTGGGTGTTGTCCGGCAGGGTGCGCCACGTACGGGTATCGGCACCTTCCAGCACAGCTGAAGAAATACCCACGGCCAGACCGGCCAGCGGATTGGTTTCGTTGATCTGCTTCTGCGCCACGCCTTTGGTGATCGCGCGTACGGTGGTGCGCAGGATGATCCCCGGCATGTCATCGCGCAGAGCGCGGCGGGACATGGCAGTAGTGCTGTTGAGGGCGGTCAGGTTGACTTGCTGGCCATCGACGCCAATCTGCGTGAACGGTGCGGTAGAGGTGTCAGGCTTGATGATCGGGAACGACAGCGGGGTGATCACCACGTTGTTGGAGATCGGCAATGGCAGCGGCACGCGGATCGAATCACGCGAGGGTGCCAGACCACTTTGCACCACGATCAGGATGTCGCTGTCGTCGCTCTTGGTCGGCTTGTCGAGGTTGACCAGCGCCTGCTCCAGCAGCGGGGTGTTCGGGCGCAGTTCGGCCGCCTTGCGATAGCCCGGCGCAGCCAGGTCTTTCTCGCCCAGGGCTTCGTAGACGAAACCGGCCAGGTAATGGCTGAACGCACTCTGGTAGCTGTTTTTCAGGCCGACCACTTCCGGCGCGTCGAGGCTGGCGACCGGGTAGCCTTGCAGATCCTTGTACTGAGTCTTGATGCCTTCTTTCTCGGCCTCTTCCTCACTCTTGAGGTATTCCTTGTCGCGCAGGTCGGCGATCACCGCTTCACGTTCGTGAGTCTTCTTGATCGCGGTGCGGGCGCCGTCGAAGTCATTGACCGCCAGCAGGTTGAGGGCCATCTGCGTGGTCAACATGACTTTTTCGTAGTCGTAGCCTTCGTAGCGACGCACCTTGTCGTTGACCAGGAAGCTGCCGAACTGAGCCAGGTATTTACCGGTGTCGAGCTTGACCGAATCTTCCCACTGGCCAACCACCTGATCGGCGCTGGTCCAGGCGTTCTGGCTGCCGGACAGGTCGCCCTTGGCGCGCAGCAACTCACCTTTCTCGAAGTAATAGAGCAGGTCTTTGTCCGGACCGGTGTTGTTCTTTTCCAGCAGGCTCAGCGCGGCGTCGACGTTGCCGGTGGCCAGTTGCTGGTTGGTCTGGGCCAGTTCCGAATCGTAGTTGCGAAACGCTGAACAGCCGGACAGCAGAGTAACCGCGCTGAGCGCGATCAAGGTGGGAGTGCGCAATGCCATGGGGGTACTTCTTCCCTGAGCTAGTAACTGCATCAGCCGCCGATGCTGGTCGGGCTGGTGTGACCCATCGACAGTGGCGCTGGCCTCCTGCCAATTCCTCATAACCAGAGGAGCTTTTATGCCGCGTTGCTATAGCGCGGGCGCGGCATTATAAGCGGGCGATGCTGGCCATGTAATAGCTTTTTAATTGCAGTTGTTAGTTTGGTGCCATTACTCCTCTGCTTTATCTGACACCTTTCGTTCATGGCGTTTCGGGCAGGACCAATGCCGATCCGATGTAATAGTTCTGGCCCATGAATACCCGCAGGTTGAACACTTGATGGCTGTGGTCGACGCGTACCGTGAACCCGTCTTCTGCACGAAAATACGGAAAGCGCACGCGGTGCAGGCCTTTTTTCAGACGCAGACGGGCGACCAGGGTTTTGTCCGGCAGCGTGCGCCAGGTTCTAGTGTCAGCCTCTTCAAAAGGATCAGGATCGGTCACCACCAGCGACGCCTTGGACGGATCGCGCTCGTTCTTTTGCGCCTGGCTGATGGCGGCCATGTTGGCGCGGAACATGGCGCGGGAAATGATCGCCGGCATGTCATCGCGCAAGGTGCGCATGGCCATGTCCGTGACGCTGTTGATCATCGTCAGCGGGTATTGTTTACCATCCACGAGCACGCTTGGAACCGGAGGTGTGAGAGTGTCGGGCACCATCACCGGGAACGAAATCGGGGCGATAATCGTCAGGTTTTCGTTCAGCCGTACCGGGATCGGCACTTGCACCGAACTGCGTGCCGGGGCGAAGCCGGCCTGGACCACGATCAGAATCTCGCTTTCATCGCCTGTCGGCCCGGGTTTGTCCAGATTGCGCAGAGCGTTTTCGAGAAACCGCAGGCCCGGGCGCAATTCGATCGCCTGTCGATAGCCGGGTGCCGCGAGCGTACGCTCGCCCAAGGCTTCATAGGTGAAGCCTGCCAGATAATGACTGAACGCACTCTGGTAGCCATTCTTCAGCGCGATGACTTGCGGAGCGTCGAGGATGGTCACCGGATAGCCTTGCAAATCTTTGTAATGCAGCCTGATCCCTTGGCTTTTGGCTTGCTCTTCAGCTTCTTCGTATTGCCTTTCGCGCTGGCGGGCGATCAGGGTTTCGCGCTCGTGGGTTTTCTTGATGTCGGCCCGGGCACCGTCGAAATCGTTTTCCGCCAGTTGGTTGAGCGCCATCTCGGTGGTCAGCATGACTTTTTCGTAGTCGTAACCCTCGTAGCGCAGCAGCTTGTCGTTGACCAGCATCGTGCCCATTTCGTTGCCGAAGCGGGTCAGCAACTTCATGCCTGCGGAGGGCACGGCTTCTTCGCGCTGAAAAATCATCCGGTCAGCACTGCGCCACGCTTCCTGGCTTTTTGGCAGGTTGGTGCCGGCGCTGAGGATCGCGCCGCGTTCCATGAAATACAGCAGATCCTTGTCTTCCCAAGGATTGTGCAGCTCCATCAGATAAAGCGCTTCGTTGAGATTGCCCTGCGCCATCTGATCGATGGTCTGCTGCATTTCCTGATCGTAATTGCGGTAAGCGGCGCACCCGCTCAGTTGCATGATGAGGCTAAGCAGCAGGTAGAGCGGCAGGCAATGGCGCATGGAGACGGGTTCTTCCTTGAACGGCAAAAGCACGGAGGTGACGCATTATAGGGGCGCTTTGCTGCTGCCGGGTGGACAAGGATTGCGCTAGGCTTGCGCGCTCAGCGCTCAACAGATCCGGGGCTTTAATGAATCAACTGCAAGCCATGCGCGCGTTTCGTTGCATCGTCGAGTGTCGCGGGTTCAGCGCCGCTGCCGAGCGCCTCGACACCACTCACTCGACCATCTCCCGGCAGTTGCAGCAGCTGGAACGCGAGCTGGGCACGCGGCTGATCAATCGCAACACCCGAGGTTTCAGCCTGACCACGGCGGGGCAGCAGTATTACGCGGCGTGCGTGGACATTCTCGATCGCCTCGATCAAGCCGCACTGGTGGTGGGGCAGGCACATGAAAGCCCCAGCGGTGTGCTGCGCATCAGTGCACCGATGGTCATCGGTACGCTGGAACTGGCGAGCTGGTTGCCGGCGTTTCAGCAGCGCTATCCCGAGATTGAAGTGGACCTGTCCTGCGATGACCGTTTCGTCGATCTGATCGCCGAGGGTTTCGATGTGGCCCTGCGTATCTGCGGGCCGTTGGCCGATTCATCCATGGTGGCGCGGTTGCTGACTGTCTCGGACATGTTGCTGGTGGCTTCGCCTGTGTATGTGGCGCGCAATGGTCTGGTGCGCCAGGTGCGCGAACTCGCCGAGCAGCAGTTACTGGCGTTTGCCGGTGGCAGTGACTGGGTGCTGACCGATACGCGTGGACTCACCACCAGCGTGCGCGTGCAGGGCCGGTTCAAGGCCGATTCGATCAGTTCGCTGCACGCCGCCGCGTTGGCCGGGGTTGGTATCGCCGCGTTCACCCGGGCCACAGTGCAGGACGATCTGTTCAGCGGCCGGCTGGTACAAATCCTGCCCAACTACAGCCTTGGGCGGCGACACTATTACGCGCTCTATCCGCATGCCCGGCACGTCGCACTGAAGGTACAGGTGTTCGTCGAATTCATGCTGGAGCATTACCGCAACACACCCGTCGCGCTGCGTTAAAACGCCACGAGACATCGACAGAGCTTGAGTGAAAAGCGTTCGAAGTGAACAATATGTAACTTCGCATTTCCATTTGAGACTCATTCATGACTGCCGCGTCCCGATTCCTGGCCTGGCTGGTGTTCCCTCTGTTGGCCTTGAGCAGTTCCAGCCTGCTGGCCGACACCGTGGAAGGCGCCCCGCAGGCGCTGCACCTGCTCGATTACATCAGCGCCGACTACCCGCCGACGGTCGAGGCGGGCAAGGTCGTCGACGACGGCGAATATCGCGAGCAACTGGAATTCACCCAGGTGCTGCAAGGGCTGATCGGCGGTCTGCCGGCCAAACCGGAGAAGGCTGAGCTGGAGCAGGGCGTCGCAGCGCTGCACACCGCCATCACCGCGAAACAGGACGGCGCTGAAGTCGCGCGTCAGGCCCGGCAACTGGGGGCGAAACTGGCGGTGGCGTATGAAGTCAGCCAGGCGCCGATCATCACTCCCGATCCCACCCGGGGCGCGCCGTTGTACGCGCAGAACTGCTCGGTATGTCACGGTGAAACCGGCGCCGGTGACGGCCCGGCGGGCCTCGGCATGACGCCGCCTCCGGCCAACCTGCGCGATGCCGCACGCATCGACCATCTGAGTCTGTACGCGATCTACAGCACCCTCGGCCAAGGCGTCGAAGGCACCGACATGCCGGCCTTCGCCGATCAACTGGACGACCGTCAGCGTTGGGATCTGGCGACCTACATTGCCGGTTTCAGTGCCGACCCGGCTGCGGCCAAGTCTGACAAGACCTTCAACATCGCCGATCTGGCGCGCCAGACCCCGGCCGAGGTGCAGGCCGCCGAAGGCCCGCAGGTCGCCGCAAGCTTCCGTGCCCAGCGCGCGCAACCGCCGCAGGTCAAACGCGGCCCGGCGCAATTGCTCGATTACACCGCCGCCACGCTGGACAAAAGCCTGGCGGCGTACCGCGCCGGCGAGCACGATCAGGCCTACGACCTGTCGGTGGCGGCGTATCTGGAAGGTTTCGAGCTGGTCGAAAGCTCGCTGGATAACGTCGACGCCAACGTGCGCAAGGACACCGAAAAATCGCTGATGGCCTACCGTCAGTCGTTGCAGGACGGCTTGCCGGTGGCGCAGGCCGAACAGCGTCTGGACGTAGCCAAGGGCAAGTTGAAAGAGTCTGCCGAACTGCTCGGCAGCGATGGCCTGAGCTGGTCGCTGAGCTTTATCTCCGGCCTGCTGATTCTGCTGCGTGAAGGCCTCGAAGCGATTCTGGTGCTGGCGGCGATCCTCGCGTTCCTGCGCAACACCGGCCAGCAGTCGGCAGTGCGCAGCGTCAACATCGGTTGGGGCCTGGCGCTGCTCGCCGGTCTTGGCACCTGGGCGCTGGCGGCGTACGTGATCGACGTCAGCGGCTCGCAGCGTGAACTGCTCGAGGGCGCCACGGCGCTGTTCGCCAGCGTCATGGTGCTGTGGCTCGGCGTGTGGATGCACGACCGGCGGCACGCCGCGGCTTGGCAGGATTACATCAAGCAGAGTCTGGTGGGCGGCGGCGGACGTTTCGGCTTCGCGATCCTCGCGTTCTTCTCGGTGTACCGCGAGTTGTTCGAAGTGATCCTGTTCTACGAAACCCTGTGGCTGCAGGCCGGCCCCGCCGGGCATGACGCGGTGCTGGCCGGTGGTGCGACCGCACTGGTGCTGCTGATCGGTCTGGCCTGGGTGATCCTGCGCGGTTCGGCGAAACTGCCGCTGGCGCTGTTCTTCAGCATCAACGCCGGTCTGCTCTGTGCCTTGTCGGTGGTGTTCGCCGGGCATGGCGTGAAAGCGCTGCAGGAAGCCGGGATCTTCGGCACGCGACCGGTGGCGTTCTTTGAATTCGACTGGCTGGGGATTCACGCCGACGCCTATTCGCTGACGGCTCAGGCCGTGGCGATTCTGGCGATTGTTGTGCTGTACGGGCGGAGTCGGATCGCGGAGAAGAAGCGGGTCACTGCTTAACAGCATTCGCTGCGCTCACATTCGCGGGCAAGCCACGCTCCCACAGGTTTAGCGTTAACCTTGTGGGAGCGGGCTTGCCCGCGATGCTTTTTTGAAGAGGAAAAAATCATGCGTGTATGGATCGATGCCGACGCTTGCCCCCGGGCCGCCAAGGATCTGGTGGTGAAGTTCGCCCTCAAGCGCCAGTTCGAAGTGGTGCTGGTGGCCGGGCAGCCGCAGACCAAGCCGGGACTGGCCATCGTCAAACTGATCGTGGTGCCCAGCGGTCCGGATGCGGCGGACGATTATCTGGTCGAGCACGCGGTGCCTGGTGAGCTGGTGATCTGCAGCGATATCCCGCTGGCCGATCGTCTGGTGAAGAAGGGGGTGGCAGCGCTGGACCCGCGCGGCAAGGAGTTCGATGCGCAGAACATGGGCGAGCGGCTGGCGGTGCGCAACCTGTTCACCGACCTGCGTGAGCAGGGCCAGATCAGCGGCGGCCCGGCACCGTTCGGCGAGCGCGAGAAACAGGCGTTTGCCAATGCGCTGGACCGCATCCTCACCCGCCTTGCACGTCAGTCCTGATTCAACCGTATTCCTGTGGTGAGGGGATTTATCCCCGATGGCCTGCACAGCAGGCCCAATGCTTCAAGATGCAAAGGGGCTGCTGCGCAGCCATCGGGGATAAATCCCCTCACCACAAAAACCCTTCAGAAAGTTCGTGTCAAGCATCGTTTTCGTGGGTCAGTTCGAGAACGCGATCCACCAGTTTGTTGATCCCCGAAGCCGCTTCACTGATGTTCTGCGCCAGCATGTAAGCCGGGGTCGTCACCAGTTTGCGTGCCTTGTCTTCGATGATGTCGGTCACCGCGCAGTCTTCGTGGCTGGCGCCCATCTTGTTCATCGCGGTGGCGGTGTCGGCATCGTTGCCGATGGTGCAGGTCACGCCCGGGCCGTAGATCTTCGCTGCCAGCGCCGGCGAGATGCACATCAGACCCACCGGTTTGCCCGCTTCGGCAAATGCTTCCGCCAAGGCCAGCACTTCAGGCTGCACCGTGCAGCCGGCGCCTTCAACGGCGAAGTTCGAGAGGTTTTTCGCGGCGCCAAAACCGCCAGGTACGATCAGCGCGTCGAAGTCATCGACGTCGGCCTCGCGGATATCCTTGATGTTGCCGCGGGCAATGCGCGCCGACTCCACCAGCACGTTGCGCGTCTCGGGCATTTCTTCACCGGTCAGGTGATTGATCACATGCAATTGCGCGATGTTCGGCGCGAAGCATTGCACCTGTGCGCCGCGTTGATCCAGGCGCAGCAGGGTGATGACGCTTTCATGGATTTCGGCGCCGTCGTACACGCCGCTGCCGGACAGGATCACTGCAACTTTTTTGCTCATGGGTTTCTCTCCAGATTCATGGCGCTAAATGTCCACTAATTTGTCGTGCGTTGCCATAGGCCCAAGTGGCGGCTGCACCTGCATGGAGCGCTTTCTAAATGGATCGCAGCAACGGCGGGGTGTTCATTATTTGCGGTTGCCTGCCTCGTGACGAGCAGGAGATTTTTGGCGTGAGAACGCCGCTGGCGAACGGGAGTCCGCTGGCGCAGAGGGGATAAATGACTAAAAGAGCCGGCCAGCCCGGGCTTTGCGCAGGGCTGTGCGCCGGGCGCCAGCGCGTTATTCGGCTGGCGTCTTCGGTTCGGCAGGTTTGGCCACTTCTGCTTGATTCAGCAGTGCCGCTTTTGCGGCTTGCTCATCGGCGTAAACCTGTTTTGCCAGTCGCGCATTCTTGAAGCGGCGGCGCAGCCACAGACCAACGCCAAGAATCAGCAGCGCACCGAGCACCCACAGCTCGTACTTCTTGATGCTGCCGAGCATGCCTTCGAGCACCGCGCCGAAGTGGTAGGCGGCGGCTGCCAGGGCGGTGGCCCAGATCGCTGCGCCGATACCGTTGAGCAACAGATAACGTCCCGGCGGATAACCCGACAGGCCGATCGCCACCGGCATCACCGTGCGCAGGCCGTAAACGAAGCGGAAGCTCAGAACCCAGATGTCCGGATGCTTGCGAATGTGTTCCAGCGCGCGGTCGCCCATCATCTGCCAGCGCGGTTTGCGCGCGAGCAATTTGCGCCCGTGCTTGCGCCCCAGGAAGTACCACAGCTGATCGCCGGCATAGCTGCCGAAGAACGCCACGACCACCACCAGGTTGATGTCCATGTATCCACGGAACGCGAGGAAGCCTGCGAGCACCAGGATGGTTTCGCCTTCGAAGAACGTGCCGAGGAACAAGGCAAAGTAGCCAAAGTCATGCAGAAATTGTTGGAGCATTGTCTGGGTGCTGGCGAAATGAACGCGCAGCCTAACCCTTCGGACACATTCATGAAAGTGTCCAAATGTGTCTCGACGTGAACAATTCCTACGCTAACAATGGAATGCGGCTACATGTCACGGGGTACGCACAACTGTAATCTGTTGGTCATAATGGCCGTCTATAACTGTCACGCTCGCCCGTTTGCGCGGGCTCAGGAGTCCGCCGTGAGCTTTACCCCTGCCAATCGTCTGTTCCCTGCCACTCGCCTGCGTCGCAATCGTCGTGATGATTTTTCGCGTCGGCTGGTGCGGGAAAACGTGCTGACGGTCGATGACCTGATCTTGCCGGTGTTCGTGCTCGATGGTGTAAACCGTCGCGAAGCCGTGGCCTCGATGCCCGGTG
Organism: Pseudomonas sp. G3-39; assembly: GCF_054790485.1. NCBI lineage: Bacteria > Pseudomonadati > Pseudomonadota > Gammaproteobacteria > Pseudomonadales > Pseudomonadaceae > Pseudomonas > Pseudomonas sp. G3-39. Next base: position 5,716,949 of record NZ_CP186497.1, on the reverse strand, counting down.
TCGAGCGCCTGACCATCGACCTGCTGCTTGAAGAAGCGGCGCAATGGGTCGAACTGGGGATCCCGGCGCTGGCGCTGTTCCCGGTCACGCCTGTCGAACTGAAATCCCTTGATGCTGCCGAAGCCTGGAACCCCGAGGGCATTGCCCAACGTGCTACTCGCGCGTTGCGTGAGCGGTTCCCGGAATTGGGCGTGATCACTGACGTCGCCCTCGATCCGTTCACCACCCACGGGCAGGACGGCATTCTCGACGAAGAAGGCTACGTGCAGAACGACATCACCGTCGACGCACTGGTCAAACAGGCTTTGTCCCACGCCGAAGCCGGCGCTCAGGTCGTGGCGCCGTCGGACATGATGGACGGTCGGATTCAGGCGATCCGCGAGGCGCTGGAGCTGGCCGGTCACGTCAACGTGCGGATCATGGCCTACTCGGCCAAGTACGCCAGCGCCTATTACGGGCCGTTCCGCGATGCCGTGGGGTCGGCGGCGAATCTGGGCAAGGCCAACAAGGCCTCCTATCAGATGGACCCGGCCAACAGCGACGAAGCGCTGCACGAAGTCGGCGCGGACTTGTCTGAAGGCGCGGACATGGTCATGGTCAAACCCGGCATGCCGTACCTGGACATTCTTTTCCGGGTAAAAGATGCCTTCAAAGTGCCGACCTTCGTCTATCAGGTTAGCGGCGAATACGCCATGCACATGGCGGCGATCCAGAATGGCTGGTTGAGCGAGGCGGTAATTCTTGAATCACTGACCGCCTTTAAACGTGCCGGCGCTGATGGCATCCTGACTTACTTTGCTGTCCGCGCCGCTCAATTGTTACGAGAGCAGAAATAGCCCTCCCAGGAACATTCGATGAATACCGAAGGACTCACTGAAGTTGCAGTAAAAGAAGCTCAACCGGTGGTGGAGCAAATCACCGAAACCCCGCCGGAACTCGAGCCTGCGCCACCCGCGCCGGTTACCGAAGCCGTCGCGGCGGCGCCAGTGATTGCGATCCCGGGCCTGGATGACAGCAGCCTGTATATCCATCGCGAGCTTTCGCAATTGCAGTTCAACATCCGCGTGCTGGAACAGGCGCTGGACGAGTCCTATCCGTTGCTGGAGCGGCTGAAGTTCCTGCTGATCTTCTCCAGCAACCTCGACGAATTCTTTGAAATCCGCGTCGCCGGCCTGAAAAAGCAGATCACCTTCGCCCGGGAACAGGCCGGTGCCGACGGTTTGCAACCGCATCAGGCGCTGGCGCGGATCAGCGAGCTGGTGCACGGTCACGTTGACCGCCAGTACGCGATCCTCAACGACATCCTGCTGCCGGAGCTGGAAAAGCATCAGGTGCGCTTCATCCGTCGCCGGCACTGGACGACCAAGATCAAGACCTGGGTGCGCCGCTACTTCCGCGACGAGATCGCACCGATCATCACCCCGATCGGCCTCGACCCGACGCACCCGTTCCCGTTGCTGGTGAACAAGAGCCTGAACTTCATCGTCGAACTGGAAGGCATCGACGCCTTCGGTCGCGATTCCGGTCTGGCAATCATCCCGGCACCGCGCCTGCTGCCACGGATCATCAAGGTTCCGGAAGAAGTCGGCGGCCCGGGCGACAACTATGTGTTCCTGTCGTCGATGATCCACGCCCACGCCGATGACCTGTTCCAGGGCATGAAGGTCAAGGGCTGCTACCAGTTCCGCCTGACCCGAAACGCCGACCTGGCGCTCGACTCCGAAGATGTCGAAGACCTTGCGCGCGCCCTGCGTGGCGAGCTGTTCTCGCGGCGCTACGGTGATGCGGTGCGCCTGGAAGTCGCCGACACCTGCCCGAAACACCTCTCGGACTATCTGCTCAAGCAGTTCAACCTGAGCGAGACCGAGCTGTATCAGGTCAACGGCCCGGTCAACCTGACCCGTCTGTTCAGCATCACCGGTCTGGACAGCCACCCGGAGCTGCAATACACGCCGTTCACCCCGCAGATCCCGAAACTGCTGCAGAACAGCGAGAACATTTTCAGCGTAGTGAGCAAGCAGGACATCCTGCTGCTGCACCCGTTCGAGTCGTTCACTCCGGTGGTCGACCTGCTGCGCCAAGCGGCGAAAGACCCGCATGTATTGGCTGTGCGCCAGACCCTGTACCGCTCCGGCGCCAACTCGGAAATTGTCGATGCGCTGGTGGACGCCGCGCGTAACGGCAAGGAAGTGACCGCAGTCATCGAACTGCGCGCCCGCTTCGACGAAGAGTCGAACCTGCAACTGGCCAGCCGTCTGCAAGCGGCCGGTGCGGTAGTGATTTACGGCGTGGTCGGCTTCAAGACCCACGCCAAGATGATGCTGATCCTGCGCCGCGAGGCCGGTGAGATCGTGCGTTACGCGCACCTCGGCACCGGTAACTACCACGCCGGCAATGCGCGTCTATACACCGACTACAGCCTGTTGACCTCCGACGACGCCTTGTGTGAAGACGTCGGTAAACTGTTCAGTCAGTTGATCGGCATGGGTAAAACCCTGCGCATGAAGAAGCTGCTGCACGCGCCGTTCACTCTGAAGAAGGGCATGCTCGACATGATTGCCCGGGAAACCCAGTTCGCCATCGAAGGCAAACCGGCGCACATCATCGCCAAGTTCAACTCGCTGACCGATCCGAAGATCATTCGTGCGCTGTACAAGGCCAGCCAGTCCGGCGTGCGCATCGATCTGGTGGTGCGTGGCATGTGCTGCCTGCGTCCGGGCATCGCCGGGGTTTCGCACAACATCCATGTGCGCTCGATCATCGGTCGCTTCCTTGAACACACCCGAGTGTTCTACTTCCTCAACGGCGGCGAGGAGCAGATGTTCCTCTCCAGCGCCGACTGGATGGAGCGCAACCTCGACAAGCGCGTCGAGACTTGCTTCCCGGTGGAAGGCAAGAAGCTGCTGACCCGCGTCAAGAAAGAGCTGGAGCTGTACCTGACCGACAACACCCATAGCTGGAGCCTGCAGTCGGATGGCCGTTACATCCGCAACACGCCAACCGGCAACCAGAACCCGCGCAGCGCGCAGGCGACGTTGCTGGAACGCCTGGGCAGCCCGATTCTGCCGGTGAGCAGCTAACAGCTTAAAAGCGCCCTCACCCTAACCCTCTCCCGGAGGGAGAGGGGACTGACCGAGTTGGATGTTCGAGGTACATCGACCTGAGATTTCGAGTCGAACTCAGGATTTGAAAGGCCCATAAATCGGCTCCCTTTCCCCCTCGCCCCCTTGGGGGAGAGGGCTGGGGTGAGGGGGATCGATCTCAAGCACCCCTTTTGAACCAAGCCAAACACCCAATAAAAAGGCGATCCCGAAGGATCGCCTTTTTTGTGCCTGCCCGTTACTCAATGCACGGTCAGAACGATCCCCACCCGCGTCAGCCAGTCGGCTTCGAGGCCAAAGTCGGCCTGAGTCAGTTGGTTTTCATCCAACCAGTTCTCCGGGAATTCCACGTCGAGGGTGTTGCCTTTGGCATGCAGCGTCACTTGCGGCATCGCCTGGGTACCACGGATGTGGTGGAACAGGATCGCGAAGCGCAGCAGCACGCACAGGCGGATCAGCTTGTCGCCGTCGTCACCGAACTCGGCGAACTTGTCCTTGGGGATGTTGCGGCGATGGCCGCGCACCAGCAGGGCGAGCATTTGCTGGTCTTCGCGGGAGAAACCGGCAAGGTCCGAGTGCTCGATCAGATAGGCGCCGTGCTTGTGATAGTGGTAGTGCGCGATGTCGAGGCCGACTTCGTGGACCTTCGCTGCCCAACCGAGCAATTCGCGCCAGATGCCGTCATCCAGCTCCCAGTCTGCGGCGACCTGATCGAAGGCGTGCAGTGCCTTGCGTTCAACTCGCGCGGCTTGTTCCAGATCGACGTGATAGCGCTCCATCAGCGAAGTCAGGGTGCGTTCGCGCACGTCTTCGTGGTGATGGCGCCCGAGCAGGTCGTAGAGCACGCCTTCACGCAGCGCGCCTTCGCAATGATCCATGCGTTGCAGTTCGAGGGCGTCGAAGATCGCTTCGAGAATCGCCAGGCCAGCCGGGAAGATTGCCCGACGGTCAGGCTTGATGCCTTCGAAGTCGATCTTGTCGACGTCACCCAGTTTGAACAGACGACGCTTGAGCCAGGCCAGGCCTTCGGCATTCACTTCGCCGGTGCCATGCCCGCCGGCCTTCAGCGCCAGGCCGATGGCGCGGATGGTGCCCGAGGAGCCGATGGCTTCATCCCAGGTCAGGCGGTGCAGGGCGTGCTCGATGCTCATGATCTCCAGCCGTGCCGCCGTGTACGCCTGGGCGTAACGGGCCGGGGTGATCTTGCCGTCCTTGAAATAACGCTGGGTGAAGCTGACGCAGCCCATTTGCAGGCTTTCGCGCAGCAGCGGTTCAAAACGCTGCCCGATGATGAATTCGGTACTGCCGCCGCCGATGTCGGCCACCAGACGCTTGCCCGGGGTGTCGGCGAGGGTGTGCGAAACGCCCAGATAAATCAGCCGCGCTTCTTCACGGCCGGAGATGACTTCCACCGGGTGGCCAAGGATCTCTTCGGCGCGGTGGATGAATTCCAGGCGATTGCGTGCTTCGCGCAGGGCGTTGGTGCCGACGATCCGCACGGCGCCCAGTGGCATGCCGTTGATCAGTTGGGCAAAGCGCTTGAGGCAGTCGAGGCCACGCTGCATCGATTCTTCGTTGAGATGGCGCTCATCGTCGATACCGGCGGCGAGCTGCACTTTCTCTCCGAGGCGCTCCAGGATGCGGATTTCACCGTTCTGGGCCTTGGCCACGACCATGTGGAAGCTGTTGGAGCCCAGGTCGATTGCGGCGATCAGGGACAGATTCTTGGCTTTGGATTGCGGCATGGTCAGGGGGTCTCGGTCGATAACCCCGCCATCGTGCCACGATCAAACGCTGACGCCAACGCGCATGGCTCAAACCGTTGATCCTGCGCATAAAAGCTTGAGACCGCGGCGCGGCCATTCGCGAGCAGGCTCTCTCCCACAGGTTTTGCAGCGAACTCACCATAGTGGTCCAACAGAGATCCCTGTGGGAGCGAGCCTGCTCGCGAAGGCGTCCGCCCCATCACTGCGGCTATTTCAGGCTGTTGTTTCCACCGTGCCAATGAAATTCGCAAGCTCCGCCGTCTGCGGACTGGCAAACAACACCTTCGGATCCCCCACCTCATGCACCTTGCCATGGTGCATGAACACCAGCTTGTCGCCGACTTCCCGGGCAAAGCGCATTTCGTGGGTGACCATGATCAGCGTCATGCCTTCTTTCGCCAGTTGGCGCACCACGGCGAGCACTTCATTGACCAGCTCCGGGTCCAGCGCCGAGGTGATCTCGTCGCACAGCAACACTTTCGGCGACATCGCCAGCGCCCGGGCAATCGCCACGCGCTGTTGCTGTCCGCCGGACAACCGATCCGGGAAGGCGTCGAACTTCTCCCCCAGCCCGACGCGTTCGAGCATCTTGCGTGCCAGCTCGGCTGCCTTGGCCTTCGGTACTTTCTGCACCACTTGCGGGGCGAGCATCACGTTTTCGCCGACGGTCAGGTGCGGGAACAGGTTGAACTGCTGGAACACCATGCCGACTTTCTGCCGCAGGCTGCGCAGGTCGGCGCGGGCGGCGTCGAGGTATTCGCCGTCGACTTCGATCACCCCGTCGTTGATCGACTCCAGACCATTGAGGGTGCGCAGCAGGGTCGATTTGCCCGAGCCGCTGCGGCCGATGATCGCCACCACCTGGCCTTCCTCGACGCTCAGGTCGATGCCTTTGAGCACGTGGTGATCGCCGTAGTATTTATGCAGGGCGGAAATTCTAAGCAGAGGCATGCAGTCTCCTTTCCAGGTAGCGCGCGCTGAGCGACAAGGGGTAGCAGAGCAGGAAGTAGCCGAGGGCGACGAGGCCGTAGACCATGAACGGTTCGAAAGTGGCGTTGGCGAGCATGCCGCCGGTCTTGGTCAGCTCGGTGAAGCCGATGATCGAGGTCACCGCAGTGCCTTTGACCACTTGCACCGAGAAGCCCACGGTCGGCGCCACGGCGATGCGCAGCGCTTGCGGCAGGATCACGTAGCGCAGTTGCTCCAGCGGATTCAGCGCCAGACTCGACGAGGCTTCCCATTGGCCATTGGGGATCGCTTCGACGCAACCGCGCCAGATCTCCGCCAGGTAGGCGCTGGTGAACAATGTCAGGGCAATCGCCGCCGCCATCCACGGCGAGATCTCGATCCCGGCCAGCGCCACGCCGAAGAACACCAGAAACAGCTGCATCAGCAGCGGTGTGCCCTGGAACAACTCGATCCAGGTGCGGGCGATATTGCTCGGCAACGGGTTTTTCGAGATGCGCATGACCAGAATCAGCAGCCCGACGATCCCGCCGCCAATGAACGCCACCAGCGACAACGCCAGCGTCCATTGCAGGCCGGTCAGCAGGTTGCGCAGGATGTCCCAGAAAGTGAAGTCGCTCATCGGCTGCTCCTCGCGATATAGCGGCGGCCGATCCAGTTCAGCAACTGGCGGATCAGCAGCGCCATGCACAGGTAGATCAGCGTGGTCAGCGCATAGGTTTCAAAGGCGCGGAAGTTGCGCGACTGAATGAAGTTGGCGGCGAAGCTCAGCTCCTCGGTGGCGATCTGCGAACACACCGCCGAACCGAGCATGACGATGATGATCTGGCTGCTCAGGGCCGGCCAGACCTTGCCCAGCGCCGGCAGCAGGACCACGTGGCGGAACGCTTCGAAACGGCTCATCGCCAATGCGGCAGCGGCTTCCAGTTGTCCGCGCGGAATCGCCTGGATGCCGGCGCGGATGATCTCGGTCGAATACGCGCCGAGGTTGATCACCATCGCCAGCACGGCCGCCTGCCACTCGGAAATCTGCACCCCGAGGGATGGCAGGCCGAAGAAGATGAAGAACAGTTGCACCAGAAATGGCGTGTTGCGGATCAACTCGACGTAGACGCCGAAGAGTGCCGAGAACGGGCGGATGTTCCACGCCCGTACCAGCGCGCCGACGATGCCCACGCCGACCCCGAACAGCGCGCCAATCGCCGTCAGCTCCAGGGTGAACAGCGCGCCGCGCAGCAGCAGGTCGGTGTTTTGCACCACCGGCATGAAATCGAACTGATAAGCCATCGATTGTCTCCCGCGCGACCGATCAGAGGTCGGCCGGCAGCGGCTCTTTGAGCCAGGTCTGCGAGTTTTTCTCCAGCGCGCCGTCAGCCTTGGCGGTGGCGAGGATCTCGTTGACCTTGCCCAGCAGCGCGGGCTCGTTCTTGTTCACGCCGACGTAGACCGGCGAATCCTTGAGCTTCACTTTCAGCGCCGGCACGCGTTTCGGGTTCTTCTCGCTGATCGCCACCATCACCACGTTGCCGCTGGCGATCAGATCGACCTGGCCGGCGAGGTAGGCGGCGATGGTCGAGTTATTGTCCTCGAAGCGCTTGATGGTCACGCCTTCGGGGGCGACCTTGGTCAGCTCGATGTCTTCGATGGCGCCACGGGTGACGCTGATGGTTTTGCCCTTGAGGTCGTCGAGCGTAGTGACGGCGGCATCAGGCGGGCCGAACACCGCGAGGTAGAAAGGCGCGTAGGCGTGGGAGAAGTCGATGACTTTCTCGCGCTCCGGGTTCTTGCCGAGGCTGGAGATCACCAGGTCGACCTTGCCGGTGGTGAGGAACGGGATGCGGTTGGTGCTGTTGACCGGGGTCAGTTCGAGTTTGACCTTAAGTTGATCAGCCAGCAGCTTCGCCGTGTCGATATCCAGGCCACGGGGTTTCATGTCCGGGCCGACCGAGCCGAATGGCGGGAAGTCCTGAGGCACGGCAACTTTCAGTGTGCCGCGTTTGACCACGTCTTCCAGGCCATCGGCGTGGGCGGGGATCTGGCTCAGCATCAGGCTGGAAAACAGAGCGGCGAGGAGGGCTCGGTAACGCAGGGTCATGGCAAATCTCCGGATCGACGGGAAGTGATTTCTGCGATCGGACAGAGCATGCGCCGTGCCAATACCCGGTTTTATCCCCGGCAGGCCACGGGTTTGCCGGGTTTGTTCGGTCTTACTGGTCTGAACAGTCAGGTTGTATTTCGCACCCCGATAGCGCACCGGCAGCGGGCGCCGAACCCTGCTGGGGCACGACTTGCCGGAACCGGCGAATAGCTTTACAACTAGCCGCACCTTGGCCTGGCTCGTCTGAAAAACCATGAACTCGATCTCCCGCGCCGTACCCGAAGTGGCGCTGCAAGCCATACGCAAACTGATCACTGAGCAGGGTTTCGGTGCGGGCGATGCGTTGCCGTCGCAACGGGATCTGGCGGTGCAACTGGGGGTCAGTCGGGCGTCGTTGCGCGAGGCGCTGTCGTCGCTCAGTGCGCTGGGCGTGGTCAGCATCCAGCCGGGCAAAGGCGTGTTCGTGCAGGCACCGGTGGACATTGCGCAGGGTGACAATGCGCCGGGCTGGCCGTTCGCAGCGCAGGCCTCGCCACTGGACATCTTTCAGTTGCGCTATGCGCTGGAGGGGTTTGCCGCCGGGCTGGCGGCGGTGACCTTAAGCACGTTTGACCTGGATGCGCTTGAGGACAACGTCGCGGCGATGCGTGAGCAATTGAAGGCCGGCGACTTCGAGGCCGCGGCGAAACTCGACTTCGAATTCCATCGGCGTATTCTGCTGGCCAGCGGCAATCAGGCGATGCTGAGCATCCTCACCGCCAGCGCCGAGATCTTTCTGGAGAGCCAGAAGCTACCGTTCATCCGCGCCGAACGGGCGATGGAAACCTGGCAGGAGCACCGCAAGATCCTTCGTGCACTGGCGCGCCGGGCATCCGCTGCGGCCCAGAAGGCCATGCAGGAACACGTGCGCAACGCCGCCCTGCGCACCGGAATTTCCTTCATTGCCCCCGCCACGGCGTGACTTGGGCTATACCCAAACTCATCGAGTGCCATAGCAAGACTCAATCAACTGCGGCTTCCTGAACAAGGGAAGGGCGGCTATGATGGGCCACGTTTTTTTGCTTACAACCTGGAGAATTCCATGAGCAGCGATCTTATCAAACACGTTAGCGACGCCAGCTTCGAAGCCGACGTACTCAAGGCCGAAGGCGCTGTACTGGTCGACTACTGGGCTGAATGGTGCGGCCCTTGCAAAATGATCGCTCCGGTTCTGGACGAGATTGCCGAGACTTACAAAGGCAAGCTGACCATCGCCAAACTGAACATCGACGAAAACCAGGAAACCCCGGCCAAGCACGGCGTGCGTGGTATCCCGACGCTGATGCTGTTCAAGAACGGCAACGTTGAAGCGACCAAAGTCGGCGCCCTGTCGAAGTCGCAACTGGCTGCTTTCCTCGACGCCAACATCTAAGCGTCGCAGTAAATCGCCGAAAAAAAGCCTCGCAATTTGCGGGGCTTTTTGCGTATTCAGGGCTAGACGCTCCGAAACTCAGGTGGTACATTCGGCCCCGCACTGGTTTCTCCACTGCCCCCTGCTAGCCGTCGCCGACGCACTCCTTTTCGAACAAGTTCGCGATCCTGTCGCCTTCTCCGCGGCGCGGCCTCATTAAGCCAAAAGCTTAATTTCCCCCCTCCATAAATGATTACGTCATTCCTATATGAATCTGACTGAACTCAAGCAAAAGCCGATTACCGAACTGCTCGAATTGGCCGAACAGATGGGCATAGAAAATATGGCCCGTTCGCGCAAGCAGGACGTGATTTTCTCCCTGCTGAAAAAGCACGCGAAAAGCGGCGAGGAAATCTCCGGTGATGGCGTGCTGGAGATTCTCCAGGACGGCTTCGGCTTCCTGCGCTCCGCTGACGCTTCCTACCTCGCCGGCCCGGACGATATCTACGTCTCGCCGAGCCAGATCCGTCGTTTCAACTTGCGCACCGGTGACACCATCGTTGGCAAGATCCGCCCTCCGAAGGAAGGCGAGCGTTACTTCGCTCTGCTCAAGGTCGACACGATCAACTTCGATCGTCCGGAGAACGCGAAGAACAAGATTCTCTTCGAGAACCTGACCCCGCTGTTCCCGACCGTGCGCATGAAGATGGAAGCCGGCAACGGTTCCACCGAAGACTTGACCGGTCGTGTGATCGACCTGTGCGCCCCGATCGGCAAAGGCCAGCGTGGTCTGATCGTTGCACCGCCGAAAGCCGGTAAGACGATCATGCTGCAGAACATCGCGGCGAACATCGCCCGTAACAACCCTGAAGTTCACCTGATCGTGCTGTTGATCGACGAACGTCCGGAAGAAGTAACCGAAATGCAGCGCACCGTGCGCGGCGAAGTGGTTGCCTCGACCTTCGACGAACCGCCGACCCGTCACGTGCAGGTTGCCGAAATGGTGATCGAGAAGGCCAAGCGCCTGGTCGAACACAAGAAGGACGTGGTGATCCTGCTCGACTCCATCACCCGTCTGGCCCGTGCCTACAACACCGTGATCCCGAGCTCCGGCAAGGTGCTGACCGGTGGTGTTGACGCCCACGCCCTGGAGAAACCGAAGCGTTTCTTCGGTGCTGCGCGCAACATCGAAGAAGGCGGCTCGCTGACCATTATCGCCACCGCGCTGGTTGAAACCGGCTCGAAGATGGACGAAGTGATCTACGAAGAGTTCAAGGGTACCGGCAACATGGAACTGCCTCTGGATCGCAAGATCGCCGAGAAGCGTGTGTTCCCGGCCATCAACATCAACCGTTCCGGCACCCGCCGCGAAGAGTTGCTGACCGCCGACGACGAACTGCAGCGCATGTGGATCCTGCGCAAGCTGCTGCACCCGATGGACGAAGTGGCTGCCATCGAGTTCCTGGTCGACAAGCTGAAAACGACCAAGACCAACGACGAGTTCTTCCTGTCGATGAAGCGCAAGTAACATCGCCGGTTGAACCGATAAAAAGGGCGCCCCTTTGGGGGGCGCCTTTTTTTTGCATGAAATTTACCCCGGCAATGGGAGGTTCCTGATCTGGTAAGGTCTGTGATCGGGCAACCCACAAACAGCGCTCGGAGCCTCTGTGATTAAGGCTCGTGCTGTACAAAAAACAACCACCTGATTGGCATTAAAGATTTTATGAGCACACTCGCTTATCGAAGGGATATCGACGGCCTGCGAGCAGTCGCGGTGATCGCCGTGGTGCTGTTCCATTTTGGCGTCCCGGGGTTTACCGGCGGTTTTGTCGGCGTGGACGTGTTCTTCGTGATTTCCGGCTACCTCATCACCTCGATCATCTGGAATCAGCGTCAGGCTGGCCGTTTCAGCTTCGTCGAGTTCTGGGCGCGGCGTGCGCGGCGGATTCTGCCGGCGCTGTTCGCGATGATCATTGCGGTGCTGGCGGTGGGCTGGTTCCTGCTGGCGCCCAAGGACTACGAAGAGCTGGGGCGTTCGGTGCGCTATCAGGTGACGTTCGTCTCGAACATCCTGTTCATGCGTCAGGACGGCTACTTCGACGTTGCCTCTGACCTGAAACCGCTGTTGCACACGTGGTCACTGGCGGTGGAGGAGCAGTTCTACATCTTCTTCCCGCTGCTGCTGACGTTGCTCTCGAGCCGCCTGAAACACTGGCGGCTGGCGCTGTTCGGCGTGCTGCTGGTGTCGTTCGGGCTGAGTGTGTGGGCGATCCAGCATCATCCGGAAAAGGGTTTCTTCCTGTTGCCGATGCGCGCCTGGGAATTGCTCGCCGGGGCGATGCTGGCGGTCGCGCCGAAACACGCGTGGCGCTTGAAACCGATGGCTGCCCAGGCCTTGAGCCTGCTCGGCATGGGGTTGATCCTGCTGGCGGTGTTTGCCTATGACAAGTCGACGCCGTTCCCGGGTGTCACCGCGTTGCTGCCGGTGCTGGGCGTGGTGCTGCTGATTCTGGCCAACGGTCATCGCGAAACGCTGGTTGGTCAATTGTTGAGCAGTCGGGTGATGGTCGGCCTCGGGCTGATCTCCTATTCCTGGTATTTGTGGCACTGGCCGGTATTCGTGTTTTCCAGCTACGCCAGTGTCGATGAGCCGGGCGCGCTCGACACGGCCGGGTTGATTCTGCTGACCCTGGTGCTGGGTTATCTGTCATGGAAGTTCGTCGAAACGCCGTTCCGTGAACGGCGCCTGCTCGCCGGTCGTCGGCAGATTCTGCTGGCCGGTTTCTGCGGGATCCTGGTGCTCGGTCTGGCCGGGCAATCACTGCGCTGGACCGATGGCTTGCCATGGCGCCTGTCCGAGCAGGCGCTGCAATATGCCAAGGGCCGCGAGTGGCGGCCGGAGCTGATGGCATGTCTGGCGGACGACAAGACCCCTGACGACAAGCTGTTCTGCCATTACGGCGTGGCGGATCTGCCGACCCGCGCGCTGGTCTGGGGCGACAGCCATGCCACCGCGCTGATCCCGGTGTTCGATGACGGTGCCAAGGCCCACGGTGTCAGTGTGATTCTGGCCAGTTCTCCGGGTTGCATTCCGGTCGATGGGCTGGAGCATGACGGTGTTTGTGCACGCTTCAACAAGCGGGTCGAGCAGGGGCTGAAAACCCAGGCGATCAGCGATGTGGTGCTGGTCGCCCGCTGGAGCCTGTACCTGTACGGCGATGCCAAGGGTGATCTCGGGCATGTCTTGAGAACGCCAGACGGTCGTTACGATCGCGCCGAGGCGGAGCAGCGTTTTGCCGAAGGCCTGCGCACTCGCGTCGCACAATTGCGGGCAGCCGGGCATCGCGTATGGCTGGTGAAAGAGGCGCCGTTGCAGGCGTTCAGCCCGCCGTATCGGCTGACGCGGCTGGCGATGCTCGATCGCCCGGTGGATGACGTCGGACTGGCCGTCGAGGCGCACCACAAACGTCAGGTGTTCATCAGTCAGTTGTTCGCGCAGTTGGCGCAGAATGATCCGGCGGTGCGCGTGGTCGATCCGGCGCCGCGACTGTGTGATGAAAACGGCCTGTGCCACGCCGAGCTCGGCGGCTACTCGCTGTACACCGATGACAATCACCTGTCCGAAGTCGGTGCGCGGTTTGTGGCGCCGATCCTTGAGCCGCTGTTTATCGGCCTGCAAGGCCGGGAAAACCTTGGCAAAGCGCAGACGAATGCAGCCAAGTAAGCAGCGACAGGCTGCCACAGGGCTGCATAGCAGGTAGGATGTACGCCTATTTTGAGGGTGCCATCGTCAATGAAATTCAAGGATCTTCGGGATTTCGTGCAGCAGCTTGAGCAGCGCGGAGAGTTGAAACGCATCCAGATTCCCGTCTCGCCGGTGCTGGAGATGACCGAGGTGTGCGACCGCACACTGCGGGCCAAGGGCCCGGCGCTGCTGTTCGAGAAGCCGACCGGCTACGACATCCCGGTGCTCGGCAACCTGTTTGGCACCCCGGAGCGGGTGGCCATGGGCATGGGCGCCGAGTCGGTCAGCGAACTGCGCGAGATCGGCAAGCTGCTGGCTTTCCTCAAGGAGCCGGAGCCACCGAAGGGCTTGAAGGACGCGTGGTCGAAACTGCCGATCTTCCGCAAGATCATCTCGATGGCGCCGAAAGTCGTCAAAGACGCGGTGTGCCAGGAAGTGGTCATCGAAGGCGACGACGTCGACCTGGCGATGCTGCCGGTGCAGACCTGCTGGCCCGGCGACGTCGGCCCGCTGATCACCTGGGGCCTGACTGTCACCAAAGGCCCGAACAAGGACCGCCAGAACCTCGGTATCTACCGTCAGCAAGTGATCGGCCGCAACAAGGTGATCATGCGCTGGCTCAGCCACCGTGGCGGTGCGCTGGACTTCCGTGAGTGGTGCGAGAAGCATCCGGGCCAGCCATTCCCGGTCTCCGTGGCGCTGGGCGCCGACCCTGCGACCATCCTCGGCGCCGTGACGCCGGTGCCGGACAGTCTCTCCGAATACGCTTTCGCCGGCCTGTTGCGCGGTAACCGCACCGAGCTGGTCAAGTGCCGTGGCAACGACCTGCAAGTGCCGGCCACTGCCGAGATCATCCTCGAAGGCGTGATTCATCCGGGCGAAATGGCCGACGAAGGCCCGTACGGCGACCACACCGGTTACTACAACGAAGTCGACAGCTTCCCGGTGTTCACCGTCGAGCGCATTACCCACCGGATCAAGCCGATCTATCACAGCACCTACACCGGCCGTCCACCGGATGAGCCGGCGATCCTCGGCGTGGCGCTGAACGAAGTGTTCGTGCCGATCCTGCAGAAGCAGTTCCCGGAGATCACCGATTTCTATCTGCCGCCGGAAGGCTGCTCGTACCGCATGGCCGTGGTGACGATGAAGAAGTCGTATCCGGGGCATGCCAAGCGCGTGATGCTCGGTGTCTGGTCGTTTTTGCGACAGTTCATGTACACCAAGTTCGTTATCGTCACTGACGACGATATCAACGCCCGGGACTGGAACGACGTGATCTGGGCCATCACCACGCGCATGGACCCCAAGCGCGACACGGTGATGATCGACAACACGCCGATCGACTACCTCGACTTCGCCTCGCCGGTGTCCGGCCTGGGCTCGAAAATGGGCCTGGATGCCACCCACAAGTGGCCGGGCGAAACCACTCGCGAGTGGGGCCGCGTAATCGTCAAGGACGACGCCGTCACCCAGCGGATCGATGCCATCTGGAATCAGTTAGGAATAGATTGATGCGTGTAACCCTGCAGCCCTCCGGAGCGGTGCTTGAGATACGGCCCGGCGAGCGGATTCTCGATGGTGCGCGGCGCCTGGGCTATGAATGTCCGCAAAGCTGTCGCAATGGCAATTGCCACGTGTGTGCGGCGCTGTTGGTGGAAGGCCGGGTCGAGCAGGCCGGCAAGGTGCACGACCACGGCGAGTTCTACACTTGCATAGCCGAGCCGCTGGAAGACTGCGTCCTGCTGTGGGATGGCGTGCTCGCGCTGGGAGAACTGCCGGTGCGCAGCCTGTCGTGTCAGGTCATCGAATGCCGGGATGTCGGCGGCGACACCTGGCGCGTGCGTCTGCGTGCGCCGGCCGGCAAGCCGCCGCGTTATCACGCCGGGCAGTACCTGATGATCGAGCGTGAAAACGGCGAGAAGTCGGCGTTCTCCATGGCCTCGGCGCCGCACGGCGGGCGCGATCTGGAAATCCACGTACTGGCCCGCGAAGCCAGTGCCCTGAGTCTGATCGAGCAACTGCAGCGCAACCCGCTGGTGCGCGTCGAGCTGCCATTCGGCGACACCCACCTCGCCGAGTTGCCTGACGGGCCGCTGGTACTGATCGCCGCCGGTACCGGCATGGGCCAGATCCACAGCCTGATCGAACACTGCCGCGCCAACGGCTTCAAACACCCGGTGCATCTGTATTGGGGTGTACGCCGTCCGGAAGATTTCTACGAGATCGAACATTGGGACGAATGGTTGAAGCTGCCCAATCTGTTCCTGCACAAAGTCGTCAGCGACCAGTGCGGTTGGGAAGGGCGCTGCGGGATGTTGCACCAGGCCGTGTGTGAAGACTTCGCGGATCTGAAGCCCTTGCACGTCTACGCCAGCGGCTCGCCGGCGATGGTCTACGGCACTCTGGATGCGCTGGTGGAAGCCGGGATGGATGCGCACCAGATGCGCGCCGATGTATTTGCGTATGCGCCTCGGTCTTGAACCGCGCCCCTAGAAACGTACGCCGCTAGTCACCATCGCCGCATTGGCGCCGAGAAATACCAGCTCGGCGGCCAATGGGCCGTAGTGAGTCCCGACGGACGGAATGATCACCGGCGCAACGCCGTAGCGGTTCAAAGGAATCTTGTCCTTGTAATCACCGTGATAACCCTGCAACAGCCCACCGGTGACTTTCAGATACAGCGGATATTCGCTGCTGTCATAGCGCTTGCCGACATAGGCGTAGTTCGAGCGCTGGCGGAACGAGTTACGGAAAGTTGCCCCGCCAAATACCCAGCCGGAAGCCTGATTGCGTTCGATGCCGATCAAGTCCTGATGATTATTGTGTTCGGGGTCGGGCGAGTAATGTCGGGTATATACACTGGTCTGGGCATACCAGAAGCCTTTGCCTTGCGCATTGTCCTCGGCCAATGCATGGCCGGCCTGAGCCATCAGCAACGCGGCCAGAAGTCTTGGGATTTTCATAGTGCAGCCTCAGTTAAACGGGATGGCTTGCGCCAGAGGAAGGCCGTTATACGTAGGCGTTCAGCGACGGAGAAGAAAGAAAGTCCGACATTTTAGTAGGAAGTTTCCCGCGCCTTCATGAACGAAACCTGAACAAGCGAAGGCTTATGCATATTTCATTCGGGTATTTAAGATATTTCTGCAATGGTATTAGGCTATATAAAGCCGCATAGCCGGGGCTGATAACCCCCAGTTAGCGCTATCGGGCAGGCCATACATCCTTTAGCACTTTTCGTTTTACAGTTACTGCTATATGTTCTATCCAGCGAATTGTGCTTACATCTTGTAATACTTGCGGGGCCGAACACTTCCGTCATGACAGCCATTGAATCTGCTTTTGTGAATCTGGCTTACCCTCCGCGGCTCGATCTGGGGCCGCAGCTGACCCACGAACAACTTCTCGTCTCGATGCAATCGACCATGGCGCGCCACAAGGGCGGCCCGGTGTGGCTGTTCGCCTACGGTTCGCTGATCTGGCGCCCGGAATGTACGGCGGTGGAGCGGGTGCGCGGACGAGTCCATGGCTACCATCGTGGCTTGTACCTGTGGTCGCATGAGCATCGCGGAACGCCGGAAATGCCCGGGCTGGTATTTGGTCTGGATCGCGGCGGTTCATGCAGCGGCTTCGCCTATCGGCTGCCGGAAGAGAACCTCGACGCTGCGCTGTACGCGCTGTGGAAACGCGAGATGCCGTTCCCGTCCTATCGCCCGCACTGGCTGAACTGCCGGCTCGAAGATGGCAGTCAGGTTCAGGCGTTAGGGTTTGTTTTGGAGCGACACCTGCCCAGCTATGCCGGCAACTTGCCGGATCACGTGCTGAGTCAGGTGTTCGAAAGCGCTTGCGGGCGTTACGGCACCACTCGTGATTATGTCGAGCAGACCGTCCACGCCCTGCGCAGCCACGCCATGCCGGATCGAAATCTGGAGGCGCGGCTCAAGCGCTGTCAGTCAAAAGCCGATCAGGCGACGGCTTCGCGGCTCTGACTGGCGACTTGCTTGTGCCACAGGGTCGGGGCCAGGAAGGCCATCGACAGCAGGCAAGCGCCCACCAGCAGGACAAAACCACCGTTCCAGCCGAAGTGGTCAACGGTGTAGCCCATTGCCGCACTCGCCGCGACCGAACCACCCAGGTAACCGAACAGACCGGTGAAGCCCGCAGCCGTGCCGGCGGCTTTCTTCGGTGCCAGTTCCAGCGCCTGCAGGCCGATCAGCATCACCGGGCCATAGATCAGGAAGCCGATCGAGAACAGCGCGATCATGTCCACCGTCGGGTTGCCGGCCGGGTTCAGCCAGTACACCAGCGTCGCCACGGTCACCAGCGCCATGAACACCATGCCGGTCAGGCCACGATTGCCACGGAAGATCTTGTCCGACATCCAGCCGCACAGCAGCGTGCCCGGAATGCCCGCCCACTCGTAGAAGAAATAGGCCCACGAGGTTTTATCCACGGTGAAACCTTTGGCTTCTTTCAGGTAGGTCGGCGCCCAATCCAGTACGCCGTAGCGCAGCAGGTAAACGAACACGTTGGCCATGGCGATGTACCAGAGCATTTTGTTGCGCAGCACGTATTTGACGAAAATTTCCTTGGCGCTGAATTCGTCTTCGTGGCTGGCGTCGTAGCCTTCCGGGTAATCGTTCTTGTACTTCTCGATCGGCGGCAGGCCGACCGATTGCGGGGTGTCGCGCATGGTGATGAAGGCAAACACCGCCACGCCCAGCGCCACCGCTGCCGGAACGTAGAAGGCTGCGTGCCAGTCGTTGAACAGGCCCATGCCGATCAGGAACAGCGGGCCGATCAGACCGCCACCGACGTTATGCGCCACGTTCCACACCGAAACCACGCCGCCACGTTCCTTCTGCGACCACCAGTGCACCATGGTGCGTCCGCTCGGCGGCCAGCCCATGCCCTGGGCCCAGCCGTTGATGAACAGCAGGATGAACATCATGGTCACGCTGGACGTCGCCCACGGCGCGAAACCGAAAATGAACATCACCCCGGCTGACACCAGCAGGCCGAATGGCAGGAAGTAGCGCGGGTTGGAACGGTCGGACACCAGGCCCATCAGGAACTTCGACAGACCGTAGGCAATGGCGATGGCCGACATCGCCAGACCCAGATCGCCACGGCTGTAGCCTTCGTCGATCAGGTACGGCATGGCCAGCGAGAAGTTTTTGCGCAGCAGGTAGTAACCCGCGTAGCCAAAGAAGATACCGGCGAAGATCTGCCAGCGTAGGCGTCGGTAAGTACTGTCTATTTTTTCTTCAGGCAATGGAGCCTGATGTGCGGCAGGACGAAAGAAAGCAAACATTCAAGAGCTCCAGATTTCTTGTTTTGACTGCGGATGCGAATGTTACAGTTTCGTTACCGAAAATAGCACCGGTTCGCATTGGCAAAACAGGGGAAATGTTGGAATTCGCGCGTTCTTTTACGAACCTGTCGCTCAGCTGTAAGAACAGGGCGTTTTCACCACTTATCTACCTGGAGTGACTTAGACTCGCGGCCCGTTCAGCCGATTGATCAGCCGAGATAAGCAATGTCACTGAAGGTTCGCATGTTGGTGCCGAGATTTTTGGTGGCAGCGGGACTTGCGGTCGTGTTGCTGACATTGATCGTCACCGATCATCCTGCTCATTCCGGCCTGCGCAACGCTACGGTGCTGATCATTCGGCATGCGGAAAAACCGGATACAGGATCGGTGCTCAATGCCCGAGGCGAGCAACGCGCCGCCGCCTACGTCGACTATTTCAATCCGCTGAAACTCGACGGCCAGACGTTCACCCCCCAGCGTTTGATCGCTGCCGGCGATACCCCGGAAAGTTCGCGCTCACGCCTGACCCTGACCCCGTTGGCCCAGCGCTTGAACCTTGCGATCGAGCAGCCCTACGTCAATGGCGACCTGCATCAACTGGTCAAACTGTTGCGCAAGAGCAATCAGGCGCAGACGGTGCTGATTGCCTGGCACCACGGCCATATCAACAAACTGCTCAAAGCCTTTGGCGGTGACCCCACAGCCCTGATGGGGCAGGAAAAATGGCCGGATGAGGTCTTTGACTGGCTGATCGTCCTGCGCTTCGACGACAAGGGTCGGCTGATTCCGTCGCGCAGCCTGAAGGTGCAGGAGCACTTGTTGCCGGGCGACGTTGCTGGTGCGAGCGGCGGCTAAACGTCCGTCAGAAAATGTACCTGCCGTCATTTGCCCAGCGGTTTCGTCGGATTTCCCATCGGGATCAGGAAATGTCCTGCATTCAATAGCGAAGCTGCGCCATTCAGTAAAAAGACAGTGCTCCTTAAACTTTCTGTTGTTGCCGGACAGGCATCTCAATAGGGAAGGGGCGCGATCATGCGGTGGTTTTTTGCAGGGCTTTTATTGACGATCTTCAGTCTTGCACTGGCGGCAGAAGGGTTACTCATACCTGAAAACAACCCGCAGCCGATTTACCCGAAGAGGTTGTCCAGGGCAGGGGTCGAAGGCGAGGTCAGGGTCAGCTTTATCGTCAAGGCGGATGGCTCGGTCAGCGCGATCGACATCGTGCAAAGTGATCACCCCGATCTGGCTGAGGCGGTCAAAGACGCCATAACACAGTGGCGCTTCAGGCCCTGGACGATTGAAGACGGTCGGCCTGCGGAACAGCCCGTCGTGGCGCCGATGCTCTTTCGATTGGCCAGGGACCAGCCGATCGACATCAACCAGTGGCTGAAGTCAGTAAAGTGTCGCGTCATCAATGACGGTTTCAGGAACATGCCTGAGCACGCCTGGGTCGACGCAGAAGTGTTTAATTACACCCGTGCTTACGTTTCCAACGTGATTCTCAAGAGTCAGTTGGCCGATGAACAACGTCTGGCAATCATCGCCAAGATGAACCGGCGCGTACCGATGATCGTCAGAGGCTGCCGGGAAGCTCCTATGCGTAGCTACATGAGTTTTCTGCCGGGAGAGGTTCGTGAGTTGCTTTGAGCCAGCGACGCTGTGTTGCTGCCTGGCGCGAATCAGGCCGGCTCCGAGAGGTCACCGGCCAGAAAACACTCAGCGCACCTGCACCACCACCTTGCCCACCGCCTTGCGCTGCCCCAGATCGTTGATCGCCTGCGCCGCGTTGCTCAGCGGATACACCTGCGACACCAGCGGTTTCAACTTGCCCTCGGCGAACCAGTCGAACAGTTGCTGGAAGTTCGCCGCGTTGTCCTGCGGCTGGCGCTGGGCAAAGGAGCCCCAGAACACGCCGAGTACCGCGGCGCCCTTGAGCAGGGCGAGGTTGACCGGCAGCTCGGGGATGCGTCCGCTGGCGAAGCCGACCACCAGCAGGCGGCCGTTCCAGGCGATGGCGCGGATGGCCTGGTCAAACAGGTCGCCACCGACCGGGTCGTAGATCACGTCGGCGCCCTGGCCGTCGGTGAGGCGTTTGATTTCATCCTTGAGGCTGGTTTCGCTGTAGTTGATCAGTTCATCGGCGCCAGCGGCCTTGGCCACGGCGAGTTTCTCTGCACTGCTGGCGGCGGCGATGACCCGGGCACCCATGGCTTTGCCGATTTCCACCGCCGCCAGACCGACGCCACCGGAAGCGCCGAGCACCAGCAGGGTCTCGCCCGGTTGCAGGTTGGCCCGTTGCTTGAGGGCGTGCATCGAAGTGCCGTAGGTCATGCTGAACGCGGCGGCGGTGTTGAAATCCATCGACGGCGGGATCGGCAGCACGTTGTAGCCCGGCACCGCGACCTGTTCGGCGAAGCTGCCCCAGCCGGTCAGGGCCATGACCCGGTCGCCGACTTTCAGGTGGCTGACTTTCTCACCGACGGCGCTGACCACGCCGGCCGCTTCGCCCCCCGGCGAAAACGGGAAGGGCGGCTTGAACTGATACTTGCCCTCGATGATCAGCGTGTCCGGGAAGTTGACCCCGGCGGCGTGCACCTCCAGCAGGATTTCGTTCTTCTTCGCGACAGGACTGGCGACGTCTTCCAGCACCAGCGATTCGGCAGGGCCGAAGGCTTTGCACAGCACGGCTTTCATCAGGGCTATTCCTTTGGGAGTGATGGCCGATAAGTGTAGGTGTGTCAGTCAACGGGTCAACGAGCATGCCCGGCCCTGATAGTCAGCCATAAGCTTGTGCTTGCGCGGCGGGTCGTTATGCTAGGCCGCAAACCGGATAAGGAGCGAATTGTGAAAGCGTGGATCATGTTGTTGCTGGCCCTGTCTCTGCCTGTGGCAGCGCTGGCCGAAGAAGCCAAAGAAGGCGAGGCGCCGAAGGTCAATTACATCACCCTGAGCCCGCCGTTCGTGGGTAACTACGGGCTGGACGGCACGCCTAAGCTGAAGGTCTACAAGGCCGACGTGGCGCTGCGTGTAACGGGCGAAGAGGCGACCAAGCTGGTCAAGGCCAACGAGCCGCTGATCCGCAATCAACTGGTGGCGCTGTTCACTCAGCAGACAACCGAGGCGATGGGCAGCATCGAAGGCAAGGAAAAGCTGCGTCAGGAAGCCCTGAAGCAGACCCAGCAAGTGATGAATGACGAGACCGGCAAACCGGTGGTTGAAGATCTGTTGTTCAACAACCTGATCATTCAGTAACCACGCTGGCCGCTGTTCAGGACGCCAGGCTCTTGCGAAAGCGCGCCAGGGCGATAACGAAGAACAGCAGACCGATGGCCGTCAGCGCCAGCAAGTCCGGCCAGACCACGCTCAGCCCGGCGTCGCGAAACAGAATCGCGGCGCTGAGGCTGACAAAATGCGTGGACGGCGAGCCCTGCATGACCCACTGCAGCCACTGCGGCATGCTGTCCAATGGCGTGCTGCCGCCCGACAGCAGCAACATCGGGATGATCACCGGAATCGCCAGCAGACCGAACTGCGGCGTCGAGCGCGCCAGCGTCGCCAGAAAGATGCCCAGCGCGGTACTGGCAAACAGATAAACCGCAGTCACCAGCAAAAACAGGCTCATCGAGCCGGCCAACGGCACATTCAACAGGCCTTTGACCACCACCTCCAGCGACAGCCAGGTGCACAACACCACCACCAGCAGGTTGCTCCAGATTTTCGCCAGCATGATTTCCAGCGCCGTCAGTGGCAGCACCAGCAAATGGTCGAGCGTGCCGTGTTCGCGTTCGCGCAGCAGCGCCGTGCCGGTGAGGATGATCGCCAGAATAGTGATGTTGTTGACGATCTGAATCACCGCCAGAAACCAGCCGCCCTCCAGATTGGTGTTGAACAGGGCGCGAGTAGTCAGTTGCACGGGTGCCTTGGCCGCTGCACCGCCCTGACCGGCATAGTCGAGCAATTCGCGCTGGAAGATCCGGCCGATGTAGCCGGCGCCCATGAACGCCTGGCTCATGGCTGTGGCATCGACGTTGACCTGAATCGCCGGTTGCCGCGTGGCGAGCAAGTCGGTTTGAAAGCCCGCCGGAATATTGATCACGAAGGTGTACTCACCGCTGTCCATGACCTGATCCAGTTGCGCATAAGGCAGCAGCACCGGCGTCTGGAATTCCGGCGGCTGCAGGGCCTGGGCCAATTGGCGTGAGAGGGCGCTGTGGTCTTCGTCGACGATGGCCACGCTGGCGTTGTGCACGCCGATCACCGAACCGGCGGCGGGCATGTAAATCGCCACGGTGAAGGCGTAGAACAGGAACAGCAGCAACACGCTGTCATGGCGCAGGCTGGTCAGTTCCTTGAGTCCCAGGCGCAGGATGTGCGCGAACTTGTGCATCAGGCCTCCTGCTTTTTCAGCATGATCAGGCTCAGCCCGGTGAACCCGACAAAGAACCCGAACAGCGCCAGGCACTGTGGCCACAGCTGACGCAAGTCCAGCGCCTTGGTGAACGTACCCACCGCGATGTCGAGGAAGTGCCCCGCCGGAAACAGCATGCCCATCACTGCTGCCGCACCTTCCAGCGACGAGCGCGGCACGATCAGCCCGGAGAACTGGATGGTCGGCAGGCTGGTGATGATCATGGTGCCGAGGATCGCGGCGATTTGCGTGCGGGTGAACGCCGAGATCAGCAGGCCCATGCTGGTGGTCGCCAGCACGTACAGCAGGCCGCCGAATGCCAGCGTCAGCAGGCTGCCCTTGAACGGCACGCCGAACAGCCAGCGATTCATCGCCACCAGCAGCGCCAGGTTGACCAGACTGACCAGCAGGTACGGCGCCTGTTTGCCCAGCAGAAATTCGAGGCGGGTCAGGGGCGTGGCGTAGAAATTGGTGATCGACCCCAACTCCTTTTCGCGGACGATGCCCAGCGCCGTGAGCATCGCCGGAATGAAGGCGAGGATCAGCGCCATGACCCCGGGGCCAATAGCGTTGACGCTGACCACGTCCTGGTTGTAGCGAAAGCGGGTTTCCAGGCTGGCGGCCGCCGGGTGGGCCAGCGCGGGGCTGCTCTGCTCGGCCAGCTGTTGCAGATTGGCCAAGTGCACTGCTTCAACATAATTGCGGCTGGTTTCGGCGCGAAACGGCATGCCGCCATCCAGCCACGCCGCCACGGCGGGTTGGCGCCCGGCGTACAGATCGCGGCCGAATCCGGGGGGAATCTCAAGCGCCAGTTTGATTTCCGAGCGTTGCAGGCGCCGGTGCAGTTCCTGCGGATCATGAATGGCCGGCTGTTCGTCGAAGTAGCGGGAGCCGCGAAACGCCTCCAGATAAGCCCGGCTCTGCGGCGTCTGATCCTGGTCGTACACGGCGAACGCGAGGTTTTCCACGTCCAGCGAGATGCCGTAACCGAAAATCACCATCATGAAAATCGCCCCGGCCAAGGCGAACGCCATGCGCACCTTGTCGCGCAACAGCTCCTTGCCTTCGCGACTGGCCACGGCCAACAGGCGACCGAGGCTGAAACCATGGCGGGGCACTGGTGTTGTCGCTGCGCTCGGCGGTGCCATTTGCGGCTCGGCCACAGGCGCTGGTGGCTGAGCGCCCTGAGCCTGTTCCAGGCAGGTGACGAAGGCCGCTTCCAGCGTCTCGCCGGCAAACTGGCGTTGCAGCGCCGCCGGGGTGTCGCAGGCGAGAACTTTGCCCGCGTGCATCAGCGAGATGCGGTCGCAGCGCTGCGCTTCGTTCATGAAGTGCGTGGAGAGGAAGATCGTCACGCCCTGTTCGCGGGACAACTCGATCAACAGTCGCCAGAAATCATCACGGGCTGCCGGATCGACGCCGGAAGTCGGCTCGTCGAGAATCAGCACCTCCGGGCGGTGCAGCACCGCCACCGCCAGTGACAGACGCTGGCGCAGCCCCAATGGCAATGCTCCGGATGGCTGGTCGGCGACCGCGAGCAGATTGAAGCGCTGAATCAATGCCTCGATGCGTTGTGCGCTCTCGGTTTTGGGCAGGTCGAACAGCCGCGCGTGCAGTTCGAGGTTCTGCCGCACACTGAGTTCGCCATACAGCGAAAAACTCTGCGACATGAAGCCAACCCGCTTGCGCGTGGCCAGATCCTTGGCGTTCACCGGGTTGCCGAGCAGCGTCGCACTGCCTTCGCTGGCCGGCATCAGCCCGGTCAGGACTTTCATGGTGGTGGTCTTGCCGCAGCCGTTGGAGCCGAGAAAACCGAAAATCTCGCCACGGCCAATGGCAAAACTGACGTGATCCACGGCGGTGAAATCGCCGAAGCGCAGCGTCAGGTCGTGGGCTTCGATGGCGATGTCGCTGCTGTTGCCGGTGCGCGGTGGAATCACCAGCGGCTGAGCGTCATGCTGGCTGTCGCCCTGGAAATAGGTGAAGGCGTCATCGAGCTTGCCGCTGGGGGTGACGGTCGCCAGCTCGCGGCTCAGGCCGGTGGCGATCAACTTGCCGGCATCGAGCATCAGGCAATGCTCGAACTGCTCGGCTTCTTCCATATAGGCCGTGGCGACCAGCAGCGTCAGTTGCGGGCGCTGGCGTCGCACATCGTCGACCAACTCCCAGAAGCGCCGGCGCGAGAGCGGGTCGACGCCGGTGGTCGGCTCATCGAGGATCAGCAGATCCGGTTCATGGATCAGCGCGCAGCACAGCCCGAGTTTCTGCTTCATGCCGCCGGACAACTTGCCGGCGGGGCGCTCGGCGAACTTCAGCAGATCCGTGGCGAGCAACAGGCTGTGCATGCGCTGCTCGCTTTCAGCCTTGGACAGGCCGAACAGCGTCGAGAAGAACTGGATGTTCTCGCGGATCGACAGCTCCGGGTACAAGTTGCCGCCCAGCCCCTGCGGCATGAAGGCGATGCGCGCATAGAGTGTGTCGCGATGCCGGCGATCCTCGATCGCGCCACCGAGCACGTCCAGTTGCCCTTGCTGCAAGGTCTTCACGCCGGCAATCAACCCCAGCAGGCTGGACTTGCCCGCACCATCAGGGCCGATCAGCCCGCAACGGGTGCCGGCGGGCAGGCTGAAGGTGATGTCGCTCAGCGCTTGCTGTTTGCCGTAGCGGTGGGCGATACCGTTTGCTTGAACCGCAAGGTTGCTCATTGCAGATTGGCCGGCCATTCGACGGGTGCGATCCGCACGTAACCGGCCCCGGGCATGCCGGGCTTGGCCTGCGGCACAGCGCTGGGCTGGAGCAGGCGCAGCTTGACGCGGAACACCAGTTTTTGCCGCTCGTCGCGGGTTTCGACCTCTTTGGGAGTGAACTGCGATTTGGCTGCGACGAAGCTGATTTTTGCCGGCAGCGGGTTATCGGGCAAAGCATCGAGCAGCACGCGCGCCTCATCGCCCACCGCCAGGCGCCCGGCCACCGCGGCTGACAGATAGAGGTTCATGTATTGGTCGTTGGGATCGATCAGCAACAGCACGCGACCACCGGCCCCCAGCACTTCGCCGGGCTCGGCCATGCGCAGCTGGATCACGCCATCAATCGGCGCGCGCAGACTGCTGTCGTCAATTTCACTGGTCAACTGTGCGACTTGAGCCTGTGCCGCGCCAATTGCCGCACTGACAGCAGACACTTGGGCCCGGGCGGCGACAACGGCAGCGTTGCCAGTGCCGATGCGTGACTGCAGCTGATCGATGATCTGCGCGCTGACATAACCGTGCTTGAACAGTGATTGCGAACGCCCGAGCTCTTGCTGGGCCAGCAGCAGTTCACTCTGGCGCAACTGCACGTTGGCCTGAGCGGCGTTGAGATTCTCCCGGGCGCGCAACACTTCGGCTTCGGCCTGATTACGCTGGGCTTCAAGGGTGCGGGTGTCCATGCGTGCCAGCAATTGCCCTTTGCTGACCTTGTCGCCTTCGTCGACCAGTACTTCGGCGAGGCGCCCAGGAGTCTTGCTGGCGATCTGCACTTCGGTGGCTTCCAGCCGCCCGTTGCCCATCGACAGTCCTTCGACCAGGCGGCTGCTGATGGACATCCAGTAACCGAGTCCGCCAGCGATGGCGAGTAATACCAAGAGCGAACCGGCGTATAGAAGTGAAGAACGGCTGTGCGTCGACATGGGGGCATCCTGCGGCTGTGGCTTGCAGTCTGACTGTTCAAGCGTTCCATTCGCTTGATGTCAGTCAAATGAGCGCCAAGCCTAGCCCCTTTTGCCGGTAAAAACCGTGACTGGCGAGTTCTCAGCGCAAACCGAGTACGGCGGCCCACTGTTCGGCCGTCACCGGCATCACCGACAGGCGACTGCCTTTTTGCACCAGCGGCATTTCGGCCAGCGCAGTCTGCTGTTTCAGGTAATCGAGCTTCAGCACCCGGGCAAACGTCTCGACGTGTGCCACATCAATCGCACTCCAGGCGTTTTTCTCGGGTGTGGCCTTCGGGTCGAAGTAATGGCTCTCGGGTTCCAGTGCGGTGGGATCCGGGTACGCCGCCTCGATTATGTTGCCGATTCCGGCGATACCCGGCTCCGGGCAACTGGAGTGGTAGAAAAAGAACTCATCGCCCACCGCCATCGCCCGCAGGAAGTTGCGCGCCTGATAGTTGCGAACCCCGTCCCAGCGCGCTTTGCCGAGTTTCTCCAGATCTTTGATCGAGAGTTCGTCGGGCTCGGATTTCATCAGCCAATAGGCCATGTCTTTTGCTCCTCAAGCGGTCATTGGGCAGGTTGTCGGGCAATTTTATGACAAACCGACGGTCGGTTGACGTCAGCATTTGCGCCCGGGTTCACGTTGTCGCAAAATGCCGGCCTTTAAAGCTTGACGCTGCTGCACGGCCTACGAACGGAAACCGCTGCTGTCATCGTGATGATGTGCCTTGAGGGGGGCAATCGATGAAACGCAAACCGGATTTGCTATGGACTTTGGTTATTTTGTTCGGCCTTGGCGTCGTAACCACCGGTTATGCGCAAAGTCTGTGGACGAGCAAGACCGATGCTCCGGTTGAAGTCGCGCAACAGGTCCAACAGTCGACTGCCTTCAAGCGCTGAAACTGCCTTCCCGACGCCGCTGATCTGCGCGGCGTCTATCCTGCGAAATACCACGCCTTATCGGTGACCGTGCCCTGCAACGGTACATCCCAGCTGGCCTGCGCCAGGCGTTCGACCTTCTGACATTCATGGGCCAGGCCCAGCAACGTCGGCTTGCGCCAGTTCTTGCGCCGGGCCAGGTACGCCAGACTGCGATCATAGAAACCGCCGCCCATCCCCAGGCGTCCGCCAACATCGTCAAACCCCACCAGTGGCAACAACACCAGGTCCAGGGTCCAGATCTTGCGCTGATGAGCCAGATTGGCCCGAGGCTCAAGAATACGGAAGCGATTGGGCTTGAGCTTGTCGCCGGGGCGAATCCGCTGGAACACCATTTTGGTTCGCGGCCAGGTGCTGAGCACCGGCAGATACGTGGCTTTGCCGCGACGCTGGGCTTCACGCAGCAGCAGGCGCGGGTCGATTTCACCGTCGGTGGGCAGATACAGAGAGATGTGTTTCGCCCGGCGGAAATGCGGGTCTTGCGCCAGTTGGCGGAACAGGCCTTTGGCGGCCTGTCGTTGTTCACCGGCCGTCAGCGCGCGGCGCGCCTTGCGCAGCAGGCGGCGGAGTTGCGGGCGGGGCAGCAGCGCAGGTTCGGTCATGGTTCGGCTTCGGCAGGTGAGGGCGAAAACGCACGCATAAAAAATCCGATGCCGGCAAAAACCGGCATCGGATTCGAATCAGGCTCCCCGGATGAACCGCTGTCAACTTAGCCCTTGAACCCGAAAGTTCAAGGTGGAGGATGCAGTAGACTTTAAGGCTTTCCGTCTGGCGGACATGCACACCAGCCCAACGTGCAACCTCCAGGGTAGTGCAAATCGGCTCAGGGACATCGTCAACTGGCAAGCACCCCAGGGAGTGCGGCGAGTATACCTCAAGCGGCCTGGCGAATCAGCCCTTGCTGATGTCCGGATCGTCGGCCAGCACCAGATCGACACGATCGAGCAAGTCGCGCACCTGTTCACGGGTCGAGCCGCTGGCCTGGATGTCCGGGCGCTCTTCTTTGTGCAAGAGGTCGTGGGTGATGTTCAGCGCAGCCATCACCGCAATACGGTCGGCGCCGATGACTTTACCGCTGCTGCGGATCTCGCGCATCTTGCCGTCCAGGTAGCGGGCGGCGCTGACCAGATTGCTGCGTTCTTCCTGGGGGCAGATGATCGAATATTCTTTGTCGAGGATCTGCACGGTAACGCTATTGCTTGAACTCATGAGTCTTGCTCCAGGGCCTTGAGGCGCGAAATCATCGATTCGACCTTACGCCGGGCGATTTCGTTTTTTTCAATGAGGTGAGCGCGTTCCTCGCGCCAGGTCTTTTCCTGAGCTAGTAAGAGTGCGTTTTGACTCTTTAGTTGCTCGACTCGGCTAATCAGCTTTTCGAGTCTGGCCATCAGCGCTTGCAGGTCGGTGTCTTCCATTGTGTCCACTGAATTCATCTGATGGGCGGCAGGCGCCTGGCTGGCGGACAGCCTTTAATAGTCTTGGCGAGTCTGTCGATGTAGGATACAAGGCCTTCATTCTAGACATAGCGCCGTCTGGCGCCTAGCTGCCCATGACCATTGCGAATTCCCCGTACCAAGCCTTTGCCACCCTGCTGACGTCCAGCGGCCACAACGTCTCGCCTGCCGAACTGCACGGCCTGCTGCTCGGCCGAAGCTGCGCCGGTGCCGGCTTCAACGCCGACGAGTGGCTGATCGATGCCGCCGAACTTCTGGAAAACGAGCCACAGGACAACGTCCGCAACGCCCTGATCGGCCTGCAAGAGATGGTCAAGGGTGAGTTGACCGGCAGCGACGTCACCGTCGTTCTGCTGCTGCCGACCGATGACGCGCCCCTGGCCGACCGCGCCGCCGCACTGGGCCAATGGTGCCAGGGCTTTCTCAGCGGTTTCGGCCTGAACTGCCGCGACAGCAGCATGCTCAGCACTGAAGCCACCGAAGTGCTGCAGGATCTGGCGGCGATCTCCCAGGTGCAAGACGCTCTGGAAGAATCCGAAGACGGCGAAAGCGACTACATGGAAGTCATGGAATACCTGCGCGTCGCGCCGCTGCTGCTGTTCTCGGAAACCAGGAAAACCGACGTGCCGCCAGCCGCCAAGCCGTCGCTGCATTAATCGCGTGCCAGGGAAAGCCATCTGCCCATGACCCATATCCCCAAAGCGGAATACAGCCGTCGCCGCAAGGCCCTGATGGCGCAGATGGAACCCAACAGCATCGCGATCCTGCCCGCCGCCGCAGTGGCGATCCGCAACCGCGACGTCGAGCACGTCTACCGTCAGGACAGCGACTTTCAGTACCTCAGCGGTTTCCCCGAGCCGCAAGCCGTCATCGTCCTGATGCCCGGCCGCGAGCACGGCGAGTACGTGCTGTTCTGCCGCGAGCGCAATGCCGAACGCGAGTTATGGGACGGCCTGCGCGCCGGCCAGGAAGGCGCAATCCGTGATTACGGCGCTGACGACGCGTTCCCGATTACCGACATCGACGACATCCTGCCGGGCCTGATCGAAGGCCGCGACCGGGTGTATTCGGCGATGGGCAGCAACCCGGAGTTCGACCGCCATCTGATGGACTGGATCAACGTGATCCGCTCCAAAGCGCACCTCGGCGCCCAGCCACCGAACGAATTCGTTGCCCTGGATCACCTGTTGCACGACATGCGCCTGTATAAATCGGCGGCAGAAGTGAAGGTGATGCGCGAAGCCGCGCGGATTTCCGCTCAGGCGCATATCCGCGCGATGCAGGCCAGCCGGCCGGGACTGT
Source organism: Pseudomonas sp. G3-39 (assembly GCF_054790485.1). NCBI lineage: Bacteria > Pseudomonadati > Pseudomonadota > Gammaproteobacteria > Pseudomonadales > Pseudomonadaceae > Pseudomonas > Pseudomonas sp. G3-39. The sequence continues at coordinate 5,686,775 of NZ_CP186497.1, read as the reverse complement.
ACGAATACAGCCTGGAAGCCGAACTCGATTACGAATTCCGCAAGGGCGGGGCGAAGATGCCGGCCTACGGTTCCATCGTCGCCGCCGGGCGCAACAGTTGCATCCTGCATTACCAGCAGAATGACGCGCTGCTCAAGGACGGTGATCTGGTGTTGATCGACGCCGGTTGCGAAATCGACTGCTACGCCAGCGACATCACCCGCACCTGGCCGGTCAACGGCAAGTTTTCCGCCGAGCAGAAAGCGATTTACGAACTAGTGCTGGCCTCGCAGGAAGCCGCATTCGCTGAAATCGCCCCGAACAAAAACTGGAATCAGGCGCACGAAGCCACGGTCAGGGTGATTACCGCAGGTCTGGTCAAGCTCGGAATCCTGCAAGGCGAGGTCGATGAGTTGATCGCGACCGAAGCCTATAAAGCGTTTTACATGCACCGTGCCGGCCATTGGCTGGGCATGGATGTACATGACGTTGGCGAGTACAAAGTCGGCGGCGAATGGCGGGTGCTGGAGGTCGGCATGGCGCTGACCGTGGAGCCGGGCATCTACATCGCCCCGGACAACCAGCACGTAGCGAAGAAATGGCGCGGCATTGGCGTGCGCATCGAGGATGACGTGGTAGTGACCAAGACCGGTTGTGAAATATTGACCAGCGGCGTACCGAAAACCGTTGCCGAAATCGAAGCGCTGATGGCGCAAGCACGGACACACGCGGCATGAGTCGAGTCAATCTGGCAATCATCGGTGGCGGCCTGGTCGGCGCCAGTCTGGCGTTGGCCTTGCAGGCCGGGGCCAAGGCCCGCGGCTGGAAAATCGTCCTGATCGAACCGTTCGCCCCCGGCGACAGCTGGCAGCCGAGCTACGACGCGCGTTCGTCGGCGCTGTCCTTCGGTTCGCGGCAGATCTATCAACGGCTGGGCGTGTGGCAGGAAATCTCCCGCCGCGCCGAGCCGATCAAACAGATTCACGTGTCCGACCGTGGCCGCTTCTCCACCGCCCGTCTGTCGGCGATGGAAGAGGGCGTGCCGGCCTTGGGCTACGTGGTGGAAAACGCCTGGCTCGGCCAGTGCCTGTGGCAGCACCTGGATAAAGACGTGATCAGCTGGCGCTGCCCGGCGGAAGTCACGCGCATGGAGCCGCTGCCTGACGGCTATCGCCTGACCCTCAATGATGAAACCACCGTCGAGTGCGATCTGGCGGTGCTGGCGGACGGCGGCCGTTCCGGTTTGCGCGAGCAACTGGGCATCAACGTGCGCAAGCGTCCGTACAACCAGAGCGCGCTGATCGCCAACATCACCCCGAGCGAATCACACAACGGCATGGCCTTCGAGCGCTTCACCGACGAAGGGCCGATGGCCTTGCTGCCGCTGCCGGACAACCGTTGCGCACTGGTCTGGACCCGCCTGGGCATGGATGCGCAACGCCTGGCAGACCTCAGCGAGCGCGATTTCCTCAGCGAACTGCAGGGTGTGTTCGGCTACCGCCTCGGCACCTTGAAACAGGTCGGCGCGCGGCATTTGTATCCGTTGTCGCTGGTCGAGGCCGAAGAGCAAGTACGCTCGCATCTGGCCGTACTCGGCAATGCCGCGCACAGCCTGCACCCGATTGCCGGACAAGGTTTCAATCTGTCCCTGCGCGACGCCGATGCCTTGGCCGCCGCACTGCTCGCCAGTGACCAGCCGCTGGGCGACTTCGCCACCTTGCAGGCCTATCGCGAGCGGCAGCGTCTGGATCAGGAGCTCACCGTGGGCTTCTCCGATCAGGTCACCCGGCTTTTCGGCAGCACCCAGCCGCTGGTCTCGCTGGGCCGCAACATCGGCCTGCTCGGTCTCGATCTGTTGCCACCGGCCAAGCGCTGGTTTGCTCGTCAGGCCATGGGGCTGGGGACGCGGCCGGATGCTTGAGCGGCGGGTCGGCACTTTCACTTTCAGCAGCGCGCCGCCAACTGGCGCGCTCGCTAAAACCTTTTACGAGCGGCGCATGCCGCCAGCGAGACAGGCTTAAAGCATGGAAATGCGCGCAGATCTGCTGATTGTCGGAGCCGGAATGGTCGGCAGCGCCCTCGCGTTGGCGTTGCAGGACAGCGGCCTGGAAGTGTTGCTGCTCGACGGCAGCCCGCTGAGCGTCAAACCGTTCGACGCCGCCGCGCCGTTCGAGCCGCGAGTGAGCGCCTTGTCGGCGGCCAGCCAGCGGATACTCGAACGCCTTGGCGTCTGGGACGGCATCGCCAAGCGCCGCAGCAGCCCCTACACCGACATGCACGTGTGGGACGGCAGCGGCACCGGGCAGATTCATTTCTCGGCGAGCAGTGTGCATGCCCAAGTGCTCGGTCATATCGTCGAAAACCGTGTGGTGCAGGATGCCTTGCTCGATCGCTTGCACGATTGCGATCTGGGCATGCTGGCCAACGCACGGCTGGAACAGATGCGTCGCTCCGGCGACGACTGGCTGCTGACCCTGGCCGATGGTCGGCAGTTGCGTGCGCCGCTGGTGATTGCGGCGGACGGTGCGAATTCGGCGGTGCGCCGTCTGACCGGCGTCGCCACCCGCGAGTGGGATTACTTGCACCACGCCATCGTCACCAGCGTGCGCAGCAGCAAGCCGCACCGGATGACAGCGTGGCAGCGTTTCACCGATCACGGGCCGCTGGCGTTTCTGCCGTTGGAGCGTGACGGGCAGCAGGACTGGTGCTCGATCGTCTGGTCGACCACGCCGAGTGAAGCCGAACGCCTGATGGCGCTGGATGAAACCGCATTCTGTAGTGAGCTGGAGCGAGCCTTCGAAGGTTGCCTGGGCGAAGTCGTCAGTGCTGATCCACGGCTGTGTGTGCCGTTGCGTCAACGCCACGCCAAACGCTATGTGGCCGAAGGCCTGGCACTGATCGGCGACGCCGCGCACACCATTCACCCGTTGGCCGGGCAGGGGGTGAACCTGGGTTTCCTCGATGCGGCGGTGCTGGCTGAAGTGTTGTTGCAGGCGGCGGAACGCGGCGAACGGCTGGCGGACGTGAAAGTGCTGAGTCGTTACGAGCGTCGGCGCATGCCGCACAACCTGGCATTGATGGCGGCGATGGAGGGCTTCGAGCGTCTGTTCCAGGCTGACCCGTTGCCGGTGCGCTGGTTGCGCAACGCCGGATTGAAACTGGTGGAGCAGATGCCGGAGGCCAAGGCGTTGTTTGTGCGTGAGGCGCTGGGGTTGACCGGGGATCTGCCGGTACTGGCCAAACCCTGAGATCTGTTTGAGGCTGATGGCCCCTTCGCGAGCAAGCCCGCTCCCACATTGGAATGCATTTCAAGGGTGGGAGCGGGCTTGCTCGCGAAGGGGCCAGAACCGACGCCATGAATTTCAGCTTGTGCAACATCTGGTAACTCCTTGCCCAAGTGTTCGATTGAGCTGGTAAATGTGAGTCCTTATCATTTGGCCCACATTTTCCGACCGAGAGATCACTCCCATGTTGGCACCCAAGCGTCTCCTGACCGCACTGGCCCTGACCCTGATCGGCAGCACTGCCGCCCAGGCCGCCGACGAGGTGGTGGTCTACTCCTCGCGTATCGATGAGTTGATCAAACCGGTGTTCGACGCCTACACCGCGAAAACCGGGGTGAAGATCAAGTTCATCACCGACAAGGAAGCGCCGCTGATGCAGCGGATCAAGGCCGAGGGCGAAAACGCCACCGCTGACCTGCTGCTGACCGTCGATGCCGGCAACCTCTGGCAGGCCGAGCAGATGGGCATCCTGCAGCCGTTTACCTCGAAGACCATCGACGCCAACATTCCCGCGCAATACCGCTCTTCCAGCCACGCCTGGACCGGCCTGAGCCTGCGCGCGCGGACCATCGCCTATTCCACCGAACGGGTGAAACCAGGCGAGCTGACCACCTACGAAGCGCTGGCCGACAAGAATTGGGAAGGGCGTCTGTGCCTGCGCACGGCGAAGAAGGTCTACAACCAGTCGCTGACCGCGACCATGATCGAAGTGCACGGCGCCGAGAAGACCGAGAAGATCCTCAAGGGCTGGGTCAACAACCTGTCCACCGATGTGTTCTCCGACGACGTTGCGGTGCTGGAGGCGATCAACGCCGGGCAGTGCGACGTCGGCATCGTCAACACCTACTACTACGGTCGTTTGCACAAGCAGAAGCCCGACCTGCCGGTGAAACTGTTCTGGCCGAATCAGGCCGACCGCGGCGTGCATGTAAACCTGTCCGGTATCGGCCTGACCCAACATGCACCGCACCCGGAAGCAGCCAAGGCGCTGGTCGAATGGATGACCACACCTGAAGCGCAGAAAATCTTCGCCGACGTCAACCAGGAGTTTCCGGCCAACCCGGCAGTGAAACCTTCGGAAGAAGTGGCGGCGTGGGGCAAGTTCGTCGCTGACACCTTGCCGGTGGAAGTGGCGGGCAAGCGTCAGGCGGAAGCGATCCGGATGATGGATCGGGCGGGTTGGAACTAAAACCTGGTTATATCCTGTGGCGAGGGGATTTATCCCCGATCGGATGCGCAGCATTCGTAAAGGCTACGCCCGCGGTGTATCAGTACGCCTTGATTGACGACATTGGGGGTGCTTCGCACCCCATCGGGGATAAATCCCCTCGCCACAATTGGGGCTGGCGTTACGCTTGCGCCGATCCACGATTTATTAGAGAACCCCCTTGGCCCACCCCGCCCAACGCCGCTGGTACCCCATCGTCCTCGCCATTGCCGCGCTGGTGCTGTTGCCCCTGAGTGTCCTGCTGCTGTCGTGGCAGACCATCGATCAGCAGATCTGGTCGCACCTGTGGGAAACCCAGATGCCGCGCCTGCTCGGCAACACCCTGACGCTGGTGCTCGGCGTTGGCGTCGGTGTGACGCTGCTCGGTGTCAGTCTGGCGTGGCTCACCAGCCTCTGCGAGTTTCCCGGACGGCGCTGGCTCGACTGGGCGCTGATGCTGCCGTTCGCCATCCCGGCCTACGTGCTGGCGTTTGTCTTCGTCGGTCTGCTGGACTTTGCCGGCCCGGTGCAGACCCTGCTGCGTGAGTGGTTCGGCAGCGGCCTGCGCCTGCCGCGCGTGCGCTCCACCGGCGGGGTGATTGTGGTACTGGTGCTGGTGTTTTATCCCTACGTCTACCTGCTGGCGCGCACCGCGTTTCTCGCGCAGGGCAAAGGCTTGATGGAGGCGGCGCGGGTACTCGGGCAATCGCCATGGCAGGCGTTCTGGCGGGTGGCGTTGCCGATGGCGCGTCCGGCGATTGGCGCCGGTGTGGCGCTGGCGCTGATGGAGACGCTGGCGGATTTCGGCGCGGTGTCGGTGTTCAACTTCGACACCTTCACCACCGCCATCTACAAGACCTGGTACGGCTTCTTCAGCCTGCCGAGCGCCGCACAACTGGCGAGCCTGTTGTTGCTGGTTGTGATGCTGGTGCTGTACGGAGAGCGGCGCGCCCGTGGCGCCAACCGGGCGAGCAACGAGCGCCCCAGGGTCAAGGCGTTGTATCAGCTGCGTGGGCTAAAGGCGTTCGCGGCGACCGGCTGGTGCACGTTGGTGTTTGCCTGCGCGTTCGTGATTCCGTTGCTGCAACTGCTCGTATGGTTCTGGCAGCGCGGGCGCTTCGATCTCGATGAGCGTTATGCCGGGCTGATCCTGCACACCCTGTATCTGGGCGGCATGGCGGCGTTGATCACCGTCAGCGTCGCGCTGCTGCTGGCGTTTGCCCGACGTCTGGCGCCGACCCGGGCAATCCGTTCCGGGGTCAGTCTGGCCAATCTTGGTTATGCGCTGCCGGGTTCGGTGCTGGCGGTGTCGATCATGCTGGCGTTCAGTTATCTCGACCGCGAACTGGTTATTCCGCTGTCGGGCTGGCTCGGCGGCGCCGGCAAACCATTGCTGCTGGGCAGTCTGGCGGCGTTGCTGATGGCCTATCTGGTGCGCTTTATCGCGGTGGCCTACGGACCACTGGAAAACAGTCTGGCGCGTATACGGCCTTCATTGCCCGAAGCGGCACGTAGTCTGGGTGTCAGTGGGCCGCGACTGTTTTTCAAAGTGTATCTGCCGCTGTTGCTGCCCGGCACACTGAGCGCGGCGTTGCTGGTGTTCGTCGATGTGCTCAAGGAAATGCCCGCGACCCTGCTGATGCGCCCGTTTGGCTGGGACACGCTGGCGGTGCGGATCTTCGAAATGACCAGTGAAGGGGAATGGGCGCGGGCATCGCTGCCGGCGCTGACCCTGGTGTTCGTCGGCCTGTTACCGGTCATCGGCCTGATCCGCCGCTCGGCGCACCGAAACACTTAGTCGTCAGCCCTGAATCATGCGGCTACAATGCGCGGCATTCGGTGCGGTTCGTCTGACAGACCCGTTCGCTGAAATCGGCTGAAAGCCTTCTATTTCGCGGCTTTCACCCCGTACAGCGGCTGTCCGCACCTTCGCCACGCCCGGAAGGAGAAACCCATGGGACAGCGTACGCCTCTGTATGACCTGCATCTCGCCCTCGGCGCGAAGATGGTCGATTTTGGCGGTTGGGACATGCCACTGCATTACGGCTCGCAGGTCGAGGAACACCACGAGGTGCGCCGCGATTGCGGGGTGTTCGATGTTTCCCATATGACCGTTATCGACGTTGATGGCCCACAGGCCAAGGCTTGGCTGCAGCATTTGCTGGCCAATGACGTCGAGCGCCTGCACCGCCCCGGCCGTGCGCTCTACAGCACGATGCTCAACGAACGTGGCGGCATCGTCGACGACATGATCGTCTATCGCCTCGAAGACCGTTATCGCCTGGTGTTCAACGCCTCCACCCGCGATCAGGATCTGGCCTGGATGCAGGCGCAGGTCGCCGGTTACGACGTGCAATTGCACGAGCGTCAGGATCTGGCAATGCTCGCCATTCAAGGCCCGCAGGCCCGGCACAAGATTGCCGAACTGGTGACCCAGTCCCGCGCGGCACTGATCCATCACCTCAAGCCGTTCGAAGCCGAAGTCGATGGCGACTGGTTTATTGCGCGTACTGGTTACACCGGTGAGGACGGCCTGGAAATCGCCATGCCGGCCGATCAGGCCCCGGGGTTCTTCTACGATCTGGTCGGTGCCGGCATTTCGCCAATCGGCCTCGGTGCCCGCGACACCCTGCGGGTCGAAGCCGGGATGAACCTCTACGGCCAGGACATTCATCAGGATGTCTCGCCGCTGGCGTCCAATATGGCCTGGAGCATCGCCTGGGAACCGGCCTCGCGGCAGTTCATCGGTCGCTCGGCGCTGGAAGCGGAAAAAGCCGCCGGCGTTGCGCACAAACTGGTGGGTCTGGTGCTTGAGGAGCGCGGTGTTTTGCGCGCCCATCAAGTGGTTCGTATCGCCGATGTTGGCGAAGGAGAGATCACCAGTGGTAGTTTCTCTCCTACGCTAAGCAAATCGATTGCCCTGGCGCGTGTACCGATGGCTACCGCCGACCGCGCCGAAGTGGAAATCCGTGGCAAGTGGTATCCGGTACGAGTGGTCAAACCGACCTTCGTGCGCCATGGTAAAACCTTGATCTGACCTTTTCCGGCGGGCCTGACCGCTGACAATTTTCTTGAGGACACCGAGCATGAGCAATATCCCCGCTGAACTGCGTTTTGCCGAAAGTCATGAATGGGCACGCCTGGAAGCCGACGGCACCGTTACCGTGGGCATCAGCGATCACGCGCAGGAAGCGCTGGGCGATGTGGTGTTCGTTGAACTGGCCGAAGTCGGCAAGGTGTTTGCTGCCGGTGAGGCTGCCGGTGTTGTCGAGTCGGTGAAGGCCGCGTCCGACATCTACTCCCCGATCGGCGGTGAAGTGATCGCGGTCAACGAAACGCTGGCTGACTCGCCGGAAGAGCTGAACAACGATCCGTACGCCGCATGGATCTTCAAGCTCAAGCCAAGCGACAAGGCCGAGCTGGACAAGCTGCTGGACGCTGCTGCCTACAAGGCTGCCATCGGCGAATAAGCAGACTGTAAGACTGCAAAAGCCCCGATCTCTCGGGGCTTTTTTGTAGGCGTCGATCAGGCGTCGCGCAATACCGCTTTCACTGCCGCCACCGAACGCTCGACGTCGTCCTTGGTCATGGTGGTGAACATCGGCAATGACACGATCAAGCGTCCAACGCGCTCGGCAACTGGCAACATGCCTTCCTTGAACCCGCGCTCGCGGTACAGGCTCAGCAAGTGGATCGGCGGGTAGTGATAGCCGATGCCGATGCCTTTGGCCTGCATCTGCTCCATGAACGTGGCGCGGGCCGGCAAGCCGTCCTTGCGCTCCGGCAGGACCAGTTGGAACAGGTGCCAGTTGCTCTGGGTAAAGTCCGCCGGTGGCAGTTGGGCGCCATAAGTCGCTTCAAAGTCATCGCCAAAACATTTGAAGTAGTGCCGGGCCAGTTCCTGACGATGGGCGGTCAGCGCCTCGATATGGGCGAATTGACCCAGACCGATGGTGGCGGCGATGTCGGTCATGTTGAACTTGCCACCGAGCACATCGACGTCCAGACCATCAAAGCCGTTGCGGGTCACGCCCTGCAGGCGGTACTTCTCCGCCAGCCGCGCCTCTTCCGGGGTGTTCAGCACCAGGCAGCCGCCCTCGGAGCAGGTGACGTTCTTGTTCGCCTGAAAGCTGAACGACACGAAATCGCCGGTGGCGCCGATGCGCTGGCCGTTCCAGCTCGAACCCAGGGCCTGAGCGGCGTCTTCGACGATACGCAGATTGTGTTTGCGCGCGATGGCATATAGCCGATCCATATCCACTGGCAGACCGGCGAGGTACACCGGAATCAGCGCTTTGGTGCGCGGGGTGATGGCCGCTTCCAACTGGTCCAGATCGATGTTGCGGGTCACCGGATCGATGTCGGCAAACACTGGTGTGGCGCCGACTTCGAGGATCACGTTGGCGGTGGCGACCCAGGAAATCGGCGTGGTGATCACTTCGTCACCCGGCCCGATGCCGGCGATGCGCAAGGCGATTTCCATGGTGCAGGTGCCGGAGTTGAAGGTGCGCACCGGGCGTCCGCCGAAGTATTCCGACAACTGTGCTTCAAAGGCCTGGACCTTCGGCCCGCTGGTGATCCAGCCGGAACGCAGCACATCGCCGACGGCGGCAATCGTGGCTTCATCAATGACAGGTTTGGAAAACGGCAGGAACGGCAGTTGGTTCATGAGGATTGGATCATCCGAAGGTTGGACGCCTGATGCAGGCGCTACAGCATGCCCCGGAACCCCCTCTGCCGCCAAGCCGTGCGCGTCGGGATCGGCTGCTATGCTGGTTTGACCGTGTTGCATTGACGCCGAGCGCCAGCCAAGAGAGAGCCCGTCATGTCCCAGTTGCCATCCTTGAGCCAGTTACGCGACCCCGAAGCCTTTCTGCGCCGCCATTTGGGCCCCGACGCCGCCGAACAACAGGCGATGCTCGACAGCCTCGGTCTGGGCAGCCGGGTCGAACTGATCGAGCAGACGGTGCCGCCGGGCATTCGCCTGAATCGGGCGCTGGACTTGCCGCCGGCCCTTGATGAGCAGGCGGCGCTGGCCAAGCTGCGCAGTTACGCCGAGCAGAATCAGGTCTGGACCAGCCTGATCGGCATGGGCTACCACGGCACGCTCACGCCGACGGTCATCCTGCGCAATGTGCTGGAAAATCCCGGTTGGTACACCGCCTACACCCCGTATCAACCGGAGATCGCCCAGGGCCGTCTCGAAGCGTTGCTGAATTTTCAGCAACTGACCATCGACCTCACCGGGCTTGAACTGGCCAACGCCTCGTTGCTCGACGAAGCCACCGCCGCTGCAGAAGCCATGGCGCTGGCCAAGCGGGTGGCGAAGTCGAAGAGCAATCTGTTTTTCGTCGATGAGAACTGTCATCCGCAAACCATCTCCGTGGTGCAGACCCGCGCCGAAGGTTTCGGCTTCGAGCTGATCATCGACGCTGTGGATAACCTCAACCAGCATCAGGTGTTCGGCGCGTTGCTGCAGTATCCCGACACTCACGGCGAGATCCGTGATCTGCGTCCGGTCATCGATCAGTTGCACGCGCAGCAGGCGTTAGCGTGTGTCGCCACCGATCTGCTGAGCCTGTTGCTGCTGACACCGCCGGGTGAACTGGGCGCGGACGTGGTGTTCGGTTCGTCCCAGCGCTTTGGCGTACCGATGGGCTACGGTGGCCCGCACGCAGCGTTTTTTGCCAGCCGTGAGGAGTACAAACGGGCGATTCCGGGACGGATCATCGGCGTGTCGAAAGACGCTCGTGGCAACGTCGCGTTGCGCATGGCCCTGCAAACCCGTGAGCAACATATTCGCCGCGAGAAGGCCAACTCGAATATCTGCACCGCGCAGGTGCTGCTGGCCAACATCGCCAGTTGCTACGCGGTGTATCACGGGCCGCAAGGCTTGAAACGCATCGCCCAGCGCGTGCACCGCTTGACCTGCATCCTGGCGGCGGGCCTTGAGCGCCATGGCATCCAAAGGATCAACGCACAGTTTTTCGACACCCTCACGCTGGAGGTGGGTGGTGCGCAGACCGCGATCACTGACAGTGCCAGGGCCGCGCAGATCAACCTGCGGATTCTCGGCCGTGGCCGAGTGGGGTTGAGCCTCGACGAGACGTGCGATGAAAACACGGTGGCGAAGCTGTTCGATGTGCTGCTCGGTGCCGATCATGGTTTGAACGTCGACGACATTGACGCAGAAGCACTGGTTTCCGGCATTCCCGACCAGCTGCAGCGCAACACGCCGTACCTGCGCCACCCGGTGTTCAACGCGCATCACAGCGAAACCGAGATGCTGCGCTACCTCAAGCAACTGGAGAACAAGGATCTGGCGCTTAACCAGTCGATGATCCCGCTGGGCTCCTGCACCATGAAACTCAACGCCACCAGCGAGATGATCCCGATCACCTGGCCGCAGTTCGCCAATCTGCACCCGTTCGCGCCACGGGAACAGGCGGTCGGTTACACCTTGATGATTGAAGAACTGGAGCGTTGGTTGTGCGCGATCACCGGGTTCGATGCGATCTGCATGCAGCCCAATTCCGGCGCTCAGGGCGAGTACGCCGGGCTGCTGGCGATTCGCAAATATCACGAGAGCCGGCAGCAGGGCGCGCGGGATATCTGCCTTATCCCCTCCTCGGCCCATGGCACCAACCCGGCCTCGGCGCAGATGGCCGGGATGCGCGTGGTGATCGTCGAGTGCGACGAGGCCGGCAACGTCGATCTGGGCGATCTGAAAACCAAGGCTGCCGAGGCGGGGGACAAGTTGTCGTGCCTGATGGCGACCTATCCATCGACTCACGGCGTGTATGAGGAGGGTATCAGCGAGATCTGCGAAGTTATCCACCAGCACGGCGGGCAGGTGTACATGGACGGCGCCAATCTCAATGCGCAGGTCGGGCTGGCGCGGCCGGCGGACATCGGCGCCGACGTGTCGCACATGAACCTGCACAAGACTTTCTGCATTCCCCACGGCGGTGGCGGGCCGGGCATGGGGCCGATCGGTATTCGTGCGCATCTGGCGCCGTTCGTTGCCAATCACCCGGTGGTGCCGATTGACGGCCCGCTGCCACAGAACGGCGCGGTCAGCGCGGCGCCGTGGGGCAGTGCGAGCATTTTGCCGATCAGCTGGATGTACATCGCGATGATGGGGCCGCAACTGGCGGATGCCAGCGAAGTGGCGATCCTCGCGGCGAACTATCTGGCGCAGCATTTATCCGGCGCATTCCCGGTGCTCTACACCGGGCGCAACGGGCGGGTGGCCCATGAATGCATTCTTGATCTGCGGCCGTTGAAGGCGCAGACCGGGATCAGTGAAGAGGACGTCGCCAAGCGCCTGATGGACTATGGTTTCCATGCGCCGACCATGTCATTCCCGGTGCCAGGGACGTTGATGGTCGAGCCAACCGAGAGCGAGTCCAAGGCCGAACTCGACCGGTTTATCGGCGCGATGCTGAGCATCCGCGCGGAAATCACCGAAGTGCAGAACGGCAACTGGCCGGCGGAAGACAACCCGCTCAAGCGTGCTCCACATACCTTGGCCGACGTCACCGGAGTCTGGGAGCGGCCTTACAGCATCGAGCAGGGCATCACCCCGGATGCACACACCAAGGCGCACAAGTATTGGCCGGCGGTGAATCGGGTGGATAACGTCTATGGGGATCGCAATCTGTTTTGTGCCTGCGTCCCGGTAGACGATTACCGCTGATCTTCAGGCAACACGCAGAGCCATTGTGGGAGCGGGCTTGCTCGCGAAGGCGTCGTGTCAGAGAAATACATGTGTCTGACCCACCGCCTTCGCGAGCAAGCCCGCTCCCACAGGTGGGTGTGGTGAGTTCGACATTACGGGCAAAAAAATGCCGCTCGATCGAGCGGCATTTTTGTTGGCGCCCTGCTTACTCGGAGGCCACTGCGTTCTTCGCCAGAATCGCATTCGCCAGTTCCATGTCCGTGGCCTGCAGGCCCGGATTGTCGGCGCGGACTTTCTGCATCGCTGCTTCCAGGTACGGCCCACGGATGCCGCCATCGCTGGCGACGAAGCTACCCGCATCGTCCTGTGCGGCAACGATTAGCTTGTGATCCTTGAAGGTCAGGTAGGTCGAACCGGTGGTGGCGCCGGACGAAATGACGTTACGCCAAAAGCTGTCGGCCATCGCTGAACCAACGGGAAGGGACAGCAAGGCAAGGGTGGCGACAGCAAGTTTGAGACGCATGATTGAGTGACTCCTGGGGGTTAACTACGGCGTTGGATAACGATTCGCCAATCCGGTTCCGTAGTGGCCTATTTCTGCTCGCTCTGCGGTGTCACCCGCAGCACTTCTTCGAGGGTGGTCAGCCCCGCCGCGACCTTCTGCGCACCCGACAGGCGCAGGCTGCGCATGCCTTCCTTGAAGGCTTGCCGGCGGATGGCGGTGAGGTCGGTGTCCGGGGTGATGAGCGCTTTGAGGCTATCGCTCAACTGCATGATTTCGTAGACCCCGGCGCGTCCGCGATAACCGGTGTCGCGACACTCCAGGCAACCGATAGCGCGTTGCGCATTGCCCGGCAGCGGCGCCTGCCAGGGCCGGGTCAGGGTTTGCCAGTCTTCCTCTTCCAGCGTCAGCGGCGCCTTGCAGTGCGGGCACAGGGTGCGCACCAGACGCTGGGCCATGACCCCGAGCACCGTGGCTTTAATCAGATAGTGCGGCACGCCGAGTTCCAATAGCCGACTGATCGCGCTGGGGGCATCGTTGGTGTGCAGGGTCGACAGCACCAGATGGCCGGTGAGAGCAGCCTGAATCGCCATTTCCGCGGTTTCCAGGTCGCGAATCTCGCCGATCATGATGATGTCCGGGTCTTGCCGCATCAGCGCGCGTACCCCGGCGGCGAAACTCAGGTCGATGTTGTGCTGGACCTGCATCTGGTTGAACGCCGGCTCGACCATTTCGATCGGGTCTTCGATGGTGCAGAGGTTGATCTCCGGCGTCGCCAGTTTCTTCAGCGTGGTGTAGAGCGTGGTGGTCTTGCCCGAACCGGTCGGCCCGGTGACCAGGATGATGCCGTTGGGCTGGCGGGTCATGTCCTGCCAGCGGCGCAGGTCATCGGCGGAAAAGCCCAACTGATCGAAGTCCTTGAGCAGCACTTCCGGGTCGAAGATCCGCATGACCATTTTTTCGCCAAACGCGGTGGGCAGCGTTGAGAGCCGCAGTTCCACTTCGCCGCCGTCCGGGGTCTTGGTCTTGACCCGGCCGTCCTGGGGTTTGCGCTTCTCGGCGACGTTCATCCGCGCGAGGCTTTTCAGGCGGCTGACGATCGCCATGGTCACCTGCGGCGGGAATTGATAGACGTTGTGCAACACGCCATCGATGCGAAAGCGCACGGTACCCTGTTCGCGGCGCGGTTCGATGTGGATATCGCTGGCGCGCTGCTGGAAGGCGTACTGGAACAGCCAGTCGACGATGTTGACGATGTGCGCGTCGTTGGCGTCCGGCTCCTGATCACTGGCGCCGAGGTTGAGCAGTTGTTCGAAGTTGCCGAGGTTGCCGTTTTGCTGATCGGCGTTGTTGGCGCCGCTGACCGATTTGGCGAGGCGGAAGAACTCGACGCTGAAGCGCTGGATATCCGCCGGGTTGGCGACCACCCGTTTGATCGGCAGCTTCAGCACATGGGTCAGGTCGGCCTCCCAACCGGTGACGTAAGGCTGAGCGCTGGCGACCACCACCGCATCGCGGTCGACCGCTACCGCAAGAATCTTGTGCCGTTGGGCAAAGGCGTAGGACATCAGCGGGGTGATTGCGGCTACGTTGATCTTCAACGGGTCGATGCGCAGGTACGGCTGGCCGGCCTGCTGCGCCAGCCATAGGGTCAGGCTTTCCAGGTCCAGATGTTTGCCTGGACGGCTGAGGTCATCCAGTTGCTGGCTGGCGATGAACTCCAGCGGATGTTGCTGGCCGTGGGTCGCATGGCGGCGCCGGGCGTTGAGCGCCTGCTCCGCCGAGTCCTGGCTGATAAAGCCTTGGGCGACCAGCTCACGCAACACATCGTTGAGATCCAGCCAGCGGTCCTGAGTGGCGAGTTGAACGGACATGCGGGCTCCTTTTGAACGACTGTGCGCAAAGGATAGTCGTGGCCCCGCAGACTGTTGGGCCACTACCCGATAAAGCCGTTGCCGGATTTGTCAGCCGGACGCCTGGGCCGGCGCAGCCCACGCCGTGTCGGCGTCTTGCAGGTTCACCGAGCAGACGCTGATCAGGTTACGAAGTTTTTCCGCAATCACCTGGGCGCGATGCCAGCTCAGACCGTCAATGACGATATCGATCGACAGCAGATCGTCGAGCCGCTCGACGTGGACCTGTTGCGGCGTGAGGAATTGCAGCGCAAACAGATTCAGCACCCGCACCAACAGATCCGGCTCGGCTTCGGCGAGCAACTGATAACGCGCACAGCAGTGCGCGTTGTTGACGTTCCACACATCGGCGCGGGGCGCAGGGGTATTCACGGCTTCGAGGTGAGGCATGTCCGGTCTCCAGAGTCAGTGGAGGAATTTTTACATTCGGTGTCGGGCATTTCTTGTCTAAGATGAGCGGATTCGCGGATTGATCGACTAGAACGATTCGAAAAATGATCACTTTGAGGATTGGTTATGCACAGCGAGCTGGACAGCTACGACCGGCGGATTCTCGCCTTGCTGCAAGAGGACGCGTCACTGTCCAGCGCGCAGATCGCCGAGCAGGTGGGACTGTCGCAGTCGCCGTGCTGGCGGCGGATTCAGCGGATGAAGGAGGAGGGGATCATTCGCGGGCAGGTGACCTTGCTTGATCGCAAGAAGATCGGCCTGAACACGCAGATCTTCGCCGAGATCAAACTCAACGCCCACGGGCGTTCGAACTTCACCGAATTCACCGAGGCGATTCGCGGTTTTCCGGAAGTGCTGGAGTGTTATGTGCTGATGGGTGCGGTGGATTTTTTGTTGCGGATTGTCGCGGCGGACATCGAGGCGTATGAGCGATTCTTCTTCGAAAAGCTGTCGCTGGTGCCAGGGATTCAGGAGGTGAACTCGATTGTGGCGCTGTCGGAGATCAAGTCCACAACAAGCTTGCCTGTCTGAGGTAAGGCAGATGGCCTCTTCGCGAGCAGGCTCGCTCCCACAGGGGATTGCATTCCAATGTGGGAGCGAGCCTGCTCGCGAAAGCGGTTTTACATGCGCAGCAGCATTTTCCACGCACGATTCTGATAAACCGCAATCGCCTGCTGCTTGCGCGCATCGAGCAGTTCGTCAGTGATGGTCGGTTCGTTGGCCAGTTGCGCCAGTTTGTTCAGCTCGCCGTACAGGCGATCCATTTCCGCGATCTCCAGCACGTTACGCGCATGGTGCAGCCAGACCTGGATGCGTTCGATGCGCGGCAGTTGCTCGGCCAGATCTTCCGGCTGCTGCTGATAGCGCTGCAGTTGCAGGGACGTGGCTTCTTCGCCGAGCATGCGCGGCAGCCAGCTGTGCAGTTGCGCGGCGCCCTGACGATTGCCGCGGGTGTTGCGCTCGGCGGCCCAGGTGCGGGCCAGCAGCCAGCGCGAAACAGTCAGCGAGAACAGGCCCCAGCGTGGGTCTTCCAGTTCTTCGAGGAATTGCTCCGGCGCGGCCTTGCGTACGTCTTCGTCTTCGATACCGACCTGAACCAGTGGGCGCCAGTCTTCCAGCAATGCGTCCAGCGCCACGCGCAGGTCGTGAGTGGCCGGACGCGGTGCGGCCTGGCCGAGGCTGCTGAGCAGGGCGCGCATTTCCGCGAGGTTCTCGACCCAGTCCTGCAGCAGGCGCCAGTGGCCGTTGAAGCGATATTGTTCGGCCAGACGCTGGCTGCTGCCGAGCAAGTGCCAGGCCAGCGCGGCGAAGGCGTCGTCGAGTTGGGTTTCCGGGGTCAGTTGCGGCGCGGGCAGGCTCAGCGAGTAGCTGTTGGCGTCGTACAGACGGTAGCCGCGCTCGGCCTTGCTGATGTCGCACGGCATCAGGGCCAGGGTTTCGGCCAGTTCGGCGGCCAATTCCAGCAACGCGGCAGGCTCACCTTCGCGCAGTTCCAGTTCCAGCTCGCAGATTTCTTCTTTCTGTTTGCCGACCACCACGTGACCGAGGTCCAGCGCGGCTTCGATCACCACTTTGGCCTTGCCGCGGCCCCAGGCGATTTCCGCACGCTCGCGGACGAAATCTGTGGTGAAGATCGGTTTCAGGGTTTTCTTGTCCAGCTCGGCCAGCGCCTCGGGCCAGCATTCGCCGTCGAGTTTCTTCACGTCGAGCTTGGCTTTGGGCAACTTCCAGTCGTACTCGTTACGCTCGGACAGACCGGCCACGCTCTGGCCGCGGGTCTTGAGGGTCTGAATCACTTCGTCACCGTCCTTGCGCAGACGCAGGGCGACTTTGGCTTGAGCCAGATCGCGCTCGGGGGTGTCGAAGTACTGGTTCATCAACTCACGGCGTTCCCAGCCATTTTTGTTGCGTTTTTTCAGTAGCGGGTGCTCGCGCAGGGCCGCGAGGGTTTCGCGGCTGACGCGGAGTTTGATTTCGGTTTCTTTCTGCATGGCCGGAAAATCCAGGATCGGGAGCGCAGCCGGGGGAATGTGTGGCTGCCAAGGCCGTGCAGTGTACAGGACTCAAACTTCCTACGCCCTGCGGCGGTTTATTCCGAGCGCCGGATGGCTCTATGATGGACTTCAAATCGGGAGTTGGAGTCAGCGATGCCTTTGCCATCCATGCAAGACCAGTTCGCTGCACTGATCGCCGCACCATCGGTCAGTTGCACCCAACCGAGCCTGGATCAGTCCAACCGGGCGGTGATCGATTTGCTTGCCGGTTGGCTGGGTGATCTGGGCTTCAGCTGCGATATCCAGCAGGTCAGCCCCGGCAAATTCAACCTGCTCGCCAGTTTTGGCAGCGGGCCTGGCGGCCTGGTACTGGCCGGGCACAGTGATACCGTTCCTTATGACGATGCGCTGTGGCAGACCGATCCGCTGAAACTCACCGAAGTCGATGGCCGCTGGGTCGGGCTGGGCAGTTGCGACATGAAGGGCTTTTTCGCGCTGATCATCGAGGCCGTGCAGCCGCTGCTCGACCAGCCGTTCAAGCAACCGCTGCTGATCCTCGCCACCTGTGATGAAGAGAGCTCGATGTCCGGTGCCCGGGCGCTGGCCGAGGCCGGCAAGCCACTGGGCCGTGCGGCGGTGATCGGCGAGCCGACCGGGCTCAAACCGATCCGCATGCACAAGGGCATCATGATGGAGCGCATCGATATCCTCGGGCAGAGCGGCCATTCGTCGGATCCGCGTCTGGGTCACAGCGCCCTCGAAGCGATGCACGATGCCATTGGCGAGCTGCGCGGTTTGCGTCTGTTGTGGCAGCGTGAATTCAACAACCCGCAGTTCAGCGTGCCGCAACCGACCATGAACTTCGGCTGTATTCATGGCGGCGACAACCCGAATCGCATTTGCGGCCAGTGTTCGCTGGAGTTCGACCTGCGTCCGCTGCCGGGCATGGACCCGAAAGTCCTGCGTGCGGAAATCCTGCGCAAGCTCAATCCGGTTGCGGAACGTCATCAGGTGAAGATCGACTACCAGCCGTTGTTCCCGGAAGTGCCGTCGTTTGAGCAGGCCGAAGACGCCGAATTGGTGCGCATCGCTGAAAAGCTCACCGGTCATAGTGCCGAAGCAGTAGCGTTCGGCACCGAAGCGCCTTATCTTCAGCGCCTTGGCTGCGAAACCATCGTGCTCGGCCCTGGCGACATCGCCTGTGCACACCAGCCCGGCGAATACCTTGAAATGTCACGTTTGCAGCCTACCGTGCATCTATTGCGGCAGTTGATTGAACATTACTGCCTGAACCCGGACAAGCGATGATGTCCACCTGTGGGAGCGGGCTTGCTCGCGAAAGCGCTGTATCAGGTACATCGATGTCGACTGACCCACCGTCTTCGCGAGCAAGCCCGCTCCCACAGGGGGGACGGTGTTTTATCCGATCAAACGCTGTAAATTGCCAGCACCCCAACCCGTATTCATGAGGAGAGCGCGCGTGTCGCCAAGCCTGTTCCGACGATAACCATCAGCCCGCTGTGCGTTTTCCGTTTCGCCCTTTTTTCGGCTGCTATTTATTACAGGCCCAGGTTCATGCCCGAATACGTCAATTGGCTTCGTCACGCGTCCCCTTACATCAATGCCCACCGCGACTGCACCTTCGTCGTCATGCTGCCCGGCGACGGCGTGGAGCATCCGAACTTCGGCAACATCGTCCACGACCTCGTGCTGTTGCACAGCCTCGGCGTGCGCCTGGTGCTGGTCCACGGTTCGCGCCCGCAGATTGAAACCCGCCTCGCTGCGCGCGGCCTGACCCCGCACTACCACCACGGCATGCGCATCACTGATGCGGCGACGCTGGAGTGCGTGATCGACGCGGTCGGTCAGCTGCGTATCGCTATCGAAGCGCGGCTGTCGATGGACATGGCCTCGTCGCCGATGCAGGGCTCGCGCTTGCGGGTGGCCAGCGGCAACCTTGTGACCGCGCGGCCGATCGGCGTGCTCGAAGGCGTCGACTATCACCACACCGGTGAAGTGCGCCGGGTCGATCGCAAAGGCATCAATCGTCTGCTCGACGAGCGTTCGATCGTGCTGCTGTCGCCGCTGGGCTACTCGCCGACCGGGGAAATCTTCAACCTCGCCTGCGAAGACGTCGCCACCCGCGCCGCCATCGACCTCGGTGCCGACAAGCTGCTGCTGTTCGGCGCCGACCTCGGTCTGATCGACGAGAACGGCAAACTGGTGCGCGAACTGCGTCCGCAACAGGTGCCGGCGCATCTGGCGCGTCTGGGCAACAACTATCAGGCGGAGCTGCTGGATGCCGCCGCCGAGGCTTGCCGTGGCGGCGTGGCGCGCAGCCATATCGTCAGTTATGCCGAAGACGGTGCGCTGCTGACCGAACTGTTCACCCGCGACGGTGGCGGCACACTGGTCGCGCAAGAGCAATTCGAGCTGGTGCGCGAGGCGGCGATTGAAGACGTCGGTGGTTTGCTCGATTTGATCAGTCCGCTGGAAGAGCAGGGGATTCTGGTACGTCGTTCGCGCGAGGTGCTGGAGCGCGAGATCGAGCAGTTCAGCGTGGTCGAGCGCGAAGGGATGATCATCGCCTGTGCGGCGCTGTACCAGATTGCCGATTCGGATGCCGGTGAGCTGGCGTGCCTGGCGGTGAATCCGGAGTACCGTCACGGTGGTCGCGGCGATGAGCTGCTGGAGCGCATCGAGACCCGTGCCCGGGCGCAAGGGTTGAAGACTCTGTTCGTTCTTACCACCCGTACCGCGCACTGGTTCCGCGAGCGCGGGTTCGAACCTAGCAGCGTCGAGCGTCTGCCGGCGGCACGGGCGTCGCTGTACAACTATCAGCGTAACTCGAAGATCTTCGAAAAGACCCTCTGAAGATTAGCGAAGGACTTTTGTGGCGAGGGGATTCATCCCCGATGGGCCGCGCAGCGGCCCCCGCTTCAGCAAAAGCAGTGGACTGCTGCGCAGTCCATCGGGGATGAATCCCCTCGCCACCTATTCAATTGTTTTCGGTTACAAACTTCGCACTGACGTACGGCGAGTAGTCCGGCAGCACCGTCTCGACCTTGCCTTGTTCCTTCAAAAACTTCGCCGTCTCACCAATCGCCTTGGCCGTGCCGCCGTCCAGCAGTGCGGTGGATTGCTGTGCCTTGGCATCCGGGAAGGCTGAACCGGCCAGCAGTTCCGGTACATCGGCGGCATTGGCACCGGTCAGTTTGGCGATTTTCTGAACCGGCGCCGAGTCAGCCGTCCAGCTGTCTTTATGCGCTGCGTAATCGGCAAATGAATCCAGCGTGACTTTGGCAAACTTCGCGACGACGTCAGGATGCTTCTCGGCGTAATCCTTGCGCGCGACCCAGACTTCGAAGGTCGGTGCGCCCCATTGGCCGACTTGAGCGGCATCGGTCAGGGTCTTGCCGGTCTTGCGGATTTCCCCCAGCGCCGGCGACCAGACGAACGCGCCATCGATATCCCCACGCTTCCAGGCTGCTGCGATTTCCGCCGGCTGCAGGTTCACCACTTTGACTTTGCTGGTGTCCAGACCCCAGTGCTTGAGTGCGCCGAGCAAGCTGTAGTGGGAGGTGGAAACAAAGGGCGTGGCGATGGTCTTGCCGACCAGGTCCTGCGGGGTGTTGATCCCGCTGCCATTGCGCACCACCAAGGCTTCGGCGGCATTGATCTGCGCCGAAACAATAAAGGCAACAATCGGCAGGTTTCGCGAAGCCGCGGCGGCCAACGGGCTGGAACCGAGGTTGCCGATCTGCACATCGCCGGAGGCAATGGCTGTCACAACTTCCGGGCCACTATTGAAGCGTCGCCAGTCGATCTTCTGGCCGATGGTTGTTTCGTAAGTACCGTCGGCCTGGGGGACTTTGCTGGGGTCGATCCCGGTTTGATAACCGATGGTGAGGTTGGCAGCCTGCGCGGAAAAACAAATCAGCGCCGACACACAAACTGTAACAAATTGACTAGATAGTGCGCGTTTAGCCATCATGGCGTCGCCTTTTCGATAGGGTTTGACGAATTGGGGTTGCGCCAAAGCTAATCGATATAAAAAAAGGCTAACAAATACCATTTAGGAATGAGCTTAGTCGCCGATACGTTGTATCCGGGCGAGGATGGCGAGATAGTGGCCATATTCCCGAATGATATGAAAAAGAATGAATAAATTCTTTTTGGGTTTATCAGGAAATCTTTACTCTGCACGGACCAAATCACTGCGATTAGACCTTGGTCGTAGACACACAAGGTTACGATTGACTTGTCAGTCACGGTCTGGCGCTAATCGCGCATCTTAGGATCCAGGGCATCAGACCCCGGGCCAGGAACACAAGAATTAGAAACGAGAGGAGCTTTACATGAACAAGTCCACCTTGGCCCTGGCTGTGGCCGTAGGGGTTATGGCGCAGCAGGCAGGCGCCGCCGGTTTCATCGAAGACAGCAAAGCCACTCTGGGCTTGCGCAACTTCTACATCAACACTGACAACCGTAGCGGTACTGCCGAGCCAAGTCGCAACGAAGAGTGGGGCCAAGGCTTCGATCTGCGATTCATTTCCGGCTACACCCAAGGCACCGTCGGTTTCGGTATCGACGCCATCGGCCTGCTGGGCGTACGTCTGGATTCGGGCGGCGGCACCAACGGCAACGTTGCTTCTAATGGCCGACCTGGTACCGCTTACGGCGGCACTGTTTTCCCAAGCGAATCCAATGGTGAAGCGGTTGATAACTTCTCCAGCCTGGGCCTGACTGCCAAAGCCAAGATTTCCCAGACTGAACTGAAGCTGGGTACCCTGCAGCCGAAGAACCCGGTCATCGTGACTAACGACGGTCGCCTGCTGCCACAAACCTGGCAGGGTGGCCAGATCACATCCGGCGACATCAAGGACCTGACCCTGGTCGGTGGTCAGATCGAACACGCCAAAGGCCGTAACTCCAGCAACACGGAGTCGCTGTCCATCAATGGCGCGGCACCGCGTACCGTTAACAGCAACAAGTTCATCTACGCCGGTGGTGACTACAAAATCACCAAAGACCTGACTGCCCAGTACTACTACGGCAACCTGGAAGATTTCTACAAGCAACACTTCCTGGGTCTGGTTCACAACTGGGCAATCGGCCCGGGCGTGCTGAAGTCCGATTTCCGTTACTTCAACAGCTCTGACGACGGTGCCAACGGCAACACGCCTGCTTACTACAGCAGCGGCAACTACAGCGGCGTTGCCAGCGGTCGCGGTAAAGTCGACAACAATCTGTACAGCGGCCTGTTCCTGTACACCGTTGAAGGTCACACCTTCGGTGGCGGCTACCAGGTTTCCAACGGCAGCAGCGACTTCCCTTGGCTGAACCAGGGCGACGGCTCGTCGAACTACACCATCACCGATATGCAGATCCAGAAGTTCGGTCGTGCAGGTGAACGTACCTGGCAAGCTCGCTACTCGTACGATTTCGCCAAAGTCGGCGTACCAGGCCTGACCGCCGGTATGGTTTACCTGCGTGGCGACAACATCGACACCGTAAACGCCGCTGGTCGTGAAAACGGCAATGGTGACTCCGAGTGGGAACGCGACCTGACCATCGGTTACGTCGTGCCGGAAGGCCCGTTGAAAAACGTTGGCTTCATGTGGAAAAACGCTACCTGGCGTACCAACATCGCTGGTGTTCGTGACCAGGACGAAAACCGCCTGATCCTCAGCTACTCGATTCCGCTGCTGTAATAGCGCGTCTCGATTCGCTGATGTAAAAAAAGCCCCGTCCGGCATCGCGCCGGTCGGGGCTTTTGCATTTTCGGGTCAGGCTCACCCCCGTAAGCCTGTTCCGAAATTCCCTCTTTTGCAGCTACTCAAGGCCTTCTCGAACCTTGAGGGCGATGTTCGTCGCGATGCGGGCGAGCGTCCAGTGAACGATGTTTAATATTCATTTAAATTCTAAATATCTGCTTATTTATTCTTTTTCATGATGTCGAATCCCGAGCTACAGTTGAGTTCTCCAACAACTCATCAGGAGCAGCACCATGAGCCTCAGACTCGGCGACATCGCCCCCGACTTCGAACAGGATTCCAGCGCCGGCAAGATTCGTTTCCACGAGTGGCTGGGCGATAGCTGGGGCGTGCTGTTCTCCCACCCGGCGGACTTCACCCCGGTATGCACCACCGAGCTGGGCTTCACCGCCAAGCTCAAGGATGAGTTCGCCAAGCGCGACGTCAAAGCCATCGCGCTGTCGGTCGACCCGGTGGACTCGCACCACAAGTGGATCGAGGACATCAACGAAACCCAGAACACGATCGTCAACTTCCCGATCCTGGCCGATGCCGATCGCAAGGTTTCCGACCTCTATGACCTGATCCATCCGAACGCCAACGACACCCTGACCGTGCGTTCGCTGTTCGTCATCGACCCGAACAAGAAGATCCGCCTGACCATCACCTACCCGGCGAGCACCGGGCGCAACTTCCACGAGATTCTGCGGGTGATCGATTCGCTGCAACTCACCGATAACTACAAAGTGGCCACCCCGGCCAACTGGCAGGACGGTGAAGAGGTGGTGATCGTGCCGTCGCTCAAGGATGAGGAAGAGATCAAGCGGCGCTTCCCCAAAGGCTATCGTGCTGTGAAGCCATACCTGCGCCTGACGCCGCAGCCGAATAAGTGAATCAGTGAGATTGGCGGTGTAGCCACCACCGTCATTGCGAGCAGGCTCACTCCTATATTTGAAATGCGTTCCCCTGTGGGAGCGGGCTTGCTCGCGAAGACGCCAGTCCAGGCAACACAGAATTGAGAATCCAGAACCACAAAGCAGGGGATTTCAGGCCGTTTTCACGGCCTGTTTTTTTGCCCGGAACAAAGCAAATCGCATATCTCTTAAACGCATAACCAAATGAATAAATATGATTTATGGATATATAAATCAGCTGGTAAGGTCACTCCCATCGAAGCGAGATCGCAACCCGCGAATCGCCTGTAACGCTTAAGGAATTGTCTGAATGCTGGTCGTCTCACTCGGTGGCAGTCCTAGCCAGCGCTCCCGCTCAGGAGTGTTGCTTGAGCGCTCGCAACGCTGGTTGCAGGCGCAAGGGGTGGAAGTGGTGAGTTATCAGGTGCGGGACTTCCCGGCCGAAGATTTGCTCCACGCCCGCTTCGACAGCCCGAAGGTGCTCGACCTGCTGGCGCAGATTGAAAACGCTGACGGTCTGCTGATCGCCACGCCGGTGTACAAGGCGTCGTTTTCCGGGGCGCTGAAGACCGTACTCGATCTGCTGCCCGAACGCGCCTTGAACCACAAGATTGTTCTGCCGATGGCCACCGGCGGCAGCATCGCCCACATGCTGGTGGTCGATTACGCGCTCAAGCCCGTGCTGTCGGCATTGAAAGCCCAGGAAATGCTCCAGGGCATTTTCGCCGAGGACAGCCAGATCGCTTACGGCGAAGGCAGCGCCCAGGCGCAACTGGCGCCAGCGCTGGAACAGCGTCTGCATGAAGCACTGGATCAATTTGTCAGTGCCATGGCCCGCCGGCCGAAACCGCTGGAGCCGGGCCTGTTGAATGAACGTTTATTGAGTGCTCGCTGGAGCATTTGAGCTTCACCCGAATTTGCTCCACTCACCTTACTCAGCCGCTAACGGCCAAGCAGGTGCAGCCAAAACCCAACAGCAAAAAGGAGAGCGCTATGCGCACTGTATTTTTGCGTCGTGGTCTGGTCGCTCTGTTTGCTGCGGCTGTGTCCTTCGGCGCCATTACTCAAGCTCAAGCCGAGACATTGCGGATCGGTTATCAGAAGTACGGCACGCTGGTGCTGCTCAAGGCCAAAGGCACTCTGGAAAAGCGTCTGGCCGCACAAGGCGTGGACGTGCAATGGACTGAATTCCCCGGCGGCCCGCAACTGCTCGAAGGCCTGAACGTCGGCTCGATCGACTTCGGCGTGACCGGTGAGACTCCGCCAGTGTTTGCCCAGGCTGCCGGCGCTGATCTGCTCTACGTCGCTTACGAACCGCCAGCGCCGAACAGCGAAGCGATCCTCGTACCGAAGGATTCGCCAATCAAATCGGTAGCGGATCTCAAGGGCAAGAAAGTCGCCCTGAACAAAGGCTCCAACGTGCACTACCTGCTGGTTCGCGCATTGGAAGATGCCGGTCTCAAATACTCCGATATCCAGACCGTGTTCCTGCCGCCGGCCGATGCCCGCGCCGCGTTCGAGCGTGGCAGCGTCGATGCCTGGGTAATCTGGGATCCGTACCAGGCCGCTGCCGAGAAACAGCTGCAAGCGCACACCCTGCGTGACGGCAAAGGCATCGTCGACAACCATCAGTTCTACCTCGCGACCAAACCTTACGCGCAGAAAAATCCCGAGGTGATCAAGACCCTCGTCGAAGAAGTGCGCGCTGTCGGCGAGTGGTCCAAAGCCAACCCTGAAGACGTGACCCAGCAGGTCGCGCCGCTGCTCGGCCTGCCGGCGGACATCACCCTGACCTCGGTGAAACGCCAGGGCTACGGTGCGCTGTTCCTGACCCCGGACGTGGTCGCCGCACAACAGAAAATCGCCGACACCTTCTACCAGCTCAAGCTGATTCCCAAGCCGTTGAGCATCAAGGATGTGATCTGGACACCACCGGCCGCTGTGGCCCAAAGCTCGGTTAGCCAAACCCAGTAAATCGAATCCCCCAAGGAGACCACTCCATGAGCCTCAACATTTTCTGGTTCCTGCCTACCCACGGCGACGGCCATTACCTTGGCACCGCCGAACGCGCCCGCGCCGTTGACCACGGTTATCTGCAACAGGTCGCGCAAGCGGCGGATCGTCTGGGCTTTGGCGGCGTGCTGATTCCCACCGGCCGTTCCTGCGAAGACTCGTGGCTGGTCGCCGCGTCGCTGATCCCGGTAACTCAGCGTCTGAAATTCCTAGTCGCCCTGCGCCCCGGGATCATTTCCCCGACGGTGGCGGCGCGGCAGGCAGCGACGCTGGATCGTCTGTCCGGCGGTCGTGCGCTGTTCAACCTGGTGACCGGTGGCGATCCGGAAGAGTTGGCCGGTGATGGTCTGTTTCTCAACCACGAGGAGCGTTATCAAGCCTCGGTGGAATTCACCCGGATCTGGCGTCGGGTGCTGGAAGGTGAAACCGTCGATTACGACGGCGAACACATCAGCGTGAAGGGCGCCAAACTGCTCTATCCGCCGATCCAGCAACCGCGTCCGCCGCTGTACTTCGGTGGCTCCTCCGAAGCGGCACAGGATCTGGCTGCCGAACAGGTCGAGATGGTGCTGACCTGGGGCGAGCCGCCAGCCGCGGTGGCCGAGAAGATCGAACAAGTGCGCGCCAAAGCCGCCAGGCTCGGGCGTACCGTGCGCTTCGGCATTCGTCTGCATGTGATCGTGCGCGAAACCAACGCCGAAGCCTGGCAAGCGGCAGACCGGCTGATTTCGCATCTGGACGACGACACCATCAAACGTGCGCAAGCATCGCTGGCGCGCTTCGACTCGGTCGGTCAACAACGCATGGCCGCGCTGCACGGCGGCAGTCGCGACAACCTCGAAGTCAGCCCCAACCTGTGGGCGGGTGTCGGCCTGGTGCGTGGCGGTGCCGGTACTGCGCTGGTCGGCGATGGTCCAACCGTGGCCGCCCGCGTGAAGGAGTACGCGGATCTGGGTATCGACACCTTCATCTTCTCCGGTTATCCACACCTCGAAGAATCGTACCGCGTCGCTGAACTGCTGTTCCCGCACCTCGACATCGAGCGTCCGGAACTGCCGAAAAGCGCCGGTTATGTCAGCCCGTTCGGCGAGATGGTGGCCAACGATATTCTTCCCAAAGCCGCGTCGCAGAGCTGAGGCGCGCCATGAACAAATTTATCCACAGCCTCGCGCCCTGGGCGTTGCCGGTGCTCCTGCTGGCGGTGTGGCAGTTGTCGGTGTCAGCCGGTTGGTTGTCGACGCGGATTCTGCCGGCACCGGTGGCGGTGATCGAGGCCGGTGTCAGCCTGGTGCGCAGCGGCGAGATCTGGACGCACCTGGCAATCAGCGGCTGGCGCGCGGCACTCGGTTTCACCATCGGCGGCAGCATCGGTCTGGTGCTGGGCTTCATCACTGGCCTGTCGAAGTGGGGCGAACGCCTGCTCGACAGCTCGGTGCAGATGATCCGCAACGTGCCGCACCTGGCGCTGATTCCGTTGGTAATTCTGTGGTTCGGCATCGACGAGTCGGCGAAGATTTTCCTGGTCGCATTGGGCACGTTGTTCCCGATCTACCTCAACACCTATCACGGCATCCGCAACGTCGATCCGGCGTTGGTGGAGATGGCGCGCAGTTATGGCCTGTCCGGTTTCAGTTTGTTCTGGCAGGTGATTCTGCCGGGGGCACTGCCTTCGATTCTGGTCGGTGTGCGCTTTGCGCTGGGCTTCATGTGGCTGACGCTGATCGTTGCCGAAACCATTTCCGCCAGCTCCGGCATCGGTTATCTGGCGATGAATGCCCGCGAGTTTTTGCAGACCGACGTGGTGGTGCTGGCGATCCTGCTTTACGCGGTACTCGGCAAGCTTGCTGATCTCGCCGCCCGTGCTCTTGAGCGGGTGTGGCTGCGCTGGCATCCGGCCTATCAGGTGGCCAAGGGAGGTGCGGCATGACCGCTCAACAACCTCCACGCCTGCTGCGCGGGATTCCGCTGGTGGTGCGCAACCTGCAGAAAACCTTTGGTACGCGGCAAGTGCTGCGCGACATCGACCTGCACATTCCGGCGGGGCAATTCGTCGCCGTGGTCGGACGCAGCGGGTGCGGCAAGAGCACCTTCCTGCGCTTGCTCGCCGGCCTCGACCAACCGACTGGCGGCGACCTGCTGGCCGGCGCCGCGCCGCTGAGCGATGCGCGGGAAGACACCCGGCTGATGTTCCAGGAAGCCCGGTTGCTGCCGTGGAAAAAGATCATCGACAACGTCGGCCTCGGCCTTAAAGGCGACTGGCGCCCGCAAGCTCTGGAGGCGCTGGAAGCGGTGGGTCTGGCCGATCGCGCCAACGAGTGGCCGGCCGCTTTGTCCGGCGGGCAGAAGCAGCGTGTGGCGCTGGCCCGGGCGCTGATTCACCAGCCGCGCCTGCTGTTGCTCGACGAGCCGCTGGGTGCGCTGGATGCGCTGACCCGGATCGAGATGCAGCAACTGATCGAACGCCTCTGGCAGAAGCATGGCTTCACCGTGCTGCTGGTGACCCATGACGTCAGCGAAGCGGTGGCGATTGCCGACCGGGTGATTCTGATCGAGGACGGCGAAGTCGGCCTCGACTTGCAAGTGGAGCTGCCACGCCCGCGAGTGCGCGGATCGCATCGACTGGCGGCGCTGGAAACCGAAGTGCTCAACCGTGTTCTGTCCCTGCCCGGCGAACCGCCGGAGCCGGAACCTGTTTCACCACTGCCTACGCAATTGCGTTGGGCGCAATAACTCAAGCTACATCCAACGACAGGAATCAAAGCCATGACTATCAAAGCCATCAACGTGCGCAACCAGTTCAAAGGCTCGATCAAGGAGATCGTTCTCGGCGACGTGCTGTCAGAAATCGACGTGCAAACCGCGTCCGGCATCGTCACTTCGGTGATCACCACCCGCTCGGTCAAGGAGCTGGAACTGGCGGTGGGCAGCGAAGTGATCGCCTTCGTGAAATCCACCGAGGTGTCGATCGCCAAGTTGTAAGCCGGTGAGTAAAAAACAACCCCGAAAGGCGTGAGCCCTTCGGGGTTTTTTGTGTCTGTCTTGAAGTTCGCGGTGCGGCCTTCGCGAGCAGGCTCGCTCCCACAGGGAACCGCTTTCCAAATGTGGGAGCGAGCCTGCTCGCGAAGAGGCCGGTAAAGACGCTAGAGAATTCTTTTGGGCAGATAAGGCGGCAGATACAGCCCGATATAGGCATCAAACACCCGCATCCCTTCCTCGGCCATGCGCGGTGTGATCTGCCCGTGCTGCTGCACCGAGCGCGCATACACGCGGTCACCCAGTTCCATCGCCAGCGCGAACACATCGACATCGCTGGGCAGGCGCGGCAATTCGAAGTGATGGTCGAACAGCTTGTGCATCAGGTCGCCGAGTTCGATGTCGTGCTGGCGGTCCGCCTGGGTCACTTCGGTCAGGCCGTGCTGGGCGAGGATCAACTGGCGGGCCGCCGCGTCTTCGTCGTAGATCTCCAGCATCCGCTCTTCGACCAGCCGCGACAGGTCACGCCAGTCGCGCAGGGCGTCGTGGTCGATCGGCGCTTGCAGGCAGGCGCGAAACGCCGCATGCACGTCGGCGGTCAGCGCTTCGAGCAGTGCCGGGACGCTGGCGAAGAAGTGATACACGGATGACGGCGGAATCTGCGCGCGTTCGGCGACGCTGTAGATCGACAGACTGGCCACACCCTCGGCGGCCAGCAGCGTACGCGCGGCTTCGAGTATCGAGTCGATCCGCGCCTGGCTGCGGGCACGGGGTTTGCGGACGGGGGCGGGACGCGTCATGGAAGTCTCCTGCGGGGCAGCGGGCATTGTACGAGCCGCGCCGTGTGTTGTCTGCCAGGACGCCTTCGGGAGCAAGCCCCCTCCCACAGTTGATCTTCTGCGTACAAACGATCCCCATTCGCTGAGGCCCCCTGTGGGAGGGGGCTTGCTCCCGAACCGCCGCAGGCGGCCATTCAGATCAAAATCGGGCCATAAAAAAACGCCGCGGGCTACGACAGCCGACGGCGTTTTATCTGATTGCAATCCGTTTACACGGTATGCAGATACCAGTTGTACTCAAGGTCGGAGATGGAGTGTTCGAACTCCTCCAGCTCGCTTTCCTTGCAGGCGACGAAGATATCGATGTATTTCGGATCGATGTACTTGGCCATCACTTCGCTGTCGTCCAGCTCGCGCAGGGCATCGCGCAAGTTGTTCGGCAGGCTTTGTTCGTTCTGCTCGTAGCTGTTGCCTTCGACCGGAGCGCCCGGTTCGATCTTGTTCACCAGACCGTGATGCACACCGGCCAGGACCGAAGCCATCAGCAGGTACGGGTTGGCGTCGGCGCCGGCCACGCGGTGTTCGATACGCACGGCATCGGCAGAACCGGTCGGTACGCGGATCGCCACAGTGCGGTTGTCCAGGCCCCAGCACGGCGAGTTCGGCACATAGAACTGCGCGCCGAAGCGACGGTACGAGTTGACGTTCGGGCAGAGGAAAGCCATCTGCGCCGGCAGGGTCTCGAGCACACCGCCGATCGCGTGACGCAGCGCGGCGTTCTGCTCGGGATCCTCGCTTGCAAAGATGTTCTTGCCATCTTTGTCGAGCACCGAGATGTGGACATGCAGACCGTTACCCGCCTGGCCTGGGTACGGCTTGGCCATGAAGGTGGTGTCCATTTCATGGTCGTAGGCGATGTTCTTGATCAGACGCTTGAGCAGGACTGCGTAGTCGCACGCCTTGATCGGGTCGGCGACGTGGTGCAGGTTCACTTCGAACTGCGCCGGGGCACTTTCCTTGACGATGGCGTCGGCCGGGATGCCTTGCTCTTTGGCGCCTTCCAGAATGTCCTGGAGGCAGTCGACGTATTCGTCGAGGTCGTCGATCAGGTAGACCTGAGTCGAGTGCGGGCGTTTGCCGGAGATCGGCGAGCGTGGCGGCTGAGGGCGGCCGTTCACGTTTTCCTGGTCGATCAGGTAGAACTCCAGCTCGAAGGCTGCGCAGATGGTCAAGCCCAGCTCGTCAAACTTTGCAACAACTTGACGGAGCACTTCGCGCGGATCGGCGAAGAACGGGTCGCCTTCGAGTTCGTGCATGGTCATCAACAGTTGCGCGGTAGGGCGCTTCTGCCATGGCTCGTTGCACAGGGTATCGGGGATTGGATAGCAGATCCGGTCGGCGTCGCCGATGTCCAGACCCAGGCCGGTGCTTTCCACCGTAGAGCCATTGATATCCAGAGCAAATAGGGAGGCCGGCAGGTTGATGCCTTTCTCGTAAACCTTGTGGAGGCTGGTGCGTTCGATGCGCTTGCCGCGCACCACACCATTCATATCCGCAATCAGAAGGTCAACGTACAGAACCTCAGGATGTTCCTTAAGGAACGCGTTCGCTTCGTTAAGCTGAACGGCACGCGGGGGTACCGACATGATGCAACACCTTTGTTGTTAAAAATATCAATCATTGATCTTTTCTGGTTTCAGTCAACCCGAACGGCCTGCCGAAGTCAAGCGAGGCCTTTTTTGCCCTAAAAAAGCGCTGCGAGGGCATTTATGGGGCACTTTGGGGCAGTTTTTTGTCTTGGGGACGCTTGGCACCCGCGGGCTTGAGCAGGCCGTGTTGTATTTTTTACGGGGGTGTTGTGTAAAAAAATGAACAAGGCTAAGCTCCGACCAAACCCATAACAGCAATAATACCGGGGTGCTTCATGTCTCGCCTGCCGTTAATCGGCATCACCGACTGCTCGCAACAGTCCGGTCTGCATGCTCATCACATCAGTGGCGACAAATCCGTCCGTGACGCGGCCAGCATGGCTCGTGGCGGGTCGACGAGGTTCTCGTGCGCATCAGGCCCAACGGCAACGTCCGATATTCTGGACGCACGGGACAGCATCCTGTTTATGGCGTCTCCTTCCAATATAGATCCCTTTGAGTCCCAAAGCCTGTGCCGCTTCCAAAGCCGTGCTCATGATTCTGCACGCCTTGAATGTGCACAGGAAATGCAACGCCAGCGTAAAGGGCAGGTAAGCTCCTCTTTCATTGTCTATGCGCGGTGCCAGGCGTAAGCCGGTACTGCGCGCAAGCAAGCCCCCTTTAACGCGACGCCACGGCGTCAACTTTGCCTGACACGATGTCAGGAGACTCAGCCCAGAGGCATTTATGAGTAACAACCTCGACCAGCTCACCGATTGGTTGAAAGACCACAAGATCACAGAAGTCGAATGCATGATCGGCGACTTGACCGGTATCACCCGGGGCAAGATCTCGCCGACCAACAAGTTCATCGCCGAGAAGGGCATGCGCCTGCCGGAAAGCGTGCTGTTGCAGACCGTGACCGGCGACTACGTCGAAGACGACATCTATTACGAACTGCTCGACCCGGCCGACATCGACATGATCTGCCGCCCCGACCAGAACGCCGTGTACTTGGTGCCATGGGCCATCGAGCCGACTGCCCAGGTGATCCACGACACCTACGACAAGCAAGGCAACCCGATTGAGCTGTCGCCGCGCAACGTCCTCAAGAAAGTCCTCAAGCTCTATGCCGACAAGGGCTGGCAGCCGATCGTGGCGCCGGAGATGGAGTTCTACCTGACCAAGCGCAGTGACGACCCCGACTATCCGCTGCAGCCGCCAATCGGCCGCTCGGGACGTCCGGAAATCGGTCGTCAGTCGTTCTCGATCGAAGCGGCGAACGAATTCGACCCGCTGTTCGAAGACGTCTACGACTGGTGCGAACTGCAGGAGCTGGACCTCGACACGCTGATCCACGAAGACGGCACGGCACAGATGGAAATCAACTTCCGTCACGGCGATGCACTGTCGCTGGCCGATCAGATCTTGGTGTTCAAGCGCACCATGCGCGAAGCCGCGCTCAAGCATGACGTGGCCGCAACCTTCATGGCCAAGCCGATGACCGGCGAGCCGGGCAGTGCGATGCACTTGCACCAGAGCATCATCGACATCGAGACCGGCAAGAACGTGTTCTCTAATGAAGACGGGACCATGAGCCAGCTGTTCCTGCACCACATCGGTGGCCTGCAGAAACTGATCCCGGAATTGCTCCCGCTGTTCGCCCCCAACGTCAACTCGTTCCGCCGCTTCCTGCCGGACACTTCGGCGCCGGTGAACGTGGAGTGGGGCGAAGAAAACCGCACCGTGGGCCTGCGCGTACCGGATGCCGGGCCGCAGAACCGTCGGGTGGAAAACCGCCTGCCGGGCGCCGACGCCAACCCGTACCTGGCGATTGCCGCGAGCCTGCTTTGCGGTTACATCGGCATGGTCGAGGGCCTCAACCCGAGCGCGCCAGTGGTCGGTCGTGGCTATGAACGCCGCAACCTGCGCCTGCCGCTGACCATCGAGGACGCGCTGGAGCGTATGGAAAACAGCGCGACCATCGAGAAATACCTGGGCAAGACCTTCATCACCGGCTACGTCGCGGTCAAGCGGGCCGAGCATGAAAACTTCAAGCGCGTGATCAGTTCCTGGGAGCGTGAGTACCTGCTCTTCGCCGTCTGATACGCCGGGCGCGGTGGCCAGCCGCCGCGCCTTCACCGATAACAAGGAGAATTGGCATGACCAGCAACAACCCGCAAACCCGTGAGTGGCAAGCCCTGAGCAGCGATCACCACCTGGCCCCGTTCAGCGACTTCAAGCAGCTGAAAGAGAAGGGTCCACGGATCATCACCAACGCCAAGGGCGTGTACCTGTGGGACAGCGAGGGCAACAAGATCCTCGATGGCATGGCGGGTCTGTGGTGCGTGGCGATCGGTTATGGCCGCGATGAGCTGGCTGACGCCGCCGCGAAGCAGATGCGCGAACTGCCTTACTACAACCTGTTCTTCCAGACCGCGCACCCGCCGGCACTCGAACTGGCCAAGGCCATCGCCGACGTGGCGCCGCAAGGCATGAACCACGTGTTCTTCACCGGTTCCGGCTCCGAAGGCAACGACACCATGCTGCGCATGGTTCGCCACTACTGGGCGATCAAGGGCCAGCCGAACAAGAAAGTCATCATCAGCCGCAAGAACGGTTACCACGGTTCGACCGTGGCGGGCGCGAGCCTCGGTGGCATGACGTATATGCACGAGCAGGGCGATTTGCCGATCCCGGGCATCGTCCACATTGCGCAGCCGTACTGGTTTGCCGAGGGCGGCGACATGTCGCCGGAAGAGTTCGGCATCTGGGCGGCCAATCAGCTGGAAGAGAAGATTCTCGAAGTCGGCGTGGACAACGTCGGTGCGTTCATTGCCGAGCCGATTCAGGGCGCTGGCGGCGTGATCATTCCGCCAGACACCTACTGGCCGCGCATCAAGGAAATCCTCGCCAAGTACGACATTCTGTTCGTCGCTGACGAAGTGATCTGTGGTTTCGGTCGTACCGGCCAATGGTTCGGTTCGGATTTCTACGATCTGAAGCCGGACATGATGACCATCGCCAAAGGCCTGACCTCCGGCTACATCCCGATGGGTGGCCTGATCGTGCGTGACGAAGTGGTGAAGGTGCTCAACGAAGGCGGCGACTTCAACCACGGCTTCACCTACTCCGGGCATCCGGTGGCGGCGGCGGTGGGTCTGGAAAACATCCGGATTCTGCGCGACGAGAAAATTATCGAGAACGCGCACAACGAAACGGCACCGTATTTGCAGAAACGTCTGCGCGAACTCAACGATCACCCGTTGGTGGGTGAAGTGCGCGGGGTCGGTTCGCTGGGGGCGATCGAACTGGTGCAGGACAAGGCCACTCGCAAGCGTTACGAAGGGCGGGGCGTGGGCATGATCTGCCGGCAGTTCTGCTTCGATAACGGCCTGATCATGCGCGCCGTGGGCGACACCATGATCATTGCACCGCCGCTGGTGATCAGCAAGGCGGAGATCGATGAGCTGGTGACCAAGGCGCGCAAGTGCCTGGACCTGACCCTCAGTGCGTTGCAGGCCTAAGTGCTAGGCTTCGAGCGGGGGAGCTGCGGCGCTCTCGCTCGAAGGTGTCAGAAAGGTTGGCCTTTTCTTGAAAGACCGCCTCCGATCTTGCCAGACTAGCCGCGGTTCCAGTTGTCCGGGTTCGGCCGCTGAACAAAGTGGTTCAAAAAAGAAAAATTTGGAGCATGACGCATGAAGGCATTAGGTAAAAAGCTTGCTGGCAAGACTCTTCTCGCGCTGTCCGTCGCGGGCATGATGGCGGGTGCGGTTCACGCGGACGACAAGGTACTGCACGTCTACAACTGGTCTGACTACATCGCTCCGGACACCATCGCCAACTTCGAAAAAGAGTCGGGGATCAAGGTGGTCTACGACGTGTTCGACAGCAACGAAACCCTGGAAGCCAAACTGCTGGCGGGCAAATCCGGTTACGACGTCGTTGTGCCGTCGAACAACTTCCTGGCCAAGCAGATCAAGGCGGGCGTTTATCAGGAGCTGGACAAGTCCAAGCTGTCCAATTACGGCAACCTGAACAAATCGCTGCTCAAGGCGGTTTCGGTCAGTGACCCGGACAACAAGCACGCTTTCCCGTACATGTGGGGCTCGATCGGCATTGGCTACAACCCGGAGAAGGTCAAGGCTGCACTGGGCGTCGACACCATCGATTCCTGGGACACTCTGCTCAAGCCGGAGAACATCGCCAAGCTCAAGGGCTGCGGTGTGAGCTTCCTCGACTCGCCGACCGAAATGCTCCCGGTCGCGCTGCACTACCTGGGCCTGCCAACCGACAGCCAGAAGAAAGAAGACATCAAGAAAGCCGAGGAACTGTTCCTCAAGATTCGTCCTTCGATCACCTACTTCCACTCCTCCAAGTACATCTCGGACCTGGCCAACGGCAACATCTGCGTAGCGGTCGGCTACTCGGGTGACGTGCAGCAGGCCAAGTCCCGTGCCGCCGAGGCCGGTGACAAGGTCAAGGTCAGCTACGCCATTCCGAAGGAAGGTGCCGGCAGCTTCTATGACATGGTCGCGATTCCGAAAGATGCGGAAAACATCGACGGCGCCTACAAGTTCATGAACTACCTGCTGCAACCGAAAGTGATGGCCGAGATCACCAACGCTGTGCGCTTCCCTAACGGTAACGCCGAAGCGACCCAGTACGTGAACAAGGACATCACTGCCGATCCAGGCATCTACCCGCCAGCCGACGTGCAGGCCAAGCTGTATGCGATCGCCGATTTGCCGGCCGCTACCCAGCGTGAACTGACCCGCAGCTGGACCAAGATCAAATCCGGTAAATAAGCCGGTTTGAAGCAGCAACCGCTGGCCGTCGTCGCCGCGACGGCGGCCAGCGGATCAATTAAATGACAGGAAGTTTTGCAGGAACGGTTTTTCGAGGGTAAGTTGCGCGCCGGTTTGGTTGCCGGGCAGCCATGGCTGTCATGTAACGCGGGGCAACTTGGGCCCAACTAATTTAGAGGACCTCCACTTGCCTATTTTTTCTTCTTTGCGCAAAGCCCTGCTGGCCACTGCCGGCCTGACGATCGCTGTCGGAGCCCAGGCCGCCGGTACGGTGCATATTTATAACTGGTCGGATTACATCGGCGAGACCACCCTGGCCGACTTCGAGAAAGCCACCGGGATCAAACCGGTGTACGACGTGTTCGATTCCAACGAGACCCTGGAAGGCAAGCTGCTGGCCGGGCGTACCGGTTACGACGTGGTCGTGCCGTCGAACCATTTCCTCGGCAAGCAGATCAAGGCGGGCGCGTTCCAGAAGCTCGACAGGTCGCAGTTGCCGAACTACTCGAATCTCGATCCGGTGCTGCTCAAGCGCCTGGAACAGAACGACCCGGGCAACCAGTACGCCGTGCCGTACCTGTGGGGCACCAACGGCATCGGCTACAACGTCGAGAAAGTCAAAGCGGTGCTCGGCATCGACAAGATCGACTCCTGGAGCGTGCTGTTCGAGCCGGAGAACATCAAGAAGCTGCACAGCTGTGGCGTGGCGTTCCTCGACTCGGCCGATGAAATGATGCCGACCGTGCTCAACTACATGGGGCTGAACGCCAACAGCACCAATCCGAAGGACTACGCCAAGGCCACCGACAAACTGCTGGCCGTGCGTCCTTACGTGACCTACTTCCACTCGTCGAAATACATCGGTGATCTGGCCAACGGCGACATCTGCGTGGCCATCGGTTTCTCCGGCGATATCTTCCAGGCCAAGCACCGCGCCGAAGAAGCCAAGAAGGGCGTGAACATCGCCTATTCGATTCCGAAAGAGGGCGGCGCGCTGTGGTTCGACATGCTGGCGATTCCGAAGGACTCGTCCAACGTCAAAGAGGCTCACGCCTTCATCAACTATTTGCTGAAACCTGAGGTGATCGCCCAGGTCAGTGATTACGTCGGTTACGCCAACCCCAACCCGGGGTCGGACAAGCTGATGGAGCAGTCCATCCGCACCGATGAAGCGGTTTATCCACCGCAAGCAGTCCTCGACAAGACTTACGTGTCGGTCGAGTTGCCACCCAATATTCAGCGTTTGATGACCCGTAGCTGGACCAAGGTCAAGTCGGGCAAGTAAGGCACAAACTATCCTGGGTTCGTCCGCATGGGGCGAACTGCACTGTTTTTTTCTGGGAGTTTCGTAAATGGCAGTTGCCTCCGGCGCCTATAAGAAAGCCCTCGAGGGCGACCAGACACCTAAGCAGGTGTTGGTCAAAATCGACCGGGTCACGAAGAAGTTCGACGAGACGATTGCCGTGGACGATGTGTCCCTGGAAATCAAGAAAGGCGAGATCTTCGCCCTGCTCGGCGGTTCGGGATCGGGCAAATCCACGCTGCTGCGGATGCTGGCAGGGTTTGAACGGCCCACGGAGGGGCGCATTTTCCTCGACGGCGTCGACATCACCGACATGCCGCCGTACGAGCGACCGATCAACATGATGTTCCAGTCGTATGCCTTGTTCCCGCACATGACTGTGGCGCAGAACATCGCCTTCGGCCTCAAGCAGGACAAGATCCCCAACGCCGAGATCGACGCGCGCGTGGCCGAGATGCTCAAACTGGTGCAGATGAGCCAGTACGCCAAGCGCAAGCCGCATCAACTGTCCGGCGGTCAGCGCCAGCGTGTGGCCCTGGCGCGCTCGCTGGCCAAGCGGCCGAAGCTGCTGCTGCTCGACGAGCCGATGGGCGCACTGGACAAGAAACTGCGTTCGCAGATGCAGCTGGAGCTGGTGGAAATCATCGAGCGTGTGGGCGTGACCTGCGTGATGGTGACCCACGACCAGGAAGAAGCCATGACCATGGCCGAGCGCATCGCGATCATGCACCTGGGCTGGATCGCCCAGATCGGCAGCCCGATCGACATCTACGAGACCCCGACCAGCCGACTGGTCTGCGAATTCATCGGCAACGTGAACATCTTCGAAGGCGAAGTGATCGACGACGCTGAAGGCCACGCGACCATCACCTGCAAGGACCTCGACCGGCAGATCTACGTCGGCCACGGCATCAGCACCTCAGTGCAAGACAAGTCCGTGACCTACGCGATTCGTCCGGAGAAGCTGCTGGTCACCGCCGAAATGCCGACCTGCGAATACAACTGGTCGAGCGGCAAGGTGCATGACATCGCCTACCTCGGCGGTCACTCGGTGTTCTACGTCGAACTGCCGAGCGGCAAACTGGTGCAGTCGTTCGTCGCCAACGCCGAACGTCGCGGCCAGCGTCCGACCTGGGGCGATCAGGTTTACGTGTGGTGGGAAGACGACAGCGGCGTGGTACTTCGCTCATGAACATGCGCAAGTTCAAACGACGGCTCAACCGAATAATTCCCAATGGCCGGCAACTGGTCATCGGGGTTCCGTTCATCTGGCTGTTCCTGTTCTTCATGCTGCCGTTCTTCATCGTCCTGAAGATCAGCTTCGCTGAAGCCGACGTGGCCATCCCGCCGTACACCGAGATCTACACCTTCGCCGAGCAGAAGCTGCAACTGCTGCTGAACCTCGGCAACTACGCGATGCTGGGCGACGACGAGTTGTACATCGCCGCCTACCTGGGCTCGCTGAAGATGGCGTTCTTCAGCACGCTGCTGTGCCTGCTGATCGGCTACCCGATGGCCTACGCCATCGCCAGCGCCCGTAAAGAGCTGCAGACAGTGCTGGTGTTGCTGATCATGATGCCGACCTGGACCGCGATCCTGATCCGCGTTTACGCGTGGATGGGCATCCTCAGCAACAACGGCCTGCTCAACGGTTTCCTGATGAGCATGGGCTTTATCGACGAGCCGCTGCAGATCCTCAACACCAACCTGGCGGTCTATATCGGCGTGGTTTATTCGTACCTGCCGTTCATGATCCTGCCGCTGTACGCCAACCTGGTGAAGCACGATCAGAGCCTGCTGGAAGCCGCTTCCGATCTCGGTTCGAGCACCTTCAACAGTTTCTGGAAAATCACCATTCCGCTGTCCAAGAACGGGATCATCGCCGGCTGCATGCTGGTGTTCATCCCGGTGGTCGGCGAGTTCGTGATCCCGGAACTGCTTGGCGGCCCGGAAACCCTGATGATCGGTAAAGTGCTCTGGCAAGAGTTCTTCAACAACCGTGACTGGCCGGTGGCGTCCGCCCTGGCGGTGGTGATGCTGGCGATCCTGATTGTGCCGATCATCCTGTTCAACCGCAGTCAGGCCAAGGAAATGGAGGGCAAAGAATGAAACGCATCCGTTTCTCCAGCCTGATGCTGGTACTGGGTCTGTTGTTCATCTACCTGCCGATGCTGATCCTGGTGATCTACTCGTTCAACGCCTCGAAACTGGTGACCGTGTGGGGCGGCTGGTCGATCAAGTGGTACGTCGGCCTGCTCGACAACACCCAACTGATGGGCTCGGTGGTGCGCTCGCTGGAAATCGCCTGCTACACCGCGGTTGCGGCGGTGGCGCTGGGTACGCTGGCAGCGTTCGTGCTGACCCGCATTACCCACTTCAAGGGCCGCACGCTGTTCGGTGGCCTGGTGACCGCGCCGTTGGTAATGCCTGAGGTGATCACCGGTCTGTCGCTGTTGCTGCTGTTCGTGGCCATGGCGCAGATGATCGGCTGGCCGCAGGAACGTGGCATCGTCACCATCTGGATCGCCCACACGACGTTCTGTGCGGCGTATGTGGCGGTGGTGGTGTCGGCGCGTCTGCGTGAGCTGGACCTGTCGATCGAAGAAGCGGCGATGGATCTGGGGGCGCGGCCGTGGAAGGTGTTCTTCCTGATCACCATCCCGATGATCGCGCCGTCGCTGGCAGCGGGCGGCATGATGTCGTTCGCTCTGTCGCTGGACGATCTGGTACTGGCGAGCTTCGTTTCCGGCCCGGGTTCGACCAC
This sequence comes from Pseudomonas sp. G3-39, assembly GCF_054790485.1. NCBI lineage: Bacteria > Pseudomonadati > Pseudomonadota > Gammaproteobacteria > Pseudomonadales > Pseudomonadaceae > Pseudomonas > Pseudomonas sp. G3-39. The sequence continues at coordinate 5,646,827 of NZ_CP186497.1, read as the reverse complement.
GCTGCCGATGGAAGTGTTCTCGGCGGTGCGTCTGGGCGTGAAGCCTGAGATCAACGCCGTGGCCAGTCTGATTCTGCTGGCAGTGTCGATCGTGACGTTCCTGGTGTGGTTCTTCAGCCGCCGTGCCGAAGAAGCGCGCAAGAAAGCCATCCAGCAAGCCATCGAAGAAGGCGCCGCCGATTCGTGGAAGCAACCGGACGTGCGCCGCGCGCCTGCGCCGGAAGCGGCTTAAAGCAAAATCGGGTTGGCCCCTTTATCAAGGCCAACCCAAATCCAACTGTGGGAGCGAGCCTGCTCGCGAAAGCGGTGCGTCATTCAACATCAATGTTGATTGATACGCCCCCTTCGCGAGCAGGCTCGCTCCCACAGTTGGTTTCAGGAAGTCCAGGGAGATTGGCGGATGACCTCAACAAAGTTCATCGGCTTGAACCCCGGCTCCTGATCCACCAGCACATCGGTCTTCACGTTGCCGAACGTGGTCTGCGGACGGTGGCGCAAGCCGTCGGCAAACGCGCAGATGATGCACTCCTTGAAACCTTCCCCGCGTGGATGCGCATGCACCACGGCTTCGCGCTGGGTGCTGCTGAACGCCGCGTAATCCATCCCCAATACGTCCATCTCGACACCCGCCGTCACCAGCGCCACGGTCGGCCGCAAATGCTTCGGCACCCCCGGCGTGGTGTGCAGAGCAATCGACAGCCAGACCTGCTCAATGTCGTCATCGCTCAGTCCGTACGGCTTGAGAAATGCCGCTGCCGCGTTGGCGCCATCCACTTCGAAACGCTCGTCGACACTGCGATAGCCTTCGACCAGGCCGAGGTCGTGGAACATCGCGCCGACGTACAGCAGCTCCGGGTTGTAGGCCAGTTGCCGGCGCTCGCCGCTCAACGCACCGAACAGAAATACCCGGCGCGAGTGGTGGTAGAGCAAGTCGGTTTCGATGTCGCGAATGTATTCGGTGGTGGCCCGGGCGAGGGCGCTGTCGGGGATCTTGATGCCGGCAATGGTCGTGCTCATGAAGGTATCCTCATCGAAAACGCCGTCGTGGCGCTGATGGACAAAGTCTGTTCCCCGAGGCACTAAACGGACAATCAACGCATGGCTGCGATCCTTGCCAATCGACCTGCAAATCGTGCCAACCTCGCTTGTTGAACCTGGATTGGCTAGGGTTGGCTCAATCAACAAGGCAGGCACGGCCCATGTGGGAGCGGACTTGCTCGCGAAAGGGCCCTCATATTCAACTTACCTGTTGAATGACACACCGCTTTCGCGAGCAAGCCCGCTCCCACAGGGATTTGTGTTTGCCACAGGCATTGAGGACATTGGAGGCTCATGAACAAAACCATCGCGATCGTGGTGTTCCCCGGCGTGCAGGCGCTGGATGTCAGCGGGCCGATGGATGTGTTCGCCGAGGCCAACCGGTTTCTGCCGCCCGAGGATCACTACCAGCTGGAGGTGATCGGCCTCGAACGTGGGCCGATGGCTTGCTCCAATGGCCTGAACCTCAGCGCTCACCGACACTTCAGCGAAGCGCACGATGCTTATGACCTGCTGCTGGTGGCCGGCGGGCCGCAGTTACCGTTCATGGATTTCGGCAAGCCATTCGACACCTGGCTGCGCGAGGCCTGCACCCGTGCCCGGCGCTTTGGCTCGATCTGCAACGGCGCGTTCATGCTGGCGCGGGCGGGACTGCTGGAAGGGCGCACCGTGACCACCCACTGGAACGATGCCGAAGCCTTGGCACAGTTGTGTCCATCGACTCAAGTCGAGGCCGATCGCCTGTACGTCGAGGACGGTGCGCTCTACACCTCGGCCGGGGTCACCGCCGGGATCGATCTGTCGCTGTACCTGCTGGCCCGTGATTGCGGCGCTGAAGTGGCGCTGAGCGTGGCCAAGCGGCTGGTGGTGTTCACTCAGCGCTCGGGCGGGCAATCGCAGTTCAGCCCGTTCCTCACGCCGCATGCGGAGCCAACGTCGGCGGTGGCGATGGTGCAGTTGTATGTGCTGGCCAACCTCACCGGGGATCTGACGATTGCCGATCTGGCGAACGCGGCGAACATGAGTGCGCGCAACTTCTCCCGGGTGTTCGCCCGTGAGGCTCGGGTCACCCCGGCAGAGTTCGTCGAAAGTGCGCGAGTGGATGCGGCGCGGGTGCTGCTGGAAAGCACCACGGCACCGCTGAAGACCGTGGCCTATCAGTGCGGGTTTCGCGATGCGCAGCACATGCGCAGTGTGTTCAATCGGCGGTTGGGGGTGACACCGCAGCAGTTTCGGCTGAATTTTGCCGGGCTGCTCTGAGTCCTTGCGGTGTGGATGATGGCCCCTTCGCGAGCAGGCTCGCTCCCACAGGGGAATGCATTTCAAATGTGGGAGCGAGCCTGCTCGCGAAGGGGCCATCAGCACAAAACTACTGGGCAGCCCGCGCCGGCAACAGCTTCAAGGTACTGCGCGTATTGGCCGTCACCTCTTCCTCGCTGAAGTGCGCCTGCACGTACATCCCCTCGACGTACTCTTCGGCCTGATCGTCATAGTGGCTGTCGAACGGCACGCCGCTCTGGCCGACTGGGTTGATGGTCAGGCTGTGCGCCGGGTCGGCGAAGTCCACCAGGCGCCGTGTCGAAGGCCCATAGGTCACCGGCCATGGCGCCGGGCCGAGCTTGGCCGAGAGGTTGTTCGGCACTTCGTGGCTACCCGGCGCGGCGAACGGCCCGACGTTGAAGATGTGATCCAGCGGCTTCTGCTGACCCAACGGATGACCGTGGGTCAGGGTGTGCGCCGTGTCCCATTGCCAGTCGGACGTATTGTCGCCGAGGGTCTGTTTCAGGTGCGTCATGCTCGCCTGCCACGCCGCTTTGACGACGTCGGCGCGAGTCTCCTTGTCCGGTGTGTTGCGGTTGTCCCACCACGGCGAGTCCGCATTCGCCGCCAGGCGCGGCAGGGCGGCATCGATCACCCGGGTCGACAGCAGGGTCTCGAAGAAATCGTTGCCCAGCTCATCACGCATCGCCGCATCGGCGAGATCGTAGAGGAACTGGTTGAACACTGTGGCGTTGACCGAATCCAGCGGATAGTCGCCTTGCCACTGCGCCAGTTGCTCGACCAGTTTCAGCTGCGCCGGATCGCTCACCACTTCCCGCAACACCGGCAGCAATGGCGCCAGGGTGCGCGGGCCGTAACCGGTGGTGGTGCCCAGTTGCAGTTTCTGGTTGGCCTCGTTGCTCCATTTCACGCTCTTGTCGCTGAGCTGGCGGTTGAGCTGCTGGCCGCGATCGGCGAGGTTGTAGTAACCGGGGATTTCCATCCCGGTCGGCGACAGCGGCTGGAAGTTGGCCGAGACGATGTAGCCGCGCGCCGGGTTTTCTTCCTGCGGGTTGGCGCTGAACGGGTAGTAGCCGTCCTTGTCTGCCTGATTGCTGCTGCCGTCGAGAATGAACTCCGGCTTCACCCCGGCCGGGCGTTTCGGCAACAGCGCCGAGGCCCACCAGGCAATGTCACCCTTGGCGTTGGCGTAGACGATGTTCAGCCCCGGTGCCTGCACCTTGGTCGCGGCGGCGCGGGCCTTGGCCAGGGTGTCGGCGCGGTTGAGCTGGTAGAAACCTTCGAGGATCGGGTTCGGCGTTTCGAGAAACGCCCACCACATGGCGATCGGCGTTTTACCGGCGGCAGTGCCGAGGGCATCATTGACGATCGGGCCGTGGGGCGACTGACGCAAGGTCAGCATCACCGGCGCCTGGCCCTTCACCGCGATCTGCTGATGGGTGCTGAGCAGATCGGTCCACTGGCCGTGATACCAGACCTGATTCGGGTTGTCCGGGTTGACCTTCTCGGCGATCAGATCCAGATCGTCGTTCTGGAACATGGTCAGGCTCCAGCCGAAATCCAGGTTGTGCCCCAGGAATGCGAACGGCACCAGCGCCTGATGATGGCCGTAGAGCTCAAAGCCCGGTGCCGACAGTTGCGCCTCGTACCACACCGACGGCACCGAGAAGCGAATATGCGGATCACCGGCCAACAGCGGTTTGCCGCTCTGGCTCCGGCTGCCGGCAATCACCCAGGCGTTGCTGCCTTCGAATTGCGGCAGGCCGTTTTCAATCAGCGCCTGCTCGCTGAGGCGGGCGAGGGCGTTGAGGTCTTTCCAGTCACCGGCGGCGAGGGTCGGAGTCTTGTTGGCGTGACCTTTGGCGAGCACGCCTTTGGGCTGCCAGTCGAGGTCGAAGACGTTGAGGTAATCGGCGCCGAGTTGATCGCGCACGTAGGTCAGCAGTGGCTCGGTGCGAAACGCCGCGGCGAAGCTGTAGGCCATGTAACCGGCGACGCTGATGCTGTCTTCGGCGGTGAACGGCCGCTTGGGGATGCCCAGCACGTCGAACTCGATCGGCGCGACGTGGCTGTCCTGATATTGGTTGATGCCGTCCAGATAGGCTTGCAGGGCCTTCCACGCGGGTGACTGTTTATCGAGACTGGCGACATAACGGACGGCGCGTTCACGGATGCGCAGGCTGCGAAACAGTTTGTCGGTGTCGAGCAGCTTCGGCCCGAGCACTTCGGCCAGCTCGCCGCGCGCGAGGCGGCGCATGGCTTCCATCTGGAACAACCGGTCTTGAGCGTGCACGTAGCCGAGGGCGCGATACAGATCGGATTCGTTCTCGGCACGAATATGCGGCACCCCGCGTTCGTCATAGCGCACGGTCACCGAACCTTGCAGATTGCGCAGCTCTACCTGGCCCTGACGCGTCGGTTGCTTGCTATAGACGTACCCGCCGACTCCGGCGAGCAGGACAACGATGAGCAAGGCAAGAACGGTGAAGACGCGTTTCATGGTGACTCCTTGTGCATGCGGGATTGCCGCCCGTCGGGCTGCAAACAATTAGCACAGACCTTCCGTGCCGTGCATCGCTGTCCTCGAAAAGTCCGGAATGCCTTACTGCGCCAGCACCGGCCACGGGCAATAACAACCGACCGCCAGGGTGTGCGTGGCGTTGACCGGGCGATCTTCGGTCAGGGCATTGAGGATCGGTTCGATAAAACTGTTGCTGGAGTTGCAGGTCAGCCCTTCGCTGTAGGGGCCGAAGTACGCCAGTTTGCCGCTGCGATCCCAGATCGCCACGGCGGGGCTGGCCGGGATCTGCTCGGAACCGGGCAATACCGCGATGGTTTTCAGATTGCTCAGGGTGGCGGGTAACCGGCCGTGGGAGCCGGCGCGCTGCACGGCGAAGAATTCCACACCGCGCGTGCCGTACTGCTCGACCATTTCCGTCAGGTGCTGTTGATTGCCGACGTTACACGGGCAGGCCGGGTCCCAGAAGTGCACGAGACGGATTTTGCCGGGGCCGGCCAGTTCATCCGGCAGGCGCAACGGATCCCCGGAAAACACCGCGGTGTGCTGACTGAACGCGCGCAGATAACGCCCCTGAAACCAGTCGTACGCCGCCCACAGCACCCCCGCACACACAAGCGCGAGCAGGCTGGCAAACAGTGCGGTGCGGTAGGGCGAGCGCATGGTTTTTCGATCCTCGAAGGGGGGCTAGCTTGCCATGCTTGCCGCAACAGATGAATATCGCAGGCCGATAAAGTCTGTTTACCGCTTTGGAATACCCGCATGCCTGACACTTTCGATGCCGATCATTTACGCGCCAGCCTCAAGCCTTTGGCCCAGTGGCAGCCGTTGTCGGACGAGGCGAAAGCGTATCAGCGGTTTTATAAAACCGACTTCCCGGAGCGTGATGTCTGGCGCGGCATGGGCCGCTTCGAAGTCGATGGTTATGAACTGGTCAGCCATTGCTGGTGGCCGGAGAAGGTCAAGGGCACGCTGTTTCTGCTGCACGGGTTTTACGATCACACCGGGCTGTATCGGCATGTGATCGAGTGGGCGCTGGATCAGGATTTTGCGGTGATCGCCTGCGACTTGCCGGGCCATGGTCTGTCGAGTGGGCCGCGAGCGAGCATCCGCGACTTCTCCGAATACCAGGACGCCTTGCAGGCGTTGTTCGCTGAAGCCAGTTCGATCGCCCTGCCGCAACCCTGGCATCTGTGCGGACAAAGCACGGGCGGCGCGATCGTCGTCGACCATGTGCTCAATCATGGCGAGAACAGCCCGGCGCAGGGCCAGCTGATTCTGCTGGCGCCGCTGGTGCGTCCGCGCGCCTGGGGCTGGTCGCAGCTCAGTTATTATTTACTGAGGCCTTTCGTGCGGGGCGTCACCCGGCGCTTCAGCGAGAACTCCAACGACCCGGATTTCCTGCCGTTCCTGCAGACCGATCCGTTACAGCCCAAACGCTTGCCGACCGCGTGGGTCGGTGCACTGTCGCGCTGGATCATCCGTGTCGAACACGCGAAAAAAAGTCCGCGACGGCCGCTGATCATTCAGGGGCAGGCGGACATGACCGTGGACTGGCAGCACAACTTGCAGGTGCTGAAGTGGAAGTTCGACCGGCCGCAGATTCTGCTGCTGCCGCAGGCGCGGCATCATCTGGCGAATGAGACCCTGGAGATGCGCGAGGAGTATTTCGAGTTTCTGAACAAGCGGATCAGGGGGCGGAATCTCTAGCGTCTTCGAGGGCCTTATCGCGAGCAGGCTCACTCCTACAATTGATCGCGGTCTCCTGTAGGAGTGAGCCTGCTCGCGATGGCTGTCTGAAAGGCGATAAAGATTACTGGCTGTGGTTCGAGGCGCTTTGCCCCACCGCCAATCCCGCCCGGATCGCCGCCAGCGCCGCCTGGTAATACGCCTTGCCTTCGGTGGACTCGGCGAAGGTCGCGAACTGCTCCAGTTCGTCATCCGACAGATCGCGATAAACGTAGAGCAGCGTGTTGTTCAGGTCGGCGCCGATCTGCTCCATCAGGCGCTGGCGCTGACCGTTGAGCATGCCTTGCGCCTGACCGCCGCCGAGGAGGCCGGGGATCATCGAGCTCAAACTGTCCGCCGCCACCCCGGCAATCGCCAGACTGACTTCGGCGCCGGCCTCGCGCGCCGGCAGCGCTTGCGCCAGATGGCCGATGATCAGCAGACGACTGTCGCTGGCCTGCATCTTCGGCAGGCCCTTGGCGTTCTTCGCCAGTTGATCGCGACGGGTGGCGAGCAATTCAGCGGCGACGATTTTCTTGCCCAGCGGCGATTGAAAAAAAGTCAGCGCCGGTTGTGGATCGGCAAGGTGCTGGCGCAGTTGCGCTTCGGCACGCTGATCCATGGCCTGGGGGGCGAAGCGCTGGTTGCTGTTGTTGACCAGGGCTTGAAACACCGCTGGCGGCAGGTTGTTCTGGTAGCGCTGCTGCGCGGCACTCAGGGCATCATTGAAATGCGCACGTTGATCTGGCCAGCCGGCTATCTTGTACAACTGATCGTGGCCGTCCGCCCAGGCGGGCAAAACGCAGAACATCAACAGTGAAAAAAGCAAACGGCGCATAGGGACTCCTGTCAGCAGCGGACTATTCTCCGTGCGGTGCCGGTACTTGTCGAGAATTCGTAGCAAGCCGCTGCGTGGCTCTGTCGGATTTCCTGCCGCCGGCATACTATGCGCGCCATGCAAATATCCTCTGAACACCCGCTGCTGTTACGCATCGTCGACGACCTGGCCGAACACGGCTGGTCGCAGCAGAACATTTTCCTGCCCGCAGGTTTGACCCGCGAGCTGGCGGCCGAGTGCCGCAAACGTGAGGCCGAGGGTGAGCTGGCGCCGGCAGCGGTAGGCCGTGGGCCGTTTTCGGAGATTCGCGAGGGTATTCGTGGCGACCACATCCAGTGGATCGACCCGGGCCAGGCCGAAGCCAGCGACCGTTATCTGAACCTGATGGAAAGCCTGCGCGAGGCGCTCAATCGCGGGCTGTTCCTCGGGCTCGAGGATTTCGAGTGCCACTTCGCCCTGTATCCGCCGGGCGCGTTTTACCGCAAGCACGTCGACCGTTTTCGCGACGATGACCGGCGCATGGTTTCGGCGGTGGTCTATCTCAATGACGCGTGGCTGCCGGAAGACGGCGGTCAGTTGCGCATGTATCTGGACGAAGACCGGGTCCACGACGTGCAACCCACAGGCGGCTGTCTGGTGGTGTTCCTCTCCGGTGAGGTGCCGCATGAAGTGCTGCCGGCGCACCGCGAACGCCTGTCGCTGACCGGCTGGTTCCGCCGCCGTGGCAACGAGCCGTTCTGATATGCAGAAAATTCTGGTCAGCCGCTGCCTGTTGGGCCACCGCGTGCGTTACGACGGCGGAGCCAGCGGGCCGTTCGATCTGCTCGAACAGTGGATCGCCGAGGGCCGTGTAGTGCCGCTGTGTCCGGAAGTGGCTGGCGGTTTGCCAACCCCGCGTGCAGCGGCGGAAATCCCCGGCGGGCAGGGTGCCGAAGTGCTCGATGGCAAGGCGGCGGTGATCACCACCGAGGGCGAGGACGTCAGCGCGCAGTTTCTCGATGGTGCGCGGCAGGCGCTGGCGCTGGTGCAAAAGCACGGCATCCGCGTGGCAGTGCTCAAGGCCAACAGTCCTTCTTGCGGGAATTTGCTGACCTATGACGGGACGTTCAGTGGCGTCAAAGTCTCTGGCGAAGGCGTGACGGCAGCATTGCTCAAGCGCCATGGTGTGCAGGTCTTCAGCGAGCTCGAATTGTCTGAGGCCGCAATCGCCCTGACCCACCTCAACTAAAAAACTCCACAAAATCCTTGTGGGAGCGGGCTTGCTCGCGAATGCGGTGTGTCATTCAAAGATGATGTTGACTGACACACCGCATTCGCGAGCAAGCCCGCTCCCACAGGGTTTATGTATTTACCTGGACTCGGTGAGCCACTTTTGCGACAGCGCCGCCAACCGCCCATCCGCCTTGATCCGCTGCAACGCACCCGCAAGGCTCGCCTGAAACGCCGGATTACCCTTCTGAAACGGAATCGCCAACTCCACCGGCACCGCCGACTTCGGCTTCTCCTCGGTCAGCGCCTGTACCAGCACCATCGGCCGTGGTTGCTCATCTTTTTTCGCCAGCAACTGCGCATCGACCTTGCCGTAAGGCTCGCTGACGTCGAAACGATCCTTGAGTTCAGGTGTCAGTGCTATGTGGTTGAGCGCAACGTCGTACTTGCCGCTTTCAACGCCCTCGAGCAGGTCGGCTTCGTCGGTGACGATGAAGTCGGCGCGCACATCCAGCTCGTTGGCCAGCAGTTGCCCAAGCTCGACCTCGAACCCCGTGAGTGTGTCGCCATCCTTGAAATTGAAGGGCGGTGTATTAGCCTCAAGGGCAATGCGCAACTCGCCACGGTCGTTGACGTCATCAATCAGTTCGGCGTGAGCCAGAGGGCTCAGAAGGGGTAGCAGGCAAATCAGGCCAGGCAGAAAGCGCATGGTCACTCCTTTGAAATCATTATTGCGATGCTCTGAGTCAGGCTCGCTTTGCTATGGTTGTCGAGTGCCTTCGACAACGAATGGTCATGAAGTTGTCATGACCGCGCGGATTTTACGGAAAAACTGGAGAAGAGAATGAAAACGTTTATGTCACGAGCAGCCTTGGCTGGCCTGTTGATGGGTGTTTCAGTGCTGGCCAGTGCAGCGACCCCGGCACCCAAGGGCGCCGAAGTGTTCATCGTTTCTCCCGAAGACGGGGCCACGGTTTCTCAGGAGTTCAAGGTCAAGTTCGGGGTCAAGGACGTTGCGCTGGCACCCGCCGGTGACGTCACCAAGAACACCGGGCACCATCACCTGCTGATTGATGCCAAGGAAATCGTTCCGGCCGGTTCCGTCGTGCCGACCGACGCCAACCATATGCACTTCGGCAAGGCGCAAACCGAGGCCACAATCAAACTGGCCCCGGGCAAGCACACCTTGCAACTGGAGCTGGGCGACAGCGGCCACATGGCGTTCGATCCGCCGATCGTGTCGAAAAAGATCACCGTCAACGTCGAATGACGTTTTCGCACGCATGAAAAAGGGAGCCCGAAGGCTCCCTTTTTTTGTCGCTCAGCGTCGGATCAGAACAACACGCGGCTACGGATAGTACCGTTGACGTGTTGCAGCTTCTCTTGCGCCAGCTCCGAGTACTCGGCGTCGACGTCGATCACCACGTAACCGACTTTCTCGTTGGTCTGCAGGAACTGACCGGAGATGTTGATGCCGTTTTCGGCGAAGACCTTGTTGATCTCGCTCATCACACCCGGAATGTTCTCGTGGATGTGCAGCAGACGATGCTTGCCAGGGTGGGCCGGCAGGGCCACTTCCGGGAAGTTCACCGACGAAACGGATGTACCGTTGTCGCTGTACTTGACCAGTTTTTCCGCCACTTCCAGACCGATGTTGGCCTGCGCTTCGGCAGTCGAGCCACCGATGTGCGGGGTCAGGATCACGTTGTCCAGGCCACGCAGCGGGCTTTCGAACTCTTCGTCGTTGGAGCGAGGCTCCACCGGGAACACGTCGATGGCCGCGCCGATCAGGTGCTTGTCCTTGATCGCGTCCGCCAGGGCGTCCAGCTCGACCACGGTGCCGCGCGCGGCGTTGATCAGGATGCCGCCCTTCTTGATGGCGCGGATTTCCTTCTCACCGATCATCCACTGGGTCGCAGCGGTTTCCGGAACGTGCAGGGTGACGATGTCGGACATGCCCAGCAGCTCGTGCAGGTTGCCGACCTGAGTGGCGTTGCCCAGCGGCAGCTTGGTCACGGTGTCGTAGAAGAACACCTGCATCCCTAAGCCTTCCGCCAGAACCGACAGCTGAGTACCGATCGAGCCATAGCCGACGATGCCGAGTTTCTTGCCACGGATCTCGAAGGAGTTGGCTGCGGACTTGATCCAGCCGCCACGGTGGCAGGAAGCGTTTTTCTCAGGAATGCCGCGCAGCAGCAGGATCGCTTCGGCCAGCACCAGTTCCGCGACGGAGCGGGTGTTGGAGTACGGCGCGTTGAACACGGCAATACCGCGCTCGCGGGCAGCACTCAGGTCAACCTGGTTGGTACCGATGCAGAAACAGCCGACCGCGACCAGCTTCTTCGCGTGATCGAAGATCTCTTCGGTCAGTTGGGTGCGCGAACGAATGCCGATGAAGTGAGCGTCAGCGATCTTTTCCTTGAGCTGGGCTTCCGGCAAGGAGCCTGTCAGGTATTCGATGCTGGTGTAGCCCGCCGCCTTGAGGACGTCGACAGCCGATTGGTGGACGCCTTCGAGAAGAAGGAACTTGATCTTGCTCTTATCGAGAGAAGTCTTGCTCATCTGCGTAAACCTGTATCCCGGAGAAAAATGGCAGGAAATGGTCAACAGACATTGACCTGGACGACAAGAAAGCCGTCACCGCAGAACTGGCCTTGGGCACTGGCCTGCGGGGTCGGTATGCTAGCATAGCCACCCTGCTAAACACTCATTCCTGCGACGTGAAGCGTCTTCAGGATGACCATGAATTGTTCGAGAGTTCTGTCGATGACCAATCCTGCCCTGATTGATGAACTGAAGACCCTGGTCGAGCCTGGCAAGGTCCTGACCGACGCCGACTCCCTGAACGCGTACGGCAAGGATTGGACCAAGCACTTCGCGCCCGCGCCGTGCGCCATCGTGTTTCCCAAGACCATCGAACAGGTGCAGGCGATCGTCCGTTGGGCCAATACCCACAAAGTGGCGTTGGTGCCATCCGGCGGACGCACCGGTCTTTCTGCCGCTGCCGTTGCCGCTAATGGCGAAGTGGTCGTCTCGTTCGACTACATGAACCAGATTCTCGACGTGAACCTCACCGATCGCACCGCCGTGTGCCAGCCCGGCGTGGTCACCGAACACCTGCAAAACGTCGCCGAAGAAAACGGCCTGTATTACCCGGTGGACTTCGCGTCGGCCGGTTCCAGTCAGATTGGCGGCAACATCGGCACCAATGCCGGCGGGATCAAGGTAATTCGCTACGGTATGACCCGCAACTGGGTCGCCGGCCTGAAAGTGGTCACCGGCAAGGGCGATGTGCTGGAGCTGAACAAAGACCTGATCAAGAACGCCACCGGCTACGATTTGCGCCAGCTGTTCATCGGCGCCGAAGGCACCCTCGGCTTTGTGGTTGAAGCGACCATGCGTCTGGATCGCGCGCCGAAAAACCTCACCGCGATGGTCCTCGGCACCGCCGACTTCGACTCGATCATGCCGGTGCTGCACGCCTTCCAGGGCAAGCTCGACCTGACCGCGTTCGAATTCTTCTCCGACAAGGCATTGGCCAAAGTGCTGGGGCGTGGCGACGTACCGGCGCCGTTCGAAACCGACTGCCCGTTCTACGCGCTGCTGGAATTCGAAGCGACCAGCGAAGCAGTGGCCAACACGGCGCTGGAAACCTTCGAACACTGCGTCGAGCAAGGCTGGGTGCTGGACGGTGTGATGAGCCAGAGCGAAACCCAGCTGCAGAACCTGTGGAAGCTGCGCGAGTACATCTCCGAGACCATCTCGCACTGGACGCCGTACAAGAACGACATCTCGGTCACCGTGTCGAAAGTCCCGGCATTCCTGCAGGAAATCGACGCGATCGTCGGCGAATATTACCCGGACTTTGAAATTGTCTGGTTCGGCCACATCGGCGACGGCAACCTGCACCTGAATATCCTCAAGCCGGATAACCTGAGCAAGGACGAGTTCTTCGCCAAGTGTGCGACCGTCAACAAGTGGGTGTTCGAAACCGTCGAGAAGTACAACGGTTCGATTTCCGCCGAGCACGGCGTGGGCATGACCAAGCGCGACTACTTGACGTACAGCCGTTCGCCGGTCGAAATCGAGTACATGAAAGCGGTCAAAGCGGTGTTCGACCCCAACGGCATCATGAACCCGGGCAAGATCTTCGCGGTTTGATTGGCAATCCCCTGAATCAATGAAGGCAGGAGTCGGTAAATGAGCTATCAGCACCAGTACGTCGACGGCACGCGCATTCACTTCCCGATCGGGAAAGTGGTGTGCATTGGCCGTAATTACGCCGAACACGCCAAGGAACTGGACAACCCGGTGCCTACCGAGCCGTTGCTGTTCATCAAGCCGGGCAGTTGCGTGGTGCCGCTGGAAGGCGGGTTCAGTATTCCGACCGAGCGCGGTTCGGTGCACTACGAAGCGGAAATCGCCGTGTTGATCGGCAAGCCGCTGTCGACCAAGCCGAGCCGCGAAGAAGTGCTCGACGCGATCTCCGGTTTCGCTCCGGCGCTGGACCTGACCCTGCGCGACAAACAGGCCGAGCTCAAGTCCAAGGGCCTGCCGTGGGAAATCGCCAAGTCGTTCGACGGCGCGGCGGTGATTGCCCCGTTCGTGGTCGGCAGCACTTTCCCTGACCTGACCGACATCGGCATTCGCCTGACCATCAACGGTGAAGTGCGTCAGGACGGCAACAGCAGCGCGATGCTCAACCCGATCGTGCCGATGATCCAGCACATGGCCGGCTGCTTCTCGCTGCAGGCCGGCGACGTGATCCTCACCGGCACGCCAGTGGGCGTCGGCCCGCTGAATGTCGGCGACGACATCGTGCTGGAACTGGTTGGCGCGAGCAGCTTCAGCAGCAGCGTTCGCTAACCGCGAAACCGTAACACCCTGTGGCAGCGAGCCTGTTGTGGTGAGGGGATTTATCCCCGATGGCCTGCGCAGCAGTCCCAGTTTTTGGGGCCGCTTCGCAGCCCATCGGGGATAAATCCCCTCACCACAGTGCTCGCTCCCACATTGCTTTGTGGTGTCCTGAAGAAGGTTGGCGGCACACGCCAATCCCGCCATTTGCCGTTTTTTTCACATCCTGTCCGGATAATTCCTCGCATTCTGGCGTCTGAGCCGGCCTCTTTGTGCTATTACCCTTAGCCTGAATTTTCGGAACGCGTCCCTGATGTCAGCTCACACTCAGCTCAATCCTCCTCGTCGCTCACGTTTCGCCCTGCGCTGGTATGTCTGGCTGTTGCTGGTGATCGCAGCCGCCTATGGCCTGGCGTTTGCCATGCACTGGGACGACCGTGGCCTGCTGTGGCTGCGCGAGCGCTTCGAGAGCCAGACCGAGCAAAAGGCGAGTATCTGGCTGCCGGACTATCGGGCGGTGATCGATGGCAAGCTGCTGCCGGGTATGGAGAAGGACGAGGCCTCGGACCTGTCCTACAACCCGCAGACCAAAACCCTGTTTTCGGTGATGGGCAAGAATCCGTTTCTGGTCGAACTGACCCTGCAGGGTGATGTGCTGCGCAAGATGCCGCTGGTGGGCTGGAGCAATCCGGAGGGCGTGACCGTGATGGAAAACGGCCTGATGGCGATCGTCGATGAGCGCGAACACCTGCTGACCATCGTCAAGGTCGATGCCAGCACCCGCGAGCTGAATATCGCCGACTTCCCGAAATACGACCTCGGCCCGTCGAAGAACCAGAACAAGGCCTTTGAGGCGATCACCTGGGATCCTCGCAACCAGCAGTTGCTGCTGGGCGAAGAGCGGCCGCCAGCGCTGTTCACCTGGAAAAGCGACGGCAGCCAGATCCTCAAGGGCGACAAGCAGAAGCTGGCCAATGATGAACTGGACATTCGCAACCTCTCGGCACTGGCCATCGACCCGCGTACCGGCCACACCCTGGTGCTGTCTGCCGATTCGCATCTGTTGTTGGAGCTGGACGAGAAGGGCGAGCAGGTCAGCTTCATGACCCTGCTTGGCGGCTTCAATGGTTTGAAGGACACCATCCCCCGCGCCGAAGGCGTGACCATGGACGACGCCGGTACGCTGTACATGGTCAGCGAGCCGAACCTGTTCTATCGCTTCGAAAAGCAGAAATAACCACCTTTCACTAATCCTCATGTAGGAGCTGCCGCAGGGTTGTCTTGTGGCCTGAGGCAAGTGGCCATTAAGCTTCAGTTCAGACAGGCGTGATATTTCATCCGCCTGTTTTGATCCCGAGCCTGCCTGAATGCGTCGACTTGCCCGCCCCAAGCCCCTGTTTATCATCCTGTCGGTTGTTGTCCTGATCGTGTTGATCGCGATCGGCCAATACCTGCGCCTGTTCGAGCGCGCCTGGTTCAATCTGCATACCTTGTGGCAGCCGTTGAGCAGCGAGGCCATTGGTCTGGATCAATACCGGGTCGAGGTCGAGGCCAGGATCATCGACGGCCTGAACGACGATGTCTCGGCGCTGACCTACGATCCGGTGCGCAAAAGCCTGTTCACCGTGACCAACAAGAATGCCGAGCTGGTCGAGTTGTCCCTCGACGGCAAAATCCTGCGGCGCATCGCGCTGATCGGCTTCGGCGATCCTGAAGCGGTGGAGTTCATCAGCGCCGACACCTATGTGATCACCGACGAGCGCCAGCAACGCCTGATCAAGGTTCATCTTGAGCGGGACACCACGTTCCTTGATGCGGCGGACGCTGAACAGATGACTCTGGGCGTGCACATGAGCGGCAACAAGGGCTTCGAAGGCCTGGCGTACGACTCAGTGGGCAAGCGTCTGTTCGTCGCCAAGGAGCGCGATCCGATGCTGATTTATGAAGTGCACGGATTTCCGCACTTCAATCCGGAAAAGTCCTACGCGGTGCACGTGATCAACAACCCCAAGCGCGATGCCGGGATGTTCGTGCGCGATCTGTCGAGCCTGCAATACGACGAGCGCAGCGGCCATTTGCTGGCGCTGTCCGACGAGTCGGGGCTGATTCTGGAACTGGACGTGGACGGGCGGCCGTTGAGCACATTGTCACTGAACAAGGGGCGGCAGGGTTTGCAGAAGAGCGTGCCGCAGGCCGAAGGCATTGCGATGGATGACGACGGGACGTTGTATCTGGTGAGTGAGCCGAACTTGTTCTACGTCTTCAAAAAGCCTGCGCAAAACTGACTGACACCCAAAAAACCAAATGTGTGGGAGCGGGCTTGCTCGCGAATGCGGTGTATCAGACAAATTAATGTATCTGACACACCGCATTCGCGAGCAAGCCCGCTCCCACAGGGGGTAATGCATTTGCCTGCAAGAGTGTGGGCAGTCTCGGCTTACTCAGCCTTCAGCGTCTTCACACCTTCGCTGGTACCCAGCAACAGCAGATCCGCCGGACGCGCCGCGAACAGGCCATTGGTGACCACGCCGACGATCGCATTGATCTGCGCTTCCAGCTCCACCGGGTTGGTGATCTGCAGGTTGAACACGTCGAGGATGATGTTGCCGTTGTCGGTCAGCACGCCTTCGCGGTACACCGGGTCGCCGCCCAGTTTCACCAGTTGGCGGGCGACGTGGCTGCGGGCCATCGGGATCACTTCGACCGGCAGCGGGAATTCGCCCAGCACCGGCACCAGTTTGCTGGCGTCGGCGATGCAGATGAAGGTCTTGGCCACGGCCGCGACGATCTTCTCGCGGGTCAGGGCCGCGCCGCCGCCCTTGATCAGGTTCAGGTGCGCGTCGCTCTCGTCGGCGCCGTCGACGTAGAACTCCAGGTCGCTGACGGTGTTCAGCTCATACACCGGAATCCCGTGGCCCTTGAGGCGCGCCGCAGTGGCTTCGGAGCTGGCAACCGCGCCATCGAATGCGCCCTTGTGCTGGGCCAGTGCATCGATGAAGCAGTTGGCGGTGGAGCCGGTGCCGACCCCGACGATGCTCTTGTCGTCGAGTTTCGGAAGGATGAAGTCGACGGCGGCCTGAGCCACTGCCTGTTTGAGTTGATCCTGGGTCATGCGGGCTCCGGAAGCGGGCAAGGTGAGTTCGGAAAGGCCGGCATTATAGCCGCAAGCCGGGCTAAAACCTCCTGATTCGTGTGGTCGCACGGGCAAAAGCCGGGTTAGACTCGTCGGCCCCGCCCAATCGCCAGTGATGCTTTCCGATGCTCGAACAGTACGTCAAAAAGATCCTCACCTCGCGCGTTTATGACGTTGCCGTAGAAACCCCGCTGCAGAACGCTCGCCAGCTCTCCGAGCGGCTGGGCAATGACATTTGGCTCAAGCGCGAAGACTTGCAGCCGGTGTTCTCGTTCAAGATTCGCGGCGCGTACAACAAGTTGACCCAGCTGACTGACGAAGAGCGCGCCCGTGGCGTGGTCACCGCGTCGGCGGGCAACCATGCGCAGGGTCTGGCGCTGGCGGCGAAAGTGCTAGGCGTGAAAGCGACCATCGTGATGCCCAAGACTACTCCGGAGATCAAGGTCGAAGGCGTGCGTTCGCGCGGCGGCAAAGTCGTGCTGCACGGTGATTCGTTCCCGGAAGCCTTGGCGTACTCGCTGAAACTGGTCGATGAAAAGGGCTACGTCTACATCCACCCGTACGACGATCCCCACACCATTGCCGGGCAGGGCACCGTGGCGATGGAAATTCTGCGTCAGCACCCGCAACCTCTGGACGCGATCTTCGTGCCGGTCGGCGGCGGCGGGCTGATTGCCGGTATTGCGGCGTACGTGAAATACCTGCGTCCGGACATCAAGGTCATCGGCGTCGAGCCGGACGACTCCAACTGCCTGCAAGCGGCCATGGCCGCCGGCGAGCGCGTGGTGCTGCCGACCGTAGGCATCTTCGCCGACGGCGTGGCCGTGGCGCAGATCGGCCAGCACACCTTCGACATCTGCAAGGATTACGTCGACGAAGTGATCACCGTCAGCACCGACGAGATCTGCGCGGCCATCAAGGATATTTACGACGATACCCGCTCGATCACCGAACCTGCCGGCGCCTTGGGCGTGGCCGGGATCAAGAAGTACGTCGAGTTGCGCGGCGTCAGTGGCCAGACCTTCGTCGCCATCGACTCCGGGGCCAACGTCAACTTCGATCGCCTGCGCCACGTCGCCGAGCGCGCCGAGCTGGGCGAGGGTCGCGAAGCGATCATCGCCGTGACCATCCCGGAGCAGGCCGGCAGCTTCAAGGCGTTTTGCGAAGCGATCGGCAAGCGCCAGATCACCGAATTCAACTACCGCTACAACACCGGCAGCGAAGCGCACATCTTCGTCGGCGTGCAGACTCACCCGGAAAACGACCCGCGCAGCGCACTGCTGGCGAGCCTGACCGAGCAGGGCTTCCCGGTACTCGACCTGACCGATAACGAATTGGCCAAGTTGCACATCCGCCACATGGTCGGCGGCCACGCGGCGCACGTGATCGACGAAGTGGTGTTTCGCTTCGAATTCCCGGAACGTCCGGGCGCGCTGTTCAACTTTCTCAACAAGCTCGGCGGGCGCTGGAACATCTCGATGTTCCACTATCGCAATCATGGCGCGGCGGATGGTCGTGTCGTCGCAGGCCTGCAAGTACCGCATGACGAGCGTCATCTGGTGCCGGCGGCACTTGAAGAAATCGGCTACCCGTACTGGGATGAAAGCGAGAACCCGGCCTATCAGCTGTTTCTTGGCTGAGCGGCTACGCTGATGGGCAGGCCCTGAGGAAATCGAACAATGGAAACGTTAACTGCCCTGAAAGCCGCGCACATGGTCGCCACTGTAGTATTGCTGGCTGGTGCGCTCGGGTTGGGAGTCTGGGTTTTTCTGGCGCGCCGCAAAGGTGATGCAACGGCTGGCAGCCGCACCTTGCAACGGCCTCGGGTGTTCATCTGGCTGTTGATGGGCCTGGCGTTGCTGAGCATGCCGTTCACCGGCTGGGGCATGGTGCATCTGGTCGGCTGGCCGCTGGGGCAGACCTGGCTGCTGGCCTCCAGCGTGCTGTACACCGTGGCGGCGCTGGCGTGGTTCTGGTTGCTGGTGCGGTTGAATCGGTTGCGCAAGGCGCCGGCTGGCGTTGGCAGGTTCACTTTTGCCTTGGCGTTGTTCAGCTTTGTCTGCTTTATCGCGATTGCCGGGTTGATGGGCGCCAAGCCTGTTTAAGGCTTGAGACCGCGTCGAGCCCATTCGGGAGCAAGCCCCCTCCCACATTGGATTTGTGTTGTGAACACCATCCCCTGTGGGAGCGAGCCTGCTCGCGAAGGCGTAATCAGCCGCGCAACGAAATCACCGGCCAGCCCCGCTTCTCGGCCTCGGCCCGCAGATTCGGATCTGGATCCACCGCCACCGGGTTCGCCACCTGCTCCAGCAGCGGCAGGTCATTCATCGAGTCGCTGTAGAAATAGCTGTCATCCAGCGAATGCCCGGTTTCCTCCAGCCAGCGATTCAGGCGCGTCACCTTGCCTTCGCGGAAGCACGGAATGTCGGTGCTGCGCCCGGTGTAGCGGCCATCGACCATCTCGCACTCGGTGGCGATCAGGGTTTCGACGCCCAGGCGCACCGCAATCGGCGCGGTGACGAAGCGGTTGGTGGCGGTGATGATCACCAGTTTGTCGCCGGCGTCGCGGTGCTGTTTGAGCAGTTCCAGCGCCTTGGGCAGCACGATCGGCTCGATGCAGTCGCGCATGTAGTCATTGTGCCACTGTTCAAGCACGGCCATTTCGGTGCGGCCGAGGATTTCCAGGCAGAAGTTCAGGTACGCGGCGTTATCCAGTTGGCCGGCCAGGTAATCCTGGTAGAACTCGTCGTTGCGCTGCTTGTATGCAACCGGGTCGAGGAAGCCGCGTTCGCACAGATAGTCGCCCCAGGCGTGATCGCTGTCGCCGCCCAGAAGGGTGTTGTCCAAATCGAATAGAGCCAGGCGCATTGCAGTTACCCGCTGAAAAGTCAGTAAAAAGGCGACAAGAATACGGTCTTTTCACAAGAGTGCACATAAGGTAGGAACCTTCGTTGCCGCCTTATCAAGCTTTGTGGAACAATGCGGCGACATGCGTTTGCGAGGTTGTTGCCGTGATCGACCCCGATGGTTTCCGCCCCAATGTCGGGATCATTCTGACGAATGACGCCGGCCAGGTGCTATGGGCTCGCCGTATCAATCAAGATGCCTGGCAGTTTCCACAAGGGGGAATCAACCCCGAGGAGACGCCGGAAGACGCCTTGTACCGCGAGCTGAACGAAGAAGTTGGCCTGGAACGTGAAGATGTTGAAATACTGGCCTGTACCCGGGGCTGGTTGCGCTATCGTTTGCCGCAACGTCTGGTGCGTACC
This sequence comes from Pseudomonas sp. G3-39, assembly GCF_054790485.1. Lineage (NCBI taxonomy): Bacteria > Pseudomonadati > Pseudomonadota > Gammaproteobacteria > Pseudomonadales > Pseudomonadaceae > Pseudomonas > Pseudomonas sp. G3-39. Next base: position 5,626,959 of record NZ_CP186497.1, on the reverse strand, counting down.
CACAGCCAACCGCTGTGCATCGGCCAGAAGCAGAAATGGTTTCTCCTGCGCCTGATCTCCAACGAGCAGCGGGTGCGGATGGATTTGACCGGTAAACCGGAGTTCGATGGCTGGCGCTGGGTCAGTTATTGGTATCCGTTGGGCCAGGTGGTGACATTCAAGCGCGAGGTGTATCGACGCGCCCTCAAAGAGCTTGCCCCGCGCCTTTTAGCGCGCGACTGACGACGGAGTTCGACCCCGAGCCATGCTCAATACGCTGCGCAAGATCGTCCAGGAAGTTAACTCCGCCAAGGATCTCAAGGCGGCGTTGGGGATTATTGTGTTGCGCGTCAAAGAGGCCATGGGCAGCCAGGTCTGCTCGGTCTACCTGCTTGATCCCGAGACCAACCGCTTCGTCCTGATGGCCACCGAGGGCTTGAACAAGCGCTCGATCGGCAAGGTCAGCATGGCACCCAACGAAGGTCTGGTGGGTCTGGTCGGCACGCGTGAAGAACCCCTGAACCTCGAAAACGCCGCGGATCACCCGCGCTACCGCTACTTCGCCGAAACCGGCGAGGAGCGCTACGCCTCGTTCCTCGGGGCGCCGATCATTCACCACCGCCGCGTCGTCGGCGTGTTGGTCATCCAGCAGAAAGAACGCCGCCAGTTCGATGAAGGTGAAGAAGCCTTCCTCGTGACCATGAGCGCGCAGCTCGCCGGCGTAATCGCCCACGCCGAGGCCACCGGGTCGATCCGTGGCCTGGGCCGTCAGGGCAAGGGCATTCAGGAAGCCAAGTTCGTCGGCGTACCGGGTTCGCCGGGTGCCGCCGTCGGTACCGCGGTGGTCATGCTGCCGCCGGCGGATCTGGACGTGGTGCCGGACAAGCACATCACTGACATCGACGCCGAACTGGCGCTGTTCAAGACCGCCATCGAAGGCGTGCGCGCCGACATGCGAGCGTTGTCCGCCAAGCTCGCGACCCAGCTGCGCCCGGAAGAGCGTGCGCTGTTCGACGTCTACCTGATGATGCTTGACGATGCCTCGCTGGGCAGCGAAATCACCACCGTGATCAAGACCGGCCAGTGGGCCCAGGGCGCGCTGCGTCAGGTGGTCACTGAGCACGTCAACCGTTTCGAACTGATGGACGACGCCTACCTGCGTGAACGTGCCTCGGACGTCAAAGACCTCGGCCGGCGCCTGCTGGCCTATTTGCAGGAAGAGCGTCAGCAGAATCTGGTCTACCCGGAAAAAACCATTCTGGTCAGCGAAGAACTGACGCCGGCGATGCTCGGCGAGGTGCCGGAAGGCACATTGGTCGGTCTGGTGTCGGTCCTCGGTTCGGGTAACTCGCACGTCGCGATCCTGGCCCGGGCCATGGGCATTCCGACGGTGATGGGCCTGGTTGACTTGCCGTACGCCAAGGTTGACGGCATCGAGGTGATCGTCGATGGCACCCGCGGCGAGGTCTACACCAACCCCAGCGATGTGCTGCGCAAGCAGTTCGCCGAGGTGGTCGAAGAAGAGAAACAGCTGGCGCTGGGCCTCGACACCCTGCGTGATCTGCCGTGCGTGACCCTCGATGGCCATCGCATGCCGTTGTGGGTCAACACCGGTCTGCTGGCCGATGTGGCGCGGGCGCAGAAGCGCGGCGCCGAGGGAGTCGGTCTGTACCGCACCGAAGTGCCGTTCATGATCAACCAGCGTTTCCCGAGCGAAAAGGAACAACTGGCGATCTACCGCGAGCAACTCGCCGCGTTCCACCCGCAACCGGTAACCATGCGCAGCCTGGACATCGGCGGCGACAAGTCGCTGTCGTACTTCCCGATCAAGGAAGACAACCCGTTCCTCGGCTGGCGCGGGATTCGCGTGACCCTCGACCACCCGGAAATCTTCCTGGTGCAGACCCGCGCGATGCTCAAGGCCAGCGAAGGCCTGAACAACCTGCGGATCCTGCTGCCGATGATCTCCGGCACCCACGAACTCGAAGAAGCCCTGCACCTGATCCACCGGGCCTGGGGCGAAGTGCGTGACGAAGGCACCGACGTGCCGATGCCGCCAATCGGGGTGATGATTGAAATTCCGGCTGCGGTGTACCAGACCAAGGAACTGGCGCGGCAGGTGGACTTCCTGTCGGTCGGCTCCAACGACCTGACCCAGTACCTGCTAGCCGTCGACCGCAACAACCCGCGAGTGGCCGACCTCTACGACTACCTGCACCCGGCGGTGCTGCAAGCCCTGCAAACCGTGGTCCGCGACGCGCATGCCGAAGGCAAACCGGTGAGTATCTGCGGCGAAATGGCCGGTGATCCGGCAGCGGCGGTGCTGTTGATGGCGATGGGCTTCGACAGCTTGTCGATGAACGCCACCAACTTGCCGAAAGTGAAGTGGATGCTGCGCCAGATCAACCTGAGCAAGGCCAAGGATCTGCTGGCGGAGCTGATGAAGATCGATAACCCGCAAGTGATCCACAGCTCGCTGCAACTGGCGCTGAAGAATCTCGGGTTGTCGAAGATGAATCCGCCGGCGGTCAACAAGGCCCTCTGAAAGGCTGATGGCCCCTTCGCGAGCAAGCCCGCTCCCACAGGGATTTGTGTCGATCACAGAACCAATGTGGGAGCGGGCTTGCTCGCGAAGGCGTCAGTCCCGCTACCGCTAAACCTGAACCTCCACCTCACCCAAATGCCCGCCATACGGCCCGAAACTGCGCTCGACCATCCGCCGCGTGCCGTCCGCCTGCACGATCAACGCCGTACTCGCCCGTGTCCCGTAACTTTGACTGGCAATAAACACACTCGACAGTAACGATTCAGTCGCCAGTCCGACCCCGGTGTCCGGCAATTCATTAAACGGCGCGGTCTGCGCATCGCTCAGTAACCCCAGCAGTCGCGCAGGCTGCGGATCATCCAGCACCGCACTCAGTGCAGCCTTGGCCTTGAGCAACTTCGGCCACGGTGTATCCAGCCCGGCATTGGATAGCCCGTAAACCCCGGGTTCGAGCATCACCGGCTCAGACGTCAGCGCATTGAAGTGCCACAGCTCATGGGTATTACCCAGCAGCAGATTGAACCCGGCGTACTCCGGCGAGCGCGCGACCACATCGCTTAAATAATCATCAATCGACGCATCGCCCGTGAGAAACCGCGCCACCAGCTCGCCCCTTGATTTACGCGCCGGAGGCTGGTGTGGATCGCGGATATTGGTCAGTGCGGCGAAGCGTCCGTTGGCACCAATCCCCAGCCACGTGCCGCCCGCCTCAAGATCGCGCCCGGCATGCACGTGCGGTGCGTCGGCCCATGGCGCCAGCGGCAGGCTCGGGCGGGCGTAGAACTCGTCACGGTTGGCCGCGACGATCAGCGGCTGGGCATGGCCCGGGCGCCAGGCGAAAACGATCAGGCACATAAGGTGGTCCTTGTGCGTTTTCTGCTCACTCTACGCAGTCGGCGTCCGTGCATCCATCGTCAGTGGAGCCAAAGGGCATGCATCCGTTACCATGCCGCTCCGGTTTTGGGGATGCGTCTGGGAGACGGTCATGGAATTTCTGCTCTATCTGGCGTTGGGCGCCTGTGCGGGCGTGCTGGCCGGGCTGTTCGGGGTGGGCGGCGGGATCATTATTGTCCCGGTGCTGGTGTTCAGTTTTACCTTGCAGGGATTCGATCAGTCGATCCTCACGCATCTGGCGGTAGGGACATCGCTGGCGACCATCATCTTCACTTCGGTCAACGCCGTGCGTGAACACCATCGACGTGGTGCGGTGCGCTGGCCGATCTTCATGTGGATGACCGTGGGTATTCTGCTCGGCGCCGGTTTTGGGGCGCTGACGGCCGAGGCGATTTCCGGGCCGAACCTGCAGAAGATCATCGGCGTGTTCGCCTTGGTGATTGCCGTGCAACTGGCGCTGGAGGTCAAACCCAAGGCCAGTCGAACGGTGCCGGGCAAACTCGGTCTGACCGTGGCCGGCAGTGTGATCGGCTGGGCCTCGGCGATTTTCGGAATCGGCGGCGGTTCGCTGACCGTGCCGTTCCTGACCTGGCGCAGCGTGCCGATGCAGCAGGCGGTGGCAACGTCGTCGGCCTGCGGTTTGCCGATCGCCGTGGCGAGTGCATTAAGTTTCATGATTCTGGGCTGGCATGATCCGCTGTTGCCGCCGCATAGTCTCGGTTTTGTCTATTTGCCGGCGCTGCTGGGCATTGCCCTGACCAGCATGGTGTTCGCCCGTCTCGGCGCGCGCCTGGCACACAGATTGTCGCCGCGCTTGCTGAAACGGCTGTTCGCCGCTTTGCTGTTCTGCGTGGGCCTGAATTTCCTGCTCTGACCCACTGGGTCAGAACGGGCCGCAATCCTGGCTTAATCCTGAGGTGGCAGCGTCGCCCGGGAATTTTGGTTTCAACTCTAACGAGGAGTCGCAATGCTGCCTTACCCGCAGATCGACCCGGTGGCCCTGGCCATCGGTCCGCTGAAAATCCACTGGTACGGCCTGATGTACCTCGTCGGCATCGGCGGCGCATGGCTGCTGGCGTCGAGCCGGCTCAACCGTTTCGACCCGACCTGGACCAAGGAGAAGCTCTCCGATCTGGTGTTCTGGCTGTCGATGGGGGTGATTGTCGGTGGACGTCTGGGTTACGTGCTGTTCTATGATCTGAGCGCCTACATCGCCAACCCGACGCTGATTTTCGAAGTGTGGAAGGGCGGCATGTCGTTCCATGGCGGATTCATCGGGGTGATGCTCGCCGCGCTGTGGTTCGGCAAGCGTAACGGCAAGACCTTCTTCCAACTGATGGACTTTGTTGCGCCGATGGTGCCGATCGGTCTGGGTGCCGGGCGTATCGGCAACTTCATCAACGCCGAGCTGTGGGGCAAGCCGACCGACGTGCCGTGGGCGATGATCTTCCCGCCGTTCAGCGATCCGGCGCAGCTGCCGCGTCACCCGTCGCAGCTGTATCAGTTCGCGCTTGAAGGCGTCGCGCTGTTCCTGATCCTGTGGCTGTTCTCGCGCAAGCCGCGTCCGACCATGGCGGTATCGGGCATGTTCGCGCTTTTTTACGGCATTTTCCGTTTCATCGTCGAGTTCGTCCGCGTACCGGATGCGCAACTGGGCTACCTGGCCTGGAACTGGCTGACCATGGGCCAAGTGCTGTGCGTACCGATGATCGTCGGCGGGCTGTTCCTGATCTGGCTGGCCTATCGTCGTGCGCCGGCAGCGCCGCTCGCGCCGACCGCTTAAACTACGAACCCCGGCGCGCGACGCCGGGGCTCAAAGGACACAGGTAACTCATGAAGCAATATCTCGAACTGGTCTCGCACGTCATCCAGAACGGCACCAAACAGGCCAACCGCACCGGCATCAACACCATCAGCTTCCCGGGTGCGATGCTGCGTTTCGATCTGCAGGAAGGCTTTCCGGCGATCACCACCCGCAAGATGGCCTTCAAATCGGCCATCGGCGAGATGTGCGGTTTTCTGCGTGGCGTTAACAACGCCGCTGAATTCCGTGCGCTGGGCTGCAAGGTCTGGGACCAGAACGCCAACGAAAATGCGCAATGGCTGGCCAACCCGTTCCGTCAGGGCGAAGACGACCTCGGTGAAATTTACGGCGTGCAATGGCGCAAATGGCCGGCGTACAAGCAGATCCCGCTGAGCAACACCGCCGCCATCGAACAGACCCTGAGCAACGGCTACAAGCAGATCGCCCAAGGCGAAGAAGACGGCCAGGCTTACGTGGTGCTGTACAAAGCCATCGATCAGGTGCGCCAGTGCGTCGACACGATCATCAAGGACCCGGGCAGCCGCCGCATCCTGTTCCACGGCTGGAACGTCGCCCAGCTCGATGAAATGGCTCTGCCGCCATGCCATCTGCTGTACCAGTTCCACCCGAACGTCGAGACCAAAGAGATCTCCCTGACCCTGTACATCCGCTCCAACGACCTGGGCCTGGGCACGCCGTTCAACCTCACCGAGGGCGCCGCCCTGCTAAGCCTGATCGGGCGCCTGACCGGTTACACGCCGCGCTGGTTCACCTATTTCATCGGTGATGCGCATGTCTACGAGAACCACCTGGACATGCTCAACGAACAGCTCAAACGCGAGCCGTTCGCCATGCCGAAACTGAAAATCTCCGACCGCGTGCCGGAGTTTGCCAAGACCGGTGTGTACCAGCCGGAGTGGCTGGAGCTGGTGGAGCCGAGTGATTTCTCGCTGGAAGGTTATGAGCACCACGCGCCGATGACCGCGCCGATGGCGGTCTAAGCCGTTGCACAAAACCCCTGTGGGAGCGAGCCTGCTCGCGAAGAGGGCGTGTCAGTCATAGAGATGTCGACTGATACACCGCCTTCGCGAGCAAGCCCGCTCCCACATTGGGTTCTGTGTAAGGCTCAGTGGCCGTGGCTGCGGCCTACGTGGGAGTGCTCGACCTCCGTCGCCACAACCCCGCCACTCACCTCCAGCCGCTGCAAGATCCCGCACTGATCCGCCCCCGGCCCTTCGCCACAGCGTTGGCGCAGGTCGAGCAGTTGTGTCTGCAACGCCAGCAACCCGTCAATCCGCGCTTTCACATGCTGGATGTGCTCGTCGATCAGCGTATTGACGCTTTCACACTGATCCTGCGGGCTGTCGCGCATCGCCAGCAGGCTGCGGATTTCTTCGAGGGTCATGTCGAGGGTGCGGCAGTTGCGGATGAAGGTCAGGCGTTCGGCATGCGCCTGGGTGTAGACGCGGTAGTTGCCGTCGCTGCGCGCCGGTTCCGGCAGCAGGTTTTCGCGCTCGTAATAGCGGATGGTTTCCACGGCGCAGTCGGTGAGTTTGGCCAGTTCTCCGATCTTCATGACGGCAATCTCCAAAAGGGTGCTTGACCCTATAGTGGCTACAGGGTCTTTACTTGGCAACAGGCACCTTCATGGACGCGACCAATGAGCGACTCCCAGCACACCCACAAGCCCGACGACGGGCACGATCATAGCCACAGCCATAAATTGCAGCCTGTGCATAAGCACGAACATGGCGGCGATTCCTGCTGCGGGTCGAAAGCCGCAGCACCGGCACCGGTTCATTCGCACGAAGATTCTTGCTGCTCCTCGACAGTCGCCGCGCCTGCGTTGGTGCAACTGAGCGAAAAGACCAGCGCTGACGCCCGCCTGAGCAGTTTCCGCATCGAAGCGATGGACTGCCCGACCGAGCAGACGCTGATCCAGAACAAACTCGGCAAGCTGGCCGGTGTGCAGCAGCTGGAGTTCAACCTGATCAACCGCGTGCTCGGCGTGACCCACAATCTGCGCGACACCGCGCCGATCACCGAGGCGATCACCTCGCTGGGCATGCACGCCGAGCCATTGGAGGCGGGCGTCGAAGCCCCGACCCCGGCACCGGTGAAAAAACACTGGTGGCCCCTGGCGCTGTCCGGTGTCGGCGCGCTGGCGGCCGAAGTGATCCATTTCACCAACGCTGCGCCAACCTGGGTGGTGGCGATCATTGCGCTGCTCTCGATCCTCAGCGGCGGCCTGACCACCTATAAAAAGGGCTGGATCGCCCTGAAAAACCGCAACCTCAACATCAACGCGCTGATGAGCATCGCGGTGACCGGCGCAATCCTCATCGGTCAGTGGCCGGAAGCGGCGATGGTGATGTTCCTGTTCACCGTGGCCGAGTTGATCGAGGCGCGCTCGCTGGATCGTGCGCGCAATGCCATCAGCGGCCTGATGCAGATGACCCCGGAACAGGCCACGGTGCAGCAAGCCGACGGCAACTGGATCGAACAAGAGGTTAAAAGCGTCGAACTCGGCGCCCGTGTGCGGGTAAAACCCGGCGAGCGCATCGCGCTGGACGGTGAAGTGGTCAGCGGCAGTTCGACCATCGATCAGGCGCCGATCACCGGCGAAAGCCTGCCGGTGGAGAAAACCGTGGGCGACAAAGTCTTCGCCGGCACCATCAACCAGGCCGGTTCGCTGGAATACTTGGTGACTGCGGCGGCGAACAACTCGACCCTGGCGCGGATCATCCACGCCGTCGAGCAGGCTCAGGGTGCGCGGGCGCCGACGCAGCGCTTCGTCGATCAGTTCTCGAAAATCTACACCCCGGTGGTGTTCGTGCTGGCGCTGGCGGTGGCGATCATTCCGCCGCTGTTTATGGGCGCGTTGTGGTTCGATTGGATCTACCGTGCGCTGGTGTTGCTGGTGGTGGCGTGTCCTTGTGCGCTGGTGATCTCCACCCCGGTGACCATCGTCAGCGGCCTCGCGGCAGCGGCGCGCAAAGGCATTCTGGTCAAGGGTGGCGTGTACCTGGAGGGCGGCTTCAAGCTCGACTATCTGGCGCTGGATAAGACCGGCACCATCACTCACGGCAAACCGGTGCAGACCGATTACCTGTCGCTCGACCCGACCGCCGACGCCAGCGCTCCGGCAATCGCCGCCGCACTGGCGGGGCGCTCCGATCACCCGGTGTCGCTGGCCATCGCCAATGCGGCTGTGGATAAAAACCTCGCCGTGCTGACTGTGGATAACTTCGAAGCGCTGGCCGGTCGTGGCGTGAAGGGACAGGTCAACGGCCAGACCTATCACTTGGGCAACCATCGTCTGGTCGAGGAGCTGGGCCTGTGCTCGCCGCAACTGGAAGAGAAGCTGTTTGCGCTGGAGAAACAGGGCAAATCCGTGGTGTTGCTGCTCGACAGTTCTGGTCCGCTGGCGCTGTTCGCCGTGGCCGACACGGTCAAGGAATCCAGCCGCGAAGCGATCCGCCAATTGCACGCGCTGGGCGTGAAAACCATGATGCTCACCGGTGACAACGTGCACACCGCGCAGGCGATTGCCGCGCAGGTCGGCATCGATCAGGCCAAGGGCGACTTGCTGCCAACCGACAAGCTGCAAGCCATCGAAGCGCTTTATGCACAGGGTCATCGGGTGGGCATGGTTGGCGACGGCATCAACGACGCCCCGGCACTGGCCCGCGCCGAGATCGGTTTCGCCATGGCGGCCGCCGGCACCGACACCGCGATTGAAACCGCCGATGTCGCCCTGATGGACGACGATCTGCGCAAAATTCCCGCGTTCATCAGCCTGTCGCGTGACACCGCGAGCATCCTGAAACAGAACATCGCCTTGGCACTGGTGATCAAGGCTATCTTTCTTGGGGTAACCTTCGCCGGACTCGCCACCATGTGGATGGCGGTGTTCGCCGACATGGGCGTGAGCCTGCTGGTGGTGTTCAACGGTTTGCGCCTGCTGCGCAAATAAACGATGAGGGATGGTTGTGCTGAGTGCCGAGCTGAAAGCGTTTTATATGGTCGCCCGCCTGGGCAGCATTACGCTGGCGGCGAAAAAGCTCGGCCTCAGCCAACCCACCGTGACCACGCAGATCCGTAATCTGGAAAGCCAGTATTCGGTGGAGTTGTTCTACCGTGGCGGCCGGCGCCTGAGCGTCAGCGACGAAGGCGCGCGGTTGCTGCCGATGGTCAAGGCGCTCTTGCAGCAAGAGGCGGACATCGAGTTCTTCCTGCGCAACAGCGGCCAGGTGCAGGGCACGTTGCGCATCGCCGCCACTGCCCCGTATTACATCCTCGATCTGGTGAAAACCTTCCGCGAGCGCCTGCCGCAGGTGGAAGTGTCGGTGGAAATCGGCAACTCGCAGCAGGTGCTGGAAGCGTTGGAGGATTACCGGGTCGATGTCGCGGCGTCGTCGCAGTTGCTTGAGGATGCGCGGCTGATTCGCCGGGTGCTGGGCAGCGATCCGCTGGTGCTGGCGGTGCATCGCAACCATCCGCTGGCGGCGCAGGAGCATGTGGCGTTGAGTGCGCTGGCCGGGCATACGTTGTTGATGCGCGAGTCGGGTTCGACCACCCGCCGTTTGACCGAGGAGTTGCTGGAAAGCGCCGGGGTCAGTTTCGGCCCGTTGCTGGAGATCGGCAGCCGTGAGTCGATCCGCGAGGCGGTGTTGCGCAACATCGGCATCAGCATCATTGCCCGCCAGGAAGTCCCGCACGATCCGCAATTGCGGGTGCTGACCATCGAGAATGCGCCGCAGATTCCCGAGTATCTGTATTGCCTCAAGGAGCGCAAGGGTGCGCGGTTGCCGGCGGCGTTCCTCGGACTGGCGCAGGAAATGTCCCCGGCCTGAGATCTCCATCTATCTTGTTGGCCTCTTCGCGAGCAGGCAATACAGAATCTGAACCCAAATCCCCGAATACCACTATCAGCCGTTTTTGCCCTACTGCCACATGACGGACGCATTACAACTCTAGGATTGGCCCCATCAGCTTGATGAGGTCTGTCCATGAATCCTGCAATCGCAACTGCCCTGACCAACCCCGGTGCGCCGATGAAAGTGCGCGGCGTGCAGAAGCGCTTCGGCGCGTTCACCGCACTGGATAACGTCTCCCTCGATGTCGCGGCCGGTGAGCTGGTGTGCCTGCTCGGCCCCTCGGGCTGCGGCAAGACCACGCTGCTGCGCTGCATCGCCGGGCTGGAGAAGCAGGACAGCGGCGAGTTGTACCTCGGCGATCGCGATGTCTCGCACCTCGCGCCGCAGGCCCGGGATTACGGCATTCTGTTCCAGTCCTACGCGCTGTTCCCCAATCTGACCGTCGAAGCGAACATTGCCTACGGCCTCGCCGGCAGCGGTCGCGACGAAGTACGCCGTCGTGTCGGGCAGATGCTGGAACTGGTCGGCCTCACCGGCAGTGAGAAAAAGTACCCGGGTCAATTGTCCGGCGGCCAGCAACAGCGGGTTGCCCTGGCTCGCGCCCTGGCCCCGGCGCCGTCGCTGCTGTTGCTTGATGAACCGATGTCGGCGCTGGACGCCCGGGTACGTGAGCATCTGTGCACCGAACTGCGCCAACTGCAGCGCAACCTCGGCATCACCACCCTGATGGTCACGCACAATCAGGACGAAGCCATGCTGATGGCCGACCGCATCGCCGTGATAAACAACGGCCGCGTCGAGCAGTACGCCACCCCGCAGGAAATCTACAACCGCCCGGCCACGCCGTTCGTGGCCGAGTTCGTCGGGCAGGGCAACTGGCTGCCGTTCCAGCGCAGCAGCGCCAGTCACGCCCGGGTTGGCGGGATGGATGTGCGTCTGGCGGATGGCAGTGTGAGCGGTGCTTCGGGCCGACTGTTCTGTCGCCCGGAAGCAATCAACGTCAATCCGCTGGTGCACGAAGAAAACCTGTTCCCGGCCAAGGTGCGCGAGATCACTTTCCTCGGCAACCGCTGCCGCATGAGCTTCGAACTCGACCAATTGCCGGGCCACGCGCTGCTCGCCGAACTGGCGCCGGAAGCCATGCCACGCCTCGGCGCCCAGCAGATCATGGTCGCCTTGCCACCGCGCAGCCTGCAGGTGTTTGCCTGATGAGCGCGAACATCGCACTGCCGCTACCGCACAAGCAAGCGCGGCGAGTGTCCGGGGCCGAGGTCGGTGACCGGATCTTCGTCCTCGGCGGCAAACTCCTGCTGCTATTGCTACTCGGTGTCGCTGTGCTGCTGCCGTTGCTGGCGATCTTCTGGCGCGGCTTCAGCAGCGAGGCCGGGCAGGGCGGTGGCTGGCTCGCCGCCAAGGAGCTGGTGAGCAGCGCGAATTTCCACTGGCTGCTCGGCAACAGCCTGAAAGTTTCCCTCAGCGTCGCGGCCATCGTCGTACCGCTGGCCTACCTGTTTGCCTACGCCCTGCAACGCACACTGATTCCGGCCAAGGGCATTTGGCGCGGGATTTCCCTGCTGCCATTGATGGCGCCGTCGATGCTGCCGGGGATTGCACTGGTCTATCTGTTCGGTAACCAGGGCATGCTGCGTGGATTACTTTCGGACAACATCTACGGCTTCTGGGGCATTGTGCTGGGTGAGGTGATCTACACCTTTCCCCATGCGTTGATGATTTTGTTGTCGGCGCTGTCGCTGGCCGATGCGCGGCTGTTTGATGCGGCGTCGAGCATGGGCGCCAGTCCGGCGAAAGCCTTTCGCAGCATCACATGGCCGGCGACCCGGCAGGCAGTGTTCGCCGCGTTCTGTCTGGTGTTCACCCTGACCATCACCGATTTCGGCGTGCCAGTGGTGGTCGGTGGCGACTATCAAGTGCTGGCGCTGGAGGCTTACAAAGCCGTGGTTGGTCAGCAACAATTCGGTCGCGGTGCGCTGATCGGCATGGTGCTGTTGCTGCCGGCGCTGTTCAGCTTTGGCGTCGATGCCTGGCTGCGTCGTCGTCACGGCGACTCCATGAGCGGCCGCGCTCAAGTGTTCAAACCAGCGCCGTCGAAATTGCGCGATGCCTGCTATCTGGCGATTGTTTTGCTGATCAGCGCGGCGCTGCTGCTGGTGTTCGGCATGGCAGTGTTTTCGTCGCTGGTGAAGTTCTGGCCGTACAACCTGTCGCTGTCGCTCAATCACTATCAGTTCAACGAGACTGCCGGCGGTGGCTGGCTGGCCTACGGCAACAGCTTGAAGATGGCGCTGGGCACGGCGCTGATCGGCAGCGTGCTGATCTTCACTGGCGCTTACCTGATGGAGAAAACCCGCAGCCAACGCGGCCTCAACCTGACGTTGCGCATGCTCAGTTTCATCCCGATGGCAGTGCCGGGGCTGGTGCTCGGTCTGGGTTACGTCTTCTTCTTCAACCTCAGCGGCAACCCGCTGCACGTGCTGTACAGCACGATGACCCTGCTGATCGTCTGCACCATTGCTCACTATTTGACCACCGCACAAATGACCGCGACCACCGCGCTGCGCCAGCTCGACGCAGAGTTCGAGGCCGCCGCGCTGTCGCTCAAGGCCCCGCTGTACCGCCACTACCTGCGCGTCACCGTGCCGATCTGCCTGCCGGCGCTGCTGGACATCGTGCGCTACCTGTTCGTCTCGGCGATGACCACGGTGTCGGCGGCGATCTTCCTCTACAGCCCCGACACCATCCTCGCGGCGGTGGCGGTGCTGAACATGGACGACGCCGGCAACGTCGGCGGCGCGGCAGCGATGTCGACCCTGATTCTGTTCACCTCGGCGGGCGTGTCCTTGCTGCTGGCTTGGACTTCGCGCGGCTTGCTGCGCCGTTCCCAGGCCTGGCGGCAAACCGCGCCCGGTCACTGATTGACGACTTATCCCTACAGCCTCAACTCACCGACAGGAAAACGATCATGTTCAAGCCTATGGCTCTGGCCGCTGCTGTGCTCGCTACTTTCAGCCTGAATGCCTTCGCGGCAAAAACCGAGTTGACGGTGTATACCGCCCTCGAAGCCGAGCAACTGACCGCTTACAAAGCCGCGTTCGAGAAGGTCAACCCGGACGTCGAGATCAAGTGGGTGCGTGATTCCACCGGGATCATCACCGCCAAACTGCTGGCCGAAAAGGCCCGTCCACAGGCTGACGCGGTGTGGGGCCTGGCCGCTTCGAGCCTGGCGATCCTCGATCAGCAGGGCATGCTGCAAAGCTACGCACCGAAGGATCTGGGCAAGATCGGCGCGAACTACCGCGATGCTGCCAACCCGCCAGCCTGGGTCGGCATGGACGTGTGGGCCGCGACCATTTGCTTCAACACCGTCGAAGCCGAGAAGCAGGGCCTGAGCAAACCCGTGAGCTGGCAGGATCTGACCAAGCCTGAGTACAAGGGCAAGATCGTCATGCCGAACCCGGCGTCGTCCGGCACCGGTTTCCTCGACGTCAGCGCCTGGCTGCAAACCTTCGGCGAGAAGCAGGGTTGGGCCTACATGGACGGTCTGCACCAGAACATCGGCCAGTACGTTCACTCCGGTTCCAAGCCTTGCAAACTGGCTGCTGCGGGCGAATTCCCGATCGGCATTTCCTTCGAATACCCGGCCGTACAGCTGAAACGCCAGGGCGCGCCGCTGGACATCATCCTGCCGAAAGAAGGCCTGGGCTGGGAGATCGAGGCGACTGCCGTGATCAAAGGCACCCCGCATGAAGACGCGGCGAAAAAACTCGCGGACTTCTCCGCCAGCGCCGAGGCAATGGATCTGTACAAGGAGAACTTTGCGGTTCTTGCGCAGCCGGGTATCGCCAAACCACAGACCGAACTGCCGGCCGACTACGAGCAGCGCCTGATCAAGAATGACTTTGCCTGGGCCTCGAAGAACCGCGACGAGATCCTGACCGAATGGCGCAAGCGCTATGACGGCAAGTCCGAGAAAGTTGTCGCCAAGTAAGATCTTTATCGACTGACAGGGCCTCTTCGCGAGCAAGCCCGCTCCCACATTCGACCGAGTTCCACCGGAAGGAATGCGATCAAACTGTGGGAGCGGGCTTGCTCGCGAAGGCGGTCTCCCATTCAGGGAAAATCTCCATGACTCAACACAAAGACCTGCTGATCGTCGGCGCCGGCATCCTCGGCCTGTCCCACGCCTATGCCGCCGCCAAACGCGGCCTCAAGGTCAGCGTTTTCGAACGCACCGCCACGCCCCTCGGCGCTTCGGTGCGCAACTTTGGTCAGGCGCTGGTCACCGGTCAGCCACCGGGGCCGATGCTTGAACTGGCCATGGCCAGCCGCGAGATCTGGGGTGACTGGGCGCAACTCGCCGGTCTGCAGATCAAGCGAAACGGCTCGTACCTGTTCGCCCGCAGCGAAGCCGAAGAGCAATTGCTCGAGGCCTTCTGCAACGGCCGCGCCGTAGAGCACGGTTACAACGTCGCCTTGCTGCGTGGCGCTGCCCTGCGTGATCTGTACCACGGTCAGTTCAGTCATCACCGCGCGGCGTTGCACGGCCTGGACGATCAACAGCTGTACTCGCGTGAAGCGATTCCGGCGTTGATCGACTATCTGCGCCGCGACCTCGGCGTCGAGTTTCACTTCTCGAAGCTGGTACGCGATGTCGAGCCGGGGTACCTGCACAGCACCGCCGGCAGCTTCACGGCGAAGCAGATCATCGTCTGCTCCGGCCACGATTATCAGACCCTGCTGGCCGAACCGATTGCCGCGCTCGATCCGCAGATCTGCCGCCTGCAAATGCTCCGCGCCAAACCGCAGATCGAGCTGAATCTGCAACACGCCTTGCTCACCGGTTTGAGCTGCGTGCACTACGGCGCCTTCGCCGATTTGCCAGAAGCGGCGGCGGTGCAGGCGCAGATCCTGCGCGAACAACCGCACCTGCACGACAACGGCATTCACCTGCTGATCAGTCCGACGCCGTATGGCGAGCTGATCATCGGCGACTCGCACCATTACGGCAGCGATCCGTCGCCGTTCAACGCCGAGCAAGTGGACAACTGGATGCTCGAACTAGCCGAGCACACGCTGGGCTGCAAGGTGCAAGTGGTCGAGCGCTGGCAGGGCGTCTACGGTGCCCGTGGGCCGGGGCCATTTTCGTTGCTGCGCCCGGCCCCCGGGCTGAGTGTGGCGTTGATGCACACCGGCGTCGGCATGAGCGTCGGCCCGGCACTGGCCGAGCGCAATGTCGCGCAGTGGCTGGAGGAAATGTGATGGCGGGGCATGCGCAAGTCGTTGACCGGGTGTTTGCGCTGTATGAACGCTTTGGTGCTAGTGATTACATCGGCGAGCCGGTGTCGCAGATCGAGCACATGTCCCAAGCTGCTGAACTGGCGATCGCCGAAGGCTTTGATGATGAAGTGGTGCTCGCCGCGTTCTTCCACGACATCGGTCATTTGTGTGCCGACGGCGCCGAAAACATGGGCGGTTATGGCGTGGTCAGCCATGAGCGGCTGGGGGCGAATTATTTGCGTGAGGCGGGATTCAGTGAGCGCCTGGCGCGGCTGGTGGAATATCACGTGCAGGCCAAACGTTATCTGACGCTGCGTGAGCCGGGGTATTTCGAGCGCTTGAGTGAAGCGAGTCGCCGCACGCTGGAGTATCAGGGCGGGGTGATGAGCGAGGCTGAGGCGGATGTGTTTGAGCGGGATCCGTTGTGTGCCCTCAGCTTGCGCATGCGCCAGTGGGACGAGCTGGCCAAGGAGAGGGCGGTGCCGGTGATTGACCTTCAGGTGTTGAAGGAGAAAGCGGCGCGGCTGCTGGCTGCGTAATCCATGTCACCGAGTCGCGCCATTCGCGAGCAGGCTCGCTCCCACAGGGTTTTGTGTTCTGACCACGATCCAATGTGGGAGCGAGCCTGCTCGCGAAGGGGCCAGATCAGGCGCTACAAATCTGCAGCCAGAAACTCAATCTGCTCCTGCCGCTCCGCCTGATTCAACTTCGCATGCGGATTGAGCGAAGACCACTGCGGATGCGCCCGCGCCTTGCTCAGCGCATCCGGCAACTTGCCTTCGCGCCAGGTCTTGTCCTGCGGGGTGGCGACCTGAACCGCCTCCATCGCCGCATGCCCGCGCTGATCTAGCGCCAGCAACAGTTGGCGCTGACGCAACGCCAGCAGCCGCAACACCCCGTCATCCACGGTCAACTCCCGCTGGCCCCTGATCTTGCCGAGCAGGCGGCTGCCATAACTGCGCGCGGTTTGCAGTGCACCACCGGCAATCGCACCGGCCAATGCCGCCGCACCGAGGGTAATGCCGCCGACCAGCAGATCCACGCCAGCCCCGGCAGCGGCACCGGCCGCAATCCCGCCGCCCACCCGCACGCCGAGTTGCTTCAGGGTTTCCGGGTTGAACAGATCATCGCCCCAACGCCCATCCAGCAGCGGCAAGTCACTGGCCGCCGCGTCCTGCGGGCGAAACGCATAGAGCTTGAGCAACGCTTCGACGCATTTCTGTTCACGCTGGCGCACGGCTTTGCGCAGTTCGCTGATCGCTTGCTGCTCCTGCTCGGCCTCGCTGACCACACTGCGCCGGCACGCTGCACAATCGATCAGCAGCTCAGCGATCAAGCGCGCCGCACTTTGCTGGCGGGCGAGGCGCTGGGCCTGTTGATCGGCGATCAAGCGCTCCAGTTGCGGACGGGCGTTTTCCAGCAACAGCGCAAGGCTTTCGTACAGGCGCCGCTCGCCATCTTCCGGCGGCGCAACGCTGTCGAACCGCACCAACGCATGCAGGCCGAGCCGCGCCAACGCTTCGCGCCAGTCCGGCTCGCGATGGTTGGCGCTGCTGACGAAATTCAGCACCGGCAACAGCGGCTTGCCGCAACTGGCCAGCACTTCGAGTTCGTCACGATACTTGGCCAGCACCGGTTCGCGGGCGTCGATTACATACAGACCGGCGTCCGACGCGAGTAGCTGTCGCAGGACTTTCGCCTCCTGTTCGAAACGCTGACGTGCTTCGCTGCCGTCGAGAAACCGCGCCAGTCGCGCCGGGCCGTCGAGACGTTCGCCGGGGCGCTCCATACGCTCAAGGAAATCCAGCAGGGCGATGGCGTCTTCCAGCCCCGGCGTGTCGTAGAGATCGAGCAGCGGCTCACCGTCCACCGACAACCGCGCACCCTCGACATGTCGAGTGGTGCTCGGCCGGTGCGAGACTTCGCCGAAGCCGACGTCGCGGGTCAGGGTGCGTAGCAGCGAAGTCTTGCCGACGTTGGTGTGGCCGACCACCGCGAGTTTCAGCGGCGCTTTCCGGGCATCAGTCATGACCGCTCTCCAGCCAGTTCATCGGCGCGCAATCGGCGAACGGCAACTCCAGTTGTTGCAGCGCAACGTGCCAGTCGCCGAGACGGGCACTGTCCAGCGCTTCGCCGGGCGGTGCTTGCAGCAGCCAGACCCGGGTGGCGTTGGCGTTGCGCGCCAGTTCGGCGATCAGCGCGAGGCTGCCGCGATCCGGCGAGCGCCGAGGATCGCAGGCGATCAGCAGGCGCGCCGGAGGGAAACGGCTGAGCTGTTCGAGCAGTTTGTGCCGTGATTCGCGGCTGTCGAGGATGCCGGCGTTGCTCACGGTTTTCGGCAGGGCTGGTGGCCATGGGCGCTGATCGTCGAGTTCGATGGCCACCAGCAAAGCGCCGTCGCTGGCGTGTTCGCTGACGCTGCTTTCGACCCGATGCAACTGCGCAGGCGCGGCGTCGTTGATGCCGAGGCGTTCGCTGGTCGGCATCAGCCGTTCACGCAACTGGGCGTAACCGGGCAGGTTCAGGTCCAGGGTCAGCGCGGCTTTGCCGCGACTCCAGCGCCAGAAACACAACAGCGCCAGCAGCAGGCGCGGCAGCACGCCGTAGACCACCAGCACGCCGACCAGCCAGGTTGCCCAGGCCTGGCGCGCACTTTCGATATCCAGCGCTGCACCGCCGCTGGCGCGGATCATCTCTACAGTCGGCACGTTGAAGCCGAGCAGCGCCGGCAGCGCGCCGAGGGCTTGGGTCAGGTTGATAAAGGTGTCGGCGCCGAGAATGGTGGTTTCCCAGACGAAGCCGTAGCGCCGAGTCGCCATCAGTGTCAGCAGCAACAGCAGGGCGCTGAGCATCGCCAGCAACCACAGGCCGTTGACCAACGTGCCGAGCACCCAGCGATTGAGCTTTTTGCGTTGCAACATCAGCAGCAGGGCCGGCGCGAGTTGCGCAGCTTTGGCATCGCGGGCGAGTTTTTCACTGAGCCACAGCCACAAGCGCCCGAGGGTGGCGCCGTGTTCTCCGGCAAAGATCAGCCCCAGTGCCCAGCTCAGTAGCAGAATCAGGTTCAACCCGAGCAGGCTGCCCAAGGCCCAGAACACATTCACCGGTGACTGGCTCAGTGCGGCGAAGGCCAGACCGGCGCCGCTCAGCAGCGCGAAAATCACCAGCAGCACCAGCGCCAGACGCGCGCCTTGCAGCCAGTGCTGGAGTGCTGCGCTCAGCCCGTCGCGCTCGGCCAGCCACACGGCGCGGCGCTGAATACGGCCCGGCAGATCGCCGCCGGCCGCGCGGGCCAGACGATTGGCTTCCAGATCTTCCAGGGGGCCTGCGTGTTCTTCGCGCAGGCGGATGGTTTCAGTCAGCCAGAGGTTTTGCAGTGGAGTCAGTTCAGTCACGCGCCATTCCGTTGCTCGATTGAGCAGTGAGCATAACCGCTGTGGCGCTTATCGGGTCAAGCGAGGCTCTGGTATCCTCGCCGGCATGACTAAATCACTCCCCCTCAGCCTGATCGCAGCCCTCGGTGAAAACCGCGTGATCGGCGTCGACAACAGCATGCCCTGGCACCTGCCGGGGGACTTCAAATACTTCAAGGCCACGACCCTCGGCAAGCCGATCATCATGGGCCGTAAGACCTGGGACTCCCTCGGCCGTCCGCTGCCGGGCCGCTTGAACATCGTGGTCAGCCGTCAGCCGGATCTGCTGCTGGAAGGGGCGGAGGTGTATCCGTCGCTGGAAGCCGCGGTGGTTCGCGCCGAGGAATGGGCGAAAGCGCAGGGTGTCGATGAGTTGATGCTGATTGGCGGCGCGCAGTTGTATGCGCAAGGGCTGGCGCAGGCCGATCGTCTGTATCTGACCCGAGTGGCGCTGAGCCCGGAAGGCGATGCGTGGTTTCCGGAGTTCGATCTGAACCAGTGGAAGCTGGTGTCGAACGTGTCGAATCCGGCTGAGGGCGATAAGCCCGCGTACAACTTCGAAGTCTGGGAAAAAGCTTAAGAGCTTCGCGAGCAAGCCCGCTCCCACATTGGATTTGTGTCGATCACAGATCCAATGTGGGAGCGGGCTTGCTCGCGAAGAGGGCAGGTCAGGCAAAGAAGAATTTAAGCCTGAGCAAGCTCCGCATGCTCATCCGCATCCAGCAGTGCTTTATCGGTCTGCTGCATCACTTGGCTGGTAATCGCACCGGCGGTGATCGAACCACTTACGTTCAACGCCGTACGACCCATGTCGATCAGCGGCTCAACCGAAATCAGCAGCGCCACCAGTGACACCGGCAAGCCCATCGCCGGCAGCACGATCAGTGCCGCGAACGTCGCGCCGCCACCGACCCCGGCCACACCGGCCGAGCTCAGAGTGACAATCGCCACCAGTGTCGCGATCCACAGCGGATCCAGCGGGTTGATGCCGACCGTTGGCGCAACCATCACCGCCAACATCGCCGGGTACAGACCGGCGCAACCGTTCTGGCCGATGGTCGCACCGAACGAGGCGGCGAAACTGGCGATCGACTGCGGAATGCCCAGACGACGGGTCTGCGCTTCGATGCTCAACGGAATGCTCGCCGCGCTGGAGCGGCTGGTGAACGCGAACGTCAGCACCGGCCAGATCTTGCGGAAGAAGCGCAGCGGGTTGATCCCGGCCGCCGACACCAGCAGGCCATGCACCACAAACATCAGGCCCAGGCCGAGGTACGAGACCACGACGAAACTGCCGAGCTTGATGATGTCCTGCAGGTTGGAACCGGCGACCACTTTGGTCATCAGCGCCAGCACGCCGTACGGGGTCAGCTTCATCACCAGACGCACCAGACGCATCACCCAGGCTTGCAGGGTGTCGATGGCGTTGATCACTTTCTGACCTTTCTCGGCATCATCCTTGAGCAGTTGCAGCGCCGCGACCCCGAGGAACGCGGCGAAGATCACCACGCTGATGATCGAGGTCGGCTTGGCGCGGGCCAGGTCGGCGAACGGGTTCTGCGGAATGAACGACAGCAGCAGCTGCGGCACATTCAGGGCGGCGACCTTGCCGGCGTAGTCGGTCTGGATGGTTTGCAGGCGGGCCATTTCCTGCGTGCCGGCGACCAGGCCTTCGGCGGTGAGGCCGAACAGGTTGGTCAGGCCGATACCGATCAGCGCCGCAATCGCGGTGGTGAACAGCAGGGTGCCGATGGTCAGGAAGCTGATCTTGCCCAGCGACGATGCGTTGTGCAGACGCGCAACCGCGCTGAGGATCGAAGCGAACACCAGCGGGATCACGATCATTTGCAGCAACTGCACGTAGCCGTTGCCGACCAGATCGAACCAACCGATCGAGGCTTTCAGTACCGGGTTGCCGGCACCGTAAACGGTGTGAAGGGCAACACCGAAGGCTACGCCCAGCACCAGCGCGAGCAGGACTTTTTTCGCCAGGCTCCACGTCGTGTGGCGGGTTTGCGCCAGACCGAAGAGCAGGGCGAGGAACACCAGCAGATTGAGGATCAGCGGCAGATTCATGAAGACTCCGATAAGACTTGTGCCAGTCGCATTCTTGGGCAACTGCGAACCGGCAAGCCTAACAGTTTGATTTCCAATGAATTAATACCGAAATCGCAGGTTGTCCGTCGTTTTTGGAATAAGCGCTTGTCGTTCTCGGCAATGCAACTGGCGTTGAGGAGACGTAAGCGGTCGCTGACAGACGAGGACTGTCACACTTATTTGTTAGCGTCGATGTCTTTCAGTCAGGGAGAAAACGCCGATGAAGTTCGCACCGAAAATGCTCGCTGTGGTTCTTGGATTGGGCTTGGCCGCTCACGCATTCGCCACCGACCTGAAGCACTGGCCGGCGGATCAGGCCAAGGCACTCGACGCGATGATCGCCGCCAATGCCAACAAGGGTAATTACGCGGTGTTCGACATGGACAACACCAGCTACCGATACGACCTTGAAGAGTCGTTGCTGCCGTTCATGGAAAACAAGGGCCTGATCACCCGCGACAAACTCGACCCCTCGCTGAAACTGATGCCGTTCAAGGACACCGCCGACCATAAGGAAAGCCTGTTCAGTTACTACTATCGCCTGTGCGAAGTCGACGACATGGTCTGCTACCCGTGGGTAGCGCAGGTGTTCTCCGGCTTCACTCTCAAGGAACTCAAGGGCTACGTCGATGAGCTGATGGCGTCGGGCAAACCGGTGCCGGCCACTTACTACGAAGGCGACGTAGTGAAGAACATCGATGTGCAGCCGCCGAAAGTCTTCACCGGCCAGGCCGAGCTGTACAACAAGCTGATGGAGAACGGCATCGAGGTTTACGTGATGACCGCCGCCTCCGAAGAACTGGTGCGCATGGTCGCGGCCGATCCGAAGTACGGTTACAACGTCAAACCGCAGAACGTGATCGGCGTGACCACGTTGCTGAAGAACCGCGAAACCGGCGAGCTGACGACCGCACGCAAGCAGATTACCGCCGGCAAGTATGACGAGAAGGCCAACCTCGGCCTCGAACTGACCCCGTACCTGTGGACCCCGGCAACCTGGATGGCCGGCAAACACGCGGCGATTCTGACTTATATCGACGAGTGGAAAAAACCGGTTCTGGTCGGTGGCGACACCCCAACCAGTGATGGCTACATGCTGTTCCACGATGTCGACGTGGCCAAGGGCGGTATTCACTTGTGGATCAACCGCAAGGACAAGTACATGACCCAGCTCAACGGCATGATGGCCAAGCACGCGGCAGCGCAGGCCAAGGAAGGTTTGTCGGTGACGGCGGACAAGAACTGGGTGATCGTTAAACCCGAGGAAATCCAGTAAGCCCACAATCCTTGTGGGAGCGCAGATTCTGGATGCACTGACAGCCCCCTGTGGGAGCGGGCTTGCTCGCGAAGAGGGAGTGTCAGGCGAGAGATTTTTTGACCGGTAGACCGCTTTCGCGAGCAAGCCCGCTCCCACAGTTTTGATCTTCATTGTTTTTGGATCAGGCAAAAAAATGCCCCGCACTTGGCGGGGCATTTTTATTCGGCGGCTAAAACTTACAGCCCGTCGAGCATCGCCTTGTTACGCACCGCACCCTTGTCGGCGCTGGTCGCCAGCAGGGCGTAGGCCTTCAGGGCGGTGGTCACTTTGCGTGGACGCTGCTCGACCGGTTTCCAGCCTTTCTTGTCCTGTTCGACCCGGCGTGCAGCCAGTTCTTCATCGCTGACCAACAGGTTGATCGAGCGGTTCGGGATGTCGATCAGCACTTTGTCGCCGTCCTGCACCAGACCGATCGCGCCACCGGCCGCAGCCTCTGGCGAAGCGTGGCCGATCGACAGGCCGGAAGTACCGCCAGAGAAACGACCGTCGGTGAGCAACGCACAGGCTTTGCCCAGACCTTTGGACTTCAGGTACGAGGTCGGGTAGAGCATTTCCTGCATGCCCGGGCCGCCTTTCGGGCCTTCGTAGCGAATGATGACGATGTCGCCTTCCTTCACTTCGTCGGCGAGGATGCCGCGCACCGCGCTGT
The DNA here is from genome assembly GCF_054790485.1 of Pseudomonas sp. G3-39. NCBI lineage: Bacteria > Pseudomonadati > Pseudomonadota > Gammaproteobacteria > Pseudomonadales > Pseudomonadaceae > Pseudomonas > Pseudomonas sp. G3-39. The sequence continues at coordinate 5,604,085 of NZ_CP186497.1, read as the reverse complement.
CCTGGCTTTCGAAGATCTTCGCGTTGCCTTCGAAGACGTGGATCGACTCGTCGACGCCGGCGGTTTTCACCACGCAGCCGTCGAGAGCGATGTTGCCGTACAGCACGGCCAGGCCGCCTTCTTTCGAATAGGCGTGTTCGAAGCTGCGGATACAGCCGTTTTCACGGTCGTCATCCAGGGTTTCCCAACGGGTCGACTGGCTGAACGCGGTCTGGGTCGGGATGCCCGCCGGGCCGGCCTTGAAGAAGTGGTGCACGGCTTCATCGGTGGTCTGGGTGATGTCCCACTTGGCGATGGCTTCTTCCATGCTGCGGCTGTGCACGGTCGGCAGGTCGGTGTGCAGCAGGCCGCCACGGGCCAGGGAACCGAGGATGCTGAAGATGCCGCCAGCGCGGTGCACGTCTTCCATGTGGTACTTCTGGATGTTCGGCGCCACTTTGCACAGTTGCGGCACGCTGCGCGAGAGGCGGTCGATGTCGCGCAGGTCGAAATCGATCTCGGCTTCCTGGGCGGCAGCCAGCAGGTGCAGGATGGTGTTGGTCGAACCGCCCATGGCGATGTCGAGCATCATCGCGTTCTCGAACGCCTTGAAGTTGGCGATGTTGCGCGGCAGCACGGACTCGTCGTTTTCGCCGTAGTAGCGCTTGCACAGCTCGACGATGGTGCGGCCGGCCTGCAGGAACAGCTGCTCGCGGTCGCTGTGGGTCGCGAGGGTCGAACCGTTGCCCGGCAGTGCCAGGCCCAGGGCTTCAGTCAGGCAGTTCATCGAGTTGGCGGTGAACATGCCGGAGCACGAACCGCAGGTCGGGCAGGCGCTGCGCTCGTACTCGGCAACCTTCTCGTCAGAAGCGCTGGAGTCGGCGGCGATCACCATGGCGTCGACGAGGTCGAGGCCGTGGGAAGCGAGTTTGGTCTTGCCGGCTTCCATCGGGCCGCCGGAAACGAAGATCACCGGAATGTTCAGGCGCAAAGCGGCCATCAACATGCCCGGGGTGATCTTGTCGCAGTTGGAGATGCAGACGATGGCGTCGGCACAGTGGGCGTTGACCATGTATTCGACAGAGTCGGCGATGATCTCGCGGCTCGGCAGCGAATAGAGCATGCCGTCGTGACCCATGGCGATGCCGTCATCCACGGCGATGGTGTTGAATTCTTTCGCTACGCCACCGGCGCGTTCGATTTCCCGGGCAACCAGTTGACCGAGGTCTTTGAGGTGCACGTGGCCCGGCACGAACTGGGTGAAGGAGTTGGCAATGGCGATGATCGGCTTCTTGAAGTCGTCATCTTTCATCCCGGTGGCGCGCCACAATGCGCGGGCGCCGGCCATGTTGCGGCCGTGGGTGGATGTTTTCGAGCGGTAATCTGGCATGGAGCACTCCGGGCGGCTAATCAGGTATCAAAAGGGAGTGAGCTTCTATTGACGTCTGGAACACTCAGAAATGGCCGTGTGTCCTGGATGTTGCCGATGACTTTGCGGGATCGCCGCTTGCCTCAGCCTGAGCTCATAAACCCGCCGGGGGATGAATGGCGATGAATCAGCCGATTCTACACCGCTGGCGTCTGGAGGGAATGGCGCAAAGTGTTGTTCCAGTGCCGACGGTGCGTATGGCATGACGACCGGCAGGCTCAATCGCTGCCGAAGGGCGTGACCGCGCCGTTCTCGATAATGCTGGCGCGATGGCTGATCCGCTTGTTCAGCGCCAGCGCGATGCAACTGAGCAGGACAAAACAGTAGCCGAGGGTGGCCTGCAGGTTGCCTGGACTCAGGCTGATCAGCGCACTGATCAACCCGCCGCAAATGAAGATGATCGTGCTACCGGCCGAGGCCGAAGTACCGGCGTTCTCCGGAAACAGGCCCATGGCGCGTGAGGTGGCGGCCGGGCGTGCAATGGTGGTGCCGGCGGTGCAGATCAGCATCGGGATCAATACCGTGACGGGCGAGAGTGCGAAGTACTGCGACAGTAATAGCATCACCAGCCCTGCCAGCAGAATCAGGCCCAACCCGGCCACGATCTGTTGCGCAGAGCTGATGCGCCGGCTCAACAGCGTGGCGGCAATCCCGCCGGTCACATACGCCGCACCGTAGATCAGCAGGATCAGTGAGAAGTCATAGGCTGAGAGCTGTAACTGATCCATGAAGATCAACGGCGAAATGACGATGAACGAGAAGTGGCAGGCGAACGCGAAAGCCGAAATCAGCCAGTAGCCGACGAACTCGAAATCCCCCAGCACCCGTCGATAGGCGCTGAGAAAGTTGAGCGGTGTGCCCTTGGCGACTGGCCGACCGCCGTCCAGAAACAGCCAGGCCTTGAGCAACACCACCGCCGCCAGTGCGATGAACAGCCAGAAGCTGCCACGCCAGCCCAGGGTCGCCTGCAGAAAGGTTCCGGCCAGCGGTGATATGGAGATGAAGATCCCGGTGGCGGTCACCATCAGGATCCGCAGGCGATCGCGCTCTGCGCCCTCGAACAGATCCTGCACCAGCGCCTGTGACAGGACGAAACAGCCACAACCGATGGCCTGCACGATGCGAAAAGTCATGAACAGTATGTAGTCACTGGTCATTACGCAGCCGATGGCGCCGAGGATCGAGACAGCCATGCCGGCGAGCAACAAACCCTTGCGCCCGATGACGTCGGACAACGGCCCGATCAGCAGTTGGGCAAAGGCGATGCCCACCGCGAACAGGCTGATCGACAGGGCGATGTCGGTCGGAGTGCTGGCGAAGTGTTCAGCCAGCGCCGGGAACGACGGCAGCAGGACGTCCAGCGGAAACACCCCCAGCAGCACCATGGCCAAAAGCAGGCTGATCGCCCCGCGTCGTTGTCGGGTCGTTACCACCGTTCTTCCTTCAAGCATCGATCAGTCCTGCCTTGGCGAAAAGTTTGCGGTTGTTGGGTAGCGCGAAGAATCCGGCTTTTTCGAGTGCAGCAAGCGTAGCCGTCGCTCCGGATCGGGCACGCTGGCGGCTGGCCTGTTCGTTGGTCAGGCTGTCGAGGATTTCCTTGATTGCACCTTCGCCAATGCCGGCGCGGCGCAGGCTTTGGTGCAGCCATTGCTCGTCGACTTCGAAGAAGGTCGCCAGGGTCTCCAGCAAGGTTCTGGCCGCAAAGGCGCGCTGGCGGCTGTTCAGGGTCAACCAGAGGTAGTGAAAGACCTCGGAAAAAAAACGGCTGTGGCGCGCTTCATCCGCGAGGTGGTCGCGCAGCATGTCGTTCACGCTGCTGACCAGCGTTTCCCGACACACATCCAGCAACTCCCGGGCAATGATGGTTTCGGAGACGAAGCCGAGCAGAAACCATGCCAGCGGGCGTTTGCTCTCCGGCGTTCGGGCGATCTGACCGGTCAGGCGGGTGATGCGCAGCGGCATCTTTGGACGACCGGTGAAACCATGCAGTTCGGCGATCTGTTCGGCCAGATGATGGGAGAACAATGCGTGATAACCCTCGTCGGTATAGAGCTGCAGCGCGGCGGTTTTCATCCTTGACGGAATGTGCGCGGGCAACTCACCGTGGACGATGGTTTCCACGGCGCGGTTGACGATGCGGTGTTCCAGCAGCGTGGTGTAGTCGAGAAAGTGCACCAGGTGGTTGGCAGCCAGCCGATGCATGACCTTGCCGCCTGCGGCTTCGATCGCCGGGTGGGACAGATACGGCAGGAATGCCGGCGGAAACCAGAAGCGGGTTTGCAGTTGCAACTGCAGGTCTGCCGGCAACTGGTAGTCGTGCCGGCTGGTGCGTACCGAAGCGTGGTTGTTCCAGTCGCCGAGGGTGAATCGAAGTGCCCAGGACTCTGGCGCTTCGGGCTGATCCACGGTTGATGTGCTCATTTGCGCGTCTCCTGCAACAGGTCGCGCATTTCCTGACACATCGCCTGACCGTCGCTGGCGCCGCAGCCGACAAAGAACAACGGTTGTTCAGCGCTGCCTTCGAGTTTGAGCAGGGCTTCGACCTGGCGGTCGGCAAATGCCCCGGTCAGCCACGTTCCCAGGCCCAGCGCTGTGGCCACCAGTTGAAAGGTTTGCGACAGATGACCCGCCTCGACAAACGCCATGCGATAGGCGCGTGAGTGTTCATACTTCCACCAGAGCTTGTCGAAACGAGCGGTGATAAACAGACCCAGCGGCAGGTTATTGATGAAGTGCTGACCCGCCAGCAAATGACCCAGCGCGGGGGCGGGCAAAGGATTGACCCGGCTGAGTGCGTGTTCTGCCGGGTGATAGGCGTAGACACCTGGTTCCAGGCCCTCGATATTGCGTGCCAGAAGAAACCCTTCACAGGCATTCAATCCTCCACCCGACGGGCTGCTGCGCCGGGCACCGAGGCCTTCGGCGATGCTCTCGTCGCGGTCATTGTCGCGATGGCGAAGAAAGCCCAGCGAGAGGTACAGCAGTGTACCGACGTCATTGAGGGTGATCGCTGCGCCAGTGAAAGAGCGGCAGGTTTTTCTCAGGCGCAGGACATTGCCCAAGCTGGCAACGGTCAGGGCCGCAGAGGCGGGCAGGGTGATCAGAGGTTTGTCTTGATGGATCGGGCGATCTTGCGCGGGTGCCGGTGTGGTCAGCACGGCGCTGCAATGGTTCAGGTATTGCCTGGACCACTCTTGAATATTCTGGGGTATCTGTTCGCAGGGAATGTTCTGGGTGCCGATATGATAAATCTTCGACAATTCATCCCAGCCCCATGGCGGACTGTCTATTTTTGCAACGGTTAATATGCCCGCGTTCAGAAGTTGTGAGTCTATTATGTTGCGTCTGTCGAACTGTTCCGGGTTATTGATAAGTTGTGAAAGTCGACAAGAGTAAGTCAGGTCAAGTTCATGTTGGGTGTGGTCTTTATAGTTCCAGACTATTTGTCCGGGCGTGCGCGGCAATATGAATAAATAGGGATTGATATGCATGTTGTGTTCATCGCTCTGGAACGGGTCGGAAGAACGCTGGGGTGCCGGCACTCCCCAGCGTTCTGGCTCACTTAGCGGGCTTTAGGTGCAACCAGGAAGGCCAGGTTTGCGATTTGGTTGGTTTCCAGAGTAATTGCTTTCATAAGTATGAACTCCTTGTTCATTGAGAGTGAATGTCACCGTCGTGGTGACAACTTAATAATAGGTTGTAATGAATTATTGGCAAGTGATACTTGGGTAGGAAATTTCTATTAATTTTGTCGGAGTGGGCGTGCTGCAAGGGCAAACTTGTAAGTATTAGATGTTGAAATGTAATGCGCAGGGAAATGTCCTGCATGCATGTAGGAAGTTAGTTGTAGGAAAGAGGAAGAAATTCGACGACATTGCATCGCCGTAAAGCCAACGGGAAGCCCGCAGGCTCCCCGTTTCATGGGCCGATCAGCTGTTAGGCAGCAGGCGGCAGGTGATGCTCTTGATGTAGCGAGTCTCGGCGATGGCCGGGTGTACCGGGTGGTCCGGGCCCTGACCGCCGCGCTCGAGCATCTGGATGTTGCGGTCCAGGTGACGGGCGCTGGTCAGCAGGATGTTCTGCAGATCGTCCTCTGGCAGGTGCATGGAGCACGAAGCGCTGACCAGAATGCCGTCCTTGGTCAGCAGGCGCATGGCTTGCTCGTTCAGACGACGGTAGGCGCCTTCACCGTTCTTCATGTCTTTCTTGCGCTTGATGAACGCTGGCGGGTCGGCAACGATCACGTCGAAACGTTCTTCGCTGGCCTTGAGTTCCTTCAACGCTTCGAAGACGTCGCCTTCGATGCAGGTCATCTTGTCGGCGAAGCCGTTCAGCGCGGCGTTACGCTCGACGCCGTCGAGGGCGAAGCCCGACGCGTCGACGCAGAACACTTCGCTGGCGCCGAACGCCGCAGCCTGCACGCCCCAGCCACCGATGTAGCTATAGAGGTCGAGGACGCGTTTGCCTTTGGCGTAAGGGGCGAGGCGGGCGCGGTTCATGCGGTGGTCGTAGAACCAGCCGGTTTTCTGGCCACCAATGACCGGCGCTTCGAATTTCACGCCGTTCTCTTCCAGGGCCACCCACTCCGGCACCAGACCGAACACGGTTTCGACGTAGCGGTTGAGGCCTTCGGCGTCACGGGCGGCAGAATCGTTCTTGAACAGAATGCCGCTTGGCTTGAGCACTTGGGTCAGTGCAGCGATCACGTCATCTTTATGCGCTTCCATGGTCGCCGAGGCGATCTGCACCACGAGGATGTCGCCGAAACGGTCGACCACCAGACCCGGCAGCAGGTCGGAGTCGCCGTAGACCAGGCGGTAGAACGGCTTGTCGAACAGGCGCTCGCGCAGCGACAGGGCCACGTTCAGGCGGTGCACCAGCAGCGACTTGTCCAGCGCCAGCTTGATGTCGCGCGACAACAGGCGCGCGCAGATCAAGTTGTTCGGGCTCATCGCGACGATGCCCAGCGGCTTGCCGCCGGCGGCTTCGAGGATCGCCTGATCGCCGGCCTTGAAGCCGTGCAGTGGCGTGGCGGCCACATCGATTTCGTTGCTGTAGACCCACAAGTGGCCGTTGCGCAGGCGACGGTCGGCGTTGGCTTTGAGGCGCAGGCTAGGCAGGGACATGACGTCGCTCCGGAAAAAAGAGCGGGAGTATACCGTGTTGCTCGGCCTGATTGGCTGGTGAGTGGACATGTGGCAAGGGGAATCAGTGATGAAGGAATTTATCTGTGGCGAGGGGATTTATCCCCGATCGGCTGCGTAGCAGCCGCAAACCCCAACGCAGTTGTCTGACCGACCGCGTGAATCGATTTGGGACAGCTGCGCTGTCCATCGGGGATAAATCCCCTCGCCACAGATAAATCCCCTCACCACATAAACTCACAAGCCCACAGATCAGGCCGACAGCGCGTCGATCAACTCCTTGTTGAACGCCGGAATATCATCCGGCTGACGGCTGCTGATCAGATGACCGTCCTTGACCACTTCCTTGTCGACCCAGTTGGCCCCGGCATTGACCAGGTCATCCTTGAGTGTCTTGAAACTGGTCATGGTCTTGCCATTGACCAGCCCGGCGGAAATCAGCAGCCAGCCGCCATGGCAGATCACTGCAATCGGTTTGCCGGCGGAGGCGCCGGTCTTGACCAGATGCTGGGCATCCTGATCGATGCGAATGGTGTCGGAGTTCTGCACGCCACCCGGCAGGACGATCGCGTCGTACTGCTCGCTGCTGGCGCCTTGAAAGGTCTGATCGACCTTGAAGTCATCCGCCGGTTTGTCGTGGTTCCAGCCTTTGACCTTGCCGGCCTCGGCCGAAAGGATGTCGACCTGGGCGCCGGCCTGCTCCAGTGCTTGCTTGGGCCCGGTCAGTTCGACCTGTTCGAAACCGTCTGTTACTAAAATGGCGACGCGTTTGCCAGTGAGGGAAGTAGCCATCGATAAGCTCCTGAGTCTGCGGGAAATTACCGCCGAGCCGGTGCTTGATTGTCCGGTCGGCCTTACAAAGTCCGAAGCCTGAGCGTGAATGAAAGTTCCTGACAATTGCCCACTGGTGTGTCGTCCCGCGGTTTTTAGAGGTTAGAATCGCCGCCTGTCCCAGAGTGTGTACTTATGTCCCAAGAGCTGACCACCGAACAGATTCAACAATCCCTGCAAGGCATCAGCGTGCCGGCGCAGCCGCAGATCATGGTGGATCTGCAGATGGAGCAGTACATGCCTGACCCGGACCTGGAGGTGATCGCCAAGCTGATCGCCCAGGACCCAGGCCTGTCCGGTTCTCTGCTGAAAATCGTCAACTCGCCGTATTACGGCCTGAGCAACAAGATCACTTCGATCCAGCGTGCGGTGAATCTGTTGGGCAGCCGTTCGATCATCAACCTGATCAACGCGCAGTCGATCAAGGGCGAGATGAACGATGACACCATCGTCACCCTCAACCGTTTCTGGGACACCGCCCAGGACGTGGCGATGACCTGCCTGACCCTGGCCAAGCGCATCGGCACCCAGGCCGGCGACGAAGCTTATGCCTTGGGGCTGTTCCACGACTGCGGCGTGCCGTTGATGCTGCAGCGCTTCCCCAACTACATGTCGGTACTGGAAAAGGCTTACGCCAATGCCAGCGCCGAATGCCGGGTGGTGGACACCGAGAACGCCGAGTTCAATACCAACCACGCCGTGGTCGGCTACTACACCGCCAAGTCGTGGCGCCTGCCGGAACACGTCAGCACGGCGATCGCCAATCACCACAATGCGCTGGCGATCTTCAGCGACGAATCCTCGCGCAACAGCCAGATGAAGAATCTGCTGGCGATCCTGAAGATGGCCGAGCACATCTGTGCGTCTTATCGGGTGCTGGGCAACCAGACCGAAGACCACGAGTGGAACAGCATCGGCCCGCTGATTCTCGATTACGTGGGCCTGTCGGACTACGATTTCGAAACCCTCAAACAGACGATCCGCGACCTCGGCGCGCATTGATTCGAGAACGCCATGCCTGAATTGCCGGAAGTCGAAACCACCCGCCGGGGCATTGCTCCGCACCTGGAAGGCCAGCGCGTCAGCCGGGTGATCGTGCGGGATCGCCGGCTGCGCTGGCCGATCCCCGAAGACCTCGATGTGCGCCTGTCCGGGCAGCGCATCGTGCTGGTCGAGCGGCGGGCCAAGTATCTGTTGATCAATGCCGAAGTCGGCACGTTGATCAGCCACCTGGGCATGTCGGGCAACTTGCGGCTGGTCGAAGTCGGGTTGCCGGCGCTCAAGCATGAGCACGTCGATATCGAACTGGAATCCGGTCTGGCGTTGCGCTACACCGATCCGCGCCGCTTCGGTGCGATGCTGTGGAGTACCGATCCGCTCAATCACGAACTGCTGATTCGCCTCGGGCCGGAGCCGTTGACCGATCTGTTCGACGGCGAGCGCCTGTTCCAGCTGTCGCGTGGGCGTTCGATGGCGGTGAAGCCGTTCATCATGGACAACGCGGTGGTGGTAGGCGTCGGCAATATTTACGCGACCGAAGCGCTGTTCGCCGCCGGGATCGATCCGCGCCGCGAAGCCAAGAGCATCTCCCGCGCGCGGTATCTGAAGCTGGCGATCGAGATCAAACGCATCCTCGCCGCGGCCATCGAGCGCGGCGGCACCACGTTGCGTGATTTCATCGGCGGTGACGGGCAGCCGGGGTACTTCCAGCAGGAGCTGTTCGTTTATGGCCGTGGCGGTGAGCACTGCAAGGTCTGCGGTACTGGCCTGCGGGAAGTGAAGCTGGGGCAACGGGCCAGTGTGTTCTGCCCACGTTGCCAGACCTGAGGCAAAAATCTGAAAAAGTCCTACGGTCTATAGTGAGTGATCTCACAGTTCAGCCCGAAGGATCGTGCCATGAAGTCCTTGCAAGTCCTGTTTGCCGCACTGCTGCTGTGTTCCAGCCTGGCCGTTCAGGCCGCGGAGCACGGCAGCGGTGATCCGCGCTACACCATCCAGAACCCTCCCGCCTACGCCATGATTGGCGATTTGCTGATTGCCCGACCTTTATTGGTGGTGGCAACGGTGCTGGGTGCGGGGGTGTTTGTAGTGTCATTGCCGTTTACCGCGCTGGGTGGCGGGGTGGGCGATGCGGGGCAGGCGTTGGTGGGGGATCCGGCGAAAGCGGCGTTTATGCGGTGTCTGGGGTGTATTGGGGAAGGGTTTGAGCAGCGCGAGTGAGCTGATCAGGGTTTTGCGCTGTTGCTGATGGCCCTTTTGCGAGCAAGCCCGCTCCCACAGTGAAATGCGTTCCAACTGTGGGAGCGGGCTTGCTCGCGAAAGGGCCCGGAAGAGCGCTACAAAACGTTCAGATCAGGCCTTGCCGGTGATCTTGCGGTACTTCTCCATCAACTGTTCTTCAGTCTCAGGATGCGCCTCGTCCAGCGGAATGCAATCCACCGGGCAGACCTGCTGGCACTGCGGCTCGTCGTAGTGGCCGACGCACTGGGTGCACAGGTTCGGGTCGATCACGTAGATCTCTTCGCCTTGGGAAATCGCGGCGTTCGGGCACTCGGGTTCGCAGACGTCGCAGTTGATGCAATCGTCGGTGATGATCAGGGACATGCTAACTCCAGCCGGGGCGGCAGGCCCGGGCGCAATAAATCAATGCGCGCAATTGTGCCGCATTGGCGCCCGCAGTGCACGCGGGCGCCGTTTGAACGGTCGTTACTTCTTGAAGCGCAGGGTCAGGGCATCGGCCACGGCCGGGTGCACGAACTTGCTGATATCGCCGCCCAGCGCGGCGATTTCCCGCACCAGCGTCGAGGAAATGAACGAATAACGCTCGGACGGGGTGAGAAACAGACTCTCGACGTCCGGGGCCAACTGGCGGTTCATGTTGGCCAGCTGGAATTCGTATTCGAAGTCCGACACCGCACGCAGGCCACGCAGGAACACATTGGCGTTCTGTTCCTTGGCGAAATGCGCCAGCAGCGTCGAGAAGCCGACCACTTCGACGTTGGGCAGGTGTTTGGTGACCTCGCGAGCCAGCTCAACCCGTTGTTCCAGCGGGAACAGCGGGTTTTTCTTCGGGCTGGCGGCGACCGCAATGATCACGTGATCGAACAGGCGCGAGGCGCGTTCGACCAGATCGCCATGCCCTTTGGTAATAGGGTCGAAGGTACCTGGGTACAACACTCGGTTCATCGCGTCGTCCTGGCGGGAGTCCGTTGGGGAGTCGGATGGTATCGCAGCCGTCCCGGTCGGCCAAGTCGCCTGTTGGGTAAGAAAGCACTATAGACGACGCGATAAACCGGTTTTTTCACGGATTTCTCAGCCGATCGGCGAGGGCAGTCGCCAATTGTGCTGTCAGCCCATACACCGACAATTGCGGGTTGGCGCCAATGCTGGTGGGGAACAGCGAGCCGTCGTGAATCGACAGATTGCTCAGTTGATGATGCCGGCCAAGGCTGTCGGTGACTGCGTTTTTCGGGTCTTCACCCATTGCGCAACCGCCCATCACGTGGGCACTGCCCAGCCGCGTGCGATAGAGCTCAAGGCTCAGACCGTCGATCAATTTGCGCGCCTCGGCCAGGGTGTTCACGTAGCGCGCATTGGCGTGCATCGGCATCACGGTTTTGGCGCCGCCGGCAAACTGGATCTCGGCCATGCTGTGAAAGGCGCGGCGCAGGCCCTCCCAGGCATAAGGCGAGACTTGATAGTCGAGCACCGGCGAGCCATCACCGCGCAGTTCGACACTGCCGCCGGGGCTGTCCGGGTGGAAACCGTCGCGCAGCAACGCGAGCATCGCGTGGGTGTGCGGCAGGTCAGCCATGTGTTCGGCGTTCTGCTGGCCGAAGCCGCCGAGCAAGGTCGCGGCCAGCGCCGGTTGCAGCGGTGGCACTTCGAGTTTGTAGCCCATCGGCCCACTGGTGCCGTCCTTCCACTGGAAATGATCCGAGTAGATCGACTGCGGCGCGCCGTAGAACGGATTGATCACTTCGTCGAAACGCCCGGCGGACATGTTCACCAGATGCAGGAACGTGCGTTTGCCGAGGCGCTGATGCGGATCCGGTGCATCCGAGCGCAGCAGCAGTGCCGGGCTGTTGATGCCACCGCCGGCCAGCACGTAATGCCGGGCCTTGACCGTGATGGTATGGCCGGTCGGCGCGACGCAACGCTCGTCCATCGCCACGCATTGCAGGCCAGTGATCTTGTCGCCACTGATCAGCAGTTTTTCCGCGCGGGCCAGGTACAGCAACTCGCCGCCCTTTTCCAGCGTCGCCGGGATGGTCGTGACCAGCATCGACTGCTTGGCGTTGGTCGGGCAGCCCATGCCGCAGTAGCCGATGTTCCAGCAGCCACGCACGTTGCGCGGGATCACGTGCCAGCTGTAGCCGAGCTGTTCGCAGCCCTTGCGGATCACGTCGTTGTTGGCGTTGGGCGGGACCATCCACGGCGCGACGCCAAGACGCTGTTCCATTTTTTCGAACCACGGCGCCATCTCGGCCGGGCTGTGGCCTTTGACGTTGTGCTCCTTGGCCCAGTGCTCGAGGGTCGGCTCGGGCGTGCGGAAACTCGAGGTCCAGTTGATCAGCGTGGTGCCGCCCACCGCACGGCCCTGGAGGATGGTGATCGCGCCGTCCTTGCTCATGCGGCCGATGCCTTCCTGATAGAGGCTGCTGTAGGCCTGGTCTTCGAGCATTTTGAAGTCGGAACTGGTCTTGAGCGGGCCTTCTTCGATCAGCAGCACTTTGTAACCGGCGGCGCTGAGGATTTCTGCCGTGGTGCCGCCACCGGCACCGCTGCCGATGATCGCCACATCGGCTTGCAGCGTCAGGTCGCCGGTCAGCTGGGCGCCGTTGTAGGTTTTCCAGCCACGGGCGAGGCCTTCGCGGAACGGGTCGGGTACGGGCATCGATCAGGTTCTCTTGTTTTTGTTGTTCTTGCGGGCCTCCTCGCGAGCAGGCTCGCTCCCACATTTGCACCGCAGCCCCCTGTGGGAGCGAGCCTGCTCGCGAAGGGCGCGACTCGGTTTCAAACAGTAGGCGGGCCGGGGTAGCCGCAATGGCCCCAGGACTCGGCGCGGGTGTACCAGGCCATCATCACCATCTGCTGCAATGAGCTGTGGCCCATGCGCAGCAGGCTCAATAAACTGTTCTGCCAGCGCTCGAGGAAGTGGCGCATGGCCTCTGGGCTGGCGTTTTCCCAACTGCCCCAGATCCCGGTGAGCGGACCGCGGGTGACGGTCATGCCGAGCACATCGAACAATTGCCGGGTGAGTTTGAGCATTTCCGGCGACAGGTGATCGAGGCTGTAATCCAGCGACTTGAGGGTGCCATCGATGGCACCGGGCATTTTTTCGCTCGCCACGGCGCCTTCGAGCATCACCGGAATCAGTGCGCGCAGAAACAGCAGGTCGCCGTCGCGCAAAGTGACGAAGCCGTTGGCCGCGACACTCGATGAGCAGCCACTGAGGCTGGCGCCGAGGCCGGCGGTGGCGAGAAAAGCCGTGGCGCCGAGGCTGAACTTCAGCAGGCCACGGCGCGACAGGGCAGGTGTTTCGGTCAGGCTTGGGTGCATTGTTGTTATTACCCGGCGGTGACGACGATTAGCGGATGAACAGCTTCTGGATCAGTTTCTGAATCGATTTGCCGTAGGGCGGATAAATCAGCTTCGCTGCATTGAAGCGCTGTTTGATCAGCACACCCTTGGCCTTGCTGAAGGTCAGGAAGCCTTCGTGGCCGTGATAGTGGCCCATGCCCGACGGGCCGATGCCGCCGAACGGCATGTCGTCCTGCGCCACGTGCAGCAGGGTGTCGTTCAGGCACACGCCGCCGGAGTGGGTCTCGTGCAGCACGCGGTTCTGTTCGCGCTTGTCGTAGCCAAAGTAGTAAAGCGCCAGAGGACGCGGGCGCTGATTGATGTAAGCAAACGCCTGATCCAGATCCTGATAAGGCACGATCGGCAGCAACGGGCCGAAGATTTCGTCCTGCATCACGGTCATCTCGTCAGTGACATTGAGCAGCAGGCTGTGCGGCATGCGCCGGCCCTGGCCCTGTTCGAACAGCGGGATCAGCAGCGCGCCCTTGCTCGTGGCGTCGCTGACATAACCGTTGAGCCGTGCCAGTTGGCGCTCGTTGATGATCGCGGTGTAGTCCGGGTTGTCGGCGAGGGTCGGATAGAAATTGTTCACCACCTGGCGATAGGCTTCGACGAACGCGCCGACGCGGTCTTGCGGCACCAGCACGTAATCGGGGGCGACGCAGGTCTGGCCGGCATTCAGGGTTTTACCGAAGGCGATGCGTTCGGCGGCGTCCTTGAGCGGCACGTCGCGGGAAACGATGGCCGGGGATTTGCCGCCCAGTTCGAGAGTCACCGGAGTCAGGTTTTCCGCCGCAGCGCGCATCACGTGTTTGCCGATGCTGGTGGCGCCGGTGAACAGCAGGTGATCAAAGCGCAGCCGGGAGAACGCCACGCCGATGTCGGCCTCGCCCAGCACCACGCAGACCAGATCTTCGGGGAAAATCCGTCCCAGCAGGGTCTTGAGCAACTGGCCGGTGGCCGGGGTCGATTCGCTGAGCTTGAGCATCACTCGGTTGCCCGCTGCCAGCGCGCCGACCAGTGGGCCGATGGCCAGATACAACGGGTAGTTCCACGGGACGATGATGCCGACCACGCCAAGCGGCTGGTACACGACTTTCGCCGACGCTGGCTGAAAGGCCATGCCGACTTTGCGTCGCGACGACTTCATCCAGCCCTTGAGGTGACGACTGGCGTAATGGATGCCGTGCAGGCTGGGCATCAGTTCGGCGAGCAGGGTTTCATCGGCGCTGCGATGACTGAAATCCGCGCTGATGGCCTCGACCAGCGCCTGCCGCTCGTTGCTGAGCAACTCACGCAACGCCTTGAGCCACTGCTGGCGCTGGTCTGCCGGTGGCATCGGGTTGGCAGCATAGGCGGCGCGCTGTGCCGCGAACAGCCGATCCAGCTCTTCCAGGGGCTGTTGCAGCGTTTGCAGATAAGCAATGTCGGCAGTCATCGTCGGCTCCGGATTTATTGTAGTGATGACTTTCTAGAGTCTATGCTCTAGAAAGTCAAATGACTTCCCGACACAGCTTTGTTTTATCCAGTTCCGGTTAGGTCGTAAGATGCCCCTCACCGCACTCTGAATTAAAGCTCAAGCCATGGCCCCACGAATAAAAACCAGCGAGCGCATCGTGCAGAACAGCCTCGAACTGTTCAATCAGCAGGGCGAACGCAGCATCAGCACCAATCACATTGCCGCCCACATGGAGATTTCTCCGGGCAATCTGTACTACCACTTCCCGAACAAGCAGGCGATCATCGCCGTGCTGTTCAGTGAGTACGAGACGCTTGTGGACAGCTTTCTGCGCCCGCCACAAGGGCGTGCCGCCACCGTCGAAGACAAGCGCTATTACCTCAAGGAGCTGCTGTCGGCGATGTGGGGTTACCGCTTTCTGCATCGGGATCTGGAACACCTGCTCGACAGCGACCCGGACCTGGCCGCGCGCTACCGGCGTTTCTCTCAGCGCTGCGTGATTCAGGGCATGGCGATCTACGAGGGCTTCGTCGCCGCCGGCATCCTCAAGATGGATCGGGTGCAGATCGAATCCCTGACGATCAATGCCTGGATCATCCTCACCTCGTGGGTGCGCTTTCTGTGCACCACCCGGGAAAACTCCAACCACCTCAGCGAGCAGGCCATCAAGCGTGGCGTGTATCAGGTGCTGGTGCTGGAAGCCGGATTCGTCACCGATCAGGCCCGCGAAGAGGTGAATGCCTTGTTCGACGAGTTCTACGTGCCGCTGGCCCAGGCCCTCGAGGAAGGGCGCTAAACCCATTTCGAAATCGCTCACAGGAGTCCGTTATGCCGATTGCGCAACTGCTCAGCCCGAATGCACTGGATGCCCGCAAGGAGCAGCCGGGGCTGGTGATTCTCGATTGTCGTTTTGCCCTCGACGACCCGGACTATGGGCAGCGCAGCTATGCCGAAGGGCACATTGCCGGCGCCCGTTTCGCCGACCTTGAGCGTGACTTCAGTGGCAAGGTGGTCAAAGGCGTGACCGGGCGCCACCCGCTGCCCGAGCCGGCGGCATTGATCGAGCGCCTACAGGCCTGGGGCATCAATGCCGACAGCGATGTGGTTTTGTACGACGACGGCCCCGGTGCCTATGCGGCTCGCGCCTGGTGGTTGCTGGCGTGGCTGGGCAAGCGCGATGGCGTGTTCATTCTCGACGGCGGGCTGAAGGCCTGGCACGCGGCGGGTCTGCCGCTGAGTCTGGATGCGCCGTCGGTCAGCCGGGGCAACTTCAGTGGTCAGCCGGACATGAAGCTGCTGCTGAGCGCCGAGCAATTGCACAAGCGCCTCGGCCAGTCAGCGCTGACGTTGCTCGACGCCCGGGCCTTGCCGCGCTTCAAGGGTGAGGTGGAGCCGATCGATCCGATTGCCGGGCACATTCCCGGCGCGCAATGCGCAGCGTTTACCGAAAACCTCGGCAGCGACGGACGCTTCCTGCCAGCAGAGCAGCTCAAGCAACGCTTTGCTGCGAAACTCGGCGAGCGTTCGCCTTCGGAGCTGGTCGCTTACTGCGGCTCCGGGGTGACGGCGTGCCACAACCTGTTCGCGTTGTGCCTGGCGGGGTATCCGCTGGGTTCGCTGTATGCCGGGTCGTGGAGTGAGTGGATCAACGAGCCTTCCCGAGGCATCGCCACGGGCGAATAAAGTCACCAGCCCCCAATGTGGGAGCGGGCTTGCTCGCGAAAGCGGTGTGTCAGTCAACCATGATGTGTGCTGAAACACCGCTTTCGCGAGCAAGCCCGCTCCCACAGGGGTTAATCGTCGCTGACAGGTTGTCGGGCACTGCGATACGCCGCCGGCCCCACGCCATACACCTGCTTGAACTGCCGGCTCAGATGACTCTGGTCGGCAAAACCCAACTGCATGGCGACTTCCACCGGCAGGCAACCGTGCTGCAATAAGCCCCGGGCCGTGGCGATGCGCTGCTGCATCAGCCAGGTGTGAGGCGGCATGCCGGTAGCGCGGCGGAACACCCGGGCGAAGTGGAAGGGCGACAGGTTCACCGCGGCCGCCAATTCTTCCAGCGACGGCGGCGCAGCCAGTTGCGCATGCAGCAGCTCCTTGGCCATCACCACCGCGCGATGCTCCTTGCCCGGTTTGCCGTTGATTTGCACCGCCGCATGCCGCTGCAACAGCAGCATCATCATCTCGCGCCACATCGTCTGCTGTTGCAGCGCGGTGGCCGGGCTTTCCAGCAAGCGATGCAACTGACAGAAACCGTTGACCAGATCCGGGTCGCGGTACAGCGTTGCGCCGAAGGCCGGCATCGGCGCGGTGGGCAGTTCCAGTTCTTCGAGCAGTGAAACGATCTGTCCGGTATCGGGATAAAACGCCCGGTACAGCCAGCCGTCCTCGGTGCCCTTGTGCCCGGTGTGCAATTCGTCCGGGTTGATCAGCACCAGCGTGCCGCTGCCGGCCAGGTGTTCGGCACCGCGATAGCGATAACGCTGGGCACCGGCCATGATCATGCCGATCACATAGCCGTCGTGCACGTGTGGGGCGAAGCGATGCTCGATGTAGCGCGCCGACAGCAACTCGACCCCGGCCAGCGGCGCGGTTTGCCAGAAGCGGATCGACTCGCCCTGATCGTTCATGACGTCACACGGGCCAGCCATTGCGGGATGCGCCGTTCCAGGTAGTAACCGGGCTGGCGCAACGTGCCATCGACGAAGCCGACATGCCCACCCTTGGCCTGCAGCTCGAACCGGGTGCTGGTGGACAGCTCTTCGGCCGTCGGCAGGCTGTGGGGGAATACAAAGGGGTCGTCGGCCGCCTGAATGATCAGGGTCGGGGTGCGGATTTCACCGAGAAAGTAGCGACTCGATGCCCGGCGATAGTAATCCTCGGCATCGGTAAAACCATGCAACGGCGCAGTGATCCGGCCATCAAAGTCCCAGAAGGTGCGCATGTTCTCCAGCGAACCGAGCGCCGCCAGAGCCGCCAGGCCATCCTCGCGTCCGTCATGCTGGAACTGGCGTTGCTTGTTTCTGATGTAGGCGACCATCTCGCGCATGAAGTGCGCCTGATAGACCTTGGAGAACCCCTGACCGATCCGATCGGCGCATTGATCGAGACGAAACGGCACCGACACCGCCACCGCACCGAGCACGCCGCTGTCGCTGCCGGTCTCGCCCAGATGCTTGAGCAACACATTGCCGCCGAGGGAATAGCCGACCGCATACAGCGGCGCCAGTGGCCGCTTGGCGCGCAGGTGTCTGATGGTTTCGGCGAGGTCTTCGCTGGCACCGGAGTGGTAACTGCGCGGCAGCAGGTTGGGTTCGCCGGAGCAACCGCGCCAGTTCAGCGCGACGCTGGCCCAGCCTTGTGCGGCGAGGGCGGCCTGAATTCCGGCGACGTAGGGTGAATTGGAAGAACCGGTCAGCCCGTGCAATACCAGCACTAGCGGCGCCTCGGCGCTGTGCGGGCCATGCCAGTCGAGGTCGAGGAAGTCGCCGTCGTCCAGCCACAGGCGTTCGCGTTCGCGATCAAGGTGCACGGTTTTGCGCCACAGCGGCCCCCACAAGGTTTGCAGGTGCGGGTTGCCGAGGCCGAAGGCGGGGGTAAAGCGATCTGAAGAAGCGGGCACGATGATTCTCGATGCAGCTTTGTGGGCAGAGTACTCACGCTTTTGTGGCGAGGGAGCTTGCTCCCGCTGGACTGCGCAGCAGGCCTCGCTTCTGAAAAAGGGGCCGCTACGCGACCCAGCGGGAGCAAGCTCCCTCGCCACAGATATAGCGCAAACTTTCAGTTAACCGGCGATCTCTGCCATACGTTGCCACAACGCGTAGTACACCCGCCCGGATTTCTGCTCGCGGTGCAGGCGCCAGTTGCCCGGCAGACCCAGCGTCGAAGGCGCGGTCTCGCTTTCAGTGTAGATCCACGAATCCGGCGCCAGCCATTGGCGCTCTTCCAGCAGGGTGCAGACGGCCGGAAGCAGGTTCTGGTTGAACGGCGGATCGAGGAACACCAGATCAAACGGCGTGGCCACCTGGGTTTCCAGATAACGCAGCGCATCGGCGGTCTGCACCTGGCCGTTGGTGCAGCGCAGGGTGCCCAGGTGTTCTTTCAGGCTCGACACCGCAACGTGGCTGGCATCCAGCGCCTGACCCATGGCCGCGCCACGCGACAGTGCCTCGAGAAACAGCGCGCCGCTGCCGGCGAACGGGTCCAGCACCTTGGCCCCGGCCACATACGGCGCGAGCCAGTTGAACAGGGTTTCGCGCACACGGTCCGGTGTCGGGCGCAGTCCCGGTGCATCGGGGAAGCTCAGTTTGCGGCTGCGCCATTCGCCGCCGATGATACGCAGCTGGTTCACACCGTTGTGGACGTTCTGCGCAGGTTTTTTAGGACGAGTAGCCATTAATGCTCCGGAACCCCGAGCGGTTGCTCGGCAGGTTTATCAGATGGGGCCGGTAACGGCTTTTGCGGCACGGTCGGGCCAGCGCTGACGATGACCAGTTTGTCCGTGCTCAGGTGTTTGTTCATCGCGTCTTTGACCTGCTCGACAGTCAGGCTCTGGGACTGACGCATGAAGTCATCCAGATAGCTCAACGGCAGATTATAGAAGCCCATGGCGCCCAGTTGGCCGACGATATCGGCGTTGCTTGCGGTGGACAGCGGGAAGCTGCCGGCCAGCTCGCGCTTGGCGTCGTCGAGTTCTTTCTGGGTCGGGCCGCTCTTCAGGTAATCGGCGAGCACGTCCTGCACCAGTTTCAGGGTGCCTTCGCTCATTTCCGCGCGAGTCTGCAGGTTGATCATGAACGGGCCGCGAGCCTGCATCGGGCTGAAACCCGAGTACACGCCATAGGTCAGGCCGCGCTTTTCGCGCACTTCGCTCATCAGGCGGGTGCCGAAACCGCCGCCACCGAGGATCTGGTTGCCCATCGACAGCGCCGCGTAATCCGGGTCGTCACGATCGATGCCCAGTTGCGCGAGCAACAGGTTGGTCTGCTTCGACGGGAACTCGATGTGATTGACGCTGGCTTTTGGTTCCTGCGGCTGGGCGATTTTCGCCAAGGCCGGGCCTTTAGGCAGGGCGCCGGAGACCTGATTGGCAATCGCCTCGGCTTCGGCGCGAGACAAGTCACCGACCAGCGCGATCACCACGTTGCCGGCCGCGTAGGCCTTGGCGTGGAATTCACGCAGTTGCGCCAGAGTGATCTTCGGCACGCTCTGCGGGTTGCCGTCGCTGGAATGCGCATACGGGTGGTCGCCGTACAAACGCTTCATCAGCTCGAGGCTGGCGAGTTTGCCGGGGTTCTGTTTCTGGTATTCGAAACCGGCGAGCATCTGGTTCTTGATGCGCGCAAAGGAGTCGGCCGGGAAGGTCGGTTTGCCCACCACTTCTGAGAACAGCTTCAGCGCCGGCTCGCGCTGGTCGGCGGCGCTCAGACTGCGCAGCGAAGCCAGCGCCATGTCCTTGTAGGCACCATTGCCGAAATCCGCACCGAGGCCTTCGAAGCCTTGGGCGATGGCGCCAACGTCCTTGCCGGCCACGCCTTCGTTGAGCATGGCGTTGGTCAGGACTGCCAGGCCCGGTGCATTGCCGTCCTGACTGCTGCCGGCGGCGAAGATCAGGCGCATGTCGAACATCGGCAGCTCATGGGCTTCGACGAAGAGCACCTTGGCGCCTTCGGCGGTGTTCCAGGTCTGCACGTCGAGCTTGCGGCTGGCAGGGGCCTTGCCGTCGAGTTCGGCCAGCGATTGCAGCTTCTGGCTGGTCTTGGCGTTGTCCAGTGCTTCGCTGGCGTCGGTTTTGACACCGGGCATCAGATAGAACGCGGCGGAGCCGATGACCGCCACGGCGATCAGACCAAGCAACAGGCGTGGGGATTTGCGCTCACTCATGAGTCGTCTCCAGTGGCAGGACATGGGCGACGCTGAGACGTTCGCGGGTGAAATACAGCTTGGCGGCGTTCTGGATGTCTTGCGGGGTCACGCTTTCCAGATCGGCGAGTTCGGTGTCCATCAACTTCCACGACAGACCGACCGTTTCCAGTTGGCCGATGGCGGTGGCCTGACTGGTGATCGAATCACGTTCGAACACCAGGCCGGCAATCACTTGTGCCCGCACGCGCTCGAGTTCTTCGGTGGACGGTGCGGTGGTTTTCAGCTGTTCCAGCAGTTTCCACAGACCGGCTTCAGCTTGCGCCATGGTCTTTTTCTTCTGCGTGTTCGGCGTCGCCGACAGGGTGAACAGGCTGTCACCACGGGTGTAGGCGTCGTAGCTCGACGAACCGCCCGAGACCAGCTCTTCACCGCGCTCCAGTTGCGTCGGGATGCGCCCGCTGTAGCCGCCGTCGAGCAGCGCCGAGATCAGGCGCAGGGCGTTGACCGAGCGCTTGTCTTCAGCGGTGGCGATGCTGGGCACGTTGAAACCGAGCATCAGGCTGGGCAGTTGGGTCTGCACATGCAGGGTGATCTGGCGCTTACCCGGCTCGGCCAGTTCCAGCGGTTTCTTCGCTGGCGGCACGTCGCGCTTGGCAATCGGGCCGAAGTAGCGCTGGGCGAGGGTTTTCACTTCATCTGGGGTGACGTCGCCGACCACCACCAGTGTGGCGTTGTTCGGCACATACCAGGACTGATACCAATGCCGCAGCTCCTCAACCTTCATCCGGTCCAGATCGGCCATCCAGCCGATGGTCGGCGTGTGGTAGCCGCTGGCCGGGTAAGCCATCGCCTTGTAGCGTTCGTAGGCTTTGGACATCGGTTTGTCGTCGGTGCGCAGGCGGCGCTCTTCCTTGATGACTTCGATTTCCTTGGCGAACTCGTCAGCCGGCAGGCGCAGATTGGCCATGCGGTCGGCTTCCAGTTCGAACGCTACGCCCAGACGGTCGCGGGCCAGCACCTGGTAATAGGCGGTGAAGTCGTCACTGGTGAAGGCGTTTTCTTCGGCGCCCAGGTCGCGCAGGATCAGCGAGGCTTCGCCGGGACCGACTTTCTCGCTGCCCTTGAACATCATGTGCTCAAGCGCGTGGGACAGGCCGGTCTGGCCCGGAGTTTCGTAGCTGGAACCGACCTTGTACCAGACCTGCGACACCACCACCGGCGCGCGATGGTCTTCGCGCACGACGACCTTCAGGCCATTGTCGAGGGTGAATTCGTGGGTCGGTTGCGGGTCGGCCGCCAGGGCCGAAAGGGGCAGGCAGACTGTGCTGAGCAGCAGGCCTGCAGCGCGGCGGGCTAGAGCATTCATTCGTTTTTTAACCTGTTGGGCTGCCCGCTTGGTCTTAGCGTCGGCGGGCGAGAGGGTGCTAGGATACTGATCCGTTTTACCGGCGACCACGCCTATCAGGTTTTCAGGCCTGATACGGTTGTATAGGTTGGCGGCAGAAAGCTGCGGTTTATCGACTAGACTTCGCTTTTTCGCCGATTTTGCCGGTTTAGTCCTTCGTTAATACGAATCTTTGGGGTGCCGCTGGCGCCTCGACAAAATGTTGCGCGTGAACAAGCTGGATGAAACACAGTCTGTTCTGCATCGAATATTTATTTGCCGGGGCGCCCTTATGGCGCGTCGCTACCGTGAGATAGCCGTCCTCCATGTTTGGTTCCAACGACGACAAGAAGACCCCAGCTGCGGCTGGCGAGAAGAAAAGCCTGTTCGGATGGCTGCGTAAGAAACCGCAGGAACCCGTCGTCGAACAGCCGCCCGCGATTCCTGAACCGGCTCCGACGCCAGCGCCTGCTATAGAAGAAGAGCCGGCGCCGATCGTGCTGCCGATCGCCGAGCCGGTGCTGCAACCGGTCGAGCCCGAGCCAGAACCTGAAACCCCGGTAGCGGCCGAGCTGCCACTGACTCCGGCGGCCGAGCCGTGGCTGACCTTGCCGGTGGCGGAAGAGCCGGTGGCCTTGGTCGAAGAGGCTGCGCCGCATGTGACGCCGCCGATTCCTGCACCTGCCGCGTTCGTCCCTGAAGTCGCTCAGGCGCCATTGGTTGAGCCGGTTGTCGAGCCTGCGCCGGTTGTTCCCGAGCCAGTGACCCCGGTGGTCGTCGCCCCTGTTGCGCCGGTCGTTCAGCAGCTCGAGCCTGCACCTGCACCTGCACCGGTCGTCGCTGCTCCGGTGGTGCCGGTAGACGTGGTTGCTGAAACGCCAGTGGAAGCCCCGCGCAGCGAAGAAACCAAAGTCGGCTTCTTCGCCCGCCTCAAGCAAGGCCTGTCGAAAACCAGCGCCAGCATCGGCGAGGGCATGGCCAGCCTGTTTCTCGGCCGTAAAACCATTGATGACGACCTGCTCGATGAGCTGGAGACCCGACTGCTGACCGCCGACGTCGGTGTCGAAGCCACCACGCAGATCATCCAGCGCCTGACCCAGAAGGTCGCCCGCAAAGAGCTGGCCGACGCCGACGCGCTGTACAAGTCGTTGCAGGCCGAGCTGGCGTCAATGCTCAAGCCGGTCGAGCAGCCGCTGAAAATTGCCTCGCAGAGCAAGCCGTTCGTGATTCTGGTGGTCGGCGTCAATGGCGCTGGCAAGACCACCACCATCGGCAAACTGGCGAAGAAGCTGCAACTGGAAGGCAAGAAAGTCATGCTCGCCGCCGGTGACACCTTCCGCGCCGCTGCCGTTGAGCAGCTGCAGGTCTGGGGCGAGCGCAACAAGATCCCGGTGATCGCCCAGCACACCGGCGCCGACTCTGCGTCGGTGATCTTCGACGCCGTGCAGGCCGCCAAGGCCCGTGGCATCGACGTGCTGATCGCCGACACCGCCGGTCGTCTGCACACCAAAGACAACCTGATGGAAGAGCTGAAGAAAGTTCGCCGGGTGATCGGCAAGCTCGACGCCGACGCACCGCACGAAGTGCTGCTGGTACTTGATGCCGGCACCGGTCAGAACGCGATCAACCAGGCCAAGCAATTCAACCAGACCGTCGAACTGACCGGCCTGGCGCTGACCAAGCTCGACGGTACCGCCAAGGGCGGGGTGATTTTCGCCCTGGCCAAGCAGTTTGGCCTGCCGATCCGCTACATCGGTGTCGGTGAAGGCATCGACGATCTGCGTACCTTTGAAGCCGAACCCTTTGTCCAGGCACTGTTTGCCGAACGGGAGCGTTCATGATTCGTTTCGAACAGGTCGGTAAACGCTACCCGAACGGTCACGTCGGCTTGCATGAGCTGAGCTTTCGAGTCCGTCGTGGCGAGTTTCTGTTTGTCACCGGTCACTCCGGTGCCGGTAAGTCCACGCTGTTGCGCCTGTTGCTGGCGATGGAGCGTCCGACCAGCGGCAAACTGCTGCTGGCCGGGCAGGACCTGAGCACCATCAGCAACGCGCAGATTCCGTTCCTGCGTCGGCAGATCGGCGTGGTGTTCCAGAATCACCAGTTGCTGTTCGATCGCACGGTGTTCAACAACGTCGCGCTGCCGCTGCAGATTCTCGGCTTGTCCAAGGCTGAAATCGCCAAGCGCGTCGATTCGGCGCTGGAGCGCGTGGCGCTGTCGGATAAAACCGATCTGTACCCGGGCGATCTGTCCACCGGTCAGCAACAGCGCGTCGGCATCGCCCGCGCCATCGTCCACCGTCCAGCCCTGCTGCTGGCGGACGAACCGACCGGTAACCTCGACCCGCGTCTGGCGGCCGAGATCATGGGCGTGTTCGAAGACATCAACCGGCTGGGCACCAGCGTGCTGATCGCCAGTCACGACCTGGCCCTGATTGCGCGTATGCGGCACCGCATGCTGACCCTGCAACGCGGCCGATTGATCGGCGACGGGGAGGCCGGCGTATGAGTGCGACACGCAGTCCGAAGGTTTCCGAGCGCGTGGCCCCGAAAGCCGCCGACCCGCAACCGCCAAAGAAGAAAAAACACGACGATGACGACGGCCCGGACTTTTCCACGCTGTTGCGTTCGTGGATCGAAAGTCACCGTGCCAGCCTGCTCGACAGCCTGCGGCGCCTCGGCAAGCAGCCGATCGGCAGCTTCTTCACCTGCATGGTGATGGCTGTGGCGCTGAGCCTGCCGATGGGCTTGTCACTGCTGATCAACAACGTCGAGCGTCTCGGCGGTTCGTGGCAGCGTGCGGCGCAGATTTCGCTGTACCTGCAGCTGGATGCCACGCCCGCGCAGGGTGAATCGTTGCGCGAGCAGATCAAAGGCATGCCCGGCGTCGCTGATGCCGAATATGTCGGTCGTGATCAGGCGCTGGAAGAGTTTCAGCAGCAGTCCGGTCTGGGCGAAGCCCTGCGCGAGCTGCCGGAGAACCCGCTGCCGGGCGTGGTGCTGGTGACCCCGAACGAGGTCGACAAGCCGACTCTGGAAGCATTAAGACAAAAACTTTCCGAGCTGCCGAAGGTACAACAGGCGCAACTTGATCTAGTCTGGGTCGAGCGTCTGGCCGCCATCCTCAAGCTCGGTGATCGTTTCGTCTTCGGTCTGACGGTGCTTTTGGTTTCCGCATTACTTTTGGTGATAGGCAATACCATTCGTCTTCATATTGAAAACCGCCGCACAGAGATAGAAGTGATTAAACTCGTCGGCGGCACTGACAGCTATGTACGTCGCCCCTTCCTTTATATGGGCGCGTTGTATGGCTTCGGTGCGGGGGTTCTGTCCTGGGGTGTGCTGGCGTTCGGCCTGAACTGGCTGAACGACGCGGTGGTTGGACTGGCCGGCTTGTACGGCAGTGATTTCGCGCTGGCCGGAGTGCCAGTTGCCGACGGTCTGTCGCTCTTGCTTGGCGCGGTGCTGTTGGGTTATATCGGTGCATGGATTGCAGTCGCACGTCATCTCAGGGAGCTGGCGCCGAAGTAGAATCTTTTTTGCGCGTGATTGACCTTGCGGTTTTTTTGGGAACTTGTACTTGAATTCCCGGTCAATTTTTCGCAGTGCCGAGAGGCACGAGTATGTAAGTGGGAGGTTTTTTCGCATGACCAATTCTTTGCAACCTGCGTACGCGTTGGTTCCGGGTGCGAACCTGGAAGCCTATGTGCACACCGTCAACAGCATTCCATTGCTGACGCCGGAGCAGGAGCGTGAACTGGCCGAGAGTCTCTACTATGAGCAGGATTTGGGGGCGGCTCGGCAGATGGTGCTCGCCCACCTGCGATTTGTCGTACACATTGCCCGTAGCTATTCCGGCTACGGTCTGGCTCAGGCTGACCTGATCCAGGAAGGCAACGTCGGTCTGATGAAGGCGGTAAAACGCTTTAACCCGGAAATGGGTGTGCGTCTGGTGTCGTTCGCCGTGCACTGGATCAAGGCGGAAATTCACGAGTTCATCCTGCGCAACTGGCGCATTGTGAAGGTCGCGACCACCAAGGCCCAGCGCAAGCTGTTCTTCAACCTGCGCAGCCAGAAGAAACGTCTGGCGTGGCTGAACAACGAGGAAGTCCACCGTGTGGCGGAAAGCCTTGGCGTCGAACCACGTGAAGTGCGCGAGATGGAAAGTCGCCTGACTGGCCATGACATGGCCTTCGACCCGGCTGCAGAGGCCGATGACGACAGCGCTTTCCAGTCGCCGGCCAACTACCTGGAAGACCACCGGTACGACCCGGCGCGTCAACTGGAAGATGCCGACTGGAGCGACAACTCCAACCACAACCTGCACGAAGCGCTGGAAGTGCTGGACGAGCGTAGCCGCGACATCCTCTACCAGCGCTGGCTGGCAGAAGAGAAAGCCACGCTGCACGACCTGGCGCAGAAGTACAACGTGTCGGCCGAGCGGATCCGTCAGCTCGAGAAGAGCGCGATGAACAAGCTCAAGTTGTCGATCGCCGCATAACCGGCGCTCAGGCAAACAAAAACGCCCCGATCAGCGATGATCGGGGCGTTTTCATTTCTGTTTCAACACAAATCCCTGTGGGAGCGAGCCTGCTCGCGAATGCGGTTTATCAGTGACATCAATGCAAGCTGGCACACCGCTTTCGCGAGCAGGCTCGCTCCCACATGGGATTTTTCAGGGTTTGGATGAATGTGGCCTGCTATTGCGCCCAAGGCGCCCGACGCGAATCATCAAGCCCCAGCAGGTAACTGGTCCCACCCAGCTGGCTCATCTGCTGGCGAATCCACCCGGCCCGGCGCGATACATAAGCCGTCGGATGGCTGGCGCTCCACACGCGCGGGTTAGGCAGCACCGCCGCCAGATAACTCGCCTGCTGCCGCGACAGTGACTTGGCGCTCACACCAAAGTGATGACGTGCTGCGGCTTCGGCACCAAAAACCCCGTCATCCCACTCGACGCTGTTCAGGTAAACCTCAAGAATCCGCTGCTTGGGCCAGAGCACCTCGATCAACGCGGTAAACCACGCTTCCAGGCCTTTGCGCAGATAGCTGCGACCCGACCACAGAAACAGGTTCTTCGACACTTGCTGGCTCAAGGTGCTGGCACCGCGAATCGAACCGCCGAGTTCGTTGTGGGCCAGCGCAGCCTGAATCGCGCCGAAGTCAAAACCCCAGTGCTCGGGAAACTTCTGATCTTCGCCGGCCATGACCGCGACCTTGAGGTCGTCGGAGATTTCGTCCCACGGTTTCCAGGTGCGCTGCAGGTCGATCGGTTCGCCGTCGACCCAGGATTCGACCTTGCGCTCGACCATCAGCGCCGTACCCGGCGGCGGCACGAAGCGAAACAGCAACACCAGCAATACGCTGCCGCCCGCGAACCAGAGCAGGGCCTTCGTGAGACGACGCAAAAGTGAACGCAGCATAGAGATGGCTTGGCCGAACCGATAGAGCGGGCCATTATACAGACCCTGCCGAACGAGTCTGACTGGAGTTCCACATGCTGCGTGGCTTTCTGATGCTGGCCGCTTTCTTTGGTTTTACCGGTGTGGGCCTTGGCGCCTTCGCCGCGCATGGCCTGAAGAGCCGCCTGACCCCCGAGTATCTGGCGATTTTCCACACCGGCGTGACCTATCAATTGGTGCACACCCTGGCGCTGTTCGGTGTGGCGCTGCTGGCCACGCAGATTCAGGGGCGGCTGGTGACCTGGGCCGGCATTTCGTTCGCCGTCGGCATTCTGCTGTTCTCCGGGAGCCTGTATGTGCTGACCACCACAGGTATCAGCAAGCTCGGCATCATCACTCCGTTCGGCGGTCTGGCGTTTCTGGTTGGCTGGCTGTGTCTTGGACTTGCCGCCTGGCGCCTGCAGTAAACCGCTTGACGCTTGGTGCTGACCTTTAGGTCATGATCGGGCTAGAATGCCACCCCCTAAAAATGATGGCGGCCAGGCGCATGCGCATTCAGTTGAACGGCGAATCCCTTGAACTGCCCGACGGTGAAACCGTTGCGGCCCTGATTGCCCGTATGGACCTGACCGGTCGCCGGGTGGCAGTCGAACTCAATCTGGATATCGTCCCGCGCAGCCAGCATGCCGACACCATCCTGAACGACGGCGACAACGTCGAAGTGGTGCACGCCATCGGCGGCGGCTGATCGCCGGCCCGCAAGGGCACAGAATTCTGCAAGACCCTCACCCCTAAAGAGGATTCCCCATGAGCATCGTTCGCAGCGACAAGCCTTTTGTTCTGGCCGGTCGTACTTACCAGTCGCGTTTGCTGGTTGGTACCGGCAAGTACCGTGACATGGAAGAAACCCGTCAGGCCATCGAAGCCTCGGGTGCCGAGATCGTCACCTTCGCCGTGCGCCGTACCAACCTCGGCCAGATCGAAGGCGAGCCGAACCTGCTCGAAGTGCTGTCGCCCGATCGCTACACCTTCCTGCCGAACACCGCCGGTTGCTACGACGCTATCGAGGCCGTGCGCACCTGCCGCCTGGCCCGTGAGCTGCTCGATGGTCACAACCTGGTGAAGCTGGAAGTGCTGGCCGACCAGAAAACCCTGTTCCCCAACGTGATCGAAACCCTCAAGGCCGCCGAAACGCTGGTCAAGGAAGGCTTCGACGTGATGGTTTACACCAGTGATGACCCGATCATCGCCCGGCAACTGGCGGAAATCGGCTGCATCGCGGTCATGCCGCTGGCCGGTCTGATCGGTTCCGGTCTGGGGATCTGCAACCCGTACAACCTGCAGATCATCCTCGAAGAAGCCAAGATTCCGGTGCTGGTGGATGCCGGTGTCGGTACCGCCTCCGACGCCACCATCGCCATGGAACTGGGCTGTGACGCGGTGCTGATGAACTCGGCCATCGCCCATGCTCAGCAACCGGTGATGATGGCCCAAGCCATGCAACACGCGATCGTCGCAGGCCGTCTGGCCTACCTCGCCGGCCGCATGCCGAAAAAACTCTATGCCAGCGCCTCTTCGCCGCTGGATGGTCTGATCAAGTAAGAGCCATTGATGACTGAATCGAACGACACGCCTATCCAGACGGAAGAGGGCGACGAGCGCCAACACCGCCGCATCAAGAGCTTCGTGATGCGCGCCGGGCGCATGACCGAAGGCCAGCAACGGGGTCTGGACCAGGGCGCGCCGCTGTACGTGCTGCCGCTGGCCGACGCGCCGGTGGATTACGATCAAGTGTTCGGCCGTTCGGCACCGCGCTCGCTGGAGATCGGTTTCGGCATGGGCCACTCGCTGTTGGAAATGGCTGCGGCGGCGCCGGATCAGGACTTCATCGGTGTTGAAGTGCACCGTCCGGGTGTCGGCGCGCTGCTCAACGGCGTGCTGACTCAGGGCCTGACCAACCTGCGGGTCTACGATTGCGACGCGATTGAAGTGCTCAACCGCTGCATCGCCGACAACAGCCTCGATCGCCTGATGCTGTTCTTCCCGGATCCATGGCACAAGAGCCGTCACCACAAGCGTCGTATCGTTCAGGCGTCCTTCGCCGAACTGGTGCGCAGCAAGCTGAAGGTTGGCGGCATCCTGCACATGGCCACCGACTGGGAGCCGTACGCCGAGTACATGCTGGAAGTGATGAACGTCGCCCCGGGCTACCGCAACCTCGCCGAAGACGGCAAATGCGTACCACGCCCGGCCGAACGCCCGATCACCAAGTTCGAACGCCGCGGCGAACGTCTTGGGCATGGCGTGTGGGATCTGAAGTTCGAGAAAATCGCTTAAGCAACATGCAATAAAAACGGTGGGAGCGAGCCTGCTCGCGAAAGCGGTCTGACATTCAACGATGAGGTTGAATGTTAAGACGTCTTCGCGAGCAGGCTCGCTCCCACAGTTGTTTTAGGTCTACGGTGCAAGCGGTGTAGGAGCTGCGGCGCGCTGCGATCTTTTGATTTTGATTTTTTAAGATCAAAAGATCGCAGCGTGCCGCAGCTCCTACAGTTGTTTTGGGTGTGCTGAAAGATCAGCGGCGGTCAGCGACTACGCCGATAAGCACCAGCACCACCAGCAGCACCGGTGCCAGGCTGTAGTTGTTGAACTGGCTCAGGCCCTTGACCACCCACGGCGTCGCATAGATCAGCGCGGCGCCGCTGCCGATCACGCACAGCAGGGCCATCAGTGGTACGCGCAGGGCGCCGGCGATGCTGCCCAGACGCTGCTCGACCCAGCCCTTGAAGTCGGCGCCGAACAGCACCAGCAGGCAGCCCACCAGCGCCAGGGCGATTTCCGAGAGGTTGCTGCGGCTCCAGCGGGACACGGTGGCGAGCAGATCGAGTATCAAATCCATGCGGTTTTCCTTGGGGCGGCCGTTAGGGCTCAGCTCAGAAATTTCTGCAGCAAGTCGTTGAGAAACAGTTGTCCGCGCTCGGTGGCCGCCAGACGTGACGGTTCGACCTGCATCAGGCCACTTTGTTCGGCCTCGCGACGGTGTTCGGCGAGACTTTCCAGCGGCAGGCCGGTGCGTTCGGGATACAGGCGTGATTCCACCCCGGCAGTCAGGCGCAGGGCGTTCATCAGGAACTCGAACGGCATCTCGTCATTGCTCAGGGCTTTCTCGCCGGCCTGGAAACTCTTGGCTGGGTTGAGATAGTCCTTCGGCAGGCGTGTCTTCCAGGTGCGGACGATGCGCCCGTCCGGATGACTGAGCTTGCCGTGGGCGCCAGCACCGATGCCGATGAAGTCGCCGAAACTCCAGTAATTGAGGTTGTGCCGTGCCGGCCGCCCGGGCTGGGCATAGGCCGAGACTTCGTATTGCGCGTAACCGTGCGCGGCCAGCAGCGCTTGTCCGGCTTCTTGAATGTCCCACAGCGTGTCGTCTTCCGGCAGCACCGGCGGCTGGTTCCAGAACACCGTGTTCGGCTCCAGTGTCAGCTGATACCAGGAGATGTGCGTCGGTTGCAGTTCGATGGCCTGACGCAGGTCGCTCAAGGCATCTTCCAGCGACTGATCGGGCAAGCCGTGCATCAAGTCGAGGTTGAAGTTATCGAACCCGGCCTGACGCGCCATACCGGCCGCGCGCACCGCTTCGTCGCCGTTGTGGATACGTCCGAGGGCTTCGAGTTTCTGCTGCTGGAAGCTCTGAATGCCGATCGACAGGCGATTGATCCCGAGCTTGCGATACGCAACGAACTTCTCTTGCTCGAAGGTGCCGGGATTGGCTTCCAGGGTGATCTCGATGTCGTGGGCGAACGGGATGCGCTGCTCGACGCCTTTGAGCAAGCGCCCGAGGGCTTGCGCGCTGAACAGGCTCGGCGTACCGCCACCGAAGAAGATCGAACTGATTTCACGGCCATACACCGCGTGCAGGTCCTGATCGAGATCGGCCAGCAACGCGTCGACGTATTCCTCTTCCGGTAGCACCGGGCTGGCGGTGTGCGAGTTGAAATCGCAATACGGGCATTTGCGCACACACCACGGGATGTGGATGTACAGCGCCAGAGGCGGCAGCGTAGGCAGCGGCGCCCGAGGCGAAGAGGCGGCGCCGCCGATGATCAGCGACGACGCGGGGTGGCTGTCGGTCATTTCAGGCCCAGACGCTGGCGCAGCAGATCTATTGCACGGGCGCGGTGGCTGATCTGGTTCTTGTCGGCCGGGCTCAGTTCGGCGCTGGACACGTTTCGCTCCGGCACCCAGAACAGCGGGTCGTAGCCGAAACCGTGCTCGCCGCTGGCGGCGGTCAGGATGCGCCCGTGCCACAGGCCTTCGCAGAGGATCGGCAGCGGATCATCGGCATGCCGCACCAGTGCCAGCACGCAGACGAACTGCGCGCCGCGCTCGGCTTGCGGCACGTCTTTGAGGGCCTTGAGCAGTTTGGCGTTGTTCGCCGCATCGCCCTTGCCGTCGGCATAGCGCGCCGAGTAGATGCCCGGTGCACCGCCGAGGAAATCCACCGCCAGACCGGAATCGTCGGCCAGCGCCGGCAGGCCGGAGATGCGCGCGGCATTGCGCGCCTTGAGGATCGCGTTCTCGACGAACGACAGACCGGTTTCCTCCGGTTCGACCTTGCTCCATTCGCCGATCGAGCGCAGTTGCACCGAGTCGCCGAGCATGGCCTGGAGTTCCTTGAGTTTGCCGGCGTTATGGCTGGCCAGTACGAGTTGCGTGAGGTTCATCATTCGCCGGGAAAGAGTTCTTGGTTGAAGTTGATGGTGTTGATCTTGTCACCGTTCTGCACCTTGATTTCAAAGGTGCGGGTTTCCTGCTGCTCCACCGGGTACTGGGCGATGTAGTAGATCGCGCCCTGTTCGGTGACCTGGCGGAAGTTCAGCGGCACGCTCTGGCTGGTCAGGTCTTTGACCGTGCCGGTGACGTTGGCGATCAGCGTTTTGCCGTCCTTGATCACCGAGACGTTGATCACGCCCTGGTTCTTGCTGCGGATCAGCTCGGCTGCTTTGGCGATGTCGGGTGTCAGGAAGGTCGAGTTGAAAGTGTTGTAGTGCACGGTAACGTCGCCGAACACTTCCTTGCGTTCGCCCTTGATGGCATCGGCGGCCACCGCCGACAGACTCAGGCAGGCGGCCAATAGCACAGTAATCAAGCGACCCATGATCGTTCTCCTCGAAATGTCGTGGTTCAGACCGCGACCCGATGATCTGCAAGCACCGGGCTGCTGAC
Organism: Pseudomonas sp. G3-39; assembly: GCF_054790485.1. Lineage (NCBI taxonomy): Bacteria > Pseudomonadati > Pseudomonadota > Gammaproteobacteria > Pseudomonadales > Pseudomonadaceae > Pseudomonas > Pseudomonas sp. G3-39. Next base: position 5,571,780 of record NZ_CP186497.1, on the reverse strand, counting down.
GCGGTAGATACCAATCTCACCTAACAGATTAGGCCATAGCTTACTGGCCCACCCGTGACGGTGCTGTTGATCCACGGCAAGCCGATCAATGACCTTCGCATCACGTTCGCGACAAAGTTCTTCAAAGTCTTCGAAGGTGCAGAAGTGAATGTTCGGCGTGTTGTACCAGGTGTACGGCAGAAACTCCGACACCGGCATCCGGCCCTTGCTTGCCAGGTACCAGCGGCAGCGCCAGTGACCGAAGTTGGGGAAGGTGATGATGCACTGACGACCGACCCGCAGCATCTCGTCGAGGATCTTGTCCGGGTAGTGCACGGCTTGCAGGGCCTGGGTCATGACGACAATGTCGAAACTGTTGCTGGCGAAGTTGCCCAGCCCCTTGTCCAGGTCCTGCTCGATGACGTTGATGCCCTTGGCCACGCACTCGGCGATGTTGTCGGCGTCGTTTTCCAGGCCATAACCGGTGACGTTCTTGTTGTCGCGCAGCCAGGTCAGCAGTTCGCCGTCGCCGCAACCGAGGTCGAGCACGCGGCTGCCGGCGGGGATCCATTCCTGGATGATTTCCAGATCAGCTCTCATGGCTTGTTCACACCGTAATTCGGTTCATGTAATTGCCGAACGCCTGCAAATAGCGCGGGATCGGAATCAGAAAGGCGTCGTGGCCCTGTGGCGCGTCGATTTCCAGATAGCTGACGTCTTTGCGTGCCGCCATCAGCGCGTCCACCAGCTCCCGCGAGCGGGCCGGGGAGAAGCGCCAGTCGGTGGTGAACGACATCACGCAGAACTTGGCGGTGGCGTTTTCGAAAGTTTTCGCCAGGTTATCGTCGAAGTTCGCCGCCGGATCGAAGTAGTCCAGTGCCTTGGTCATCAACAGATAGGTATTGGCGTCGAAACGCCCGGAAAACTCTTCACCCTGATAGCGCAGGTAGCTTTCGACCTGGAACTCGACGCTGTGGAAGTCGTAGTTGAGCTTTTCGCTCTTCAGGCCGCGGCCGAATTTTTCGCCCATCGAGTCGTCGGACAGGTAGGTGATGTGCCCGACCATCCGCGCCAGCATCAGCCCGCGCTTGGGGATCACCCCTTGTTCCTGGAACGAACCACCGTGGAACTCCGGGTCGGTAAGGATCGCCTGGCGCGCCACTTCGTTGAAGGCGATGTTCTGCGCCGACAGCTTGGGGGCCGAGGCGATGGCCAGGCAGTGGCGCACGCGATCCGGGTAAGTGATGGTCCATTGCAACGCCTGCATGCCGCCGAGGCTGCCGCCGATGACGGCGGCGAACTGACGAATGCCGAGCAGGTCCGCCAGACGCGCCTGACTGTGCACCCAGTCTTCGACGGTGAGCACCGGGAAGTCGGCGCCGAACGGCTTACCGGTCTCCGGGTTGATACTGCTCGGGCCGGTGGAGCCGTTGCAGCCGCCCAGATTGTTCAGGCTGACCACGAAGAACTTGTTGGTGTCGATCGGTTTGCCGGGGCCGATGCAACTGTCCCACCAACCGGGCTTGCGGTCGTCGGGGCTGTGATAGCCGGCAGCGTGATGATGACCAGACAAGGCGTGGCAGATCAGCACGGCGTTGCTCGCCTGCGCGTTCAGCGTGCCATAGGTTTCGTAGATCAGGTCGTAGGCGGGCAGCGAACGGCCACAGGCCAGGGCCAGAGGTTCACTGAAGTGCGCCGTTTGCGGCGTCACCAGACCAACAGAATCGGGGGGAAAGGCAGCTGGCATCGACCCTGCTCTCGTTGAAATGAGGCGTAAGTCTAAAGACCGGGGGGGTTAGCGGCAAGCAACGTTGGGGCCTGATCGTTGATTGAGCGAAGTCCTTGTGGTGAGGGGATTAATCCCCGATGGCTGCGTAGCAGCCCTGTAATCTTTGGCCGTGCCGAGAGAATGGGGTTGGCAACAACCAGGGGGCCGCTTCGCGACCATCGGGGATAAATCCCCTCACCACAGTGGATCAGGCTGGACGCACCAGATCAGGCAACTCCGGCAGCTTCTTCGGCGAACAGATCTTCACCCGTTTCTGCCGGTTCAACTCGCCGCTGAGCAAACTGACCTGGCTCTTGGACACGCCAAACGCCTTGGCCAGAAAGCCCATCAGATACGCATTGGCCTTGCCCTCGACCGGCGGCGCGGTGAGGCGGATCTTCAGACGGTCACCGTGCAGCCCGGCGAAATCATCGCTGCGGGCTGCCGGTTGCAGATGACATTCGAGGATCAGATCGTCCCCGTCCCAGCGAAACCAGCTCACATCAGCAGGCGCAGGATTTCCGGCATCATGGTCATCGCCGCCAGATTGTTGATCACCAGCATGTCGATCAGCTTCAGCGCCAGGAAGGCGAAGATCGGCGACAGGTCCAGACCGCCGAGGTTCGGCAGAATCTTGCGGAACGGTGCCAGCGCCGGCTCGCAGATCTGGTTCACCAGTTCAGCGCCCGGGTTGTGGCTGCCCGGGGCGACCCACGACAGGATCACGCTGATGATCAGGGCGAAGAAGAAAATCTTCAGGAACAGCGCGGTCACGCCGATGATCGACCAGATGAACAGTTGCAGCGGGTTGCCGGTGGTGCCGTAGGTCAGCAGCAGGGTCAGGGCCATCAGGGCCAGTTGCACCAGAATCGCCAGCACCAGCGAAGACATGTCGAGGCCGAAGATGCTCGGGATGATCCGGCGCAGCGGCTTGAGCAGCGGCTGGGTAGCCTTGACCACGAACTGGCACAGCGGGTTGTAGAAGTTCGCGCGCACCAGTTGCAGGACGAAGCGCAACAGCACGATCAACAGGTACAGGCTGCCGAGGGTTTGCAGCACGTAAACCGCTGCGGTGTTCAATCCAATCATGTAAGGCTCCTTATTTGCCCAGTTGTTCGGCCATTTCGGCCGAGCGGTGCGCGGCGGCGCCGAGTGCTTTTTCTACCAGGGCTTCGAAGCCGTTAGCCTGGAATGATTTGATCGCGGCCTCTGTGGTGCCATTTGGCGAGGTCACGCGGCGGCGCAGCTCAGCAGCGTCGACATCGCTGGATACCGCCATGTGCGCGGCGCCCAGCGCCGTTTGCAGGGTCAGTTGCTCGGCGATTTCCTTTGGCAGGCCGAGTTTGACGCCAGCGGCGGTCATCGCTTCGATCAGCAGGAAGAAATACGCCGGGCCGGAACCGGAGACGGCGGTCACCGCATCGAGTTGCTGCTCTTCGTTCAACCACAGCGCGATGCCCACGGCGGACAGCAGCTCTTCAGCCTGCTGACGCTGCTCGGCTGTCACTTCGCTGGTGGCATACAGACCGCTGACGCCCTGACGCAACAGCGCCGGGGTGTTGGGCATGCAGCGCACGATCGGCTGCTCGCCGAGCCATGCGGTCATGCTCGCGCAGGTGATGCCGGCGGCGATCGACACCACCAGTTGCTGCGGTTTCAGACTTGGGCGGATGGCTTCGCACACGGCTTTCATCGCCTGTGGCTTGACCGCCAGTACGATCACGTCGACGCCGTCGATGGCCTGGGCGTTGTCGGCGAAGGTTTCGATGCCGTGTTCGGCGCCGACGCGTTGGCGGGTCTCTTCGCCCGGATCGCTGGCGCGAATCTGGCTGGCTTGCAGACCCTTGGCCCGCAGGCCGCCGATCAGGCTGGCGGCCATGTTGCCGGCACCGATAAAGGCAATGCGTGTGTTGCTCATGTCAGGTCCTTTTTCAGATGGCTGTCGGTCATTGCTGACCGTAATCTCTGGCGCCAAACAGCGCGGTACCGATCCGCACCCACGTGGCGCCTTGGACGATGGCCGACTCGAGGTCGTGGCTCATGCCCATGGAAAGTGTGTCGAGCGGCAGATTCAGGCTGTCCTGCAAACGTTGCACGGCAGCAAAAGCGGCATCTTGTTCGGCGCGATCTTCGGTCGGCTCGGGAATCGCCATCAGCCCGCGCAGTTTCAGCCGGGGCAGGGCGCTGATGGCCTCGGCCAGCGCCGGTAGGTCGGCCGGGGTGCAGCCGGACTTGCTGGCCTCACCACTGACGTTGACCTGAATGCAGATGTTCAGCGGCGGCAGCTCGGTCGGGCGCTGCTCGGACAGGCGTTGGGCGATTTTCAGGCGATCCACGGAGTGCACCCAGTCGAAATGCTCGGCGATGGCGCGAGTCTTGTTCGATTGAATGGGGCCGATGAAGTGCCAGATCAAGGGCAGGTCGGCCAGTTCGAGCTGTTTGCCCAGGGCTTCCTGCAGATAGTTCTCGCCAAAGTCACGCAGGCCGGCGGCGTAGGCTTCACGCAGGTCCTGCGCCGGTTTGGTCTTGCTCACGGCCAGCAACTGGATGCTGTGTTCATCGCGGTTTGCAGCTTTGGCCGCTGCCTGGATACGCGAACTAACCTGAAGAATGTTGTCTGCTATCGTGGACATCAAGAGGCGCCGGCGGTCTGAAGGTTCGCGGCATTCTACTGGAATTGAGGGACGCTATGGATATCACTGAACTGCTGGCGTTCAGCGCCAAACAGGGCGCTTCCGACCTGCACCTGTCGGCCGGTCTGCCGCCGATGATCCGCGTCGATGGCGATGTGCGGCGGATCAATCTGCCGGCGCTGGATCACAAGCAAGTGCACGAATTGATCTACGACATCATGAACGACACCCAGCGGGTCGACTTCGAGAAACACCTGGAAACGGATTTCTCGTTCGAAGTCCCCGGCGTGGCGCGCTTTCGGGTTAATGCGTTCAACCAGAACCGGGGCGCCGGCGCGGTGTTCCGCACCATTCCCTCGAAAGTGCTGAGCATGGAAGACCTCGGCATGGGCGACGTCTTTCGCAAGATCACCGATGCGCCGCGCGGGCTGGTGCTGGTGACCGGGCCGACCGGGTCCGGCAAATCGACCACGCTGGCGGCGATGATCGATTACCTCAATACCCATCGCCATCACCATATCCTCACCATCGAAGACCCGATCGAATTCGTCCACGAATCGCGCAAATGCCTGATCAATCAGCGCGAAGTCCATCGCGATACCCGCAGCTTCGCCACGGCGTTGCGCTCGGCGCTGCGCGAAGACCCGGACGTGATTCTGGTGGGCGAGATGCGCGATCTGGAAACCATTCGCCTCGCACTGACCGCTGCCGAGACCGGGCATCTGGTGTTCGGCACGCTGCACACGACGTCAGCCGCCAAGACCATCGACCGTGTTGTCGATGTGTTCCCCGGCGACGAGAAGTCCATGGTCCGTTCGATGCTGTCGGAGTCGCTGCTGGCCGTGGTGTCGCAGACGCTGATCAAGAAGATCGGCGGCGGGCGGGTCGCGGCGCACGAAATCATGCTGGGAACATCGGCGATCCGGAACCTGATCCGCGAAGACAAGGTGGCGCAAATGTATTCGGCGATTCAGACCGGAGGGTCGTTGGGGATGCAGACACTCGACATGTGCCTGAAGGAACTGGTGACCAAGGGCTTGATCAGTCGCGAGCATGCGCGGGAAAAGGCGCGTACGCCGGATAATTTCTGAGAGAGGCTTGTGTTGCTTTCACTGGCCTCTTCGCGAGCAAGCCCGCTCCCACATTGGATCTGTGTCGTTCACAAATCAAATGTGGGAGCGGGCTTGCTCGCGAAGGGGTCAGTACTGCTTGAGCAGATTCCGGATCAGTCGACTCAGCGCTGAACTACACGCATCTGCTTGCCAGCCGGTTCTTTCGGCAGCACGCGCTTGGCAACCACGTAATGCTGTTCCCAGTACGGCTTGTTCAGCGTATCGATGCTCACCGCTTTGCCACGACGTGGTGCGTGGATGAAGCGGTCGTTGCCCAGGTAGATGGCAACGTGGTTGACCCGACGGCTCTTGATGTTGAAGAAAATCAGGTCGCCCGGCTTCAGATCCTTGCGTTCGACTTTCTCGCCATGCCCGCTGGCCATCGCGTTGGAAGTGCGTGGCAGGTCGAATGTGGCGTCGTTGAACGCATATTTCACCAGACCGCTGCAGTCGAAGCCTTTACTTGGGCTGCTGCCGCCCCAACGGTAGGGAGTACCGAGGACGTTCACCGCACGGCTCAGGACGTTGCTGCTTTCCTTGTTGGCCATCGGTGGCACCAGCTTGCCGTGATTCTTGCTGGCGAGCGTGGTGTGTTTCGTTTGTTTGCTGCTCTTGCTCGAAGGAGCCGAAGCATGGGATTTAGGGGTGAAACCGTTAACGTTGGGAAGACGTTGCTCACGATTGGTGGCGTGGGCGGCCAGTGGCATTAATAGGCAAATAGTTAGCCATGTCTTGAAAAATGGTCGCATTAGGCGTGGCTCTTATGTGTTAGCGCGCAACTTTATAACAGCTTTTTTGTCCCTTCCGAGGCCGTTGGTCGATTCCATCGGAGGGCAACGGAACCAAACAAGCGGCAAACGGACGCAATTGTCGGACAGAAGTGCGGTGCTATAAGGCTTTGACGGACGACACGGTAACATTTGCCGTACGTCGGCTACATGTAAAAAAGTCACAAAGAATTAAAGAAAATTTATCTATCGAGTGAATCGAGGTCTTCATGAACCGCTATCAGCAGGTCGCTGCACCGCAGGATACGCACAGCAAAATCATCGGTTATCTGCTGTGGATTTTTGGTTTCACCGGCGCTCACCGCTTCTATTACGGCAAGCCGGTGACCGGGACGATCTGGTTCTTCACCTTCGGTCTGCTGGGCATTGGCTGGCTGATCGACGTGTTCCTGATCCCGGCAATGGATCGCGAGGCGGATCTGCGTTTCACCGCAGGGCCGATCGAATACAACGTGGCGTGGATTCTGCTGACGTTCCTGGGCGTGTTCGGCGTGCACCGGATGTACCAGGGCAAGTGGATCAGCGGGTTGCTGTATCTGCTGACCGGCGGGTTGTTCTTTATTGGTGTGCTGTATGACTTCTGGACACTGAATGATCAGGTTTCGGTGCGTAACGCGCAGAATCGCGGCGCCTTTCAGTAACCTGTGGCGAGGGGATTTATCCCCGATGGGGCGCGTAGCGGCCCTAAAACATTCAACCGCGGAGGAATTGAATCACCGCGGTTGTAGATTGAGGGCTGCTGCGCAGCCCATCGGGGATAAATCCCCTCGCCACAATGTCCCTCAGCAGCCGGTTACGCCTGGTGACTGATCCGCCCATCCACCAAGGTGTAACGCACCACACCCGGCAGGGTGTGCCCAAGGAACGGGCAGTTCTCGCCCTTCGACAGCCAGCCTTCGCCGGCCACGGTGGACGCCTTCGGGTCGAACAGCACGATATCCGCCGCACCGCCTACCGCCAGTTTGCCCGCCGGCAGACGCAGTGCATCCGCAGGCCCGGCACTCAGGCGCGCCAGCAGGGTCGGCAGATCCAGTAAACCATCCTCAACCAGCGTCATCGCCAGCGGCAGCAGCAATTCCACACTGCTGATGCCCGGCTCGGTCGCGCCGAACGGTGCCAGTTTGGCGTCGCGCTCATGTGGTTGGTGATGGCTGGAAATCGCCGAAATCACCCCGGACTTCACCGCTTCACGCAGGCCGTCGCGGTCGGCGCGGGTGCGCAGCGGCGGTTGCACGTGATACAGGCTGCTGAAGTCGATCAGCGCTTCATCGGTGAGGATCAACTGATACAGAGCGACATCGGCGGTGACCTTCAAACCACGGGCCTGCGCCTGAGCGATCAGGGCCACGCCGCGCGCGCTGGTCAGTTGGCTGAAGTGCGCGCGCACGCCGGTCTGCTCGACCAGCAGCAGATCGCGGGCCAAAGCCACGGTTTCCGCGGTTTCCGGAATCCCCGGCAGGCCGAGGAAACTGGCGACCGCGCCTTCATGGGCCAGACCGCCATCGGCCAGATCGTGATCCTGCGAATTGAAAATCACTGTCAGGTCGAAGGTCGCCGCGTATTCCAATGCCCGGCACAGGGTGCGGGTGTTGCGGAAACTCTCCAGACCATTGCCGAACGCCACACACCCGGCGTCGCGCAGCGCCACCAGCTCTGCAAGCTGTTCGCCGTCCAGCCCTTTGCTCAGCGCGCCGATCGGGAACACCTTGGTGTTGCCGGCTTCGCGGGCGCGGTCGAGGATCAGTTCGGCCACGGCCGAGGTGTCGAGTACAGGTTTGGTTTTCGGCGGGCAGCACAGGCTGGTCACGCCACCGGCCGCTGCGGCGCGGGTTTCGCTGGCGATCGTGCCTTTGCGGCTGTAGCCCGGCTCGCGCAGGGCCACGTTCAGGTCGACCAGGCCCGGTGCTGCAACCAGACCGCTGGCGTCGATGGTTTCCACTGCGGTGAAGCCGGCCGGTGCGGCGCCGAGGGCGACGATCTTGCAGGCTTCAACGTGAATGTCGGTGATTTGATCCAGGCCGCTGCTTGGATCGATGACGCGGGCGCCGAGAATGCTGAGCTTCACTGGGCGTTCTCCTGCTCGAATTGACGTTGCGCTGTTTGCCCGCTCATCGCCATCGACAGCACGGCCATGCGGATGGCGATGCCGTAGGTGACTTGATTGAGGATCACCGAGTGCGGGCCGTCGGCCACCGCGGACTCAATCTCTACCCCACGGTTGATCGGCCCTGGGTGCATGACGATGCAATCGGGCTTGGCCCCGGCCAGACGCGCGGTAGTCAGGCCGAACAGGCGGTAGAACTCGCCTTCGCTCGGTAGCAGGCCGCCGGTCATGCGCTCACGCTGCAGGCGCAGCATGATCACCACGTCGACGTCCTTCAGGCCTTCATTCATGTCGGTGTAGACCTTGACGCCGTACTGCTCGATGCCGATCGGCAGCAGAGTCTTCGGCGCGATCACGCGGATGTCCGGGCAGCCGAGGGTCTTCAGCGCGAGCATGTTCGAGCGCGCCACCCGCGAGTGCAGGATGTCGCCGACGATCGCCACCGAGAGGTTTTCGAAACCGCCCTTGTGCCGACGGATGGTGAGCATGTCGAGCATGCCCTGGGTCGGGTGCGCGTGACGGCCGTCGCCGCCGTTGATGATTGCCACCTGCGGGCAGACGTGTTCGGCGATGAAGTGTGCGGCGCCGGAATCACCGTGGCGCACGACGAACATGTCGGCGGCCATGGCTTCGAGGTTGCGCAGGGTGTCGAGCAGGGTTTCACCTTTACTGGCCGACGAGGTCGACACGTTCAGGGTGATCACGTCCGCCGACAGCCGCTGGGCCGCCAGTTCGAAGGTGGTGCGGGTGCGGGTGGAGTTTTCGAAGAACACGTTGCACACGGTCTTGCCGCGCAGCAACGGGACCTTCTTCACCGCCCGGGCACCGACTTCGAGGAACGAGTCGGCAGTGTCGAGGATTTCCGTCAGCAACTCGCGGCGCAGGCCGTCGAGCGAGAGGAAGTGGCGCAGCTGGCCCTGATCATTGAGCTGCAGCGGGCGCTTGGTATCTAGAGGCGTCATCGCGAGGGGGACTCTCAATAAGGGCGGGTTAGGAATTCAGGTCTTGCAGTTCGAGCGTCAGCGGCTCCGGGCCGGACAGCTTGACCCGCTCATTGGCGGCCAGCGACAGGGTCGCGCCGACCACGTTCGGGCGGATCGGCAGCTCGCCGGCGTCCAGGTCGAGCAGGCAGACCAGGGTCACGCTGGCCGGGCGGCCGTAGTCGAACAGTTCGTTCATGGCGGCGCGGATGGTGCGGCCGCTCATCAATACGTCATCGATCAGCACCAGGTGCTGGCCTTCGATCTCGAAGGGCAGGGCCGACGGGCGCACTTGCGGGTGCAGGCCGTTCTGGCTGAAGTCGTCGCGGTAGAAGGAAACATCCAGCGTGCCCAATGGCGCGTCGCTGGCCAATTCCTTGAGCAAGGCCTGCGCGACCCAGATGCCGCCAGTGCGGATGCCGATGTAACGCGGTTCGCTGATATCACGCTGTGCAAGGTGCGCCTTGAGGCGGGTCGCCATCTGGCTGATCAGATCGGCGGGATTGGGCAGGCTCATGGATGCTCCTTCGTGATTCCGAGCCGCGTCCTGCCGGACGTGGCTGGGTTTATAACCAAAAGAAAAGCGCCGAAGCGCTTGTCAGGATTCAAACAATGCAGTGTTTTCATCGAGCCAGCCCTGCAGCAGCAGAGCGGCGGCGATGGCGTCCACCGGGTTGTCGCGATAACTGCCTTTCTGCCCGCCACGCACCAGTCGCTCACCCTTGGCTTCAAAGGTGGTCAGGCGTTCGTCGTGGGTATAGAAGGGCACATTGAAACGGCCATTGAGACGGCGGGCGAATTTCTCCGCGCGCAGGCACATCTCGCTGGGCGTACCGTCCATGTTCAGCGGCAGGCCGACCACCACGGCGTCGGGTTTCCATTCCTTGAACAGCGCTTCGACCTGATTCCAGTCGGGTACGCCGTTCTGCGCTTTCAGGGTGCACAGCTCGTGGGCCTGGCCGGTAATCACCTGGCCGACCGCAACGCCGATCTGTTTGGTGCCGTAGTCGAAGCCGAGAATCAGGCGCAGGGCCATCAGGCGTGCCCCGCCTGACTGGTCAGCAGGCTGAGGTTGATCCCCAGATACCGTGCCGCTGCTTCCAGACGCAGCTCGCTGCTGGTGTTGAACAGGATGTCGGCGTCGTACGGGCAGGTCAGCCAGGCGTTGTCGGCCAGTTCGGCCTCCAGTTGCCCGGCTTCCCAACCGGCATAACCAAGGGTGATTACGCTTTTCGCCGGGCCTACGCCGTCGGCGATGGCGAACAGCACGTCCTGCGAGGTGGACAGCGCCAGATCACCGTCCAGTTCGACGGTGGCCTGAAAGGTCTTGCCCGCCGGGTGCAGGACGAAACCGCGATCGGTCTGCACCGGGCCACCAATGAAGATCGGCACATGCTGGCACAGCGCTGGCGGATCGATGTCCGGGCGCAATTGCTCGAGAATGTCAGCCAGATTCAGCTCTTGCGGTCGATTGACCACCAGCCCCATGGCGCCATTGGCCGTGTGCTCGACGATGTAGGTCAAGGTGTGGGCAAAGTTCGGGTCGGCCATGTGCGGCATGGCGATCAGGAAGTGATGCTTGAGGTAGCTGGGGCTGACGTTTTTCATGAGCGATAGTGTGGCGTTCAAGGGGCGAACTGACAAGCTGAGGATCAGAGAACAACGCAGATCCATTGTTGAAGCTGAACCTTTGTGGTGAGGGGATTTACCCCCGATGGGGCGCGAAGCGGCCCTGAATCCATTGACGTGATATGCCTGACATACCGCGCATGCTGGTTTTGCGACTGCTTCGCAGCCGATCGGGGATAAATCCCCTCACCACAAAAAACCTGTATGCCGGCGGTCAGTTACTGGAGAGCTTGTCGCCCCGGGCGAATTTCCAGGTGCGGATGATTTCCAGTCGGTCGATATCCGACAGATCGCCGGTAAACGGTGCAAACGGTGCCGCCAGCCGGACGATGCGCTGCGCCGCCTGATCCAGCAGCGGCTGGCCGGAGGACTCCAGCACCAGCACTTCATACAGCGAGCCATCGCGGTTGATCGAGACCATCAGCCGCAGGTTGCCGTAAATCTGCTTGCGCCGCGCTTCTTCCGGGTAATTGAGGTTGCCGATGCGCTCGACCTTCTTGCGCCAGTCATCCTTGTACCAGGCGCCCTTGTCGCGCATGGTCGAGGCCGCGCTCAAGCGGTGAATCCGCGGGCGCTTGGCGTACAACTGTTGTTCGTTGGCCAGTTCCGCTTCGAGGCTGGCGATGTCGCTGGACAGCTGCGAGCTGTCGAATGTCGGCGCGTTGACCGCGGGTTTGGTCTCGGTTTTGGTTTCTTCTTTCTTGGTCGGCGCCTTTTGCTGTTTCGGCGCCACGGTGGTCACCGCAGCCTTGGACGCGGCTTCGCGTACTTCCGGTTTGGCGGCCGGGGGCGGGGTGACCTTCTTGACCTGATTGTCCTGGAACGGCGCGACCTCGGTGGTCTTGGGAATCGCCTTCTTGTCGAGGGTGCCGCTGCCTTCCTGGTTTTCCTGAGCGAGGAAATCAGCCTTTTTCGGCTTGGTTTCGCTCTTGAAGGTGGCGAGGGTGATTTCCAGGGTTTTGCTGATCTGCTTGGGTTCGACCATGGTAAAGCCGACGCCGAGCAGCAGCGCCAAATGAATCAGCGCCGCGAGAAACAGGGTAAATCCGAGGCGATCGGCCGGGCGCACGCCACGGTGGGCGAGTTCTGCGGGCAGATCGGACGGGAGGGTCATGACAAGAAAACCAACATCGCGTTTTTCAGAGGCTGCGCATGATAACGCAATGTTGGTTTCGCGCCTTGGGCTTCACGCTTCAAGCGACAGGCTGCATGTGACACACGTCAAGCTTGCGGCTTTTTGCCGGCGGCTTGCAGCTTCTTGTCGATGGCATCCATCAGCATGCCGCCGATATCGGTACCGAAAGCGTTGTCGATCTCGCGGATGCAGGTCGGGCTGGTGACGTTGATTTCGGTGAGGTTTTCACCGATCACGTCCAGACCGACGAACAGCAGACCTTTCTCGCGCAGGGTCGGGCCGACCTGGGCGGCAATCCAGCGATCCTTGTCGGTCAACGGCCTTGCTTCACCACGACCACCGGCCGCGAGGTTGCCACGGGTTTCGCCTTGAGCCGGAATTCGCGCCAGGCAGTAATCCACCGGCTCGCCGTCGATCATCAGGATGCGTTTGTCGCCGTCCTTGATTGCCGGCAGGTAGGCCTGGCCCATGATCTGCTGATTGCCGAGGGCGGTCAGGGTTTCCAGAATCACCGACAGGTTCGGGTCGCCGACGCGGTGACGGAAAATCGAAGTGCCGCCCATGCCGTCCAGCGGCTTGAGGATCACATCGCCATGCTTGGCGGCGAATTCACGCAGCACATCGGCGCGGCGGCTGACCACGGTCGGCGGGGTGCACTGCGGGAACAGCGTGGCGAACAGTTTTTCGTTGCAGTCGCGCAGGCTCTGCGGCTTGTTGACCACCAGCACACCGGCGGTTTCGGCCTGTTCCAGCAAGTAGGTGGAGTAGACGAACTCCATGTCGAACGGCGGATCCTTGCGCATCAGGATCACGTCGAGGTCGCTCAGCAGGTTGTCCTGCTCGGCGTCCAGTTCGAACCATTTTTCCGGGTTGGCGAAGACTTTCAGCGGCTTCATGCGCGCCCGGGCCTGACCTTCGGCCTGATACAGGTCGCGCTGCTCCATGTAGAACAGTTCCCAGCCACGTTTCTGCGCGGCCAGCAGCATGGCCAGCGAGCTATCCTTTTTATAGGAAATGCTGGCGATAGGGTCCATGACAATCCCGACGCGAACGCTCATTGGGTTTTCCTCGAAAATTGGCTACCGGATCGGTATTGAAAAAGTGCCGCCAGAGTGGCGCTGGCAGGGTTTTCGGTCAAGGAAAAACCCGTCGATAGATTGCATCTGGAGACTGTGCTAAAAAGGCTGGCATAGCGTGCTGGCCCTTGAGCATCAAGGGTTTCCAGCCATTACTCATCGCAAAACGGACAATTTGATTCGCAAAGGCGACGGTAGAGCCCTCTTATGGAACAGCAGTCCAGCGCCTTGAAGGTCATGGTGATCGATGACTCGAAAACGATTCGTCGCACCGCCGAAACGCTGTTGAGAAATGTGGGCTGCGAAGTCATCACGGCCATCGACGGTTTCGACGCGTTGGCCAAGATCGCCGACCACCACCCCGGGATCATTTTTGTCGACATCATGATGCCGCGTCTGGATGGTTATCAGACCTGCGCTTTAATCAAGAACAACAGTGCGTTCAAGGCCACGCCGGTGATCATGCTGTCGTCGCGTGACGGGCTGTTCGACAAGGCCAAGGGGCGGATTGTCGGTTCTGATCAATTTTTGACCAAGCCTTTCAGCAAGGAAGAACTGCTCGACGCGATTCAGGCCCATGTTCCGGGCTTCGCCGCCGTTTTGCCGCAGTAAGACACGTACAGTGACGCTCGGCCAGCGGGCCGGGTGTCGACAAGAAAAATGGGGAAGACCATGGCACGTATCCTGATCGTCGATGATTCGCCGACTGAAATGTACAAACTCACCGGCATGCTGGAAAAGCACGGCCATGAAGTGCTCAAGGCCGAAAACGGCGCCGACGGCGTGGCCCTGGCCCGTCAGGAAAAACCCGACGCCGTGCTGATGGACATCGTCATGCCCGGCCTCAACGGCTTCCAGGCCACCCGGCAACTGACCAAGGATGCCGAGACCAGCCATATTCCGGTGATCATCATCACCACCAAGGATCAGGAAACCGACAAGGTCTGGGGCACGCGCCAGGGCGCGAAGGATTACCTGACCAAACCGGTCGAAGAAGACATGCTGATCAAGACCCTGAACAACGTGCTGGCCGGTTGATCGCGCGGCCATGAACCAGTCGCTGACCGCGTTCGAGCTGCTGTGGCAGATCGACCAGCGCTGCCGTCTGCTGGCGGCGGACCTGCCGTCGCAGCCCGGCCGTCAGGATCGCTGGAGCGGCATCGGCTTTCGCCTCGGCGAGCACTGGTACGTGACGCCGATGGGCGAAGTCAGCGAAGTGCTGCACGAACCGCGCTGCACTCAGTTGCCCGGGGTCAAGCCGTGGGTCAAAGGGGTGGCTAACCTGCGTGGGCGCTTGCTGCCGATCATGGACCTGTGCGGCTTTTTCGGTCACGAGCTGTCGCCGTTGCGCAAACAGCGGCGTGTGTTGGTGGTGGAGCACAACGATGTGTTCGCCGGGTTGCTGGTGGATGAGGTGTTCGGTCTGCAGCACTTCGAGCAGGACAGCTTCGAACCGATCTCGATCAGCAAACGCCAGGGTTCCAAGGCCGAGTTCGTCAAAGGCTATTTCCGGCGTGAGCAGAACTGGCGGGTGTTCAGCCTGTTTGCGCTGGCCAAATCGCCGGTGTTCATGAGCGTCGCGATATAACAGATTCAACACTGTCCCCTGTGGGAGCGAGCCTGCTCGCGAAGAGGGCGTGTCAGGCAAGATAAATATTGGCTGACCCGACGCTTTCGCGAGCAGGCTCGCTCCCACAGGGATTGCAGCAGGCCTCAAAGATGTGGGTTAAGGGCGAGGACCGATGACAAAGGCAAAAACAGGCAAGTCGGCGGAAGGGTCGCGCAGTCGCTCGCAGATCATCGTGCTGTTCATCGCACTGATCGTGTTCATCATGCTGCTGTTCGCCAACTTCGCCTACCTCAACACCCAGGCCAACTACGACAAGCAGTACATCGGCCACGCCGGTGAGCTGCGCGTGCTGTCGCAACGCATCGCCAAGAACGCCACCGAGGCGGCTGCCGGGAAGTCGGCTGCGTTCAAGCTGCTGAGCGATGCGCGCAATGATTTTGCCCAGCGCTGGGGTTACCTGAAGAAGGGCGACCCGGCCACCGGCCTGCCACCCGCGCCGGCCACCGTGCGCCCGGAAATGCGCGCGGTGCAGCTGGATTGGGAACGCCTGCTGAAAAACACCGATGCGATTCTCTCCAGCGAGCAGACCGTGCTCTCGCTGCATCAAGTCGCCGCGACCCTGGCCGAAACCGTGCCGCAGTTGCAGATCGAATACGAAAAAGTCGTCGAGATTCTTCTGCAACGCGGCGCGCCAGCCGCCCAAGTGGCGATGGCCCAGCGCCAATCGCTGCTGGCCGAACGCATTCTCGGCGCGGTCAACACCGTGCTCGCTGGCGACGAGAATTCGCAGCAGGCTGCCGATGCGTTTGGCCGCGACGCCACCCGTTTCGGCCAAGTCCTCAACGGCATGTTGCAGGGCAACCCGACCCTGAAAATCAGCCAAGTCGAAGACCGTGATGCCCGTGCGCGGCTGAGTGAAATCTCCGAGCTGTTCCAGTTCGTCTCCGGCTCGGTGGACGAAATCCTCGAAACCTCGCCGGAGCTGTTCAAGGTCCGGGAGTCGGCGAGCAATATCTTCAGCCTGTCGCAGACCCTGCTCGACGAAGCCTCGCACCTCGCCAGCGGTTTCGAAAACCTTGCCGGCGGGCGCAACACCGACACCATTGGCGGCTACGTGCTGGGCTTGCTGGCGCTGGCCTCGATCATCCTGATCGGCATGGTCATGGTTCGTGAAACCAACCGCCAGTTGCGCGAGACCGCCGAGAAGAACGAACGCAATCAGAACGCGATCATGCGCCTGCTCGATGAGATCGAAGACCTCGCCGACGGTGACCTGACCGTGACCGCCTCGGTGACCGAAGACTTCACCGGGACCATCGCCGATTCGATCAACTACTCGGTCGACCAACTGCGCGATCTGGTCGCCACCATCAACCTCACCGCCGGCCAGGTCGCCGCCGCCGTGCAGGAAACCCAGGCCACCGCCATGCACCTGGCCCAGGCCTCGGAACATCAGGCGCAGCAGATTTCCGAAGCCTCGACCGCGATCAGCGATATGGCTCAGTCCATCGATCAGGTCTCGGCCAACGCCGCTGAATCATCGGCGGTGGCCGAGCGTTCGGTGGAAATCGCCAACAAGGGCAATGAGGTGGTGCACAACACCATCCACGGCATGGACAACATCCGCGAACAGATTCAGGACACCGCCAAACGCATCAAGCGTCTGGGCGAGTCGTCGCAGGAAATCGGCGACATCGTCAGCCTGATCGACGACATTGCCGACCAGACCAACATCCTCGCGCTCAACGCGGCGATTCAGGCTTCGATGGCCGGGGATGCCGGGCGCGGCTTTGCCGTGGTCGCCGACGAAGTGCAGCGGTTGGCCGAACGTTCGTCCGCCGCCACCCGGCAGATCGAAACCCTGGTGCGGGCGATTCAGACCGACACCAACGAAGCGGTGATTTCCATGGAACAGACCACCACCGAAGTGGTGCGCGGCGCGCGACTGGCGCAGGATGCCGGTGTGGCTCTGGAAGAAATCGAAGGTGTATCGAAAACCCTCGCCGCGCTGATTCAAAGCATCTCCAACGCGGCGCAGCAGCAGACCTCGTCGGCCGGTCAGATCTCGCTGACGATGAACGTGATTCAGCAGATCACCACGCAGACCTCGTCCGGCTCCACCGCCACCGCCGAGAGCATCGGCAATCTGGCGAAAATGGCCAGTCAGCTGCGCCGTTCGGTATCCGGTTTCACCTTGCCGTCGGCGTCCGCGACGGACAAGGCGTGAGTGGAGTGGTTATGGGTGACCGGCACGACTACGTGGCCCTCGAATGGGTCAAGGGTGAAATTGCCGAAACGCTGAAACAGGCGCATCAGGCGATTGAAACCGTGCTCGATGACCCGCAGGCCACGCCGGGGCTGGATGAGTGTCTGGCCTATATCCATCAGGTGCACGGCAGTTTGCAGATGGTTGAGTTCTACGGCGCGGCGTTGCTCGCCGAAGAAATGGAGCATCTGGTCGAAGCCTTGCAGCAGGGGCGCGTCGCCCATCGCGATGAAGCCCTGCACTTGCTGCTGCAAGCCCTCGGGCAATTGCCGATTTACCTCGATCGCGTGCAGAGCGCCCGCCGCGACTTGCCGCTGGTGGTGCTGCCGCTGATCAACGATCTGCGCAGTGCGCGCGGCGACAGCCTGCTCTCGGAAACCAGCCTGTTCAGCCCGCCACTGCCGGACTTGCCGCCGTTGAGCGCAGAAGCCTTGGCCGCGCTCGAGCCGGCCGAGTGGCCCAACGTGCTGCGCAAGTTGCGCCAGATGCTGCAAATGGCGCTGGTCGGGTTGCTGCGCGAGCAGGATGACCAGACCCACCTCGAATACCTGGCGAAAGTCTTCCAGCGCCTCGAAGCGCTCAGCGCCAATGCGCCGTTGAGCCCGCTGTGGCAGGTCGCATCCGCGCTGGTCGAAGGCATGCGCGAAGGCGCCATTGCCAACAGTCCGGCGTTGCGCAGCCTGTTCAAGGACGCCGACAAGGAACTCAAGCGCCTGCTCGAACAAGGCCCGCGCGGCCTCAATCAGCCGCCCCCGCCGGAGTTGCTGAAAAGCCTGCTGTTCTATATTGCCAAAGCCGAACATCCCACCGGGCAGATGCTGACCATGAAAGATCGCTACTCCCTGGACGACGCGTTGCCCGACAGCGCGATGGTCGACGAAGAACGCGCGCGTCTGGCCGGCCCCGACCGCGATGCGATGCGCTCGGTGCTGGCGGCGCTGTGCGAAGAATTGGTGCGGGTCAAGGAACGCCTCGACCTGTTCGTCCGTAGCGACCGTCAGCACACCTCCGATCTGGAGAGTCTGCTGGCGCCGCTGCGGCAGATCGCCGACACCCTCGCGGTGCTCGGTTTCGGCCAGCCGCGCAAAGTCATCATCGATCAACTGGCGGTGGTGCTCAGCCTCGCTCAGGGCCAGCGCGAACCGAATGACGCGACCCTGATGGACGTTGCCGGCGCGCTGCTTTACGTCGAAGCCAACCTCGCCGGAATGGTCGGCACCGTCGAGCCGGAAAGCCCCGAAGACGCGCGCCTGCCGACCACCGACCTGACGCAGATCCATCAGATCGTGATCAAGGAAGCACGCATCTGCCTGCAACAGGCCAAGGACATGATCGTCGATTACATCGACGCCGACTGGGATCGCCAGCAACTGCAACCGTTGCCGGAGTTGCTGACCCAGGTGCGCGGCGCGCTGGCGATGATTCCGCTGAGCCGGGCGGCGAGTCTGGTCGAGGCCTGCAACAGCTTCATCCGCGAACACCTGCTGCTCGATCCGCATCAGCCGGGCTGGCAGCAACTGGATAATCTGGCCGACGTCATCACCAGCCTCGAGTATTACCTCGAACGCCTGAGCGACGACCCGCAGGCGCCGAATGAGCAACTGCTGGATGTCGCACAGAAGAGCCTCGCCAGCCTCGGTTTCTTTCCACACGAACAGCACGTGCCGCTGCTCGACGACGTGCTCAGCCCCAGCGAAGCGCTGGTGATGCAGGATCTGCAGGCGCTGGACGATCCGCAGACCGTGCAGTCGCTGGCGGAGGTGCTGGCCAGTCCGGTATCGGCAGTCAACCCGCCGGCCTTGATCACCCCCGGCAGCCTGATGCCACCGCCGCTCGATGAAGCACCGGTGGACGATGAACTGCGCGAAGTGTTCCTCGAAGAGACCGACGAGGTGCTTGAGGTTCTGCACGAATACCTGCCGCGCTGGACGGCTGACACTCATGACCGCGCCGCCCTGACCGAGCTGCGCCGCGCCTTTCACACCTTGAAGGGCAGCGGGCGCATGGTGCGCGCGTTGATCCTTGGCGAACTGGCCTGGGCGGTGGAAAACCTGCTCAACCGCGTGTTGGAGCACAGCGTCGAACCCGGCGCGCAGGTGCAGCAGTTGCTCACCGACACGGTGTTGTTGCTGCCGGAACTGATCAGCGAATTCGCCACTCAGCGCCAGCGGCAGCGCAGCGATGTCGATCAACTGGCGGCCCGCGCGCATGCGCTGGCCAAAGGCGTCGAGCCGCTGGCGGCCGAAGACGTCGACGACGTGGCGGCTCTCGACCCGCTGTTGCTGGAGATCTTTCGCAACGAGGCCGAAACCCACCTCGCCAGCCTCAACCGCTTCCTCGATCAGGCCGCCGAACATGTGCCGCTGCCGGCCAGCGACGAATTGCAGCGCGCCTTGCACACGCTCAAGGGCAGTGCGTCGATGGCCGGCGTATTGCCGATTGCCGAACTGGCGGCGGCGCTGGATAAACTGGCGCGCGAGTTCAAGGCGCATCAGTTGCCACTGGATCTGGATGAAGTGGAATTGCTCCTCGAAGCCGAAGGTCTGTTCCGCGTCGGTTTGCGCCAGCTCAAGCACGATCCGCTGGCGCCGATTGTCGGTGCGCAGTCGCTGATCAAACGCACCGAAACGCTGCTGGCCGAACGTCTGGAAGCGATCCTTAACGCGCCGACCACCGGCCTGCGGATCAAGCGCGATCCGCAACTGATCAACAACTTCCTCGCCCAGGGCATGGACATCCTGCTCGACGCCGAAAGCCTGTTGCAACGCTGGCAGCAACACCCCGGCGAGCGTCAGGAGCTCAGCGCGCTGCTCGATGAACTGACCACCCTCGGCGAAGGCGCACACCTCGCCGACCTGCTGCCGGTGGACGTGCTCTGCGAAGCCTTGCTCGACCTCTATGGCGCCGTCGAAGAAAGCAGCCTGGCGGTCAGCGACAGGTTTTTCCACGAAGCGCAGAACGCCCATGAAGCGCTGATCAACATGCTCGACGAATTGGCCGCCGGCCAGGAAGTCACCCCGCAGCCGCAGCGCATTCGTGCCCTGCACGAGCTGCTCGATGAAAGCCTCGATCCGACCGCCATGGGGCTGATTCGCAGCGACGGCAGCAGGACCTTGAGCATCAGCGAACTGGGCGCCGCGACTGCCGAACTCGCCCACGCCAATGCCGAGACCGCACCGGACGACGAGATCGTCGAGATCTTTCTCGAAGAAGCGGTGGACATTCTCGACAGTGCCGGACAAGCCTTGCAGCGCTGGTTGAGCGACCCGGACAACGCTGCGCCGCTGTCGTCGTTGCAGCGCGATCTGCACACCCTCAAGGGTGGCGCGCGGATGGCCGAGGTCGATGCCATCGGCGATCTGGCCCATGAGCTGGAAAGTCTCTACGAAGGTCTGGTAGATCGTCGCCACAGCTACAGTGAGCTGCTCGGACGCTTGCTGCACAAGAGCCACGACCGCTTGGCCCAGTTGCTTGAACAGTTGCACAACCATCAGCCACTGACCCCGGCGCAAGACTTGATCGAAGCGATCCGCCAATTCCGTCAGGGCCAGTCCGGCAGTGCCGAAACGGCGCAGCCGACGGCTGTACCCGACAGCGCGGCGCATGATCCGGAACTGCTGGAAATCTTCCTCGAAGAAGGTTTCGACATCATCGAAAGCTCCGGCGCGGCGTTGTTGCGCTGGCAGGCCGAGCCGGGCAATCGGCAGGAAGTGGAAACCCTGCTGCGCGATCTGCACACCCTCAAGGGCGGCGCGCGGATGGTCGAGATCGGCCCGATCGGCGACCTCGCCCATGAGCTCGAATACCTTTACGAAAGCCTCGCCACCGGCGTGCTGCAACCGTCCGCCGAACTGTTCGCGCTGGTGCAGCGCGGGCATGACCGCCTGGCGCAAATGCTCGATGGCGTGCGCGCCGGGCAGCCATGCCCGCCGGCGGATCGGCTGATCAACGCGATCCAGAATTTCAGCCACCCGGCGACTCCTGACACACCGTCGCCGTTGCCGATTCCGACCAAGACCGAGCCTGCAGCACCCGCCGCTGATGCCGGCGCGGACATGGTCAAGGTCTCCGCCGAACTGCTCGATGACTTGGTCAATCTGGCCGGGGAAACCTCGATTTTCCGTGGGCGTATCGAGCAGCAAGTCAGCGATGCACAAACCGCGCTGAACGAGATGGAAACCACGATCGAACGCATGCGCGATCAGTTGCGCCGGCTCGACACCGAAACCCAGGGGCGGATCCTCAGCCGTCAGCAAGTCGATGCCGAGCGCCTCGGTTACGAAGAGTTCGATCCGCTGGAAATGGATCGGCATTCGCAGTTGCAGCAACTGTCGCGGGCGCTGTTCGAATCCGCCTCCGACCTGCTCGATCTCAAGGAAACCCTTGACCGCCGCAACCACGACGCCGAGAACCTGTTGCAGCAACAGGGGCGGATCAATACCGAATTGCAGGAAGGCCTGATGCGCACGCGCATGGTGCCGTTCGAACGCATGCTGCCGCGCCTGAAACGTATCGTGCGGCAGGTCGCCGAAGAGCTGAACAAAGACGTCGCGTTCATCATCGGCAACGCCGAAGGCGAGATGGATCGCAACGTGCTGGAGCGCATGGCCGCGCCGCTGGAGCACATGCTGCGCAACGCCGTCGACCATGGTCTGGAGTCGGCCGAAGTGCGGCTGGCGGCGGGCAAACCGGCGCAGGGCACGATCACCCTGGACCTGACCCGCGAGGGTGGCGACATCGTTTTCGATATTCGCGACGACGGCGCCGGGGTGCCGCTGGAAGCGGTGCGGCGCAAGGCGATCAAGCGCGGCCTGCTGGCACCGGACGCCGAACTCAGCGACCGCGACGTGCTGCAATTCATCCTGCAGCCGGGGTTCTCCACGGCGGAAAAGATCACCCAGATTTCCGGGCGCGGCGTCGGCATGGACGTGGTTCATGAGGAAGTCCGGCAGCTCGGCGGCACCATGAGCATCGACTCGGTGCCGGGGCAGGGCGTGCACTTCCGCATTCGTCTGCCGTTCACCGTGTCGGTCAACCGCGCGCTGATGGTGCAATGCGGCGAGGATCAATACGCGATTCCGCTGAACACCATCGAAGGCATCGTCCGCGTCCTGCCGAATGATCTGGAAGGGCACTTCCGTAACGATCCACCGAGCTACCACTACGCCGGCCAGCGCTATGAGTTGTGCTACCTGGGCGAGCTGCTGAAAACCGCGCCGCGCCCGAAACTGCTCGGCCAGAGCCTGCCGTTGCCGGTGCTTCTGGTGCAGTGCAATGACCGGCACATCGCGGTGCAGGTCGATGCGATGGCTGGCACCCGCGAGATCGTGGTCAAGAGCCTCGGCCCGCAGTTCGCGGCAGTGCAGGGCGTGTCCGGGGCGACGATTCTTGGCGATGGCCGGGTGGTGCTGATTCTTGATCTACTCGCACCGATCCGCGCGATGCAGGCGCGGGTTGCACAGCGTCCGGCGCAGGCGGAAATCGACAGCGAACCGCAGAAGCCACTGCTGGTGCTGGTGGTCGATGACTCGGTGACCGTGCGCAAGGTCACCAGCCGTTTGCTCGAACGCCACGGCATGAGCGTACTGACCGCCAAGGACGGTGTCGACGCGATGTTGCTGCTCGAAGAGCACATGCCCGACCTGATGCTGCTCGACATCGAAATGCCGCGCATGGACGGCTTCGAAGTCGCCACCCAAGTGCGCCACGATGAACGCCTGCAACACCTGCCGATCATCATGATCACCTCGCGCACCGGGCAGAAGCACCGCGACCGCGCGATGGCCATCGGCGTCAACGACTACCTCGGCAAGCCGTATCAGGAATCGGTGCTGCTCGAAAGCATTGCCCACTGGAGCAAGAAACATGCATGAGCGCCGCCACAACGCGCGCACCAGCCAACTCACCGGCCTGCTGCTGCCATTGGCCGACCGCAACCTGATCCTGCCCAACGTCGCCGTGGCCGAGCTGATCGACTACCAGGCCAGCGCCTTCGATCTGGACACACCGCCGTGGTACCTGGGGCGAGTGAGCTGGCGTGAACGGCAGATTCCGCTGCTGAGTTTCGAGTCGGCCTGCGGGCAGAAAGTCGTCATCGGCGAACGCGCGCGGATCGTCATCCTCAACGCCCTCGGCGGCTTGCCACAGCTGAAGTTCATTGCGCTGCTGGTGCAGGGGATACCGCGTTCGTACAAGCTCGACAGTCAGTTGAGTTATGTCGATGTGCCGTTGTGTGCGCTGGAGCAGGCGGCGGTGCAGGTCGGGGAGCAGGTGGCCAAGGTGCCGGATTTGTTGGGGTTGGAGCAGTTGTTGGTGGAGGCAGGGCTGGTTCACTGATCCAGCCTTTGTGCTGCTCTGACTGGCCTCTTCGCGAGCAGGCTCACTCCTACAATTGGAATGCGTTCCTCCTGTAGGAGTGAGCCTGCTCGCGATAGCGCCTGCGGCATCACCCAAAATCTGAGAGACAAATCTCAATCCCTTCAGTGCAATAAACACTATTCAGCATGGTTGTTTAAAAACACTCAGTGTTACGCCTCACCAGCCTACAAATCCTTGCGCCGCTGCCTACGCATGCACCAGAATCCGCCGGCTTGTGCGCCCTCGGCAGGCTGCGTAACTTGATTGCGTCACTGATTCCCAGTGATCGGGTTTAGCAGCCCGGCTTCGTTTTATTCCGGTCGTACAAGTCTCATCCGGTCAGGCATTCGCCTGCGCTTGATGGTGGCTGTGTGCATGGCACCTTCGGGTGCGCCGGGTTCCGGAATGACCGGTCTGCTAACTTGCGCACAGCCGCCACCCTACCGTTTAGCAGCGAGATGGTGCGGCCTCACAGAGGTACATTCCGATGTTCAAAGTAACACCTAACCCGCCGGTCACCGACACGGCATCCCCCTACGAAGCCCCCGAATCAAAGAAATTCCACGAAGCCGCCGAACGCGCCCTCGACCATTACCTCGGCCCGCCAAAACCCGACCTCATGGCCACGCCCTACACCCCCAACACGCTGTACATGGCCAACCCCGACGCCGACAGCGAATCCCTGCTGGCCGACGCCAGCGAATCCCTTGGCTCCGCTACGGTCATGCTCAACAACCATGCGGCGCTGGTGCAAGGCACGCACCGCAAGACGCTGCAGGGCATTGCTCAGGTGGTGATGGTGGCGGAGATGGCGGTCAATCGGGTGTTGGACAAATTGGTGCCCACGGACTGATTGATGCGGTGTTCCGACTGGCCTCTTCGCGAGCAGGCTCGCTCCCACATTGGATCTTCAGTGATCCGGGATTTTGAGCACGACACAGAACCCCTGTGGGAGCGAGCCTGCTCGCGAATGCGGCAGTGAACGTTACGCTCAGCGTAATGATTCACCACCGCGCTTGATTGATGCCCCCACCCCACACGCCTACCTTAGCTCCACGACAGCGAACCCCGTGGAGTGAGCATGACAACAACAATTTCCCCCGACTCGCGCTGGACGCGGCGGCGTGACGAGAAGCAGCGGCGTCTCGACAAGGTGCGCGGGCTGGCCGACGGTGTGGTGTTGCCCAGCGACAAGATCGTCGCCGCGCTTGAAGCGTTGATCCATCCCGGCGACCGGGTGGTGCTGGAAGGCAACAACCAGAAGCAGGCGGATTTCCTTTCCCGTTCGCTCGCCAAGGCTGACCCGGCCAAGCTGCATGATCTGCACATGATCATGCCCAGCGTCGGTCGCTCCGAGCACCTTGATCTGTTCGAACGCGGCATCGCCCACAAGCTCGATTTCTCCTTCGCCGGCACCCAAAGCCTGCGCATCAGCCAGTTGCTTGAAGACGGCCTGCTGGAAGTCGGCGCGATTCACACTTACATCGAACTCTACGCGCGGCTGGTGGTGGACCTGATCCCCAATGTCGTGCTCTCGGCCGGGTTCATGGCCGACCGCGCCGGCAACATCTACACCGGCCCCAGCACTGAAGACACCCCGGCACTGATCGAACCGGCCGCGTTCAGCGACGGCATCGTCATTGTCCAGGTCAACCAGTTGGTCGACGACGTCAGCGAACTGCCGCGCGTCGACATCCCGGCGTCATGGGTCGATTTCGTCGTGGTGGCCGACAAGCCGTTCTATATCGAACCGCTGTTCACCCGCGACCCACGGCACATCAAACCGGTGCACGTGTTGATGGCGATGATGGCGATTCGCGGGATCTACGAAAAACACAACGTGCAGTCGCTGAACCACGGCATCGGTTTCAACACCGCTGCCATTGAGTTGATCCTGCCGACCTACGGCGAATCCCTCGGCCTCAAAGGCAAGATCTGCCGCAACTGGACGCTCAACCCGCACCCGACCCTGATCCCGGCGATCGAGAGCGGTTGGGTCGAGAGCGTGCATTGCTTCGGCACCGAACTGGGCATGGAAAACTACATCGCCGCGCGCCCGGACGTGTTCTTCACCGGGCGCGACGGCTCGCTGCGTTCCAACCGGATGTTCTGCCAACTCGCCGGGCAGTATGCGGTGGATCTGTTTATCGGCGCGACGTTGCAGGTCGATGGCGACGGCCATTCCTCGACCGTGACCCGTGGTCGCCTCGCCGGTTTCGGCGGTGCGCCGAACATGGGCCACGACCCGCGCGGTCGCCGTCACGGCACCCCGGCTTGGCTCGACATGCGCCACGACGATTCACAGCAACCGATGCTCGAACGCGGCAAGAAACTTGTGGTGCAAATGGTCGAGACCTTTCAGGAGGGCGGCAAACCGACCTTCGTCGAAACCCTCGACGCGGTGGAAGTGGCGAAGAAAAGCGGTATGCCGCTGGCACCGATCATGATCTACGGCGACGACGTTACCCACCTGCTCACCGAAGAGGGCATCGCCTACCTGTACAAAGCGCGCTCGCTGGAAGAACGCCAAGCGATGATCGCTGCGGTTGCGGGCGTGACTGCCATCGGCCTGCGCCACAACCCGAAAGATACCGAACGCATGCGCCGCGAAGGCCTGATCGCCTTGCCCGAAGACCTCGGCATCCGCCGCACCGACGCCACCCGCGAACTGCTGGCGGCGAAAAGTGTGGCCGATCTGGTCGAGTGGTCCGGCGGCCTGTACAACCCGCCCGCCAAGTTCAGGAGCTGGTAATGCACGCACTCAACCTGCAAGCGAAACCCCTGAGCCTGAGCGAACGCCTGGCGGATCTGGCGGTGGATGCGCTGATCGACGAAGCCGATCTGTCGCCGAAACCGGCGCTGGTCGACCGGCGCGGCAATGGCGCGCACACCGATCTGCACTTGGGCCTGATGCACGCCTCGGCGTTGTCGTTGTGGCCGGCGTTCAAGGAAATGGCCGAGGCCGCCATCGCGATGGGCGAAGTCGGTTTGCCGTTACGCGAAGCGATTGGTCGCATCGGTCGCGAAGGCGAGCAAGCGATGCTCGCGACCACCAACGGGGTGAATACCCATCGCGGGGCCATTTGGGCACTGGGGTTACTGGTGACCGCCGCTGCACTCGAACCGAAATCCTGCAGTGCCAACGCCGTCACCTTGCGCGCCGCACGTCTGGCATTACTCGATGACCGCTACGCACCAAAACCGCTGAGCCACGGCGCACAAGTCGCCCTGCGTTACGGCGCACGCGGTGCCCGTGAGGAAGCGCAACTCGGCTTCCCGTCCGTGCTGCAACGTGGCCTGCCGCAACTCAAACGCAGCCGCGCCAGCGGCCACGGCGAACAGAACGCCCGGCTCGATGCGCTGCTGGCGATCATGACCGATCTGGCCGACACCTGCGTGCTCTACCGCGCCGGTGAACAGGGCCTGCACGCCATGCAACACGGCGCGCAAGCGGTGCTCGATGCTGGCGGCAGCGCCAGCCTCAGCGGGCGGCGGCGCCTGCACGAACTGGATCAACAACTCATTGCATTGAATGCCTCGCCCGGTGGCGCCGCCGACTTGCTCGCCGCCACGCTGCTGCTCGACCGTATCGAGCGCGACGGCATCCTTCAGGGAGCGTTTTGATGGAAACCTTATCCTTTGAATTCCCCGCCGGGCAGCCGCCACGCGGGCGGGCGCTGGTCGGTTGTGTCGGCTCGGGCGATCTGGAAGTGCTGATCGAACCGGGTCTGGCCGGCAAGCTGACGATCAATGTGCAGACCTCGGTCAACGGTGCGCAGCAGCGCTGGCAACATCTGTTTGCGCGGATGTTCGACGGCTCCACGCCACCGGCGATGGCCATCGATATCCACGATTTCGGCGCCACGCCGGGTGTGGTGCGGCTGCGTCTGGAACAAGGTTTCGAGGAGATCGGCCATGACTGACAGCGCAGCGCTGTTGCACAAGCACAGCTTCGTCGAGCTCGGTGCGCGGCATCGGGCGAAAGCCTTGCTCGATGCCGGGACCTTCCGTGAATTGCTCGACCCGTTTCAACGGGTCATGTCGCCGTGGCTCGAACGCCAGGGTGTGGTGCCGCAAGCCGATGACGGCGTGGTGATTGCCAAAGGCAGCCTCGACGGATTGCCGGTGGTGATCGCCGCCATCGAAGGCGCGTTTCAGGGCGGCAGCCTCGGCGAAGTCGGCGGGGCGAAGATTGCCGGCGCGCTGGAACTGGCCGCCGAAGACAACCGCAAAGGCATTCCGACGCGTGCGGTGTTGCTACTGGAAACCGGTGGCGTGCGTTTGCAGGAAGCCAACCTCGGGCTGGCGGCGATTGCCGATATTCATGCGGCGATTGTCGATTTGCAGCAGTACCAACCGGTGGTCGGCGTGGTCGCGGGCAGTGTTGGTTGTTTCGGTGGTATGTCGATTGCCGCTGCGCTGTGCAGCTATTTGCTGGTGACCCAGGAAGCACGCCTCGGCCTCAACGGCCCGCAGGTGATCGAACAGGAAGCCGGGATCGAGGAATACGACTCCCGCGACCGGCCCTTCATCTGGAGCCTGACCGGTGGGGAGCAGCGGTTCGCCAGTGGTCTGGTGGATCGTTATGTCGCCGATGATGTGGCACAGATTCGCCAGCAGGTGGGCGAGTTGTTGCAACAAGGCTTGCCAACCCAGTCACGCAGTCAGCGTGCCGATTGGTTTCTGCAACGCCTGAACCGTTTGGACACCGCCAAGCAAATCGAACCGTCGGTGGTTCGCGATCTGTATCAAGGAGAGCGCTCATGAGTGTTTATTCCGTGCGCGGTTTGAACTGGTTCAACGCCCTGAGCGCTGGTGCGAAAGCGGTCGAAGGTTTGCCGCCATCGTTGAAGGTCGCCGACGGCGAACTCGGGCGGTTTATCGCGGTGGTCGCTGACCCGGACAACCGTTTCCCACGGGCTCGCAACGGTGAAGTTGGCTTGCTCGAAGGCTGGGGTCTGGCCAAGGCTGTGGATGACGTGATCACGGCAGATCGCGACGAAGCGCAGAAGCGCCCGATCATCGCCATCGTCGATGTCCCGAGCCAGGCTTACGGTCGTCGCGAAGAAGCCCTCGGCATTCATCAGGCCCTGGCCGGTGCGGCGGACAGTTATGCCCGCGCCCGTTTGGCCGGGCATCCAGTGATTGCGCTGCTGGTGGGCAAGGCGATGTCCGGGGCGTTTCTTGCCCACGGTTATCAGGCCAACCGCTTGATTGCCCTGCGCGATCCCGGGGTGATGGTGCATGCGATGGGCAAGGCCTCGGCGGCGCGGGTGACCTTGCGCAGTGTCGAGGAACTGGAAGCACTGGCCGCCAGCGTGCCGCCAATGGCCTACGACATCGACAGCTATGCCAGCCTCGGATTGCTCTGGGAAACCCTCTCGGTGCAGCAGATCGAGCAGCCGACGGCGGAGGATCTGGCGCGGGTGATCGAGTGCCTGAAACAGGCCATCGGCGATATCGCCAGCACTGACTTGAGCAATCGTCTCGGCGCAAGAAATCGCCAAGCCTCCAGCCGCGTGCGCGAACTGTTGAGGGCGCAGTGGTGAACCTGCCACTGGCCCACGACCTGCTGTGGGGCATGACCCCGGCGCAGCTACCGGCGGATGCGCCGCAGTGGGCAATCGAGTCGTTGGCTACCGGGCAACCGGTGGTGGTGCGGCGGGCGGTGAGCGCTGAAGGATTGATCGCGGTGGGCGTGCGCGGTGTGTTGCGTGAGCAGCGGCTGGCGGCGTTCATGGCGCTTGAGGCGGTTGTGCGTCGGGTCAGTCCGGAGGCGCTGTGTCATGTCGATTGCGAGCGTGATTTACCGGTGATGCAGGCACTCAAACAACTGCGGCCGATGCTCGATGATTGCGGTTGGGTCTGGGGTGTCAGCGGCAGTGTCGGGTTTGAGTTGGCCAGTGATTTTACCGCGATGCACGCGGCCAGTGACCTCGATCTGATTCTGCGGACACCGCAACTGATCACGCGTAATCAGGCACGCAAACTGGTCGAGCGTTTCGATCAGGCTGTGTGCCGGGTGGACATGCAATTGCAGACGCCGTTCGGTGCAGTGGCTTTGCGCGAATGGGCCAGCGGTTCGGCTCGGGTGCTGCTGAAAAATCAGCATCAGGCCTGTCTGGTGGTTAATCCGTGGAACCCGCAGGAGCAGGCAGCGTGAGCAGTCTGTTGGTGTTCCCCGGTCAGGGCGCGCAGCAACCGGGCATGCTCCAGCATTTGTCTCGGGCAACCTTGACCGAGGCCAGCGATGTGCTCGGTGAAGATGTCGCGCTGCTCGATTCTGCCGATGCGTTACGCAGCACCCGGGCGGTTCAGCTGTGCCTGTTGATCGCCGGGGTCGCTGCTTCACGACAATTGCTGCAGGACGGACTCACGGCGGATTACGTCGCCGGCCTGTCCATCGGTGCGTACCCGGCAGCGGTGGTCGCCGGGGCCTTGAGCTTCAGCGATGCGCTGCATCTGGTCAGCCTGCGTGGCGAGTTGATGCAGCAGGCTTATCCACAGGGCTATGGCATGACCGCGATCATCGGTCTGCAATTATCCACCGTCGAAACGCTGCTGGCGCAGGTGCACAGCGCGGAGTCGCCGGTGTATCTGGCCAACATCAATGCCGATAACCAGGTGGTGATTGCCGGCAGCGACAAGGCCATGCAAGCGGTGGCGGAACTGGCGCGCAGTCGTGGCGCCGGTCTGGCGAAACGCCTGGCGGTGAGCGTGCCGTCGCACTGTCCGTTGCTGGATCAGCCTGCGCGAATCCTCGCCGAGGCCTTCGCCAAAGTGGAACTGCAAATCCCGAAAATCGCTTATCTGAGTGGCAGTCGCGCGCGTCCGCTGATCAAGCCTGATGCGTTGCGTGATGACCTCGCTTTCAACATGTGCCGCGTGGTGGACTGGCGCGGCACCGTGCAAAGCGCTTACGAGCGCGGTGTACGTTTACAAATCGAACTGCCGCCCGGTGCGGTGCTGACCGGTCTGGCGCGCCGGGTGTTTGAATCGGGCACGGTCACTGCCTTCGACAGTGCGCGTCTGGACACCTTGCAGGCGCTGTTGCGAGAGGAGGGTGGCCGCCGACCATAAACCGCCGCGACTCAGGCTTCGAACAACAAAAACAACATTCGACGATGCACTTTGAGGACTACAACAATGATTATTTACGGTGTGGCGCTGTTGGCGATCTGTACGCTGGCAGGGGTGATCATGGGCGACATGCTCGGCGTGTTGCTGGGCGTCAAATCCAACGTCGGCGGGGTCGGCATCGCCATGATCCTGTTGATCTGCGCGCGGTTGTGGATGCAGAAACGCGGCGGCATGACCAAGGATTGCGAGATGGGCGTCGGCTTCTGGGGCGCGATGTACATTCCGGTGGTGGTGGCGATGGCCGCGCAACAGAACGTTGTCACCGCCCTGCACGGCGGCCCGGTGGCGGTGCTGGCGGCCATCGGTTCGGTGCTGGTGTGTGGCTGCACGATTGCCTTGATCAGCCGCACCCATAAAGGCGAACCGTTGCCCGACGAACCGGTGGAAGTCACTCCGGTCGGCACCCCGGTAGGAGGTCGCTGACATGTGGGCACTCATTGAAAACGGTCTGGAACACAACGGCCTGATCACCGCGTTCGCTTTCGTCGGCGTGATCATGTGGGTCTCGGTGATTCTCTCGAAACGCCTGACCTTCGGGCGCATTCACGGCTCGGCGATTGCCATCGTCATCGGTCTGGTACTGGCCTGGGTCGGCGGCACCCTGACTGGCGGCCAGAAAGGCTTGGCGGATCTGACGCTGTTCTCCGGCATCGGCCTGATGGGCGGGGCGATGCTGCGTGATTTCGCGATCGTCGCCACGGCGTTCGAAGTGCAGGCGACCGAGGCGAAGAAGGCCGGGTTGATCGGCGTGATTGCGCTGTTGCTTGGTACGATCCTGCCGTTCATTGTTGGCGCGAGCATGGCCTGGGCCTTCGGTTATCGCGATGCGGTGAGCATGACCACCATCGGCGCGGGCGCGGTGACCTACATCGTCGGCCCGGTGACCGGTGCGGCGATTGGCGCGACGTCGGATGTGATGGCGCTGTCGATTGCCACCGGGTTGATCAAGGCGATTCTGGTGATGGTCGGCACGCCGGTCGCGGCGCGCTGGATGGGCCTGGATAACCCGCGTTCGGCGATGGTGTTCGGTGGTTTGGCCGGAACGGTGAGCGGGGTGACGGCGGGGTTGGCGGCGACGGATCGGCGGTTGGTGCCTTATGGGGCGTTGACGGCGACGTTTCACACCGGGCTTGGCTGTTTGCTCGGGCCTTCTCTGTTGTTCTTCATTGTTCGCGGGATTGTTGGTTAGGTCCGGAATTTGAGTTGTCTGGGCTGACGCTTTCGCGAGCAAGCCCGCTCCCACAGGGAAATGCATTCCAATGTGGGAGCGAGCCTGCTCGCGAAGGGCGCGACTCGGCCTCAAGCCTGGCGATTGGCATACATCCGACACTCCGCCAACAACGCCAGCAAATTCGGATCACGCTCCTTGGCCTTCAAGAACACCACGCCAATGTGCTGCTGCAACCGATACTTCTCCTGCAACGGAATCAGCTTCACCCGGTTCTCGTACACCGCCGCAATCCTTCCTGGCAGCAACGCATAACCCACCCCCGAGCTGACCATGCTCAGCAGGGTGAAGATGTCGTTGACCTGCATCGCTACCTTCGGCTCGAACCCTGCCTGTTTAAATACCCGGATGCCGTCCTGATGGGTGGCGAAGCCTTGGGTCAGGGTGATAAAGGTTTCGTCGCGCACTTCAGCCAGATCGACTTCCTGACGCTGGGCGAATCTTGAGTCTGCCGGCGTGGCGAGGAAAATGTCGTCGGAAAACAGCGGGATCTGCTCGCAGTCCGGGTCGCTGACCGTGTCGTCCAGCGACACCAGAATCGCGTCGACTTCCATGTTCTTCAGCTTGTAGAACAGGTCGATATTCGAGCCGAGGATCAGGTCGATGTTGAGTTCGCTGCGGCGGATCTTCAGGCCCATGATCAGTTGCGGTACGGTCTTCACCGTCAGCGAATACAGCGAGCCGAGCTTGAAGCGTTCAGCGGAGAACCCGGCGGCCTCGCGGGTCAGGCGCACGCTTTCGACCACGTCCTGAATCAGCTTCTGCGCGCGTTCTTCGAGCACGTAGGCGCTTTCCAGTGGCGTCAGGTTGCGCCCTTCGTGCTTGAACAGCGGGCAGCGCAGGGCGCTTTCCAGCGAATGGATCGCCCGGTGCACGCTGACATTGCTGGTCTGCAACTCGACAGCGGCGCGCGCCAGGTTGCCGGTGCGCATGAAGGCGAGGAACACCTCGAGTTTTTTCAGGGTCAACTCTTCGTCGATCAGCATGGCGCGGACTCTTTTTGGTATCGACCGATTGTGCCCAATTACCGTGGCGTGCGCAGGTCCGCGTTGAACAGAAACATTGCGCTTTTACGCTCAAGGCCCGAGCCTTGCGCGCTGCGGTAACGAATAACGAGGTGAGCGACACATGTATCACGGGGAAAAACTCAACGCATGGACGCATCTGGTCGGGGCAGTGGCCGCATTTATCGGCGGCGTGTGGATGCTTGTGATTGCCAGCCTCGACGGCAGTCCGTGGAAAATTGTCAGCGTGGCGATCTACGCCTTTACCTTGCTGGTGCTCTACAGCGCCTCGACCGTGTACCACAGCGTGCGCGGGCGCAAGAAAGCGATCATGAAGAAGGTTGATCATTTCTCGATCTACCTGCTGATCGCCGGCAGCTACACGCCGTTCTGCCTGGTGACGCTGCGCGGGCCGTGGGGCTGGACGCTGTTCGGAATTGTCTGGGGGCTGGCGCTGATCGGCATCCTGCAGGAGATCAAACCACGCTCCGAAGCGCGAATCCTGTCGATCGTGATCTATGCGGTGATGGGCTGGATCGTGCTGGTGGCGGTCAAGCCGTTGATTGCGGCGTTGGGCACGACAGGCTTTGCCTGGCTGGCGTCGGGCGGGGTGTTGTACACCGTGGGCATTATCTTTTTTGCCCTGGATCACCGGTTACGGCATGCGCACGGGATCTGGCATTTGTTTGTGATCGCCGGGAGCCTGCTGCACTTTGTGGCGATTCTGTTTTACGTCCTTTAGAACATCACAAATCCTGTGGGAGCGGGCTTGCCCGCGATGACGGACTGTCAGTCACTCATGTGTTGATGGGGCCACCGCAATCGCTGGCAAGCCAGCTCCCACAGGGACCAGGGTTTGCAGTTGTATCTGCGCGCGTCTGCTGAATATCTGCAACAAGTCGCCGAGGGTATGCGGTGGCGGTTCGGTGGCGCGGGTCACTGCGTACAACGTGATCGGCAAGGGCGGCGCCAACGGGCGGATTACGGTGCTGGTCGGCGAAGCACCGAGTGCCGTGAAAGGGTCGATTACCGCCACGCCAGCCCCGGACTCCACCATCGCCCGCGCCAGCGAATACGTCTGCACGGCGATCCGCACGCGAGGCGATGGCTCGACCGCTTCCAGGTAGCTGTCGAGTCGGGCAGCCAGTGGGTCGGCGCTGGACAGCCCGATCAGCGGCGCTCCCGCCAACGCCATCAGCGGCAACGGCTGACCGGCGTCTTTCTCCGGCCAGTAACCTTTCGGCGCCAGCGCCACCAACACGCCCGATGCCAATGCCTGCGCCTTCAACCCTGGATGATCCGGCAACTGCAACGTCAGGGCCACGTCCACTTCGCGCATCAGCAGGTTCTGCATCAACTCGCGGCTGTGGGCACTGGACAGTTCGCAGGCGATGTCCGGGAATTGCGCCGTCCATTGCCGGATCGCCGGTGGCAGCAACGACAGGGCCAGCGCAGGAGTCGCGCCGATCCGCAGGCTGTGGCCGGGTTCGCGGCGCAGGCTCTGTGCCAGGCGCCGCACGCCCTGCAGACTTTCCGTGACCTTGTCGACTTCGCGCTCCAGCTCCAGCGCTTCCGGGGTCGCCTGCAATTTACCGCGCACCCGCAGAAACAACGGAAAGCCCAACTGCTGCTCGGCGTGCTGCAGCACTTTGGTCACCGCGGGTTGCGAGACGTGCAGCAATTGCGCAGCGGCGCTGACCGAGCCGGTCTGGCGGATGGCCTGGAAAATCTCGATGTGGCGAAGGCGCATGGCGAGTCCATAACCTTTGTTTATAGGTCTGGCATCTTTATTCATTGTTCGGCGCCTGTCACCTCACCCTAACCTCAGCCTCGTCTTCAAATAGAAATAGGGACGGACATGGCTCAGCGTGTGTGCATCATCGGCGGCGGCGTGATCGGGTTGGCAACGGCCTATGCGCTGGTGCGCGACGGTTTCGAAGTGACAGTGGTCGAGGCGCGGCAGTCGCTGGGCAGCGAAACCAGCTTCGCCAACGGCGGCCAGTTGTCCTACCGCTATGTGGCGCCGCTGGCCGATGCCGGCGTGCCGTTGCAGGCGATCGGCTGGATGCTGCGCGGCGACTCACCGCTCAAGCTGCGCCCGCGTCTGGACCCGGCGCAATGGCGCTGGATGGCGTCGTTTCTCGCCGCCTGCCGCACCTCGGTCAACCGCGAAAACGCGGCGCATCTGTTGCGTCTGGCGCTGTTCAGCCAGAGCACGCTGAAACGCTGGCGCGAGAATGACGGACTCACCGGTTTCAACTGGCGGCGCAACGGCAAACTGGTGACTTTCCGCAATGCCGTCAGTTTCGACCATGCGCGCAAGGGCCTGGCCGATCCGCAGCAACAACAGGTGTTGTCCGCCACCGAATGTGCGCAACTGGAACCGGCCTTGACCAAGGCGCCGTTTGTGGGCGCGATCTACACGCCGGATGAAGAAGTCGGCGACTGTCACGCCTTTTGCCAGCAGTTGGCGGTGCGATTGAAGGCGGCGGGCCGCTGCGAGTTTCGTCTCGGTCAGGCAGTCACCGGTATTCGTCACAGCCACGGCGCCGTCACCGCCATTGAGCTTGGCGACGAAACCCTGCCGGTCGACCAACTGGTGATCGCCGCCGGGCACCGAAGCTCTTTGCTGACGCTGCCCGGCCTGCACGTGCCGCTGTATCCGCTGAAGGGTTACAGCCTGACCGTGCCGATCGGCAACGGGCATCGGGCGCCGGACGTGAGCATCACCGACTACGACCGCAAGATCGTCTACGCGCGCATCGGCGAACAGTTACGGGTGGCGGCGATGGTGGACATCGTCGGTTTCGACCCGGCGGTAGATCCCGAGCGGCTGGCACTGATCAAGCGCCAGGCCCGCGACACCTTTCCCGATGCCGGCAATTACGACGCGGCTGTGGAGTGGGCGGGCATGCGCCCGGCCACCCCAACCGGCGTACCGTTGTTGGGCGCCACGGCGTATCGCAATCTGTGGCTCAACCTCGGCCACGGCGCGCTCGGTTTCACCCTGGCCTGCGGCAGCGGGCAGTTGCTCAGCGAACTGATCGGACAGCGGCGTACATCCATTGATCTGCACGGCTTCAATCCCCGTGCGGCGTGACGGTTTCTGCTAAAACACCCCAACCACAACGGAGAATAACAATGCAAAAAATCACGTTGCTCGGCTGCACACTGGCGCTGTTCATCGGCGCCCAGGCACAGGCCAATGAAGTGCCGCTGACCGGCGCGCTTGGCAAGATCGCCAGCGCCAACAGCATCACCCTGGGCTATCGCGATGCGTCGGTGCCGTTCTCGTATGTGGGCGATCACACCGGGCAGCCGATGGGGTATTCGGTGGAGCTGGCGGGCAAGATTGTCGAGCGGATCAAGCAGCAACTGGCGTTGCCGGAGCTGAAGGTGAAGTACAACCTGGTGACGTCGCAGACGCGGATTCCGCTGGTGCAGAACGGCACGGTTGATCTTGAGTGCGGCTCCACCGGGGTGACGGCCGAGCGGCAGAAACAGGTCGCGTTCTCCTACGGTTTCATCTACGTAAAAGGGCAGTTGCTGACCGCAAAGGACAGCGGTATTCACAGCTTCGATGACCTGCGCGGCAAGAACGTGGTGACCACCGCCGGCACCACCAACGAGCGCTATCTGAAGAGCTACAACCTCGACCACAAACTGAACATGTTCGTGATCAGCGCCAAGGATCACGGCGAGGCGTTCCAGATGCTGCAGTCGGGACGGGCAGCGGCCTTCTACATGGACGACGCATTGCTCTACGGCGAGCGGGCCAAGGCGCGGGACCCGCACAACTGGGTCGTGGTGGGGGAGGAACAATCGCGGGAAATCTACAGCTGCATGGTGCGCAAGGATGATCCGCCATTCCTCGCGCTGGTGAACGACGCGCTGGCCGATCTGTACAGCTCGGGGGAGATCAACGGGATCTACCGTAAGTGGTTCGAACAGCCGATCCCGCCAAAGGGGTTGAACCTGGAGTTTCCGATGACCAGCGAGTTGAAGGCGATCATTGCCAGGCCAGTCAGTGATCCGGTGGAGTGACAGTCAGACCGAGGGGAAGCTTTTCGCGAGCAAGCCCGCTCCCACAGTAGTTCTCGGGTGTACACAAAATTTGTGCTCACTGGAAATCCAATGTGGGAGCAACTGTCTTACTGCCACCATTCGTCACCGCCACTCTGTGCCGTCTCGCAGCATGGCATTCAATCTGATCAGCAGTATTCGCATACAGGCGATGAGCGCGACTTTCGCGCTCTTGCCCCGTTCTCTTAAGGATTCATAACGGGCCTTGAAGTCGGCTTGATGGCGGATAACGACCCAGCACGACATGTAAAGCGCACGTCTGACGCGCGCTCTCCCTCCGTAAATCTGACGTTTCCCGCTGTGATTTCCACTGTCGTCGTTGTAGGGGGCGATTCCCGCCAGTGCGGCGATCTCCCTGCGATCCAGCTCGCCGAGTTCGGGCAGATAAACCAACAAGCTGGCGGTCGCCACAGTGCCGATGCCTTTGACGGAGATAAGCCGATCGGCTTTTTCCGCATCCAGCTCACGCATGCTTTGATCGATGGCTTTGCCGAGCTGCTTGATCTGGGTTTGCAGGTAGCGAATATGGTCCCTGATCGCCTCTACAACCGCAGGCAACTGGGCCTGCTGCAGCCGGCGCTTGTTGTCGTCGCGCTGCTGGACGAAGTGCTCGCGTAATTGAATCAACTCGCGCAGGGCTTCACGCTCAGGCGAGATGGGCTTTTCGCGAGACGCATGCAGCGCTTCGGCAAAATCGGCGAGAACCGCCGCGTCGATGGGATCGGTTTTGGCGTTCTTGCCCATTGCTACGGCAAAGGCTCTGGCCCGGCGAGGATTGATCCTCAACACGCTGAAACTTGCCTGCTGCAATGCCGCCATGACCTTGCGTTCATAGCCGCCTGTGGCTTCCAGCAACACGCGGCCAACCGTGTACTGACCTAAACGCGCGACCAGCACATCAAAGCCTTCAATCGTATTGGGAACTTCAAAGCCGTCTTTCTGTGGTTGAACCCAGACGACCAGATTGGATTTGGAGATATCGATGCCGACCCAGGAAATCATGGCAAAACCCTCTTACACTCAGAAGTGAGAGTGCTCTGGCTTTGCCCACGCTTGTGATTCGAGTGGCGCTCGTCCAACTGTTCGGGCTTATGGGCCAGAGTAGAAAGGTGGATGGCAGCTTTGCTCCCACTCGTGCTTCAAGCACCGCGGACTCACAGCTTGCCATCCACCCCTCTCACCCCAGAGTTTATTCCCTTACTCAGACACAAGCGGGCTTGCTCGCGAAGAGGCCCTAGAAGTCACCCCAAAGCTGCTGAGCCACCGCCAGTGCAACCACTGGCGCAGTCTCGGTACGCAGCACACGTGGGCCGAGGCGGGCGGCGTGGAAACCGTTGCCCTTGGCTTGCTCGACTTCGGCGTCGGACAAGCCGCCCTCGGGGCCGATCAGGAACGCCAGGGTCGCCGGTTTGGCATGGCTGACCAACGGTTCCGCCACCGGGTGCAGCACCAGTTTCAGCTCGGCTTCGGTCTGTTTCAACCAGTCCGCCAGCAGCACCGGCGGATGAATCACCGGCACCCGCGAACGCCCGCACTGCTCACAGGCGCTGATTGCCACCTGACGCCAGTGCAGCAGGCGTTTGTCGGCGCGTTCGTCCTTCAGGCGCACTTCGCAGCGGTCGCTGAAGATCGGGGTGATTTCCGTCACGCCCAGCTCGGTGGCTTTCTGGATCGCCCAGTCCATCCGTTCGCCACGGGACAGGCCCTGGCCGAGGTGGATCTGCAGCGGCGATTCAATCTGCCCGGCTAACTGCTCGTCGATCTGCACGACGACGCGTTTCTTGCCGACTTCCACCAGCGAGCCGCGAAACTCATGGCCGGAACCGTCGAACAACTGCACCGCATCGCCCTCGGCCATGCGCAGCACGCGGCTGATGTAATGCGCCTGGGCTTCCGGCAGTTCGTGTTCGCCGGTGCTCAGGGGGGCGTCGATAAAGAAGCGGGACAGTCTCATTTCGGGTCTCTGGAAAGATGTGGATCAGTTGGATCGGTGTCGACTTCATTCGCGAGCAGGCTCGCTCCCACAGGGAAATGCATTCCAGGGTGGGAGCGAGCCTGCTCGCGAAAGCGGCAGTTCAGGCGCCACAAATTCTCAATCAGCCCGGATCGCGGAACCCCGGGTGGAAGTCCTTCGGCACCGCCACGTTGACGCTGTCCCGGGTGGCGATGTCGATGCCTTCGCTGGCGACTTCGGCGAGGAAGTCGATCTGCTCCGGGGTAATCACGTACGGCGGCAGGAAATACACCACGCTGCCCAGCGGACGCAGCAGCGCGCCACGCTCCAGCGCATGCTGGAACACCTTCAGGCCTCGTCGCTCCTGCCAAGGGTAGGCCTCTTTGGTGGCTTTATCCTTGACCATTTCGATCGCCAGCACCATGCCGGTCTGCCGCACTTCGCTGACATTCGGGTGATCGACCAGATGCGCAGTGGCCGAGGCCATGCGCCGGGCCAGTGCCTGGTTGTTCTCGATGACGTTGTCCTGCTCGAAGATATCCAGCGTCGCCAGCGCCGCCGCACAGGCCAGCGGGTTGCCGGTGTAGCTGTGCGAGTGGAGGAAGGCTCGCAGGGTCGGGTAGTCGTCGTAGAACGCGCTGTAGACCTCGTCGGTGGTCAGGCACGCTGCCAGCGGCAGATAGCCGCCGGTCAGGGCCTTGGACAGGCAGAGGAAGTCCGGGCGGATGCCGGCCTGCTCACACGCAAACATTGTCCCGGTGCGGCCGAAACCGACGGCGATTTCGTCGTGGATCAGGTGCACGCCGTAGCGGTCGCAGGCCTCGCGCAGCAGCTTGAGGTACACCGGGTGATACATGCGCATGCCGCCGGCGCCCTGAATCAACGGCTCGACGATGACTGCCGCAACGCTGTCATGATGTTCTGCCAAGGTTTGTTCCATGGCGGCGAACAGGTTGCGCGAATGTTCCTCCCAGCTCATGCCTTCGGGGCGCAGGTAGCAATCCGGGCTTGGCACCTTGATGGTGTCCATCAGCAGCGCTTTGTAGGTTTCGGTGAACAGCGGCACGTCGCCGACTGCCATCGCTGCCATGGTTTCGCCGTGGTAGCTGTTGGTCAGGGTGACGAAGCGTTTCTTGTTCGGCTGGTCGCGGTTGAGCCAGTAGTGAAAGCTCATTTTCAGCGCGACTTCGATGCAGGACGAACCGTTATCGGCGTAGAACACCCGATTCAGGCCTTCCGGGGTCATCTTCACCAGACGCTCGGACAGTTCGATCACCGGTTGATGGCTGAAACCGGCCAGAATCACGTGCTCCAGCTGATCGACCTGATCCTTGATGCGCTGGTTGATGCGCGGGTTGGCGTGGCCGAACACGTTGACCCACCAGGAGCTGACGGCGTCGAGGTAGCGCTTGCCTTCGAAGTCTTCGAGCCAGACGCCTTCGCCGCGTTTGATCGGGATCAGCGGCAGCTGTTCGTGGTCTTTCATCTGGGTGCAGGGATGCCACAGCACCGCGAGGTCGCGTTGCATCCACTGGTTATTCAGGCCCATTTACAGTCTCCTCGAGGCGGCTCGCGTCAGGCGCGGGCAAACAATCGCGCAAGCCTATGCAATGCATCGCGCCGGGACAACCCATTGCGTCGATTGAGCTACTTTGTATGGGCCGATAGACGTCGCTGGCGGCGTTTTGATGGCTGACGTATTCTTCGCGGTTCTTTGGGTCGTCTGACCCGCAAAACTGCTTTTTTCCTACGTGTATTTCCGGAGTTCGCTGAATGTCTGTCGGTTGGCTGCGCGCCTGTGCGCTGGTGATGTTGGGGCTGTTCAGCGTTACGGCGCTGGCCAAGGATAAAACCGCAATCGTGATCGGCGGCGGCCTGTCGGGCCTGACCGCGGCTTACGAGCTGCAGAACAAGGGCTGGCAGGTCACGCTGCTCGAAGCCAAGCCGAGCCTGGGCGGTCGCTCGGGCATGGCCACCAGCGAGTGGATCGGCAACGACAAGACCCAGCCGGTGCTGAACAAATACGTCTCGACCTTCAAGCTGGGCACCACGCCAGCCCCTGAATTCGTGCGTACCCCCGGTTATCTGATCGACGGCGAGTATTTCTCCGCAGCCGATCTGGCGACCAAGCAACCGGCCACCGCCGATGCCTTGAAGCGCTACCAGAAAACCCTCGACGATCTGGCCCGTTCGATCGACGACCCGCAGAACCCGGCCGCGACCAACACCCTGCATGCACTGGACCAGATCAACGTCTCGAGCTGGCTCGACAAGCAGAACCTGCCGGCCACCGCGCGTCAGCTGATCAACCAGGACATCCGCACCCACTACGACGAGCCTTCGCGCCTGTCGCTGCTGTATTTCGCCCAGCAGAACCGCGTGTATCGCGGCGTCTCCGACCGCGACCTGCGTGCTTCGCGTCTGGTCGGCGGCAGCCAGGTACTGGCCCAGGCCTTCGTCAAGCAGATCAAGACCATCAAGACCAACTCGCCGGTTTCCGCGATCACTCAGGACAAGGACGGCGTGACCGTCAAGGTCGGCAGTGTCGGCTACCAGGCTGACTACGTGGTGCTGGCCGTGCCGCTGCGTGCGCTGAACAAGATTGCGCTGACCCCGGCGCTGGACGCTCAGCACCTGGCCGGGATCAAGGGTACCAACTACGGCTGGCGCGACCAGATCATGTTGAAGTTCAAGACGCCTGTGTGGG
This sequence comes from Pseudomonas sp. G3-39, assembly GCF_054790485.1. Classification (NCBI taxonomy): domain Bacteria; kingdom Pseudomonadati; phylum Pseudomonadota; class Gammaproteobacteria; order Pseudomonadales; family Pseudomonadaceae; genus Pseudomonas; species Pseudomonas sp. G3-39. The sequence continues at coordinate 5,530,267 of NZ_CP186497.1, read as the reverse complement.
AAAGCAAGGCGCGCATGTCCGGTGAGATCTACAGTAACGCCGGCCTCGGCATGCTCTGGATCGAGCCGGCGCTGAAAGGTGGCGCCAACGTGGTGATCAACCTGTCCGGCGACAATGCCCGCGTGATGCAAGCGTTCGGCGACAAGCAGATGGTCGATCAGGTGCTGATCCGTCTGCACGCGTTTTATCCACAGGCCCGTGGCTCGTTCACCGGCTATGAAATCCGTCGCTACAGCACCGACCCGTCGATGGGCGGCGCCTACCTGGCTTACGGCCCGGGCCAGATCAGCAAGTTCTGGCGCATGTGGGAGCGCCCACTGCAACGCGTAGCGTTTGCCGGCGAGCACACCGACACTCTGTATCCGGGCACTCTGGAAGGCGCGCTGCGCACCGGTCAGCGTGCGGCCAGTCAGGTTGAAGACCTGGCTGCCGGCAAGTCGTTTGAACCGGTCAAAGTGGTTCCGGCCGCAGCAGCGGCAGGCGCGGCGGGTGCCGTGGCGGCGAAGAAGGGCAACTTCTTCAGCAACCTGTTTGGCGGTTCGGATGACGAGAAGAAGCCAGAACCTGTGAAGGCGCCTGAACCGGCTCCAGCGCCAGTGACTCCAGCGCCTGCACCGGCTCCGGCACCTGCGCCAGCACCAGTGGAAGCACCGAAACCCGCCGCTCCGGTGAAATCCGAGCCGGCGAAGAAAGTGCCAGCCAAGCCTGCGGCGAAGAAGCCAGCAGCGAAAACCGAGGCGAAAAAGGCCCCGGCCAAGCCTGCGGCGAAAAAGGCTGAGCCGGCGAAGAAGTCAGCGGCCAAGCCTGCTGCAACCCCGGCTCCGGCGGCGGGCACGGACAGCAAAGCGCAGTAAGGCTTTGCGGTGAATGAAAAGCGCGGCTCAGGCCGCGCTTTTTTATTGCCTGTGAGAACCTCATCGCGGGCAAGCCCGCTCCCACAGGTTTTGCGGTGAGCGCAGAGTTTGTGTGCGCTATTGTCCACTGTGGGAGCGGGCTTGCCCGCGATGAGGCCTGTTCAAACAGCACATCATCAGGATCTTCCACCTGACATCCCGCCACACTTTCCCGTTTAATCTTTCCTTAACAAGCCACTTACAGACTCTTGATCGTATTTCTCGATATTTCAAAGCAAAATTTTCCGCTTTAATTCGATAGATAACTCGCTAGTCTTGGTTCGCAGTTCTCACAGGATTTGGGCAATGCAGCTACGTAACTCTGCTTCACGCTATGGTTGGGTCAGCATCTTCATGCACTGGGGCGTGGCGCTGGCGGTCTTCGGGCTGTTCGCGCTGGGTCTGTGGATGGTGGGGCTGGATTACTACAGCAGCTGGCGCAAAGACGCGCCGGATCTGCACAAGAGCATCGGTCTGGTGCTGCTGGGTGTGATGGTGTTGCGGGTGTTGTGGCGCTTTATCAGCCCACCGCCACCGACGCTGCAAAGCTACAGCCGCATGACCCGCATCGGCGCCAAATTCGGCCACGGGTTTCTGTACGTCGGGCTGTTCGCTGTGATGCTTGCCGGTTACCTGATTTCCACCGCAGACGGTGTCGGGATCCCGGTGTTTGGCCTGTTTGAAGTTCCTGCACTGGTTTCCGGGCTACCGGATCAGGCAGACACCGCTGGGGTGATTCATCTCTGGCTGGCATGGGCGCTGGTAATTTTTTCCGGTCTCCATGCGTTGGCAGCATTGAAGCACCACTTTATCGATCGTGATGCGACCCTCACTCGAATGCTCGGTCGCAAAGCCTGAAATTCAACCTCGACTCAAAGGAAAAGAAAGCATGTTGAAAAAGACTCTGGCCGCTCTGGCAATTGGTTCGGCCGTACTGTCCGCGAACGTGATGGCTGCTGATTACACCGTCGACAAGGAAGGCCAGCACGCTTTCGTCGACTTCAAGATCAGCCACCTGGGCTACAGCTACATCACCGGTACCTTCAAGGACATCGACGGCAAGTTCAGCTTTGACGCCGCCAAGCCTGAAGACAGCAAAATCGAATTCAACGTGAAAACCGCCAGCGTGTTCACCAACCACGCCGAGCGCGACAAGCACATCTCCAGCAAAGACTTCCTGGATGTGGGCAAATACGCTGACGCCAAGTTCGTCTCCACCAGCGTCAAATCCACCGGCAAGAACGCCGATGGCAAAGACACTGCCGACGTGACCGGCGACCTGACCCTGCACGGCGTGACCAAGCCAATCGTGGTCAAGGCTGTGTTCCTTGGCGAAGGCAAGGATCCATGGGGCGGCTACCGTGCCGGCTTTGAAGGCACCACCAGCATCAAGCGCTCTGATTTCGGCAAGATGATGGATCTGGGTCCACAGTCCGACAAGGTCGACCTGTACATCTCGTTCGAAGGTGTGAAAGCGAAGTAATTTTCGCCGCCATACAAAAACGCCCCCGGTCGTAAGGCCGGGGGCGTTTTTTATTGCCTGCCACGCCCCTTGTGGAAGCGAGCCTGCTCGCGAAAGCGGTCATTCAGTCAACATCATTGCTGACTGATCCGCCGCCTTCGCGAGCAGGCTCGCTCCCACAGGGGATATGCAGTGATTCAGGGATATTCGTGACGGCATAAAAAAATGCCCCGGCTCTTTCGAACCGGGGCATTTTTCATTGCCGCGATAACTCAGCGATTGCGGGTCAGCAAGGCTGGTTTTTCGCCGCGCGGGCGGGTCGGCAGTTGATCGAGCTGCTCAGGTGTCGGGAAGCGGTCTGCCTTGGACTCCTTGTGCATGATCTTCGGCCCGGTGCTGCGCGGGTTCTGCACGGCCGGTTCGGCGCGTTGCTGATCGTCGCGAGCCGGGCGGCGGTTGCGCGAGGACTCGTCACGACGGCCCTGGCCATCACGCGGAGCACCGTTGCGCGGGCCGTTGCGTTTGCCCGGCGGGGTGCCGGTGCTCGAACCGTTGCTGTTGCGCGGACCGTTCTGGCGACCTTGCGACTGACCACCGCGTGGAGCGCCTGCGCCTGCGCCTGCACTTTGTGCCGGAGCACCCGGACGACGACCGCGGCCACCGGCTGGAGCAGCTTTCGGCACGTAATCGACGCGGTTACCGAAGTTATCGATATCGTCGTCGAGGAACTCGTCCGGTGCACGATCAGCCGCCGCGCGTGGTGGCTGGCTCGGACGCTGTTCGCGGGCCGGGGTGCCTTCGCGTGGTTTCTGCTGACGGGCAGGGCGCTCGCCGCGTTCGCCGGCGGGTTTTTCCTTGCCCTTGTCTTTGCCTTTGTCTTTACGACCGCCGCCACCGCCGCCGCCATTCGGACCGTCGCCGCGCGGGCCACGGGAGTTGCGCGGGTTGCGCATGTCCGGGCGCTCGCGCACTTCAGGCTTCTCGGCCTCGATGGTGCTGGCATCGAAGCCCATCAGGTCGCCGTCGGCGATTTTCTGCTTGGTCATGCGTTCGATGCTTTTCAGCAGTTTTTCTTCGTCCGGGGCCACCAGCGAGATCGCCTCGCCCGAACGACCGGCGCGGCCAGTACGGCCGATACGGTGCACATAGTCTTCATCGACGTTCGGCAGTTCGAAGTTGACCACGTGTGGCAACTGATCGATGTCCAGACCGCGCGCGGCGATGTCGGTCGCGACCAGGATGCGCACTTCACCGGCCTTGAAGTCGGCCAGGGCTTTGGTGCGGGCGTTCTGGCTCTTGTTACCGTGGATCGCCACAGCCGGCAGGCCGTGCTTGTCCAGGTACTCGGCCAGACGGTTGGCGCCGTGCTTGGTGCGGGTGAACACCAGTACCTGTTCCCAGGCACCGGCGGTGATCAGGTGCGCCAGCAGGGCACGCTTGTGGCTGGCCGGCAGACGGAACACGCGTTGCTCGATGCGCTCGACCGTGGTGTTCGGCGGCGTGACTTCGATGCGTTCCGGGTTGTGCAGCAGCTTGCCGGCAAGATCGGTGATGTCTTTGGAGAACGTTGCCGAGAACAGCAGGTTCTGACGCTTGGCCGGCAGACGCGCGAGGACTTTCTTCACGTCGTGGACGAAGCCCATATCGAGCATGCGGTCGGCTTCGTCGAGCACGAGGATTTCGACGTGGGACAGATCGACGCTGCCCTGGCCGGCGAGGTCGAGCAGACGACCCGGGCACGCGACGAGCACGTCAACGCCACGGGACATGGCCTGAACCTGCGGATTCATGCCGACGCCGCCGAAGATGCAGGCGCTGACGAATTTCAGGTCACGGGCGTAGATCTTGAAGCTCTCGTGTACCTGGGCCGCGAGTTCGCGGGTCGGGGTCAGGACCAGAACGCGCGGTTGGCGCGGGCCATGACGCTGGGATTTGTCCGGGTGACCGTTGGGGAACAACCGCTCCAGGATCGGAAGGGCGAAACCGCCGGTTTTACCGGTACCTGTCTGTGCCGCAACCATCAGGTCGCGACCTTGCAACACGGCGGGAATGGCCCGCTGTTGCACCGGAGTAGGCTCGGTATAGCCCGCATCTTCGATGGCACGGACTAAAGCCTCGGAGAGACCGAGGGAAGCAAAGGACATGAGTAATCCTGTTTTAGTTAGGGCTTGGCCCAATGGGAGTCTTGCCTGGCGCGAATCGCGTTTAAGAGGACGCGATCCCGTCCGGTCCTGCTGCGGTTCCGAAGGCACGTCAGGAGCGCTCGCGCGGGCTGAAAGCTGCGCTGTAGCGGGTCGAGAGGCCTGTTACGGTTCCGGGCGTCCGGGCGTGAGCCTGGCGGGAACGCCGGAGTATAACAGAGCAATCACTGCGCGCTGCTTTCCTGCTGCTCAACGGTTTTGCGGCTGGCCGAGGCGTTGCCCAGCGGCACGGCATCGACCGGGGCTGCGCCGTAGCGTGCGCTGAGCTCGGCGTAGGCCGGTTCGCGCTTGAAACGCTTGAGTTCGGCACCGAAACGCGCCACCAGCAAGTCCATCCCGGCATTGCGTCGAACCGCCAGATATTGGCTCTGACGGCTGATGACCGTGGGGTTTTCGGTGATTTGATCGCGAATATTCAGTTGATCGAGCAAATGCTGACCCACGCGGCGATCGGTGATCAGCAAGTCGATGCGTCCGCGCAGCAGTTTGCCGAAGTTGGCTTCGTGGGTCGGTGCCGGTTCACGGGTGAACAGTGTCGACTGACTGAAATCCGGGCTGTACAGATAGCCCGGCGAAGTGCCGATGGTCAGGCCTTTGAGGTCTTCGAGCTGGCGGAACGGATGGGGACGGTCGTTGGCGTAGAACATCACGAACTCGACGTCCGACAGCGGTTCGATGGGGTAGAGCAGGGTGGCATCGCGCTCGTCGCTGTGAAAGATGTCCAGTGCGCCGTCGGCCTGGCCGGTCTCGAGCATCGACAGGCAGCGCTTCCACGGCAGGAACTGCCACTCGACTTCGATTCCCAGACGCTTGAACACGATGGCGGTGGTTTCGTAATCCAGCCCGAGGTTCTTGCCATCCTCTTCGTAGACGTAAGGCGCCCACGGCTCGGTGACAATACGCAGCTTCTCGCCCCGAGCGGCAAAGCTCAGGCAAGCAAAAACCAGCACGGTGAGTAACTGCGCGAAAAAAGGCATGGCTTGAGATTACGACGAGAAACGCGAAAGAGCCAGAAAGTGCCTGCACAAGCTCTAATTCGGGGATTCAAAAGCAAAAAATCGCAGCAACGACACCCCTGTAGGAGCTGCCGAAGGCTGCGATCTTTTGATCTTTCTTTTAGTGCTTAACGTGGCAACTTCAGGTTATTCCAGATCGCCAGACTAGGCTCAGCCTGGTTCATGGAATAGAAGTGCAGCCCCGGTGCGCCACCCTGCAGCAGGCGTTCGCACATTTCGCTGACAACTTGCTCGCCGAAGCGCTGAATGCTCTGGCTGTCATCGCCGTAGGCTTCCAGTTGCTTGCGGATCCAGCGCGGAATTTCCGCACCGCAGGCATCGGAGAAACGCGCCAGCTTGCTGTAGTTGGTGATCGGCATGATCCCCGGCACGACTGGAATATCCACGCCCAGCGCCTGCAAACGGTCGACGAAGTAGAAGTAGCTGTCGGCGTTGAAGAAGTACTGGGTGATCGCACTGTCGGCGCCGGCGCGGGCCTTGCGCACGAAGTTGGCGAGATCGTCTTCGTAATTGCGCGCTTGCGGATGCATCTCCGGGTAAGCGGCAACTTCGATGTGGAAATGATCACCGGTTTCTTCACGAATGAATTCAACCAGTTCGTTGGCGTGACGCAGCTCGCCGCTGGTCATGCCCATGCCGGACGGCAGGTCACCGCGCAGCGCAACGATGCGCTTGATGCCGGCCGCCTTGTACTCGTTCAGCAGGCCGCGCAGGTCGTCCTTGCTGTCGCCGACGCACGACAGGTGCGGGGCGGCCGGTACTTTGACTTCGCTTTCCAGTTGCAGAACGGTGTTGAGGGTGCGATCACGGGTCGAACCACCAGCGCCATAGGTGCAGGAGAAGAAGTCGGGGTTGTACGTTGCCAACTGACGGGCAACGTTGAGCAGTTTTTCATGCCCAGCATCGGTCTTGGTCGGGAAGAACTCGAAGCTGTAGCGACGGTCTTGGGACATGGGAAATACCCTTGGAAACACGAAGCCTGTGAGGCTTGCACCGCCCATGTGGGAGCGGGCTTGCTCGCGAAAGCGGCGGGTCAGGCAACATCAATGCTGAATGACAGACCGCTTTCGCGAGCAAGCCCGCTCCCACAGGGAGAGCAGGCCGCCGCGTCAATCAGTAGCGGTAAGCGTGCGGCTTGAACGGGCCTTCGACGGTGACGCCGATGTAGTCAGCCTGTTGCTTGGTCAGTTGAGTGACCACGCCGCCGAAGCCGCGCACCATTTCCAGGGCCACTTCTTCGTCGAGTTTCTTCGGCAGTACTTCAACGGTCAGACGCTCGGCTTTCTCGGCTGGCGACAGGTCGGCGTACTTCTGGCCGAACAGGAAGATCTGCGCCAGTACCTGGTTGGCGAACGAACCGTCCATGATGCGGCTCGGGTGACCGGTGGCGTTGCCCAGGTTCACCAGACGGCCTTCGGCCAGCAGGATCAGGTAGTCGTCGTTCTGCGCGTCGAAAGCGCCCGGGCCGGTACGGTGGATCTTGTGTACCTGTGGCTTCACTTCTTCCCATGCCCAGTTCTTGCGCATGAAAGCGGTGTCGATTTCGTTGTCGAAGTGACCGATGTTGCAGACAACAGCGCGCTTCTTCAGGGCTTTGAGCATGTTCGCGTCGCAAACATTGACGTTACCGGTGGTGGTCACGATCAGGTCGATCTTGCCCAGCAGCGCTTTGTCGATGCTCGCTTCGGTGCCGTTGTTGATGCCGTCGATGAACGGCGAAACCAGTTCGAAACCGTCCATGCAGGCCTGCATGGCGCAGATCGGGTCAACTTCGGAAACCTTGACGATCATGCCTTCCTGACGCAGGGACTGGGCCGAACCCTTACCCACGTCACCGTAACCGATGACCAGCGCTTGCTTGCCGGACAGCAGGTGGTCGGTACCACGCTTGATCGCATCGTTCAGGCTGTGACGGCAGCCGTACTTGTTGTCGTTCTTGGACTTGGTCACCGAGTCGTTGACGTTGATCGCAGGGATTTTCAGCTCGCCCTTGGCCAGCATGTCCAGCAGGCGGTGAACGCCAGTGGTGGTTTCTTCGGTCACGCCGTGAACGCGGTCCAGTACTTGTGGGTACTTGTCGTGCAGCAGCTGAGTCAGGTCGCCGCCGTCGTCGAGGATCATGTTGGCGTCCCATGGCTGGCCATCCTTCAGGATGGTCTGCTCCAGGCACCACTCGTACTCTTCTTCAGTCTCGCCTTTCCAGGCGAAAACCGGGATGCCGGCGGCAGCGATGGACGCAGCGGCCTGATCCTGAGTCGAGAAAATGTTGCAGGACGACCAGCGTACTTCGGCACCCAGGGCAACCAGGGTTTCGATCAGCACGGCAGTCTGAATGGTCATGTGGATGCAGCCGAGGATTTTCGCGCCCTTGAGCGGCTGCTCGGAGGCGTACTTGCGGCGCAGACCCATCAGGGCCGGCATTTCCGATTCGGCGATGATGGTTTCGCGACGGCCCCAGGCAGCCAGGGACATGTCGGCAACTTTGTAATCGTTAAAATCTGCAGGCGTGATAACAGCGCTCATGAAGAGCCTCCATTCGTAATGTATGCGAATGGGCGCCGTTGTGCGTTTAGTGTCCGGCCGTGGCCAGTCAACGCCCCATCCGAGCCTGACAGGTTGATCCTGCTGCAGCGCCCCTCGGACAGGTGGCGGGAAAACGGTAGCAAGTGAAGGTTACCGTTTTGAAACGGGGGCGATTATAGCCGTCTAGACTGATCTTCCAAAGGGTTTCTGTCGGCCAGATGAAGATCGCTAATAGCGACCATAGTAGAAGGCTCATGGAGCCTGACCGCCCGGTCTGCCAAGATGGCGCCATCTTTCGGCAAACGCTCAGGAGTGAACATGAATTTCCACACCCGCAAATGGGTAAAACCCGAAGACCTGAACCCCAACGGCACCCTGTTCGGCGGCAGCTTGCTGCGCTGGATCGACGAAGAGGCGGCGATTTACGCGATCGTCCAGTTGGGCAATCAGCGCGTGGTGACCAAGTACATTTCCGAGATCAATTTCGTCAGCGCCTCGCGCCAGGGCGACATCATCGAGCTGGGCATCACCGCCACCGAGTTCGGCCGCACCTCGATCACCCTGACCTGCGAGGTTCGCAACAAGATCACCCGCAAGAGCATCCTCACGGTCGAGAAGATGGTCTTCGTCAACCTCGGCGAAGACGGCCTGCCGGCGCCGCACGGTCGCACCGAGATCAAGTACGTCAAAGACCAGTTCAAGGAAGATGAGCTCGTTACCAAGTGACATTGGCGGTGGCTTCATCGCGAGCAGGCTCGCTCCCACATGGAATGCGTTGTACCTGTGGGAGCGAGCCTGCTCGCGAATGCGGTTGTGCATGCACCGAAGATTTATCCGGTCACTGAACAGCCAGGAACCGCAGGGGTCGTAGCTAAAAGCCCCCCACCCGGTTCCCACGCCATGACCACCCCGACAGACGGCAAGACCCCAAACCTCTCGACCGACGAACAACACGAAGTCGAGAAAAACCAGCCGCCCCGCGCGGCGGTTCTGCATGAAATCATCCGCACTCAGGGCGATCAGGAACTGGAGCGCAGCATCGCTGCATTGTGGTGGTCGGCGCTTGCTGCCGGATTGACCATGGGCCTGTCGCTGATGGGCATGGGCCTGCTCAATTCGCGCCTGCCCGAGGGCGACGAATTCAAGGTCATCGCCAGTTTCGGCTACTGCGCCGGTTTCCTCGCGGTGATTCTCGCCCGCCAGCAGCTGTTCACCGAAAACACCCTGACCGCCGTTCTACCGGTGATGACCAAACCGACCCTGAAAAACTTCGGCCGGCTGATACGCTTGTGGGGCGTGGTCCTGTTCGGCAATTTGTGCGGGACGATTCTGGTGGCGTACGTGATGCTTGAGCTGCCGATCTTCGACAGCAAGACTGATCACGCCTTCCTTGAAATCGGCCGCAAGGTCATGGAAAACCACGCCAGTCAGATGTTTGCCAAGGGCATCGTTTCCGGCTGGATGATCGCCACCATGGTCTGGATGATCCCGTCCATGGAGAGCGCGAAGATGTGGATCATCATCCTCATCACCTACCTGATGGCGCTGGGCGACTTCACCCACATCGTGGTCGGTTCGGCGGAAGTGTCGTATCTGGTGTTTGCCGGCGAGCTGCCGTGGAGTGATTTCTGGATGGTGTTTGCCGGGCCCACGCTGGCGGGGAATATAATCGGCGGCAGTTTCATCTTCGCCCTGATCAGCCATGCGCAGATCCGCAGCGAAAGCGGGGCGCCCAAGACGGATAAACCGAACTCCGGCAAACCCCGCGAAGATGAATCCGACAGCAAGATCCGATAGTTTCAGGCCTTGAACGGCGGGCTGACCGGGTCTGTCGTCGGTTCGCTTTCAGGTGCCTTGAGCTGTCCCTCCCACCGCGCTATGACCAGCGGTGCCAGTGCATTGCCCAACACATTGAGCGCGGTGACCGGCATGTCCATCAAGCGGTAGACGCCGGCGATGATTGCCACGCCTTCCACTGGCAGACCGGCGGTGGTCAGGGTCGCTGTGAGTATGATGAACATGAAACCCGGCACTCCCGCCGCGCCCTTTGACGTCAACACCATGATCAGCACCAGCATGACCTGATCCGCCAGACCCAGATCAATCCCGTACGCCTGGGCGATAAACAGCGTGCCCAGTCCCGCGAACAGCGAGGCGCCATCAAGGTTGAACGAGTAACCCAGTGGAATGACCATGCTAGTGATCGGGCGCGGAGCGCCATACTTCTCCATTTTCTCGATCAGTTGTGGCATCACCGTGGCCGACGCAGCACTGCTGTAAGCCAGTATCAATTCACTGCGTATTTCCCGAATCAGGTGGAAAAAGCGAATGCCGGCCATCCGCGCCACCAGCCCCAGCACGCCCAACGCGAAGAGCAACACCGCGACGTAAGTGATGCCGATCAGCTTCGCCAGCGGCAGCAACGCGCTGAGGCCGAAGCTGGCCACGGTGACCCCGATCAGGCCGAAGATGCCGATGGGTGAATAGTGCATGACCAGATGCGTGACCTTGAACATGGTGTCCGATACCGCCTGAATCACGGCGATCAATGGCGCCTTCTGCGGCTCGGGCAGCATCGACAGGGCACAGCCGAACAGGATCGCGAAAAACAGCACGGAGAGCAGCTTGCCCTGGGACATGGCCAGGACGATGTTGTCCGGCACGATGTTCACCAGAGTTCGGCCCAGGTTCTGTGTGTCCCCCGTATTCGCCAGACCAATGGCCGGTGATTGCAGGGTGCTGCTGAAGTCCGCGCCGGCGCCGGGCTGAAAAACATTGCCGACGATCAGTCCGAAGACGATGGCAATGCTGGTGATGGTAAAGAAATAAACCAGCGTCTTTATCCCGACCCGCCCCAGCGCCTTGGTGCTGCCTGCCCCGGCGATGCCGACGACCATGCACGCAAAGACCAACGGTACGACGATCATTTTCATCAGCCTGATGAACAGGTCACCGGCCGGTTGCAGCAGATTGTCGATGAACCAGATCTTGTGTTCGGGAAACTGGTTGAGAAGGATGCCGACGATTATTCCGGCTGCCAGCCCGAGCATGATGCGGGTGACCAGACTGGTGGGTTTCCTGGTAGTCATGATGTGCCCCTTTTGTTGTTGTGTTTGTTGGGGTGAAGCTCAGTGTGCGAAGAGACCGTCGAAGTCCTTGAAACCCTTGACCTCGATCGGATTGCCGCTGGGATCGAGAAAGAACATCGTGCGCTGTTCGCCGGGTTCGCCGGCGAAGCGGATCACCGGAGGGATTTCAAACGTTGTGCCGAGGCGGCTCAAACGATCGGCCAGCTCCAGCCACTCCTCCAGCGGCAGGACGACGCCAATGTGCGGCATCAATACTTTGTGATCGCCAACCTGGCCGGTACGGGTCGTGGTGAAGGGCGTGCCCACGTGAAGCGAGAGCTGATTGCCGAAAAAGTCGAAGTCGACCCATGTCTCGGTACTGCGGCCTTCGGTGCAGCCCAACACATCTCGATAAAAAGTCCGCGCCTGTTCCAGGTCGCAAACATGGTATGCAGCGTGAAAAGGTCTGTTCATGCGATGTCCCCAAGTGAAGGAGCGCTCAGGGTAAACAGACCGTGCGGCGGGGCATAACGACTTCGCCTTGTTCTGAGCGAAAGGAAAACTTATGGATGTACGGTTTCTGAAAAGCCTGGTGGCGGTGGTCGAGACCGGTTCGATTGCGGCAGCGGCACGGCGCGAGAGTCGCACTGCGGCGGCTATCAGTCAGCGCGTCCAGGCGCTGGAGAGATTGCTGGGTTGCACGTTACTGCTGCGTACCGCGCACGCTGCCCGGCCCTCGGACCAGTGCCTGCTGATTCTGCCGAAGATCAGGGCGATCATCGAATTGGCCCAGGATCTACAGAGCGATCTGCATCCCGATGGGGTGGCCGGTGAACTGACAATCGGTGCAATTTCCACAGCGCTGACCGGCGTGTTACCCACCTTGATCGAGCGATTGGCGCTTACAGCACCTGATTTGAAGCTGAAGATCACCCCGGGTGACTCGAAAAGTCTTTACGAGAAGGTGCTTGCAGGGGAGTTGGACGCAGCGATTCTGGTCAGGCCTCCATTCCAGCCGCCCAAGGCATTGGCCTTGGTCGTGCTCAAGGTAGAGCCGCTGATTCTGGTGGCTCCAGCCGCGTACGCCGGGCAGTCGCTGGAAACGCTGTTGCGCGTTCATCCGTTCATTCGTTATGACGCACGCTCGTGGGGTGGGCAGATTGCTCAGCGCTACCTCGATGAACAGGCCATCGAGCCCAACGTGCTGTGCGAACTGGATGCGCTGGAAACGATCGTCATGCTGGTCGCGCAGGGGATGGGGGTATCGCTGGTGCCGCAGTGGGCCGGGATGAGGCTGGAAGGGATGTACGTGTTACCGGTCGAGGACGGGCAGCGTCATGCGCGCGAGTTGGTGGTGATGCATGGCTCGACGCCGCACCGCCCATTGGCGATGCGACATCTGCTTGATTTGCTGTGCGGTCCGTCGTGAGGGGGCTCATGACGGCGCTGCGGTGATACATCAGTGTGCGGGTTCAGCCACGGTCGTCGGTTCGTCACGGGTGGCGTGCTTGACCAGTTTGCCGATAGTCAGGCCCTGCAGCAGGATCGACGACAGCACCACGATGTAGGTGATGCTCAGCAGCAGATCGCGCTCCGGACCCAGCGGCAGGGCCAGCGCGAGTGCCACCGAGACGCCGCCGCGCAAACCGCCCCAGGTCAGAATGCGGATGGTGCCGCGCGGCACCGTGCGCCAACGCCGCAGCAGAACGATGGCCGGGGCCACGGTGAGCAGGCGCGACAGCAGGATCGCCAGCGCCAGCAAACTGGCCGCCGCCACGTGCGCCCAGTTGAACGGCAGCAACAACAGCTCCATGCCGATCAGTGCGAACAGCAGGGCGTTGAGCATGTCATCGAGCAATTCCCAGAAGCCGTCGAGGTACTTGCGGGTCATGTCGTTCATCGCCAGGTTGCGCCCCAGGTTACCGATGATCAGACCGGCCACCACCATCGCGATCGGCGCCGAGACGTGCAGCTCGGTGGCCATCGCCGAACCGCCGATCACCAGCGCCAGGGTCAGCATCACCGTGATCTGATGCTGCTGGACGCTCTTGATCATCCGGTACACCCCATAACCGATCAGCCCGCCGAACAGCACGCCGCCAATGGCTTCGTGCACGAACAGCATGGCCGTGGCGCTGAGGGTCGGCGTCTCACCCAGTTGGGCGATGCCCAGCAACACGGTGAACACCACCACCGCAGTGCCGTCATTGAACAGCGACTCGCCGACGATGGTGGTTTTCAGCGGCTTGGAGGCATTGGCGGTACGCAGTACGCCGAGCACTGCGATCGGGTCTGTAGGCGAAATCAGCGCGCCGAACAGCAGGCAGTAGAGGAAGCTCACGTGCCAGCCGAACAGGGCAAAGATGTAAAAAGCGAGGCTGCCGATCACGACGGTGGCAATCAGCACGCCGAAAGTGGCCAACAGGCCGATGGGCCAGCGGTAGCTGCGCAGGTCGTTGAGGTTGACGTGCAGGGCGCCAGCGAACAGCAGGAACGACAGCATCCAGTTCATCAGCAGATCGCCGAAGTCAATCTGGCCGATCAGTTGCTGCACGCGTTCTTCGAGGCCGGGATAGCCGAGCACGCTCAGGCCTTGCAGCAACAGGGAGAACATCAGCGCGGTGACCATCACGCCGATAGTCGGCGGCAGGCCGATGAAGCGGTAATTGACGAAGGTGAGAAGGGTGGTGAGGCAGATAAAAGCGGCGACAAGTTCTAGCATCCGGGCTCCATTGGATGGGGGTGGAAAGACAGCGCCCCGATTCTTCGGTGCAAAGGTTGGATGGGCTGTTTCGGGGTGGGGACACAATCATGCCCCCTCGGTTGGTCAGCCGCAGACATTGGTGTAGGGTCAACAAAAAAATCAAGGAGTGGGACGTGGCGGCGACAGTTCTGGTGTTAATGGCGGCGCTGTTGCATGCGACGTGGAATACCCTGATCAAGTTCAGTGCCGAACGGCTGCTGGTGGTGGCGTGCATGGACACGGTGGCGCTGTTGTTCGTGGCGCTGGCATTTCCATTCATCAGCCTGCCGCCGGTGGAAATCTGGCCGTGGATTCTGGCTTCGGCGGCGTTCGAGCTGCTGTATCGCTATCTGCTGATTCAAGCTTATCGGGTCGGCGACCTAGGACTGGTCTACCCGCTGATGCGCGGCTTGTCGCCGTTGGTGGTGCTGGCGCTGACCCTGATCTTCGCCGGCGAAGTGCTCACTGCGCAGCAGATCTTCGGGATCATGCTGATTCCGTTGGGCATGGCCTGCCTGCTCTGGCAGGGCGGCGGCGGCAAGCATCTGCCGTGGTCGATGCTCCCGGTGGTGGCGCTGATCGGCTTGTGCATCGGTTGCTACACCTACATCGATGGTCAGGCCTTGCGGCGCTGGTCGCATCCACTGGATTACCTGGTCTGGGTCACGCTGTTCAGCGCTTGGCCGTTTCCGTTGCTGGCGTGGGTGGCGAAACGCCCGGCATTTCTGGTGTTCTGGCGCGAGCAATGGAAGCTGGGTCTGGCGGTCGGGTTCTGCGTGTTGTTCAGCTACGCTCTGGTGCTGTGGGCGATGCAATTGGGCTCGATTGCCGAAGCGGCGGCGTTGCGTGAGATCAGCGTGATTCTGGTGGTGCTGTTCGGCATGCGCTACCTGAAAGAACCTTTCGGCAGGCCGCGGCTCTTAGCCTGTGGGCTGGTACTGATCGGCATGCTGGTGATGAAGTTCTGACCGCCCGCAACTCTCTATCACTCGAAGAAGGACGGCGTTATGACGGTGGCTCTGTGGTGTGTATTGATCGCGATTTTCCTGCCGTATGTGTGCACGATTGTGGCCAAGGTCTCGGGCGGTTTCAGGCTCAGTGACAATCATGATCCTCGGGATTTTCTCGATAGCGTGGGCGGCGTCGCCCGACGGGCGCATGCGGCGCAGTTGAACAGCTTCGAGGTGATGCCGGCATTTGCTGCCGCAGTGATTGTTGCCCATCTGGTGGGCACGGCGCAGCTGGTGACAGTGAATGTGCTGGCGGTGCTGTTTATCACCAGTCGCCTGCTGTACATCATCTGCTACCTGGCGGATTGGGCGATCTTGCGGTCGCTGGTGTGGTTTGTCGGGATGGGGTTGATTGCTGCGTTCTTCTTTGTGTCGGTCTGAATCTCGGGTGTTGCTGCCGGCCTCTTCGCGAGCAAGCCCGCTCCCACAGGTATCAATGGCGAGCACAAATCCTGTGTACACCAAAGAACCCTGTGGGAGCGGGCTTGCCCGCGAAGGCGGTAGCTCTGGCGCCGAGGCGCTTAAGGCTTGTCCTTAACCGTATCGGCCACCTGCGGTACTTGCGGCAACGCCGCACCTTTAGGCCAGAGCATCCAGATCTGCCCCTGCTGCTTCATGTCCCCGGCCAGTTGCCCGGCAGCATCGCCGGTGCCCCAGAACAGATCCGCACGCACCTCGCCGGCAATCGCGCCACCGGTGTCCTGCGCTGCGACTGGGCGAACCAAAGCGCTGCCGTCCGGACGGGTGGTCGACAGCCACAGCAGGCTGCCCAACGGAATCACCTTGCGATCCACAGCTGCGCTGTAGCCGGCGGTCAGCGGCACATTGAGCGAGCCGCGTGGGCCTTCGTTGCTGTCCGGGTTGCGGGTGAAGAACACGTAGCTCGGGTTGCTGCCCAGCAGTTCCGGGATGCGCGACGGATTGGCCTTGGCCCAGTTGCTGATCGCGCCCATGGTCACGTCTTCTTTCTTCAACTCGCCCTGTTCCACCAGCCAGCGCCCGATCGGCCGGTACGGATGGCCGTTCTGGTCGGCGTAGGCGATGCGCAGTTGTTTGCCATCCGGCGTCTGAATCCGCCCGGAACCCTGGATCTGCAAAAACTGCAGGTTCATTGGATCGGTCAGGTACGCCACTACCGGCGCTTTGACGCCTTTGGACTCGATGGTCGCCGCGTCGTCATACGGCTTGAGCACTCGGCCTTCGAGACGGCCACGCAGGCGCTTGCCCTTCAGTTCCGGGTAAATGCTGTCCAGCGAGACGATGATCATGTCTTCCGGCACGCCGTACACCGGCACGTTCGCCACCTCGGTGGGCGTCAGGCTGCCGGGGTAGACCGGTTCGTAGTAACCGGTGATCAGACCGTTGGGGTTGTCATGCTCGGCGCGCAGTCCGAACACGTCGAGGTTCTGCTTGAGGAACGCGCGAATCTCGTTGGCGCTTTGCGGCACGTTGGCGGCTGCCGCGCAGGTGCCGCCCCAGACCGGATCAGCCTTGAGTCGGGTGCAGGCGCTGCGCCATGAACCGAAACCGGCGACCAGATCGCTGTCGGACACCGCCGGCAAGGCTTCCCAAGTGGCGCTGGAATAAGTGGCCAAGGCATGGGTTTTCGGTTTGGCAGTGTCGCCACCGGTGCAGCCGGCAAGGATTGCCAGCAGTGGCAGGGTTGCGATCAGTGGGTGACGCCAGGCCTTGAAACGGCTGTTCATGGAGTGATTCCTGTGCCGGTTGCCCAAGTGCTCCATGCGCTCCGGCAACCCGTATTTTTAATAGGGCTATTGGTGTTTGTCGGCGACGCGAGGATACTGGCCGCCGAATTCCGTGACCTGAAGCCACCATGACTCTTAAAAGAATTTCTGTTGTATTGCTGGCCTGTCTGACCTTGTCCGCCTGTGGCGGCGTCGATCCGAATTCTCCGCTGGGGCAACGCAAGGCGATCTTCAAACAAATGCTCAAGACCGGCGAAGACCTGGGTGGCATGTTGCGCGGACGCATTCCTTTCGACGGGCCGAAATTCGCCGAAGGCGCGGTGAAGCTCGATGCGTTGTCGCATGAACCGTGGAAGCATTTCCCGCAGGTTCGTGAAGAAGATCACACCAGCGCCAAGGATGATGTCTGGCTGCGTCAGGCCCGCTTTCAGGAATTGGCCCGTAACCTTGAGGCGGCCACCGGTGAACTGGTGATCGCCAGCAAGGTTCAGCCGTACAAGGCCAGTAACCTCGGGCCTGCGGTGCAGAAAGTTGAAGATGCCTGCAGCGCTTGCCATAAAGAGTTTCGCGATCATTGATTTCTGTTGTTTGAGCTGACGCCTTCGCGAGCAAGCCCGCTCCCACACTGGATCTGTGTCGTTCACAAATCAAATGTGGGAGCGGGCTTGCTCGCGAAGAGGGCATCAAATTCCCCGCATTAACGGTTACTTGTCGATCTGGTCCAGCGCATCCTGCAGTTCCTTGCGCGACTCGGCGAGCTTGTCCTTGCGCTTGTTGATCTTCTCCGGATCGCCTTTCTTCATCGCCTTGTCGAGATCCGCCTGACGCTTGCTCACTTCGTGCTTGGCTTCCAGCACCTTGTTTTCGCGTTCTTTCTTCAGGCCAGCATCGGTGCAGTTCTTCGTCACTTCATCCAGAGCGGTTTGCAGACCGGCCTGCTGATCGGTGTTGCCCCGGGATTTCGCCTGCTCGAGCTGATTGATGATGCCCTGCTTCTTCGCGGCGCAACCGGTCAGGCCCGGTGCATCTTCGTCAGCCATCACAGGCGCGGCCAGAACGCCACAGAGAGTCAGCAAGGCAAGCGGTGCAAGAAATTTCATAAAAGCTCCATGTGCAAAGGCAGTCGGGTCGGGGGCACTGCGCTGTTTGAGCGTCTGACGGCCCTTGGGTTCCCGGCTGCCGGGGGATTGCGTGATCAGAAACCGTCGATTCCGGCGGCGCGTAATGTGTCACTCAAGGCCAGCACCTGCGGGTCGCGGAAGAATGCGCTCAATTGCGCCGCGCGGCCCGGGCCGATTCCGGCTTCTGCCTGCCATTGTTCGGTGTCGCGTTGTGCCAGCGCCTGCCACGAGTCGGCCAGTTGTGCCTGCCCCGTCGGCGGTAAACCCAATGCTTTGAGCCACTGCGGGAACGGCCGTTGGCGGGCGCTGTGAAAACTGTTGATCAGACGTGCGCTGCTGCGTTCGCCGAAGCCAGCAATGTTAGCAAGCTCTGGCTCGTCAAGGGTCAACCAATCCAGCAGGTTGTTCAGGCGGCCTGTTTCCAGAAGTTTCTCCCAGGTGCCGCGCCCGACATTCTGCAGCGCCAGCCCCTGCTTGCCACTGAGCCAGGTCAGGCGCGCGATAAACTGGCTTTCGCAACCGGGTGTCGGTTGCCAGCAGCTCAAGGCGTGGAAGTCGCGCGTGTCGGGAATGTCGAGGGCGGCCCGTTCGGTGGTGCGCAACACCACACTGTCGAGTCGTGGAATCGTCAACCCGGCCAGGCTGATTGCCACTTGATCGCCGGGGCGGATATCCAGCGTCTGCCAGCGCTTGAGTGAACCGGCACTGACGCGTCTGATCTCGCGGTCATCGAGCATCACCGGCGACAACTCCAATACCGGCGTGATGCGTCCGCTGCGGCCGACTTTGAAATTCACTTTGCGCACTTCGGCCAGCGCTCGGGCAAACGGGTATTTCCAGGCGATAGCCCAGTAGGGCGCGCTCGCCTGCCAGCGCTCAGCCGGTGGGCGCTGGCTCTGGCGCAAGACAATGCCGTCGGTGGCGAAGGGCAGGGGCGATCGATACCAGTGCTCGCGCCATTTTTGCGCGTCGGCAAGGTTGGCGATGACCTGACTGAATGGCGCCGTCGTGGCGAAACCCAATGTCTCCAACGTCGACATTCTTTCAGGCAGATCCGCCGGGCCCTGCGGCCAGTCCCAGACGAACAGACCGATCCCGGACGCCTGTTCTGCGCTCAAGGTTTTACGGCTCATCAGCCCGGCAACGGTGGCGCGGGCGTTGACGCTGCCGGCGCTGGCTTGCGCATGCTGATTCAGGCGCCAATAGAGCTCGCCCTGCACCAGCAGGTCCAGCGGTTGAGTCAGTTGTTGCGGAATGGCAGCGATCTTTTGCGCCGACGCTGTCCAGTCCTGACCGCTGATCCCGTCGCCGCGACTGATTGCCTGCTGCAACATGCCGCGACGGTAAATCAGCGTGACCGCCACACCGTCGACCTTGGGTTGTACCCAGACATCCTGCCGATCCTTTAACCATGCTTGAACGGCGGCGGCTTGGTGAAGCTTGTCCAGACCGGTGTGGGCGATTGGATGCGCGACGGAGCCAGACGCGCTGCGCAACGGTTCGGGCGCTGCGGGTTGCTGGAAGCACTGGCGCCACTCGATGAGGCGCAGGCGCGATTGATCGTAGAGTTCGTCGGCAATCAGCGAGCGGCCTTCGCGGTGGTAGGCGTCGTCCCATTGGTCGATCTGCTGTTGCAGAGCCGAAATTTCAACTTGCGCTTTGCCGAATGGCCAGTCGGGGCAGGCTGCATAGGCGATCAGAGGGGTGAAACTCAGCAAAAGAATTGAAAACAGGCGCAGCGTGGCAAGCATTTTGAGCGTCCTTGCTCAGGGGGAGTGCTTCAAGGCTAGGCGAGGATTCAGAGAGGCACCGGGTGGGTGTTTTGCATCGTGTTTCCATGCACAAACTCGGGTCGCCAGCATTGGCCTCTTCGCGAGCAAGCCCGCTCCCACAGGGTTCTTTATAGATATTGGAAGGGGATTCCAGGCATGAAAAAGCCCCGCACGGCGCGAACCGTGCGGGGCTTTTTTTGCAGCCGGGGAGGGCTTACAGACCTGCGGCGGAACGCAGAGCGTCGGCGCGGTCGGTTTTTTCCCAGGTGAAGGTGGAGAAGGTGTCTTCGCCAACCGTCTTGGTCTGCGGAGCACGACCGAAGTGGCCGTAGGCTGCAGTTTCCTGGTACATCGGGTGCAGCAGATCCAGCATGGTGGTGATTGCGTATGGACGCAGGTCGAACACTTCACGCACCAGTTTGATGATCTTGTCATCGCTGATCTTGCCGGTACCGAAGGTGTTCAGCGAGATCGAAGTCGGCTGAGCGACACCGATGGCGTAGGACACCTGAATCTCGCAACGCTCGGCCAGGCCGGCAGCGACGATGTTCTTGGCAACATAACGGCCAGCGTAGGCAGCCGAACGGTCAACCTTCGATGGATCTTTACCGGAGAACGCGCCACCGCCGTGACGGGCCATGCCGCCGTAGCTGTCGACGATGATCTTGCGACCGGTCAGACCGCAGTCACCTACCGGGCCGCCAATGATGAACTGGCCGGTCGGGTTGATGTGGAACTGGGTGTCTTTGCTCAGCAGTTCGGCAGGCAGCACGTGCTTGACGATCAGCTCCATCACGCCTTCGCGCAGGTCTTTGTAGGACACTTCAGGGTTGTGCTGGGTCGACAGAACAACGGCGTCGATACCGACAACCTTGCCGCCTTCGTAACGGCACGTCACTTGCGACTTGGCGTCCGGACGCAGCCACGGCAGCAGACCCGATTTGCGGGCTTCGGCCTGGCGCTGCACCAGCTGGTGCGAGAAGGTGATCGGAGCCGGCATCAGCACGTCGGTTTCGTTGCTGGCGTAGCCGAACATCAGGCCCTGGTCGCCGGCGCCCTGATCTTCAGGCTTGGCACGGTCAACACCCTGGTTGATGTCAGGGGACTGCTTGCCGATGATGTTCATCACGCCGCAGGTCGCGCCGTCGAAGCCGACTTCGGAACTGGTGTAGCCGATGTCGCAGATCACGTCACGAACGATCTGCTCCAGGTCAACCCAGGCGCTGGTGGTCACTTCACCGGCAACGATAGCCACGCCGGTCTTGACCAGGGTTTCCACGGCAACGCGTGCGTGTTTGTCCTGGGCGATAATGGCGTCCAGCACCGCATCGGAAATCTGGTCGGCGATTTTGTCCGGATGTCCTTCAGACACGGACTCGGAGGTGAAGAGGGAGTATTCGCTCATCTCGATGTTTTCCTGAATTTACCGATGGTGAGTGTCGCCAGCCGGTCGCTGAAAGTGGCGAACCTGGATCTGGAAACCATTACGTAAGCCTACATAGAGGCTGTCCCCGGGAACGAGTCCCGCAGCGGTGGCCCAACGGGCCAAATCGTCCTGTTCAAACCCCAACCACAGATCACCGCAGGCCTCCCTGGCCCAACTCTGGTTGTGGCTACATAACTCTGTCACGAGCAGGCTACCGCCCGGTTGCAGCAGGCCGGCCATGTGCTTGAGCGCTTCGGCCGGCGCGGCGAAATGGTGCAACACCATGTTCAGTACCACGCAATCGGCCTGAAGGCTGGTGCCATTCAATGCATCGGCCAATTGCAGGCTGACGTTAGCCAGCCGTTCACGTTCACATACCTGACGCGCCAGTTCGAGCATCGCCGGGCTGTTGTCCAGCGCGGTTACGGTGCCGAAGCGACGGGCCAGTTCCGGCAGGAAAGCACCATCGCCGGGGCCGACTTCAATGGCCGTGGCAGCACCATTGAAGTTCAGTTTGTCGAGCAGGGCCAGCACACTGTCACGGTACTGCGGCAGGCCTGCGATCAAGTCTTGCTGGGCGCGGAATTTCTCCGCAACCCGGGTGAAAAAGTCCTGACTGGCGGCTTCGCGTTGTCCGTGGACCTGGGCGATGCGCGTCTGCACGTCGTCCGGCAGCGCCAGATTGTCGACTTCTTCTAACAATGCGGCGTGCAACTTGCCGCCCAGCAATTCGGTGTGGGGCAGGGCGCGGCGATAGAAAATCGCGTTACCTTCACGGCGTGTCGCCACCAGATCGGCCTGGGCCAGCACTTTTAGGTGGTGGCTCATGCCGGACTGACCGATGCCGAAAATCTGCGCCAGCTCCAGTACGCCGAACGAGTCGTTGGCCAGCGCGCGCAATACATTCAGGCGCAGTGGGTCGCCACCGGCCTTGCACAGGGCCGCCAGCTCGTCGCAGTCGTCATGGCGAATGGAAGGCACGCGTAAGTTCATGGGGCAGCAGTCTAGTGACGGTGGGAAATCGCCGCAAGGGCAATATCAAAAAGTTTTGATATTGCTCGATAGATGGCACTTCTCCCTGGCTGGTTAACTCTACAAACGAACAGCGGAAAGGTTTCACCAGACGAAACCGCCGTCCAGCACGGGAAAAACGCCCTCGGATGACTATCTGTCATTGCCCCGAGGCGCTCCGGTGAGGGAAAATGCCCTCCTTTTTTCCGTTTCAATCTATTCACACCCAGGAGATCAGCGATGCCTAGCCGTCGTGAGCGTGCCAACGCCATTCGTGCCCTCAGCATGGATGCCGTGCAAAAAGCCAACAGCGGCCATCCCGGTGCCCCTATGGGTATGGCAGATATCGCCGAAGTACTTTGGCGCGACTACCTCAAGCACAACCCGAGCAACCCGTCGTTCGCCGACCGTGACCGCTTCGTGCTGTCCAACGGCCACGGCTCGATGTTGATCTACTCGCTGCTGCACCTGACCGGTTACGACCTGTCGATCGACGACCTCAAGCAGTTCCGTCAACTGCACAGCCGCACCCCGGGTCACCCGGAATTCGGTTACACCCCGGGCGTCGAGACCACTACCGGCCCGTTGGGTCAGGGTCTGGCCAACGCCGTCGGTTTCGCCCTGGCGGAAAAAGTCCTGGGTGCGCAGTTCAACCGTCCTGGCCACAACATCGTTGATCACCACACCTACGTGTTCCTCGGTGATGGCTGCATGATGGAAGGCATTTCCCACGAAGTCGCTTCCCTGGCCGGTACGCTGGGCCTGGGCAAGCTGATCGCCTTCTACGATGACAACGGCATCTCCATCGACGGCGAAGTCGAAGGCTGGTTCACCGATGACACCCCGAAGCGTTTCGAATCCTACAACTGGCAGGTGATCCGCAACGTCGACGGTCACGATCCGGAAGAGATCAAGACCGCCATCGAAACCGCGCGCAAGAGCCCGCTGCCGACCCTGATCTGCTGCAAGACCACCATCGGTTTCGGTTCGCCGAACAAGCAGGGCAAGGAAGACTGCCACGGCGCCCCACTGGGTGACGCGGAAATCGCTCTGACCCGCCAGGCGCTGAACTGGAACTACGGCCCGTTCGAAATCCCTGCAGACATTTATGCCGAGTGGGATGCCAAGGAAAAAGGTCGCGCTGCCGAAGCCGAGTGGGATCAGCGTTTCGCTGCCTACTCCGCGGCGTTCCCGACCGAAGCCAACGAGCTGATCCGTCGTCTGAGCGGCGAACTGCCGGCTGACTTCGCGGAAAAAGCCTCGGCCTACATTGCTGAAGTGGCGGCCAAAGGCGAAACCATCGCCAGCCGTAAAGCCAGCCAGAACACCCTGAACGCGTTCGGCCCGCTGCTGCCGGAACTGCTCGGCGGTTCGGCTGACCTGGCCGGTTCCAACCTGACCCTGTGGAAAGGTTGCAAAGGCGTCAGCGCTGAAGACGCCAGCGGCAACTACATGTACTACGGCGTGCGCGAATTTGGCATGACCGCGATCATGAACGGCGTGTCCCTGCACGGTGGCCTGGTGCCTTACGGCGCGACCTTCCTGATGTTCATGGAATATGCGCGCAACGCGGTGCGCATGTCGGCGCTGATGAAGAAGCGTGTGATCCACGTCTACACCCACGACTCCATCGGTCTGGGCGAAGACGGCCCGACGCACCAGCCGATCGAGCAACTGACCAGCCTGCGGACCACGCCGAACCTCGACACCTGGCGTCCAGCCGATGCCGTTGAATCGGCAGTGGCCTGGAAAAATGCGCTGGAGCGTAAGGACGGCCCTTCGGCGCTGATCTTCTCGCGTCAGAACCTGCAGCACCAGGAACGCGATGCCGGCCAGATCGCCGACATCAGCCGCGGTGGCTACGTGTTGAAGGACTGCGCAGGCGAGCCTGAGCTGATCCTGATTTCCACCGGTTCGGAAGTCGGTCTGGCCGTTCAGGCCTACGACAAGCTGACCGAGCAAGGCCGCAAGGTGCGCGTGGTTTCCATGCCTTGCACCAGCGTGTTCGATGCGCAGGACGCCGGCTACAAGCAATCGGTTTTGCCGCTGCAGGTCAGCGCACGTATTGCGATCGAAGCGGCTCACGCCGACTTCTGGTTCAAGTACGTGGGTCTGGAAGGTCGCGTGATCGGCATGACCACTTACGGCGAATCGGCTCCGGCTTCGGCACTGTTCGAAGAGTTCGGCTTCACTCTGGAAAACATCCTGGGTCAGGCTGAAGAGCTGCTGGAAGACTGATCCAGAAGTTGCGTCGTCTGGACTGACGCCTTCGCGAGCAAGCCCGCTCCCACAGGGGGATTTGTTGTGTGACACAAACAGTGTGCACAACCCTGATCCAATGTGGGAGCGGGCTTGCTCGCGAAATCGGTGGTTCAGACACCACTGCAATAACGGAATCAAACGGTAATCGAGAACCCCATGCCTCAACCGCGTCCCTACAAAGTTGCACTCAACGGCTACGGCCGGATTGGTCGTTGCGTCTTGCGTGCGTTGTTCGAGCGTGGCGAGAAGGCCGGGTTTGAAATTGTCGCGATCAACGATCTGGCGGACATGGCCAGCATCGAATACCTGACACGCTTCGACTCCACCCACGGCCGCTTTCCCGGCGAAGTGCGAGTAGACGGCGATTGTCTGCATATTAATGGCGACTGCGTGAAGGTCCTGCGCAGTGCCACCCCCGAAGGCATTGACTGGGCGGCGCTGGGCGTCGACCTGGTGCTGGAGTGCTCCGGCGCTTACCACACCCGTGAAGACGGCCAGCGTTTCCTCGACGCCGGCGCGCCACGCGTGCTGTTCTCGCAACCGATGGCCAGCGAGGCGGATGTCGACGCCACCATCGTCTTCGGCGTCAATCAGGATTGCCTGACCGGCGATGAACTGCTGGTGTCCAACGCCTCCTGCACCACCAACTGCGGCGTGCCGCTGTTGCGTCTGCTGGACAAGGCGATCGGCCTGGATTACGTGTCGATCACCACGATTCACTCGGCGATGAACGATCAACCGGTGATCGACGCCTATCACCACGAAGACCTGCGCCGCACCCGTTCGGCGTTTCAGTCGGTGATCCCGGTGTCCACTGGTCTGGCACGTGGCATCGAGCGCCTGCTGCCGGAACTTGCCGGGCGAATTCAGGCCAAAGCCGTACGCGTGCCGACGGTCAACGTGTCCTGCCTCGACATCACGATGCAGACCGCCACCGCGACCGATGCCAACGAGGTCAACCGGATCCTGCGCGAGGCCGCCACCAACGGCCCGCTCAAAGGCCTGTTGGCCTATACCGAGTTGCCGCACGCCAGTTGTGATTTCAACCATGACCCACATTCGGCCATCGTCGATGCCAGTCAGACCCGTGTTTCCGGCCCCAAACTGGTGAACATCCTGGCCTGGTTCGACAACGAATGGGGTTTTGCCAACCGAATGCTGGACGTTGCAGACCACTATCTGCAAACAGCGATTTCAAAAAAACCTGCTCTCTAAGAACAGCTACTCAGGAAGTGCGACCCATGACCGTGTTGAAGATGTCCGACCTCGATCTGCAAGGTAAGCGCGTATTGATTCGCGAAGACCTCAACGTCCCAGTCAAGGACGGTGTTGTCACCAGCGATGCGCGTATCCTGGCTTCGCTGCCGACCATCAAGCTGGCCCTGGAAAAAGGTGCGGCGGTGATGGTGTGTTCGCACCTGGGCCGTCCGACCGAAGGCGAGTTCTCCGCCGAGAACAGCCTCAAGCCAGTCGCTGACTACCTGAGCAAGGCCCTGGGCCGCGACGTGCCGCTGGTGGCCGATTACCTGGGCGGCGTTGACGTCAAGGCCGGCGACATCGTGCTGTTCGAAAACGTGCGCTTCAACAAGGGCGAGAAAAAGAACGCTGACGAGCTGGCCCAGCAATACGCCGCCCTGTGCGACGTGTTCGTGATGGACGCCTTCGGCACCGCGCACCGCGCAGAGGGTTCGACCCACGGCGTGGCCAAGTTCGCCAAAGTCGCCGCTGCCGGCCCGTTGCTGGCCGCTGAGCTGGACGCACTGGGCAAGGCGCTGGGCGCACCGGCCAAGCCAATGGCTGCGATCGTTGCCGGCTCCAAGGTGTCGACCAAACTCGACGTACTCAACAGCCTGAGCCAGATCTGCGATCAACTGATCGTCGGTGGCGGCATCGCCAACACTTTCCTGGCTGCCGCCGGTCACCCGGTCGGCAAGTCGCTGTACGAGCCGGACCTGCTGGACACCGCGCGCGCCATCGCCGCCAAGGTCAGCGTACCGCTGCCGGTGGACGTGGTGGTTGCCAAGGAGTTCGCTGAAAGCGCCGAGGCCACCGTTAAACTGATCGCTGACGTTGCCGCTGACGACATGATCCTGGATATCGGCCCGCAAACCGCAGCCAACTTCGCCGAACTGCTGAAATCGTCGAAAACCATTCTGTGGAACGGCCCGGTCGGCGTGTTTGAATTCGACCAGTTCGGCAACGGCACCAAGGTGCTGGCCCAGGCCATCGCTGACAGCGCCGCGTTCTCCATTGCCGGCGGTGGCGACACCCTGGCGGCCATCGATAAATATGGCGTGGCCGAGCAAATCTCCTACATTTCCACCGGTGGCGGCGCATTCCTCGAATTCGTCGAAGGCAAGGTGCTGCCGGCCGTTGAAGTCCTGGAAAGCCGGGCCAAGGCCTGAGGCCGCCCGTTGGCCAGGCAAAGGAGTGTTCAGATGGTCAAGTCGTTAGCGCTGTTGTTGCTGACCGGTACGCTGGCGGCCTGCGGGAGTAACCCGAAGGCCGAGGCGACACCTGCGCCGGATGCGGCACAGAAAGGCTGCTATCAGGCCGACTGGCAGGCCGAAACCAACCCGGTGCTGAACAAGCGCTCGGGACCGGACGGTCTGGACAAATACGAGACGCAAACCCCGGCCAAGGAACATGGTTGTCCTTGACCGGTCTGACTCTTTAACTCAGGGCTGGCGGCGTTGGCTGTCAGTCGAGGAACACGGATGAAAGGCTTGATCGCCATTGCGGCGTTGGCATTGTTGGGCGGTTGCGCGCAGTTGAACCTGTTTCAGTCGTCCGCGCCTGCGGACAACTGGACCACCTGGACCTGCGACAGCCAGGCCAAAGTGCTGTGGCGCTACGCCGATGCCGGCCAGAAGGAAGTCGATGTTCGACTGGGCGGCGGTGATCAGGTCTATCGCCTGAAAGAAGAGCCGGGCGCCTCGGGCGTGCTGTACAGCGACGGCATGCTGGCGTTTCACGTCAAGGGTGACGAAGGCCTGGTGTACTGGGTCGCCACCAATGACCTGATTGGCCGCGGCTGCAAAGCCGAGTAATTGAAGCACTGCGATTCTAATGTGGGAGCGAGCCTGCTCGCGAAAGCGGTTTGACAGGCATTGCATCAGTGACTGCGAGATTGCTTTCGCGAGCAGGCTCGCTCCTACAGGGGATCTGTGCAGTTCTCAGGATTTTGCTTTATCGAATCACCAGACCGGGCTTCGACCCCCGATCTGCAATCACTTGAATAGCCGCCGCCGCTCCGGCAGGCTGGCACGATTAACGACCCTCAACCGGGAGAGACACACACAATGGCACTTATCAGCATGCGCCAGATGCTGGACCACGCAGCCGAGTTCGGCTACGGCGTTCCAGCCTTCAACGTCAACAACCTTGAGCAGATGCGCGCCATCATGGAAGCCGCTGACAAGACTGACTCCCCGGTGATCGTCCAGGCTTCGGCCGGCGCTCGCAAATACGCCGGCGCGCCGTTCCTGCGTCACCTGATCCTGGCCGCGATCGAAGAATTCCCGCACATCCCGGTGTGCATGCACCAGGACCACGGCACCAGCCCTGACGTCTGCCAGCGCTCGATCCAACTGGGCTTCAGCTCGGTAATGATGGACGGCTCCCTGGGCGAAGACGGCAAGACCCCGACCGACTACGAATACAACGTCCGCGTTACCCAACAAACTGTTGCCATGGCTCACGCCTGCGGCGTTTCGGTTGAAGGCGAGCTGGGCTGCCTGGGTTCGCTGGAAACCGGCATGGCCGGCGAAGAAGACGGTATCGGCGCTGAGGGCGTTCTGGATCACAGCCAGATGCTGACCGACCCGGAAGAAGCCGCTGACTTCGTCAAGAAGACCCAGGTCGATGCCTTGGCCATCGCCATCGGTACCAGCCACGGCGCCTACAAGTTCACCAAGCCACCTACCGGCGACGTGTTGGCGATCGACCGCATCAAGGAAATCCACAAGCGCATCCCGAACACCCACTTGGTGATGCACGGTTCCTCGTCCGTGCCACAAGAGTGGCTGGCGATCATTAACCAGTACGGCGGCGACATCAAAGAAACCTACGGCGTACCGGTTGAAGAAATCGTCGAAGGCATCAAGTACGGCGTGCGCAAGGTCAACATCGACACCGACCTGCGCCTGGCATCCACCGGCGCAATGCGTCGCCTGATGGCAACCAATCCGAGCGAATTCGACCCACGTAAATTCTTCGGCGCGACCGTGACGGCGATGCGCGATGTGTGTATCGCTCGTTATGAAGCGTTCGGTACTGCCGGTAATGCTTCGAAGATCAAGCCGATCTCGTTGGAAGCGATGTTCCAGCGTTATCTGAAAGGTGAGTTGAACGCCAAGGTTAACTAAGCCTGAACGTTAAGCTGCGCTGATAAAAACCCGCCGAGAGGCGGGTTTTTTTTGGGTGTGATTTTTTCGCGTAGCGACACTGTTCATGAGGAGTGCATGATAAGTTGATCTAACTGAGTTTTGCTTATTTCCAATAGATCTCAATGACTGTCAGATCTGACAGTAGGCAGCCTCAAGCGATACTCACAAGATAAGACTCCACCTCGTAATGGAGTACACAGCAATGACTACAAAGGACGTTAAATCCAAAGGCTCGGCCCCGGCTACCCAGCCAGTTGAGCCAAAAACGGAAGACCTCAAAAACTCCAAGGGGCCAGCTCCTTTCACACGCCCTAAGCAACCAGAGTAAGCCCCCTGGCTTTAAAATCCACAGACATGTGACTTCTTTTTTACTTCGTGATGGATTGAGGCAATAGCTGTCCATATAAGAAACCCGCCGAGAGGCGGGTTTTTTATGGGTGAGTGATTGGTAAATCGCACGTCCGGGTTGTCCAGTGGTTTCTTTGTTAAAGGCGGATTTGTTATTTCAAAGGGATATAAGTACCTGTCAGATATTACAGGTGTGCCGAAATATGAGGCCGCCTACTATTGGGTTTCACCTGGTCTCTCGGAAAGATAGAAATGAAAAACGAAAAGGAAATAAAAGGCGACGCTGGCGTTGATGACTCGTTATTTGGTTCTATGAAAATCACATACAAGCATCAAGAGTATGGTGATCATCCGATGGAATTTAAAGATTATGGGTTTTTATATAAGGGGGAAAAGTCTTTTCAACTTCTTCCAAAGTACAGAGAGTTTGAAGGTCACAAGTATTATTTGTCATTATCCTTTAAGGCAGGCCTTGAAGTTGACGAGAATTATGAGCTGGGTGGAAAAGATACACCCGTTAGCGCGCATTTGGAGATTGATGATATAAATGGTGATCGGCAGGCTAGCGGCAAGTTTAATTTGTCAAGAAGTGGAGATTACCCAAAAGGCACCTTTGATATCTATGAAGAAGGCGTCTTCTCAGCAGCAGGTGAATTTGAGTACATGAAGTGGTCTTAGTCGATACTGGTTAAAGCTGTGCCGGCGGTCTGCTGGTTTATTAAGCTTTGCATTGTCCGATAGTTGAGGGCTGTAAGTTCTATTTATCGTGATAAATATCCAGCTTGGTAAACGCAGGAAGCGGGGGCGGATCTGTTTGAGTCGCCAGCACTCGTATAGTTGATGTCGGTAGTATGGAAAGTTAGGGCTTTGCTTGTTTTTTGTAGTTCAAGGCCAGCTACCAAATGCGAACGGATATAAGCGCCTGTCAGATATTACAGGTGTACTTTCGCTGGTAGGTGGTTATTCTTCTGTTTTACTTACTTTTCGGATGAAAAATATGAGCACTAATAAAAGCATCAAAATAGAAATTCCTGAATTCATGGAAGTTACATTCAAGCATGAAGGTCATGATGAGCAAAAATTTGAGGGCGGAGGCCACCTAACCCATAGGGATGGGTTTTTTTATATTAATACGAAGCAAAGGGAGCTAGGTGGACATAGTTATTATATGAACCTTAAATTCAGAGATAATCTTGCGGTTGACGTGTACACGCTGGACGGAAAAGATGAGCCCGTGAGAGCGCATTTAGAATTTGATGGCATTGAAAATGATAAGTATGCAAGCGGTATGTTGAGATTGACACAGGTAAGCCCGTATCCTGTAGGCGAGTTCGACCTCGTTGAAGGAAAGTTGTCAGCTAAGGGGACGTTTACGTTCAGGCGTTAGTTTTTGATACTGGCCTTAAGTAATACGGCAGACTCTTGGAGTCTGCCAGTTTATTGATCTTTACATTGTCCGATGGTTGAGCGATGTTAGTACTATTTATCGTGATCAATATCCAGCTTGGTAAACGTCACCTGCCCACCTTCACTGGTATACCCGGTGTTGTCCTGCACATACACCCCGGCCTTGAAGTACAGCGGCTTGTTGCGCCACGTCGCGCTGACTTGTGAATCCCACTGATAACCCGCTGCGCTCACACCCAGTGCACCGCCGGGGCTGAGGTGGATCAGGTAGTTGAATTCGCGGTCGAGTTTGATGCCGGTGGCGAGGGTGATGACGCGGCTTTCGTCGTCATCGGGGTGCATGCGCACCTTGATCACCAGGTTGCCGGTTTCGGTCTTGGTCTTGTACTGGTATTCGAGCTTGACCATCGGCTTCTGGCTTTCATACGCGTGGATCTGGCCGATGACGATCTTGCCCGAGCTGGGCACCTTGTTCACCGCGAGGGTTGCGCGCAAGGTGTTGTCGGCGTCCGGGTAATACCAGTTGCGCAGGGTGCCGTTGCTGAAGGTTTCGCGCAGTTCGGTGCGCGGGTAGATGGCGTTTTCGGTTTTTGACCCGGTCACCGGTGACCAGAAAAACAGGGTGCCGGTGTCGGAATGGAAGTACTGATCCTTGAAGCCATTCACCAGTTTGGAGGTTTCGACGGTGTACGGCGGACTGCCGACGGGAACGCTGAGGTTCCAGGTTGCGAGATCGATCATGTCGGTTTTCCACTCAATTCATCCTGAACGCGAGTGCCAGAAGCTCTAGCCCGCGCCTTTTCGGGCGGCAGTTATAAGCGTAGAGGAGTTTTTTGTTAACGCCCGTTTGGCAGATGATTGGCGCCAACATCCTGTCGAAATGCCATCTGTGCCGGTTTTCGGGGGCTGCAGGGGTGACCGTTAGTCGGTAAGTCGCCGCTTTGGCTAAATGATGGCGGCGTGACAGCTTCTGCTTTCACAGATCCGCGACTAGAGTGATGGCTCAGTAACTGTACGGTTTTCCCAAGAACCGGCCGATAGTCCGACAAGAGATGTCCCGACAAGAGAAGCAGCATGGAATGCGCGCAACCCCAGCCAGGTGAAGGCAGCTCTGTCCTTTTGATCGTTGATGATTACCCTGAAAACCTGATCAGCATGCGCGCGTTGCTGCAGCGTCAGGATTGGCACGTCATGACCGCCGCCTCCGGCTTCGAGGCACTCAATCTGCTGCTCGAACACGACGTCGACCTGGTGCTGCTGGATGTGCAGATGCCGGGCATGGACGGCTTTGAAGTCGCGCGATTGATGCGCGGCAGCCAGCGCACACGCCTCACGCCGATCATTTTCCTTACCGCCAACGAACAGTCCCAGGACGCCGTGATCAAGGGCTACGCCAGTGGCGCGGTGGATTACCTGTTCAAACCGTTCGATCCGCAGATCCTCAAACCGAAAGTCCAGGCGTTGCTCGAACACCAGCGCAACCGCCGCGCCTTGCAGCGCCTGAGTCATGATCTGGAGGTCGCGCGGGCCTTCAATGCCTCGGTGCTGGATAACGCGGCGGAAGGAATATTGGTGCTCGGCGAGGACGGTTTGATCCGCTTCGCCAACCCGGCGATTTCGCGGCTGCTGAATGCGCCGGTGAAGGAGCTGGAGGGCAAGGAATTTCTCGATTATCTGCAGAAACCGCACATCCCGTTGTGGGCTGATTCCGAGCTGTTGGCCGGCTATAAACGCGGTGAGACCTTGCGTCTGCACGATGCGTTGTTACGCACGGCGCCGGGGCAACAGGTGCCGGTGGCGTTGTCCTGCGCGCCGTTGCCGGCCGAGCAGCGGGCGATGGTGGTGACGGTGCTGGACATGTCAGTGGTGCGTCACCTGCATCAGCAGCTGGAATTTCAAGCGGTCACCGATCCGTTGACCGGTCTGCTCAATCGCCGGGGCTTTTATCAGACGGTGGAAAACCTGCTGCTGCGCGGTGAACGCAGCGACAGCAGTTGGGTGTTGCTGTATCTGGATCTCGATGGCTTTAAACGGGTCAACGATTCCCTTGGCCACGATGCCGGCGACCGGGTGCTGCGCTGGGTCTCCGAGCAGTTGAAGGCCTGCCTGCGGCCGTTTGACATTTTGGCGCGCATGGGCGGTGACGAGTTCACGGCGTTGCTCGATCTGGAGTTCCCCGAGCAGGCGGCGAAGATTGCCGAGAAGCTCATCGAGCGGGTGTCGATCTGTCAGCAGATCGAGGGATTGGATATTGCCCTCGGCGCGAGTATCGGCATCGCCACTTACCCGGACTGCGGCTCGAACCTCGACGGCCTGCTGCGCGCCTCCGACATTGCCATGTACGAAGCCAAGCGCGCCGGGCGTCAGCAGTATCGTTTTTACGATCACGAAATGAACGGCCGCGCCCGCTCTCGGCTGATGCTTGAAGAGAGCGTGCGCAACGCCATCGAGAACCGTGATTTCAATCTGGTGTATCAGCCGCAAGTGGCGATCGACAGCGGGCAGATCCGCGGTTTCGAGGCGCTGCTGCGCTGGCAGCATCCGAGCGTCGGCGATGTGCCGCCGGGGTTGTTCCTGCCATTACTGGAAGAGGCGCGGCTGATCAGCCGGCTGGGCAGCTGGATCTATCATCGCGGCGCCGGCCAGCGCAAAGCTTGGGAAACCCTGTTCGCCGAGGATCTGGTACTTGGCGTGAGTTTGAGCAATACCCAGTTCGGGCTGCCGAACCTGGTCACCGAGTTGCGCCAGGTGCTGGAGCGGCATTCGTTGCAGCCACGGCAACTGGAGGTGGAAATCACCGAAGACGCGCTGATGCACAACCCCGACGAGACCCGCAAACAGCTGCGCCTGCTACGCAATCTCGGGGTGCGGGTGGCGCTGGATGATTTCGGTTCAGGGCCGTGCTCGCTGGCGCATCTGCGTGATTTGGAGCTGGACACGCTCAAGCTTGATCGACACCTGATTGCGCGGCTGCCGGATTCGACGCGCGACGCGGCGCTGGTCAGCAACGTGATCAATCTGTGTAAACAGTACGGCTTGCTGGTGATCGCCGAAGGTGTGGAAACCATCGAACAGTATCAATGGCTGCAAGCGCATGGCTGCGAATATGTGCAGGGTTTCCTGGTGGCGCGTCCGCTGACCTCCGAAGACGCCGCCAGCTTCGCCGAGCCCTTCGACTGGAGCGCGCTGCCGGTTTGAATTCGTTACACTGGCGCTCTTTTCGAACCGTATTGCCGTGCCCATGACTGCGTTGAAATACCTCCAGGCCTATCCCGCGCAATTGCAGGATCAGGTGCGCCAACTGATCGCCGAACAGCGTCTGGGTGAGTACCTGAGTCAACGCTATCCGGGGCGTCACGATGTGCAGAGCGACAAGGCGCTGTACAGCTACGCGCTGGACCTGAAGCAGGAATACCTGCGCAACGCACCGGCCATCGACAAGGTGCTGTTCGACAACCGCCTCGACCTGACGCACCGTGCGCTGGGCCTGCACACCACGGTCTCAAGGGTGCAGGGCGGCAAGCTCAAGGCCAAGAAAGAGATTCGCATCGCCTCGTTGTTCAAGGAGGCGGCCCCCGAGTTCCTGAAGATGATCGTCGTGCACGAACTGGCGCACTTCAAGGAATCGGACCACAACAAGGCCTTCTATAAATTGTGCGAACACATGCTGCCGGGGTATCACCAGGTCGAGTTCGATCTGCGGGTGTACCTGACGTGGCGGGATCTGCAATAGCCGCAACAAGGAGCGGGTAGATGGACGTCAGCAAGACCAAAAGCAGCTTTTACCGGCGCCTGTACGTGGCCTACCTGATCGACAGCGGCCTGGCCCCAAGCGTCCCGGCGCTGACCGAAGTGACCGGCATGCCCCGGCGCACGGCGCAGGACACGATCGCCGCGCTGGCGGATCTGGATATCATCTGTGAATTCGAGCAGGAAGAGGGCGCGCGCAATCATGCCGGGCGCTATCGGATTCGCGAGTGGGGAGCGATAGATCGCGGGTGGATCGAGCGTAATCTGCGGCAGATCAAGACTGTGCTGGAGTATCCCTGAGTTTTGCAGTGCCTGAGCTGACGCCTTCGCGAGCAAGCCCGCTCCCACAGTCGATCGAGTTCCTTCAGATGGAATGCAATCAAATGTGGGAGCGGGCTTGCTCGCGAAGGGGCTCTTATGGGCGACGCATGCCTATGTGCGGAATGTCATCCTCCAGATACTCCTCACCCGCCACCACAAACCCGTACCTGCCGTAATACCCCTGCAAATGCGCCTGCGCCGACAGATAGATCGGCACCTGCGGCCAATGCTTCCCGGCCTGTTTCAGCGCGTGTTCCATCATCACATGCCCCAGCCCTTTGCCGCGGCCCTGCGGCGCGATGATCACG
This sequence comes from Pseudomonas sp. G3-39, assembly GCF_054790485.1. NCBI lineage: Bacteria > Pseudomonadati > Pseudomonadota > Gammaproteobacteria > Pseudomonadales > Pseudomonadaceae > Pseudomonas > Pseudomonas sp. G3-39. Next base: position 5,495,531 of record NZ_CP186497.1, on the reverse strand, counting down.
CGGCCAATCACCACGTCACCGCTCTGGGACTCGGGATCAAGCAGGCGCAGATAGGCCATCAACTGATCGTCTTCCCAGCCCATCAAATGGTGGGTATCGCCGTCCAGATCCTGGCCGTCGAGGTCCGGGTAGGCGCATTTCTGTTCGACCACGAACACTTCCGAGCGTAGCTTCAGCAGTGCGTACAACTCTTCTTTGCCCAGATCACTGTGATGCTTGCAGACCCACTCGATTGTCATCTTCCGACTCCTTGAACTCCGTCGCCCGATACTAAGCGCACAGGCCCTGGATGTCTGTATGGCGGAACAGTCTGTGACAAAGGTCAAAATGCCATCATTCCTTTCTCGCGATAGCGGCTGCTTTGTGTAATCTGCTGGAAAGCGCTGTGCACTGGCTTCAATGAGCTACTGTTAGGGCCTGGGTTTCGCCGGTAAGGGGCCTTGGGGTTTTGACTGAAAACACGCTGGGCAGCCCGCCCGCTAAGGATTTTCAAGCATGCCGCGACTGCATCGAGCCTTTGCTTTGATCGGATTGCTCTTGCTGGCCCAAACCGCCTCAGCGGAGAAGTTGCGACTGGTGTTTGATATCTGGCCGCCCTTTACCGATGACACGCTGGTCAACGGTGGCCTGGCCACCGACATCGTCAGCACCGCGCTGGCGCGGGCCGGTTATGCCAGCGACTATGAACAGGTACCTTGGGCGCGGGCACTGCTGGGGGTGGGCGAAGGACGATACGACGTGCTGGTCAACGCCTGGTACAACGACGAACGGACCAAAATCGGCCAGTTCTCTGGCGAATACCTGCTCAACCGCATCCGCTTTCTCAAGCGCAAGGACACGCCGCTGGAGTACGGCAGCCTGGAACAACTGCACACCTACCCGGTGGCGGTGGTGCGCGGTTATGCCTACTCGCAGGCCTTCGATGCCGATACCGCACTGGAGAAAGTCCCTGTGCATAACTTCGCCATGGCCGTGCGCATGCTGGCGGCGGACCGGGTCAAGCTGACCCTGGAAGATGAATACGTCGCGCGCTATTACCTGGCCCGCGAATCAGCCAAAGTGCGCAACGCCGTGGAGTTTCTGCCCAAGCCGTTGAGCGAGAACAGCCTGCATATTCTGGTAAGCCTGAAGAATCCGCAGCATGAGCAGATTGTGGCCGGGTTTGATAAGGCGATTGCGGCGATGAAGGCGGATGGGAGTTATGACAAGTTGCTGCGCCAGCATGGGATGTGAGCATCTGATACCAGAGTTGCGTTGTTGCTGATGCCCTCATCGCTGGCAAGCCAGCTCCCACAGGTATTGCGGTGTACACAAACCATGTGGGAGCTGGCTTGCCAGCGATGGGGCCAGTCCGGTCACCTTAAGCCTCGCGGGTGTCCTTGATCAGGTGCGCTGCCAACGTCCGCAGCGGCCCCAATTGCCGGCAGATCAGCGCCAGTTGCGTCTGCACCAGTCGCTGTCCTTCATCGATCTCGTCGGGCATCTGCTCCAGCTCGTTGGCCAGTGCTTCCTCTTCGTCACTCTGAATCGCCACCGGCTGTTTGTTTGCCAGGCCCTGGGCGATTTCGTCAATGCTCGTCGCCAGTTTCACCCCGGCGCCTTCAATCAACTGCTCACGCACATCGGCTGGCAATTGGGTTTCCCTGTGTGCGCCAAGCCCTGACAGGTAACTCAATAAGGTGTGCGACAGCACCAGAAAACGGAAACCGACATCCGCTTCCTTCCGGAAATGCCCCGGCTCCATGAGCATGTTCGCCAGCGTTGTCGACAGCGCCGCATCAGCGTTGTGCGCGTTGCGGCGGGCCAGGCGATAGGCGAGGTCGTCGCTCTTGCCGGCGGCGTATTGCTGCATGATCTGGCGCAGGTAGATGCTGTTGCAGGTCAGGGTGTTGGCCAGCACCTTGTTCAGGCGTCGGCCCTGCCAGTCCGGCAGGAACAGGAACACCGTCAGGCCGGCGATCAGGCTGCCGAGCAGGGTATCGAACAGGCGCGGCAGGAACAGCCCGTAGCCATCACCGATCTGGTTGAAGCAGAACAGCACCATGATGGTGATGGCGGCGGTCGCCAGGGTGTAGCGCGTGGTGCGGTTGGTAAAGAACACCACCCCGGCGGCGATCGCGAAGCACGACTGCACCAGCGGGCTGGGGAACAGATCGAACAGCGCCCAGGCCACGGTCAGGCCGATGGCGGTGCCGAGAATCCGCTGCCCGAGTTTGCGCCGGGTCGCGCCGTAGTTCGGCTGGCAGACGAACAGCGTGGTGAGGATGATCCAGTAACCCTGCGACGGGTGAATCAGGTGCACCATGCCATAGCCGATACTCAGCGCCAGCGGCAGACGCAGGGCATGACGGAACAGCAAGGACGTCGGTGTCAGTTGCGTACGCAGGCGAACCCACACGTCCTTGAGGTTGCGCGGCGAGCGGTCGAGCAGGCTGCTGTCGGTGGCGTCCGCCAGTGCGTCGGGGTTGCTCGCATCGCTGAGCAAACGGTCGAGGGTGCCGAGGTTGGCGGCCAGGGCACGCAGCGATCGCAGGAGGCCGCGCCACGCCGGATTGCTCTGGATGCGCAGGTGTTCAAGGGAGGCATCGAGGTCAGTCAGTGCTTCGGCAAAACTGGCGTCGTAGACGAACGGCTGGCGCATCTGGATCGATTCGGCCAATGCGCGGCAGGCCTTGCCCTGCTGGCGCAACAAACGCTGGCAGCGGAACAGCACGTCGCTGTGGAAGAACGCATCGGCCAGCGCGTTGTACGGATAGTGCGAGGAGCTGGCGCGTTCGTGAATGTCCTGGGCGAGGAAATACAGCTTCAGATAACGGCTGACTTTCGACCCCGGGCGACCGTTGCCGACCCGGTGCAGAATGATTTCCTTGGCACTGTTCAGCGCGGCGACCACGCGACCGTTTTGCTGCGCCAGTTCCAGCCGCCGGCCTTCGACGTCCAGCTGGCGGATCGGCTCGAACAGCGAGGCTTTCAGCTTCAGATAGAAACCCAGTTCACGGAACAGCCGCGCCAGACTCTGCTGCACCGGCTGGTTGGAAAACATCGCCTGCCACAGCACCGACAGCAGGCCGTACCACGCGGCACCCGCCACCAGCAGCATCGGTTCGTGCCAGAAATCGGTGACCGCGCCGCCGCGCTGATCCACGCCGATCATGGTGTAGACCGACAGAATCAAGGTCGCCGAGGCAATCGCCCCGTAACGCTCGCCGAGCGCGCCGAGCATGGTCAGGCCGAAGCTGGCCAAGGCCAGGGCGATGGCGAACACGATGGGGTAGGGGAAGAGCAGTTCCACCGACAGCGCGGCGATACTGAAACATACCAGCGTCACGGCGAGGGCGTTGAGGCGCCCCTGCCAACTGTCGTCGGTCTCGGCCAGGGCGCTGGCGATGATCCCGAGGAACAATGGGATCAGCAGGCCCATTTCATCCTGATACCAACACAGCGCCATGCTGCCGGTCAGGGCGATGAACACCCGCACGCTGTAGCTGAATTTATCCAGCGCCCACAGGCGCCGCAAAGACTGACGAAACGAGGTCGAGGACATGAAGTGCGAAGGCCTTCCGAGGCGATGCCGCTAAATTGAGCCAGTAATGACGCCGACGCAATGGCGCCGATCACATCTGACAGCAAAAAGTGTTCCTTTTACTTACACCACAAACCACTGTGGGAGCGAGCCTGCTCGCGAAAGCGGAGCGTCATTCAACATTGATGTCGACTGATACACCGCATTCGCGAGCAGGCTCGCTCCCACAGGTTTTGCGTTTGATTTTGGATCAGACGTACTGCGCGGCCGCGTAACCCGAGGCCCAGGCCCACTGGAAGTTGAAACCGCCCAGATGCCCGGTGACGTCGAGCACTTCGCCGACAAAATACAGGCCAGGGCTTTTCAGCGACTCCATGGTCTTGGACGACACTTCGCGGGTATCGACGCCACCCAGCGTGACCTCGGCGGTGCGATAGCCTTCGGTGCCGGCCGGGACGACTTTCCAGCTGCCGAGCTTGTCGGCGATCTGCGCCAGTTCGGCGTGGGTGTACTGCTTCATCGGTTTGGACACGAACCAGTTGTCCGCCAGCAGATTGGCCATCTTCTTGGTGAAGATCTCACCAAGCAAAGTTTTCAGCTCGCTGTTCGGGCGTTCGGCTACTTGCTGCTGCAGCCATGCCGCGGTGTCGTGATCCGGCAACAGGTTGATCTCCACGGTGTCGCCCGGCTCCCAGAACGACGAGATCTGCAGAATCGCCGGGCCACTGAGACCACGGTGAGTGAACAGAATGTTCTCGCGAAAGCTCTGGTCGTTGCAGCTGACCAGGCAATCCACCGAAGTACCGGACAGCTCGGTGCACAATTCCTTGAGCTGATCGGTGATGGTGAACGGCACGAGTCCGGCGCGAGTCGGCAGCAGTTCATGGCCGAACTGTTTGGCGACCTGATAACCGAAACCGGTAGCGCCCAGCGTCGGGATCGACAGCCCGCCGGTGGCGATCACCAGCGACTGGCACTGAACCTGGCCGAGGGTGGTGTCGAGCAGGTAACCGCTTTCGACCTTCTCGATGGTCTGGATCGAGGTGTCCAGGTGCAGCTCGACGCCGACCTGATCGCACTCGTCGAGCAGCATGCCGAGGATGTCGCTGGATTTGTTATCGCAGAACAGCTGACCGAGTTTCTTCTCGTGATACGGCACGCCGTGCTTGGCGACCATGCCGATGAAATCCCACTGGGTGTAGCGCGCCAGTGCCGATTTGCAGAAATGCGGGTTATGCGAGAGGAAATTGCCCGGCTCGGTGTACATGTTGGTGAAATTGCAGCGGCCACCACCGGACATCAGGATTTTCTTGCCGGCCTTGTTCGCGTGGTCGAGCAGCAGCACCTGACGCCCACGCCCGGCGGCGGTCAGTGCACACATCAACCCTGCGGCGCCAGCGCCAATGATCACGACTTCGGTAGAGCGCAAAACGGTGTCCTCACACAAAATTCAAATTCACCGGAAACCAATGTGGGAGCGAGCCTGCTCGCGATTGCAGTGTGTCAGTCACAAAGATATCAACTGACAGATTGCATTCGCGAGCAGGCTCGCTCCCACAGAGATGTGCGTTGTTCTTAAAGGACCCGCACGCGCAGCGAACGGCCCTTGATCTTGCCGTTGTTCAAGCGCTGCAGTGCCTGCATGACCACGGTGCGTTCAACCGCCACATACGACTGGAAATCGAAGATCGCGATCTTGCCCACCTGGGCGCCGGGGATGCCGGCGTCGCCAGTCAGTGCGCCGAGGATGTCGCCCGGACGCACTTTGTCTTTACGCCCGCCGGCGATGCACAGCGTGCTCATCGGTGGCTGCAGCGGGGCGCCGCCCTGGGACTTGAGGTTATCGACCTGATCCCAGTTCAGCGGAGCTTTCTGCAGCTGTTCGATGGCTTGCGCGCGATGCGCTTCGGACGGCGCAACGAGGCTGACCGCAATGCCTTTCTCGCCGGCACGACCGGTACGGCCAACGCGGTGAATGTGGATTTCCGAATCGCGGGCCAGCTCGACGTTGATCACCATGTCCAGCGCATCGATGTCCAGACCACGGGCGGCGACGTCGGTGGCGACCAGAACCGAAGTACTGCGGTTGGCGAACATCGCCAACACCTGATCGCGATCACGCTGTTCCAGATCGCCGTGCAGGCCGACGGCGGAAATGCCTTTGGAGGTCAGGTGGTCAACGGTTTCCTGCACTTGCTGTTTGGTAAAGCAGAACGCCACGCAGGAAGCCGGGCGGAAGTGGTGCAGGACTTTGGTCACTGCGCTCATGCGCTCTTCCGGAGAAATTTCGTAAAAGCGCTGCTCGATCTGCGTGTCGTCATGGAACGCTTCGGCTTTCACCGTTTGCGGATCGCGCATGAATTTCGACGCCAGTTGCTTGATGCCCACCGGGTACGTGGCGGAGAACAGCAGGGTCTGGCGGCGTGCCGGAGTCTTTTCGATGATGTCTTCGATCGCGTCGTAAAAGCCCATGTCGAGCATGCGGTCGGCTTCGTCGAGGATCAGCGTGTTCAGGCCGTCGAGCACCAGCGAACCCTTGCGCAGGTGTTGCTGGATACGCCCCGGGGTGCCGACGATGATGTGCGCGCCGTGCTCCAGCGAAGCGATCTGCGGGCCGAACGACACGCCGCCGCACAGGGTCAGGACCTTGATGTTGTCTTCGGCACGGGCCAGACGCCGGACTTCCTTGGCGACCTGGTCGGCCAGCTCACGGGTCGGGCAGATCACCAGCGCCTGGCAACCGAAGTAACGCGGGTTGATCGGGTTGAGCAGGCCGATGCCGAACGCGGCGGTCTTGCCGCTGCCGGTCTTGGCCTGGGCGATCAGGTCCATCCCCTTGAGGATCACCGGCAAGCTCTGCGCCTGGATCGGCGTCATCTGGGCATAACCGAGGGATTCGAGGTTAGCCAGCATGGCGGCGGACAGCGGCAGAGTATTAAAAGCGGTGGCGATGGTGGTCACGGGACTGGCCTGCAAAACAAAATGTCGCGCAGTGTAGCAGCCCCGTGCCACTTTCCTCGAAAGTTCTGGACGAACAGTGCCTGAATTCATTCGCCCAAGCTTTTCTTGAATGAAGATAAACCTGTGGCGAGGGGATTTATCCCCGATGGGGTGCGCAGCACCCCCTGAAAAGGTTGAATGCGATCAGCCTGATGTACTGAGGTGGCAGATTTTGGGGCTGCTGCGCAGCCATCGGGGATAAATCCCCTCACTACAAAAGCCTCCACCAGACATGACACTGCCTAGTGTTCGATGTGTTCATCCGGATGTTCATCCGGGCGTTTGACCCGGCGACCGTCCTCTTTCGACAGTTGCGAGAAGATCGTCGCCGCCAGCATCGCCATGATCCCGACCGTGACAAACGTCAGCTGGAACGCGCCCAGCACGGTCTCGACGCCATCGTTGCCGATCTCCGCCGTAAACCCGCCGAGCAACGCACCGGCACAGGCCACGCCCAGACTCAGCGACAATTGCGCCACCACCGACAGCAAGCTGTTGCCGCTGCTGGCGCTGGCGTCGTCGAGGTCGATCAGGGTTACGGTGTTCATCGCGGTGAATTGCAGCGAGTTGATCGCGCCGAGAACCGCCAGCAGGCACAGCAGCAGCCAGTATGGCGTCTGCTCGCTGACCAGGCCCATGCTCGCCAGCATGATCCCCAGTGCCAGGGTGTTGCCGGTGAGCACGATGCGATAGCCAAGGCGTTCGATCAGCGGCCGCGCCATCCACTTGGCAAACATCGCCGCAGCCGCTAGCGGCAGCATGCTCATCCCGGCTTGCGATGGCGAATAACCCAGCGCCACCTGCAGCAGCAACGGCACCAGAAACGGCAGGGCGCCGCTGCCCAGGCGGGCGAACAGGTTGCCGATAATTCCGACCGCGAAAGTCCTGGTCTTGAACAGCGAAGGGGCGAACAGCGGATTCTCGATACGTCCGGCGCGCAGCCAGTACGCCGCCAGACAGGCCAGACCGCCGAACAGCAGCAACATCACCCGCAGGTGCGGCAAGTGCAATTCGCCCAGACCTTCCATGGCGATGGTGATCAGGATCATCGCCGCGCCAAACAACAGGAAACCGAGGCTATCGAAGCGCGTGCGCTCGCTGCCGCGCAGGTCGGGGATGAATTTCCACACCGCGTAGCAGCCGAGAACACCGACCGGCAGGTTGATCAGAAAGATCCAGTGCCACGTCAGGTATTGCACCATCCAGCCGCCCATGGTCGGGCCGATCAGCGGGCCGAGCAGGCCGGGAATGGTGATGAAGCCCATGATCCGCACCAGCTCCGAACGCGGATAGGCGCGCAGCACCACCAGCCGTCCGACCGGCAACATCAATGCGCCGCCCAGACCCTGGATCACCCGCGCGCCGACCAGCATGCTCAGGCTGCTCGATAACGCGCAGAGCAGCGAGCCGAAACTGAACAGCAGGATCGCGCCGAAGAAAATCTTCTTGGTGCCGAAGCGGTCGGCGATCCAGCCCGAGGCCGGAATCAGCAAGGCCACGGTGAGCATGTAGGCGATGACCACACCTTGCATGCGCAACGGGTCTTCGGCCAGATCCCGTGCCATGGCCGGCAGGGCGGTGTTGAGGATGGTCCCGTCGAGGGACTGCATGAAGAACGCAATGGCGACGACCCACGGCAACCAGCGGGCGGTGATGGCGTCGAGAGGCGGGCGTGTGGGCATGGAACCTCTTGTGGTTGGGCGTTGATGCGCAGGCTTTTGGTGGGAGCGGGCTTGCTCGCGAATGCGGTGAATCAGTCGATGTTGTTAGTGACTGACACGACGCTTTCGCGAGCAAGCCCGCTCCCACAGTAGATCTCCAGTGTTTTGGAGATCCTGGTATTACAGGGTCAAGGTCAGTCGGCTCACCAGCGCCCCCGGCAGCAGTGCCGACGAGGTATTGCGCTGGCTATACGTGCTCGCCGACAGCAGCAACTCACGCTCGGCGGTCAATGCTTCCAGCTGCGAACCCAGCAGACTGTAAGCGCTGTCGTCGAAACGCATGGTGCTGACCGGCGCCTGAATCTCGCCGTTCTCGACCCAGAAAGTCGCGAAGCGAGTCATGCCGGTCAGGCGCGCCGCTGGTTGATCCGAGTAGTTCAGGTACCACAGATTGCTGATGTACAGCCCGGTGCCCAACTGCTTGAGGATCTCTGCCTGTGACAGATCACCGGCGGCCATGTTCAGTGCACTTGGCATTTCACCGCCGCCGGCGCCGTTGGCGGTCAGGCCGTATTCGGCGGCACTGCGCGAACCGACCAGTTGATCACCGGCCTTGCCTTCGACGATCAGCCGCAGATCGCTGCGCGGATAACCCTCGCCGGAAAATGCCGGGCTCAACGAACCGCTGACTTGCTCATCCAGCGAGACCAGCGGACTGAACGCCTGATCGCCGACATACAGCTTCTGCAGCGGGCTGCTTTTGCTGGCAATCGACTGCGCCGAGAAACCGCCCCAGCTGAGCATGCCCATGATTTCTTCCAGCGCGGCCGGCGCCAGGTACGCGCGGTATTGCCCCGGTGCGAGGGTGCGTAACGGTCGACCGAGGAACGCCAGTTGCTCGCGGGCCTGCTGGAAGCGGCGGGTGAAGCCTTCGCTGCTCCACTCGTGCCCGGCGTAGCTGGCTTTCACCGCTTCGCCATTGTCGTGGAACAGGCTGAAGTCGAAGTTGAAGCTGTTGGCCTGATGCCAGCCGAACGCCCCCGAGGAACTGGCGAAACCGCGGCTGATTGGGCCGGCAGCATAGAAGCCGACCAGATCCAGACCTTCAGCAGCGCTGCAGATTTCCTCGACCACCTGCTCGGTGTCCGGTAGCGGATGTTCCTGCACGTTGTTGCTCTGCCAGCCGTTGTGGTTGAGCAGCAGGTAGGGATCCTGTGGCAGCAGCGGCAGGGTTTCGCGCAGTTGTTGCAGGCCTTCGGAGAGGCGTTGCAGATCGGCTTCCTGATCACCGGACAGGGTGATGTGCAGGTCGGCATGGCGGCCGTCATTGATCAGCTTCAGCCCGACGTCGGCTTGCTGCACCTGGCCGGCCTGACGCACCTTGGCGTGATTGAACCGTACGAACGCCGAGGATTCGGCGGCGTAACTGAGGGTGAATTGTTCCGGCTCGCGCACGCTGTCGCGCAGCCAATTGACCATGACCTTGAAGGCGTCGGACTGACTCTTCGAAATGCTCATCAGGCGTCTCCCCCAAATACATCAACGTTGCTGAATACGCAGGCCGGTGAAGCGTGGCCGACGCGGATCACCTGGTTCGGCTCGCCCTTGCCGCAGTTTGGCGTGCCCAGCACCATTCGGGTGCCGGCATTGCCGACCGCGCGCAGACTCTTCCAGAAGTGCGCGGAAATGCCCCGGTAGTTCGGATTTTTCACCACACCCTTGAGTTCACCGTTCTCGATCAACTGACCCCACTCGCAACCGAACTGGAATTTGTTTCGCGCATCGTCAATCGACCATGAACGGTTGGTGCTCATCAGAATGCCGTGCTCGATACCGCTGATCAGTTGCGTCAGCGACTGATCGCCCGGCTCGATGTTGAGGTTGGCCATGCGGTCGATCGGCGGCCGGTTCCAGCCGCAGGCGCGGCTGTTGGCAACCCCGTCGAGACCGGCACGGAACTGCGAAAGCGCGCCACCCAGTGGCCGCAACAGCAAGCCTTCGCGAATCAGGAATTGTTTGCTGGCTTTGCTGCCGTCGTCATCGTGGCCGTAGCTGGCCAGCTCTTCGGGAATGTCCGGATCGAAGGTCACGTTGAGCAGCTTCGAGCCGTATTGCAGGCTGCCGAAGTCGCTGGTTTTGACGAAGCTGGTGCCGGCGTAATTGCGCTCGTCACCGAGGATGCGGTCGAGCTCCAGCGGGTGACCGATCGACTCGTGGATCTGCAGCATCATCTGGTCAGGCATCAGCAACAGATCGCGCGGGCCTTGCGGGGTGTTCGGCGCGAGCAGCAGTTGCAGGGCCTGATCGGCCACCTTCGGGCCGGCGCCGACCAGGCCGCAACGGCTGATCACGTCCGCGCCGCCCTGCTGGCCGAAGTTCTCGCGGCCGAGGCTGCGGGTCTGGCTGTCGTTGCCGTCATAGGCGGTGACGTCGAGGCCCGGATAGACGAAGCGTTGGGCCTGGCGCAATTCGGCGCCGGCGCTGCTCAGGTAGATCTGCTCGACGTGGGTGATGCCGATGCTCGCTTCCCAGTGCACCAGGCGCTCATCCTTTGGCACCGAGGCGGACTCCGCGCCGAGCAGCTCGAAGCATTCGCTCAGGGACGGGAAGGGTTGCTCAAGATTGGGCGAAAAGTAATCAGCGCGATCGCTCGACACCGGCTGGTTGCGCAGGTCGAGCAAGGCGTGCGGCTTCAGTCGCCGGGCCTGCTGTTCGGCGCGCTCAAGGGCGGCTTGCAGGCCTTGCTGCGACAGGTCGTTGGTCGCCGCGTAAGCCTCGACGCCGTTGACGCGCACAGTGAGCATCGCGCCTTCGTCGCGGCTCAGGCTTGGCGGCTCGGCGACGTTCTTGCGCACCGACAGGTACTGGCCGGACTCGCGTACATACCGCAGGGAAAAAAACTCGGCGCCCGTGCGCAAGGCAGCGAAGCGCTGCTTGAGCTGGGGGTGAAAATCGAACATTCGGGAACCTCCTTGTTATGGAGTTGCGGGGTGACGCGATTCGGCGGGGAGGGGTGAAACGATTGCGCGAGGTCTAGAGTAGGCCTGCGTGGGGGTAGGATCAAGTGAAGAGGGGGTGTGGGAGGATTTACTGTGCAGCAGGGGAATTTGTGCTGGAGGTGAGGGCCCCTTCGCGAGCAGGCTCGCTCCCACATTTGAAATGCATTCCAATGTGGGAGCGAGCTTGTCTCCGGGCGGCGTTCCGACGAAGGTAGCGCCTCGGTATTACGCCTTACTGAGCAACAGGCGTGATATCACGCATCGGCTTGCCCTTCACCGGCGCACCGCCAGCCACGTAGTAGGCAGCATTGCTACGCGGCAGTGGCTTGCGGCCACGGATCTTGTCGGCGATTTTCTCGGCGATCATGATCGTCGGCGCGTTGAGGTTACCGGTGGTGATGATCGGCATGATCGAGGCATCGACCACACGCAGGCTCTGCATGCCGTGCACGCGACCTTCGCCATCCACAACCGCCATCTCATCGGTGCCCATCTTGCACGAGCAGGACGGGTGGAACGCGGTTTCGGCGTGCTCGCGAATGAACTTGTCCAGCTGCTCATCGGTTTGCACGTCGATGCCCGGGCTGATTTCGCGGCCACGGAAGGCGTCCAGCGCAGGCTGTTGCATGATTTCGCGGGTCAGGCGGATGCCGTCACGGAATTCCTGCCAGTCCTGCTCGGTGGCCATGTAGTTGAACAGGATGCTCGGGTGCTGACGCGGATCCTTGGACTTCAACTGGATGCGACCACGGCTCGGCGAACGCATGGAACCCATGTGTGCCTGGAAGCCGTGCTCTTTCACACCGTTGCTGCCGTTGTAGTTAATCGCTACCGGCAGGAAGTGGTACTGGATGTTCGGCCACTCGAATTCCGGACGCGAACGGATGAAACCGCCGGCTTCGAACTGGTTGCTGGCGCCGATGCCGGTGCCGTTGAACAGCCACTCGGCACCGATGGCCGGCTGGTTGTACCAGAGCAGCGACGGGTACAGCGAAACCGGTTGGGTGCAGGCGTATTGCAGGTACAGCTCAAGGTGATCCTGCAGGTTTTCACCGACGCCCGGCAGGTCGTGGACGACCGGGATGTCGAGGCTTTCCAGCAGTTTTGCCGGGCCGACACCGGAGCGCTGCAGAATCTGCGGCGAAGCGATGGCGCCGGAGCACAGCAGGACTTCTTTGCGCGCTTTGGCTTCAACACGCTCTTCTGCCGAACCGACCAGGTAACGCACGCCGACCGCACGTTTGCCTTCGAACAAAATCTTGTCGGTCAGGGCGTGGGTGACGATGGTCAGGGTCGAGCGCTTTTTCGCGACGTCGAGGTAGCCACGGGCGGTGGAAGCACGACGGCCGTTCGGCGTCACGGTGCGGTCCATCGGGCCGAAGCCTTCCTGCTGATAGCCGTTCAAGTCTTCGGTGCGCGGGTAACCGGCCTGCACGCCGGCTTCAACCATGGCGTGGAACAGCGGGTTGTTGCCCGCCTTCGGCGTGGTCACGCTGACCGGGCCGTCGCCACCGTGGTAGTCGTTCGGGCCGATGTCGCGGGTTTCCGCTTTACGGAAGTACGGCAGGCAGTCGAGGTACGACCAGTCTTCCAGACCCGGCAGTTTCGCCCAGCCGTCGTAGTCCATCGCGTTGCCACGGATGTAGCACATGCCGTTGATCAGCGAGGAGCCGCCGAGGCCTTTGCCGCGACCGCACTCCATCCGGCGGCCGTCCATGTGTGGCTCCGGATCGGTTTCGTACGCCCAGTTGTAGCGACGACCCTGCAGCGGGAATGCCAGTGCAGCCGGCATTTGCGTGCGGAAGTCGAAACGGTAGTCTGGGCCGCCTGCTTCGAGCAGCAGCACGGTGACGCCTTCGTCTTCAGTCAGACGGGTCGCCAGGGTGTTACCGGCCGAGCCGGCACCGATGATGATGTAATCGAATTCTTGGGACATTGAATGCACCCTCTTTAGATGTGGTCAGGTCGGGCCTCGGCGAGTGCTGCGCACTCGATTCGCGAGCAGGCTCGCTCCCACAGGAGACATATTTCAATGTGGGAGCGAGCCTGCTCGCGAAGACGGCCTCACGAGCAATACAAGACTCGGGTCTTAGAACACCGAGACGTAATCGCCCAGCTCGACCTGTACCGATTTGATGCGTGTGTAGTTGGTCAGCGAGCTGATGCCGTTTTCACGGCCCACGCCCGACTGCTTGTAACCGCCAACCGGCATCTTCGCGTCGGACTCGCCCCAGGCGTTGATCCAGCAGATACCGGCTTCCAGTTGATGAATCACGCGGTGCGCGCGGTTCAGGTCTTTGGTGACGATACCGGCGGCCAGGCCGAAGTCGGTGTCGTTGGCGCGGCGGATTACTTCCTCTTCGGTCTCGTAGGACAGGATCGCCATCACCGGGCCAAAGATTTCTTCACGGACGATGGTCATCTCGTCGGTGCAGTCGGTGAACACGGTCGGTGCAACGAAGGCGCCTTTGGCGAATTCGCCGTCGGTCAGACGCTCGCCGCCGCACAGCACGCGGGCACCTTCTTCTTTACCCTTGGCGATGTAGCCCAGCACGCTTTCCATGTGGGCGAAGCTGACCAGTGGACCGAAGTTGGTGTTTTCGTCTTCCGGGTTGCCGATGCGGATGCGCGCTACACGCTCGACGATCTTGGCTTCGAACGCGGCTTTCAGGTGGCTCGGTACGAATACGCGAGTACCGTTGGTGCAAACCTGACCGGAGCTGTAGAAGTTGGCCATCATCGCGGTGTCGGCGGCGCGATCGAGGTCGGCGTCGTCGCAGATGATCAGCGGCGACTTGCCGCCCAGTTCCATGGTCACGTCTTTCAGCGACGAAGCCGAAGCGCTGGCCATGACTTTCTTGCCGGTGTCGGTGCCGCCGGTGAAGGAGACTTTCTCGATGCGCGGGTGCTCGGTCAGCCAGGTGCCGACTTCACGGCCGCTGCCGGTCAGTACGTTGAACACGCCGTTTGGCAGGCCGGCTTCGGTGTAGATCTCGGCCAGTTTCAGGGTGGTCAGCGAGGTGACTTCGCTTGGCTTGAAGATCATTGCGTTACCGGCGGCCAGGGCCGGTGCGGATTTCCACAGCGCGATCTGGATCGGGTAGTTCCACGCGCCGATACCGGCGACCACGCCCAGTGGCTCGCGACGGGTGTAGACGAAGGAAGTGTCGCGCAGCGGAATCTGCTCGCCTTCGATCGCCGGCACCAGGCCTGCGTAGTATTCCAGCACGTCGGCGCCGGTGACGATGTCGACGTATTTGGTTTCGGAGAAGGCTTTACCGGTGTCCAGGGTTTCCAGAGCAGCCAGCTCATCGTTGCGCTCGCGCAGGATGTCGACGGCGCGACGCAGGATGCGCGAACGCTCCATGGCGGTCATCGCGGCCCAGATTTTCTGGCCCTTTTCAGCGCTGACCACAGCACGCTCGACGTCTTCCTTGGTCGCACGTTGCACTTGGGCGAGGACTTCACCGTTCGCCGGGTTGATGGCTTCGAAAGTGGCATCGCTGCCAGCGTCGGAGTACGCGCCATCGATGTAGAGTTTTTGCAGTTCGAAACGGGCCATAGTGTCCTCGCAAGTGCATTAGTGGTTGGCGTCGACCACCGCGCTGAAACTGCGGTGGCGGTTCAGGTACCGAGCGTTTTCTGTGTGCTCTGGCTCACCTGCTTGGCCAATTGGAAATCCATGTATTCGTACGCGATCTGTTGCGCCTGCGCCGTGTCGAAAGCGTCTCCCGACAGCGCGCCGCGCAACCACAAGCCGTCGATCAACGCTGCCAGTCCACGCGCGGCGCTGCGCGCATCTTCGAGCGGCAACACACGGCGGAACTCGCAGCACAGGTTGGAATACAGACGGTGATCGTTGATCCGCTGCAACCTGTGCAAAGACGGCTGGTGCATGCTGGTGGCCCAGAAGGCCAGCCAGGTTTTCATTGCCGGGCCATTGACCTGGCTGGCGTCGAAGTTGCCTTCGATAATCACCTGCAGATGCGCCCGTGGGCTGCTGTCTGCCAGCGCCTGACGGCGCGCGGTGACGTTCTCGCTGAGGACATTCATCAGATACCGCATCGTGGCGGCAATCAGGCCGTTCTTGTCCTGAAAATAGTGACTGATGATGCCATTCGAGACACCGGCCAAACGGGCGATCAGCGCAATGCTGGCGTCCCCCATACCGACCTGATCGACCGCCTGCAACGTGGCTTCGATCAGTTGTTGGCGGCGGATGGGTTGCATACCGACCTTGGGCATCTTGCACATCTCCTTAGGCCTTCCGAAGGGCGATAAACGCCTATCGGATTGAGGGCCAGTCTATTTTGTTTTGATTGAACGTTCAATCAACAAAGAATAAGATCTGCGACAAATCGTCGCTGCCTACAGATTTTTTCTGCTTGTAAATGGCGATAAAACGACATCCGAAAATGCTTGAAACCTGCGTGGGGCATGGCGCGGTTCGCTGTTCGATGGACGTGTTGAATGGGCAAGACGCTCGGGGCCAGGTTTCGGATGAACGTCCGCACAGCTTTGGCCACGAAAGCGATTCGCAACGCCATTTCGGCAGGTTCGGGCTTTTTTCGGGGTGTCTTTATATCACCCGCCGGTCGGCTGCCAACTAACCGATTGGTCGGGTTCCGTGTTGCCTTGTGTTCTTCTCTCGCACTGCCTGGAGCATTTGTGCCATGAGTTCTGCCTCTCTTATAAAGACCCCGCCCGAGAAGGTGACGGTCAACGGTTGGGTGTTTTACACCTCTACCGCGTTGATTCTGTTGTTGACCGCCATTCTGATCATCGCCCCGCAAGAGGCCGGCAGATTGTTGGGTATCGCTCAGGCCTGGTTGTCGCGCAGCTTCGGCTGGTACTACATGGTGGTGATCGCCGCCTACCTGGTGTTTGTGGTGGGTCTGGCGTTTTCCTCCTACGGCAAACTCAAACTGGGCAGCAAGGACGACACTCCGGATTTCAGTTACGGCGCCTGGGCGGGGATGTTGTTCTCGTCGGGTATCGGCATTTCGCTGCTGTACTTCGGCGCCTCCGAGCCGCTGGACCATTACTTCAATCCGCCGGAAGGCGCAGCGGCCACCAACCTGGCCGCGCGTCAGGCGGTGCAACTGACCTTCCTGCACTGGGGCCTGCACGGCTGGGCGATCTATGCGCTGGTCGGTCTGGCCGTGGCGTACTTCGCTTACCGTCATAACCAGCCATTGGCCCTGCGTTCGGCGCTATATCCGCTGGTCGGCGAGCGTTGGGTCAAAGGCGCGGCCGGTCACGCGGTGGACGGCTTCGGCATGTTCGTGACCCTGCTGGGTCTGGTGACCAACCTGGGGATCGGCTCGTTGCAGGTGTCCTCGGGCCTGGAAAACCTGTTCGGCATGGAGCACAGCAACACCAACCTGCTGATCGTGATCATCGTAATGAGCACCGTGGCGACCATCGCTGCCGTGTCCGGCGTGGAAAACGGCATTCGTCGTCTGTCCAACCTGAACATCGTGCTGTTCAGCGGTCTGCTGATTTTTGTCCTGCTGTTCGGCCCGACCCTGCACCTGCTCAACGGCTTCGTGCAGAACATCGGCGACTACCTCAACGGCGTGGTGCTGAAGACCTTCGACCTGTACGTCTATGAAGGCGACAGCGCCAAGTCCGACCGCTGGCTGGGCCTGTGGACCCTGTTCTACTGGGCCTGGTGGATTTCCTGGGCGCCATTCGTCGGCATGTTCATCGCGCGTATTTCCCGTGGTCGTACCGTGCGTGAGCTGGTGGCCGGCGTGCTGCTGATTCCGCTGGGCTTCACCCTGGCGTGGCTGTCGATCTTCGGTAACTCGGCACTGGATCTGGTGATGAACCAGGGGGCGGTGGAACTCGGCAAGACGGCGCTGGAACAACCGTCGATGGCGATCTACCAGTTGCTGGAACACTACCCGGCGTCGAAAGTCGTCATCGGTGTGTCGATCTTTGTTGGTTTCGTGCTGTTCCTGACCCCGGCCGACTCGGGCGCGGTGATGATGGCGAATCTGTCCTGCAAGGGCGGCAACGTTGATGAAGATGCGCCGCACTGGCTGCGGATCTTCTGGTCGGTGGTGATCACGCTGGTGACCATCGGTCTGCTGTTCGCCGGTAACTTCGAAGCCATGCAAACCATGGTGGTGCTGGCCGGTCTGCCGTTCTCGGTGGTGCTGGTGTTCTTCATGTTCGGGCTGCACAAGGCGATGCGCCAGGACGTGCAGATCGAACAGGAGCAGGCGCAACTGGCTGAGCGCGGTCGTCGTGGTTTCAGCGAGCGTCTGACGCAGCTGGATCTGCAACCGAGCCAATCGGTGGTGCAGCGCTTCATGGACAAACATGTGACGCCGGCACTGGACGACGCGGCTGCGCAACTGCGTGCACAGGGTCTGGAAGTGCAGACGCTGCTGGGCAAATCCAAGCGCTGCATGGGCGTGCGCGTCGAGATGGAAGAGGGCAACCCTTTCGTCTACGAAGTGAGCCTGGACGGCTATCTGGCGACCCCGACCGAATCGGCCCAGTCCGATGAAGCGCGCCAGCGTTACTACCGCGCCGAGGTGTATTTGCACAACGGCAGCCAGGACTACGACCTGATGGGCTTCACGCAGGATCAGATCACACGCGATGTGCTCGATCAGTTTGAAAGCCATCGGCAGCTCCTTGGCCGGGTCTATAGCTAAGTTGTAGGTGGTGCGGTGTTTCTGTCCGATGCACCGCGCCGCATTCTTCGCGAGCAAGCCCGCTCCCACATTGGAATGCATTTTAACTGTGGGAGCGGGCTTGCTCGCGAAAGGGCCATCAGCCACAACACGGTTTGACCTGATTCCCTGACAAACAAAAACGCCGCGATCCTCTCGCGGCGTTTTTGTGTCTGCGGTTCTTACCCCAGGTTCTTGCCCAGCAACGCGTGATACAGCTCGCTGTCGCCAAGTATCCCCACCACATGGTTGTTGTCGTGCAGCACCAGTTTGTTGCCGGTCTGGTAGCGAATCTGCAGCGCGTCGCGCATGCCGATGTTCGAGTCCACCAGGGTCGGCTTGCGCTCCAGCGCTTCCACCGCTTGCCCCGGTGCCCAGTTCTGCAGGTTCAGCACCGAACCGTTCTGCCGCGCACCCTTGATTGTGTTGCCTTCGGCCAGGTCCAGCCACGAATCGCCGCCCGGGTCGAGGCACACCGAACCATTGATGCGTTTGCAGTTGTCCAGCGTGCGCATCAGGCTGCGCCCGCACAGAACGTTGAGCGGGTTGGTATGGGCCACGAAGGTGCGCACATAGTCGTCCGCCGGGTTGAGTACGATCTCTTCCGGCACGCTGTACTGGATGATCCGGCCGTCCTTCATGATCGCGATGCGGCTACCCAGTTTCAGTGCTTCGTCGAGATCGTGACTCACAAACACGATGGTCTTGCTCAGCTTGCGTTGCAGTTCCAGCAGTTCATCCTGCAGGCCCTGACGGATCAGCGGGTCGAGTGCCGAGAACGGTTCGTCCATCAGCAGAATGTCGGCGTCCATCGCCAGTGCCCGGGCCAGGCCGACACGCTGCTGCATGCCGCCGGAGAGTTCATCGGGCTTCTTGTTGCGCCATTGGGTCAGGCCGACCAGTTCGAGCTTGTCGTCGACCAGCTTGCGCCGTTCCTTTTCCGGTCGGCCCTGCATCTCCAGACCGAAACTGATGTTCTCGCGCACCGTCAGCCACGGCATCAGGGCGAACTTCTGGAACACCATGGCGATGCGTTTGGTGCGCATCATTTTCAGTTCGGCCGGGGTGCAGGAAGCGATATCGATCTGCTTGCCTTCGTGCTCGACGAACAGCTTGCCGCGACTCACGGTGTTGAGGCCGTTGATGCAGCGCAGCAGGCTCGACTTGCCGGAGCCGGACAGGCCCATCAGTACGCAGATCTCGCCCTTGTTGATGTCCAGACTGGCCTTTTCCACGCCGACGATCTGCCCGGTCTTTTTCAGGATCTCGCTGCGGGTCAAACCTTGATCGAGAAGTTTCAGTGCTTCGCGCGGATCCTTGGTGAAGATCACGTCAACGTTATCGAAGCGAATTATGCTCATGCGTCACCCCCTACTTTGGCGTCGGGTTGTTTGCAGATACGGTCGAGCATGATCGCCAGCAGTACGATCGCCAGGCCCGCTTCGAAGCCCAAGGCGATATCAGCAGTGTTCAGTGCGTTGACCACCGGTTTGCCGAGTCCGTCGGCGCCTACCAGTGCCGCGATCACCACCATCGACAGCGACAGCATGATGCACTGGGTGATGCCGGCAGCGATGCTCGGCATGGCGTGAGGCAGTTCGATCCGTGAGAGCAATTGGCGACGCGAGCAGCCGAAGGCCTTGCCGGCGTCCATCAGTTCTTGCGGGACATCGCGGATGCCCAGGTAGGTCAGGCGGATCGGTGCTGCGATGGCGAACACCACCGTGGAGATCAGGCCCGGCACCACACCCAGCCCGAAGAGGGTCAGGGTAGGAATGAGGTAAACGAAGGTCGGTACGGTCTGCATCAGATCGAGTACCGGACGCATTAAAGTGTAGAACATCGGCTTGTGCGCAGCGACGATGCCCAGCGGTACGCCGATGACCACGCAGACCAGGGTCGCGAACATGACCTGGGCGAGGGTTTCCATGGTTTCCTGCCAGTACCCCAGGTTGAGGATCAGCAGGAACGAGGCAATCACAAAAACAGTCAGCCCCCATTTGCGCTGGATGAAATGCGCGAGCAGGGCGATGAGGCCGATCAAGACAAAGGGATTGAACCAGGTCAGCGCAAACGTCACGCCGTGGATCATCGTTTCCAGTGTCACGGCGATTGCGTCGAAGGTGCTGGCGCCGTGTTGCGTCAACCATTCAACGAAGCCCGCGATGTACTGGCCTAAAGGGATTTTCTGATCAATCAGCATGGTAGTGAACGTCCGCATGCAAGGAATAAACAGCCCGGGCGAGCGAACTCGCCCGGCGTAAGGCAATTACTGTGCGAGCTTGGCTTTCACGGCCTCCAGGCCTGGTTTACCGTCAATGGTGGTCACGCCAGCGAGCCAGGTATCGAGCACCTGAGGGTTCTTTTTCAGCCAGGCCTTGGCGGCCGCTTCAGGCTTCATCTTGTCGTCGAGGATGTTGCCCATCAGGGTACTTTCCATGTCGACGGTGAACTCCAGGTTCTTCAGCAACTGACCGACGTTGCTGCATTCGGTGGTGTAGCCCTTGCGGGTGTTGGTCGCCACGGTGGCAGCACCGAAATCGGGGCCGAAGAAGTCATCGCCGCCGGTCAGGTATTGAATCTTGAAGCGCTTGTTCATCGGGTGCGGCGCCCAGCCGAGGAAGACCACGGCGGTGTCGCGTTTCTGCGCGCGGTCGACCTGCGAGAGCATGCCCGCTTCGGACGATTCGACGACCTTGAAGCCGGCGGTTTTCAAACCGAAAGCGTCCTTGTCGATCATGCTCTGGATCAGGCGGTTGCCGTCGTTGCCAGGCTCGATACCGTAAATCTTGCCATCGAGCTCTTTCTTGAATTTGGCGATGTCGGCGAAGTCATGCAGACCCTTGTCGTACAGGGCTTGCGGTACGGCGAGGGTGTACTTGGCACCTTTGAGGTTGGTGCGCACCACTTCGACGGTGCCGGCATCGCGGTAGGCCTTGATGTCGTTTTCCATGGTCGGCATCCAGTTACCGAGGAACACGTCCATGTTCTTGCCGTCGGCCAGCGACTTGTAGGTCACGGGCACGGAGATCATGGTGGTCTTGGTTTTGTAGCCGAGGGCGTCGAGCACCACCGAGGTGGTGGCGGTGGTGGCGGTGATGTCGGTCCAGCCGACATCGGAGAAGTTAACGGTACTGCACTGCGCCGGTTCTGCAGCTTGCGCCAGTAACGGCAGACTCAGCATGGCGGCCAACAACAACGACGGGGAACCTTTCATGGATGGACTCCTTGGTGTTTTTTTTGGCAGTGTTCCGACTGTGGACCACCGCACTTATAGGTTGCGGTTGGATGGCGTTCTGGAGACAGCTCTACCACGGCGCCTTGCAATCGAGTCATAACGATCATGTACCAGTGAAAATCTGACGCCTACAGGGTGGGTCGTATCCAGTACAGGGATGGTCGCATCCAGTGTCAGTGACGTCGTTTACAGCTTTTTTCCGCCCCGTTTGGCCATCTGAGCCGCATAAAAACGGCGAAAACACGGGAGGAAACCGGCACGGCGTTGGTGGGCATGAGTGCGTCGGTGTCAGACGCCGAGCGACCTGACAAAAGCCTGATGATGCGGGCATTCCGGCGGATCGCAGCTTGAGCGTAGCAGCTCCGCCAGCGGGCGCTTAACGCCCGGGAACGGCATCCTCAGGAGCTCTGCAGCAATGGCTATCAGCGTTTTCGACCTGTTCAAAATCGGCATCGGCCCGTCCAGTTCCCACACCGTCGGCCCGATGCGCGCCGCCGCCTTGTTTGTCGAAGCGCTGCGCGACCGGCACCTGCTGGAGCAGGTACGGCGTATAGAAGTGCAACTGTTCGGCTCACTGTCGGCTACCGGTATCGGCCACGGCAGCGACAACGCAGTAATCATGGGCCTGATGGGCGAATGGCCGGACGCAATCGACCCGTCGCAGATCGGCCCGCGCATTCAGGCGCTGCGTGAAACTCACACGCTGTTATTGGATGGTCGTCTGTCGGTGCCGTTTGTCTGGGCCCGCGACATGCGTCTGATCGATGAAAACCTGCCGTTCCATCCCAACGCCATGACTCTGGTTGCCGAAGGCGATCACGGCGAGATTCATCGCGACACCTACTATTCGGTCGGTGGCGGTTTTGTCGTGGATCAGGCGCAGGCATCCAGCGGTGTGGTCGATCTGGATCGCACCGAATTGCCTTATGACTTTTCCAGCGCGGTGGAACTGCTGCAGCTGTGCCAAAAGAACAACCTGCGCGTCGCCGAACTGATGATGGCCAACGAAAAGGTC
The DNA here is from genome assembly GCF_054790485.1 of Pseudomonas sp. G3-39. NCBI lineage: Bacteria > Pseudomonadati > Pseudomonadota > Gammaproteobacteria > Pseudomonadales > Pseudomonadaceae > Pseudomonas > Pseudomonas sp. G3-39. The sequence continues at coordinate 5,473,406 of NZ_CP186497.1, read as the reverse complement.
TGGCGCAGCGAAGAGGAAATCCGTGCCGGGCTGATGAAGCTGTGGCGGGCGATGCAGGATTGCGTCGAGCAGGGCCTCAAGCACGAAGGCATCCTTCCCGGCGGTCTCAATGTGCGCCGGCGCGCGGCCAAGTTGCATCGCAGCCTGCAGGAGTTGAACAAGCCCAACGTGATCGGCTCGACCCTCAGTGCCATGGAGTGGGTCAACCTGTTTGCCCTCGCGGTCAATGAAGAAAACGCTGCCGGCGGGCGCATGGTCACGGCGCCGACCAATGGCGCGGCGGGGATCATCCCGGCGGTGTTGCACTACTTTATGAAGTTCAGCGAAGCGGTCACCGACGCCAATGTGGTCGATTACTTCCTGGGCGCGGCGGCGGTGGGGATTCTGTGCAAGAAGAACGCCTCGATCTCCGGTGCCGAAGTCGGCTGCCAGGGCGAGGTTGGTTCGGCCTGCGCGATGGCGGCGGCGGGGTTGGCGGAGATTCTCGGCGCGACGCCGGAGCAACTGTGCAACGCGGCGGAAATCGGCCTGGAACACAACCTCGGCCTGACCTGTGATCCGGTCGGCGGCCTGGTGCAGGTGCCGTGTATCGAGCGCAACGCAATTGCCGCTGTGAAGGCGATCAACGCAGCGCAGATGGCCCTGCGTGGCGATGGTCAGCACTTCATCTCGCTGGACCGGGTGATCCGCACCATGCGTGATACCGGCGCCGATATGCATGACAAATATAAAGAGACCTCGCGGGGTGGTTTGGCGGTTAGCGCCGTAGAATGCTGAGACCGAGATGTCCTGTGGCGAGGGGATTTATCCCCGATGGGCTGCGAAGCGGCCCCAAATCCTGCAATCGAGTGTTGCCTGACACACCGCGCTGAATGGTTTACGGCTGCTGCGCAGCCGATCGGGGATAAATCCCCTCGCCACAGGATTTATGTTTGATTTGGAAGCGTCAGACCAGTCAAAACTGCTCGCTAACGGAACACACATAACCGCAGGCGCCACCTTTTAGCGCGTCGCAATCAGATAAGAGCTTTTCCCACTCGCAGTGCGCCATTCGCACTCCCTGCCGTCCGTCACCCGTGCTTGCGGTGACACTCTGAAACAACTGCGCGCAAGCCCGTTCCCACAAGTGCTACCGATCTGCTCACGGGCAGCGGGGCAGGGCTCTCGGCGCCGCTGATGGCACTTCGAAACACCGTGTGTCCGACGTCTTGAATAGACACGTCGCGACGTCGTTTTCAGGAGTTATTGAACAGCCATTCAATTTTAGGCATGGCAATTGCTCTGTCATAACAAAGCCCGTCTCCCACGCGAGAACGCCGGCAATAACAAGAGCCTCCGCCTGAGGCCATCACCCGCTTTGTGTGAGGAGATACCGCGATGACGTCGTTCAACTCCGGGGCCCAACCCCAGAACCGTGCGCCTCAATCCATCGGCTTTCTGCTGCTGGACAATTTCACGCTGATTTCTCTGGCCTCCGCAGTCGAGCCCCTGCGCATGGCCAACCAATTGTCCGGTCGTGAGCTGTATCGCTGGAGCACCCTGACCGTCGATGGCGGCCAGGTATGGGCCAGTGACGGTCTGCAAATCACCCCCGATGCCTCCATGCACAAAGCCCCGCCCCTGGACACCGTGATCGTCTGTGGCGGGATCGGCATTCAACGCACCGTGACCCGTGAACACGTGTCATGGCTGCAGAGCCAGGCGCGTCAGTCCAAGCGTCTGGGCGCGGTGTGCACCGGCAGCTGGGCTTTGGCTTGCGCCGGTCTGCTCGACGGGTTCGATTGCAGCGTGCACTGGGAATGTCTGGCGGCGATGCAGGAAGCATTCCCGCGCGTGGCCATGAGCACGCGCCTGTTCACCCTCAACCGTAACCGTTTCACCAGTTCCGGCGGCACCGCGCCACTGGACATGATGTTGCACCTGATCAGCCGCGATCATGGGCGTGAACTGTCCGCCGCGATCTCGGAAATGTTCGTCTACGAGCGCATCCGCAACGAGCAGGATCACCAGCGCGTGCCGCTCAAGCACATGCTCGGCACCAACCAGCCGAAGCTGCAGGAAATCGTCGCGCTGATGGAAGCCAATCTGGAAGAGCCGATCGACCTCGACGAACTGGCGGTGTACGTCGCCGTGTCGCGTCGACAGCTGGAGCGGCTGTTCCAGAAATACCTGCACTGCTCGCCGTCGCGCTACTACTTGAAGCTGCGCCTGATCCGCGCGCGGCAATTGCTCAAGCAAACGCCGATGTCGATCATTGAAGTCGCGTCGGTGTGTGGTTTCGTCTCGACGCCGCACTTCTCCAAGTGCTACCGCGAATACTTCGGCATTCCGCCGCGTGACGAACGCGTAGGCTCCAACACCACGCAGCAGGTGGCGATGCTGCCGCTGCCGCAGGCCATCGTGATGTCGCCGCTGTCGGGACCGATGTCGGCGTTGAGTCAGGCGCGTAATGAGTCGACGTTTGCCAGCGTAAGGCTGTAGACCGCGTCGATCTTATCGCTGGCAAGCCAGCTCCCACAGATTCCGTGGTGATACAGATATTCTGGTCACACCGAAAATTCCTGTGGGAGCTGGCTTGCCAGCGATGACGGCCTGTCAGGCGCTGTGGGTCTGTTGGAACTGCGCCAACGCCGGCAACAACTGCTTGTCGATCGCCTGGCGCACCGCAGGCTGGATACTGGCGCCGCTGGTGTACATGTCCTTGACCATCTTGCGCAATTCAAACGCGCGAACATTGTCCAGACCACGCACCGCACACTCACAGGCCTGCTCGGCGGTCGAACCGCTCGGCACCTGAAATCCCAATGCCTTGAGCTGGCCCAACAAGTCTTCCTGATCGATCAAATCGGCATACATCATGGCGCGCTTCCTTCTTCGGCAACGGAGGTCGTGACTCGATTCTGGTGGGCATGTGGAGGCACGGCAAGGGCGATTTGTCGCAGTGGCTGCGACGGCTATGAACAGGTCGTTTTCGGCTAACTCAGTGCCAAGGGGAGTCGGCACACTGACCTCAGCTCGCTACAGACGGTTTGGTCACCCTCGACTGGCAGCTCCTCAACAGTACCCTCTGCCCCGATCCTGTCACGGCTTGTATCGGGGCTTTTTTTGCCTGTGAATCCGGGAGAGGGGTGTGGTTGGCGCTGACGCCTTCGCGAGCAGGCTCGCTCCCACATTTGAAATGCATTTCCAGTGTGGGAGCGAGCCTGCTCGCGAAGAACGATGACGCGGTTTACCGTTGCAACACCAGAATCCGCGACAACAACTCATCCCGATCGATGTAGCAGCCCTGGAAATGCCGCGCCCCGGTCGCTGGATCAAACGCATTGCGCGCATGCAGCGTGCGGCGGTTATCGAAGCACCACAGCTCCCCCGGATTGAGTCGCTGCATCAGGCGAAACCGTGGCTCGCGGGTCATCGCAATCAAGCGCCGATAGGCCCGATACAGCAGCGGCATCTGCTCCACCGATGTATCGAACGCCCCGCGCAAAAAGTTCGCCATGCGAATCTCCGCAACCCGGCCCAACGCGTCCAGCGCAATGATCGGCGCCAGGCAGCGATAGTCGCTGTGGCGATCCTTGTTGCGGAATTCCACGGGGATCTCGCACAGCGCCTGAAACAGCTCCGGTGCTTCCTGACGCAACGCGTTGGCAATCGCAAAACCATCGACAAAAATACTCTCGCCACCCTCGGCATCATTCACCAGGCAATGCAGAAATTGCAGACCCGGTTGCAGTTCGCGAGTCGGCAAGTCGGTGTGCAACGGCAGGTTGAAAGCGGTGTAGGCGTTGCTGTCGGCATCGGTCTTGGACTGCACGTTGAACAGCACGCCGAAGTTGCTCTCGCGGATGAACGAAATGCGCTGCGCGATCAGCTTCAGCGAACCCGGTTCGGTGGGCACGCCGCGCACCTGAGTCAGGCCGATGTCGCGTACCGCGATCAACCATTGCAGCAGCGCGCCGTTGTCGTTCATCAGCGCTGAATATTCGAATACCGGTAGCTGCAAATCGCTGCGCCACAGGTAAGCGTTGGGTTTGGCCGCCAGACGTTCGGCGCGGGACTCGTCGTCATAGGCGTGCGCACGCAGCCAGCCCGGATCGAAGCGACTGCGATGGCCATCCTGCCAGTCGATCTGCAGACAGCCGTCGCTGTCGATGTGCGCGTTGGCTGGGGCCAGATCCGGCGCGGCATCGACGATCTCGAATACCTGCTCACGGGTGACGTTGTAGACGCACTGCTCGCACGGGCAGTTATCTCGCAACCAGACGTGATGGAACGGGCTGACGCGGCCGTCGGCCCAGGCAAGTGAAACGCGATCCGCCAGGTTCTGCACGCCGCTCAGCGCGCTGATCAACGGATAAGTACGGAAATCGGCAACAGCGGCAGCGGTGTGCATGGCGGCTCCTTGCGTGGGAGGGATTAACGGGCGGGTGGCAGAGCGATGACACGGCCGATGTAAGCCGGGGCGGGCAGATCGACTTGCTCGGCGGCGATGGCTTGCAGGCGGCTCAAGGTGTTCGGGGTGAACGGCGCGGAACGTGGGCCGGCGAGATCGACGTGCAACAGCATCTGCTCGTTACCGGCCAGTTCCTTTTCGTCGCCGGCCAGGTGCAGGCTGTGATAGAGGTGCAGGCGTTTGCTGTCGTGACCGATGATCTGCGTGCGCACCTCGACCTCGGCGTCGAGCTTCACTTCGTGCAGATAATTCAGGTGCAGTTCGAGGGTGAACAACGAGTGGCCGCTGGCTTCGCGGTTGTTGCTGTCCATGCCGAGACGGTCCATCAGTGCGTCGGTGGCGTAGCTGAAGATCAACAGGTAAAAGGCGTCGCGCAGATGGCCGTTGTAGTCGACCCAGTCGGGGATTATGGTGGTTTGGTAGGTGGTGAGAGTGGGCATGGTGTCAGATCCAACATTAATAGTGACTGGGCTGCCGTCTTCGCGAGCAAGCCCGCTCCCACATTGGAATGCGGTCACCTGTGGGAGCGGGCTTGCTCGCGAAGGGGCCGGAACTGCTGAGCAAGGATCACTCGCTGAAACTCATTCCATGCTTTTCCTTGGTGGTCTTCACCGCCTCCAGCACCGCCAGCAGGCAATCATCACGATAACGCTCCAGCGCCGAAATGCTGTGGCGGCCAAGCTGATCGCTGGTGCCATCGACCACATCGTCGATCAGCTTGTCGGTCAGTTCCGGTGCCGGTAGATAAGTCCACGGCAACTGCAACGCCGGGCCGAACTGCGACATGAAGTGACGCATCCCCGCGTCACCGCCGGCCAGCGTATAGGTCAGGAACGTGCCCATGAACGACCAGCGCAGACCGGCGCCAAAACGGATCGCGTCGTCGATCTCGCCAGTAGTCGCCACCCCGTCGTTGACCAGATGCAGCGCCTCACGCCAAAGCGCTTCGAGCAGACGGTCAGCGATGAATCCCGGCACTTCCTTGCGCACATGCAACGGACGCATGCCGAGGGATTCGTAGACTTTCATCGCCGCTTGCACGGCCTCGGGCGCGGTGTTCTTGCCGCCGACCACTTCCACCAGCGGCAGCAGGTAGACCGGGTTGAACGGGTGACCGACTACGCAGCGTTCAGGGTGGGTCGAGCTCTCGTAGAACTCGCTCGGCAACAGGCCGGAAGTGCTCGATCCAATCAACGCATTGGGCTTGGCCGCTGCGCTGATTTTGCTGTGCAGATCGAGTTTCAGCTCGAGGCGTTCCGGGGCGCTTTCTTGAATGAAATCGGCATCGCGTACGCACTCCTCGATGGTCGCGACAAAACGCAGTCGCTCTTGCGATGCGCCGGGCGCCAGGCCGTTTTTCTCCAGCGCACCCCAGGCATTGGCCACGCGTTTGCGCAGCGCAGCTTCAGCGCCGGGCGCCGGGTCCCAGGCCACCACGTCGAGGCCATGGGCGAGGGCACGCGCGACCCAGCCGCTGCCGATGACACCGCTGCCGAGGGCGGCGAAGGTTTTGATGTTGGTGATAAAGCTCATGGCGATTTCCTGAGAGAGTTCGGTGGTCCTGTGGAAACTCTGTCTTGTGGCGAGGGGATTTAGCGAAACGTCGCACCGCCCCGATCAACTGCGAAGCAGTCGTAAAACCAGCACTCTCGGTCTATCTGATGCCCCGGATTGTCAGGTCTTGGGGCGGCTTCGCCACCCATCGGGGATAAATCCCCTCACCACAGAATTCATTTCACAGAGGGAAATGAGTGCTGGGTCAGCCGCGCTGGGTCAGGCCCATCTTCTTGCGGCCCTCAGCCGGGGTCAGCACGCGAGCGCCGAGGCGGCTGAGGATCTCGCTGGCGCGTTCGACCAGTTGGCCGTTGGTGGCCAGCACGCCCTTGTCCAGCCACAGGTTGTCTTCCAGGCCGACCCGCACGTTGCCGCCGAGCAGCACCGCTTGCGCGGCCATCGGCATCTGCATGCGGCCGATGCCGAACCCGGCCCACACCGCATCGGCGGGCAGGTTGTCGACCATAGCTTTCATGGTGGTGGTGTCGGCCGGCGCACCCCACGGGATGCCCAGGCACAGCTGGAACAGCGGGTTGTCGAGCAAGCCTTCCTTGATCATCTGCTTGGCGAACCACAGGTGGCCGGTGTCGAAAATTTCCAGCTCGGCCTTCACCCCCAGCTCGGTGATGCGCTTGGCGCCGGCGCGCAGTTGCGCCGGGGTCGAGACGTAAATGGTGTCGCCGTCGCCGAAGTTCAGCGTGCCGCAATCGAGGGTGCAGATTTCCGGCAGCAGTTCTTCAACGTGGGCCAGACGGGTCAGCGGGCCGACCAGGTCGGTGTTCGGGCCGAACTCCATCGGGTGCTCGCCAGCGCCGATTTCGAGGTCGCCGCCCATGCCGGCGGTGAGGTTGACGATGATGTCGACGTCGGCCTCACGGATGCGCTCCATCACTTCGCGGTACAGCGCCACGTCACGGCTGAACTTGCCGGTCTGCGGGTCACGCACATGGCAATGCACAACGGTGGCGCCGGCCTTGGCCGCTTCTACGGCCGCCGCTGCAATCTGTTTCGGAGTGACCGGCACGTGGGGGCTTTTGGCGGTCGTGTCGCCAGCACCGGTAAGTGCGCAGGTGATGATGACGTCGTGGTTCATGGTGCGGTTTCCTTCAGGCGTGATGGGTCTGTTCGCAGCCCTTTCTCGGGCTGCGAAGCGTGTGTTCGGGCTTGGGCTATTTGCTGGTCAGTTGCAGGTTTTCAGCGGCCGGTTTGCCGTCGAAGGTGGTTACACCTTCCAGCCAGCGCTGTTTGTCTTCGGGGTGATCCTTGAGCCATTGCTTGGCCGACTCGAAGGCGTCCTTGTGATCGAGCAATGGCTGCATCATCCGGCTCTCGTCTTCGGCGGTGAACGTCAGGTTGTTCAGCAGCCGACCGATGTTCGGGCACTGTTCAGCGTATTTCGGCGCGGTGACAGTCCATACCGTGGCCATGCCTTCGTTCGGGCCGAGGGCGTCTTCGCTGCCAGTGAGGTAAGTCATCTTGACGTTGACGTTCATCGGGTGCGGCGCCCAGCCGAAGAACACCACGGCTTCCTTGCGGCGTACGGCGCGGTCAACGGCGGCGAGCATCCCGGCTTCGCTGGACTCGACCAGCTGGAATTTGCCGAGACCGAACTGGTTCTTGGTGATCATCGCCTTGATCTGCGTATTGGCGCCCGAACCCGGCTCGATGCCGTAGATCTTGCCGCCCAGTTCCTTCTCGAATTTGGCGATGTCGGCGAAGGTTTTCAGGCCCTTGTCCGCCAGATAGGTCGGCACCGCGAGGGTGGCGCGGGCGTCCTTCAAGCTTGGCGCCGGCAGGACCTTGACCTGGTTGGCGTCGACGAACGGGGTGATGGTCTGGGTCATCAGCGGGTTCCAGTAACCGAGGAACAGGTCCAGACGCTGATCGCGGATCCCGGCGAAGATGATTTGCTGGGAGGCGCTGGTTTGTTTGGTGCTGTAGCCGAGGCCGTCGAGCAGGACCTGGGTCATGGCACTGGTGGCGATCACGTCGGTCCAGTTGACGACGCCCATGCGCACGTTCTGGCACGACGCAGGTTCGGCCGCCATGACGCTGGCGCTCAAGAAAGCGGTACCGCTGAGTGCAAGAACACAGCTGCTGATCAGTCGTTTCATGTCGGGTTCCTCGGCAGGTCGTTATTGTGAGTTCCGGCATCTGGCGTGCCGGTGATGCAAAGTTACGCAGCAACGGCCCCGTGAAAGCGCACTGCGGCGACTGGCATTTGCACTGTAGCGACCTGTGCGCTTGAACGCTGATGACAATCGGCGTATCAACGTTCCACGCTACCCGCTAACCGAGTGCGCCCATGTCCCAGGATTTCTACTTTCTGCTGATGCCGGGGTTTTCCGCCATCGGCTTTATCTCCGCGATCGAACCGCTGCGGGTGGCCAACCGCTTTCGTGGCGAGCTGTACCGCTGGCACGTGCTCAGCGCCGATGGCGGGGCAGTGCTGGCGAGTAATGGCATGTCGGTCAACGCCGACGCGGCGCTGGAGCCGCTGAAGAAAGGCGCGACGCTGTTGGTGGTGGCCGGATTCGAACCGCTGAAGTTCGCCACGCCGACCCTTGAGCACTGGCTGCGACGCCTGGACAACGAAGGCGTGACCCTTGGCGCTATCGACACCGGCAGCTTCGTCCTCGCGGAGGCCGGCCTGCTTGACGGCCATCGCCTGACCCTGCACTGGGAAGCCATCGATGCGTTCAAGGAATCTTATCCACAGCTCAGCGTGACTCAGGAACTGTTCGAGATTGACCGGCGGCGCATCACCTCGGCGGGCGGCACGGCGTCTATCGATCTGATGCTTGATCTGATCGCCCAGGCCCACGGCCCGCAACTGGCGATTCAGGTCAGCGAACAATTCGTGCTGGGGCGGATTCGTCCGCGCAAGGACCACCAGCGCATGGAAGTCGCCACGCGCTACGGCATCAACAACAAGAAGTTGGTGCAAGTGATTGGCGAGATGGAACAACACAGCGAACCACCGCTGACCACGCTGCAACTGGCGGAATCGATCAAGGTGACACGGCGGCAACTGGAGCGCCTGTTTCGGCTGCATCTGAACGACACACCGAGCAATTTTTATCTGCGCCTGCGATTGGAAAAAGCCCGGCAGCTGTTGCGCCAGACCGATATGAGTGTGCTCGAAGTCAGCATCGCCTGCGGGTTTGAATCGCCGTCGTATTTCACCCGCAGCTACCGCGCGAAGTTCGCCCGCTGCCCCCGCGAAGACCGGCGTACCGCCCAAGCCTGAATGAATGTACACAAAACCAATGTGGGAGCGGGCTTGCTCGCGAATGCGGTGGATCAGTCAACTCATGTGTCGACTGACACTCCGCATTCGCGAGCAAGCCCGCTCCCACATTTTTGATCTTCAGTGTCTGAAGAAAAGGTTACTTCTTCACCAACGCCGAACACGCCGCCTTGTAAGCCTCATGCTGATACTTGTTCAGCGTCCCCGGCAGCTCAAAGTTGTGCTTCTTGGCCTGCGCATTGATCGTCTGCGGCGACAACAGCGTCACCTCACACCCATCCAGCAACTGAAACACCCCCTCGATCTTGAACGTGGTCGGCCCACCGGCAAACTCACCCTTCTTGCTGCGCTTCTTGATCGCAATCCGGTCAATCGAATGCTCGCGCACAAACGAAGCGACCTGCGCCGCGAAGCGTTTGACGTTGGCTGCCTCGTCATCATCGTCGAGGGCGATTTTCTTGGTGTTGAGCGCCACATGGCTCAGCGTTGCCCCGTCAAGGGAGGCCACGGCGATGATCGCTTCGCTGCCTTTGATTTCGATGCCGCAGATGTTCATGGGAATTCCTTTGAATAAAGAGGGCAGCCTACAACTCAAGCTGATTGGCGGTGATGCCGAACGCTGCGGCAATTTTCTCGCGTGTGGCCTTGCGAGGCTTGGCGACTGTTTCCTGCTGAGCAAACGCCGGTTGTGAAATACCCATGCGTTTGGCGACTTCTTCCTGAGTCAAGTTGAGATATTCACGCCAGGCACGGATCGGTGTCGCCCCGTCGACCATCCGACTGACGACTTCATGGGGAATCAGGTCGGGCTGCTTTTTCTGCGCAATGTACTGCGCGTAAGGGATGACGACGAAGGCTGGGTTGCCTTCAGCGTCGTTGATGATTTGGATGTCAGTAGGTGCGTTCATCGCGTTTCTTGACCTCTTGAATACTGATCACTTTGATTGCGCCATCCCAGTCAAACATGACTCGATAATTGCCGACGCGCAGGCGGTAGGCGTAGTCATGGCCAATCAGTGCTTTGACATTGCCCACATCAGGCATGTCGGCGAGCGACGTAACGGCATCTCGAACCTTTACCTGATGCACAGAGTGCAATTTCAAGAGTTGCTTAACGGCCTTTCGTGTCCAGTGGATGCTGTTCATGGAAGAATATAAGTCTTTTATAAGATTCGCGAATCTTTGCTTATGTTTCTTCGGAGGCCAATCAACAATCGTTGACAGCATGTTGCGTGAAAGGCCCGCAGCTTCGGGCGTTCAAGAAATTTGTGTAGGCGAGGTCGGAGTACTTTGTAGGAAGAGGGGATAGTGCGGCTGAAAGCTGGAGGCAGTTCCAGCTTTCAGCGGAACATTCAGGATCATTCCTGCCCAATCGACTCCAAAAACTCCGACCGTTCGTCACTCATCCGCGCCACACAGTCATTCTGCGCAATCTTGAACGCTTTGCTCCCTTCGGTGGCCGGGAAGGCTTCCACGGCGCAATCGGCGTCGCGGGTTTTCAGCCATTGTTGCTGGGCGGTTTTCAGTTTGGCGGTGATGTCGGCCAGTTGCGCGGCGTTTTTGCCGTAGGTGGTCTGCATGCGCTCGTTGAGGCTGGCGTAGTTGTCCTTGAGCAGGTCTTCGGCGGTGCTGCGGCTGTAGGTCGAGCATTCCAGGGTCTGGACGTCGTTTTCCACCGCGTCGCACGGGTTGTTGTCGGTCTCTTCGGCGGCGTGTACGCCAGTCGCCATCAGTGCCAAAGCCAGGAAGATCGATTTCATGGTTGTCGCCGCTCTAATCCAGTGATGTATCCAAGATGCGCCAGATTCTGGCTCAAGCGTGCGGGCTTGAACAGGTAGCTGATCGGAGCGCCTGGCGACCCTTTGTCGCGGATTGACGCTTTCGGCAATTCCCCTGTCGTTTTTGCACCCGGTCGCCCCGGCACCGAGGCATATGCTGGCCCCAAAGCGCCGGCAGACGATTCGGCGCATGAATCGCCAATAAGGGGACGCCTGATGAGCCCAGCCGAATTACACGCCGACAGCATCGTTATCGACGGTCTGATCATTGCCAAATGGAACCGCGAGCTGTTCGAAGACATGCGCAAGGGCGGTCTGACGGCGGCCAACTGCACTGTGTCGGTGTGGGAAGGCTTTCAGGCGACCGTGAACAATATTGCCGCCAGCCAGAAGCTGATCCGCGAAAACAGTGACCTGGTGATGCCGGTGCGCACCACCGCCGACATCCGTCGCGCCAAGGAGCAGGGCAAGACCGGCATCCTTTTCGGCTTCCAGAATGCCCACGCCTTCGAAGACCAGATCGGCTATGTCGAGGTGTTCAAGCAGCTCGGCGTCGGCATCGTGCAGATGTGCTACAACACCCAGAACCTGGTCGGCACCGGCTGCTACGAGCGTGACGGCGGCCTGTCGGGCTTCGGTCGCGAAATCGTCGCCGAGATGAACCGCGTCGGCGTCATGTGCGACCTGTCCCACGTCGGTTCCAAGACGTCCGAAGAAGTCATCCTCGAATCGAAAAAACCAGTCTGCTATTCCCACTGCCTGCCGTCGGGTCTGAAAGAGCACCCACGCAACAAGTCCGATGCTGAACTGAAGTTCATTGCTGACCACGGCGGTTTTGTTGGCGTGACCATGTTCGCGCCATTCCTCGCCAAGGGCATCGATTCGACCATCGACGATTACGCCGAAGCCATCGAATACACCATGAACATCGTCGGCGAAGACGCCATCGGCATCGGCACCGACTTCACCCAGGGGCACGGCCAGGACTTCTTCGAATACCTGACCCACGACAAGGGCTACGCCCGTCGTCTGACCAGCTTCGGCAAGATCATCAATCCGCTGGGCATCCGCACCGTCGGCGAGTTCCCGAACCTGACCGAAACCCTGCTCAAGCGCGGCCACTCCGAGCGTGTGGTGCGCAAGATCATGGGCGAGAACTGGGTGAACGTCCTCAAAGACGTCTGGGGCGAATGAATAACTCTGGAGCCTACTCCGCTCGCCGATAGCTGCGTCAGGTCCTCGCGCCAAACTCGCCGTACGTCCCGTACTGTCTCGCTTGTCGCTCCGGTCCTTCCTTGCTCTCGACGTGCTCGCTACGGCTCCAAAGTCATTCATACGGCTTGTTTATAAGAGCAAAGCAAAAGCTTCGCTCGGCACCAACCACGAATTTTCTGGAGTTAAGTTTCCATGGCCAAGATCGCCCCGCAATTGCCAATCGAAGTCGACAGCGAGACCGGTGTCTGGACCTCCGACGCCCTGCCGATGCTGTACGTGCCGCGTCACTTCTTCGTCAACAACCACATGGGTATCGAGGAAGTGCTGGGCGCCGACGCCTATGCCGAAATCCTCTACAAGGCCGGCTACAAGTCCGCCTGGCACTGGTGTGAGAAAGAAGCCGAGTGCCACGGCCTGGAAGGCGTCGCGGTGTTCGAGCACTACATGAAGCGCCTGTCGCAACGCGGCTGGGGCCTGTTCAAGATTCAGGACATCGACCTCGACAAAGGCACCGCCAGCGTCAAGCTCGAACACTCCGCGTTCGTCTACGTCTACGGCAAGGTCGGGCGCAAGGTTGACTACATGTTCACCGGCTGGTTTGCCGGCGCCATGGACCAGATCCTCGCCGCTCGCGGCAGCAAGATTCGTACGGTTGCCGAGCAAGTCTACGGTGGCTCCGAAGAAGGCCACGACGACGGCCTGTTCACCGTCAAGCCGTTGTAAGTCGAGGAACCCGCCATGGCTTTCGAAGCAATGTTCCAGCCGATCCAGATCGGCAAACTGACCATCCGCAACCGCGTGCTCAGCACCGCGCACGCCGAGGTCTACGCGACCGACGGTGGCATGACCACCGAGCGCTACGTCAAATACTACGAAGAGAAAGCCAAGGGCGGCATTGGCCTGGCGATCTGCGGCGGTTCGTCGGTGGTCGCCATCGACAGTCCGCAGCAATGGTGGAGTTCGGTCAACCTGTCCACCGACCGGATCATTCCGCACTTCCAGAATCTCGCCGACGCCATGCACAAGCACGGCGCCAAGATCATGATCCAGATTACCCACATGGGCCGGCGCTCACGTTGGGATGGTTTCCACTGGCCGACCCTGATGTCGCCGTCGGGTATCCGTGAACCTGTGCACCGTGCGACCTGCAAGACCATCGAGCCGGAAGAAATCTGGCGGGTGATCGGCAACTACGCGCAAGCGGCGCGTCGCGCCAAGGCCGGTGGCCTGGACGGCGTCGAGTTGTCTGCCGTGCACCAGCACATGATCGACCAGTTCTGGAGCCCGCGCGTCAACAAGCGTACCGATGAATGGGGTGGCAGCTTCGAAGGCCGGATGAAGTTTGGCCTGGAAGTACTGAAAGCCGTGCGTGCCGAGGTCGGCGACGACTTCTGCGTGGGCATGCGTATCTGCGGTGACGAGTTCCACCCGGATGGTCTGTCGCACGAGGACATGAAGCAGATCGCCAAGTATTACGACGACACCGGCATGCTCGATTTCATCGGCGTCGTCGGCTCGGGTTGCGACACCCACAACACCCTGGCCAACGTGATTCCGAACATGAGCTATCCGCCGGAGCCGTTCCTGCACCTGGCGGCCGGAATCAAGGAAGTGGTCAAGGTGCCGGTGCTGCACGCGCAGAACATCAAGGACCCGAACCAGGCCACGCGCATCCTTGAAGGCGGTTACGTCGACATGGTCGGCATGACCCGCGCGCACATCGCCGACCCGCACCTGATCGCCAAGATCAAGATGGGCCAGATCGACCAGATCAAACAGTGCGTCGGCGCCAACTACTGCATCGACCGTCAGTATCAAGGTCTGGACGTGCTGTGCATCCAGAACGCCGCGACCTCTCGTGAATACATGGGCGTGCCGCACATCATCGAGAAGTCCACAGGCGTCAAACGCAAAGTGGTGATCGTTGGTGCCGGCCCGGCCGGGATGGAAGCAGCACGCGTCTCTGCCGAGCGTGGCCACGACGTGACCCTGTTCGAGAAGAAAGAATTCATCGGTGGGCAGATCACCACCGCGTCGAAAGCGCCGCAACGTGACCAGATCGCCGGCATCACCCGCTGGTTCCAGCTGGAGCTGGCGCGGCTGAAAGTCGACCTGCGTCTGGGCACTGCGGCCGATGCGGCAACCATCCTCGATCTGCGTCCGGACGTGGTGGTGCTGGCGGTCGGTGGGCATCCGTTCCTTGAGCAGAACGAACACTGGGGCGCCGCCGAAGGCTTGGTGGTCAGCAGCTGGGACGTGCTCGACGGCAAGGTCGCGCCGGGCAAGAACGTGCTGGTCTACGACACCATTTGCGAGTTCACCGGGATGTCGGTCGCCGACTTCCTCGCTGACAAGGGCAGCCAGGTCGAGATCGTCACCGACGACATCAAACCGGGCGTGGCCATCGGCGGTACATCGTTCCCGACTTACTACCGCAGCATGTACCCGAAAGAAGTGATCATGACCGGCGACATGATGCTGGAAAAGGTCTACCGCGAAGGCGACAAACTGGTGGCGGTGCTGGAGAACGAATACACCGGCGCCAAAGAGGAGCGGGTGGTCGATCAGGTGGTGGTGGAAAACGGCGTGCGTCCGGATGAGGAAATCTACTACGCGCTCAAGGAAGGCTCGCGCAACAAGGGCCAGATCGATGTCGAGGCGCTGTTCGCGATCCAGCCGCAACCTTCGCTGAGCGAGGCGGGCGACGGCTACTTGCTGTTCCGCATCGGCGACTGCGTGGCGCAGCGTAATACCCATGCTGCGATCTATGACGCGTTGCGCCTTTGCAAAGACTTCTAAGACTTGCACCAAACCCTGGGGGAGCGAGCCTGCTCGCGAATGCAATCTGTCAGTTGACGATGATGTCGACTGACCCAGCGCTTTCGCGAGCAGGCTCGCTCCCACAGTAAAGCGGACCGTGTTTCTCCAGGCTGTACTGGTGGGAGCTTCACCATGTTGAACACCCTTCTTCCAATCCTGTTGTTCGCAGCCCTGGCCCTTGCGGTGCTGGGTGCGTTGCGGCGGGTGGCCATGTGGCGTCGGGGCCGGGCCTCGAAGGTCGATCTGCTCGGCGGCCTGTTCGCCATGCCCAAGCGTTACATGGTCGATCTGCACCACGTGGTGGCGCGGGACAAATACATCGCCAACACCCACGTCGCCACGGCCGGTGGTGCGGTGGCGTCGATCGTGCTGGCGATTCTGGTGCACGGTTTCGGCCTGCATAACCGCATCCTCGGCTATGCGCTGCTGCTGATGACGGCGGTGATGTTCGTCGGTGCGCTCTTCGTTTATCGGCGCCGGCTCAATCCGCCGGCACGGTTGTCGAAAGGCCCGTGGATGCGCCTGCCGAAAAGCCTGCTGGCTTTCTCCGCCTCGTTCTTCCTGGTGACCCTGCCGGTGGCAGGAATTCTCCCGGAGAACTTCGGCGGCTGGCTGCTGGCGGCGATTCTCGGGCTCGGCGTTTTGTGGGGCGTGTCGGAGCTGTTCTTCGGCATGACTTGGGGCGGGCCGATGAAGCACGCCTTCGCCGGCGCCCTGCACCTGGCTTGGCACCGCCGCGCCGAGCGCTTTGGCGGCGGTCGTTCCACCGGTTTGAAACCGCTGGATCTGAATGATCCAAGCGCGCCGCTCGGCGTGGAAAAACCCAAGGATTTCACCTGGAACCAGTTGCTCGGTTTTGACGCCTGCGTGCAGTGCGGCAAGTGCGAAGCGGCGTGCCCGGCCTTCGCTGCCGGCCAGCCGCTGAACCCGAAAAAGCTGATTCAGGACATGGTCGTCGGCCTCGCTGGCGGCACTGACGCGAAGTTTGCCGGTAGCCCGTACCCCGGCAAACCAATCGGTGAGCACAGCGGCAATCCGCATCAACCTATCGTCAATGGTCTGGTCGATGCCGAAACCCTGTGGTCGTGCACCACCTGCCGCGCCTGCGTCGAGGAATGCCCGATGATGATCGAGCACGTCGACGCCATCGTCGACATGCGCCGCCACCTGACGCTGGAAAAAGGCGCGACCCCGAACAAGGGTGCCGAGGTCCTGGAAAACCTCATCGCCACTGACAACCCCGGCGGTTTCGCTCCGGGCGGGCGGATGAACTGGGCGGCGGATCTGAACCTCACTCTGCTTAGCGAAAAGAAATCCACCGACGTGCTGTTCTGGGTCGGCGACGGTGCCTTCGACATGCGTAACCAGCGCACCTTGCGTGCGTTCGTCAAAGTGCTGAAAGCCGCGAAGGTCGACTTCGCCGTACTCGGCCTCGAAGAACGTGACAGCGGTGACGTGGCCCGGCGTTTAGGCGACGAAGCGACCTTCCAGCTGCTCGCCAAACGCAATGTCCAGACCCTGGCCAAATACAGCTTCAACCGCATCGTCACCTGCGATCCGCATAGCTTCCATGTGCTGAAAAACGAGTACGGCGCGTTCGACGGCAACTACCTGGTGCAGCACCACAGCACCTACATGGCGGAAATCATCCAGGCCGGTGCGCTCAATCTCGGTCAGCACAAAGGCAACAGCGTGACCTACCACGACCCGTGCTACCTCGGCCGCTACAACGGCGAGTACGAGGCGCCGCGTGAAGTGCTGCGCGCCCTCGGCATCGAGGTCAAAGAGATGCAACGTTCCGGCTTCCGTTCGCGCTGCTGCGGCGGCGGTGGCGGCGCGCCGATCACCGATATTCCGGGCAAGCAGCGGATTCCCGACATGCGCATGGATGACATCCGCGAGACCGGCGCCGAGCTGGTGGCAGTAGGTTGTCCACAGTGCACGGCGATGCTCGAGGGTGTGGTCGAACCGCGTCCGCTGATCAAGGACATCGCCGAACTGGTGGCCGACGCGCTGCTCGAAGACGCCGCGCCGAACAAGCCGACTGCACCGGCCAAACGTGAACCTGCGGAGGCCCACTGATGAGCGACATTATCCGCCGCGACCCGCGCGCCGAATGGATTGCGCGTAACCGCCTGCATCCGCTGCACGCGGCCATGCAACCGGCGCAACACAGCTGGATGGGCCCCAATGGCGTCATCCGCAAGAACCTGCACGGCATCGGATTCATCGGCCCCAACGGCATCAAGCGTATCGATCGCAGCGGCGCGCAACAGGGCGGGGCGGTCAAACGTTCGGCCACGGTTGAAGTGCAGTTGCCGCTGCATCAGGTGCCAGCCCCGGCGTTCTACATCAGCGTGGTGCCGGACATGGTCGGCGGCCGCCTGAGCAGCCACGACCGCGACTTGCTCGGCCTGGCTCATCAACTGGCCGGCAACGACGGCGCGGTGCTGGCGGTGGTGTTTGGCGAGCACAAAGAGAACGCCTTCGCCACGGCCGGCGTCGATCGCTTGCTGGTACTGGAGGGCGACCAATTCAGCGGTTATGCACCGGAGCAACGGGTGCAGGGCCTGCGGGCTGTGGATAACCAGTTCAATCCGCGCCACTGGCTGCTGCCGGACAGCCGCAGCGGTGGCGGCGAACTCGGTCGGCGTTTTGCCGCGGCACTGGGCGAACGGCCGGCAACGCGAGTCTGGCAGGTCAAGGATCAGGAATGCATCGGTCGCGCTGGCGCGGGCCTGCAAGACCTGGCGCGACCGGTCGCACGTTTGATTCTGGCCGCAGCCGAATGCGCGGAACCGGTCAGCGAAACCCGTCATGAGGCGCTGCCGGTGGAGTTATCCACAACGGTGGCGCGCAGCCTGTCGCGGATCGAGGATCTTGGCGCGGTCGCGGTGGACCCGGCGGCGATTCCGATGGCCGAGGCCGAATTCATTTTCTCCGGCGGCAACGGGGTCAAGGACTGGGCGCTGTTCCACCAGACCGCTGCGGCGCTCGGTGCCACCGAAGGCGCCTCGCGGGTGGCGGTGGACGACGGCTTCATGGCCCGTGATCGGCAGGTCGGCGCGTCCGGCACTTGGGTCACCGCGCGGGTTTACGTGGCTGTGGGTATCTCCGGGGCGATCCAGCACCTGCAGGGCATCGGTGCCTGCGACAAGGTGGTGGCGATCAACCTCGACCCCGGTTGCGACATGATCAAACGCGCCGACCTGTCGGTGATTGGCGAGAGCGCGGAAATTCTTCAGGCCTTGATCGCGGCGGTAGCGGCTTACCGCAACGAAGCCAAGCGCGATGCGGCTTAAGGAACGGGTTATGAGCACAAAGATCATCAGTCTGGTTTCCATCGGTGCCCACCCGACCTCGGGCCGGCCACGCCGCGCCGAACAGGACGCCCGCGCCGTGGAACTGGGCCTGCAACTGGCTGGGGATAACCTGCAGGTGCTGCACGCCGGAGATGTCGCGGAACCGGCGCTGCGCGCCTATCTGGGCATGGGCCTGGAACAGCTGCATGTGCTGGAGCAACCCGCTGGCGCCGACGCCTTGCCGGCGCTGACCGCGTATCTGCGTGATGCCGGCGCCCAGGTAGTGCTGACCGGCAGTCAGGCGGAAACCGGCGAAGGCTCGGGCATGTTGCCGTTCTTGCTCGCCGAAGGGCTGGGCTGGCCGCTGGTGGTCGGGCTGGCGCAGGTCGAGTCGATCAATGATGGTTCGGCGCTGGTGCTGCAAGCCTTGCCCCGTGGGCAGCGGCGGCGGTTGAAGGTGAAGCTGCCGTTTCTGGCGACTGTGGATAACGCCGCGCCCAAACCTCGACAGAGTGCCTACGGTCCGGCGCGACGCGGAGTTTTGCAGGCTGAAGACATCGAAGTGGTGGACGATGAGTTGCTCGCGATTGCCACCTTGCAACCGGCCAAGCCACGGCCGAAACGTTTGAAGGTGATCAAGGCCAAAAGCGGTGCCGACCGCATGAAAGCGGCGACGGCCAAGGCCAGCGGTGGTGGTGGGCAAGTGCTCAAGGGCGTTACAGCGCAGGCCGGGGCGGAAGCGATCCTCAAACTCCTGATCGAAGAAGGCGTCGTTCGCTAGCCACGATCTTCCAGACACTGAACACCCCCTGTGGGAGCGGGCTTGCTCGCGAAAGCGTCGTTTCAGCTGCATCAAAGTTGAATGACCCACCGCTTTCGCGAGCAAGCCCGCTTGTGTCTGAGTAAGGGAATAAACTCTGGGGTGAGAGGGGTGGATGGCAAGCTGTGAGTCCGCGGTGCTTGAAGCACGAGTGGGAGCAAAGCTGCCATCCACCTTTCTACTCTGGCCCATAAGCCCGAACAGTTGGACGAGCGCCACTCGAATCACAAGCGTGGGCAAAGCCAGAGCACTCTCACTTCTGAGTGTAAGAGGGTTTTGCCATGATTTCCTGGGTCGGCATCGATATCTCCAAATCCAATCTGGTCGTCTGGGTTCAACCACAGAAAGACGGCTTTGAAGTTCCCAATACCGTTGAAGGCTTTGATGTGCTGGTCGCGCGTTTAGGTCAGTACACGGTTGGCCGCGTGTTGCTGGAAGCCACAGGCGGCTATGAACGCAAGGTCATGGCGGCATTGCAGCAGGCAAGTTTCAGCGTGTTGAGGATCAATCCTCGCCGGGCCAGAGCCTTTGCCGTAGCAATGGGCAAGAACGCCAAAACCGATCCCATCGACGCGGCGGTTCTCGCCGATTTTGCCGAAGCGCTGCATGCGTCTCGCGAAAAGCCCATCTCGCCTGAGCGTGAAGCCCTGCGCGAGTTGATTCAATTACGCGAGCACTTCGTCCAGCAGCGCGACGACAACAAGCGCCGGCTGCAGCAGGCCCAGTTGCCTGCGGTTGTAGAGGCGATCAGGGACCATATTCGCTACCTGCAAACCCAGATCAAGCAGCTCGGCAAAGCCATCGATCAAAGCATGCGTGAGCTGGATGCGGAAAAAGCCGATCGGCTTATCTCCGTCAAAGGCATCGGCACTGTGGCGACCGCCAGCTTGTTGGTTTATCTGCCCGAACTCGGCGAGCTGGATCGCAGGGAGATCGCCGCACTGGCGGGAATCGCCCCCTACAACGACGACAGTGGAAATCACAGCGGGAAACGTCAGATTTACGGAGGGAGAGCGCGCGTCAGACGTGCGCTTTACATGTCGTGCTGGGTCGTTATCCGCCATCAAGCCGACTTCAAGGCCCGTTATGAATCCTTAAGAGAACGGGGCAAGAGCGCGAAAGTCGCGCTCATCGCCTGTATGCGAATACTGCTGATCAGACTGAATGCCATGCTGCGAGACGGCACAGAGTGGCGGTGACGAACGGTGGCAGTAAGACAGTTGCTCCCACATTGGTTAAGGGGCAGCAGATCTCAGTGTGTTTACCCACAATCCCTGTTGGCGGATCTGTGGATAACGTGTTCGCCCATCCCTGCACACCACGCCAATCAAGCCTTCCAGGCTCCAGCTCAAAAAACAACCAGCCTAAGTCACGGTTTTACCGGGCTTTTTCTCCTGAATAACTTCAAGAGTTGCCCCCAATCTCTGTTGGCGCTTCTGTGGACAAGATGTTCGCTGTCCGCTGCAAGCCATATAAAACGTGGCCTGTATAGGATTGTTCAATAATTGATCGATTAAGCTTTTAAAGCTGATAATCCCCGTGTAAACCGCGATTTCACACAGCCCTCAGCGCTTTTCCACAGCCGCCGCGAAGTTACCCCCGAACTCTGTTGGTGCTTCTGTGGATAACGTGTTCGCCATCCTCTACAAGCCATGAAAAACGTGGCTTACAAAGACTTGATCAAAAAATAGCCAATGTGTCTGGCAAACCATCATTCTGGATAAGTCACGATTTTTCTTCACAAATCAGCGAGTTATTTTTCCAGTCATCCACAGTTACCCCCAATTGCTGTGGGCGGTTATGTGGATAACTTGTTTGCCAAACCCTGCAGGCCCCGTCGGGCATAGTCCAAACAGCAATTGATCAGATTTCATACAGTTCTAAACCGTTGCCTTGACTTCGATTCCTGCGCTGTCTTCACTGCAATGGCACAAGGACAGCCGTCACTTATCCACATCAGGTTCTGGGAGAACGCATGATGGATAGCCGCCCACACCGCCATCCCCCCTCGCCACGCAAGCGCACGTTACGTCGTGCGGCCAATCAACGCGCTCGTCTGTAGCGACCTCCTGCTTTAACCGCTGTGCTGTCGCCGGGCTCGACCCGGAGGCCAGGTGCCCGTTCGCCCATAGATTGCAGGCAACCGCAGAGTTGCCCCATCTGCCTGAGAAGAGGAACACCCTCATGACACGCATCGCAACGCCCATCAGCGAGATCAAGGAACACTACGACGTGATCGTCATCGGCTCCGGTTATGGCGGCGGCATTGCTGCGTCGCGCCTGTCCCGGGCCGGCAAGCAGGTGTGCCTGCTCGAACGCGGGCGGGAAATCCAGCCCGGTGAATACCCCAACACCATGATCGCCGCGACCGAAGAGTTGCAGGTGCATGACCCGGACGGCCACATCGGCTCGCGCACCGGGCTGTTCGATCTGCACGTCAACGCCCAGCAGAACGTGGTGGTCGGCTGCGGCCTCGGCGGTACATCGCTGATCAACGCCAATGTTTCCCTGGAGCCGGAACCCGGGGTGTTCGAGGATCCACGCTGGCCGCAGGCGGTACGCGAGCACCGCGACACGCTGCTCAAGGACGGTTACGCCCGTGCCCGGGAAATGCTCAAGCCTAATCCGTACCCGAACAGCGCACCGAACCTGCCCAAGCTCGACGCCAACAAAAAGTCTGCGGACTACCTCAAGCAAGGCGCGCATTTCTACAAGCCACCGATCAACGTGACCTTCGACAAACTGCCGAACAACCTCAACCACGTCGGCGTCGAGCAACTGCCGTGCAACCAGTGCGGCGACTGCGTCTCGGGCTGTAACAACAAGGCCAAGAACACCACATTGATGAATTATCTGCCGGATGCCTGGAACCATGGCGCGGAGATTTTCTGCCAGGCTGAGGTGCGGCATCTGGAGCGCGACGGCGATGGCTGGATCGTGCACTTCCAGTACCTCGACAGCGGGCGCGAGAAATTCGACGCGCCGACGCTGTTCGTGAAGGCCGATATCGTCGTGGTCTCCGCCGGCACCCTCGGCTCTACCGAGATCCTTCTGCGTTCGCGGGACAAGGGTCTGGTGATGTCCGGTCAGCTCGGCGAGAACATGAGCGGCAACGGTGACATTCTCGGCTTCGGCCACAACTGCGAGCAGACCATCAACGGCATCGGTTTCGGTGCGCATTCGGCCAAGGAACTGCAACCGGTCGGCCCGTGCATCACCTCGATCATCGACATGCGCACCGAAGGTGACTGGCGCAGCCGCATGGTCATCGAGGAAGGCTCGATCCCCGGCGCCCTCGGCCGGCCGATGGTACCGGCGATGGCCGGGTTTGCCGAGATGATCGGCAAGGCCACGGACGACAGTTTCAGCGGCAAGCTCGGCTACAAGGAGCGCGAGGCCGAGAGCTTCCTGCGCGGGCCGTATTATGGCGCGCTGCACAACATGCAGACCTACCTGATCATGAGCCACGACAGCGGCCAGGGCCGGATGATTCTCGACAACAAGGACCAGTTGCGCATCGACTGGCCGGGTGTCGGCGAGCAGGAAAACTTCAAACTCGGCAATGAGCGTCTGTACCAGAGCACCAAGGCGTTGGGCGGGGTGTGGGTGGAGAATCCGATCTGGACCAGGCTGCTCAAGCACAGCATCGTCTCGGTGCATCCGCTGGGCGGTTGCGTGATGGGCGAAGACGCGACGCAAGGCGTGGTCAATCACAAGGGCCAGGTGTTCAGCGGCGCGGCCGGCACCGATGTTTACGCCAGTCTGTACGTGACCGACGGCGCGGTGATCCCGACCTCGCTGGCGGTCAATCCGCTGCTGACCATCTCCGCCGTGAGCGAGCGCAACATGGGCCTGCTCGCCGCTGACCGTGGTTGGCAGATCGACTACACGCTGCCGTCGGCACCGCGCAAACAGGTGGCACCACCGACTCTCGGCGTACAGTTCACCGAAACCATGAAAGGCTATTTCTCCCGCGCCTTCACCGCCGCGCAAAGCACCGATCTGAAAGTCTACGAAGCGGCGGCCAAACGAGGTGAGGCAGATAATTCGCCGATCGACTTTACCCTGACCATCACCGCCAACGACCTCAACCGGATGATCAAGGAACCGGAGCACGCCGCGACCATTGTCGGTACGGTCAATGCCCCGGCGCTGTCGCCGCAACCGCTGACCGCCAGCAACGGCGTGTTCAATCTGTTCGAACAATTCGAGCAGCAGGTCGACACACGGCACATGAAATACGACATGAAACTGACCGCCGAGGACGGCAACGACTATTTCTTCAGCGCCTTCAAAACCGTGCCGGAAGACAACGGCGTGCTGAACATCTGGCACGACACCAGCACCCTATACGTGACGCTGTATCGCGGGCCGGACAAGTCGGGCGAGGTGATCGGCTCCGGGGTGATGCACATTCATCCGACCGATTTCGCCAAGCAGATGACCACCATGAAAGTGCTCAATGCGCGTACCGAGCGCGAGCGCATCGAAGGTTTGGCGCGCTTCGGCAAGTTCTTCGCCGGGATTCTCTGGGAGAGTTACGGCGGGGTCTTCGCTGGCGATATCTACTTCAACCCCGACGCGCCGCCACGCCTGAAACGGCCACTGGATGCGCCGATCCCGGCGGTGCATTTCTTCCCTACCGAGGACGGCGTCGAGCTGCGCCTGACCCGTTATCAGGCCGGTAGCAAAGGCCCGGTGATGCTGGTGCATGGCCTGGGTGTCGGCTCGAATATCTTTTCCACCGACACCATCCAGACCAACCTGCTGGAGTACCTGTGCAAGCACGACTATGACGTGTGGCTGCTGGATTTCCGGGTGAGCATTCTGCTGCCGGCGAGCAAGAAAGAGTGGAATGGCGACCAGATCGCCCAGTACGACTTCAAGGCTGCCATTGCGCAAATTCAGCAGGAGACGCAGGCCAAAGACGTGCAGTGCGTGGTGCATTGCTACGGCGCGACGACATTCTTCATGTCGTTGCTGGCAGGGCTGCAGGGTGTGCGCTCGGTGGTCTGCTCGCAGATTGCCGCTGACACTGTGGTTGCCACGGCTACCGGGTTGAAGGCTGGTCTGCACTTGCCGGGCATGCTCGATGCCATCGGTATCAAATCGATGACGGCTTACGCCGACAGCAAGGAGAACTGGTTCAACCGCCTCTACGACAAGGCCCTCAACGGCTACGCGCGGATCGAGGCGCAGGGTTATTGCACCAACCCGGTGTGCCACCGCATCAGCTTTATGTACGCCTCGCTGTATCGCCACGACACGCTCAATGAAACCCTGCACGACAACCTGCACGAGCTGTTCGGCGAGTCGAACATCGAGACCTTCGAGCACCTGGCGCTGATCGTGCGCAAAGGGCATCTGGTGGATTTCAAAGGCAACGATGTGTACATGCCGCACTTCGAGCGGCTGACAATGCCGATCTGCTTTATCAGCGGCGCGGAGAACCAGTGTTACCTGCCGGAAAGCACGCTCAAGACCTACCAGCGAGTCTGCGAAGCCCACGGGCCGGAGCGCTACAGCCGGCACGTAGTGCCGGGTTACGGCCACATCGACTGCATGTTCGGCAAGAACGCGGTGGTGGATGTGTATCCGATCATCCTTGAACACCTGGAGAAGACGGCCCTCGGCTGACTGCAGACCGAGTCGACCGCTTCGCGAGCAGGCTCGCTCCCACAGGGTTTTGTGCCAGTCCCAAAAACCAGTGGGCATCCCCAATCCAATGTGGGAGCGCGCCTGCTCGCGAAAGCGGTGCATCTGGCACAACACCTCTCAGGTCTGCACAAGGAAATGGATGATATGGACAGCTACATCCGCTGGTTTCAACGCTTCATCTGGATCGGCATTGCGATGAACATGGTGTTCGCGATCCCGGCGCTGTTCGCGCCGGGATTGCTGACATCGGTGGTCGGTCTGCCGCCGCAACTCTCCGACCCGTGGCTGGAGAACGCCGGGATGCTGCTGGTGGGCATCAGCGTGTTTTACATGCCGTCGGGCTTCAGTGCGCCGCGCTATGTGGTGCATTCCTGGCTGTGCGTGCTGACGCGGCTGATCGCCGTGATGTTCTGGATTTACCTGATCAATACGAGCATTCAGGGTTCGGTGTTCGTGCCGATGCTGATGGGCGATCTGAGCTTCTTCCTGATCCTCGGTATTCTGCTGTACCTCGGCACCACGCCCGCGAACCGGCCATGGGCGCTGCTGTGCGACGGCTGGCGCGAGTGGCGCGCGGCCTGGGCGCGGCAATGGCAGAGCCATGCCTTCAAGATCGGTACCTTGGTCGTACTGGCGCTGCTCGGTTTCATTGGGTACCAGACCTGGTACCAGATGCTGCGGGTGGTGCCGGAGCAGGAGTACGCCTCCGACGAAGATCACTACAAATACGCCGCCATCGGCCTGGGCATCGAAGCGCGGATCCCGTATTACCTGTTCGCCGTGCTGCCGCAGATGTGCCCGGAAAAACTGCCCAAACCCGGCGGCTGGGAAGTCTTCGGCTTTCTCTATGAGAACGGCAAGGAGCTGCCGATCGGCATGGCCAAGTGGCAGATCGGTTACCCGACGGTAGAGCCGAACTGCGCGCTGTGCCACACCGGTTCCTACCGGGCCAATGCCAGCGACGTCGCGGTCAATGTGCCGAGCGCGCCGGCCAACACCCTGCAACTGCAGGCCTTCCAGTGGTTCGCCTACGATTGCGCCAGCGACCCGAAATTCACCACCGACGCGGTGATGGCGGCGATCAACGGCAAATTCCAGCTGGGTTTTTTCGAGAAGCTCTATAACCGCTACCTGATTATCCCGATGGCGAAAAGCGCCTTGCTCAAGCAGAAGCAGGCCTACGCCTGGCAGAAGCTGCGTCCGCAACAGGGCCCGGGCCGCACCGACACCTTCAACCCGACGAAAATGGTGGTGTTCGGCTTCCCGGATGACTCGACCATCGGCACCGTCGACCTGCCGCAAGTGTGGAACCAGAAGCCGCGGGAATCGATGTACCTGCACTGGGACGGCAATAACAACAAGATCCACGAACGCAACTACGCCGCCGCGATGGCCGTGGGCGCGACCCCGGAATCGGTGCTGCCGCCGAGCTTCAACCGAGTGACCAACTGGCTGCTCGGGCACAAGGCGCCGGCGTGGCCGTGGGCGCTGGATCAGGCGAAAGTCGCGCAAGGCAAACCGATCTGGGATGCCAATTGCGCCGCGTGCCACGACTTCGGGCGCGCCGATACCGGGCAGGTCACCACCAACATCGATCAACTGGGCACCGATCCACATCGGCTCGACTCGTTCACCACCGGTCTGGTGACGGCGTTCCACACCTTCAAGAAACCGCCGTTCGACTTCGGCGCGTATCGCAAGACCCAGAGCTACAGCAACACGCCGACTGACGGTATCTGGCTGCGCGCGCCGTACCTGCACAACGGTTCGGTGCCGACCCTGTGGGATCTGCTGCAACCGCCGGAAAAACGTCCGGTGGTGTTCATCACCGGCTCCGACGTCTACGACCCGGTCAACGTCGGTTTCGTCACCACGGGCGCTCAAGCCAAAGCCTCGGCGGATTTCAAATACGACACCCGACTGGAGGGCAACCACAACAGCGGTCACCTGTATGGCACCACGCTGTCGGACGACGACAAACGTGCGTTGATCGAATTCATGAAAACCCTGTGAGCCCTTACGGATAGAGGATTACGCCATGTCACTGGTCAGTCATTGGGAACACGAGTACGACAAGGTCAAACTGCGCATTCACGGCTTGTTCACGCGCATGGAAATGGCCTGGATGAAGCTCATCAGTGAACTGGAGCCCGAAGAGTTCCAGGCCATCATCAAGTTGCTTCAGCGCGGTCACGATCAGGCGCAGTACGTGCTGAAAAACGGTGAGTTGCCGGGCGACGAGCCGGCGGTGCCGTGGGAGTTGTCTCATGGCCTGTCGATTTTGCGCATCGGCAATGCCACGCCGTTGCCGCAATCGCCCGATCAACTGGCAACCCGGGTGCTGCAGGACGGCAGTCTGCTGGGGTGTCGCAAGTGGGAGTTGCTCGACCTGCTGTGGAGCGAGGCATTGCTCAAGTGGATTGAAAACCTGCGCCATCACGCGACCTTCGGCACTGACCCGGCGGTGGTGCAGATGGAGCGCGACGTGACCCTGGCGATTGCCGGCGACTGGGGCACCGGCCCCTTCGACAGTCATGCGCCGGCGGTTTCAGTCGCCAACCAGATGCAACTGGCGCAAGCGGATTTCACCATCCATCTGGGCGACGTCTACTACGCCGGCAGCCATTCGCAGGAAGACGTCGACATGGCCGGTTGGCCGATGGGCAGCCACGGCTCGTTCACCCTCAACTCCAACCACGAGATGTACAGCGGCGCCCACGGCTATTTCAAGGAACTGGCCAAGCGCTTTCCGGGGCAGCAGGGCACCAGTTATTTCGCCTTGATCAACGACGACTGGCTGGTGGTCGGGCTGGATTC
This sequence comes from Pseudomonas sp. G3-39, assembly GCF_054790485.1. Taxonomy (NCBI): domain Bacteria; kingdom Pseudomonadati; phylum Pseudomonadota; class Gammaproteobacteria; order Pseudomonadales; family Pseudomonadaceae; genus Pseudomonas; species Pseudomonas sp. G3-39. The sequence goes on along the minus strand of NZ_CP186497.1, from coordinate 5,445,739 downwards.
GGCGTATGCCTCGGACGCGATGAACCTGTACATGGATGGCACACTCAACGAGCCGCAGATCACCTGGATGAAAGCCCTGCCGAAACGCAAAAAGATCATGGTGCTCAGTCATCACCAGGGCTTCGATATTTCCGGACACCACCAGACCGCGCTGTATCAACCGGTGTGCGATGCCCTGGGGCGCGAGCCGGATTACTGGTATTGGGGGCATCTGCACAATGGCATCGTCTACGCCACCCAGGGCGGACTGCATGCGCGTTGTGCCGGGCACGGAGCGATTCCCTATGGCACCACCAGCGAGCTGAACGGGCATCCACGGATACTGTTTTCCGAGACCCAGGATGCGAAGGATCCGGACTATCCGCTGCGGGTGTTGAACGGGTACGCGAAAATCAGGTTGGTGGGGGAGGAGATTTTCGAGGAGTTTATTGGCGAGGATGGCAGTGTGAGGTGGTCATCCACATGACCGGGCGCCTGCGGTATCTGTACCGCAGGCCTTTTCATGCATTGAAAATATAAAAAACCTTAACTCCTCTTGTGCTGGCTAGTTAAAGGGTTTGGTTGTCGGTATATGCCGAATCAAAATAGAAACAGTTTCCGATAGTTCTATTGGCAAGTTTGACAGGTATGGTGGCTGCGACTTTACTTGGCTGCACGTGAGGAATTGAACAAAATTGTTCAGCAATAAATTCCGCCGGGTTCAATGCAGGAGTTTTTTTGTAATGGAGTACTTTTAGTCAATTTATTGGCTTTTTATCAAGAAACCCTACTTTGTGATTAATCCATTTCGGGATGGCGCTGCGAAAGCTGTTTAATTCGCGCGTATTTCATGTGGGATGCTGTTTGATAATTGCCGGAATTAAAAAGACAACGAGCAGTTGCATGGGCGGAGTATGAGTTTTTTGACGAGTGCTGTCTGCCGGTTTTATCAGCAGCATTTGTCTGCCGGGGCACAACACCAAGTGCGATAAATACAACACTACAAGGAGTTCCAAAATGTCTGAAGCAGCCAAGTCAAAAGTCAAGTCGGTCGCCGAAGCGGCCGTTCCTCCGTCGAAAGAGGCTTATGTCGAACTGCTGAACGAAATGCGCGTTCATGCCAAGAAACGCTCGTCGGGTGCGGCACGAGGCGTACTGATGGCTTCGCCACGCCTGCAACAGATTCACCTGCGCAGCCTTTATCTGAGTAATGGCGCCAATGATCCAGGTGTGAAAAGGCTGGAAAAAGAAGCCAGGGAAGCAGGAGAAGGACAGTCGAATCAATCGGAAAAAGGGCTGGTGAAAGCCACCGAAGCGTTCCAGAATTCCGGGTCGACCGATACCAAGTCCTACAAGGAAAAACTTGAGGAGCTGCGTAAACGTGACCAGAAGGCTGCCGAAGAGCGAATCGACAAAATCTACGACGCGGCCATCAATGAAGTTGACAAATTTCCGGCCAGTGCCGATGCGGTTATTGGTTTTATGGAAAACTTTGGCAATCTCTTTAATGGCGTACTCAACAAGATCGGTGACTTCTTTATCGAGATTGGCCAGAAGATCCTCAGTTGGCTGAAGAATGTCTGGGAGAAAATTACCAATACTTTCAATTCGGTCGTCAGTTGGATTGGAGGCTGGTTCTCCTGAAGCCATTTTATGGTCTGTGAGGTGTTTAATGATCAAACCATTTAAACCCATCGGGCCACCGCCGTTTATCGATCCTATTGAAGGCGAGTGGTGTCGCGCAATCAATCTTGAAGAAAATCGGGCGCTTGATGCAAATAAAGCAAAGCTCGATGCTCTTCGACTTCGCGACAAGAAACGAACCGAAGAAAAGATCGATGGTTTGTACGATGCGCTGCAAAGAAAAATCGACCCGGACTATAAACGTCCGCCGAGTGCCGCTGATGTGAACAATATCTTCGAGGCGGCGCAGAGCATCATCAGATCCTGGAACTGGTAACGGTGCCACGGCTGCAATAAAAAAACCGCGAGCGTGCTCGCGGTTTTTTATTGTCGGCACTGGCGATTTTCAACCCTGAACAGGCACGCCTTTGAGGTACGGCGCAGGCTCGGCCCCAAGGTTGCTCAGCATCCGCTCGCTGTACCAGTCGACAAAGTTGACCACGCCAAACTCATAGGTCTTGGAGTACGGCCCCGGCTGATAAGCCGTGGAGTTGATCCCGCGCTGGTTCTCTTCGGCCAGACGCCGGTCCTGATCGTTGGTCGCGTCCCACACCTGGCGCATGCGCTCGACGTCGTAATCCACGCCTTCGACCGCATCCTTGTGCACCAGCCATTTGGTGGTGACCATGGTTTCCTGGGCGCTGATCGGCCATACGGTGAAGACGATGATGTGGTCGCCCATGCAGTGGTTCCACGAGTGCGGCAGGTGCAGGATGCGCATCGAACCGAGATCCGGGTTCTTGATCCGGCCCATCAGTTTGGCGCAGCCCTGTTTGCCGTCCAGGGTCATCGACACGGTGCCCTTGAGCAGCGGCATGCGCACGATACGGTTGCGCAGGCCGAAACTGGCGTGGGCATAAGGGATCTTCTCGGCTTCCCACGCAGCAGCAGACGCGGCGACGTGATCCTTGAACGCCTGATCGGCGCGCGGGTCGGTGACGTCGTCCCATTCCAGCAGGGTTTTCAGCAGCTCCGGGTGCGACGCGTTGCAGTGGTAGCACTCGCGGTTGTTTTCCAGCACCAGTTTCCAGTTGGCCTTTTCCATCAAGGTGGTGGTGATCGCCACCTTGGTGTTCTCCATGTCGTACGGTTCCATGTAGTGGTTCAGCGTCGACAGGAAGTCATCGATGGCCGGCGGATTTTCCGCCAGGCTGATGAAGATGTAGCCGCCGGCAGTCTTCACGTTCACCGGTTTGAGGCCGTACTGCTTCATGTCGAAGTCGGCGCCCATCTCGGTGCCGGCGAACAGCAGGCGTCCGTCCAGTTCGTAGGTCCACTGGTGGTAGTGGCAGACCAGTTTGGCAACCTTGCCCTTTTCACTGGTGCACAGGCGCGAGCCACGGTGGCGGCAGACGTTATGGAAGGCATGCACCACGCCGTCGGCGCCACGGATGACGATGATCGGGTTCTTGCCGACCTGCAGGGTCAGGTAGTTGCCCTTGGCCGGGATCTCGCAGGTCATGCCGGCGATCAACCACTCTTTCTGGAAGATCTCCTGCATATCGATATCGAACAGGCGCTCGTCGCTGTAGAACGGCTGCGGCAGCGAAAAGGTGCGCTCGCGCTCCTGCAGCATCTGTGCGGTGGCCTTGCGTGCGGGTTCCAGCGGATCGCCCAGGCTGATTTTTGCGGTGACGTCCATCGATGTATTCCTCAAGGCCATCTGCGTGGCCGCGAAAGTGGCTGATCAGGGTTGCTACGCAAGGTGTAAAGAATTCGTCTTGGTGTGGGGCGAGTGTGGGGCCGACGCTGCCCGGAACCTTATCCATGGGCGACATGGTGCAATCTGTTCCCGACGCGCAACCCCCGGCGGTTGGGGGCTGGTCGCGATAAGTATGCCGATGTCGCGGATAGGTAAACGGACGGTTCACGCTATACGCAGAATCGCCACATGAAGGCCGACAGTCGGCCGTGGAGAACAGCATGTCCAACAGCTTCCTGAATCCGGTCACCACCCAGACCTGGGCCAATGGCCGACACATCGTCCGTTGCGTCAAAGTCATCCAGGAAACCTGGGACGTGCGCACCTTCTGTTTCATGGCCGACCAGCCGATCCTGTTCTTCTTCAAGCCCGGGCAGTTCGTGACCCTGGAGCTGGAAATCGACGGCCAGCCGATCATGCGTTCGTACACCATTTCCAGTTCGCCGTCGGTGCCGTACAGCTTCTCGGTGACCATCAAGCGTGTGCCGGGGGGCAAGGTCTCCAACTGGCTGCATGACACCCTGCATGAAGGCCAGGAGCTGGCAGTGCACGGCCCGGTCGGGCTGTTCAACGCCATCGACTTCCCGAGCCCGAAAGTGCTGTATCTCAGCGGCGGGGTGGGGATCACCCCGTGCATGTCGATGGCGCGCTGGTTCTACGACACCAATGCCAACGTCGACATGACCTTTATCCACAGCGCGCGCTCGCCGAAAGACATCATTTACCACCGCGAGCTGGAACACATGGCGTCGCGGATCGACAACTTCAGCCTGCACCTGATCTGCGAGAAACACGGGCTGGGCGAGCCGTGGGCCGGTTATCGCGGCTACCTCAATCACAAGATGCTCGAACTGATGGTGCCGGACTTCCTTGAGCGCGAAGTGTTCTGCTGCGGCCCGACGCCGTACATGAACGCGGTCAAGCGCCTGCTGGAAGTGGCCGGTTACGACATGTCGCGTTATCACGAGGAATCGTTCGGCGCCACGCCACCGGAAGCTCGTGCCGATGCGGTGGAGCAAGCCGAGCAGGCAGCCGATGCGCCGGAAATCGATGCGGCGGATCTGCATCAGGTCGAGTTCACCGCCTCCGGCAAGAGCATTCGCGTGGCACCGGGCGAAACCGTGCACGCGGCGGCGGCCAAGCTTGGCCTGATGATCCCGAAAGCTTGCGGTATGGGGATTTGCGGGACGTGCAAGGTGATGAAACTGGGGGGCGAGGTGGAGATGGAGCACAACGGCGGGATTACCGAGGACGACGAGGCGGAAGGGTTTATCTTGTCGTGCTGCAGCGTGCCGAAGGGCGACGTGCGCATCGAATTCTAGACCACTGCACAAATCCAATGTGGGAGCGAGCCTGCTCGCGAAGGCGGTGTGTCATTCAACATCTGTGCTGTCTGACACGGCCTCTTCGCGAGCAGGCTCGCTCCCACAGGGTTATGCGCTTCAATCGATAAACAGATCGGGCATCAGTGCGGCGTCGCTGTCCGGCTCGAACCGGTAATGCTTGAACTCAGTCACGCCGTGCTCACGCAAAATTTCTTCGTCGATAAGCAGCCGTCCAGTGATCTGTCGTGCGCTGCTTCCCAGAATCACATGCGCCGCATCCGCCATGATCGCCGGCGTACGCGCCTGCTTGAACGACTCGCGGTTGCCCAACTGGAATTCGATGGCGGCGGTGGCGATCATCGTCTGCGGCCACAGTGAATTGACGCTGATGCCGTAACTGGCGAACTCCTCGCTCATCCCGATCGTCAGCATGCTCATGCCGTATTTGGTCACGGTGTAGGGGCTGAACTGGGCAAACCACTTGTTCGCCATGTTCAGCGGTGGCGACAAGTTGAGGATGTGTCCGGCGGATTTCTTCAGATAGGGCAGGGCGGCCTGGCTGCACAGCAGTACCGCGCGGGTGTTGATCTGGTGCATCAGGTCGAAACGCTTGAGTTCGATGTGCTGCACGCCAGTCAACTTGATCGCCCCGGCGTTATTGACCAGCGCATCGATGCCGCCGAAATGCTCGTTGGCCTGGGCCAGCGCATGGCGCACCGCGTCTTCATCACGCACATCGACTTGCAGGGCCAATGCCTTGCCGCCAGCGGCTTCGACTTCCTTGGCTACGCTGTGGATGGTGCCGGGCAGTTTGGGATGGGCTTCGGCGCTTTTGGCCGCAATCACGATATTGGCCCCGCCTTTCGCGGCGCGCAGCGCAATCTCACGGCCGATGCCACGGCTGGCGCCGGTGATGAACAGGGTTTTGCCTTGTAGCGACATGCCGATGCTCCTGCTTGTTGTTATGTGAGCGGGGGGCTCGACAGACAATGTAGACCAAGAGGCAAACACGTAAGGTGGGGTGTAACTTTGTGGCGAGGGGATTTATCCCCGATGGCCTGCGCAGCAGGCCCAAAGTCTGAATCAGTCTCTGTCAGACAGAAACTCAATGGCAGGTTTTGGGGCTGCTGCGCAGCCTATCGGGGATAAATCCCCTCACCACAGGGGATCTTATCGGCTCAAGGAATCAGGCGGACATGACTTCGCGAATGTCGCGGGCCAGTTCGCGTACGCGTTCTTCTTCGGTGTCCCACGAGCACATGAAGCGTGCGCCGCCCTTGCCGATGAAGGTGTAGAAGCGCCAGTTTTTCGCGGTCAGCGCGGCGATGGCCGGTTCCGAGAGTTGCAGGAACACGCCGTTGGCCTGCACCGGGAACATCAGTTCCACGCCCGGAATGTCGCTGACCAGCTCGGCCAGCAATTGCGCGCAGTGGTTGGCGTGGCGGGCGTATTTGAGCCAGGCGTCGTTTTCGAGGATGCCGACCCACGGTGCCGAGAGGAAGCGCATTTTCGACGCCAGTTGCCCGGCCTGTTTGCAGCGGTAATCGAAGTCTTCGGCCAGTTTGTGGTTGAAGAACAGGATCGCTTCACCCACCGCCATGCCATTCTTGGTGCCGCCGAAGCACAGCACATCGACGCCGGCCTTCCAGGTCAGGTCGGCCGGCGAGCAGCCGAGGAACGCACAGGCGTTGGAGAAACGCGCGCCGTCCATGTGCAGGTGCAGGCCCAGCTCTTTGCAGGTGGCGCTGATGGCGCGGACTTCTTCCGGGGTGTACACGCTGCCGACCTCAGTGGCCTGGGTCAGGGTCACCACGCGCGGTTTCGGGTAGTGGATGTCCTGGCGCTTGAGCGCGACCTCACGGATCGACTGCGGGGTGATCTTGCCGTTTTCGGTGCCGGCGATCAGCAGTTTCGAGCCGTTGGAGAAAAATTCCGGGGCGCCGCATTCGTCGGTTTCGACGTGGGCGGTTTCCGAGCAGATCACGCTGTGGTAACTCTGGCACAGCGACGACAGCGCCAGCGAGTTGGCGGCGGTGCCGTTGAAGGCGAAAAACACTTCGCAGTCGGTTTCGAACAGCTTGCGGAAATGGTCGGCCGCACGTGCGGTCCATTCATCGTCGCCATAAGCGCGCTGGTGGCCGTGGTTGGCCTGTTCCATGGCGGCCCAGGCTTCAGGGCAGATACCGGAGTAGTTGTCGCTGGCGAATTGTTGGCTCTTGTCGGTCATGGCCGGCTTCCGTGGTCGAGACTCTTGTGAAGGCTCGTGGTCAATGAGGGTGCGCACTTTACCGAAGATCTTCCGGGGAGCACACGGGATGTCGCTGTCAGAAAATTACCAGTTTGTTACCCGATTATGCACGTGACTAAACGCGACGGCGCGCTGGATCTGCTCAAGTGGCTGGCGTTGCTGAGCATGCTGCTCGATCACCTGCGATATGTCGGGATCAGCGCCGATTGGCTGTATGTGCCGGGGCGTCTGGCGTTCCCGTGGTTCTGCCTGGCGATGGCGGCGAACCTGTCCCGCGCCGGTGCGCAGAAGACCGAGTGGCGCTATCTGGGCTGGTTGCTGCTGTTCAGCCTGGTCAGCGAGATTCCTTACCGCTTGTACATTCCCGATCCCGACACCTTGAACGTGATGCCTACGCTGGCGCTGGGGTTGCTGGTGGCGCGGGGCTGGCAGGATCGTACGTTGTTGTCGCGACTTTTGGACGCGGGCGCCTTGCTGCTGGCGGCGTTGTTTTCGCAGTGGCTGATGTTCGGCATATTTGGCGTGCTGTTGCCGCTGGCGCTGCTGTGGGTGATCCGTCGTCCCTGGTACTTCGGCCTGCTGCCGGGGCTAGTGTGTCTGGCGGGCAATCAATGGCGGGTGCTGTATGAGGCTGCGGAGTTCGGTAACTACGTGGCGGTGTTTGGCATCGCGGCGTGTCTGATTGCGCCACTGCTCGGGATAGTCTTGTTGCGACATGCCGGATCCCTTCATCCATTGCCCATGCGCCGCTGGGCGTATGCGCTCTATCCCCTGCATTTCCTCCTGCTGCTCGCCATCCGTGCGGCATACACCTGACCCCTGTGGGAGCGAGCCTGCTCGCGAAGGCGGTCTGTCAGCCAACTTCCATGTCGGATGTGCCGGCCTCTTCGCGAGCAGGCTCGCTCCCACAGGGGATCTCCACGAATTCAATCGGTCATTTCAGGCCATGTCGTAAACGCACCTTTGCGTGGCGTCCGCAGGCATTTGAGCTGTCTGCGCCGGTCATACCATCGGCATCAAAGGGCACTGCCTTGATTGCCAGTGCCTTACCGAGACGAATGGCGCACAGATGCCGCTGGGAGAGACGCGATGTTCAGCAAGCAAGACCAGATCCAGGGTTACGACGATGCACTGCTGGCGGCAATGAATGCCGAGGAGCAACGTCAGGAAGATCACATCGAGCTGATCGCGTCGGAGAACTACACCAGCAAACGCGTCATGCAAGCGCAGGGCAGCGGCCTGACCAACAAATACGCCGAAGGTTATCCGGGCAAGCGCTACTACGGTGGCTGCGAGCATGTGGATAAAGTCGAAGCGCTGGCCATCGAACGCGCCAAGCAGCTGTTCGGCGCCGATTACGCCAACGTCCAGCCGCACTCCGGTTCCTCGGCCAACAGCGCCGTGTACCTGGCGCTGATCCAGCCGGGCGACACCATTCTCGGCATGAGCCTGGCCCACGGCGGTCACCTGACCCACGGCGCGAAAGTGTCGTCCTCGGGCAAGCTGTACAACGCGGTGCAGTACGGGATCAACACCGACACCGGGCTGATCGATTACGACGAAGTCGAGCGTCTGGCCGTCGAGTGCAAGCCGAAGATGATCGTTGCCGGGTTCTCCGCCTACTCCAAGACCCTGGACTTCCCGCGTTTCCGCCAGATCGCCGACAAGGTCGGTGCGCTGCTGTTCGTCGACATGGCCCACGTCGCCGGTCTGGTCGCTGCTGGCCTGTACCCGAACCCGCTGCCGTACGCCGACGTGGTCACCACCACCACCCACAAAACCCTGCGCGGTCCGCGTGGCGGGCTGATCCTGGCCAAGTCCAACGAAGAGATCGAGAAGAAGCTCAACGCCGCGGTATTCCCCGGTGCCCAGGGCGGCCCGTTGATGCACGTCATCGCCGGTAAAGCGGTGTGCTTCAAGGAAGCGCTGGAGCCAGGCTTCAAGGCCTATCAGCAGCAAGTGATCGACAACGCCAAGGCGATGGCCAGCGTGTTTATCAAACGTGGCTACGATGTAGTGTCCGGCGGTACCGACAACCACCTGTTCCTGGTCAGCCTGATCCGTCAGGGCCTGACCGGCAAAGATGCTGACGCTGCCCTTGGCCGTGCGCACATCACCGTCAACAAGAACGCCGTGCCGAACGACCCGCAGTCGCCGTTCGTGACCTCAGGCCTGCGCATCGGCACCCCGGCCGTCACCACCCGTGGCTTCAAGGTCGCCCAGTGCGAAGTGCTGGCCGGCTGGATCTGCGACATCCTCGACAACCTCGGTGACGCCGACGTTGAAGCGAATGTGGCCAAAAACGTCGCGGCACTGTGCGCCGACTACCCGGTTTATCGCTGAGCGGTTTGGAGTAAATGACTATGCAACGCTATTCGGGCTTCGGCCTCTTCAAACACTCCCTCAGCCACCACGAGAACTGGCAGCGCATGTGGCGCACGCCGACGCCGAAGAAGGTCTACGACGTGGTCATCGTCGGCGGCGGCGGGCACGGTCTGGCGACCGCCTACTATCTGGCGAAAGAGCACGGCATCACCAACGTCGCCGTGGTCGAGAAGGGCTGGCTGGGCGGCGGTAACACCGCGCGCAACACCACCATCGTGCGCTCCAACTACCTGTGGGACGAGTCGGCGCACCTGTACGAACACGCGATGAAACTGTGGGAAGGCCTGTCGCAGGATCTGAACTACAACGTGATGTTCTCCCAGCGCGGTGTCTACAACCTGTGCCACACCCTGCAGGACATCCGAGATTCCGAGCGTCGGGTCAGTGCCAACCGCCTCAACGGCGTCGATGGCGAACTGCTTAATGCCAAGCAAGTGGCCGACGAGATTCCGTACCTCGACTGCTCGAAAAACACCCGCTACCCGGTGATGGGCGCGACCGTTCAGCGTCGCGGCGGCGTCGCCCGTCACGACGCCGTGGCCTGGGGCTTTGCCCGTGCCGCCGACGCCTTGGGCGTGGATCTGATCCAGCAGACCGAAGTCATCGGTTTCCGCAAGGAAAACGGCGTGTGCATCGGCGTCGAAACCAACAAGGGTTTCATCGGCGCCAAGCGTGTCGGTGTGGTCACCGCCGGTAACTCCGGGCACATGGCCAAGCTCGCCGGTTTCCGTCTGCCGATCGAATCCCATCCGCTGCAAGCGCTGGTGTCCGAGCCGATCAAACCGATTATCGACAGCGTGATCATGTCCAACGCCGTGCACGGTTACATCAGCCAGTCGGACAAGGGCGACCTGGTGATCGGCGCCGGTATCGACGGTTACAACGGTTACGGCCAGCGCGGTTCGTACCCGGTGATCGAGCACACCATCCAGGCGATCGTCGAGATGTTCCCAGTGCTGTCGCGGGTGCGCATGAACCGCCAGTGGGGCGGCATCGTCGACACCACCCCGGACGCTTGCCCGATCATTTCGAAAACCCCGGTACCGAACATGTTCTTCAACTGCGGTTGGGGCACCGGTGGCTTCAAGGCGACTCCTGGCTCGGGCAACGTGTTTGCCGCGAGTCTGGCCAAGGGTGAAATGCACCCGTTGGCCGCACCTTTCTCCATCGACCGTTTCCACAACGGTGCGTTGATCGATGAACACGGCGCTGCTGCGGTTGCCCACTAACAGGAGAAATCCCCATGTTGCATATCTTCTGTCCTCACTGCGGCGAACTGCGCTCCGAAGAGGAATTCCATGCATCCGGTCAGGCGCACATCCCGCGTCCGCTGGATCCGAACGCCTGCACCGATGAAGAGTGGGGCGACTACATGTTCTTCCGCGACAACCCGCGTGGTCTGCACCACGAACTGTGGGATCACGTCGCCGGTTGCCGCCAGTACTTCAACGTCACCCGCGACACCGTGACCTACGAGATTCTCGAAACCTACAAGATCGGCACCAAGCCGCAATTCACCGACAAGGCTGATTCGGCGAAAACAGCCACGACGGCGCTGGGAGAGAAGGTATGAGCCAGACCAATCGCCTGTCCAACGGTGGACGGATCGACCGCAACAAAGTGCTGAGCTTCACCTTCAACGGTCAGAGCTACAAAGGCTTCGAGGGCGACTCGCTGGCCTCGGCACTGATCGCCAACGGCGTCGACATCATCGGCCGCAGCTTCAAGTATTCGCGTCCTCGCGGGATCTTCGCCGCCGGTGCCGAAGAGCCGAACGCCGTGCTGCAGATCGGTGCCACCGAAGCCACGCAGATTCCCAACGTGCGCGCCACGCAACAGGCGCTGTACCAAGGCCTGGTCGCCACCAGCACCAACGGCTGGCCGAGCGTCAACAACGACATGATGGGGATTCTCGGCAAGGTCGGCGGCAAGCTGATGCCGCCGGGTTTCTACTACAAAACCTTCATGTACCCGCAATCGTTCTGGATGACCTACGAGAAGTACATTCGCAAGGCTGCCGGTTTGGGCCGTTCGCCGACCGAAGTCGATCCGGACACCTACGACTACATGAACCAGCACTGCGACGTGCTGATCGTCGGCGCCGGCCCTGCCGGTCTCGCCGCGGCCCTGGCGGCTGCGCGCAGTGGTGCGCGGGTGATCCTCGCCGATGAGCAGGAAGAGTTCGGCGGCAGCCTGCTCGATTCGCGCGAAAGCCTCGACGGCAAACCGGCGATCGAGTGGGTGGCCAGCGTCATTGCTGAACTGAAGAACACCCCGGACGTGCTGCTGTTGCCGCGCGCCACCGTTAATGGCTACCACGACCACAACTTCTTGACCATTCACGAACGCCTCACCGATCACCTCGGTGACCGTGCGCCAATCGGTCAGGTGCGTCAGCGCATCCACCGGGTTCGCGCCAAGCGTGTCGTGCTGGCGACCGGCGCCCACGAACGTCCGCTGGTCTACGGCAACAACGACGTGCCGGGCAACATGCTCGCCGGTGCGGTCTCGACTTACGTGCGCCGTTACGGTGTGGCACCGGGCAAGAAGCTGGTGCTGACCACCAACAACGATCACGCCTATCGCGTTGCGCTGGACTGGCTCGACGCCAGCCTGCAAGTGGTGGCCATCGCCGATGCACGGAGCAATCCGCGTGGTGCGCTGGTGGAAGAAGCCCGCGCCAAAGGCATTCGCATCCTCACCGGCAGCGCCGTGATCGAGGCCCGTGGCAGCAAGCGCGTCACCGCTGCCCGCATCGCCGCGATTGACGTCAAAGCGCACACCGTGACCAGCCCGGGCGAATGGCTCGACTGCGACGTGATCGCCAGTTCCGGCGGTTACAGCCCTGTCGTGCACCTGGCTTCGCACCTCGGTGGCAAGCCGATCTGGCGTGAAGACATCCTCGGTTTCGTACCGGGCGAAGCACCGCAGAAGCGTGTGTGCGTCGGCGGCATCAACGGCGTTTACGGCCTCGGAGATTCGCTGGCCGATGGTTTCGAAGGTGGCGCACGCGCTGCCAGTGAAGCCGGTTTCGCGGTGGTCGAAGGCACGCTGCCAAAAGCGCTGAGCCGTCTCGAAGAAGCGACCCTGGCGCTGTTCCAAGTGCCGCACGAGAAGGGCACTTCGCGTGCGCCGAAACAATTCGTCGACCTGCAGAACGACGTCACCGCCGCCGCCATCGAACTGGCGACCCGCGAAGGTTTCGAGTCGGTCGAGCACGTCAAACGTTACACCGCGCTGGGTTTCGGCACCGATCAGGGCAAGCTCGGCAACGTCAACGGCCTGGCCATTGCCGCCCGCTCGCTGAACGTGACCATCCCGCAGATGGGCACCACGATGTTCCGCCCCAACTACACGCCGGTAACGTTCGGCGCCGTGGCCGGTCGTCACTGTGGGCACATCTTCGAGCCGGTACGCTACACCGCGTTGCATCAATGGCACCTGAAAAACGGCGCCGAGTTTGAAGACGTCGGCCAGTGGAAACGTCCTTGGTACTTCCCGAAAAACGGTGAAGACATGCATGCCGCCGTCAAACGCGAATGCAAAGCCGTGCGCGACAGCGTCGGCCTGCTCGACGCCTCGACCCTGGGCAAGATCGACATTCAAGGCCCGGATGCCCGCGAGTTCCTCAACCGCGTGTACACCAACGCCTGGACCAAGCTCGACGTGGGCAAGGCGCGTTACGGCCTGATGTGCAAAGAAGACGGCATGGTCTTCGATGACGGTGTGACGGCCTGCCTGGCGGACAACCATTTCGTCATGACCACCACCACTGGCGGCGCGGCTCGCGTGCTGCAATGGCTGGAGCTGTACCACCAGACCGAATGGCCAGAGATGAAGGTGTACTTCACCTCGGTCACCGACCACTGGGCGACGATGACCCTGTCCGGGCCGAACAGCCGCAAGCTGCTCAGCGCCGTGACCGACATTGATCTGAGCAACGAAGCGTTCCCGTTCATGACCTGGAAAGAAGGTCTGGTCGGCGGCGTGCCGGCGCGGGTGTTCCGCATCTCGTTCACCGGTGAGCTGTCGTACGAAGTCAACGTGCAGGCCGACTACGCGATGGGCGTGCTGGAGAAAATCGTCGAGGCCGGCAAGCAGTACAACCTGACGCCGTACGGCACTGAAACCATGCACGTGCTGCGCGCCGAGAAGGGTTTCATCATTGTCGGTCAGGACACTGACGGCTCGATGACCCCGGACGACCTGAACATGGGCTGGTGCGTCGGTCGCACCAAACCGTTCTCGTGGATCGGCCAGCGCGGCATGAACCGAGAAGACTGCGTGAAGGATCAGCGTAAACAACTGGTGGGCCTGAAGCCGATCGACCCGAACGTCTGGCTGCCGGAAGGTGCGCAACTGGTGTTCAACACCAAGCAGGCGATCCCGATGACCATGGTCGGCCACGTGACCTCCAGCTACGCGCACAACTCCCTCGGCTATTCGTTTGCCATGGGCGTGGTCAAGGGCGGTCTGAAGCGCATGGGTGAGCGGGTGTTCGCGCCGCTGGCCGATGGCAGCGTGATCGAGGCGGAGATTGTTTCTTCGGTGTTCTTCGATCCGAAGGGTGATCGGCAAAATATTTGAGGGTTCGGCTCCTGTGGAGTGCCAGTCGCACCGCGGTGACTTCATCGCGAGCAGGCTCACTCCTACAGGTGATCGCGTACCCCTTGTAGGAGTGAGCCTGCTCGCGATAGCGGTAGATCTGCTTGCAAAGGGTTCAAGTCAGAATTCAGGAAGGTGCTTTATGACCACAGCCAATGTTTACCAGCAACGCCCGACCACCGGGGCCCGTGCCGAGTCGTCGCTGCACCATGCCGACCTCGCCAGCCTGGTCGGCAAGGGTCGCAAGAACGCCGGCGTGATCGTGCGTGAAAAGAAACTCCTCGGTCACCTGACCATTCGTGGCGATGGCCACGATGCAGCCTTCGCCGCTGGCGTGCACAAGGCCCTCGGCATTGAGTTGCCGGGCGCCCTGAGCGTGATCGTCAAAGGCGAAACCAGCCTGCAATGGATGGGCCCGGACGAGTGGCTGCTGATCGTGCCAAGCGGTGAAGAATTCGCCGCCGAGCAGAAACTGCGCGAAGCGCTGGGCGACCTGCACATCGCGATCGTCAACGTCAGCGGCGGCCAGCAAGTGCTCGAACTGAGCGGGCCGAACGTGCGTCAGGTGCTGATGAAATCCACCAGCTACGACGTGCACCCGAACAACTTCCCGGTCGGCAAAGCGGTGGGCACGGTGTTCGCCAAGTCGCAGCTGATGATCCGCCATACCGCCGAAGACACCTGGGAACTGCTGATCCGCCGCAGCTTCTCGGACTACTGGTGGTTGTGGCTGCAGGATGCTTCGGCTGAATACGGGTTGAGCGTACAAGCCTAAAAGCTTACCCCCTCACCCCAGCCCTCTCCCCCAGGGGGGAGAGGGGGAAAGGGAACAGATTTGTGTAGTTTTCGAGCCTGAGTTCGCCGCGATATTTCAGGTCGGCGTAGCTCGAAAGAACACCTCGGTCAGTCCCCTCTACCTTCGGGAGAGGGCTAGGGTGAGGGGCAAAAATCCCCCAGACACCGCGCACAAAAGAACAGGAGTCACCGCACCATGAGCCGCGCCCCAGACACATGGATTCTGACCGCCGACTGCCCCAGCGTGCTCGGCACGGTGGACGCGGTGACGCGTTTTCTGTTCGAGCAGGGTTGCTACGTCACCGAGCACCATTCGTTCGATGACCGGCTCTCGGGTCGTTTCTTCATTCGCGTGGAATTCCGTCAGCCCGACGGTTTCGACGAGCAGTCCTTCCGCGCCGGCCTCGCCGAGCGCGGAGAGGCATTCGGCATGGTCTTCGAGCTGACCGCGCCGAACTACCGGCCAAAAGTGGTGATCATGGTCTCCAAGGCCGATCACTGCCTCAACGATTTGCTCTACCGCCAGCGCATCGGCCAGTTGTCGATGGACGTGGCGGCGGTGGTGTCCAACCACCCGGACCTCAAGCCGCTGGCCGACTGGCACCAGATTCCCTACTACCATTTCCCCCTCGACCCCAACGACAAGCCGTCGCAGGAGCGTCAGGTGTGGCAGGTGATCGAAGAGTCCGGCGCCGAACTGGTGATCCTCGCCCGCTACATGCAGGTGCTGTCACCGGAGCTGTGCCGCAAGCTCGATGGCAAGGCGATCAACATTCACCACTCGCTGCTGCCGGGGTTCAAGGGCGCCAAGCCGTATCACCAGGCCTACAACAAGGGCGTGAAGCTGGTCGGCGCGACGGCGCATTACATCAACAACGACCTCGATGAAGGGCCGATCATTGCCCAGGGCGTCGAGGCGGTGGATCACAGTCATTACCCGGAGGATCTGATTGCCAAGGGGCGGGATATCGAGGGCCTGACCCTGGCCCGGGCCGTGGGTTATCACATTGAGCGCAGGGTGTTTCTCAACGCCAATCGCACGGTCGTTCTCTAGATCGCTTTCGCGAGCAGGCTCGCTCCCACAGGGATTTGTGTCGAAACACAGGTCTCTGTCACACCAAAGATCAACTGTGGGAGCGAGCCTGCTCGCGAAGAGGCCATAACAGGCAACACAACAATCAGCATCTGTACCCGAGCACTTAACGCGCTGCCTGCCTGGGCAACGCAGTTCCATAAAAACAACAGCGAGGTGAAAGCATGTCTGGCAATCGTGGTGTGGTGTATCTCGGCGCTGGCAAGGTCGAAGTACAGAAAATCGACTATCCGAAAATGCAGGACCCGCGTGGCAGGAAGATCGAGCACGGGGTGATCCTGCGTGTGGTGTCCACCAACATTTGTGGCTCCGACCAGCACATGGTGCGCGGCCGTACCACGGCGCAGACCGGTCTGGTGCTGGGCCACGAAATTACCGGCGAAGTGATCGAAAAGGGTTCCGACGTCGAGAATCTGAAACTCGGCGACCTGGTCTCCGTACCGTTCAACGTGGCTTGCGGGCGCTGCCGTTCCTGCAAGGAGCAACACACCGGCGTCTGCCTGACCGTCAACCCGGCCCGTGCCGGCGGTGCCTACGGTTATGTCGACATGGGCGACTGGACCGGCGGCCAGGCCGAATACGTGCTGGTACCGTATGCCGACTTCAACCTGCTGAAACTGCCGGATCGCGACAAGGCCATGGAGAAAATCCGCGACCTGACCTGCCTCTCCGACATCCTCCCGACCGGTTATCACGGCGCAGTGACGGCGGGCGTTGGCCCGGGCAGCACCGTTTACATCGCCGGTGCCGGCCCGGTCGGGCTGGCCGCTGCGGCCTCGGCGCGTCTGCTGGGGGCGGCGGTGGTGATCATCGGCGACGTCAACACTATCCGCCTGGCGCACGCCAAGGCTCAGGGTTTTGAAGTGGTCGACCTGTCCAAGGACACGCCGCTGCACGAGCAGATCGCCGAGCTGCTGGGCGAGCCGGAAGTCGATTGCGCGGTGGATTGCGTGGGCTTCGAAGCACGCGGCCACGGTCACGACGGGGTGAAAGCCGAAGCCCCGGCTACCGTGCTCAACTCGCTGATGGGCGTGGTGCGTGTGGCCGGCAAGATCGGTATTCCGGGCCTGTACGTGACCGAGGATCCAGGTGCCGTGGACGCCGCCGCGAAAATGGGCAGCCTGAGCATCCGCTTCGGCCTGGGCTGGGCCAAATCCCACAGCTTCCACACCGGCCAGACCCCGGTGATGAAATACAACCGCCAACTGATGCAGGCGATCATGTGGGACCGCATCAACATCGCCGAAGTGGTTGGCGTGCAGGTCATCAGCCTCGATCAGGCGCCGGAAGGTTACGGCGAGTTCGATGCCGGCGTACCGAAGAAGTTTGTGATCGATCCGCATCGGTTGTTCAGTGCGGCGTAAGTTTCAGGCAATGCAAAACGGCGACCTCAAGGTCGCCGTTTTTTATGGGGATGAGCACGAAACCTGTGGCGAGGGAGCGTGCTCCCGCTCGGCGGCGAAGCCGTCGTAAAATCCACTAGCCACAAAAGGTTTGTGGTGCCAGAGTCAGAGAGCCGCTAACGCGCCTTGGTAAAGCACCGGCCCGGTCGGCTGCCCGGTCGGCGAGCCACCCTTGGGTTCCAGACTCACCGCCAGCGCAATCGGCTGGCCGATCAAGACTTTCTGCGCCGCGCTCAGTTCAACCTTGCCTTTGCCGCCTAAAGGAATCACCCCCAGCGAAATCGGCTTGCCATCCGCTGGAATCGCCCACAATTCCAGGCTGCGATCAGGCCCGATTGCCGCCAGTGTCAGCGGCTCGACTTGCAGATAATCGGCATGCGCTTCGACCTTCAATGCCGGTTGCGCGTCGGCGCTCAGCAGGGTGGCGTGGTAGCGGGCGTCGTCGCGGTTGTACAGGGAGCCGAGGAACACCAGCACCACGATCGAACAGGCAGCGACGCTGACGCGCAGCCAGTTCCAGAACGGACGTTTTTCCGGGACGTGCAGCACTTGCGGCTCGATCCGCGCGGTGATGCCTTGCCACACCCGATCCGGCACCGGGTGCTCCGGCAGCGTTTCGGTAAGGCTGGCGAGGCTCTCCTGCCACTGCGCCAACTCGGTTCGCAGTGCTGCGTCATCCAGCAGCAATTGTTCAAAACGTCGACGCGCCGCCGCCGACATCAGGCCAATGGCGTAATCGGCAGCGAGGGCGCGGCGCAGGGCGGGGGTCTGGTAGTTCATGATTCAAGGCACCTGCGCAGACGCTCCATGCCGCGACGAATCCACGACTTCACCGAGCCCAGCGGTGCCGCCAGGTGTTCGGCCAGTTCCGAGCAGGAAAGGCCCTGGAAGTAGGCGACGCTGATCGACTGGCGCTGCATGCCGTCGAGGGTGTCGAGGCAACGGTGCAGCGCGCTGGCTTCGCGGCTGCTGTTTAACAGGTCGTGGGCCGAAGGGCCTTCGTCCGGCAGGGTGTCCTGTTCGAAGTCGGTCATCGGCCGTTCGCGCTGTTTGCGCAGTTGGTCGATGGCCTGATGGCGGGTGATGTTGATCATCCAGGTCAGCGGCGCCGACAAATGGGCTTCGTAGCGCGAGGCGTTGTTCCAGATGCGCACGAAGCTTTCCTGCAGCACTTCCTCGGCCAGATCCGCCCGGCCCATGAAGCGCAGGGCCACGCCGTGCAGGCGCGGGCCAACGCTGCGATAGAGCGTTTCGAATGCACCGCGGTCGCCCAGTGAGCACTGGGCCAACAGCTGGCGCAACTGATCGTGGTCGGCGATGGAAATGACGGCTCTCCAGGCAATGGGCGGGCGACGAGGGCGCTGCTCGGGCTGTTCACAGGCTAGTTCAGCGACAGCGCTTGTGCCATTCATCTGCGGTTATCCACGGTTTCACGTTTTATATACGTGGCTATGCTGAAAATGGATGCGCCGGCGAGGAACATGCAGGCTGAAACCCGGTCAAACCGGCAGTTTTGCCGCTCATTGAAGGGCGGTTACCACAGCGCAAGAGGATGTCTGAATGAAGATTTCACGCGGTATTGCCTTGGCTTCACTGATGACCCTTGCAGCGAGCCCGGTGTTTGCCGGCTTCAGTCTGGACGATGTGACAAAAGCGGCTGCAAGCATGCAGGGTGGCAACGCTGCCACCGCCGCCGCGCCGACCTCGGAAACCGCCGGTTTGCTGCAAGCCGTTACCGGTCTCGGTGTTACGCCTCAGCAAGCCGTCGGTGGCACCAGCGCCATGCTCGGCCTGGCCAAGAATCAGTTGAGCAGCACCGATTATTCGCAGTTGGCCAAAGAAGTGCCGGGCATCGACAAACTGTCGGGCGGCAGCGGCAACCTGGCGGCGTTGAGTGGTTTGCTGGGTTCGTCGGGCAAGTCGGCCGGGCTGGAAAACGCGCTGGGCAACGTCAAGGACACCAACGACCTGAACAACGCCTTCGGGGCCTTGGGCATGGACAGCGGCATGGTCGGCCAATTTGCCCCGGTGCTGCTCAAGTATCTGGGTGACCAAGGCGTCGGCGGCCCGATTCTGCAGAGTCTCGGCAGCATCTGGGGCGCCGGCACCGGTAGCTGATTCAGCTGCGCTCGCCGCGCAATTCGCTAATGCGCTGATCCTTCTCGGTCCAGAGCTGGTTGACCCAGTTCTGGACCTGCTGACGAAACAGTGGATCGTTTTCGTAATCGCCCTGCGACAACGCCGGGTCTAGTTCGCGGGTCTGGATGTCGACGATGACGCGCGGCACGCTGCCGCTGATCAGATCCCAGAACCCCGGAATGTTCTCCTGTGGATAAACCACGGTCACGTCGAGCAATGCATCCAGCTGCTCCCCCATCGCCGCCAGCACAAACGCCACGCCACCGGCCTTGGGTTTGAGCAGGTGTCTGAACGGTGACTGCTGCTGCGCACTTTTCGCCGCGGTGTAGCGGGTGCCTTCCAGATAATTCACCACCGTCACCGGCTGGCGTTTGAACAGCTCGCAGGCCTGCTTGGTGATTTCCAGATCCTTGCCCGCCAACTCCGGGTGCTTGGCGAGGAACGCCTTGCTGTAGCGCTTCATGAACGGGTAATCCAGCGCCCACCACGCCAGACCGAGGAACGGTACCCAGATCAGCTCTTTCTTGAGGAAGAACTTGAAGAACGGCGTGCGCCGGTTGAGGGTCTGGATCAGCGCCGGAATGTCGACCCACGACTGGTGGTTGCTGACCACCAGGTACGAGGTGTCACCACGCAGGTCTGCGCCGCCGCGAATATCCCATTGGGTGGGAATGCACAGGCGAAAGATCAGCTTGTCGATTTCGGCCCAGGTCTCGGCAATCCACATCACCGCCCACGAGGCGTAATCGCGCCAGCGCCCGGGCGCAATCAGTTTGAGCAGGGCAAAGACCAGCAACGGCCCGATCAGGATCAGGGTGTTGAGCAACAGCAGCAGGGTGACGAAACAGCCGGTGAGCAGGCGGCGCATAAGCAACTCTATGAAGGCGGATGGGCGCGCCATGATAAGTGGCTTCGGGTGACAGGCCAAATCGATGGTGACGAATGTTTCACTTTTGGGCCGGTATGCTTTGCTCAAGATTCATTTTGAATGGGCTGGCCTCTTCGCGAGCAGGCTCGCTCCCACAGGAGATTTATGCGGTGCGCAAGATTGCATGCACACAGAAGATCCAATGTGGGAGCGAGCCTGCTCGCGAAGGCTGACTTGAGGCGAACCAATTGCCCGTCCGCTGTCTAAAATCTCGCGTCTGACGCCCTCATTTTCCAAGGAAGCCCTCTACGTGAAATCCCTCCTTGCACTGTTTGCCCTCGTCGCCCTGCCGGTCATGGCCGCCGAGCCGACCCTGTACGGGCGTTACGAATACATCGCGCTGCCGGAAATCGGTGGTGAGGTGCTCAAGGCCAAGATGGACACCGGCGCGCTGACCGCCTCGCTGTCGGCCAAGGACATCGAGACCTTCACCCGCGATGGCGAAAACTGGGTGCGTTTCCGCCTCGGCACCAAGGATGCCAGCAACAAGGTCTACGAACACAAGGTCGCGCGGATCAGCAAGATCAAGAGCCGCTCGGATGAAGAGGACGAGGGCGACAGCACCGAAGTCGCCAAGCGCCCGGTGGTTGATCTGGAATTGTGCCTGGGCAACGTCAAGCGCACCGTTGAGGTCAACCTGACCGACCGCAGCAACTTCAACTACCCGCTGCTGATCGGTGCCAAGGCCCTGCGCGAGTTCGGCGCGGCAGTGAACCCGGCGCGGCGTTTCACCGCCGACAAGCCGGACTGCTAAGTGGTCTCATTGACGTAACGTCAGGCTTGGGGCACCGTTCGCGCACTTAACCCATGGGCTCGGACGCCATGCCTCATATCCTGATTGTCGAAGACGAAGCGGCGATTGCCGACACGCTGATTTTTGCCCTGCAGGGCGAGGGGTTCGCCACCACGTGGCTGAGCCTCGGCGCGGCGGCGCTGGAGTTTCAACGGCAGACCCCGGCTGACTTGATCATTCTCGATATCGGCCTGCCGGACATCAGCGGTTTCGAAACCTGCAAACAGCTGCGGCGCTTCAGTGAAGTGCCGGTGCTGTTTCTCAGTGCCCGGGACGCCGAGATCGATCGGGTGGTGGGGCTGGAGATCGGCGCCGACGATTACGTGGTCAAGCCGTTCAGCCCACGGGAAGTCGCCGCACGGGTACGGGCGATTCTCAAGCGCATGGCGCCGCGTCCTGCGGTTGAAGCGTCCTCGACGCTGTTTCGCATCGATGCCGAGCGTGTGCAGATCGTCTATCGGGGACAGCCGTTGAGCCTGACCCGTCATGAGTTTCGTCTGTTGCAATGCCTGCTCGAACAACCGCAGCGGGTGTTCAGCCGCGAGCAATTGCTCGATGCGCTGGGCGTGGCGGCGGACGCCGGCTACGAGCGCAGCATCGACAGCCACATCAAAAGCGTGCGCGCCAAATTGCGCCTGGTGCGGGCCGATGCCGAGCCGATCCAGACCCACCGCGGCCTCGGTTACAGCTACAGCCCGGGGCACAGCTGATGTCGTTGGGGCTGCGGATTTTTCTGGTGTATGTGCTGTTTGTTGGCCTGACCGGTTACTTCGTGCTCAACACGGTGATGGAAGAAATCCGCCCGGGCGTGCGCCAGTCCACCGAAGAAACCCTGGTCGACACCGCCAACCTGATGGCGGAAATTCTCCGTGATGATTTCAAGGCCGGCACGCTCAGCGAGAACCGCTGGCCCGAATTGTTGCGGGCCTACGGCGAGCGCCAACCACAGGCGACGATTTGGGGTTTGCCGAAAAACCAGGTCAACCACCGCATCTACGTCACCGACGCCAAAGGCATCGTGGTGCTGGATTCCAGCGGCGTGGCGGTCGGTCAGGATTACTCGCGCTGGAACGACGTGTACCTGACTTTGCGTGGTGAGTACGGCGCTCGTTCGAGCCGCAGCGATCCGAATGATGCGAACTCCTCGGTGATGCACGTCGGTGCGCCGATCCGCGACAACGGCCGGATCATCGGCGTGGTTACCGTGGCCAAACCCAACAGCTCATTGCAGCCTTATGTTGATCGTACCGAGCGGCGCTTGCTGTTTTACGGTGCCGGGCTGATCGGCCTCGGTCTGCTGTTCGGCGCTTTGCTGTCGTGGTGGCTGAGCCGCGCGCTGCACCGTTTGACCGGGTATGCGCAGGCGGTGAGCGAAGGCCGGCGAGTGGAAGTACCGCATTACCGTGGCGGCGAACTGAAGCAACTGGCCACAGCGGTGGAGCAGATGCGCACCCAGCTCGAAGGCAAGGCTTACGTCGAACGCTACGTGCACACCCTGACCCATGAATTGAAGAGTCCGCTGGCGGCGATTCGCGGTGCTGCGGAATTGCTGCAGGATGAGATGCCAGCGATTCAGCGCCTGCGCTTTGTCGGCAACATCGACAGCGAAAGCGCACGGATGCAGCAGTTGATCGAGCGGCTGTTGAATCTGGCTCAGGTGGAACAGCGGCAGGGTCTTGAGGAGCGCGTGGCGGTGCCGCTGGCGGCATTGGTTGATGAATTGTTGCGGGCGCAGGCAGCGCGCATCGAAGGCCGGCGGCTCACGGTCGAGCAGACGATTGCGCCAGATCTGCTGCTGATCGGCGAGCCGTTTCTGTTGCGTCAGGCGTTGGGCAATCTGCTGGAGAATGCGCTGGATTTCACCCCGGTCGCCGGGCTGCTGCGCTTCAGTGCCGAGCGCGTGGGGGAGCAGGTCGAGTTGCGCTTGTTCAACGAAGCAGCGGCGATTCCCGAGTATGCCTTGCCGCGCTTGAGTGAACGGTTTTACTCGCTGCCGCGCCCGGACACTGGGCGCAAGAGCACTGGACTGGGGCTGAACTTTGTTGAGGAAGTGGTGAAGTTGCATGGTGGGTCGATGCATATCCGCAACGTCGAGAGCGGTGTGGAAGTGACATTGCGCTTGTCCTGAAACCGAGTCGCTGCCTTCGCGAGCAAGCCCGCTCCCACAGGGGGGGGTGTTGAAACACAGGTCTCTGTCACACCAAAGATCAACTGTGGGAGCGGGCTTGCTCGCGAAGGGGCCGGTGCAGTCTCCACACAATCTCCATATTCCCCCCACATTCCCCTCATACATCAACAGCAGACTCTGCCCATCCAAACAGGGAGAGTCCCATGAACAAGAATCTGACCATAAAGCTCGGGGCGATTGCCCTGCTGATCCTGCTGTTGCTGATACCGCTGCTGATGATCGACGGCATCATCGATGATCGCCAGCAACTGCGCGACGGCGTGCTCGAAGACATCGCTCGCAGCTCCAGCTACAGCCAGCAACTGAGCGGGCCGGTGATGGTAGTGCCGTATCGCAAAGTGATTCACAACTGGAAGCTCAACGACAAAACCAACCAGCGCTACGACGAGCCAAGTGAAGAACGCGGTCGGCTGTACTTTCTCCCGGAGCGCTTCGAGCTCGACGGCCAGGTGCAGACCGAGCTGCGCAATCGCGGTATCTACGAAGCGCGACTGTTCCATGCCGACAATCGCATCAATGGGCATTTCTCGTTGCCGGCGCAATTGGGGATCAAGGAAGACTTTGCCGATTACCAGTTCGATGCGCCGTTTCTGGCGGTGGGCATCAGTGACATTCGCGGTATTGAAAACGCCCTGAAACTGGAACTCGACGGTCAACGCCTGGACTTCGTACCCGGCACCCAGGTCGGCTGGCTCGGCGAAGGCGTGCGGGTGACGTTGCCGGCGCTGGATACCCGCAACGCCACGGAACTGACTTTCGGTTTCGACCTGCGCCTGCAAGGCACCGGTTCGCTGCAGGTGTTGCCGGTGGGCAAAAGCAGTCACGTCAGCCTTGCCGCCAACTGGCCGCACCCCAGTTTTGTTGGCAACTTCCTGCCGGGCAAACGCGAGATCAGCGATCAGGGTTTCAGCGCCGATTGGCAGACCACATTTTTCTCCACCAACCTGCAAGAAGCCATGAGCCGGTGCGTGATGGGCAATGACTGCGAGGCGTTCAACGGGCGCAGTTTTGGTGTGAGTTTCATCGATCCGGTGGATCAGTACCTGAAGAGTGATCGGGCGATCAAATATGCGCTGTTGTTCATCGTCCTGACGTTCGCCGGTTTCTTCCTGTTTGAAGTGCTCAAGAGTCTGGCAGTACACCCGGTGCAATATGCGTTGGTCGGGGTGGCGCTGGCGTTCTTCTATCTGTTACTGCTGTCGTTGTCGGAGCACATCGGCTTTGCCCTGGCGTATCTGCTGTCGGCCAGTGGCTGTGTGCTGTTGATCGGGTTTTATGTTTGCCACGTGCTGCACAGCGTGCGTCACGGTCTGAGTTTCTCCGCGGGATTGGCGGCGTTGTATGGCCTGCTGTATGGCCTGCTGAGCGCCGAGGATTACGCGCTGCTGATGGGCTCGCTGCTGTTGTTCGGCCTGCTCGGGGTGTTCATGGTGCTGACGCGCAAACTCGACTGGTACGGGATCGGGCAGAAACCGGCCAAGCCGCTGGCGTTTGATGTGGGGGCGATGCAATGAGCGGGTTGCGGGAGGATCAGCGCTGGAAGGAAGAGTTGGTGACGCGGATTGTCGGGTTTCTGCCTGTGGATGCGAGTTGGTGCCTTCGCGAGCAGGGTCGCTCCCACAGGAGTACGCATTCCAATGTGGGAGCGAGCCTGCTCGCGAAGGGGCCGGGTCAGGCGCCGCAGCCTTAAGGCTTGGGCATGGTGGCGACCATGGACGGTCGCTGGCTCACCTCGAAATACCAGTTGGCCAGTTGCGGATTGGCGCTGCGCCAGTCCAGATCCGGATGACGCAGATCGATGTAGCCCAGTGCGCAAGCGACGCTGATGGCGGCCACGTCGAAGTGGCTGGTCAGCTCGGCGATGGCGTCACTTTCCAGATAGGCCAGGGCGCGGCGGATTTTCTCGCGCTGGGCGTCGAGCCATTCGTCCCAGTGCTTTTCCGGGGCACGCAACACCAGTTCGTAACGCACCATCACCGAGGCATCCATGATCCCGTCGGCCAGCGAGGCCAGGGTCAGGCGCCGCCAACGGACCGCGCCTTCGCGGGGGATCAGCGGATTGCCGACGTGTTGCTGGTCGAGGTATTCGAGGATCACGCGGCTGTCATGGATCACGTTACCGTCCGCCAGACGCAGCGCCGGGATCTTGCCCAGCGGGTTGTCGGCGTTGAGCGCGGTGTCCGGGCTGACCGGCGTGAGGACGCAGTCTTGCAGGGCGACGCGATCCTGCTGACCGGTCTCGTGCAACAGCACCATCACTTTGCGCACGAACGGGGAAAGCGTGTTGTGGAACAGGGTCATGCTGGGGGCGGACATTGGCAAACCTCGGTGGTCATCGAAGAGCAGGAGATTAGCCTAGTCAGATACAGAGCGGCTGGCGAGGGATTTGGTGGTGTTCATCAGGCCGCCTTCGCGAGCAAGCCCGCTCCCACATTGGATCTGTTTCGTTCACAAATCCCCTGTGGGAGCGGGCTTGCTCGCGAAGAGGCCTTGTCAGGCGACACGGAAATCACCCGCGTCGCAGCAATCCCTTGATCGCCAGAAATGCCGGAACACCCAACCCGACCCAGCTCAACGCATCCCAGATCCCGTCCCCCAACAGCGCCGAAAACAATCCCGCCGCACTCAGCAGCGCAATCACCAGCGGGGTGCTGAAGACCTTCCAGAAATTGGTCTGACGCGGCTTCATGCAACAGCCTCCGCTGGCAGTGGTTTCGCCGCTTTACGCCGTACCACCCACAGGTACACGCCGCTGCCGAGGACAATGATGGTCAGCACGTCGAGGGTCGCCCAGAGGATCTTCATCGGCATGCCGCCGTAGTCGCCGAAGTGTAGCGGCTGCGACATGCCCATGGCGTCCATGTACCACGGGCGCTCGGCCACAGCGGTGACTTGCAGGGTGCTGGCGTCGATCAGCACCGGCGTCAGCAGGTGCGAGGTCAGATGCGTGCCGCCCTTCATGAACACTGCGTAGTGATGCTCACTGGAAAACCGCGTGCCAGGGAAGGCGATGAAGTCCGGGTTCATCCCCGGCGCCACGTCGCGGGCGATGTCGAGCAGGCGGGTGGCCGGGGCCAGGCGGGTCAGCGGCGGGACATCGCGATAGGGCGCGACCATGGCGGTCAGCGTGTCATTGCGCCACGCGGCAATGAGCAGATCGGCGCAGGCGCTGATCACGCCGGTGACACCGACCACCAGCGCCCAGGTCAGGGTGACGACGCCGATCAGGTTGTGCAGGTCGAGCCAGCGCAGGCGGGTGGACTTGTCCTGACGCACGGTGCCGAACTGCAAGCGGCGCATGAACGGCAGGTAGAGCACCGTACCCGAGATGATCGCGACCACGAACAGCAGACCCATGAACGCCAGCAGCAACTTGCCCGGCAGCCCGGCAAACATGTCGACGTGCAGGCGCAAGATGAACAGCATCAGCCCGCCATTGGCCGACGGGGTTTCCAACGCTTCACCGGTGCGCGCATCGAGCATGAAGGTGTGCGACGAGTTCGGTTCGGTGCCGGCGGTTTTCGCCATGATCGTCAGCACGGCGTTCGGTTCGTCGTCTTCGAAACCGAAGTACTGCACCACTTCACCTGGGCGATGTTTTTCTGCGGCCTCGACCAGTTGCGCCAGGTTCAGGCGCGGCGTGTCGGCGGGCATTTCGCGCACTTGCGGTGCATCGCCGAGCAGGTGCTCGATTTCGTGATGAAAGATCAGCGGCAGACCGGTCAATGCCAACAGCAGCAGAAACACGGTGCAGATCAGGCTGGTCCAGGTGTGGATGAACGACCAGCGGCGAATTGTTTTACTTTTCATTTCATGACCTTCAAAAACACCGAAGCCGTCCACGGGGGACGGCCTGGTGACAGAACCTGGTTCAGCTCACGCGCTTACCACTTGTAAGTGGCGCTGGCGATGACGCTGCGCTGGTCACCGTAGTAGCAGTAGTAGCCGTCGCAGGTGGAGATGTAGTCCTTGTCGAACAGGTTGGTGGCGTTAATTGCCAGCGACGCACCTTTGAGGCTGTTGTCCAGGCGACCGAGGTCGTAATGCACCGAGGCGTCGAACACGGTGTAGGCGTCCGCCTTGCCCAGCCAGGTGTTGGCCTTGTCGCCGTAAGTGTTGCCGGTGTAACGCACGCCACCGCCGATGCCGAAACCGTCGAGTACGCCGCTGTGCCAGGTGTAGTCGGTCCACAGCGAAGCTTGCTGGTTAGGCATCAGTTGCAGGCGATTGCCCTTGTCCACGCCTTTCTGCACTTCGGATTTGGCCAGGGTGTAGGCGGCGATGACTTTCAGGTTATCGGTGACGTCCGAAACCGCTTCCAGCTCCAGGCCTTTGACTTTCACCTCACCGGTCTGGCTGGTGATGGTCACGTTGTTGACGATGCTGTTGACCGCGACGTTCTTCTGAGTCAGGTCATACACCGCAGCGCTCAGCAGAGTCTTGCTGCCCGGCGGCTGGTACTTGATGCCCAGTTCCCATTGCTTGCCTTCGGTCGGCTTGAGCGAACCGGTGGAGGTGGCATCGGCGCCGCTGGTTGGCTGGAAGGATTCGGCGTACGACAGGTACGGCACGAAGCCCGAGTCGAACACGTAGCTGAGCGCCGCGTTGCCGCTGAACGCCTTGTCGCGCTGGGTGTTGGTGGCGTCGCCCTTGTTGATGAACTGCGTGCCGGTGTGCACCCAGTCTTCACGCCCGCCGAGGGTCAGGCGCCACTGGTCGAGGGCCATCTGGTCCTGCACGTACAGGCCGGTCTGGTAGGTCTTCTGTTCATAGTCATAGAACGCCGAAGAACGTGCTGGACGGGTGATCGGCTGACCGTAGATCGGGTTGTTGACGTTAATGTCCGGCGCGGTGCCGAAGATCGACGTGTAATTGGTGTTGCTGCGCTGGTGATCCAGACCAAGCAACAGCGTATGGCGGATGTCGCCGGTGGCGAAGTCGGCCTGGAAGTTGTTGTCCACGGCGAACTGGCTGATGTCTTCATCAACGTTGGTGGTGCCGCGCCCGACATTGCCCTGGTCGTCAACCGTATACCCGGCGTACTCCGTGTTGTAACTGTTGACGGTCACGGTCTGGAACGACAGGTCCGACTTGGTGTATCGCAGGTTCTGCTTGAACTGCCAGACGTCGTTGAGGCGATGCTCGAAGGCATAACCGAGCGCGTAGTAGGTGCGGTCGTAGAAGTCGTAGTCCGGATCACCGAGGTTCTTGTGATGGGAAATCTTGCCGAACGGCATGTCGATCTTGGTGCCCTGAATCGGGTAGAACTGGCTGGTGACACCGGTATCGTCGCGGGTGAACTGGGTCAGCAGGGTGAATTTGGTGTCGTCATCGATGTTCCAGGTCAGGCTCGGCGCGATGTTGTAGCGCTTGTTCTCGATGTGATCGATCTGCGTGTCGCTGTCGCGCACTACACCGCTGATGCCGTAGAGAAACTGCCCGGCGTCGTCGATCTTGCCGGTGCTGGCGAAGTTGATCTGACGATGGTTGTCGCTGCCGTACTGCAACTGGATTTCGCTGCTGGCTTCCGCGCTCGGGCGCCGGCTGACCATGTCCAGCAGACCGCCCGGCGGCGTCTGGCCGTAGACGGAAGAGGCCGGGCCGCGCAGCAGCGCGAGGCGGTCGAGGTTCCAGGTTTCAGGTTTTGGGTTGGCGTATACACCCTTGGGCAGCGGCAGGCCGTCGAGGAACTGGGTCGGCTCGAAACCGCGCACCCGCAGCCAGTCGATACGGGTGTCGCTGCCGTAGCTGCTGGCGGTGATGCCCGGCATGTAGCGCACGGCGTCATCGAGGCTGTGCACGCTGCGGTCGTCCATTTGCTGACGGGTGGCGACCGAGATCGAGCGCGGTGCTTCGACCAGCGCGGTGTCGGTCTTGGTGCCGGCGGCGGTGCGGGTGGCGGTGTAGCCTTCGACCGGGCCCCAGGCGGTTTCCAGATTTTCCACGCCGATCACTGCGGTTTCCGGCAGCGCCAATGTCCCTTCCGGCACGGCAACCAGGGTGTAGGTGCCGGTACTGCTTTGTTCCAGTTGCAGACCGGTGCCTTGCAGCGCCGCGCGCAGAGCACCGGCGGCGTCGTACTGACCGCTGACCGGCGCAGAGGTCTTGCCGGCGGCCAGCGACGGATTCAGCGACAACGCGAGGCCGCCCTGGCTGGCGATCTGGTTCAGCGTGGTCGACAGCGGCGCCGCTGGCAGGTTGTAGGCACGCACGCTGGAGGCCTGTTCAGCAGCGAGCAACGGGCTGCTGAGCAGCGGCGCGCTGAGGGCAATGGCGATGGCCAACAGACTGGGGCGCAACAAGGTGTCTAGCGAACGGGACATGCGAAGGCTCCTGAATGGAAATATTTCTCAATTGCCTGAGTGCCGGACGAGAATTGAAAAGTGATAGGGCTGGATGAAAATAATTTCGATTAACTTGGAAGGGAGCGGCCGCTTCGGGATTTTCGAGTGTGGCGGATGGCCCTATCGCGAGCAGGCTCACTCCTACAGGGGGAACGCATTCCTACTGTAGGAGTGAGCCTGCTCGCGATAGCTATTTCCCTGACAACGAATTTTTTAAGGCTTGGTATCAGCCTTCGCCACCGTGACCCAATACGGTGTATGCCGCTCGATCTGCACCGGCAGGGTCGGCAGCAGCGCACTCAAGGCCTTGTCGGTGTCGTGCAGCGGGAAACTGCCGGTGATGCGCAGGTCAGCGACTTCCGGCGCGACGCCCAGATGCCCTCGGCGATAACGACCCAGTTCATGCACCAGGTCTTCCAGTCGCGCGTTGTCCACCACCAGCATGCCGCGGGTCCAGGCATCGGCGCCGGGCGTGAGCGCGGCGACCGTGTCGAGGCCGTCATTGCGGATCAGCACTTGCTGGCCTTCGCGCAGGATCTGCTCTTCAGGATGACTTTGCGGATGCGCCGCCACCGCCGACTGCAACACGCTCAAGCGTGTGCCTTGGTCTTCACGCTTGACCAGAAACCGCGTGCCCAACGCGCGCATGCTGCCTTCGCGGGTTTCGACAATGAACGGCCGCGCATCGCCATGGCCGGTCTCGACCATGATCTCGCCTGCCTGCAACACGATCAGCCGCTGCCTGGCATCGAAACGCACATCCACCGCGCTGTGGGTGTTG
Organism: Pseudomonas sp. G3-39; assembly: GCF_054790485.1. Classification (NCBI taxonomy): domain Bacteria; kingdom Pseudomonadati; phylum Pseudomonadota; class Gammaproteobacteria; order Pseudomonadales; family Pseudomonadaceae; genus Pseudomonas; species Pseudomonas sp. G3-39. Next base: position 5,415,348 of record NZ_CP186497.1, on the reverse strand, counting down.
AGGTTGAGCACGGTGCCATCGGCCAGGCGCACCGTACGCTGCTCGCCGGTGGCGGTGCGTTGATCGGCGAGCCAGTAATCCAGCGGCAAGTAGCGATCACCGGCAAACAACGCCAGACCGACGAGCGCCACCACGCTGGCCAATCCGCTGCCGAGCTTGCGCACACGGCGTCGAATGCCTTCGCGCGATTGCAGCAAGGCCGCGCGGGCCGGGCCGTTGGCGACGCTGAAGCGCTGATCGAGCATGCCCAGCTGGCGCCAGGCGCGGGCGTGTTCTTCATGGGCCGCGTGCCACTTGGCGAACTCCTCGCGCTCCAGCGGACTGCCGGAATCCAGTGACAACTGCCAGGCAATCGCCGCGTCCAGCACCTGAGCCGAGACCGGTTTGGAACTGGCCGGGTTCATGTCGGCTCACCGTACAGGGCGATGTAGCACTGGCGAATGCCTTGCGCGAGGTACTGCCGCACACGCGGCACCGAGACGCCAAGCTTCTCGGCGATTTCGGCGTGGCCGAGGCCGTCGAGGCGGTTATACAGGAAAGCGGCGCGGGCCTTGGTCGACAGTTTGCCGAGCAGGCGGTCGATGGCCTTGAGGTCTTCGAGGATCAGTTGCTGTTCTTCCACCGAAGGTTGTTCGCCTTCGGGGATCAGCATCAATTCAGTGAGGTATGCCTGTTCCAGCGCGGCGCGGCGGAAGTAGTCGAACAGCAGGCCCTTGGCGATCGCCACCAGAAACGCCCGCGGTTCGCGCGGCGTCAGCAATTCATCGCGACCGAGCAGCCGTACGAAGGTGTCCTGGCTCAGGTCTTCGGCCCGCTGCGGGCACGCCACGTTGCGCCGCAACCAGCTCAGCAGCCAACCGCGATGGTCGCGATACAACGCACCGACGAGTTCACTGTGAGGGCTTGGGACTGACGACACCAGACGCACCGATTGGGAAGTGTTAACCAACGAGAATTGTTCGCGATTCTCGCAGAGGTGGGAATGGTTAGCAATTGGCCACTGGTCGGGTGGTATCAGTAAGACCGCATCATCGTTCTTCGCGAGCAAGCCCGCTCCCACAGGGGGAATGCATGCCAGTGTGGGAGCGGGCTTGCTCGCGAAGAGGCCAGTACCGGCACCGAAGATCTAGAAGGAAGGCGCCTGCTGACGGCGTTTCCACTGACTCAAGCGCTGTTGCAGGTTCAACGGACTATGAATCTGCTGCTGCCGCGCCCGGCTGAACAGGATCAACGCCAGTTCCGCCGTGGCCAGCGCATCGGCACTCGCGTTGTGCCGCTCGAACACCTCAAGCTTGAACCAGTCGATCCATTCATCCAGGCCGGCCTCGCGAATGTTCGCCTGTGGGCACAACAATGGCGCCATGTGCGCGACATCCAGAAACACATTCTGCAGCCTGTAACCCAGGTGTTCCTTCAATGCGCGTCCGAGCATGTGTTGATCGAAGGGCGCATGAAACGCCAGCACCGGGCTGTCGCCGATGAACTCCATGAACTCCAGCAACGCCTCGGCCGGGTCGCTGCCGGCGGCAATCGCATTCGGCCCCAGGCCATGAATCAACACGCTGGGGCTGAGCTTCAGCTCCCGACATTGCAGGGTGCGCTCGAACTGCTGACTGAAGTCGATTGCGCCGTCTTCGATCACCACCGCGCCGATCGACAGCACGCGATCCTTGTTCAGGTTCAGCCCGGTGGTTTCCAGATCGAGCACCACCCAGCGCTGTTCGCGCAGGCTGCATTCTTTCAGTTCGCCGATGGTTGGCAGTTGTGCCAGACGTTGTTGCAGGTCTGCCGACAGCAAAGGGCTGGCCGGCCGCAGCCACGAGAACAGGCTCACAGCTGATACCGCAGAGCCAGGCTGCTTTGCAGACGCTGGGCCTGGCGCAGGGATTCACGCAGAATGCGCCGATCCAGATGATTGAGGCTGTCGGGATCGACCCGGTTCGACCAAGGCAGATTCTCACGGGTCTGGATCTGGTGCTGCTGCATGCGCGTCTGCTGGATGAAGTGGTAGGCCTCTTCATATGCCGCGCCATCGAGCCGTTCGATGACTTCTTTTTCGACCAGCTGACGCAAGCGCTCCAGAGTGTTGTTGGTTTCGATGCCATGCGCCAGCGCCAACAGGCGTGCGCCGTCGACGAAGGGCGTCAGGCCCTGGACTTTGAGATCAAGGGTGGCTTTCTCGCCGTTCTTGCGTGCCAGCACAAATTCGCGGAAACGCCCCACGGGCGGACGATTGCGCAGCGCGTTCTCGGCCAGCATGCGCTGGAACAAACGGTTGTCGCCGACCTGATCGAGAATCCCTCGGCGTAGTTGCGCGCAGCCTTTTTCGTCGCCCCAGACCACCCGCAGGTCGAAATAGATACTCGAACCGAGCAGGTTCTCCGGCGTCGCCTCGCGGATAAATGCTGCAAAGCGCCGCGCCCATTCTGCTCTGGACAGGCACAGCTCAGGGTTGCCGGCCATGATGTTGCCCTTGCACAGGCTGAAGCCGCACTGCGCCAGGCTCTGGTTGATCTGCTGGGCGATCGGCAGCAGCTTGCCGCGAATCTCCGCCGCATGCGCCGCGTCCCGCGCTTCGAACAGAATGCCGTTGTCCTGATCGGTGTGCAGCGTCTGTTCGCGCCGGCCCTCGCTGCCGAAACACAGCCAGCTGAACGGTACGCCGGGGTCGCCTTTTTCGGCGAGGGTCAGCTCGATCACCCGGCACACGGTGTGGTCGTTGAGCAGGGTGATGATGTGGGTGATCTGCGTCGAAGACGCACCGTGGGCAAGCATGCGTTCGACCAGTTGGCCGATCTCGCCGCGCAGGCTCACCATTTGTTCGAGGCGCTGGGCACTGCGGATGGTCCGGGCCAGATGCACCAGGTCGACCCGTTGCAGCGAGAACAGATCACGCTCGGAGACCACGCCACACAGACGCTGATCCTTGACCAGACAAACGTGGGCGATGTGCCGTTCGGTCATGGCAATCGCCGCGTCGAAAGCGCTGTGATCGGGCGACAGAAAGAACGGCGAACAGGTCATGTGCCGCTCGATGGTTTCGCTGAAATCACCGCTGCCATTGGCGACCACTTCGCGCAGGTCACGCAGGGTGAAAATCCCCAGCGGCGCCTTGTGCTCATCCACCGCGACGATGCTGCCGACCTGTTGCTCGTGCATCAGCTTCACCGCTTCGCGCAACGGCGTGTCGGGGCTGCAAGTCACCGGATGGCGCATCGCCAATTCGCCGAGGCGGGTGTTCAGCGAATACTGGGTGCCGAGGGTTTCCACGGCTTTCTGCTGGACTTGCTGGTTGACCTGATCGAGCAGGCTGCTGACCCCGCGCAAAGCGAAATCGCGGAAGCTGTTGGACAGGGCGAACAGTTTGATGAACGCCGGTTTGTTCAGCTGCAGGCAGAAGGTGTCTTCGCTGGCCAGATGTTCGGTGCGGGTCGCCCGTTCGCCAATCAGCGCGGCCAGCGGGAAGCATTCGCCGGTGGTGATCTCGAAGGTGGTTTCGGTGCCGGGCCGGGTGATGTGCTGGCGTTCGCCGACCACTCGGCCCTGTTTGACGATGTAGAAATATTCGACCGGCCCGTCGGCGGGCTTGATGATGCTTTCGCCCTGGCCATAGAAGCGCAGCTGACATTGTTCCACCAGAAAAGCCAGGTGGGCGTGTTCCATCTGATTGAAGGGCGGGAAGCGCTGGAGGAATTGCAGAGTGCCCTGAATGTTCTGCAACACCGCGGTTTTCCCTGCCTGGGTGAAGGCGTCCGCTTTACTCATAACCATTACCGCAGTCTTTTTCGAATTGTTGTTGTCGGATCGTTGCAGCCATGGTCGGCCCCTGCGCGCGGGGTGCCCATTGGACGTAAGTCTAGGTTTGGGCTGCCGCTCGGCACATTTAGGAAGTGCCCTACAAAAACAGTCGGAAATTCCTCCGCCAGCCACTTGGAAAAAAATCCGACGAAGTGCACATTGAAGCTCTGCTTAGCGATGTCTGACGACTGTGCCAGGTGACTGAATTGAAAACGTAGAGAATGCCATGTCCGACCACGATATTTTGAGCGACGCCGAGCGTGAAGCGCTCAGCGCTGTAATGCTCGAACCCGACTTGCCGCCGCAACGTGTACTGATCGTCGATGACGACAAGGACGCCCGGGAGCTGTTGTCGGAGATTCTCGCGTTGGACGGTATTCGTTGCATGACTGCGGCCAGCGGTGAAGCCGCACTGAAGATGCTCGCGGAAAAACCCTCGATTGGCCTGGTGATCACGGATCTGCGCATGGGCAACGTCGATGGCCTGGACTTGATCCGCCAGGTACGCGAATCGGTGCGGGCGGCGTTGCCGATCATCATTGTTTCCGGCGATGCCGATGTGAAGGACGCCATCGCGGCGATGCATTTGAGCGTGGTGGATTTTCTGCTCAAGCCGATTGATACGGTGAAGCTGCTGGGCCTGGTCAAACACGAATTGGGCATAGAACCCTAAGAGCCCTCACCCTAACCCTCTCCTAAGGGGAGAAGGGACTGACCGAGTTGAATATTCGAGGTACACCGACTTGAAATTCCTCAGTCGAACTCCGGTTTTGAAATGCAAAAAGATCGACTCCCTTTCCCCCTCTACCCCTTGGGGGAGAGGGCTGGGGTGAGGGGGACCGGTCTAAAGTCCTCCACAAATCACCTCCCAAACCGCACAAACAAAAAAGCCCTGATCTCTCGATCAGGGCTTTTTCACATCAGCGCAAACTTACAGGCCGTTGGCCTTCTTGAACTCGCGACGACGACGGTGCAGTACCGGCTCGGTGTAGCCGTTCGGCTGTTTGGTGCCTTCGATCACCAGTTCGACCGCCGCCTGGAAGGCGATGTTGCTGTCGAAGTTCGGTGCCAGCGGACGGTACAGCGGGTCGTTGGCGTTCTGACGGTCAACCACTGGCGCCATGCGCTTGAGGCTTTCCATCACTTGCGCTTCGGTGACGATACCGTGGCGCAGCCAGTTGGCGATGTGCTGGCTGGAGATGCGCAGCGTTGCACGGTCTTCCATCAGGCCGACGTCATTGATGTCCGGCACCTTGGAGCAACCCACGCCCTGGTCGATCCAGCGCACCACGTAACCGAGAATGCCCTGGGCGTTGTTGTCCAGTTCGTTCTTGATCTGCTCCGGGGTCCAGCTCGGGTTGACCGCCAGCGGAATGGTCAGGATGTCGTCTACCGAAGCACGGGCACGCTTGGCCAGTTCGGCCTGACGGGCGAACACGTCGACCTTGTGGTAGTGCAGCGCGTGCAGCGCAGCGGCGGTCGGCGACGGTACCCAGGCGGTGTTGGCACCGGCCAGCGGGTGCGCGATTTTCTGTTCGAGCATCGCCGCCATCAGGTCGGGCATCGCCCACATGCCTTTACCGATTTGTGCACGACCTTGCAGGCCGGTGCTCAGACCGATATCGACGTTCCAGTTCTCGTAGGCGCCGATCCACTTCTCGGCCTTCATGTCGGCCTTGCGCACCATCGGGCCAGCTTCCATGGAGGTGTGGATTTCGTCGCCGGTACGGTCGAGGAAACCGGTGTTGATGAACACCACGCGCTCGCTGGCAGCCTTGATGCAGGCTTTGAGGTTGACCGTGGTGCGGCGCTCCTCGTCCATGATCCCGACTTTCAGGGTGTTGCGCTTGAGGCCCAGCACATCTTCGATGCGACCGAACAACTCGTTGGTGAACGCCGCTTCTTCCGGGCCGTGCATCTTCGGTTTGACGATGTAGACCGAGCCGGTGCGGGTGTTCTTGCGCGAGGTGTTGCCGTTGAGGTTGTGCATCGCCGCGAGGCACGTCACCAGACCGTCGAGAATGCCTTCCGGCACTTCATTGCCGTGTTTGTCGAGGATCGCGTCGATGGTCATCAGGTGACCGACGTTACGCACGAACAGCAGCGAGCGACCGTGCAGGGTCAGTTCACTGCCATCGACCTTGGTGTAGGTGCGATCCGGGTTCATGGTGCGGGTGAAGGTCTGGCCGCCCTTGGCGACTTCTTCGGACAGGTCGCCCTTCATCAGGCCGAGCCAGTTGCGGTAGATCACCACTTTGTCGTCGGCATCGACGGCAGCCACGGAGTCTTCGCAGTCCATGATGGTGGTCAGTGCCGCTTCCATCAGGATGTCTTTGACGCCGGCGGCATCGGTCTGGCCGACCGGGGTGCTGGCGTCGATCTGGATTTCGAAATGCAGGCCGTGGTTCTTCAGCAGGATCGCGATCGGCGCGTCTGCCGGACCCTGGAAGCCGATCAGCTGTGCATCGTCACGCAGGCCGGTGTTGCTACCGCCCTTGAGGGAGACCAGCAGTTTGCCGTCAGCGATCTTGTAACCGGTGGAGTCGACGTGGGAGCCGGCAGCCAATGGCGCCGCTTCGTCGAGGAACGCACGTGCGAAGGCGATGACTTTGTCGCCACGCACCTTGTTGTAGCCTTTGCCTTTTTCCGCGCCACCGTCTTCGCTGATCGCGTCGGTGCCGTAAAGGGCGTCGTACAGCGAACCCCAGCGCGCGTTCGAAGCGTTGAGGGCGAAGCGGGCGTTCATCACCGGAACCACGAGTTGCGGGCCGGCGGTACGGGCGATTTCATCATCGACATTTTGCGTCGTTGCCTGGAAATCAGCCGCTTCTGGCAGCAGATAACCGATTTCTTGCAGGAAGGCTTTGTAAGCCACGGCGTCGTGCGCCTGGCCGGCATGTTCCTGGTGCCAGGCATCAAGGCGAGCCTGGAAGTCATCGCGTTTGGCGAGTAGGGCTTTGTTCTTCGGCGCCAGGTCATGAATGACCTTGTCGGCACCTTCCCAGAATTTTTCGGCGGTGAGGCCGGTACCGGGAATGGCTTCGTTGTTCACGAAGTCGAACAGGACTTTGGCGACCTGCAGGCCACCGACTTGAACGTGTTCAGTCATTGCTTGCCTCACTCTGCTCAGCTATTTCGCTTTTCAGCTCTTCAATTTTGACAATGAAGCCTCTGGCCATTTAAACCACAAACCTTCCGACCAGTACATGCCATTGCTGGCGGCTGGGCTGGGACCAATCAACGGCTTGGGGGCCTTGCTGACGGGGCTTTCAGGGTTGCGAACATGCCTTGGGCAGACATCGATCCAGCGTTATGTAGTGCGCGCCGAGGCATACTACATGATGCGTTGCGCTTGTGAAAATCAGACTAATAACGTCGTTCTGCGACCTCATGACGCATTGCGGTCACGTCGCGGAACGGGATGTTCTCAAAAAACCATCGGATTGTTCCAGCTAAATATAAAAAGTTGTACACATAAATCCTTTCTGCCTGCTATGGCATTCCCCTGCGGTGCACACTCTGTGGCGAGGGGATTTATCCCGGATGGGTGGCGAAGCCGCCCCCTGCGCGCTGACAGGTAGACCGAGCTGACAGGGTTTACGGCTGCTGCGCAACCGATCGGGGATAAATCCCCTCGCCACAGGTTGCATCCAAAACCAGGACACAGGTTTGCTGCCTGGGCTGAATCAAACCCTTGCCTATACTTGCCTTTCTATAACAAAAGTCATGACAAGAGGGCGGCGCCATGGACCATCTCGTACTCACTGTGTTTGCTCCGGACAAGCCGGGGCAGGTCGAGCGCATCGCCCAATGCATCGCCGAGCACGGCGGCAACTGGCTGGAAAGCCGCATGTCACGGATGGCCGGGCAGTTCGCCGGGATTCTGCGGGTGGGCGTACCGGCGGAGGCTTACGACGAATTAGTCGATTCCTTACAAGCACTGTCGGCCCAAGGCATTCGCGTACTGATTGCCGAAAGCAGTATCGAGCAGTCCTGCACCTGGAAACCGATCGCCATGGAGTTGGTCGGCAATGACCGACCGGGCATCGTGCGCGACATCACCCGGTTGCTCAGCGAGCAGGGGGTGAACCTCGAACGGCTGGTGACCGAAGTGCGCCCGGCACCGATGAGCAGCGAGCCGTTGTTTCACGCCGAAGCGATTCTGGCGGTGCCGCTGACCCTGTCGCTGGATGTGCTGCAATCGCGCCTGGAAACTCTGGCCGATGATCTGATGGTCGAACTGGTGTTACGCACAGACGTTTAACCGGCGCCGGGTTATCCAGTTTTAACGTGCACCTGCCTGTGGATAACCTGTAGAGACCGGGCGCAGCGCCACGTCGGCCGTGGCCTGTAGCGAGCTGATCAAAAAATCGCCAACATTCAGTGACTTGCGCACAAACGGCGGGGATCACGCTGTGGATAACCTTGGGAAGGAACGTTGCAGGCCACGAGAACCGTGGCCTGCGAAGCTTTGTGCGTTTTTTGATCAGCTGCGCCGGCGCAAACTGATCACTGCATCGACGCTGTAAACGGCCAGACCGGCCCAGATGAAGATGAACGCGATCAGCGTGCTCGACGACAGGTGTTCACCAAACAGCAACACAGCCTGCAACAGGACCAGGGTTGGCGCGGTGTACTGGAGGAAACCGATGGTGGTGTAGGGCAGATGACGGGTGGCAGCGTTGAAACACACCAGCGGGATGAGCGTCACAGGACCCGCCGCCACCAGCCACCAGGCTTGGGAGGTGGTCCAGAACTCGGGTTGTGCGCTGGTGGCGGTCTGGTTGAACAGCAGCCAGGCCACGGCGATCGGCACCAGCATCCAGGTTTCCACCACCAGCCCCGGCAAGGCCTTGACCGGCGCCTGTTTGCGGATCAAGCCGTAAAAACCGAAGGTCAGCGCCAGCACCAGCGACACCCACGGCAGACTGCCGACCTGCCACACCTGCTGTGCCACGCCAACGGCGGCCAGCCCCACCGCAATCCACTGCATGCGCCGCAGGCGTTCGCCGAGAATCAGCATCCCCAACAGCACGTTCACCAGCGGGTTGATGTAGTAACCGAGGCTCGCTTCGAGCATGCGCCCGTTGTTCACCGACCACACGTAGGTCAGCCAGTTGGCCGCGATCAGGGTGCCGCTCAGGGCCAGAATCGCCAGGCGCTTGGGGTTGTCGAGCAACTCGCGCAACCAGCCCGGATGCTTCCACACCATCAGCAACAGTGCGCCGAACAGTGCCGACCACAACACGCGGTGAATGATGATCTCGACAGCGGGGACTTCGGCGATGGCTTTGAAGTAGATCGGGAACAGGCCCCAGATGATGTAGGCACTCAGGCCCAGAATGTACCCGCGACGCGGGTTGGCGGCTTGCATGCAGAATCCTTGCTTAGGCAGCTGACAAAGCAGGGATTGTAAGGAGATTTGGTGGCGAATGAGTTTTGAATTTGTGAACACTGGCCAAATGTGGGAGGGGGCTTGCTCGCGAATGAGGTGTATCAGTAGCAGAATAATTGCCTGACGCACCGCTTTCGGGAGCAAGCCCCCTCCCACAATGGTTTGTGGTGAATCAGAAAAGTTTCAGTGGTTCTTCGTTCAGTGCCGACAGCTGCTCACGCAACGCCAGCACCTGATCGCCCCAATACCGTTCGGTACCAAACCAAGGAAAGCTGTGCGGGAACGCCGGGTCGTCCCAGCGTCGTGCCAGCCAGGCGCTGTAGTGCATCAGGCGCAGGGCGCGCAGCGGTTCGATCAGCGCCAGTTCGCGGGGATCGAAGTCATGGAATTCGTTGTAGCCGTCCATCAGCTCCGACAGTTGGCCGAGGCATTCCTGACGGTCGCCGGCGAGCATCATCCAGATGTCCTGCACGGCCGGGCCCATGCGGCAGTCGTCGAGGTCGACAATGTGGAACATTTCATCGCGGCACATCATGTTGCCGGGGTGACAGTCTCCATGCATGCGGATGTTCTGGTGCGGCGTGGCGGCGTAGACGTCTTCGACCCGCTTGAGCAGGTCGCGGGCCACTGACTCGTAGGCCGGCAGCAGGCTCTTGGGGATGAAATTGCCTTCAAGCAACGTCGCCAGCGAGGCGTGGCCGAAGTTCTGTACGCCCAGTGCTTCACGGTGTTCGAACGGCTTGGTCGCGCCGACCGCATGAATCCGCCCGAGCAACTGGCCGAGACGATACAACTGATCGAGATTGCCCGGCTCCGGCGCACGGCCGCCGCGACGCGGAAACAGGGTGAAACGGAAACCGGCGTGTTCGTGCAGGGTCTGGCCGTTGTGGATCAGCGGCGCCACCACCGGGATTTCGACGTCGGCCAGTTCGAAGGTGAACTGGTGTTCTTCGAGAATGGCTTCGTTGGTCCAGCGTTGCGGACGGTAGAACTTGGCGATCAGCGGTTCGGAGTCTTCGATGCCGACCTGATAGACGCGGTTCTCGTAGCTGTTGAGCGCCAGAATGCGCGCATCACTGAGAAACCCGATGCTTTCGACGGCATCGAGTACGAGATCGGGTGTGAGGGTTTCAAACGGGTGGGCCATGCTGACTCCTGCGCGCAGCAGGCTGCCGCGTCCGGCCCAGCATGGTAGCGCAGATGGCAGCGGGAGAGTTGGTTGGTGTCTGTGCTGACGCCATCGCGAGCAGGCTCACTCCTACAGTTGGAACGCATTTCCTTGTAGGAGTGAGCCTGCTCGCGAAAGCGATTTATCAGGCGCCGACTATTCCGCCATCCTCACGGGTAATCGCCATCACCGATGAACGCGGCTTGCCATTCGGCAGATGCTCGGGGAAGGTCGAACCGCCGTTCTCGCCAGGATGCTGAATCCCGACAAACAGGGTTTTCTGATCCGGCGAGAAGCTGATCCCGGTGACTTCACAACCAATCGGCCCGACCATGAACCGGCGAATCTCGCCGGTCTTCGGGTCGGCACAGAGCATCTGGTTGTTGCCCATCCCGGCAAAGTCCCCGGCGTTGCTCGAATCGCCATCGGTGAGAATCCACAAACGCCCGGCCTTGTCGAAGCCCAGTCCATCCGGGCTGTTGAACATGTTCTGCGGGGTGATGTTCGACGAACCACCCTTCGGCGTGCCGGCGTGCACGCCCGGGTTGCCGGCAACCACGAACAGGTCCCAGGCGAAGGTTTTCGAAGCGTGATCATCGCGGTCGGTGCGCCAGCGGAGGATCTGCCCGTAGACGTTCTTCTCGCGCGGGTTCGGCCCACCCACCGGCTGCCCGTCTTCGCCGCGCTTGGCGTTGTTGGTCAGGGTGCAATAAACCTGGCCGTCCTTCGGACTGACGACGATCCACTCCGGGCGGTCCATGCGCGTGGCGCCGACCACACTGGCGGCGAGGCGGGCGTGGATCAGCACTTCGGCCTGATCGGCGAAACCGCTGCTGGCGTCGATGCCGTTCTTGCCGTGGGTCAGTTCGATCCACTGGCCCTGGCCTTTCGGGTGATCGGGGTTGCCGTCACCGGCGTCGAACTTGGCCACATACAGCGTGCCGTGGTCGAGGATGTCGCGGTTGGCTTTCGCATTGCGATGGTTGATGCGGTCGCGACTGACAAACTTGTAGATGAACTCGCCACGCTCGTCGTCGCCCATGTACACCACGGCGCGACCGTCATCGGTCTCGGCCAGTGCGGCGTTTTCGTGCTTGAAGCGGCCGAGGGCGGTGCGCTTGACCGGGGTCGATTGCGGATCGAACGGATCGATCTCGACCACCCAACCGTGACGGTTGAGTTCGTTGGGATTTTTGGCCATGTCGAAGCGCGGGTCGAACGGGTGCCAGTTGATCTCGCGGCTGGCGGCAGAGACACCGTAGCGCTTTTGCGCCGGATCGAACTGCTGCTGGGCGTTGCTGCTGCCAAAGCAATCGGTGAAGTTTTCTTCGCAGGTCAGATAGGTGCCCCACGGTGTCTTGCCGTTGGCGCAGTTCTGGAAGGTGCCGAGGACTCTCTTGCCGTGCTTGTCGGCGGCCGTCTTCATCAGCTCGTGACCAGCCGCCGGGCCGCTGATGCGCAGCGGCGAGTTGCCGTGAATCCGGCGGTTGTAACGCGAGCCCTGGACGAACTGCCACTGGCCGTTCCTGCGCTGCACTTCAATCACTGACACACCTTCGCAGGCCAGCGCCTTGCGCACGTCTTCGGCCGATTGCGGCATGCCGCCGTGCGGGTAGAGGTAGCGATAATTGGTGTATTCGTTGTTGATCGCCATCAACGCACGGTTTCGGTCGTCGGGGAATTCGAACAGGCTCATGCCGTCGTTGTTGTCGCCGAACTGCACTTCCTGGGCGGCGGCGGTGCCATTGCCGCTCGGGTCGAACGCCGGGCCGTTCTTGTGCAGCGGCTGACCCCAACTGATCAGCACCGAGGACTTGTAGCCCTTGGGCAGGCTGATGACATCGGTGGTCGCGGCGGGAATGCTCTCGAAACCGAGCAGGCGGCTGTTGCCGGCGCTGATGCCGGTGGCCAGCGCGCTGCGGCTGAGCAGGTTGCCGCCGAGGAACATGGCGGCACCGCACAGCGCCCCGGCGCTGATGAAGCCGCGACGGCTGAGGCCGACCATCTTTTCCAGATCAGTCGATTGGTTTTCTTCTAATAGGCTCACATCAGGCTCCCTGCTTGGTTTTGGCAGCCACCTTAATGAGCGTCGATTACGCTTTCGTTGCAGCGCCTGATTACAGCGGCGTGCCGATCAGCACATTGGACGGCGAGAACTGCACCTGCACCGGTTGCTCGACACTCAGCCCGCGGGTACGAAGCTGCAGCGGCTCCGCCAGAGCGCAGAGCGTCTGGCCGTTGGGCAGGGCGATGCGAACTTCGCTGGGGCCGTCTTCGGCATCGAGAATGGCTTCGATAGTGCCGCTCAGAAGATTGTGTCCAGATGTTGCAACTTGCTCCGGGGGCAGTAGTTCAAGCCAGCCAGCCTTGATCAAGGCCACCACTTCGGTGCCCGGTTGCAGTTCCAGGTGCACGGTGCTGTCGTGGGTGATCTGCGCGTTGATCCACAGGCCTTCGGCCAGTTCGAGGCGGATCAGGTCGTTGCGGCCCTGACCCTCGATAGCCACGACTTTGCCGTGCAACTGGTTGCGCGCGCTGGTTCTGAGCATCAATCGCCCAAGCAGATCCAGATCGCTGGCGTCCTCAGCGGCCTCCAGCACCTGCGCCTGTAAAGCTTGCAGCTTTTGGTACAGACGCAACACCCGTTCGCCTTCGCTGGACAATCTGGCACCGCCGCCGCCCTTGCCGCCGACCGCACGTTCCACCAGCGGTTTCTGCGCCAGGTTGTTCAGCTCATCAATCGCATCCCACGCCGCTTTGTAACTCAGCCCGGCGCTTTTTGCGGCGCGGGTGATCGAGCCCTGTTCGGCAATGTGTTGCAGCAGGGCGATGCGCTGCGGACGGCGGACGATGTGCTGGGAGAGCAGGGTGGGCAGGGACATTGGTGGGTGCTTTTTCACAGTGGCGGTGGAGAGTGAAGTTGGCGGCTTGCGACGCATCAGTCAAGCCAAACACAGTGCTCTTGTAGGAGTGAGCCTGCTCGCGATGGCGGTGGAACAGTCAGCATCAATGTTGGCAGTAATTGCGCTATCGCGAGCAGGCTCACTCCTACAAGGGATTGTGTCGGTTTCAGTTTCCGGGTTTTGGCGTGCGGGCCAGACAATAGACGTCGACTCTTGCAGCGCCCGCATCCCTCAACAATCGCGCCAGTGCCTGGGCCGTGGCGCCGGTGGTCAGCACATCATCAATCAACGCGAAGTGCCGACCTTTCACCTTTGCGTCAGGGGCCAGAGCGAAGGCGTGACGCAAATTGCGCTTGCGCGCCTTAGCGTCGAGATCCTGTTGGGCGCTGGTGTCGTGGACCCGCCGTAGAGCATGTTCCTCAAAAGGCAGATCCAGCTGTTGGCTCAACCATCGCCCGAGCATTGCCGCTTGATTGAACCCACGTTGACGCAGGCGTTTCCCCGCCAGTGGCACCGGCAACAACGCATCAGGCCTTGGCAATCCTTCATCGAAGCGATGTTGCAGGTATTGTCCGGCAACATCGGCGAGCAAGTGACCAAACGGCCATTTCGCGTTGTGTTTAAAACGCGTAATCAAACTGTCCACCGGGAAGTCATAGCGCCACGGCACGACCACCTGTTCGAACGCCGGCGGCTCTAGCAGGCACCCGCCGCAAGTCGGTCCAGCGCCGGGCAGCGGTAGGGCGCAGGTCTGGCAATGGTCGCCGAGCCAGGGCAGATCGGTTTCACAGGCGACGCAGATTGGCACTTCTGCTTCTGCGGGTTCATCGCACAACAAACAGCTTTGTACGTTTTTTAAACAGATGTAAACCTGTGCTTCGTATCGTGGTTGACAGCGCATGACTCTTCCTTAAATATGCCGAACATCCGTGTCGCGCCTGTGGGTATTCCGTTCCCGCAGCCGCCAGCCAAGCATAACCAAGGAACTGCCCATGAGCGCCAGCACCTCTGCCACCCTGCGTCACGACTGGTCTTTAGCCGAAGTCAAAGCGCTCTTCGTACAGCCATTCAACGACTTGCTGTTCCAGGCGCAGACGGTGCACCGCGCACATTTCAACGCCAATCGCGTGCAGGTTTCCACGCTGCTGTCGATCAAGACCGGTGCCTGCCCGGAAGACTGCAAGTACTGCCCACAGTCCGGTCACTACAACACCGGCCTGGAAAAAGAAAAGCTGATGGAAGTGCAGAAAGTCCTCGAAGAGGCTGCCCGCGCCAAAGCCATCGGCTCGACCCGTTTCTGCATGGGCGCGGCGTGGAAGCACCCGTCGGCCAAAGACATGCCGTATGTGCTGAAGATGGTTGAAGGCGTGAAAGCCATGGGTCTGGAAACCTGCATGACTCTCGGTCGTCTCGATCAGGAACAGACCGAGGCGCTGGCCAAGGCTGGTCTCGATTACTACAACCACAACCTCGACACCTCGCCGGAGTTCTACGGCAGCATCATCACCACCCGTACTTACAGCGAGCGCCTGCAAACCCTGGCTTATGTGCGTGAGTCGGGGATGAAGATCTGCTCCGGCGGCATTCTCGGCATGGGCGAGTCGCTGGACGACCGCGCCAACCTGCTGATCCAGTTGGCCAACCTGCCGGAGCATCCGGAGTCGGTGCCGATCAACATGCTGGTGAAGGTCGCCGGCACGCCGCTGGAAAACGCCGATGACGTCGATCCGTTCGACTTCATCCGCATGCTCGCCGTGGCGCGCATCCTCATGCCGCAATCCCATGTGCGCCTGTCCGCCGGCCGCGAAGCGATGAACGAGCAGATGCAGGCGTTGGCGTTCTTCGCCGGTGCCAACTCGATTTTCTACGGCGACAAACTGCTGACCACTGCCAACCCGCAGGCCGACAAGGACATGCAACTGTTCGCGCGTCTGGGCATTCAACCGGAAGCGCGCGAAGAGCATGCCGATGAAGTGCATCAGGCCGCGATCGAGCAGGCGCTGGTGGAGCAGAAGAGCAGCGAGCAGTTCTATAACGCTGCGCTCTGATCTTCGCTCGAAACGCAAAACCCTGTAGGAGTGAGCCTGCTCGCGATAGCGGTCTGACATTCACCAATAATGTCGACTGATACACCGCCTTCGCGAGCAAGCCCGCTCCCACAGGGAATCTGTGTCACTTGAAAGTCGAGGCCTGCATGTCTTTCGATCTCGCCGCACGCCTTGCTGCCCGCCGTGCCGAAAATCTCTACCGCCAGCGTCCGTTGCTCGAGTCCCCGCAAGGGCCTGAAGTGGTGGTCGACGGCCAGCCGTTGCTGGCGTTCTGTAACAACGACTACCTCGGACTGGCCAATCACCCGCAGGTGATCGAAGCCTGGCGCGCCGGTGCCGAGCGCTGGGGCGTCGGTGGCGGAGCGTCGCATCTGGTGATCGGCCACAGCGGCCCGCATCACGCCCTGGAAGAAGCCCTCGCCGATCTCACTGGCCGGCCACGTGCTTTGCTGTTCACCACTGGCTACATGGCCAACCTCGGTGCGGTCACGGCATTGGTGGGGCAGGGCGATACGGTGTTGGAAGACCGCCTCAATCACGCCTCGTTGCTGGATGCCGGTCTGTTGTCCGGCGCGCGTTTCAATCGTTATCTGCACAACGACGCCGACAGCCTGGCCAAGCGCCTGGAGAAAGCCACCGGCAACACGCTGGTGGTCACCGACGGCGTGTTCAGCATGGACGGCGATCTTGCCGATCTGCCGGCGCTGGCGCGTGAGGCCAAGGCCAAAGGCGCGTGGCTGATGGTTGATGATGCTCATGGCTTCGGCCCGCTCGGTGCCAATGGCGGCGGGATCGTCGAGCATTTCGGCTTGAGTCAGGACGATGTGCCGGTGCTGGTTGGCACCCTCGGCAAGGCGTTCGGCACCGCCGGTGCTTTCGTCGCCGGCAGCGAAGAGCTGATCGAAAGCCTGATCCAGTTCGCCCGGCCCTACATCTACACCACCAGCCAGCCACCGGCGTTGGCCTGTGCGACGCTGAAAAGTCTGGAATTACTGCGCAGCGAGCATTGGCGACGTGAGCACCTTAACCTGCTGATCCGCCAATTTCGTCGAGGGGCCGAGCAGATCGGTCTGCAGCTGATGGACAGCTTCACCCCGATCCAGCCGATCCTGATCGGCGACGCCGGTCGAGCCGTGCGCCTGTCGCAGATGCTGCGCGAACGCGGTTTGATGGTCACGGCAATCCGTCCGCCTACCGTCCCGGCAGGAAGTGCACGCCTGCGCGTGACCCTGACCGCCGCTCACAGCGAAGCGCAGGTGCAGCTATTGTTAGAAGGACTGGCCGATTGCTTTGCCCAACTGCCGCCGGAGCCAAGCCATGCGTGATCGTCTGATTCTGCTGCCGGGCTGGGGCCTTGGTATTTCGCCGCTGGAGCCTTTGACCGCAGCGTTACAGGGACTCGACGAGCATCTGCATGTCGAGATCGAGCCGTTGCCGGAGCTGGATTCCAGCGACCTGCAGGACTGGCTCGACGAACTCGATGAACGTATTCCTCAGGACGTGTGGCTGGGCGGTTGGTCGCTGGGCGGCATGCTTGCCTCTGAATTGGCTGCACGGCGCGGCGAGCGTTGTTGCGGTCTGTTGACGCTGGCGAGCAATCCGTCCTTCGTGGCTCATGAGCAGTGGCCGAGTGCGATGCCGGGCGAGACGTTCGATGCGTTTCTCGCCAGTTGCCAGACCGACCCGCGGATGACCCTAAAACGGTTCTCGTTGTTGTGTGCTCAGGGCGCGCAAGACCCGCGCGGCATGTCGCGGCTGATGCTCGGCGGTGCGCCGAATGCGGCGGCTGAGATCTTGATGGCCGGGCTGGAATTGCTCGCACAGCTGGATACCCAGGAAGCGTTACAGGCGTTTCGCGGCCCGCAGTTGCACTTGTTCGCCGGTCAGGACGGCCTGGTGCCGGCAGAAGCGGCGGGGGCGTTGTTTGCGCTGTTGCCGGATATCGAAATTGGTCTGATCGAACAGGCCAGTCATGCGTTTCTTCTGGAAGACCCCCATGGCGTGGCGGGTGCGATCCAGGCTTTTCTACACGAGTGCGGTGATGACTGATTTGTCTCTTGTTGCGCTGCCCGGCGGCTTGCCCGACAAGCGCCAGGTCGCGGCCTCTTTCTCCCGTGCGGCGGCCAGCTACGACAGCGTTGCCGAGTTGCAGCGCGACGTCGGTTCACAGTTGCTGCAGCGTTTGCCGGCAAGTTTTCTGCCGTCAACCTGGCTGGATCTGGGCTGCGGCACCGGCTATTTCACTCGCGCATTGGCCGAGCGATATGTCGAAGGTCAGGGGCTGGCGCTGGATATCGCCGAGGGCATGCTCAATCACGCACGACCATTGGGCGGCGCGCAGCACTTCATCGCGGGTGATGCGGAGCGTCTGCCGTTGCAGGATTCGATGTGTGAGCTGATTTTTTCCAGCCTCGCGGTGCAGTGGTGCGCGGACTTCGAATCGGTGCTCAGCGAAGCCTTTCGTGTGCTCAAGCCGGGCGGGATTTTCGCGTTTGCTAGTCTTTGTGTAGGGACCTTGTACGAGTTGCGCGACAGTTGGCGGCAGGTCGATGGTCTGGTGCACGTCAACCGCTTCCGCGAATTCGCCCGGTATGAGCAGTTGTGTGCCGAAAGTGGCTTGCGTACGGTGAGTCTGCAGAATCAGGCGCATGTGTTGCACTACCCGGATGTGCGCAGCCTGACTCACGAACTCAAGGCACTCGGCGCGCACAATCTGAACCCCGGTCGGCCGGGTGGCTTGACCGGACGCGCGCGGATTCTCGGTCTGGTCGAGGCTTACGAGCAGTTCCGTCAGGCACAGGGATTGCCGGCGACTTACCAGGTGGTCTACGCCGTGTTGGAGAAACCCTTATGAGCGCAGCCTATTTCATCACCGGGACTGACACCGATGTCGGCAAGACCACCGTGGCTGCCGGGTTGCTGTATGCTGCGCGCTCGGCAGGGCTGAGTACAGCGGCGGGGAAACCGGTGGCTTCGGGTTGCGAGGTAACGCCCAAGGGTTTGCGCAATGCCGATGCGCTGGCGTTGCTCGCCGAGTGTTCGGTGCCGCTGACTTATCAACAGGTCAATCCGGTGGCATTCGAGCCGGCCATCGCGCCGCATCTGGCAGCGCGTGAGGCCGGCGTCGCGCTGACCGTGCAATCGTTGCTGGCGCCGATGCGCGAAATTCTGGCGCTGAATGCCGATTTCACCTTGATCGAAGGGGCGGGTGGCTGGCGGGTGCCGTTGGCCGATCAGGACAATCTGTCGGATCTGGCCATCGCGTTGAAGCTGCCGGTGATTCTGGTGGTGGGTGTGCGCCTGGGCTGCATCAGTCATGCCTTGCTGACGGCCGAGGCGATTGCCCGCGATGGCCTGCAGCTGGCCGGTTGGGTGGCCAATATCATCGATCCGAAAACCTCGCGTCTGGAAGAGAATCTGGCGACGCTGGCCGAGCGGATTCCCGCGCCGTGTCTGGGGCGGGTACCGAAACTGAAGTCGCTTAGCGCCGAGGCGGTGGCTGATCATCTGCAACTCGATCTGCTGGATTAATGTTTTTGGCTATGACAAGGCACTGTGCCATCATTATTTTTGACGGGTGTTTTTCTGGCGCCTCTGCTTCAATGGCAACCATTGATCCTTCCCAAGGATGAGAGCTCCCATGGAAATCTCCGGTAACACAGCTTTTTATGCGGGTTTGAGCACGATTCAGACCGGTCAGAACCGTGTCGATCAGGCGGCCAGCCAGATCGCCAACAACACCATCGAGCGGTCGGTCACCAGCCAGTCTTCCGAGGCGCAGGTGGATCGTCTGCGCGGTATCGACCGCAGTCAGCAAATGGATCCGGGCAGCGCCATGGCCGAAATGGCCCAGGGCAAGTTTCAGGTAGAGCTGGGCACCAAGGTCGCCAAGGCTTCCGATGAAATGCTCGGGACGATCATCGATACATTTGCCTGACTTTTCGCGCCTCCTGCCTGTTGAACGCCGCGCCTTGTCGCGGCGTTTTTCGTTGTAAGTCCCTCTCCCTCAACTAATCTTTTTTCAATGCCCGTGGCGCTTTGCAGTCCATGGCGGTTTGCCGTGTCCGGCATTTGAAAAAAAGTCATGACGAACGGCAAAAGATCGATGCTTGACAAGATTTCGGCGTAAACGTATGTTTCAAACAACTGTTTGACCGTCACAACAAATCAACGCGGTCGTTCATTCCCGGTTACATCAGCAGAGGTTTATCGCTATGCCTGACTACAAGGCCCCCTTGCGTGATATTCGCTTCGTTCGTGACGAACTGCTCGGTTACGAAGCGCACTATCAGAGCCTTCCAGCTTGCTCCGAAGCAACGCCGGACATGGTTGACGCCATTCTTGAAGAAGGCGCCAAGTTTTGTGAGCAGGTACTGGCACCGCTGAACCGCGTGGGCGACCTCGAAGGCTGCACCTGGAGCGAGTCCGGTGTGAAAACCCCGACTGGCTTTAAAGAGGCCTACAAGCAATTCGTCGAAGGCGGCTGGCCAAGTCTGGCGCACGACGTCGAGCACGGCGGTCAAGGTCTGCCGGAGTCGTTGGGTCTGGCTGTGAGCGAAATGGTCGGTGAAGCCAACTGGTCGTGGGGCATGTACCCAGGCCTGTCCCACGGCGCGATGAACACCATCTCCGAGCACGGTACCCCTGAGCAGCAAGAAGCCTATTTGACCAAACTGGTTTCCGGCGAATGGACCGGCACCATGTGCCTGACCGAACCGCACTGCGGCACCGACCTGGGCATGCTGCGCACCAAGGCCGAACCTCAGGCTGATGGCTCCTACAAGGTTTCCGGGACCAAGATTTTCATCTCGGCCGGTGAACACGACATGGCCGACAACATCGTCCACATCGTACTGGCCCGCCTGCCGGACGCTCCGGCTGGCACCAAAGGCATTTCCCTGTTCATCGTTCCAAAGTTCCTGCCGAACGCCGATGGCACCATCGGTGCGCGCAACGCAGTGAGCTGCGGTTCGCTGGAACACAAGATGGGCATCCACGGCAACGCCACTTGCGTGATGAACTTCGACGGTGCCACCGGTTTCCTGATCGGCCCGGCGAACAAAGGCCTGAACTGCATGTTCACCTTCATGAACACCGCACGTCTGGGTACCGCGCTGCAAGGTCTGGCCCATGCCGAGATCGGCTTCCAGGGTGGCCTGAAATACGCTCGTGATCGTCTGCAAATGCGCTCCCTGACTGGTCCGAAAGCGCCGGACAAGGCCGCTGACCCGATCATCGTGCACCCTGACGTACGTCGCATGCTGCTGACCATGAAGGCATTCGCCGAAGGCAACCGCGCGATGGTGTACTTCACCGCCAAACAGGTCGACATCGTCAAATACGGCGTCGACGAAGAAGAGAAGAAGAAGGCCGACGCACTGCTGGCGTTCATGACGCCAATCGCCAAGGCGTTCATGACCGAAGTCGGTTTCGAAGCCGCCAACCACGGCGTGCAGATCTACGGCGGCCATGGCTTCATCGCCGAATGGGGCATGGAGCAGAACGTTCGCGACAGCCGCATTTCGATGCTGTACGAAGGCACCACCGGCATCCAGGCACTCGATCTGCTGGGCCGTAAAGTGCTGATGACGCAAGGCGAGGCTCTGAAAGGCTTCACCAAGATCGTCCACAAGTTCTGCCAGAACAACGAAGGCAACGAAGCCGTCAAAGAGTTCGTTGCTCCGCTGGCTGCACTGAACAAAGAGTGGGGCGAGTTGACCATGAAGGTCGGTATGGCGGCCATGAAAGATCGCGAAGAAGTTGGCGCGGCCTCCGTGGATTACCTGATGTACTCCGGTTACGCCTGCCTGGCCTACTTCTGGGCCGACATGGCACGTCTGGCAGCCGAGAAGCTGGCAGAAGGCACCGGCGATGCGGCGTTCTACAACGCCAAGCTGCAAACCGCGCGCTTCTACTTCCAGCGCATCCTGCCACGTACCCGTACCCATGTGGCCACCATGCTGTCGGGCGCCAACAACCTGATGGACATGAAAGAAGAAGACTTCGCACTGGGCTACTAAGCCTCAACGCGGTCTGACGAAAACCGTTGCTCCCTCGGGGGGCAGCGGTTTTTTTGTTGCTGAATCGCTCAGAAACCCGGGTTTTCTGCCGTTAAAGAGACTGCGTGTGATCTGGATCACATTGTGTGTGCTTAACTGGCCACATTGCAGGCACAATGCCATCTCTTTGATATGACGGGTCGGAGCTTTACCCTTGCCGCGTTCTTCCGCTGTACGTTTCAGCCATTTCCTACCTTCACTGCTGTTGTTGCTCGCGGGGTTGGCGGCTGCGTACGTCAAAGACCTCAGCGTTTTCTTCACTTCGCTGTTCAACGTGCTGCCAACCCTGGTGCTGCTCTTGGGCGGCGCTTACTGTGCGGTTTACCGACGTCAGCGCGAGCTGTTTCTGATGCTCACGGTGTACATCGCCTACTTTTTGCTCGACACCCAGACCGACTATTACCGCGACAATGGCAAGGTGCGCGAAGACGCCGCCGTGGTGTTTCACCTGGTCTGTCTGCTGTTGCCGTTGCTGTTCGGGCTGTTCGCCGCGTGGCAGGAACGTACCCATTTGTTCCAGGACATGGTCGCGCGGTTCGCCGTGTTGTTGGCCTTCGGCAGCGTCGCCCTCGGCCTTGAGCAGAGTTATCCCCAGGCGCTGCTGATGTGGCTCTCGGAAATCCGCTGGCCGGCGCTGCATGGCGCCTGGATGAGCCTGATCCAGATGTCCTATCCGGTATTCCTCTCGGCATTCCTGTTGCTGGCCTGGCAATACTGGCGCAATCCGCGCCCGCTGCACGCGGCACAGCTGGTCGGGTTGCTCGGGGTGTTCTGGATGCTGCCGAAAACTTTCATCCTGCCGTTCACCCTGAACATCATGTGCAGTCAGGTGATGCTGATGATTGCCGCTGCCGTGGCGCATGAGGCCTATCAAATGGCCTTCCGCGATGAACTCACCGGTCTGCCGGGGCGGCGCGCGCTCAATGAGCGAATGCAGCGTCTGGGCCGCAACTATGTGCTGGCGATGAGCGACGTCGATCACTTCAAGAAATTCAACGACACCCACGGTCACGATGTCGGTGACCAAGTGCTACGGCTGGTCGCCAGCAAGCTGTCGAAAATCAGCGGTGGCGGTAGGGCATATCGCTATGGTGGTGAGGAGTTCGCCTTGGTGTTTGCGGGCAAAACCCTCGAGGAGTGCATGCCGCACCTGGAGGTGATTCGCGAGTCGATTGCCTCCTACAACATCCAGTTGCGCAATCAGGAGAGCCGTCCGCAGGACGATCAGCAAGGTCGTCAGCGTCGTAGCGGCAGCGGTGCTTCCAGTGTGTCGGTCACGGTCAGTATCGGTGTCGCCGAGCGTGTCGAGCAACGGACGCCGGAAGAAGTCCTCAAGTCCGCCGACCAGGCGTTATACAGCGCCAAGGGCGCCGGGCGTAACTGCGTCATGGCGTTCGGACAGAATCGTCGCGGCGCGGTGCGAATGGACAGCGCCGCAGGCTGACTCAAGCCACACGTCATCACTCAAAAGCCCGCTGATTGCGGGCTTTGTTTTATCTCTGAATGCTGGTGACCAAAAATAACAAATCAGTCACTGGTTGACCCTATGTGTCGCAAAAGTTGTTGAGGTACACTCGGCCTCAACGAAAACACCCTTCCACGAATCACCTGTTTAGATCTTGCGAGGTTTGCCATGGCTGACTACAAAGCGCCGCTGCGCGATATGCGCTTCGTCCTCAATGAAGTATTCGAAGTCGCCAAACTCTGGGCCGAACTGCCGGCCTTGGCCGAGACTGTCGATGCAGAAACCGTAGAAGCCATTCTCGAAGAAGCCGGCAAGGTCACCAGCAAAAGCATCGCGCCACTGAGCCGTGCGGCCGACGAAGAAGGCTGCCACTGGAAGGACGGTGCCGTCAGCACCCCGGCCGGTTTCCCACAGGCCTATCAGACTTACGCTGAAGGCGGCTGGGTCGGTGTCGGTGGCGATCCGGCCTACGGCGGCATGGGCATGCCCAAGGCTGTCTCGGCGCAGGTCGAAGAGATGGTCAACTCCGCCAGTCTGTCGTTCGGCCTGTACCCGATGCTGACCGCCGGCGCCTGCCTGTCGATCAACGCCCACGCCAGCGAAGAGCTGAAGGCCGCCTACCTGCCGAACATGTACGCCGGCATCTGGGCCGGTTCCATGTGCCTGACCGAGCCGCACGCCGGCACCGACCTGGGCATCATCCGCACCAAGGCCGAACCGCAGGCCGACGGTTCCTACAAGGTCAGCGGCACCAAGATCTTCATCACCGGCGGTGAGCACGACCTGACCGAGAACATCATCCACCTGGTGCTGGCGAAACTGCCGGACGCACCTGCTGGCCCGAAAGGCATCTCGCTGTTCCTGGTGCCGAAGTTCATGGTCAATGCCGATGGCAGCCTGGGCGCGCGCAACCCGGCGAACTGCGGTTCGATCGAACACAAGATGGGCATCCAGGCGTCCGCGACCTGCGTGATGAACTTCGATGAAGCTGTGGGCTATCTGGTCGGCGAGCCGAACAAGGGCCTGGCGGCGATGTTCACCATGATGAACTACGAGCGTCTGGGCGTCGGTATTCAAGGTCTGGCCAGCGGTGAGCGTTCCTATCAGAACGCCGTCGAATACGCTCGTGATCGTCTGCAGAGCCGTTCGCCGACCGGCGCGCAAAACAAGGACAAGGTTGCCGACCCTATCATCGTCCACCCGGACGTGCGTCGCATGCTGCTGACCATGAAAGCCTCGAACGAGGGCGGTCGCGCCTTCTCCACCTACGTGGCGATGCAACTCGACACCGCCAAGTTCAGTGAAGACGCGACCACCCGCAAGCGCGCAGAAGACCTGGTCGCACTGCTGACTCCGGTGGCCAAGGCATTCCTCACCGACCTGGGTCTGGAAACCACCGTCCACGGTCAGCAGATTTTCGGCGGCCACGGCTACATCCGCGAGTGGGGTCAGGAGCAACTGGTGCGTGACGTGCGCATCACACAGATCTACGAAGGTACCAACGGCATTCAGGCGCTGGACCTGGTCGGGCGCAAGATCGTCGGCAGCGGTGGCGCGTTCTACAAGCTGTTCGCTGACGAGATCCGCCACTTCACCGCGACCGCCAGCGCTGACATCGGTGAATTCACCAAGCCGCTGAACGATGCCGTCAGCACCCTCGACGAGCTGACGGCGTGGCTGCTGGATCGGGCGAAAACCAATCCGAACGAAATCGGCGCAGCCTCGGTCGAATATCTGCAAGCGTTCGGCTACACCGCTTATGCCTACATGTGGGCACTGATGGCGAAAGCCGCGCTGGGCAAAGAAGCGCAGGACGATTTCTACGCCAGCAAGCTGGGCACCGCACGGTTCTATTTCGCCCGTCTGCTGCCGCGTATCCACTCGTTGAGCGCGTCGGTGAAGGCGGGTAGCGAATCGCTGTTCCTGCTGAATGCTGAGCAGTTTTGATGATGTAACGTCATGTAAGCATTCTCTTACATGACGTGCTGCTGTTCTCCCATAGGCGTAGATTGGATCCACAGCTAATCTACAACTCATGGACGTCGCGCAGGAAGCGCAAAGCAACAACACGGACACGTAGGATTCTGCCAGGGTGGCGGAGTGAAATGGATGTCAGGGAAACAGTCTGCAAAGCCCCGCTTCGGCGGGGTTTTCTTTTGCCTGCAGAAAAGTATCAGGTCAGCGGATCCAGTGGCGGTGCGGCTTTCAACGGTTTGTCTTCACGCTGAATCACTTCTTCCAGCAATGTGCGCAGTAACGCCAAAGACGCCTGCTGGCGTTGCACATCGCGGCACACCAGCCCAACCTTCAGCGGCACCCGTGGTTCGCTCAACGGCTTCCACAACAGATCCTCATCGTCGTATTCCTTCTGTGAACGCCCGGGCAGCACCGTCGCCAGTCTGGTGTGCGGCAGACTGTCGAGAATCCCCAGCATATTGTTCAGCTCGGCCTGTACTTGCGGGCGCCTGCCCAGGCTGGTCAACTGAGCCTGCCAGATCTGCCGGATCTGAAACTCTTCGCCCAGCAGCAACATCGGCAATTCCGCAGCCTGCCGCATTGAGACCTTCTTGAATTCACGTAGCGGGTGATCCGCCGGGATGACCAGCGTCAGTTCGTCCTCGTACAGCATCACGCCATGCAGCCCCGGTTGGCGCGGCGGCAGGTAGCTGATGCCGATGTCCAGTGAGCCGTTGAGCAAACGGCGCTCGATCTCCAGCCCCGTCAGTTCATAGATCTGCACCACAAGATGCGGCTGCGCCTTGCGCACCCGTTCGAGCATTTGCGGCACAAGGCTGGTGTGCACGGTTTGCAGTACGCCGATCGCCAGCGTGCGCAGGGCCTGCCCCTTGAAGTTGCCCAGCGCTTCCCGCGCCCGCTGCAAACCGTCGAGCAGCGGCACGGCGTGGTTGTACAGCGTGTGCGCGGCAAGGGTCGGCAACAGGCGTTTGCTGCTGCGTTCGAACAGCGTGACGTCGAGGTTCTGTTCGAGCTGACGAATCTGCTGCGACAGCGCCGGTTGCGAAATCGACAGGCGTTCGGCGGCCCGGCCGACATGACCCTCTTCGTAGACCGCGACGAAATAACGCAGTTGTTTGAAATCCATAAGTAATGCTTATCGAAAATGCTGGTAAATCGAAATGGCCCGAAGCCGTCAGTGAGCCTAGTCTAACCGTAATCACAAGGCTTACAGGGCCAGAGAGCGCGATGAATAGCGTTTGCTTCGACAATGTTTGCATAGGCGGTTCAAAAAACCTCAAGCGAGGTTTTTTGCAATGAATCTGTTCAGTCTGCGGCGTCAGGCGCCGAGTCTCGATGACCTCGCTTTCGAGGCCGGTCCACCCCAGGCAGGCGATAGCCTGAATGCCGAGCGACTGATGCCCAGCGTCGAGCGACCGGCGCAGGTCTTCGTGCGTGGCCAGGGATCCTGGTTGTGGGACAGCAACGACCGCGCTTATCTCGACTTCTCCCAGGCCGGCGGCGCCAACAGCCTCGGCCACAGCCCTTCGGCGCTGGTCAAAGCCATCGCCAGTCAGGCCCAAGCGCTGATCAATCCCGGTTTCAATCTGCACAACCGCGGCATGCTCAGCCTTGCCGAGCGCCTGTGCGCCAGCACTTCCAGCGATCAGGCTTACCTGCTCAATAGCGGCAGCGAGGCCTGTGAAGCGGCGATCAAACTGGCGCGCAAATGGGGGCAACTGAATCGCGGCGGCGCCTCGCGGATCATCGTCGCGAAGCAGGGTTGCCATGGCCGCAGCCTGGCAACGATTTCCGCGTCGGACAGTTGCAACCTGCACAACCGCTTCGCACCGTTGCTGCCGGGTTTCGATCTGGTGCCGTTCAATGACTTGCCTGCGTTACATGCCGCCGTCGATGCGCAAACCGTGGCGATCATGCTCGAACCGATTCAGAGCGATGCCGGGGTGATTCCGGCAACTGAGCATTACCTCAAAGGCGTCGAGCGCCTGTGCCGCGAGCTGGGCATTTTGCTGATCCTCGACGAAGTGCAGACCGGTATCGGTCGCTGCGGCACTTTGCTCGCGGAACAGTCCTACGGCGTGCGCGCCGATATCGTTGTGCTCGGCAAAGGCCTCGGCGGCGGTGTTCCTCTGGCGGCGTTATTGGCCCGTGGCAAGGCCTGCTGTTTTGACGCCGGTGAACTGGGCGGCACTCATCACGGCAACGCGCTGATGACCGCGGCCGGCCTGGTGGTGCTTGATAGCGTGCAGGACCGGGCATTTCTTGAACAGGTCAAAGACCTCGGCCAGCACCTGCGCGAAGGTCTAGCTCGATTGGCACACCGCTACGGGCATGGCGAACTGCGTGGTCAAGGCCTGTTCTGGGGACTGAGCCTGTCAGAGGATTCCGCCGATGCCGTAGTCAAAGCCGCCTTGCACGAAGGCCTGCTGCTCAACGCGCCGCAAGCCAACTGCCTGCGTTTCACCCCGGCACTCACCGTCAGCAAGGCCAACATCGACGAAATGCTCCTGCGCCTGGCACGCGCCTTCTCGCGAGTACGTACCGCGCAACTGCAATGCCGCAAAGGGATTGCCGTCTGAGCTGAAGTTTGCTGCCCAATTTGAAGAACCGTCTCGCGGTATAACGCACGCCCCACGCCTGATTCTTTTGGCGTGGGGCGTTTTTTTGTGCCCGATGGTGGCGATCAAATGGCGTTTGCACTGAACCCTGACGAACGGCGCAGGTCGATTAGCTTGTATGGCTCATGTGAGCCAACCCCCATTCAGGAGCTGACCCATGGACTTCATTCGTATCATCATCGCTATTCTGTTGCCGCCACTGGGTGTGTTTCTGCAGGTCGGGTTCGGCGGGGCGTTTTGGCTGAACATTCTGCTGACGCTGTGCGGCTACATTCCCGGGATCGTGCATGCGGTGTACATCATCGCCAAGCGCTGAGTTCAGCGGCACCTGATAGATAGCTTTCGCGAGCAGGCTCGCTCCCACAGGGGATTTTGTGCACAACACAGATCCAATGTGGGAGCGAGCCTGCTTGCGAATGGGACGACGCTATTTTGAATTGGGGCGGTGATCAGTCCGCCAACCCCATCACCCGCCGATAAAACCGCCACTCCTGCTCCAGCGCATGCGCCTGATTGGCGGCGCGACGGAAACCATGGCGTTCGTCGGCGTAGTAATGCGCCTCGACCGAGATGCCGTTTTGCTCCAGCGCCGCGACCATGTCGCGGGTCTGTTGCGGCACCACCACCGCATCCAGCTCACCCTGAAAGAAAATCACCGGCACACGGATGTTGCTCGCATGCAGTAGCGGCGTGCGGGCGGCGTAGCGCTCGGCGTCCTGCTCAGGATCACCGATCAGCCAGTCCAGATAATCACCTTCAAACTTGTGGGTTGCCCGGGCCAATGCCACCGGGTCGCTGACGCCATAGAGGCTGGCGCCCGCGCGGAACACCTGCTGAAACGCCAACGCGCATAACGTGGTGTAACCCCCGGCGCTGCCGCCGCGGATAAACGCGCGCTCGCCGTCGATCAGACCTTGCTCGGCCAGATATGCCACCACTGCGCAGGCGTCCTCGACATCCACCTCACCCCAACTCAGATGCAACGCCTGACGATATTCGCGACCGTAACCGCTGCTGCCGCGATAGTTGAGGTCGGCGACGGCGAAACCACGCTGCGTCCAGTACTGAATGCGCGGGTCGAGCATCGGGTAGCAGGCTGAGGTCGGACCGCCGTGGATGAATACCACCAGCGGCGGCTGGGCTTCGTCGTTCATCGCCGGATAGAAAAATCCGTGAGCCTCACCGCTGCCGCTCGGGTAGCGCAAGGTCTGCGGACGGCTGATGCACTCCGCCGGCAAAGGCGCCACACCGCCAGCCAGCACATTCACTTCGCGGGTAGCGCGATCAATGGCGATCACCGCAGAAGGGCTGATCGGCGAAGCGGCGATGCAATAGATAAATTGCTGATCCAGCGCCAGATGGCGGAAGCGGCTGTAGTCGCCGGTGAAGTCTTCGCCGTCGAGCGCCAGGCGACCAAAACCGCCTTCGCTCCAGCTCGCCAGAAACGAATCGCCCACCGGCAACCAGGTGCTGCCACCCATTTGCCACGGGGCGGGCGCATGATCGGCCTCGGCACAGGGCAGTCGATGCAAGCCGTCGGACGTTGCGCGCCACGGCTGCCAGAAACCGCCGCGATCAGTCAGGCACAACAAGCGTCCTTTCGCGTCGAACCGCGGTTGCTGGATCGACTCTTCAAGGTCAGCCCCCGCCACGCAACGCGGTGCGCCAAAGCCACCCTCAGCCAGACGCTCGGCCACCATCAATCGCGTGGATGTCCAAGGCTGATGCGGCCGACTCCACTCGATCCAGGCCAATCGCGAACCGTCCGGGCTGATCACCGGTGCTGCATAAAAATCCGCACCTTCAGCCAGCAAATGCCGGGTGCCGTCGGCCAGATCAATCGCTACCAGCCGATGCTGGTCGCGCAGTTCCTCAACCGCCAGCACCTGGCCGAAAGCACAATGCAGATCGCCATAACGACACTCGCCAGAAGTCAGCACCTCGGGCGCGCCATCCAACGCCTGCCGATACAACTGCTGATCCGCCTCATTGACGAAAACCACTCCACTTGGCGTCAGACAAAACGCGCCACCGCCATATTCGTACACCCGGCTGCGCACGCTGAAGCCATCCGGCGTCAGACATTTCGCCGCGCCGTCTCGCCAGTGCCAGATCCGGCACGCAGCATCTTCGGGGCGATATTCATTCCAGAACAAACCGTGGGCACCGAGTTGCAGTTCGGCGAAATCCATTCCGGCGGCGACAGCCTGGGCGGCGCTGAAAGGCTCAGCCCTTGGCGATGAGGCGTGAGTTTCGTTCATTACGGAAGGCCAGTTGTTCGATGGTCTGAGTGGCGGTCTCGGCTTCTTCGCGGGCCTTGAGAATCACGCCGTGATGGTCGGACTTGCTGCACACCGGGTCGGCATTGCTCGCGTCCCCCGTGAGCATGAACGCCTGACAGCGGCAGCCGCCGAAATCCTGTTCCTTCTCGTCGCAGGAGCGGCATGGCTCGGGCATCCAGTCGTAACCGCGAAAGCGGTTGAAGCCGAACGAGTCGTACCAGATGTGCTGCATGCTGTGGTCGCGCACATTGGGAAATTGTACCGGCAGCTGTCGGGCACCATGACAGGGCAGGGCAGTACCGTCCGGAGTCACCGTCAGAAAAATACTGCCCCAGCCGTTCATGCAGGCTTTCGGGCGTTCTTCGTAGTAGTCCGGGGTGACGAAAATCAGCTTGCACGGATGCCCTTCGGCTTCCAGTTTGACGCGGTATTCGTTGGTGATGCGTTCGGCGCGCACCAGTTGCTCTTTGGTCGGCAACAGGCCGACACGGTTGAGCTGGGCCCAGCCGTAGAACTGGCAGGTGGCGAGTTCGACGAAGTCGGCTTCGAGCGCGATACATAGCTCGATGATGCGGTCGATCTTGTCGATGTTGTGTCGGTGGGTGACGAAGTTCAGCACCATCGGATAGCCGTGGGCCTTCACCGCGCGAGCCATTTCCAGTTTCTGCGCGAAGGCTTTTTTCGAGCCGGCGAGCAGGTTGTTCACTTGCTCGTCGCTGGCCTGGAAACTGATCTGGATGTGATCGAGGCCGGCCTTCTTGAAGTCGCTGATCTTCTGCTCGGTCAGACCGATGCCTGAGGTGATCAGGTTGGTGTAGAACCCCAGCTGCCGCGCTTCACGGATCAGTTCGGCGAGGTCCTGGCGCACCAGCGGCTCACCACCGGAAAAGCCCAGTTGCGCCGCGCCCATCTCCCGAGCTTCGCGGAAGACCTTGATCCACTGCTCGGTGCTCAGCTCTTTGCCCTGCTCGGCGAAATCCAGCGGATTGGAGCAGTACGGGCATTGCAGCGGGCAACGGTAGGTCAGCTCGGCGAGCAACCACAGCGGCAGGCCGACTTCAGATTTTGGCGGTACTTGCACCGATGCTTCAGGCAAGTTCGATCCAGTGCTGCGCACGGGCAACCTCCATGAATTGCTCGATGTCTTCACCGAGTTCGGGCACGCCGGGAAACTGCTCGTCGAGTTTGGCGATGATCGTCGCGACATCGCGTTCACCGTCGATCAAACCGCCGATCAGCGCGGCGCTGTCGTTGAGCTTGATCATGCCTTCGGGGTAAAGCAGCACGTGACCTTTTTGCGCCGGTTCGTACTGGAAACGGTAGCCGGGACGCCAGGTCGGGATCTTGCTGCGTTCAAAACTCATAGGGTGATTCCTTTGTGCCAGACCCGCTGCTCGGTGACGCTGTGATACGGCGGGCGGTTCAGTTCGTAAGCCATGCTCATGGCATCGAGCATGCTCCAAAGAATGTCCAGTTTGAACTGGAGAATTTCCAGCATGCGCTCCTGACCCTCGCGGGTCTTGTAGTGCTCGAGCGTGATCGCCAGACCATGCTCGACATCGCGCCGCGCCTGACCCAGGCGAGTGCGGAAATATTCGTAACCGGCCGGGTCGATCCACGGGTAATGCTGCGGCCAGCTGTCGAGACGCGACTGGTGGATCTGCGGCGCGAACAGTTCGGTCAGCGAGCTGCTGGCGGCTTCCTGCCAACTGGCGCGGCGAGCGAAATTGACGTAGGCATCGACGGCGAAACGCACGCCGGGCAGCACCAGTTCCTGGGAGCGCAGTTGATCCGGGTCGAGGCCGACCGCCTGACCGAGCCGCAGCCAGGCTTCAATGCCGCCGTCTTCACCGGGGGCGCCATCGTGGTCGAGCAGGCGTTGAATCCACTCCCGGCGAATCTCGCGATCCGGGCAATTGGCGAGGATCGCCGCGTCTTTCAGGGGGATGTTCACCTGATAGTAGAAGCGGTTGGCGACCCAGCCCTGAATCTGCTCGCGGGTGGCACGGCCTTCGTACATCGCCACGTGATACGGGTGGTAGATGTGGTAGTAGGCGCCTTTGGCGCGCAGGGCCGCTTCGAATTCGGCGGGGGACAGCGGGGTGTCGGTCATTGCGGTTCTCCGGGGAACAACCCTAGAAATCTTTTCTGTTTGCACTGGCCTCTTCGCGAGCAGGCTCGCTCCCACAGGTTGATCGCATTCCAAATGTGGGAGCGAGCCTGCTCGCGAAGGGCCGCGCATCGGTATCTGCGGCTTACAGCACAATACTCATGCCATCAAACGCCACTTCAACATTACGCCGCGCCAGCTCCGCGCGCTCCGGCGAATCTTCATCGAGAATCGGGTTGGTGTTGTTGATGTGGATAAGCACCTTGCGCTGCTCGGGCAACTGCTCCAGCACTTCGAGCATGCCGTCGGGGCCGTTCTGCGCCAGGTGGCCCATCTCGCGACCGGTGCGGGTGCCGACGCCACGGCGCTGCATTTCATCGTCATCCCACAGCGTTCCGTCCACCAGCAGGCAATCACTGCCGGCCATGATCTCCAGCAATGGCACATCAACCTTGCCCAGCCCCGGTGCATAGAACAGTTTGCCGCCGGTGTTCATGTCTTCGACGATCAGGCCGATGTTGTCGCCCGGGTGCGGGTCGAAACGGTGCGGCGAATACGGTGGCGCGGCGCTGCGCAACGGCAGCGGGGTGAAGCGCAGGTTCGGGCAGGCAGCGACAGTGAAGCTCTGGTCGAGCTCGATGCGGTTCCAGTTCAGTCCGCCGTTCCAGTGGGTCAGCATCTTGAACAGCGGGAAACCGGTGCTCAAATCTTCGTGAACCATGTCCGTGCACCAGACCTGATGCGGGCAGCCTTCGCGCAGGCTGAGCAGGCCGGTGGTGTGGTCGATCTGGCTGTCCATCAGGATGATCGCGCTGATGCCGGTGTCGCGCAGTGCACGGCCCGGTTGCATCGGGGCGAAGCTCTGCAGTTGCGCGCGGATGTCCGGCGAAGCGTTGCACAGCACCCAGTTCACGCCATCATCGGAAATTGCGATGGACGATTGGGTGCGGGCCTTGGCGTTCAGGC
The DNA here is from genome assembly GCF_054790485.1 of Pseudomonas sp. G3-39. Taxonomy (NCBI): domain Bacteria; kingdom Pseudomonadati; phylum Pseudomonadota; class Gammaproteobacteria; order Pseudomonadales; family Pseudomonadaceae; genus Pseudomonas; species Pseudomonas sp. G3-39. Next base: position 5,382,559 of record NZ_CP186497.1, on the reverse strand, counting down.
TGCCGTCGCGAAAGCCAGCGCAATTGACGCAGTTGCAGTTCCACTGCGGAAATCCGCCACCGGCGGCCGAACCCAGAATCTGGACGAACATGAACGCTCCCATCTTTCAACGCTGAAAATAAAACGCCCCGGCGAGCCGAGGCGTTGCACTGCAAGTCTGCGTAGGCAGAACTCAGCGGCTGGCGAAGTACATGGTGACTTCGAAGCCGATACGCAGGTCGGTGTAAGCCGGTTTTGTCCAGGACATAGGGTGACTCCTCATTAGGTGGGTGGGATAGCGCTGTCCATAGTTATAGTCCATGGCCGCGCCGGGATGTTCCAAATAGTTAGGCTGCTATGTTACTCAAAATTTCAACGGTATTGCCCGTGAATCTTTGAGAAAGCTCCTTGCAGCCTTGGTAATGATCATTTTGTCGCTTGCCACGGCGCGCCGGGTGACGATTCGCTGGCCAGGCAGCGCCAGCCGCCCTTGGCGTTGAGCAACCGCTGCGCTGCCGCCAGCAGTGCCGAGCGTTCCAATTGGCCGATGGCCGTGTGCAGTTGCGCCAGGTAATCCGACGAGTGGCCAGCGAGCTTGGCCTGCCACAGCAACTCGGCGGCGTCTTTGCCGGACAGATGACTCTCATCGAACTGATCCGCTAGTGACTGGCGTTGCTGGTTGAAGTCCTCTTCATCGAGGTTTTCGATCAGCGCAGGAATGCCCTCGAGGAACTGCTGGATATGGCCGAGCAGCTCAACGGGCGCAGTATCTGGCGACTGCACGCCGAACAGCAATCCACTCTGGCCATGCATCTGTCGCAAGGCGCTGAATACCGCGTAGCCCAATTGCAATTCGACCCGCAGGCGCTGATAAAACGGGGTTTGACACAGTTGCGCGAGCAAGCGCCAGGCGGCTTCGTCGGCGATCTCGCGGCTGGCGCTCGGGCAGAACAGCAGCAACGCATGCTCGCTGGACGCGGTGTCGATGTGGCTCCACAGATGTTGCGGGTTGATCGCCGTCGCTGCCGGCAATTGATTGTCCGGTGTGCCGGGGATGCGGCTCAGGGCCAGGCCCATGGCCGATTGCGTCTGTGCGTTGAGGCCAAGGGCCAGTCCGTCCCAGCGCGAAGTTGTCCACAGCTGTTTGACGTCGTTCGACTCGACGGCCGATGACAGACAATATTCAGGCAACGCCTTGAGCAACTGGCGGATCGGTATCAACGGTGTTTCTGCCTCTGCGCTCGCTGAATCGGCGTCAATTTGCGTCAGACATTTCAGCGCGTGTTCGAGGACACTGGGCATCGGCTCCTGCAAGCCCGTCAGTTTCAGCAGCCACTGCGTGCCGGTGGCGCTGAACGCCAATTCGACGCCGGCCTGCCGCGCGTCTTCCTGCGTTTCCCACAGACTGCGTCGCAGCTTGCCTTGCAGATCTGTGCCGGCCGCCGCCTGCGTTTGCCAACGCAAGTAAATCGCGCCGTGGTCGCTATGATCCGGCAACGCCTGGCTGAATTGCATCGGCGAACGCTCACGCCGACCGCGCGAGCGATCCTGAGCGAAAGTCCGCAAGCCACGATGGGCGCTGGTCTGGCCGCGAATCAGGCCGGCGTTGGCCAGCGGCTCGTTGGAGCCTAGAAAAGGATTCGCGGCAGGCAGGTGCCAATGGTCGCTGAAGTTATCCACAACACCGATTTCGCGCAGGATCTGTTTGAGCGCGACCACGCCGTTTTCCGACAGACCGTTTTCGCGTTGTTCACTGTCGAGCCGCGCCAGTTGCAGGGCGCCGCTGATTTGCTGCTGACGCTCAAACAGCCTGGTGTATTCCTCGCGCAACGCTGCCCAGTCCTGTTGCGCGGCAAAGAAGCTCAACCAGTCCAGAAACTGTTCACGAATGGCGCTGAAGGATTCGGCTGGGGTGGTGAATTGCAGATGCAGCAGCGCTTGCCCGGCGAACTGATACAGCGGCACGGCTTTCAAACCGTCCGCGAGGCGTTGTTGCTGCAAATGGGCGAGCAGCCCGCCGGGCTTGGCGCTGTTCAGCCAATGGCAGAGAAACGCCAGCGCTTCGGCGGACGAGTCGGGCAGCGCTTCGAAAGCGAACAACAGATTGCCGCTTCGCTCGCCGACCTGTTGATAACTTTTTACCGCCAATGGCAGCGGCGCTGCTTGCTCGACCTTATCCCCAACCGGCAGCACGGCGGCGAACTGCTGCGCCAGTACGCGCAATTCCTCGATGCTCTGCGGCCCGACCAGGCTCAGCGTCATTTGTCCGGCGCGATAAAACTGCCGGTGGAAATCTTTCAGCGCCTGTTGAAACGCTGGTAACTCAACTTTCAGGCTGTCGCGATTTCCCGCATGAAACCCGCGCAGCGGATGTGTGGCCGGCAATCCCTCGTACAGCGCCAGTTCCTGCTGAGCCGTCGGATCTTGCGACCACGCGACGAATTCCGCGTCCAGCACTTCCCGTTCGCGCAACTGATCGTGCGGATTCATACGCGGCTGGGCGAGCATGTCTGACAGGCGCTCAAGCCCGGCGCTGTAGGCTGAGGTCGGCAGTTCGAAGAAGAAGTCGGTGGTGCGTTCACGGGTGCTTGCATTCACTTGGCCACCGTGACTTTGCACGTAGGCCATCAGCGCCTGACTCGCAGGAAAACGCTCAGTGCCGAGAAACAGCAAATGCTCAAGAAAATGCGCCAGCCCCGGCCACTCCAGTGGCACATCATGGCTACCGGCAGCCACCCGCAACGCAGCGGCACTGCGCTTCAAGCCGGGCACCTGACGCAGGGTCACGCGCAAGCCGTTTGGCAGGGTTTCAGTGTGGGGGCGGGGGTGAGTCGACGCAGGCATGGGCACTTCCAGAACAGTGAAGTGCCAATGCTAGCGGATTGGGTGGGGTCAGCGCTTGTTCAACGCATGGTAAAGCTCGGGACGACGGTCGTTGAGGTAGCGATTGGCGGCGCGGGAATCGGCCATCAACTGTCGATCCAGCTCACCGACGATCAATGCTTCATCGAGTCCGGCCTGGGCGATACGGCTGCCGTCCGGCGCGGCGATGCTGCTTTGTCCGCAATAGTGGATCTCGCCTTCCTGCCCGCAATAATTGGCGTACGCCACGTAACACTGGTTTTCGAAGGCACGGGAACGCACGGTAACGTCAGCGACGAAATCGAACGGAATCATGTTTGCCGTCGGCACCACAATCAGCTCGGCGCCGGCCAGCGCCAGACGCCGCGCGTTCTCGGGAAACTCCAGGTCGTAGCAGATCAGGAAACCGAGCTTCCAGCCGTTGAGCTCGACCACCGGAAACGCATCTTCGCCGGTGCTGAACATCGAACGATCCAGGTCGCCGAACAGATGGGTCTTGCGGTAGTTGCACAGGCGCTCGCCGTGCGCGTCGATCAACTGCACGGCGTTGTAGATCTGCCCATCGGTCGTGCGCTCGGGGTACCCGTAAGCAATTGCCAGCCCGGCGGCTTTGGCGATTCGACCGATCTGTTGCGCCCATTCGCCGTTGTAGACCTCGGCCAAGGTGCTGACCGCTTCCTTGCCGATGTTGTAGCCGGTCAGAAACATTTCCGGCAGCACCAGCAGGTCGGCACCCTTGGCCTCCATCGCCAGTTGCTGCAGGCGATGCAGGTTGGCGGCGGGTTCCAGGGGCAGCGGTGGACATTGGTAAAGGGCTACACGCATCGGGGATTCCTCTTACTCGGGCAGGGCGATAGGGCCGATGTCTTTGAACACATCACCCGGGCCCGGGTTCTCTTTATGTGTCGAACCGCCGAAATGCTTCATGATCCCCCACACGGCGTTGAGCGACGTCTGCACCGCGCCTTCGACCCACGCCGGGGTCCACGATACGTCGTCACCGGCGATGAAAATCCCGCGCTGCTCGGCTGGCATGTCGTCCTGCATGAAGTGCGCGTACATGCGCTGGTTGTAGCGATAGTGGCCGGGCAGGGCGCCTTTGAATGCGCCGAGGAAGTACGGGTCGGCTTCCCACGACACGGTGATCGGATCGCCGATGATCCGCGCGGCGATATCGACTTTCGGGTAGATCTTCTTCAGCGCGTTCAACGCCAGCTCTACGCGTTTTTCCACCGGGTGCGGCAGCATCTTCAGCGCGTCGCTCATCCACGAGTAGGACAGGCAGATCACTCCCGGCTTGTCGTCACCGTTGTCGAACAGATAGGTGCCGCGGGTCAGGCGATCGGTGAGGGTCATGCTCATCAGATCGCGACCGGTTTCCGGGTCCTTGTCCTTCCAGAATGGCCGGTCGACCATGACGAAGGTCTTCGACGACTGCATGTAGCGCGTGCGATCCAGCGCCATCCACATCTTCTGCGAGAACAGGGTTTCGTCGCATTCGATCTGGGTGGTCAGCAGCCAGCTCTGGCAGGTGGTCAGCACGGCGGCGTACTCGCGGGTGTCGCCGTTGTTGTCGGTGACGGCGAAACGGCCGTCCGGCGCGTGAGCGATTTTCTTCACGCCGGAACGTGGCGCGCCACGGTGCAGGGATTTCAGACTGGTGCCTTCAGGCCAGTGCACGCAGCGCTCCGGCACATGGCGCCAGATGCCTTGCGGCACTTGCTCCACACCGCCCACCACCAGGTGCTGGTGATCGTCGCAGTTGGTCATCACCACGCGGAAGATTTCCAGCATCGAATTGGGGAAGTCCGAGTCCCAGCCGCCGGTACCGAAACCGACCTGACCGAACACTTCGCGGTGATGGAACGAGAGTTTGGCGAAGGCTTTGGAAGTGGCAACGAAGTCGTAGAACGTGCGGTCGTCCCACAGTGGAACGAGTTTATTCCACAGTTCTTTGAGGCGTGGTACGTCGCGCTCACGGATCGCTTGCTGGATATCAGCGAACTGCGAGCCAGCCTCCAGTGCATCCGCCCAGGCGTCAGCCACTTCCTGGAACAGTGCAGGAAGATCCTTCAGGCTTTGTGCGTAATGGGTTTTGCCTTCGAGATCGATCACCGTGCTGCCGGAGGCCGGTGTCAGCGGGTTCGGGAACGGTTTGGTCTCGAGACCGAGCTTGTCGACGTAGTGATAAAACGCAGTTGAGGACACCGGGAAACGCATGCCACCCAGTTCCGCGACGATGCCGTCGGTGCCGTTGAACGCTTGCGAACGCAGGCGGCCACCCAGTTTCGAGGCCTCGTACACCACTGGTTTCAAGCCGAGCTTCATCAGTTCGTAGGCGGCCACCAGACCCGCGATACCCGCGCCGACAATCGCCACTTCAGCGCCATGATGGTGTTCAGGAATGCTGCCGAGACCGGCCGGGTGTTCGATCCAGTCGTCGAAGGCGAACGGAAAGTCCGGGCCGAAAATGGTGACGGGTTTCTTACCGTCTGCAGGATGGCGATTGTTCTTGTTCATGGCTGACCTTGCTGGCGACCCGACGCAGGATGCGCGTCTGAGTATAGGAAAAGATGCCAGCCATTCTAGGGAGCGTAGAACACGTTAATAAGATGCAAAGTGTCGTCGTTTTGCCAGTTAACTGATCAATATGACGATTACTGACTTCACTCCGACCAAATGTAGGAGTGAGCCTGCTCGCGATGAGGCAATCAAGCTCACCAGCGCTCAAACCGGCTGCCCCCGATCAATCTTGCTGCTCAAAATGATCGAGGTCGTGGTCTTCTCCACCCCATCCACACTGCCAATCTGATCCAGCAACTGATCGAGCTGCTCCGGCGAATCTGTGCGCAGCCACGCCACATAATCAAATTCGCCACTCACCGCACACAACTGCTGCACCTGCGCCATCGCGCTCAACCGGCGCAATACCTCTTTGCCGGAACGCGGCTGCACCTTTATCCCGACATACGCCTGCAACCCGCCATCGACCACGCGCTGCCCCAAGCGTACGCCATAACCGGTGATCACCTTGGCCCTCTCCAGCCGCGCCAACCGCGATGTGACGGTGGTCCGCGCAATGCCCAGCTGCCGGGCAAGCATGGCCACGCTTTCGCGGGCGTTGATTTGCAGGGCGGCGATCAGCTGGCGGTCGATTTCGTCGAGGGCGGGTGGGCGGGTGTCGGGCAAGGGTCGGCTCCGTGACTGTCGAGGGCGGATGAGTTTGCATGTTACAGGCACTATCAGCGACACGCTGCTGGCGATGACTGAACACGTCACTTATGCGTGGAGGCAATTGTTGCGCCAAAACAAACATCAAATATTTGGTTTGACTTGCCGGGCCTATTTATCAAGAATGCCAACAAGAGCGCGAAATCTGCTGCCTTGCAGGGCTTTAGCGGACGTAGGTACCTCAGCGATGCTGCAACATCGGTGTAAGGTGAGACCTCTTCATCCCATTTCCTGAGGATGCAAATATCAGGATTTAAATATCAAGGGCAGCCAAATGGCTGCCCTTTTCTTTGTCTTCAAGAATGTACCGCTTGTACAAAAGATCGCCATGGCGGTGCTTGTTCATTGCTCTTGACGGAGCATGCATGAAATTCCAGAGGACGTGCCCGTTCCGCACATCGACCACGACGAGCATGTCGTTTTTTGCCTCATAGGCGTTGATGAATGCCAATCGGAAACCGCCATTATCGTAGAGGACTTTCCATACTTCGAATGGTCCCGCCAGCGTGTCGATGGCATGCCGAACATAGCGTTCTCGGGAGTCTGGACGTTTCTCGACTATATGGACCAGTTTGTCTCGCATGACTGCAACGTTTCCAATAGGCGTGAGGATGGTAACCGCCAATACGGAGTCGTCGAAGAATCCGAAGTGATCCAAGAGGATTTTGAGGGCGCCTTCTGCGTCGTCAGCCCTCTTTATTTCTTCTATTGCGGCTGACCGAAGCTCTCGCGATAACGTTCTCAGATCGGGTAGAGCAAGGTCGATCCAGGTTTGTTGATCGGCTGCTTCCTTTATCAGTGGCGCAGCATTCACAAGCATAAAAACAATCCTGGACGGGCAGTGGCGTCCGGAGATTACTTGTCTGGGGAAACAGTCAACAAGGCACGGGGAGGGGAGAAAAAACAGCTTCGGAACATTCCTACAGTCTTCGGGGGAGTCTTCCGAGCATTGCGCTCGCAGATATTGCTCCTCCACCGATCGCCCAAGAAAAAGCCGCGCATGTAGCGCGGATTTCAAATGTGGTGGGCCCACACGGACTTGAACCGTGGACCAAAGGATTATGAGTCCTCTGCTCTAACCAACTGAGCTATAGGCCCTCAGTAGGCCGCGGATTATAGCGACGGTTTGGCGGCTGTGCTATCCGAATAATCCGATACGGTTACACGAAGAAACGTTGCGGCGAATTCTTCCGGAGGCAGCGGCAGGCTGACGATGTAGCCCTGGATCTGTTCGCAACCTTCGGCGGCGAGGAATTGTTGCTGGGCCTGGGTCTCGACGCCTTCGGCGATCACGGTGAATTGCATGCTCCGGCCCAGAGCGATGATCGCGCGGACAATCGCCGCGTCGTGCGGGTCATCGGGCAGTCCGCGAACAAAGGACTGGTCGATCTTGAGGATGTCCAGCGGCAGGCGTTTGAGGTAACTGAGCGAAGAATAACCGGTGCCGAAGTCGTCGATCGCCAGTTGTACGCCCAAGTGTTTGAGCTGGTGCAGCACCGCCAAGGCCTCCTCGGCCTGGCTCATGATGAAGTTCTCGGTAATTTCCAGTTGCAGTAAATCCGGCTGCAGACGGTTGTCCCTGAGCAGTTGTTCGATGCGTCCGAGCAGATTCGGCTGGCGTAGTTGCGCACCGGCGAGGTTGACTGACAGCGGGCCGAGGCTGTCGTAGATCTGGCTCCACTCGAACATCTGCCGGCAGGCGGTCTCGAGCACCCAATCGCCGATCTGCAGGATCATGCCGTTCTCTTCGGCCAGTGGAATGAAGTGCTCCGGCGGCACTTCGCCGAAGGTCGGGTGACGCCAGCGGATCAGTGCTTCGGCACCGACCAGGCGATGGTCGTCGAGGCTGATTTTCGGTTGGTAGTAGAGGAACAACTCTTCGCGCTCGATGGCCCGGCGCAGTTCGTGCTCCAGTGCCACGCGCTCGCTGGCCTGGGCAGTGAGGTCGCGAGTGTAGCTTTCGACGCGGTTGCGGCCCTTGGCCTTGGAGCGGTACATCGCCGCGTCGGCGTTTTTCACCAAGGTGGCGACATCGCAGCCATCCCGTGGATAGAGGCTGGTGCCGATGCTGGCGCTGATGAAGAACTCGTGCTCACCGGCCTGAAACGGTGCGCCAAAGCAGTTGAGCAGTTTGAATGCGATGTTGTCGGCATCGCTGGCTTGTTGCAGACCCGGCAGCAGAATGATGAATTCATCACCGCCCAGTCGTGCGACGGTGTCGATATCACGCAGTTGTTCTTTCAAACGCACGGCAATGCCTTTGAGCAGCAGATCGCCAACCGGGTGGCCGAGGCTGTCGTTGATGTGTTTGAAGCGGTCGAGATCGAGGAACAGCACCGCGCCCTGACCACCGTTTTCCTGCTGACTGTTCAGCGCGGTGAGCAGGCGACTTTCGAACAGGGTGCGATTCGGCAGGCCGGTGAGCGGGTCATGGTGCGCCTGATAATCGAGCTTGGCCTGTGCGTGTTTGAGGCTGGAGATATCGGCGAACACCGCAACAAAGTGGGTGATGAACTTGTCGCGGTTGCGTACGGCGCTGATGGTCAGCCAGCTCGGATACAACTCGCCGTTCTTGCGCCGGTTGGAAATCTCGCCCTGCCAGTGTCCCTCAGCAGTCAACTGGTGCCACATTGCCGCGTAAAACGCGCTGTCATGCAGTCCCGAGGCGAGCAGGCGCGGGGTGTGGCCGAGGGCTTCGCTTTCGCTGTAGCCGGTGATTTCGCTGAACGCACGGTTCACCGCGCTGATGTGCTGCTGGGTGTCGGTGATCAACACGCCTTCGGCGGTGCTCTCGAATACGGTGGCGGCCTGCTGCAGTTTTTCCTGCATCAAATGGCGCTCGGTGATGTCCCGGGCAATGGTCAACATGCAGTCTTCTTCGCCGATCGGCAGCGGACGGCTGGAGACTTCGCACAGTCGGATTTGCCCGTCGCTGCGGCGGATATGGCAGGTGAAATCGCGTACGAAGCCGTCGCGGTGCAGCAGGTCGAGCATCTGCTTGCGTTCGTTGAGATTGACCCAGATCCCCAGGTCCAGCGCCGAGCGATCCACCGACATCGCGCTGTTGAACCCGGTGATGCGGCTGAAGCCCTCGTTGACCTCCAGCAGCAAGCCATCGCTCTGACGCGACAGCAGCAAGCCGTCCGGCGAGGCGTGAAAGGCTTTGGCGAACTTCTCTTCGGAGGTTTGCAGTTGCTGCTGGGTTTCCTTGAGCTGGGTGATGTCGCGCACGACCACCACCAGCGCCGGAGTGGTGTCGAGGTCGAAGGGCTCGGCGGAGATCAGACCGGTGAACACCTGGCCATTGTTGCGGCGAAAGGGCATCTCCAGGTTGCGGATACTGCCGGCCTGCAAGCGCTGTAACAGCCCGGGCCCGACCCCGGGGATGCCCCAGATGTTGAGTTCGGTGGCGGTCTGGCCGACGACGTCCTTGGCCTTGAGGCCGATCTGTTCTTCAAAGGCTTCGTTGACCTCCAGCAGACAGCCGTCGGACAACCGCGCGATCACGAGGATATCCGGGCATTGCTGGAACACCGACGCGAACTTCTGCTCCGAAAGCCGCAGCGCCTCCTCAGTGCGCTTGGTTTCGCTGATGTCGATCATCAGCCCGCGCATCACAGGCTCGTGGCCATGTTCAATCAGACTGACAATGTCACGCACCCACAGGCAGCGCCCGTCAGCGGTGATCACCCGATAGTCGAGGGTGTGATCGCGTCCGTCGCGTACCGCCTCATCGCAAATGGCCTGGGCGCGGGTCAGGTCGGCGGGGTGAATGATGTTGCGCCAGAAGCCCGGAATCAGCCAGTGCGCCTGTGGATAACCGAGCAGATCTTCGGCATGGGGCGACACATAGCTGTAGGTAAAGTCGCTCATGCGCGCTTCCCAGGCGATGGCCGAAAGGCTCTCGACCAATCCGCGGTAATGATATTCGCTGCTGCGCAATTCCTGTTCTAGGTCGACGCGGCGGGCGATTTCCGAACTCAAGCGGCGATTGATGCGAATGACCACCGCCAGAATGCTGACCAGCAGCAACAGGCCCGGAAGGCCATAGATCAGAAGATCCGACCAGAATGTCCGATGGTCCAGAACATTACCGACCCAATGTTCCTGAATGCTGCTGATTTCCTCGGGGCTCATGTCCGCCAGGACTTTGTCCAGAATACCCACCAGCATTTTGTTGTCGCGGGGTACGCCCATTGCCAGCTGATAGCGATACGGGGTTTCGCCGCTGACGTATAAACCGTCGAGCTTGAGCTGGCGCAGACTCCAGACGCTGGAGGCAAGGTCGCCGACCACGGCGTCTACCTCATCGGTAGCCAGAGCCTGCAAGGCCGAGCTGACATTGGGCATGGCCACCAGATTCAGGTCGGGATGGTGGGTGCGCAGAAGTTCGTGGGGGGCGTAGTTCTCCACCACGGCGATCTTCAGACCGTACAGGTCCTCGATTTTGCGCGGCTGAGCGCCGCCGATATGGGCGAGAATCACGATCGGAAAGTCGAGGTAGGGGCGGGTAAACGACAGATAGTTCTGGCGCTCCGGCGTGGACATGATTCCTGGCAGCAGGTCGATCTTGCCGGTTTTCACCTGCGCCAGCACTTCGGTCCAGCTCGATGGCTCGACCGGATTGAGTTTGATCGACAGGCGCTGGCGGATCACGTCGATATAGTCGGCGGCCAGGCCTTGATAGCGATTCTGTTCATCGCGGAATTCGAACGGCGGCCACGACGCATCGACACCCAGGCGCAAGTCCGGGTGAGCCGCCAGCCAGCTACGTTCTTCATCGGTCAGAGTCAGCGCGTCAGCCGTTGCGGTCCAGATCATCAGTGACAGCAAGAAAAGCACGGGCGCCAGTCTGGGCATAACCGTCTCGTTATGGCACGGGATTCATTGTTTCGAGTGTAGACGGGGTATGCCGGGGAGGGGCGGTGCGAGGGATTTAATCTGCCGCATAAACAAAACCCCCGGCCTGGGCCGGGGGTTCTGGTATCACTCGTCGAGGAAGGAGCGCAGATGCTCGCTTCGCGTCGGGTGGCGCAGCTTGCGCAGCGCCTTGGCTTCGATCTGACGGATCCGCTCACGCGTTACGTCAAACTGTTTGCCCACTTCTTCGAGTGTGTGGTCGGTGTTCATGTCGATACCGAAGCGCATGCGCAGGACCTTGGCTTCACGGGCAGTGAGGCCGGACAGCACTTCGCGAGTCGCTTCTTTCAGGCTTTCAACGGTTGCAACATCGATTGGCGACTGCATGGTCGAGTCTTCGATGAAGTCACCCAGATGAGAGTCTTCGTCATCACCGATCGGGGTTTCCATGGAGATCGGCTCTTTAGCGATCTTCAATACCTTGCGGATCTTGTCCTCAGGCATTTCCATGCGTTCGCCCAGCTCTTCCGGGGTCGGTTCGCGACCCATTTCCTGCAGCATCTGGCGGGAAATGCGGTTGAGCTTGTTGATTGTCTCGATCATGTGCACCGGAATACGGATGGTGCGGGCCTGGTCGGCGATCGAGCGAGTGATCGCCTGACGGATCCACCAGGTGGCATAAGTCGAGAATTTGTAACCACGACGGTATTCGAACTTGTCCACCGCTTTCATCAGACCGATGTTGCCTTCCTGGATCAGATCGAGGAATTGCAGGCCGCGGTTGGTGTACTTCTTGGCGATCGAGATCACCAGACGCAAGTTGGCTTCAACCATCTCTTTCTTCGCGCGGCGGGCCTTGGCCTCACCGATCGACATGCGACGGTTGATGTCCTTGATTTCAGCGATGGTCAGGCCGGTCTCGGTTTCCAGCGCGATCAGTTTCTGCTGGCAACGGATGATGTCCGGCTGGACGCGACCAATGGCTTCGGCGTATTTGCTCTTGCCTTTGGCCAGGGCGTCGGACCAGCTTTCGTCGACTTCATTGCCCGGGAACTGACGCAGGAAATCGGCGCGAGGCATACGTGCATCACGTACACACAGTTGCATGATCGCGCGCTCTTGCTGACGCAGACGATCCAGGGCGCTGCGAACACGCTCGACCAAGGCTTCGAATTGCTTCGGCACCAGTTTGATCGGCATGAACAGCTCGGCCAGGGCCAGCAACTCGGCAATCGCTGCCTTGTTGTGACGACCGTGCTTTTTCAGGGCCTTGCGGGTGATTTCCATCTGATCGGACACAGCGCCGAAACGCTGGGCCGCGATGACCGGATCCGGACCGCTTTCGGCTTCTTCTTCGTCATCCGAAGATTCGGCGTCATCGTCGTCGGTATCGTCGTCAGCCTTGGCGGCTTTCGCGTCGATCGGCGGTGGCACTTCGGCGGCCGGCGGCGCAATGCCGTCGTCCGGGTCGATGTAACCGCTCAGAACGTCGGACAGGCGACCACCCTCGGTGGTGACGCGAGTGTACTCGGAGAGAATGTGGTCAACCGTGCCAGGGAAGTGCGCGATCGCGCTCATCACTTCACGGATGCCTTCTTCGATACGTTTGGCGATTTCGATTTCGCCTTCACGAGTCAGAAGCTCGACCGTACCCATTTCACGCATGTACATGCGCACCGGGTCAGTGGTGCGACCGATATCGGTCTCCACCGCTGCCAACGCAGCGGCTGCTTCTTCCGCAGCGGCCTCGTCGGTATCGGCGTCGGCCAACATAAGGGCGTCCGCATCCGGAGCACTCTCGTGTACGGGGATCCCCATGTCGTTAATCATGCGGATGATGTCTTCCACCTGCTCCGGATCTGAAATATCCTCGGGCAGGTGGTCGTTGACCTCGGCGTAAGTCAGATACTTCTGCTCACGACCCAGTTTGATCAACTCAATAATACGAGACTGCTGTTGCGCTTTTCCGGACATAACACCCTATCCACTGAAGGTCTTGGCGGGCAAAAAACAAGCCGAGGATTATACCTGAGCTATGACCTCACGCGCCAGTTGAGGTCGGGTTTGATTCAGGAACATTGCGTTTTAGAAGCTCAAGAACCTGATGTTTCTCTTCGGTGCTCAAATCGCCTCGTCTTGATTTCGTAAGAAGTCTTTCAAGCACGCGTTCCCGTTGCTTCGCTGATAGGCTATTAATGGTGTCGAAAAACTGTTGTTCAAGGTTTTCATCGTTAATCAGCCATTCTTTCTCAGCGAGAGCCTTGAGTGTGCGCGCTTGATCCGTACCGTGCCAGCGCGCCATCAATGCACTTAAAGAGCGTAGCTTAGGATTCTTTTGCACTGCTTCGATGAGCGCGATCAACAGTTGATTGTTGCTATTGGCGTCATCGGCAAAATTGCGCGTGTTTTCGACTTTGTTGGCCAGTTGCGGGTGATGCAGCAATGTTCGCAGTGCGGTAAGAGTCGGCGATTCGACGCCAATTGGTGTGCGCGGGCGTTGTTGATCGCGATCGCCGCCACGCTTGCCGTTCTTGTCCCAGGGTTTCTTGTCCCATTTCTTGCCGCCGGCGCCGGGTTTCTTCGGCGTCCACTCCTGCTGCGGCACATACATGTCTTGTGCCTGCGGCTGATGGTAGTCGCTGTAATCCGGCATTGCGTCGTAATCGATGCCCGGATCGTAGGCGGGCGGCGCTTCCTGCGGCGCGCTTTGCGCCAGCTGGCTGACGGTTTCGCTGCTCAGGCCGGTGATTTCGGTCAGGCGCTGACGCATCAGGATGCGCAGGTTGGCGCCCGGCACTTTGTCGATCAGCGGCGCGGCGAGGGTGGCCATGTGGGCCTTGCCTTCGAGCGAGCGCGGATCGGCTTCCTCGGTCAGTTGCTGGAAGAAATAATCGGCCAGCGGTTGCGCATGTTGGTTGATTCGGGCCTTGAAGGCATCAGTGCCTTCGGCGCGAACCAGGGTGTCCGGGTCTTCGCCTTCGGGCAAAAACAGAAAGCGCGCGCGGCGCCCGTCCTGCAGGCACGGCAATGTTGCTTCCAGTGCGCGCCATGCGGCGTTGCGGCCGGCTTGGTCGCCGTCGAAACAGAACAAGACGTTCGGCACTACCCGAAACAGACGCTTGAGGTGTTCTTCGCTGGTTGCAGTGCCCAGGGTCGCGACGGCATTGCGCAAACCTTGCTGGGCGAGGGCGATGACGTCCATGTAACCCTCGACGACGATGATTTCGTCGAGGTTGCGGTTGTTCTTGCGTGCTTCATAGAGGCCGTAGAGCTCCTGGCCTTTATGAAAGACCGGGGTTTCCGGCGAGTTCAGGTATTTCGGCTTGTCGTCGCCGAGTACCCGGCCACCGAAAGCGATGATGCGGCCGCGGGTATCGCGGATCGGGAACATCACGCGATCGCGGAAGCGGTCATAGCGTTTGCCGGTTTCGGCGTTCTCGATCAGCAGGCCGGCGTCGATCATGGCCTTCTGCTGCAAAGTGTCGCTGCTCAAATGTTTGAACAGGTTGTCCCAGCCCGGCGGCGCGAAGCCGAGACCGAAGTCCCGGGCGATCTCGCCGGTCAGTCCGCGGCCCTTGAGATAATCCACCGCAGCCTTGCGCGCGGGATGACTCTTGAGCGCCTGGCGGTAGAAATCGGCGGCGGCGGTGAGCAGCGGGTACAGCGGCGAATCGGTTGGCTGCCGCGGTTTGTGCGGGCGGCCACTTTCTTCGCGGGGGATTTCCATGCCGGCGGCTTTAGCCAGGTCCTCAACCGCCTGGGGAAAATCCAGGTTGTCGTGGTCCATGAGAAAGCCGAGGGCGTTGCCACCGGCGCCGCAACCGAAGCAGTAATAGAACTGCTTGTCCGGGCTGACGCTGAACGATGGGGTTTTCTCTTTATGGAACGGGCAGCAGGCGGTGTAGTTCTTGCCGGCCTTTTTCAGTTGCACACGCGAGCTGACCACGTCGACGATGTCGGTGCGGTTCAGGAGGTCGTCAATAAAGCTCTGGGGAATCAGCCCGGCCATGGCGTTCTCGTCTGCGCTGTAATGAGTCCGATGCGAAGGGCGGCCGGACGCAGGTCTTGAGTGAGGCGCACAAAGTGGGCGGCTCGACCGGGTTCGGTTGCGTGATCGCTGTCGGGAAGTGTATCTGCCGAAAAACCACTGACGTTAGTACTCATCAGTTTTCGACTATTTGAAAGTGTTGCGCTGAATCCGCTGACGGCCGATAAATGGCCCCGGATAGCTCAATAAAACGGGCACGCATGCAGGTGCCTTGGGCTGATCGTCGTAAGAGGAATCAGTGGGTGTGCTCGTCAGTAGCCTTGAAAGGCTCGTCAGAAAAGACGTGCACCGCTGGCAAAAGAGCCAGGTCTGACGCGTGAAGCAGATTTGTCTCGGTCGCGTGTGCGGCTTCGACGGTGAAGCATCAAGCGTTTTACGCAAATGCCATTAGCCCGGCTGAGGGCCGGGCTTAGGCAAGAAACTTGCTACGATCGTCTGTGTATTAGTACAGACGAACGGCGCGGCGCTGTTCGCGCTGAACTTTCTTGGCGTGACGCTTAACAGCGGCTGCTGCTTTGCGCTTACGCTCAGAAGTTGGCTTCTCGTAAAATTCGCGGCTACGAACTTCAGCCAGTACACCGGCTTTTTCGCAGGAGCGCTTGAAACGACGCAGAGCTACGTCGAAGGGTTCGTTCTCTTTAACTTTGACGGCTGGCATCCAGAGCTACCTTCATTCATTACCGGGGTCAACATCCTCGCGGCAAAAGAGCACTTGAAGACGTCGGTTTTTAAGGGTTGCGGATGTTAACCCCTCATCGCTCGGAATGCAAAGCCTCTGATCGAAAACCGCTAGTCGGGGCATCGCATGGCGACTATTATGCGCGCCTTCGAATTCAGCCTAAACAAGGCGCAAACCCATGCTAGTACTGGGATTAGAAACCTCCTGCGACGAAACCGGCGTCGCATTATACGACAGTGAACGCGGCCTGCTGGCCGACGCGCTGTTCAGCCAGATCGACCTGCACCGCGTCTATGGCGGCGTGGTGCCGGAGCTGGCCTCGCGTGACCACGTCAAACGCATGCTGCCCTTGATTCGTCAGGTGTTGGCCGAGGCTGACTGCGTGCCGACCGAGATCGATGCGATCGCCTACACCGCAGGCCCAGGCCTGGTCGGGGCGCTGCTGGTCGGTGCTTCGTGCGCTCAGGCGCTGGCGTTTGCCTGGGGCATTCCGGCACTCGGTGTGCACCACATGGAGGGCCACTTGCTGGCGCCGATGCTGGAGCCAAAACCGCCGGAATTCCCGTTCGTCGCTTTGTTGGTGTCCGGTGGGCATACGCAGCTGGTTCAGGTCGATGGCATTGGCCAATACAGCCTGCTTGGCGAGACCCTCGACGATGCCGCCGGCGAAGCGTTCGACAAAACCGCGAAAATGATGGGCCTCAATTATCCGGGGGGGCCGGAAATCGCCAAACTGGCCGAGAAGGGCGTTGCAGGACGTTTCACCTTCCCGCGTCCGATGTGTGATCGCCCGGGTCTGGATTTCAGCTTCAGCGGCTTGAAGACCTTTGCTCTCAACACCTGGCAGCAATGCGTCAGCGCCGGGGACGACAGCGAGCAAGCCCGTTGCGACATCGCGCTGGCGTTCCAGCAGGCCGTGGTGGAGACTTTGACCATCAAGTGCAAGCGTGCCCTGAAACAGGCGGGCATGAAGCGTCTGGTGATCGCTGGCGGCGTCAGTGCCAACAAGGCGTTGCGTGTTTCTCTTGAGAAAATGCTCGGTGACATGCAGGGCGATGTGTTCTACGCCCGTCCCGAGTTCTGCACCGACAATGGCGCGATGATCGCGTTTGCCGGTTGCCAGCGTTTGCAGGCCGGTCAGCAGGAAAGTCTGGCGATCAGCGTGCAGGCGCGCTGGCCGATGGAGCAGTTGTCGCCGCTGTGATTGGCGGTGTGGCTGAGCGGTATTTAAAAATGCCGTTCGCGCCCGGCAAACAGGTCGCGTAGATTGCCGCGGTGGCGCCAGACGATCAGCAATGTCAACGCGCTCATCGGCAGCAGCGCTTCCGGTTCTTGCCACGCGAGTAAGGGCAAGGTCAGGGGCGTGGCGATCAACGCCGCCAGCGAGCTGGTACGGGTCAGGTAGAACGTCAGCAGCCAGGCGCACACCGCCAGCAGCGCGGCGGGTGGATACAGGCCCAACAGCATGCCGGCGGCCGTGGCGACGCCTTTGCCGCCGCGAAAACGGAAATACAGCGGGAACAGGTGACCGATCACGGCGCACACGCCGATCCAGGCCTGATCCTGCAACGAAAGGCCAGCGGCCGCTGCGATCAGCACCGGTACCAGGCCTTTGCACAGATCACCCAGCAGGGTCAGGATCGCCAGTTTGCGACCGACCAGGCGCAGCATGTTGGTGGCGCCGGCATTACCCGAGCCACTCATTCGCGGATCCGGGTTTCCGGTCAGGCGGCTGAGCAAAATGGCGAAGGACAGAGAGCCGAGCAGGTAGGCGAGAGTCGCCAGTAACCAAAACATGCTAACTATTCCGGGCGAGGACGCCCTGATTCTAACGGCGCATTGCGCCCTTGTCGTGCAGCGGAGAAAAGTGCTTGGACAGAGTGTTTATCGAGGGCCTGGAAGTCGACACCGTGATCGGTGCTTACGACTGGGAGCGGGGCATTCGACAGTGCCTGCGTCTTGATCTGAGCTTCGCCTGGGACAATCGCCCGGCCGCCGCCGGTGACGACCTGACCCTGGCGCTCGATTACGCCAGCGTTTCCACGCGCATCCAGGCCTTTGCCGAGCAATCCCAATATCAACTGGTCGAGACCTTTGCCGAGCGCCTGGTCGAAGTGCTGATGGCCGAATTCAAGATCACCTGGGTTCGTCTGAAACTGACCAAGCCGGGCGCCGTGCCGGCCGCCAAGGGTGGCGTGGGTGTGGAGATCGAGCGCGGATGTCGCTGACTCAGGTGTACCTCGGGCTCGGTAGCAATATCGAGCGCGAAACCCATTTGCGCGCCGGGCTCGACGCTTTGGCAACGTTTCTGGTGGATATCCGCTGTTCGGCGGTGTTCGAGAGTCAGCCGGTGGGGATCAAGAGCGGGCCTTTCTTCAATTTCGTGGTCTCGGCGCTTACCGATCTGCCCTTGATGGAGCTGGATCGGCGCCTGAAATTCATCGAAGCCGATAACGGTCGCTATGCGCCGGATCGCAAGGGGCTGCCGCTGGATATCGACGTGCTGTTATACGGCGATCTGACCGGTAACTTCGACGGCTTGATTCTGCCGCGTGCCGAAATCCTGAAAAACGCCTTTGTGCTGTGGCCGCTGTCGCTGATTGCGCCGGATCGGGTGCATCCAGGTGTGGGGAAAAGCTTCGCGACGTTGTGGGCCGAGGCGCAGATTGATCAGGTGTTGGCGCCGGTGGCCTTTGAGTGGCGTGGGCAGCAACTGACGTCTTCGGATTTACGTTGAATTAACGGCCGCTTTCGCGAACAAGCCCACACATTTGGAATGCATTCCCCTTGTGGGAGCGGGCTTGCTCGCGAAGCTTTTCAGGCTGACGCCTTGTCTTTGTAGGCTTTTAGCGCCTTCAGTCGTTCTCGCTTCAGCGCTTCGCCCAGTTCCGGGCCTTTGAATCCCTTCTCCAGCAACGGCTGCACCGCGACTTCCCGCGCAGCCTGGGCAGCGCCGCGTAAATAATCGGCCTGTGGATAACTTCTCTGCTCCAGCCCTTTACGGCCTCGGGCGTCCATTTCGCATGCGCCGATAAACTCTTCAAACCGCTGCGGTCGTCGATACACATCAAAGCTCTGCAACAGCTCCAGCAATGTTGAGGCTTTCAATTCCAGCGCCCGGTGACAGTGGGTGTGGTACTTGCCGACAAGCAAGGCCAACTCCTGACAATCCTTCGGTGCCTTGAAGCGTTCGTTGACTGCTTTGATCAGCTTCAACCCAGTGTGTTCATGGGCGATATGTCGTGGCCACTCTTCTTCCGGCGTCAGGCCTTTGCCGAGGTCATGCAGCAGGCAAGCCCAGCGTACTGTCAGCGGTTGTTTGTGCAGCGCTGATTGCTCCAGAACGCTGAGAGTGTGCAGGCCGGTGTCGATTTCCGGGTGATGCACTTCCGGTTGTGGCACGCCAAACAGCGCGTCGACTTCCGGCATCAGTTCTTTCAGTGCGCCGCAATCGCGCAGCACCTGGATGAATACCTGCGGCTGATCTTCCATCAGTGCGCGGGAGATTTCTTTCCAGCTGCGTTCGGCGGTCAGCGCCTGCAGTTCGCCGGACTCGCTGAGCTGGCGCATCAGTTCCAGTGTTTCTGGTGCGACAGTGAAGCCAAGACTGGCATAACGGGCAGCAAAGCGCGCAACGCGCAGCACGCGGAGCGGATCTTCGGCGAATGCGGGGGAAACGTGGCGCAGGATCCGCGCTTCGAGATCACGTTGCCCATGATAGGGATCGGTGAGGTTTTGCTGGTCGTCCTCGGCCATTGCATTGATGGTCAGGTCGCGGCGGATCAGGTCTTCTTCCAGAGTGACTTCGGGGCTTGCGTGAAAAGTGAACCCGCCATAACCGCGACCGCTTTTGCGTTCGGTGCGGGCAAGGGCGTATTCCTCGCCGGTCTTGGGGTGAAGGAATACCGGAAAATCCGCACCCACGGGGCGAAAGCCCTGGGCGAGCATTTCCTCAGTGGTCGCGCCCACCACCACCCGATCAACGTCGGTGACCGGTATACCCAGCAAGCGATCGCGTACCGCACCGCCAACCTTGAAAATCTGCATAAAAAACCTCCGTTAGCCCGACAGGATAACCCTTGTGTCGGACTTTCGGAGGTCAGAACCGCATCTAGAGATGAATCACGGCCAGGTCGAGTCGACCGTAATCACCCTCGCTGTGTTCACTTCGCGGCGGTACGTGGTGAGTTTTCATGATCTGGTCGCCCTGAAGGGTTTCCAGGTGAATGTCGAAGCCCCACAACCGGTGCAGATGTTTCAGTACCTCGTCGGTGGAATCGCCCAAGGGTTTGCGGTCATGTTGCTGGTGACGCAGGGTCAGCGAGCGGTCGCCGCGGCGGTCGATGCTGTAGATCTGCACGTTCGGTTCGCGGTTGCCGAGGTTGTACTGCGCGGCCAGGGTTTCGCGGATGATCCGGTAACCGGTTTCGTCGTGGATCGCAGGCACCAGCAAATCGTCCTTCTGATCGTCATCGAGGATGCTGAAGAGCTTCAGGTCGCGGATCACTTTGGGTGACAGGTACTGGAGGATGAAGCTCTCATCCTTGAAGCTGCTCATGGCGAACTTGATGCTCGACAGCCAGTCGGATCCGGCGATGTCCGGAAACCAGCGCCGGTCTTCCTCGGTGGGGTTTTCGCACATGCGGCGGATGTCGCGATACATCGCGAAGCCCAGTGCGTAAGGGTTGATCCCGTTGTAGTAAGGGCTGTCGAAGCCTGGCTGGAACACCACGCTGGTATGCGAGGTGAGGAATTCCATCATGAACCCGTCGGTCACCAGGCCCTCGTCGTACAGGTCGTTCATCAGGGTGTAGTGCCAGAAGGTGGCCCAGCCCTCGTTCATCACCTGCGTCTGACGCTGTGGATAAAAATACTGGGCGATCTTGCGCACGATCCGCACGATCTCCCGTTGCCACGGCTCCAGCAACGGCGCGTGCTTCTCGATGAAATACAGGATGTTTTCCTGCGGCTCGGCCGGGAACCGGGCGTTGTCCTTGTCGCTGTACTTGTCCGCGCCTTTGGGGATGGTGCGCCACAGATCGTTGATCTGCTTCTGCAGGTGCTCTTCGCGATCCTTCTGCCGCCGGCGTTCTTCCTCGGCGGAAATCGGATACGGACGCTTGTAGCGATCGACCCCGTAATTCATCAGCGCATGGCAGGAGTCGAGCAGGTCCTCCACCGCATCGATACCGTGGCGCTCCTCGCATTGCATGATGTACTGCTTGGCGAACACCAGGTAATCGATGATCGAACTGGCATCGGTCCAGGTGCGGAACAGGTAATTGCCCTTGAAGAAACTGTTATGGCCATAGCACGCGTGTGCCACCACCAGCGCCTGCATGCAGATGGTGTTTTCCTCCATCAGATAGGCAATGCACGGATCCGAGTTGATCACGATCTCGTAGGCCAGCCCCATCTGGCCGCGGCTGTAGGATTTCTCGGTGCTGAGGAAGTGTTTGCCGTAGGACCAGTGGTGATAGCCCAGTGGCATGCCGACCGAGGCATAGGCGTCCATCATCTGTTCGGCGGTGATCACTTCGATCTGGTTGGGATAGGTGTCCAGGGCATAGCCGGCCGCAATCCGGGCGATTTCGCGGTCGTAGGCCTGGATCAGCTCGAACGTCCATTCGGAGCCGGTGGAAATGGGTTGGCGTTTCTGCTCTTTGGCGGTCATGTCACTAACCTGCGCTGGAAGAGTTCACGGAAGACCGGATAGATATCCCCGGCCGAGACCAGTTGCTGCTGGGCAAACGTGTCGGAAAAGGCTTCGGCGATGCGTTCGTATTCGTACCAGAGGGCCTGGTGTTCGCGCGGGGTGATCTCCACATAAGTGTAGTACTGCACAAACGGCATGATCTGATTGATCAGGATGTCGCGGCAGATCGGCGAGTCATCGTTCCAGTTGTCGCCGTCGGAAGCCTGCGCGGCGTAGATGTTCCATTCGTTGCTCGGGTAGCGCTCGGCCATGATCTCCTGCATCAGCTTCAGGGCGCTGGAGACGATGGTGCCGCCGGTTTCCCGCGAGTAGAAGAACTCTTCCTCGTCCACTTCCCGGGCGCTGGTGTGATGGCGGATGAACACTACGTCGATCTTGTCGTAGTTCCGCTTGAGGAACAGGTACAACAGGATGAAAAAACGTTTGGCGATGTCCTTGGTCGCCTGGGTCATCGAGCCGGACACGTCCATCAGGCAGAACATCACCGCTTTCGAGCTGGGGTTGGGTTGCTTGATCAGCAGGTTGTATTTCAAGTCGAAAGTATCGAGGAATGGCACGCGGTGAATGCGCGCGCTGAGTTTCTCGATTTCTGCTTCCAGTTCCTGAATATCGCCGAAGTTGTCCGGCTCTTCGCGCTTTAATCGCGCCAGTTCCTCTTTGGCCTCGCGCAGTTTGGCACGGCTGCTGCCGGACAGCGCAATGCGCCGGGCGTGGGCCGAGCGCAGGGTGCGGATGATATTGATCCGCGACGGGTTGCCTTCGTTACTGATCCCCGCGCGCACGGTCTTGAAAGTGTCGGTGCCGCTCAGGTTGCGTTTCACCAGATTCGGCAGTTCAAGGTCCTCGAACATGAACTCGAGGAATTCCTCCTGGGTGATCTGGAAGACGAATTCGTCCATGCCCTCGCCGGAATTGCCAGCCTTGCCGGGACCGCGTCCACCGCCGCCCCCCGGAGGCCTGGCGATGTGTTCGCCGGCAGTGAATTCCTTGTTGCCGGGATGAACCACGGTCTGCTTGCCGCCGCGACCGTGGTGAAGCACCGGTTCGTCGATATCGCGACCGGGAATGCTGATCTGTTCGCCGTGCTCCATGTCAGTGATGGAACGGCGGCTGACCGCCTCTTCGACAGCCTTCTTGATGTGATCACGGTAACGCCGCAGGAAGCGCTGGCGGTTCACCGTGCTCTTGTTCTTGCCATTGAGACGTCGGTCGATCACATAGCTCATACGTGGCCCTCCGGGCAGCTTCAAGTTGTGAGCTGCGAGCCGCAAGTAGAAGCACAGCGTTCACATGCTTTTTTCTTGCAGCTCGTAGCTTGAAGCTTGTAGCTGTTTTACTGCGATTTCCGGACCCGTAGGTACCATTCGGACAGAAGTCTTACCTGTTTGTCGGTGTAGCCGCGTTCGACCATTCGAGTAACGAAGTCGTTGTGTTTCTGTTGATCCTCTTTGCTCGCCTTGGCATTGAAGCTGATGACTGGCAGCAGGTCTTCGGTGTTCGAGAACATTTTCTTCTCGATGACCACCCGCAGTTTCTCGTAGCTGAGCCAGGTCGGGTTCTTGCCGTTGTTGTTGGCTCGGGCGCGCAACACGAAGTTGACGATTTCGTTGCGGAAATCCTTCGGATTGCTGATGCCCGCCGGTTTCTCGATTTTCTCCAGTTCTTCGTTCAGGGCGACACGGTTGAGAATCTCGCCGGTCTCCGGATCGCGGTATTCCTGATCCTGGATCCAGAAGTCCGCATACAGCACGTAGCGGTCGAAGATGTTCTGCCCGTATTCGCTGTAAGACTCCAGATAAGCGGTCTGGATCTCTTTGCCGATGAATTCGATATAACGCGGCGCCAGGTACTCCTTGAGGTAGCGCAGGTAGCGTTCGCGGGTCTCGGCCTGGAACTGTTCCTGCTCGATCTGTTGTTCCAGTACATACAACAGGTGCACCGGGTTGGCGGCGATTTCATGCGGATCGAAGTTGAACACCTTGGACAGAATCTTGAACGCGAAGCGGGTCGAGAGACCGTTCATGCCTTCGTCGACGCCCGCCGAATCGCGGTATTCCTGGATCGACTTGGCCTTTGGATCGGTGTCCTTGAGGTTTTCCCCGTCGTAGACACGCATCTTCGAATAGATGTTGGAGTTTTCCGGTTCCTTGAGGCGCGACAGCACGGTGAACTGCGCCAGCATCTTCAGGGTGTCGGGGGCGCAGTGGGCCTTGGCCAGAGAGCTGTTGAACAACAATTTGTCGTAGATTTTCACCTCGTCACTGACCCGTAGGCAGTACGGTACTTTGACGATGTAGATCCGGTCGATGAAGGCTTCGTTGTTCTTGTTGTTGCGGAAGGTGTGCCACTCCGATTCGTTGGAGTGCGCGAGCAGGATCCCGGTGAACGGAATCGCCCCCAGCCCTTCGGTACTGTTGTAGTTGCCTTCCTGCGTGGCGGTCAGCAATGGGTGCAGCACCTTGATCGGTGCCTTGAACATTTCGACGAATTCCATCAGGCCCTGGTTGGCCCGGCACAGCGCACCGGAGTAGCTGTAGGCGTCGGCGTCGTTCTGTGGGTATTCCTCGAGTTTGCGGATGTCGACCTTGCCCACCAGCGCCGAGATGTCCTGGTTGTTTTCGTCGCCCGGTTCGGTCTTGGCCACGGCGATCTGGTTGAGGATCGACGGATACAGTTTGACCACACGGAACTGGCTGATGTCGCCACCGAATTCGGCCAGGCGTTTGGTCGCCCACGGCGACATGATGGTGTTCAGGTAGCGCCGCGGGATGCCGAAGTCTTCCTCGAGGATCGCGCCATCTTCGGTGGCGTTGAACAGACCCAGAGGCGATTCGAATACCGGCGAGCCCTTGATCGCGTAGAAGGGCACTTTTTCCATCAGCTGTTTCAGCTTCTCGGCCAGGGACGATTTACCGCCACCGACGGGGCCGAGCAGGTAGAGGATTTGTTTCTTCTCTTCCAGGCCTTGGGCGGCATGGCGGAAATACGAGACGATCTGGTCGATGCATTCTTCCATCCCGTGGAAGTCTTCAAAGGCCGGATAGCGACGAATCACCTTGTTGGAGAAGATCCGCGACAGCCGCGAGTTGGTCGACGTGTCGAGCAGCTCGGGTTCGCCGATGGCCATCAATAGACGCTCGGCGGCGGAAACGTAAGCGCTGCGGTCCTTTTTGCACAGCTCCAGGTACTCCTGCAGCGAGAGTTCTTCCTGGCGTGTGGACTCGAAGCGTTGTTGGAAGTGGCTAAAGATACTCATGACGTCACCTCGCTCGATACGTGGAGCCGACGCCGGATCACTCAGTCGATGCTGGCAAGCAGCCGTGGTGGCCGCTTGTTTACCCCCCAGAACACTTTCGCGGTCGACAACCTTGAAAGTCACTCCCGATGACCCGTGCGCCGGTGTACCGGCTCTCCCCTGTTTTGGATGGCCTGGGCTTAAGGATAGTTGGGAATTCGAGAGGTAAAGGCGAGATACGTAATTAGTTGTGGCAGACCGTTCGTCTGCCGCGCGCAGGCCCACGGCAGCCGGGGCCTGCGCGTGACAAAAAAATTATTCGGCGGTGCCTTGCGCGGTTTCCGACGGATAAGTCGCACGCCATAGCTCGAAGCCGCCGTCCATGCTGTAGACGTCGGAGAAGCCCTGGCTGATCAGGTAGGCGGCCGCGCCCTGGCTGGAATTGCCGTGGTAGCAGACGACAACGGTCGGTGCATCCAGGTCGGCGCCTTGAATGAAGGCGTGCAGCGAGTGGTTGTCCAGATGCTTCGAACCGCTGATATGCAGGGCGGCAAAAGTTGCAGGATCACGGACATCGACCACGACTGCGCCTTGCTCACGCAGGGCATGGGCCTGTTCCGGGGGGATTCGTTTGAATTCGCTCATGGCGGGTTCCTGTAGCTCGGCAGAATGCGCAGTCTAACGCGGCGCGCTGACTGGCGAAGTTTCGGGGATAAGTGGTGCGACTGATGGTGCAAGCCCGCCGTGTTCATCGCATTTGCATGACACGCGCTCGCCGCTGTCGACGTTCATCAGGGTCAGGCTGCCGCCCCAGACACAACCGGTGTCCAGTGCCGAGATGCCCGGTTCACGGACATCGCCTTCCAGCGCGGCCCAGTGGCCGAAAATGATGCGCAGACCGCGGGTCTTGCGCTCTTTGTGCTGGAACCATGGCTTATAGCCGGGCGGGGCAGTGTCGAGACCTTCCTTGCTCTTGAGGTCGAGCTTGCCCTCGGCGGTGCAGAAGCGCATGCGGGTGAAATAGTTGGTGATGACGCGCAGGCGGGTCACGCCCGTGAGCTCGCTGTCCCACTTCGCCGGCTCATTGCCGTACATGCCATCGAGATACAGCGGAAACAGGTTGTCGTCACGCAGTGCCGCTTCGGCCTCGGCCGCGTACTTCAGGGCCTTGCGCAAGGACCACTGCGGTGGGATGCCTGCGTGCACCATGGCTACTTCGCGTTGTTCGTCGTAGTGCATGAGTTTCTGCTGGCGCAGCCACTCGAGCAGATCGGCTGCGTCGGGGGCTTCAATGATCTCGCGCAGGGTATCGGACTTCTTCAGGCGCTCAATGTTGTTGGCCGCAGCGAGCAGGTGCAGGTCATGGTTACCCAGTACGCAAACCAGCGAATCGCGCATGCCGTAGAGAAAACGCAGGGTCTCCAGCGATTGCGGGCCGCGGTTGACCAGGTCGCCGACCAGCCACAGCCGATCGAGCTTCGGGTCGAAAGCCACTTGCTTGAGCAGACATTTGAGCGGTTCGAGGCAGCCTTGCAGGTCGCCGACGGCGTACGTCGTCATCAGTGCAGGGCTCCGGGGACGGCGAGGCGGAAAGGTTTGATGATCGCGTCGAAATGCTTGCCGTCATCGGCGACCATTTCGTAAGTGCCCTCCATGGTGCCGACCTTGGTGGTCATCACCGTGCCGCTGCTGTAGGTGTGGCTTTTGCCAGCCTCGATCAGCGGTTGCTGGCCGACGACGCCAGCGCCGCGAACCTCTTCGACATGCCCGTCACCGTCGGTAATCACCCAATGTCGTGACATCAGCTGGGCAGGGCGCTCGCCATTGTTCTGCACGGTGATGGTGTAGGCGAAGGCGAAGCGGTTGTGCTCGGGTTGCGATTGTTCTGCCAGGTAGCGGGTAACGACACTGACGTCGACCTGATAACGAGAATCGGACATGCAAAAGGGCCTTAAGCAAAGCGGAACGCGAGGCGTAGCTGATGGGGAATCAGTCTAGGCAAGTATCGGGCAGTAAACCAGAGTGGCGGCCTGCCCGATAGCGTTCATCGCCGGTCAGTCGGCGGCGGGGGCGGCAGGAACCTGCTCGGCGAGCTTGTCGGCCAGGCGCACGAATGCGGCCAGGTCCAGTTGCTCGGGGCGCAGGCTGCCATCGACACTGGCGGCTTCGATCTCGGCAGCGGTCATCAATTGCTTGAGGGTGTTGCGCAGGGTCTTGCGACGCTGGTTGAAGGCTTCGCGCACCACACGCTCGAGCAGGCGATGATCCTTGGCCGGATGCGGCAGTACCGCGTGCGGCACCAGACGGACGATGGCCGAGTCGACCTTCGGCGGCGGGTTGAACGCGCCCGGGCCGACGTTGAACAGGTGTTCCACACGGCAATGGTACTGAACCATAATCGACAGGCGACCCCAGTCGCCGCCACCCGGGCCAGCCGCCAGACGCTCGACCACTTCCTTCTGCAGCATGAAGTGCATGTCGCGAATGATGCCGGCGTTGTTCAGCAGGTGGAAAATCAGCGGCGTCGAGATGTTGTACGGCAGGTTGCCGACCACGCGCAGGCTGTTCGGCGCAGCGTTGAGGGTGTTGAAGTCGAACTTCAGCGCATCGCCCTGATGCAGGTTGAAGTTGCTCTTGCCGGCAAACTGCTGGTTGAGGATCGGGATCAGGTCCTTGTCCAGTTCCACCACGTCGAGCTGCGCACCGGAGTTGAGCAGGCCAGCGGTCAGCGCGCCCTGGCCCGGGCCGATTTCCAGCATGCGGTCGCCGGATTTGGCACTGATGGAGCGCAGGATGCGGTCGATGACGCCGGCGTCGTGCAAGAAGTTCTGGCCAAAGCGTTTGCGCGCCTTGTGTTGGTATTGCTCGGTCATAAACGGTTCTCGGCCATCTGGTAGGCGGTTTCCAGGGCGACCTGCAGGCTGCCGGTGTCGATCTTGCCGCTGCCGGCCAGATCCAGGGCGGTGCCGTGATCGACCGAGGTGCGGATGATCGGCAGGCCAAGGGTAATGTTGACTGCGGCGCCGAAGCCTTTGTACTTCAGCACGGGCAGGCCCTGGTCGTGGTACATCGCCAGCACTGCGTCGCAGTGCTCCAGATATTTGGGGGTAAACAGAGTGTCGGCAGGCAGCGGGCCACGAAGGTCCATGCCCTCGCCGCGCAGGCGCTCTAAGGTAGGTTCGATGATGTCGATTTCTTCATGGCCCAGGTGTCCGCCTTCGCCGGCGTGCGGGTTGAGTCCGCAGACCAGGATGCGTGGCTGGGTGATGCCGAATTTGTCTTGCAGGTCGGCGTGCAGAATCCGCGTGACCCGTTCCAGCCGTTCCGGCGTGATCGCATCGGCGATCTCGCGCAACGGCAGGTGGGTGGTGACCAGTGCCACGCGCAAGCCGCGGGTGGCGAGCATCATGACCACTTGGGCGGTATGAGTCAGGTCGGCGAGAAATTCCGTGTGTCCGGAGAACGGGATGCCGGATTCGTTGATCACGCCCTTGTGTACAGGGGCGGTGATCATCCCGGCGAAGTCGCCGTTCAGGCAGCCGTTGCCGGCGCGGGTCAGGGTTTCCAGAACGAAGGCAGCATTAGCCTGGTCCAGTTGCCCGGCAACCACGGGAGCGCTCAGCGGGGTGTCCCAGACGTACAGGCTGCCGGCCGCTGCTGGCGCATCCGGCCATTGACCGGGCGCCACCTCCAGCAAGGTGACTGCCAGCCCCAGCTGCGCGGCCCGCTCGGTGAGCAGGTCGCGGCTGGTGATGGCAATCAGGGGGTGTGGCTGGGCTTGCGAGGCCAGCAGCAGGCACAGGTCGGGACCGATGCCGGCTGGTTCGCCGGGTGTCAGCGCGAAACGCTTGGGTTTCACTGCGCTGCCTGGTCTGCACCAGGGAGTTTGATTTCTACGTAGGCTTCTTCACGAATCTGACGCAGCCAGTTTTGCAGCTCTTCATCGTATTTTTTGTTACGCAGAACGGTCATCGCTTGTTGCTCGCGAGCCTGCTCGGTGCTGTCGGTGGCGCGGCGGCCAAGGACTTCCAGTACGTGCCAGCCGTACTGGGTCTGGAACGGCTTGGACAGCTGACCTTGTGGGGTCTTGGCCATCACTTCGCGGAATTCCGGTACCAGTGCGTTCGGGTCGATCCAGTTCAGGTCGCCACCGTTGAGCGCCGAACCCGGGTCTTCGGAGTAGTTCTTCGCCAGTTCAGCGAAGTCTTCACCGGCCAGGATGCGCTCGTACAGCGACTGCACCAGGGCCTTGGTCTTGGCTTCGTCACGGATCGGGCTTGGCTTGACCAGGATGTGGCGCACATGCACCTCATCACGCATCTGCGCTTCGCCACCACGTTTGGCCAGCAACTTGAGGATGATGAAACCACCCGGGGTACGTGCAGGCTGAGTGATGTCGCCAACGGCCATGCTGCTCAGCTCACGATCGAACGGCGGTGGCAGTTGCGCAGCTTTACGCCAGCCCATGTCGCCGCCTTCCAGGGCGTTGTCGCTGCCGGATTTGGCAACGGCCATCTGACCGAAGTCAGCACCTTTCTTGAGCTGCTGGTAAACGTCCATTGCCTGACGGTAAGCGCTCTGAATCGCTTCAGAATTGGCGCTTTCCGGCGTAGGAATCAGGATGTTGGCCAGGTGCAGCTCTTCGGACAGTTGCATCTTGCCCAGGTCGGAGGCGAGGAAGTTCTTCACTTCCTGCTCGGAGACCTGGATGCGCTCTGCCACACGGCGCTGACGCACACGGCTGATGATCATTTCGCGCTTGATCTGGTCACGGGCGTCGTCGTAGGACAGGCCATCGTGAGCCAGAGCCGCGCGGAATTGATCCACAGTCATGTTGTTACGCTGAGCGATAGTGCCAACAGCCTGGTTCAGTTCTTCATCGGTAATGCGGATCCCGGAACGCTCGCCGATCTGCAGTTGCAGGTTTTCGACGATCAGGCGCTCGAGCACCTGCTGATCCAGCACGCCTGGAGGCGGCATGCCGCCGCCACGCTTGGCGATGGTCTGCTGAACTTCGTGGACGCGCTGGTCCAGTTGGCTCTGCATGACCACGTCGTTATCAACGATCGCGACCACTTTATCGATGGACTGTACTGCGGCGTTGGCCGCAGTACCCAGGAACAGCGCGCCCAGCAGCAGCGGGCGCAGAGAATCAGAAAGCTTGGTCTTCACGTTGACGATAACCTTGGATGCCTTTGTCGAGGAAGCTCTCTACCTTGGCGCCAGTCAGGCCGCCGAGTCCCTTCAGAACAATTTGGAGGAAGACGCCGTGGTCGCCTTTTTCGTTTTGCGGAGCTTCCTGACTGAATTCGTCGTAGGAAACCCAGTAACGGTTGATCAGGCGCAGTTTCCAGCAGCAGTTGTCGTATTCGAAACCACCGAAGGCTTCCAGCGTACGGTTGCGGTTGTAGTCGTACTGCCAGCGGCTGATCGCGCTCCACTGCGGAACGATTGGCCAGATGACCGAGAAGTCATGCTGCTGGATCTTGTAGTAGTCCTTCACGTAGCCAGGCTGGCCCGGGGTGCCATAGTCACCGCCACCAACGGCCCACTTACCGGTGTTCTGGTCGTAACGGATCTGGTCGTTGCGATAGCGATAACCGACGTTGACCACCTTGTTCGGGTTGTCTTCAGGCTGGTAATGGAACATCGCGCTGCCGGAACGCGGGCTGCGACTGTCCGGATCCCAGTTGTAGTCGGCAGTGGTGCGCCAGTCACGGTTCCAGCGATATTCGTATTCCAGAGCGTACGGTGATACGTCGGATTGGGCGTCTTTACGATCGTTGAACGCGATGCCTGGCAGTTGGACTTCACGATCCTTGAAGTAGTAAGCCTGGCCGACGCTGATGCGCTGACGCTCGAAACCATTGTCTTCGATCCAGCGACTGGTCACGCCCAGCGACAGCTTGTTCTCGTCGCCGACACGGTCGGAGCCGGAGAAGCGGTTGTCGCGGAACAGCGATGCGTAGTTGAAGGTGTATTCACTGGTATCGAATACCGGAATGTCTTCCTGATCGACCTTTGGTACATAGAGGTAGAACAGACGCGGCTCCAGGGTCTGGCGATAGTTCTTGCCGAAGTACGACGTGTTGCGGTCGAAGTACAGGCCGCTGTCGACGCTGGCGATTGGTACGCCACGGTTCTGGTTGCTGTCGAACTTGCCATTGAGCTTCTGGTTTTCCGGAGACATTGCAGCAATCTGCGATTTGCCAGTGCCATCCAGATCCAGTTGGTACTGGGTGTACTGGTACTTGAGCGACGGCTTCAGGAAGCCGTAGGTCCAGTTCATCGGGAGGCTGACGCCAGGCTTCAGGTTCAGACGGTCGCCGTTGGCGCGCGCCAAGCCTTGTACGTTGGTGTCCAGGCGTGGCGTAACGGTGCCATCTTCATCGGTGAAGTTGCCGTTTTTCAGATCACGATCAAACCGCACAATCTCGGTCTCGTAATCGAAGTTCAAACCTTCCGGGTGATACGGCAGCTGACCATTGAAGGTGATCTGCGGCAGACGACCATAAGGCGTGATGTTCGAAACGGTCGCGAGTTGGTACTGCTGAGCGTTCAACGTGGCGGTATACGAGTCGCCACGATAGGAAACCAGACCTTGCTGGTTCACGAAGTCAGCACTTTTCACGCCGATCTGATCAGTGGTCAGATCCTGGAAGTAATACGGATCGCTGATCTTGGTGTAGTCGACCTGAGTCATCACACGGGAGTCGAGACCGCCCTTGTGCTGCCAGTTGTACATGTAGCGATTTTTTTCGTAATCGGACTGCTTGCTGCGATCGGTATCTTCGTCGTTCAGATACGCCGCACCAAACTGGCCTTCGCTGGACTTGGTCAGGTAACGGAACTCGCCTTCGACCAGCATGCCGCGCTTGCTCATGTAACGCGGGTACAACGTGGCATCGTAGTTCGGCGCCAGGTTGAAGTAGTACGGGGTCACCAGCATGAAGCCGGTATCGCTGCCGGTGCCGATGGTCGGCGGCAGGAAGCCCGATTGACGACGATCGTCGATCGGGAAGTAGATGTACGGCGTGTACAGGATCGGAATGTCCTTGACCCGCAGTGTCACGTTGGTCGCGGTACCGAAGCCGGTGGCAGGGTTCAGGGTGATGTTGTTGCCCTTGAGCTGCCAGGCGTTGCTGTTCGGTTCGCACGTGGTGTACGTGCCGTCCTTCAAGCGGATGATCGCGTTCTCGGCACGCTTGGCGTACAGCGCGTTACCGCGGATGCGCGATTTGTGCATCACGTATTCGGCGTTGTCGACCTTGGCTTCACCGGTGTCGAGCTGCACATCGGCGTGGTCGCCGACGATCAGTGCGCCGTTGTCGCGGATGCGCACGTCGCCGTTGAGTTCGGCGCGGCTCTCGGCCTGATACAGGCTGGCCTCGTCGGACTCGACCTGCATGCTGCCCTGACGCAGGACCACGTCGCCGGCCAGCGTACCCACCTGATCTTCGGTGTTGTAGCGCGAGGCCTTGGCGCCGATAAAGGTCGGTGCGTCACTTTTATTCGTCTTGTCATTCATGCCAGGACGAATTGGTTCGATATAGGAACCAGAGCAGTAAGGACCGGTCTCGGCCAATTGGGCGGCGGTGAGCTTCTCGCGCGGAACCCAGTCGAGGTGACTGTAGTCTTCGCTACGGGATTTCAGGCCGCGGCCTTTGGCTTCGGTGACCAGCACAGGCTTGGCGCCGGTGTCGGATGTGGAACCGTTCTGGGTCGGGGCTTCGCCGGCGGCGCTGACAGCGCTGCCGTCATGCACCGGACGCGGCGGCAATGCAGCTGCCGGCGTCTTGGGCGCACACGCCCAGCCACCCGTTGCCGAGACGGCGCAGTCATACTGCTCGGCGGCAACAACGAATTGACTGGCCAGAGGTTGCATAGCCAGCAGACTGCCGGTTACCAACAACGGAAATTTTTTACGAAACGCGGGGGATTTCAATGCCATCTTATTAGTCCGGGCTTCCTGCGTGCCATCTGCCCGCGGTGTGGGCCGCACGCCTCTCGATGGTCTGAAAAAGATGCTGGATAATAAAGCATGACCCGCTTGACGGCTAGCGCCGTCGGAGACCCTTGCAATGCCTGACCAAG
Source organism: Pseudomonas sp. G3-39 (assembly GCF_054790485.1). Classification (NCBI taxonomy): domain Bacteria; kingdom Pseudomonadati; phylum Pseudomonadota; class Gammaproteobacteria; order Pseudomonadales; family Pseudomonadaceae; genus Pseudomonas; species Pseudomonas sp. G3-39. The sequence continues at coordinate 5,349,855 of NZ_CP186497.1, read as the reverse complement.
ATGTACGCTTGCAACACCTGAAAGTTTGGCTCGATGAGCAGTTGGCAATCCTGTTTGCAGATCAGGGCTGGGGCGCCGTGCCCCCGGCCACGTTGACCGCGGCCAGCAGCGACGCGAGTTTCCGCCGGTATTTCCGCTGGGAAGGCGCGGGTCGCAGTTTCGTCGTGATGGACGCGCCACCGCCCCAGGAAAACTGCAAACCGTTCGTGGATATCGCCTTTTTGCTGGCGAAATCCGGAATTAACGTGCCGAAAATTTATGCAGAAGACCTCGAACGCGGATTTCTTTTGCTCAATGACCTGGGCAACAAGACCTATCTGGACGTAATCGATAGCGAAAATGCCGACGCTTTGTTCAGCGATGCCCTGCAGGCGCTGTTGGCTTTTCAGCAATTGCCGATGGTCGCACCGCTGCCGAGTTACGACGTGGCGCTGCTGCGCCGCGAGCTGGAACTGTTCCCCGAGTGGTATGTGAAGCGCGAACTCGGCATCGAGTTCGACGCGGCACAGCAGCAACAATGGCAAGCCGTCAGCGATCTGTTGATCGACAGCGCCCTGGCCCAGCCGAAAGTGCTGGTGCACCGCGACTACATGCCGCGCAATCTGATGCTCAGCGAGCCGAATCCGGGCGTACTGGACTTTCAGGATGCGGTCTACGGCCCGGTCACCTACGACGTCACCTGCCTGTTCAAGGACGCCTTCCTCAGTTGGCCTGAAGAGCGCGTGCGTGGCTGGCTGGAAAGCTACTGGCAGCAAGCCTCGGCGCTGGACATCCCGGTGCAAGCGGATTTCGAAGACTTCCTGCGTGCCAGCGACCTGATGGGCGTACAACGCCACCTGAAAGTCATCGGCATCTTCGCCCGCATCTGCCATCGCGATGGCAAGCCGCGCTACCTGGCCGACGTGCCGCGTTTCTTCGCCTATATAGAAGCGGTGCTTGCGCGTCGTCCTGAACTGGCGGATCTGCAGGCGTTGCTCGCCAGTCTGCGTGGCGGAGCGACTGCATGAAGGCGATGATTCTGGCGGCAGGCAAGGGCGAGCGCATGCGCCCGCTGACCCTGACCACCCCCAAGCCGCTGGTGCGTGCCGGCGGCGTGCCGTTGATCGAATATCACCTGCGCGCGCTGGCGGCGGCTGGTTTCAGCGAGATCGTGATCAACCATGCCTGGCTCGGTCAGCAAATCGAAGATTACCTGGGCGACGGTTCGCAGTTCGGTGTGAGCATCCAGTACTCGCCGGAAGGTGAGCCGCTGGAAACCGGCGGCGGCATTTTCCGCGCCTTGCCGTTGCTCGGTGACGATGCGTTTCTGGTGGTCAACGGTGACATCTGGACCGATTACGACTTCAGCGTGCTGCATCAACCGATCAACGGTCTGGCACATCTCGTACTGGCGGACAACCCGGCTCATCATCCGACGGGCGATTTCACCCTGACTGACGGCCGGGTACAGGATGGCCAGCAAGGCGCGCAAACCCTGACCTACAGCGGCATCGCCGTGCTCCATCCGCAGTTGTTCGATGGCTGCGCGGACGGCGCATTCAAGCTCGCACCGTTGCTGCGCAAAGCCATGGCTGACGGACAGGTCAGCGGTGAGCGTCTGAAAGGTCACTGGGTGGATGTCGGTACGCATGAGCGTCTGGCCGAAGCTGAAGCATTGATAGAAGCGAGTCGTTGATATGTTGTGGCCAGGGACTCTGATTGGAGCCGGAGCGGGTTTTGCGATCGCCAGCATTCCGGGGGCCATGCTTGGGGCATTGTTGGGACAGGCGCTGGATCGGCGCCTGCACCTGCAAAGCTGGGGGCACTTGCGGGAAAAACTCGGCGGACGGCCGATGTTGCGCAACGACGAATTGCTGTTCGTGTTGCTCGGGCGTCTGGCCAAGAGTGACGGGCGAGTGACGGACGGCCATATCCAGCAGGCGCGCCATGAAATGAACGCCCTGGAAATGAGCGAGCCGGCACGGCGGCGGGCGATTGCTGCGTTCAATCGCGGCAAGTCCGGCGGCGACCGCCTGCGCGGTTATCTGCGCCGCCTGAGTGCTCAGCCGCATGCCGCCGAAGGCGTGTTGCGCGCCTGCTGGCGGATGGTCTGGGCCGACGGTCGTGCGGGCGTCAGTGAGCGTGAATTGTTGGCGCAGTGGGGCAAGTGGCTGGGTTGGACAACCCACCAGATCCAGGCGCTGGCCAATGATTACGAGCCGAATAAACGGCCGATTGTCAGTGCCGCGGTGAGTTATCAGGAAGCGATGCGCCTGCTCGGGGTGTCGGCGACCAGCGAGCCGGCGCAGATCAAGCGCGCCTATCGCCGGCTGCTCAGTCGTCATCACCCGGACAAGATCGCCGGCAGCGGCGCGACGCCGGAGCAGGTGCGTGACGCGACCGAGAAAACCCGCGAGCTGCACAACGCGTTTACCCTGATTCGGGCGCGGCGGGATTTTCGCTGATCGTTGCCGTTAAAGATGGGGCGGCTGAAATGGCCTCATCGCGAGCAGGCTCGCTCCCACACTGATCGCATTCCTACAGATGGAATGCATTCAAATGTGGGAGCGAGTCTGCTCGCGAATGGGGCGACTCGGTCTATCAGTCAGTCTTCTGCGGATTCAACCAGCCACGCACCCGCCGGAACATTTGTTCCTGCTCAGCCTTTTTATCCGGCAACGCCTTGAGCGCCACTTGGCTGAAGGTCGAAGTCTTCAAGCGCTTGCTGGCCTGCATGCGCTCCAGCGCCGCGTTGCGATCCAGCGCCTTGTCCATGTAGAAAATGTCGGCGGTCGGCAACTTCAGGGTCGGTGTCAGCTCGGCCAATTGTGGCTTGGCCTTGCTCGGCGTTTGCGCATCGACCATCACCAGTTTCTCGACCTGGGAACTCTGCCGCTCGCTGAGAAAGCGCGCTGCCCAGTACGCGCCCGTACCGTGACCGAGGACCACGACCCGGCGTGTGCTTTGCTGCTCGGCGTAGGCGATCGCCGCATCGATCCGCGCAAAGATCCGTTCGGCATCAGCCTTGGATTGTTCTTCAGTCGTTTCGGCGACCACCTGATCCGCCACTTCCGCTTCACCGCCCGCCGCCTGTTCGATCGGTTGCGCAGTGGTGGAATCCTTGCTGCCACTTTCCGGGGCTTTCGGCGCGGCGGCGGGCGCAATCACCCGCGGTGCGATGACATCGCTTTGCAGATCCGGCAGGGTGATACTCAGGCTGCTCCACTCGACATCGGGCAATTTGCTGCGCAGTGGGCCGATCACTTGCGGCCAGTCAGCGGTTTCGCCGGCGCCGGGGACGATAATCACCGCACCTTTGGGCTCGGCGGTGTTGGCCGGTTTCCACAGCGCGAGGAAAGTGTCGGCACCGGCCTGCAATTGCTGCTGCTCTTGCGCCGGGACTTTACGTTCGAGTGCTGCGGCTTCTTCCTGACTACGCTCAAGCAGTGGCTGGCGTTCGGCCGGTTTGTCGGCGGCCGGTTGCTCGGCGGTGGAGGCGGGCGCCGGATCGGCGGCTTCGACGGAAAACGCACAAGGCAGGATCAGCGACAGGCACAATGCTGGCATTGCCAGGCGGTAGACAGAGGGCATCGGTTATTCCAGGCCAGAAAAGTATCCCGGCAGCCTAATGGGTTGGTCAGAATTTGTCAGTGCAAGAGACTTCAATGATGCGTTTTTGCTGCCTGTGGGTTATCGGCTGGTTGTGTTTTCCCTTGATGGGCTGGGCGGCGTCTGCGCCGGCGGCACATGCAGCGCTGTTGACGCCCGGCGAGCAGCAATGGCTGGCGCAGCACCGTGAGCTGCGTGTTGGCCTGGTATTGCAGGCGCCGTACGCGCAATACGACCGGCGCTTGCAGCGCTTGTCCGGGGCCAATGTCGAATTGATGAAGGCGCTGGCCAAAACCCTGAACGTCGAGCTGAGCTGGCGCAATTTTCAGGACCTGGCGCAACTGGAAGACGCCGCCCGCGAAGGTGAAATCGACATCGCTCCGGGCCTGACCCAGACCCCGGGTGCGCTGCGCCTGTGGCTGTTTTCCGATCCTTACATGCGTGTGCCGCAACTGGTGGTCAGCGACCAGAAGAGCGGCGGCGTGGTCGAGCTGGAAAAGCTCGACAGCCTGTCCCGCGTCGCGGTGCGCATGCCCAGCGTCACCGCCGATTATTTGCGCAGCAATTATCCGCACCTGAATCTGCAAGGCGTGCCGCTGGAGCGTCAGGCGCTGCAACTGTTGTTGACTCAACAAGCGTCCTACGCCGTGATAGATGAAGCGCAACTCGGGCGGTTGTCCGCCGAACCTGAGTTCGCCGGGTTGGTGGTGGTCGGCGATATCGGCTTGCCGCAGCTGTTGCGGGTTGCCACGCGGCGCGACTGGCCGCAATTGGCCGGGATCATCGAAAGCGCCTTGCGAGCGATCCCGGCCAAGGATCTGGAGCGCCTGCACAACCAATGGCTGCAACCCAAGTACCCACGGCTGACGGAATCGCCGGGGTTCTGGCAGAACCTCAGCCTGTTGTTTGCGGTGTTGTTGCTCAGTTGCCTGGCCATCGTTGTCTGGCAACGACGCCAGCAACACAGCCTCGAACAGCGTCTGCTGGCTGCACGTGAAGACATCGCCCTGCGCGCGGCCAGCGAAGAAGCCTTGCGCCTGACCCAGTTTTCCATCGACCAAAGCACCGTCGGCATTCTCTGGGTCAACTGGGATAGCCATGTGCGCTACGCCAACCGCGCTGCGGAGCACATGCTCGGTTATCCACAGGGCGCGCTGATCGAACGGCCGCTGATCGACTTCGAACCCGGCCTGCACATGGATCGCTGGCTCAACCTGTGGAAACGCGCGCGGGCCAGTGAAGAAGGGCCGCTGAGTTTTGAAACCAGTTGCGTGCGCGCCGATGGCAGCATCCTGCCGGCGGACGTCTCGCTGAGTTTTCTGCGTTTTCGCGACAGCGAGTATCTGGTGGTTTATCTCACCGACGTCACCGAGCGCCGCCGCGCCCTGGCCGCGTTGCAGGAAAGTGAAGCGCGCCTGCAAGGCATCGCCGCCAACGTACCGGGGCTGGTGTTTCGCCTGGAGCGGGCGCCGGTGACCGGGCAGATCGATTTCGCCTACATCAGCGAGGGCAGCGAGAGTCTGGTCGGCTATGCGCCGGCCGCCATCGCCCATCGCGACATGGGCTTGCGCAGTCTGGTGCACCCGGACGACAGGGCCAGTTACCACCAGACTCAGGATCAAGCGCTGGACACTGACAGTGACTGGTCGTGGCAGGGTCGCATCCTCACCCGTCAGGGCGATCAGCGCTGGGCCGAGATCAAGGCAATCACCCGACAGCTGGAGGATGGCGCCTATGTCTGGGACGGCATCGTCTGGGACATCAGCGAAAGCAAGCGCATCGAGTTGGAGCTGGCCGCCTCCCGCGAGCAACTGCGCGAATTGTCGGCGCACCTGGAAAGCGTGCGCGAAGAAGAAAAGGCGCGGATCGCCCGGGAAGTGCACGATGAACTGGGGCAGATGCTCACGGTGCTGAAACTGGAAACCTCGATGTGCGAACTGGCCTATGCGCAGCTCGACCCGGGGCTGCACGAGCGCTTGAACAGCATGAAGCGCCTGATCGCCCAGTTGTTCCAACTGGTGCGTGATGTGGCGACGGCGTTGCGCCCGCCGATTCTCGATGCCGGGATTGCTTCAGCGATCGAGTGGCAGGCGCGGCGCTTCGAGGCGCGTACGCAGATTCCGTGTCTGGTGCAGGTGCCGGACAATCTGCCGGCGCTCAGCGATGCCAAGGCGATCGGGCTGTTCCGCATCCTGCAGGAGGCGCTGACCAACGTCATGCGCCATGCTCAGGCGCATACTGTGGAGCTGACACTGGCGCTGGAAGGCGATGAGTTGTGTCTGACGGTCAGCGACGATGGCGTAGGCTTTGTCGCTGCGGCGGATCGGCCGACGTCCTTTGGTTTGGTCGGTATGCGCGAGCGGGTGCTGATCATGGGCGGACGCTTGTTGCTTGAGAGTGAGCCGGGGGAGGGCACCAGTCTGAATGTGTGGGTGCCGGTGAATGAGGTTTGAAGGTTGTGGTGTTTGAGCTGACGCTATCGCGAGCAGGCTCGCTCCCACATTGGAATGCACTTCCCTGTGGGAGCGAGCCTGCTCGCGAATGACCTTGGCGCTGAATAAGAATAATGGAGAAGAACGTGATCCGTGTATTGGTAGCCGAAGACCACACCATCGTCCGTGAAGGCATCAAGCAATTGATCGGCCTGGCCAAGGATCTGCAAGTGGTGGGGGAGGCGAGCAATGGCGAACAGTTGCTCGAAACCCTACGCAGCGTGCCGTGTGAAGTGGTGTTGCTGGACATCTCGATGCCTGGCGTCAATGGGTTGGAGGCGATCCCGCGGATTCGCGCGCTGAACAATCCACCCGCGATTCTGGTGCTGTCGATGCACGACGAGGCGCAAATGGCCGCCCGTGCGCTGAAGGTCGGCGCCGCCGGCTATGCGACCAAGGACAGCGATCCGGCATTGTTGTTGACGGCGATTCGCAAAGTGGCGGCCGGCGGACGCTACATCGACCCGGAACTGGCCGACCGCATGGTCTTCGAAGTCGGCCTGACCGACACGCGTCCGTTGCATTCGCTGCTGTCCGAGCGTGAGTTCTCGGTGTTCGAACGCCTGGCCCAGGGCGCCAACGTCAACGACATCGCCCAGCAACTGGCGCTGAGCAGCAAGACCATCAGCACCCACAAGGCGCGACTGATGCAGAAGCTCAACATCACCTCGCTGGCCGAGCTGGTCAAATACGCGATGGAACACAAACTCCTCTAAAGATCACCGCAGTTAAAACTGTAGGAGTGAGCCTGCTCGCGATAGCGGTCTGTCAGGCAACACTTCAGTGACTGAGCCACCGCTATCGCGAGCAGGCTCACTCCTACAGGGGATCTTCATAGCGCCCGAAATTGCGGGCATATCCATTAGCGACAACCGCTTTTGCTTGTTCTCGTGGCTCGCAGCATGGCGCTCGTCGCTCGCTTGCCAAAACGCGCCATCCTTGTAGGGCAATCCCTACCCCCAACCTTCCATCCGGCTGAGGCGATTCTCTCCTGCGCCCCGATTTGCGTGGCTGGCGCCAGCCACTAGGCTTAATCCACAGCAGTTACCAATAACAAAGGTGTGGGTATGAGCCAGGTCGATTCAAACGCAGGGGCCAGTGACGTGCTGGTCAGCTTTCGTGGAGTGCAGAAGAGCTACGACGGCGAGAACCTGATCGTCAAAGACCTCAACCTGGACATTCGCAAAGGCGAGTTCCTGACTCTGCTCGGACCGTCCGGCTCGGGCAAGACCACCAGCCTGATGATGCTCGCCGGGTTCGAAACCCCGACCGCCGGCGAAATCCTCCTGGCCGGCCGTGCAATCAACAACGTGCCGCCGCACAAGCGCGACATCGGCATGGTGTTCCAGAACTACGCGCTGTTCCCGCACATGACCGTGGCCGAGAATCTGGCCTTCCCGCTGACCGTACGTGGCCTGAACAAGAGCGACGTCAGCGACAAGGTCAAGAAAGTCCTGAGCATGGTCCAGCTCGACGCCTTCGCTTCGCGTTATCCGGCACAACTCTCCGGCGGTCAGCAGCAGCGTGTAGCGCTGGCCCGGGCGCTGGTGTTCGAACCGCAACTGGTGCTGATGGACGAACCGCTGGGCGCACTCGACAAGCAACTGCGCGAACACATGCAGATGGAGATCAAACATCTGCACCAGCGCCTCGGCGTGACCGTGGTCTATGTGACCCACGACCAGGGTGAAGCCTTGACCATGTCCGACCGCGTCGCCGTGTTTCATCAGGGCGAGATCCAGCAGATCGCGCCACCGCGCACGCTCTACGAAGAACCGAAAAACACCTTCGTCGCTAACTTCATCGGCGAGAACAACCGTCTCAACGGCCGTCTGCTCAGCCAGAGCGGCGAGCGTTGCGTGGTCGAGTTGGGTCGAGGCGAAAAGGTCGAGGCGCTGGCGGTCAACGTCGGCCAGACCGGCGAACCGGTAACCCTGTCGATCCGCCCGGAGCGTGTCAGCCTCAACGGTTCGAGCGACCAATGCGTCAACCGCTTCTCAGGGAGGGTGGCGGAATTCATCTATCTGGGCGACCACGTCCGGGTGCGCCTGGAAGTCTGCGGCAAGACCGACTTCTTCGTGAAACAACCGATTGCCGAGCTCGATCCAGCGCTCGCGGTCGGCGACGTGGTTCCGCTTGGCTGGCAGGTCGAGCACGTTCGCGCACTCGATCCTCTTCTAGAGGCGCACTAAGCGCCCCGGCAATACCAACACCAACCCTGCACGTGGAGAGAACAATAAATGTTGAGATCCCTGAAGTTCACCGCCCTGACCCTGGGCCTGATGGGTGCGGCCAGCGCAATGGCCGCCGGTCCCGATCTGACTGTGGTGTCATTTGGCGGGGCGAACAAGGCAGCGCAAGTCAAAGCCTTCTACGCACCGTGGGAAGCGGCGGGCAACGGCAAGATCGTTGCCGGCGAGTACAACGGCGAAATGGCCAAGGTCAAAGCCATGGTCGACACCAAGAGCGTGTCGTGGGATCTGGTGGAAGTCGAATCGCCAGAGCTGTCCCGTGGTTGCGATGAAGACATGTTCGAACAGCTCGACCCGGCCCTGTTCGGCAAAACCGAGGATTACGTCAAAGGCGCAATTCAGCCGTGCGGCGTGGGCTTCTTCGTCTGGTCGACCGTGCTCGCGTACAACGCCGACAAGCTGAAAACCGCGCCAACCAGTTGGGCCGATTTCTGGGACACCAAGAAATTCCCGGGCAAGCGTGGCCTGCGCAAAGGCGCCAAGTACACCCTGGAATTCGCGCTGATGGCCGACGGTGTTGCACCGAAAGACGTCTACAAAGAGCTGGCGAGCAAGGGAGGACAGGATCGCGCGTTCAAGAAACTCGATGAACTCAAGCCGAGCATTCAGTGGTGGGAAGCCGGCGCGCAACCACCGCAATACCTTGCTTCCGGTGACGTGGTCATGAGCTCGGCCTACAACGGTCGCATCGCCGCCGTGCAGAAAGAATCCAACCTGAAAGTGGTGTGGAACGGCGGCATCTACGACTTCGATGCGTGGGCCATCCCGAAAGGTCTGGACGCCAAGCGCGCCGAAGCGGCGAAGAAATTCATCGCCTACTCGGTTCAGCCGCAGCAACAGAAGACCTACTCGGAAAACATCGCCTACGGCCCGGCCAACACCCAAGCCGTACCGCTGCTGAGCAAGGACGTGCTGAAAGACATGCCGACCACCCCGGAAAACATCGCCAACCAGGTGCAGATCGACGTCAGCTTCTGGGCTGACAACGGCGAGCAACTGGAGCAGCGCTTCAATTCCTGGGCTGCGAAATAAGCAAGGCCTGGTGATGGTGGGCTTGCCTACCCCTGTGGGAGCGAGCCTGCTCGCGAAAGCGGTAGATCAACCAGCATAGATGTTGAATGTGCTGGCCTCTTCGCGAGCAGGCTCGCTCCCACAGGTAGCTGTGTTTCAACACAACAGAGGTGGTTCGCCACCTCTGTAACGATCAAAGATTTGCGGAGTACGTCATGGCCATCGCCGTTCCCCTGAACGAGGGCGCCAGCCCCACCTTGAAGCAGAAGCTCAAGCGCGCCGAGCGGGTCAACCGCTGGAAGGCCCAGGCGTTGATTGCGCCGCTGGTGCTGTTTCTGTTGCTGGTGTTTCTGGTACCGATCGTGGCGCTGCTCTACAAAAGCGTCGGCAACCCGGAAGTGGTCGGCGGCATGCCGCGCACCGTGGCGGCCATCGCCAGTTGGGACGGCCGTGGCCTGCCCGCTGAACCGGTGTACAAAGCGGCCGGCGAAGATCTCGCCGAAGCCCGCAAAAACCAGACGCTGGGCGATCTGTCCAAGCGCTTGAACATGGAGTTGGCCGGCTATCGCAGCCTGCTGACCAAAACCGCCCGGGCGCTGCCCTTCGCCAGCGAACCGGCCTCCTATAAAGAAGCCCTCGAAGCGCTCGATGAGCGTTGGGGCGATCCGGCCTACTGGCAAGCGGTCAAACGCAACACCAGCAGCATCACGCCTTACTACCTGCTGGCGGCGGTGGATCACCGTATCGACGACCTCGGCGAACTGGCCCCGGCCACCCCGGATCAGGCGATCTACCTCGACATCTTCGCCCGGACTTTCTGGATGGGTCTGATCATCACCGTGATCTGCCTGTTCCTCGCCTATCCACTGGCCTACCTGCTGGCGAACCTGCCATCACGGCAGAGCAACCTGCTGATGATTCTGGTGCTGCTGCCGTTCTGGACCTCGATTCTGGTGCGGGTCGCGGCGTGGATCGTGTTGCTGCAATCGGGTGGACTGATCAACAGCGCACTGATGGCGATGGGCATCATCGATAAGCCGCTGGAGCTGGTGTTCAACCGCACCGGGGTCTACATCTCGATGGTGCACATTCTGCTGCCGTTCATGATTCTGCCGATCTACAGCGTGATGAAAGGCATCTCGCCGACCTACATGCGCGCCGCGATCTCGCTGGGCTGCCATCCGTTCGCCAGTTTCTGGCGGGTGTATTTCCCGCAGACTTATGCCGGCGTCGGTGCCGGTTGCCTGTTGGTGTTCATCCTCGCCATCGGCTACTACATCACCCCGGCGCTGCTCGGCAGCCCGAACGATCAGATGGTCAGCTACTTCGTCGCGTTCTACACCAACACCAGCATCAACTGGGGCATGGCCACTGCACTGGGCGGCCTGTTGCTGCTGGCAACCGTGGTGCTTTATCTGATCTACAGCTGGCTGGTGGGCGCCAGTCGCCTGCGCCTGAGCTAAGGGGAATTTGAAATGCTGAGTCCTTACATGTCGCCCATCGAACGGGTGTGGTTCTACAGCTTGCGGATCCTCTGCGGCCTGATCCTGCTGTTCCTGATTCTGCCGGTACTGGTCATCGTGCCGCTGTCGTTCAACTCGGGCAGTTTCCTGGTGTATCCGCTGCAGGGCTTTTCGCTGCAGTGGTATCACGACTTCTTCGCTTCGGCAGAGTGGATGCGCGCGCTGAAGAACAGCATCATCGTCGCCCCGGCGGCCACGGTACTGGCGATGGTCTTCGGCACGCTGGCGGCGATCGGCCTGACCCGTGGCGACTTCCCCGGCAAATCCCTGGTGATGGCGCTGGTGATTTCGCCGATGGTGGTGCCGGTGGTGATCATTGGTGTGGCGAGTTATCTGTTCTTCGCGCCGCTGGGGCTGGGCAACAGCTTCTTCTCGTTGATCGTGGTGCACGCGGTGCTCGGTGTGCCGTTCGTGATCATCACCGTGTCGGCGACGTTGCAGGGGTTCAACCACAATCTGGTACGCGCTGCGGCGAGTCTTGGTGCATCGCCACTGACGGCGTTCCGCCGGGTGACCTTGCCGCTGATTGCACCGGGGGTGATTTCCGGGGCGCTTTTTGCCTTCGCGACGTCGTTCGATGAGGTGGTAGTGACGCTGTTCCTCGCCGGCCCCGAGCAAGCGACTCTGCCACGGCAGATGTTCAGCGGGATCCGCGAGAACCTCAGCCCGACGATTGCGGCGGCGGCAACCTTGCTGATCGCTTTTTCCGTCATTCTGCTGCTGACCCTGGAATGGCTGCGTGGTCGCAGCGAAAAACTGCGTACCGCGCAGGTCTGACGCCCAGATCAAAAGCCACCCCTCACCCCAGCCCTCTCCCCCAAGGGGGCGAGGGGGAAAGGGGGCAGATCTTCATGCTGTTCAGAATCTGAGTTCGACTCGGTATTGCACGTCGATGGACTTCGAGAGTGCAGCTCGGTCAGTCCCCTCTCCCTACGGGAGAGGGTTAGGGTGAGGGGCTTTTGCTCCTGATTATTCACCAACTGAATACCAGACAACCCGAAACCCTCAACTACGCTTGTGCTCAGCTCCCACATCTATAAGAGGCTGCGCACGATGAGTCTGTCCCAGTTCAAAATCGCTCACAAACTGATCACCGGCGCCGGGGCCATCGAGCAACTGGCCGCCGAACTCACCCGCCTCGATATCGACAACCCGCTGATCGTCACCGACGCCGCGCTGGTCAAATCCGGCACCGTGGAGCTGGCGCTGTGCCAATTGGGCGGGCGCGAGTACGAGATTTTTGATCGGGTGCTGCCGGACCCGGAAATCGCCATCGTCGAAGATTGCATGCGCGTCTATCGCGAGGGCGGGCATGACGGCTTGATCGGTCTCGGTGGCGGCAGTGCCATCGACATCGCCAAGAGTGTCGCCGCGTATGCCGGATACCACGGCGCGCTGGAAGACCTGTTCGGCGTCGATCAGGTGCCGCGCAAAGGCCCGCCGCTGATCGCCATCCCGACCACCGCCGGCACCGGCTCGGAAGTGACCAACGTCGCCATCCTCTCGGACAAGGTCGCGCAACTGAAGAAAGGCATCGTCAGCGATTATCTGTTGCCGGACGTGGCGCTGGTCAGTCCGCAAATGACCCTGACCTGCCCGCGCAGCGTCACCGCCGCCAGTGGCGTCGATGCGCTGGTGCATGCCATTGAATCCTATCTGTCGGTCAACGCTTCGCCGATCACCGATTCGCTGGCGCTCGGCGCAATCAGGTTGATTGCCAGGTCGCTGCCCAAGGCCTATGCCAATGGCGCCAATCTGCAGGCCCGTGAGGACATGGCCACCGCCAGCCTGATGGCCGGGATGGCGTTCGGCAATGCCGGGGTCGGCGCGGTGCATGCGTTGGCCTATCCGTTGGGTGGGCGTTTCAACATCGCCCATGGCGTCAGTAACGCCTTGTTGCTGCCGTACGTCATGACCTGGAACAAGATGGCCTGCGTCGAGCGCATGCAGGATATCGCCGAAGCCATGGGGGTGAAGACGGCTCATCTGAGCGCCACCGAGGCGGCGGACAAAGCCGTGCAGGCGATGACCGACCTGTGCGCTGCGGTGGAAATTCCGGCCGGGCTGCGCAGTTTCGGTGTACCCGAGGAGGCGATCCCGGCCATGGCCGTGGAGGCCGCGGGAATCGAGCGTCTGATGCGCAACAACCCGCGCAAGCTCAGCGCTGCGGATATCGAGAAGATCTACCGAGCGGCGTACTGATCATCGCGGTCACGGTGCGCGCACGGAAACTTGAGGTATACAATGCGCGCCATCGTGATTTAGCTCAGAAAAGGTGCGTCATGCAGCCCTTCGTAATTGCTCCGTCGATTCTCTCCGCCGACTTCGCCCGCCTCGGCGAAGAAGTGGACAATGTTCTGGCCGCCGGTGCCGACTTCGTCCACTTCGATGTCATGGACAACCACTACGTGCCGAACCTGACTATCGGCCCGATGGTCTGCGCGGCACTGCGCAAGTACGGCATCACCGCGCCGATCGATGCGCACCTGATGGTCAGCCCGGTGGATCGCATCGTTGGCGACTTTATCGAGGCCGGCGCGACCTACATCACCTTCCACCCGGAAGCCACGCTGCACGTCGATCGTTCGCTGCAACTGATCCGTGAAGGCGGCTGCAAATCCGGCCTGGTGTTCAACCCGGCGACCCCGCTGGACGTGCTCAAGTACGTGATCGACAAGGTCGACATGGTCTTGCTGATGAGCGTCAACCCTGGCTTCGGCGGGCAGAAGTTCATTCCTGGCACCCTCGACAAACTGCGCGAAGCGCGGGCGATCATCGATGCCTCGGGGCGTGACATCCGTCTGGAAATCGACGGCGGCGTCAACGTCAACAACATCCGTGAAATCGCGGCCGCTGGCGCTGACACCTTTGTGGCCGGCTCGGCAATCTTCAATGCGCCGAACTATCAGGAAGTCATCGACAAGATGCGTTCCGAACTGGCGCTGGCGCGCCCATGAGCGGTTTTGAGCAGCTGTTCCCGGGGCAACTGCCACGGTTGGTGATGTTCGATCTGGATGGCACGTTGATCGACTCGGTTCCCGACCTGGCGGCGGCGGTGGACACCATGCTGCTCTCCCTCGGCCGCAAGCCTGCCGGTATCGAGGCGGTGCGCGAGTGGATCGGCAATGGCGCACCGGTGCTGGTGCGCCGGGCGCTGGCCGGTGGCATCGATCATTCGGCGGTGGATGACGTCGAGGCCGAGCACGCGCTGGAAGCATTCATGGAAGCCTATGGCGCGAGCCACGAGTTGACCGTGGTCTATCCCGGCGTACGCGACACTCTCAAATGGCTGCACAAACAGGGCGTGGCCATGGCATTGATCACCAACAAGCCGGAGCGTTTTGTCGCGCCGCTGCTGGATCAGATGAAGATCGGCCGCTACTTCAAGTGGATCATCGGTGGCGACACCCTGCCGCAAAAGAAACCCGACCCGGCCGCGCTGTTCTTCGTGATGAAAATGGCCAACATTCCTGCCTCGCAATCGCTGTTCGTCGGCGATTCGCGCAGCGACGTGCTGGCGGCGAAAGCGGCGGGGGTCAAGTGCGTGGCGCTGAGCTACGGCTACAACCACGGTCGACCGATTGCCGAGGAATCCCCGGCACTGGTGATCGACGATCTGCGCAAGCTAATTCCCGGTTGCCTCGGTACAGCCGCTGAGATAACGTTGCCCGACGCTGCTCAATCCCATTCTGGAAACGCCATCGTGGTGGTCACCCGCAAACTCTGGATGAAAGTCATCAAGGCCCTGGCCCGCTGGCGTTGGCGCGCCTGACTGGTTCCTGGCCGGCTTGCCGGCGCGTTTGCACACCTGACTGATTTGCCCCTCACACCACGAGGCACCCCATGATCCGCGAAGAATTCCTGCGCCTGGCCGCTGACGGCTACAACCGCATTCCGTTGGCCTGCGAAACCCTGGCCGACTTCGACACCCCGCTGTCGATCTACCTGAAACTGGCCGACCAGCCAAACTCCTACCTGCTCGAATCGGTGCAGGGTGGCGAGAAATGGGGCCGTTATTCGATCATCGGCCTGCCGTGCCGCACCGTGCTGCGGGTGCACGACCATCACGTGAGCATCACCGTCGATGGCGTCGAGACCGAAAGCCATGACGTCGAAGACCCGCTGGCTTTCGTCGAAACCTTCAAGGCCCGCTACAACGTGCCGACCATCGCCGGTCTGCCGCGTTTCAACGGTGGTCTGGTCGGCTACTTCGGTTACGACTGCGTGCGCTATGTCGAGAAACGTCTGGGCAAATGCCCGAACCCGGATCCACTGGGCGTGCCGGACATTCTGCTGATGGTCTCTGATGCGGTGGTGGTATTCGACAACCTCGCCGGCAAGATGCACGCGATTGTCCTCGCTGACCCGGCGCAAGCCGATGCTTACGAGCAGGGGCAGGCGCAATTGCAGGAACTGCTGGAGAAGCTGCGCCAGCCGATCACCCCGCGCCGTGGCCTGGATTTCAGCAAGCAACAAGCGGCTGATCCGGTGTTCCGCTCCAGTTTCACCCAGAGCGACTACGAAAAAGCCGTCGACACCATCAAGGAATACATCCTCGCGGGCGACTGCATGCAGGTCGTGCCGTCGCAGCGCATGTCGATCGACTTCAAGGCCGCGCCGATCGATCTGTACCGCGCCCTGCGTTGCTTCAACCCGACGCCGTACATGTACTTCTTCAACTTCGGCGACTTCCACGTCGTCGGCAGTTCGCCGGAAGTGCTGGTACGGGTCGAAGACAACCTGATCACCGTGCGCCCGATTGCCGGCACTCGTCCACGCGGAGCCACCGAAGAAGCGGATCTGGCGCTGGAAGAAGACCTGCTGTCGGACGATAAGGAGATCGCCGAGCACTTGATGCTGATCGATCTGGGTCGTAACGACACTGGCCGGGTTTCGGAAATCGGTTCGGTGAAGCTCACCGAAAAAATGGTCATCGAGCGCTATTCCAACGTGATGCACATCGTCTCCAACGTCACCGGCCAATTGAAGGCCGGGCTGACCGCGATGGACGCGCTGCGGGCGATTCTGCCGGCGGGCACCTTGTCCGGCGCACCGAAGATCCGTGCGATGGAAATCATCGACGAACTGGAGCCGGTCAAGCGTGGCGTGTATGGCGGTGCGGTCGGTTACTTCGCCTGGAACGGCAACATGGACACCGCGATTGCGATTCGTACCGCAGTGATCAAGAACGGCGAACTGCACGTGCAGGCCGGTGGCGGCATCGTTGCCGACTCGGTGCCGGCGCTGGAGTGGGAAGAAACCCTGAACAAGCGCCGCGCGATGTTCCGCGCCGTGGCCCTGGCTGAGCAGACCCCGGAAAGCTGAGTCCACACAATCCCCCTGTGGGAGCGGGCTTGCTCGCGAATACGGGCTGGCATTCAAAATTGATGTCGGCTGATACACCGCTTTCGCGAGCAAGCCCGCTCCCACATTGTGTTTGTGATCAGCCATAAAAAAACGCGGCGCCTGTGAGGGCGCCGCGTTTTTTATGCCAGTAGATCAGAAATCAAGGCTGACCCCGACGTTCACCCCCTGCTGGGTAAAGTCATCATCCTTGCGCACGTTGTAGCTGGCGCGCAACGCCAAATCCTGCGTGAGCTTATGGCTCACGCCCAGGTTCAGGCGATTGAGGTTGGTCTGCGGCTCGTAGCCTTCGAGCGTGAAACGGTTGCCCGGCAAGCTGTTGAGGTTGATGGTCAGATCCTGGCGGTCGTCGTTGTACTCACGTTCGTGAGCGAACTCACCGAACACTTCAGTCTGCGCGGTGATCTGGTACTTGCCCTGGATACCCACGCCCAGACGCCGCGAGTTGCGCGACTGGTCGTCAAAAGTCAGCGCCGTGGAGTCAGCGCCTTTTTCCGAGTAGCCATCGACTTCGGTCTTGCCAAAGTCGGCACTGACGAACGGCGACAGGTGCCACGGGCTGCTGGCCTGCTGCGCGATGTCGTAGCCGAGGCGGCCGCTGATCGCCAGCACGTAACCGTCGGTATCGCCTTTCTCTCCGCGCTCGTTGACCCCAAGCTGGAATTTACGCTTGAGGCTGTCGTAGTCGAGTTTGCCGGCGGTCATCGCCAGATCGCCCCACCAGCGGTTTTGCTGATACTGGGCGAACGCGGTGCCCATGTAGGAGTTGAGTTTGTATTCCGAGTCGGCGTCGCCGGCTTCGAGTTTCTGGTGATAGAAACCTGCGGCCAAGCCGACACGCCAGGCTTCGTTGACGCGATAGCTGCCGCCGATGTTCAGGTTATACCCGTTGCCATCGGCACTGGCCGCACTGTGCTGGCTGTCGAAATCCTGATGTTGACCGCCGCCGGCAACGATGGCGCGCCATTGGCCCACGGCTTGCCAGTTTTCCCAATCGGCCAGCCATTGATTGCGCAGTTCATCCTGATGCGCGCGCAACGAACCCTGGGCCATTTCCGGCAGCAGGGTCAGCTCCCAAGGGGCGGCCAGCAGCGAGTAGGCGTAGTCGGCAATCAAGCGCTGGCCGGCTTCGGTCGGGTGCACTGCGTCGTTGTAGATCAGCTTGGTCGGATCCGGCGTGGCGCTGTTGATGCCGTATCGGGCGTTCTCGGTGCAACTGTTGCCGCTGAAGCAGGTGGCCGTCAGGTTCTGGTCGGTCGCGAGGCCGAACTGCGCCGGGTTGGCGAAGGCTTCTTTGAGCAGCACCGGGATGTTCAGTGGGATGATTTCGGCGTTGATGCCCTGCAACTGCCTGACCAGCTCGGTGTTGAACTGGGCGCTGAGCTGCGAGGTGAAACCCTGCAGCGGCGAGCCGTTGATGGCCGGGGTCAGGCCGATGTCCGGCAGCAGCCAGACCATGATGTATTTGGCGCCGGCGCCTTGCAGCGTGCGGGCGCTGTCGGCCAGGCGATCGGCTGCGGCGCTGGCCTGATCGAGACTGAGTACGCGGCCCTGAAGGAAATCGTTGCCGCCCCCCGACAGGTAATACAGCGCGTTCGGATCGGCACGGAAGCCGTTCGACGGCAGATAACCGCTGCGGGTGCGTTCGCCGGTGGCGGACTGGGTGGTGATCGAGTCGAGGATCTGGTCGGTACGGTAACCGCCCACCGCCCAGTTGTTGCCATCGGCCAGACCTTCACCGGCGCGCACGGCCGAAGACGAGGAGGCGGTCTGGTCGGGGCTGAAACCCAGTTTGCCGCCGATGATCTGGGTGGCGTTGAGGTCGCGGTTTTCCCCGGTGCCGTCCTTGTACAGCGGGCCGGTGCGGTTGGTGTAGCGCTGCGTGGCGCCGGCCGGGCCGCCGGTATCCCTGAAGGTCCCGGCGTCGTTCAGGCTGTCGCCGAACACGATGAAGTTCGAATAGGGGGCGAGTGCTGCGTAGGCCTGGGCGCAAGCCATGGCGAGCAGGCAACCGGCAAGCGGTACAAACAACGTCTGTTTGATCATGAGCAAGTCCGTTTATTTATTGTTGTAGGTGAACGAAACGACAGTACCAAAAACTCCCGGCGTTTTGCCATCGGTCGCGAAGCCTCCCTTAGTTTTGTCCCCCGTCAGCCCCGCCATATTGCACGCTCCGTCCAGCTAAGTTACTGTGCCGGAACGTATGAACGAGACCTTTCCCGTGTTGATCGTCAGCAAACTTCTGGATCAAGTCATCAAGGCACACGCCCGTTGGCGTTGGCGCGCCTGAATCTTTTCTGCCGGCCCGGCCGGATCTGTATCGCTTTGCCTTCCTTACCCGTTTGAAATGCCGCTGTGCCGACGCCACCTGCGCGTCCGACATCGTGCAGCGCCCTGCGGGCAAGTCATTCGAAGGCTGTCTTCAAGTCAGAATTCAAGAGGTTCGAAACGCCATGTTGCTGATGATCGACAACTACGACTCCTTTACTTACAACGTTGTGCAGTACCTGGGCGAGCTGGGTGCCGAGGTCAAAGTCGTGCGCAACGATGAACTGACCGTCGCCGAAATCGAAGCGCTCAACCCCGAGCGCATCGTGGTCTCGCCAGGCCCGTGCACGCCGACCGAAGCCGGCATTTCCATCGAAGCCATCAAGCATTTCGCCGGCAAACTGCCGATCCTCGGCGTCTGCCTCGGCCATCAGTCCATCGGTCAGGCCTTCGGCGGCGACGTAGTGCGCGCCCGCCAGGTGATGCACGGTAAGACTAGCCCGGTATTCCATGAGGACAAGGGTGTTTTCGCCGGTCTGAATCGTCCGCTGACGGTTACCCGCTACCACTCGCTGATCGTCAAGCACGATACTTTGCCCGAGTGCCTGGAACTGACCGCGTGGACGCAGCACGATGATGGTTCAGTCGACGAAATCATGGGCCTGCGGCACAAGACCCTGAACATTGAGGGCGTACAGTTCCACCCCGAGTCGATCCTCACCGAGCAGGGTCATGAACTGTTTGCCAACTTCCTCAAACAAACCGGCGGCACGCGCTAAGGACTCCCATGAATATCAAGACAGCCCTGAGCCGTATCGTCGAACACCTCGACCTCAGCACCGAAGAAATGCGCGACGTGATGCGCGAAATCATGACCGGCCAATGCACCGAGGCGCAGATCGGCGCATTCATGATGGCCATGCGCATGAAAAGCGAGAGCATCGATGAAATCGTCGGCGCCGTTTCGGTGATGCGTGAGCTGGCCGATCAGGTCGAACTCAAGACCCTCGACGGCGTGGTCGATGTGGTCGGTACCGGCGGTGACGGTGCGAACATTTTCAACGTGTCGACGGCGTCCGCGTTTGTCGTCGCGGCAGCCGGTTGCACCGTGGCCAAGCACGGCAACCGCGCAGTATCTGGCAAGAGCGGCAGCGCCGACTTGCTCGAAGCCGCCGGCATTTATCTGAACCTGACGCCGGTGCAGGTGGCCCGTTGCATCGACAACGTCGGCATCGGTTTCATGTTTGCCCAGACCCACCACAAAGCCATGAAGTACGCCGCCGGCCCGCGTCGCGATCTCGGCCTGCGTACGCTGTTCAACATGCTCGGCCCGCTTACGAATCCGGCCGGTGTCAAACATCAGGTGGTGGGCGTGTTTACCCCTGCGCTGTGCCGGCCGTTGGCCGAAGTCTTGCAGCGCCTGGGCAGCAAGCACGTACTGGTGGTGCATTCGAAGGACGGTCTGGACGAGTTCAGTCTTGCCGCGCCGACTTTTGTGGCTGAGCTGAAGAACAACGAAATCACCGAATATTGGGTCGAGCCGGAAGATCTGGGCATGAAGAGCCAGAGCCTGCACGGTCTGTCGGTCGAAGGCCCGGAAGCTTCGCTGGCACTGATCCGCGATGCGCTGGGCAAGCGCAAGACCGAAAACGGCCAGAAGGCTGCCGAAATGATTGTGCTCAATGCCGGTGCGGCGCTGTACGCGGCTGACCTGGCGACCAGTCTCAAAGAAGGCGTGGCGCTTGCGCACGACGCACTGCACACCGGTCTTGCTCGGGAAAAGCTCGAGGAGTTGGGTGCCTTTACCGCGGTATTCAAAGTGGAGAATGAGGGATGAGTGTACCGACGGTTCTGGAAAACATTCTGGCGCGCAAAGTCCAGGAAGTCGCCGAGCGTAGCGCTCGTGTCAGCCTGAGCGAGCTGGAAAGTCTGGCCAAGGCGGCCGATGCACCCCGTGGTTTTGCCCAGGCATTGCTGGCGCAGGCCAAGAAGAAGCAGCCGGCGGTGATCGCTGAAATCAAGAAGGCTTCGCCGAGCAAAGGTGTGATTCGCGAGAACTTCGTGCCTGCCGACATCGCCAAGAGCTACGAGAAGGGCGGGGCGACCTGTCTTTCCGTGCTGACCGATATCGACTACTTCCAGGGCGCTGATGTCTACCTGCAACAGGCCCGCGCCGCGTGCAAATTGCCGGTGATCCGCAAGGACTTCATGATCGATCCGTACCAGATCGTCGAAGCCCGCGCGCTGGGCGCCGATTGCGTGCTGTTGATCGTCTCCGCACTGGACGACGTGAAAATGGCTGAGTTGGCCTCGGTCGCCAAAGGCGTCGGTCTCGACGTGCTGGTGGAAGTGCACGACGGCGATGAGCTGGAACGCGCACTGAAAACCCTCGACACGCCGCTGGTCGGGGTCAACAACCGCAATCTGCACACCTTCGACGTCAGCCTGGAAACCACCCTCGACCTGCTGCCGCGCATCCCGCGCGACCGTATGGTGATTACCGAGAGCGGCATCCTCAACCGTGCCGATGTTGAGCTGATGGAAATCAGCGACGTTTATGCGTTCCTGGTCGGCGAAGCGTTCATGCGCGCGGAAAGCCCGGGCACCGAACTGCAGCGCCTGTTCTTCCCGGAGCGTGGCGTGCCGGTCAGTGGTTCGACCCTCGACTGATCTGCTTCAGACCGAGTCGCCCCTTTCGCGAGCAGGCTCGCTCCCACAGGAAATGTATTCTTGATGTGGGAGCGAGCCTGCTCGCGAAGGGGTCATAAGATTCACTACAGACTGCTCGTCTAACGGATTTCTTTATGACTCCAGTTTGCCTCCCCATCGAAGCCGGCCTGCAAGCCGAACAAGACTTGCTCGCTTCCGTCTGCGCCGGCGACGCCGAATTCGGCCTGCTGTTCTGGCAGCCCAGCGATCGTGCCCTGGTCATGCCGCGCCGCCTCAATCGTCTGCCTGGTTTCGAGCATGCCTGCGAAGTCTCCGCTGCTGCCGGTTGGCCAGTCTTGCTGCGGGAAACCGGCGGTGAACCGGTCCCGCAATCCGCTTCAACCATCAACATCGCATTGGTTTACGCCCCGCCCCGCAGCGAGGGCGATCTGAACCGCATCGAAACCGGTTACCGGCGCCTGTGTGATCCGATCTGTGAGTTGCTGGATGAGTTGGGCGGTGTGTCGTCGTTGGGCGAAATCGACGGCGCGTTCTGCGACGGTCGTTTCAACGTCAATCTCGACGGCCGCAAGATGGTCGGCACCGCTCAGCGCTGGCGCCAGAGTCAGGGCGGTCAGCGTCCGGTGGGGCTGGTGCACGGGGCGATGCTGATGGATAACGAGCGCGAGTCGATGGTTGCAGCGGTCAATCGCTTCAACGAGGCTTGCGGTCTGGAGCAGCGGGTGCGCGCCGAAAGCCACATCGCCCTGCATGAGAAGTTCGTCGCGCCAACGGCTTTGGCGCGTCTGGATGAGCTGTTTCGTCTGATGCTGGCGCAGGTCTACAGCGCCTGATTTTGCGCGCTTAGCGCGTACCGAAGACCACCATGGTCTTGCCTTTCACATCGACCAGGTTGCGTTCTTCAAGATCCTTGAGCACGCGACCGACCATCTCCCGCGAACAACCGACAATCCGGCCGATTTCCTGACGGGTCACCTTGATCTGCATGCCGTCAGGGTGAGTCATAGCGTCGGGCTGCTTGCACAACTCCAGCAGGCAGCGGGCCACACGACCGGTAACGTCGAAGAACGCCAGGTCGCCGACCTTGCGCGTGGTATTGCGCAGACGTTGGGCGATTTGTCCGCTGAGGACGTAAAGAATGTCTGGATCCTGCTGCGACAGTTCGCGGAACTTCACGTAGCTGATTTCGGCGATTTCGCATTCGACCTTGGCCCGCACCCATGCGCTGCGTTGCTGTTCCTGGCCTGCCTGTTCGAAGAGACCCAGCTCGCCGAAGAAGTCCCCGGCGTTGAGGTAGGCGATGATCATTTCGCGGCCGTCGTCATCTTCGATCAAGATGGTGACCGAACCTTTGATGATGAAGTACAGCGTGTCCGAGCGATCGCCGGCGCAGATGATGTTGCTCTTGGCCGCATGGCGACGGCGCTGGCAATGCATCAACAGCTTGTCGAGGTTCTTGATTTTGGGTGTGGGGGTAATAGCAACCATGGTTGTATCCCGAAAAGACTGCACGGTGATGTTTGATTTTTTTATGAGGCGCTGAAGGCGGTCGCTACACAGGCTGACAATTGGCGCCAGCGAATTGGCGCCAGCTTACCAGACACTTCGTCGAAAATTCGAGAAATTACCTACGCAGCTGAGGCATCCGTCCTAGGAACGCCGGGCGCTGCCAGAGCAAAGGCCTGTGCTAAGCTGGCGACCCTTTTTTCTACAGTGGAGTCTTGGCGATGAAGGCACGCATCCAATGGGCTGGCGAAGCCATGTTCCTCGGCGAATCCGGTAGCGGTCATGTTGTGGTCATGGACGGACCGCCGGACGCCGGTGGTCGTAATCTGGGTGTTCGCCCGATGGAAATGCTCCTGCTGGGCGTTGGCGGTTGCAGCAACTTCGACGTGGTCAGCATCCTGAAGAAGTCGCGTCAGGCGGTTGAAAGCTGCGAAGCGTTCCTCGAAGCCGAGCGCGCGACCGAAGATCCGAAGGTGTTCACCAAGATCCACATGCACTTCGTGGTCAAGGGCCGTGGCCTGAAAGAAGCCCAGGTCAAGCGCGCCATCGAACTGTCTGCCGAGAAGTATTGCTCGGCCTCGATCATGCTCGGCGCGGCCGGCGTGGCGATCACTCACGATTATGAAATCGTCGAGCTCGGTTGAATCGACATTCAACTATCATAAAAGCAGTGCAGACTCTGGCGATCCCTCGCTGACGTCTGCATAATGCGCCACTTTTTTCAGGGCAGTGATCGGTCAACCGACGGATCGTCCGCCTGAACAGATAACCAAAATCGCCATCGCGAAGAGGTGTTAACCGTCCTACGCAGGTGCGTTGTTCGCACTTGACGGGCATGCTTGATCACGCGGCTGCGCCGCATACATAGAGAGTTTTTAACGGTGAAAAGCAAACTCAAGCTCCACGGGTTCAATAACCTGACAAAGACCTTGAGCTTCAACATCTATGACATCTGCTACGCGGAAACCCCGCAAGACCAGCAGGCTTACGTCGAGTACATCAATCAAGAGTACAACGCCGAACGCCTGACGCAGATCCTCACGGAAGTTGTCGAAATCATTGGTGCCAACATTCTGAACATCGCGAGTCAGAACTATGAGCCTCAGGGTGCCAGCGTCACGATTCTGATCTCGGAAGAGCCGGTGACCCCGACTGACAGCCAGATCGAAGAGTCCCCGGGTCCATTGCCCGAAATCATCCTTGCCCACCTCGACAAGAGCCACATCACGGTGCATACCTATCCGGAAATCCATCCGGACGCCGGTATCGCGACGTTCCGTGTGGACATTGATGTGTCGACCTGTGGTGTCATTTCACCGCTGAAAGCGCTCAACTTCCTCATTCACCAGTTCGATTCGGACATCGTGACTGTGGATTACCGTGTGCGCGGCTTCACCCGTGACGTTGAAGGCAACAAGCATTTCATCGACCACGAGATCAATTCGATCCAGAACTACCTTTCCGAAGACACTCGCGACGCGTATCAGATGACCGACGTGAACGTGTACCAGGAAAACCTGTTCCACACCAAAATGCTGCTGAAGAACTTCGAACTGGATAACTACCTGTTCGGCGACGCCACCAGCAACCTGTCCGCTGAACAGCGTGCTCAGGTGACCGAGCGTGTGAAACACGAAATGCTGGAAATCTTCTACGCGCGCAACATGCCGGCGTAAGATTCCCGGGCACAAAAAAGGCGACTACCGTGCGGTAGTCGCCTTTTTTATTGCCGAAAAACAGAATCCTGTGGGAGCGGGCTTGCTCGCGAAGAGGCCCTTTGCGGCAATACAGATATCAGATCCGATAAGTACTCTTGGTCATCACCTTCGCCAACAGACTCATCCCGAACTTCACCGGCGCCGGAAAACGGAAACCACCCGCATCCAGTGCACTCTCCGCATGATGCTCTTCATCAATGCGCATCTGTTCCAGAATCGCCCGGGACTTCTCGTCCTCGGCCGGCAATTGTTCCAGGTGCTCGTTCAAGTGCTTGCACACCTGATGCTCGGTGGCCGCGACGAAGCCAAGGCTGACCTTGTCACTGATCAGACCAGCTACAGCGCCGATGCCGAACGACATTCCATAGAACAGCGGATTGAGCACGCTGGTGTGGCTGCCCAGTTGATGGATGCGCTGTTCGCACCACACCAGGTGATCGATTTCTTCTTCGGCGGCGTGCTCCATGGCAGCACGCACCTGCGGCAATTTTGCAGTCAGCGCCTGCCCTTGGTACAGCGCCTGGGCGCAGACCTCGCCGGTGTGGTTGATGCGCATCAGGCCAGCGACGTGGCGGGTGTCCTCGTCGCTCATCTGCACATCCGGCTGCACGATGGCTGGCGACGGACGGTAGGGCTGACCGCTGAAGGGCAGCAGGGTCCGCATCGCGGCATCGGCTTGCAGCAGAAGACGGTCAATCGGCGAGTAGTGACGTTGGGTAGTCATGCTGACCTCCGGGAAAAATCTCGACCGCCAGTTTAACCGAATCGGCCGGGGAAGGTTTGCGCTGGGTCATTTGCCACGCGGTCATGCTTTTGGTGGGAGCGGGCTTGCTCGCGAAGGCGTCGGCACCTTCAGAATATCAATGTCAGACACTCCGCTTTCGCGAGCAAGCCCGCTCCTACAGGGGCGGATGCAGTGAATCAGCCCGGCGGCCAGTTCATCTGGCGCTGACCCAGTACGTGCATATGAATGTGATAGACGGTCTGACCACCTTTTTCATTGCAGTTCATCACCACCCGGAAGCCTTCCTCGCAGCCCAGCTCCAGCGCCAGACGCTGGGCAGTGAACAGGATGTGCCCGGCCAGTGCCTTGTCGTCTTCGGTCAGGTCGTTGAGGGTGCGCACCGGTTTCTTCGGGATCACCAGAAAATGCACCGGTGCCTGAGGGGCGATGTCGTGGAACGCCAGAACCTGGTCGTCCTCGTAAATGATCTTGGCCGGGATCTCCCGGTTGATGATCTTGGTGAACAGAGTATCCACTGCTGTTTTCTCCGTTGTGGGGGCTGGCCTGAGTGTACTCATGGGAAATGACCCCGCCCAGTGTTTTGCCGTAGGACAGTTCAGCGTGGGCAGTAAGCCTTGTTGACCATGCCGACGATGGTGCGATTGAGCCAGCGCGAGCCGAGGCGTGGCAGGAAGGCCAGCCAGCGGTTGCGTCGTCCCGGAATGATGATGGCGCGGTTTTTCTCCAGTGCACGCACGGTGTAAAGCGCGACTTCCTCGGGACTCATCAGCAGTTTGCTGTCCTTGAGTTTGTCGCTGTTGAGCTGCGCGGTGCGGAAGAATGCGGTGCGGGTCGGGCCGGGGCAAAGTACCGAGACTTTGACCGCGCTCTGTTTCAGTTCAACCCGCAGCGCTTCGGAGAAGTGCAATACGTAAGCCTTGCTGGCGTAGTAAGTGCTCATCCACGGGCCGGGATTGAACGCCGCCACCGAGGCGACGTTGAGGATCTGTCCGCCGCCCTGCAGCGCCATGCTGTTGCCGATGGCGTGGCACAGGCGGGTGAGGGCGAGGATGTTGACTTCGATCAGATCCTGCTCGGTCATCCAGTCTTGGGCGAGGAACGGGCCGCAGGTGCCGATGCCGGCGCAATTGACCAGCAGATCGATCTGCCGGTCGCCTTCTTCCAGTTCCAGCAGGAAGCCGGACAAGCGCAATGGCTCGCCCAGGTCGCAGGCGCGGAACAACACCTCCACGCCAAAGCGCTGGGTCAGTTCGATCGCGATACTTTCCAGCTGATCACGCTGGCGGGCCACCAGAATCAGGCTGCGACCGCGCCGGGCCAGCGCTTCGGCCATGGCCAGGCCGATGCCGCTGGAGGCGCCGGTGATCAGAGCGTAACGGGTCATGCAATTCTCCATCGCAACAGCTCCGCGCCAGCGACGCAGGTGTCACGGCGGGGAGCGTTGTTCATTCTTTCGCAGAGTCTACAGGGGCCGGGGGCGCTGCGGCTGCATCGTCCACGGAATTCGCCGGTTCAGTCTCGACCTCGACTTCATCGGTGGTGACCGAGCCGCTTTCATAGCTGCTCTCGAGGTTGGTTTCATATTCTTGCTGAATGGCCGAAATACCGCCGAGCATGCCGCCGGCAAACACCAGGGCGAAGAACACGATCCAGAGCGAGCACAGCACTTTGACCGCAGTACTGTTGGGTGGCGGTGGCGGGCCGTAGCGGTTGGCGCCGGTGTTGCCCGGCACGACCATGATCACCAGCGGGAAGAAGCTGCCCACGAACGGCACCAGGTTCAGCAGCCACAGCCAGCCGGACCAGCCGATATCGTGCAGGCGCTGTACGCTGAACAGAATGCTTACAATGATGAAGCCGAGGAACAGGAAGAACGCGAATATCCCGCCAATGATCAGGCCGGTGGTGGTGTCGCCGCTGACCAGTCCAAGACCGATAAATGCAAATATCGCCACGATCGGCAGGGTCACCAGGCTCAGCACCATCGTCCAGGCCAGAAACCGCAGTCGACCGATCCGGCCTTCGACGCTGAAGGGCTTGAGCACTGCGAATGCTGGCAGGTTTTCGCCGACATTGGCCCGAGGTGGCGCATAGGGTGATGCGGGTTCGTTGAAAGTCGCCGGTTGTTCATGCACGTCCGACAGACTCAGTTCGATCGTCGTTTCGCTTTCGATCCGTGCATCGATCCCGGTCTTGCTCAGTGCTTGCAGATAAGTCTGCGCATCGCTGTGGGTCAGGTCGCGTTTGAGGGCGACGGTGCTGCCGTTGAACAGGCGCTCGATGGCGGCAACATCGCTTTTGAACAGGGCCGCCAGATTGAGCTTGGCGGTGGTGAGATCGACACCGGGCTGTAGAGCACCGTCGAAAACGATCTTGTAGCGAGGTTCGCTCATGGCCGAGGCATCCTTGTCGCGAATCAATTGAAGGTCAGCAAGTGTAAGGCCAGTCGGTCGATGACTGGCCTGATTTTTCTCAGCGTGGCCAGCGTTTTGGCAACTGCGCCGCGCGTTCCAGCGCCTGACGATATTCCGCGTCGAGCCGGGCGATCAACTGGTCGACGCTCGGCAGGTCGTCGATCTGGCCTACGCCCTGGCCGGCCGACCACACGGTCTTCCAGGCCTTGGCTTCATCGTTGATCGGTTTGAGCTTGTCACCGAAATTGACCTCGCCCTTGCCTTGCAGCGCGGCCATGTCGAAACCCGCCGCCTCCAGGCTTTGACGCATGAAGCTGGCCGGTACTCCGGAGACTGCAGGAGTATGAATGATGTCCGCCGCCTTGGCCGTCAGCAGCATGTCCTTATAGGCGTCAGGCGCATGACTTTCGGTGGTGCCGATAAATCGCGTACCGAAGTAGGCCAAATCCGCGCCGAGCAGCTGTGCGGCCAAAATCTCATGGCCGTGGTTAAGACATCCGGCAAGCAACAGGGTTTTATCGAAGAATTCACGGATCTCGGCGATCAGTGCAAACGGACTCCAGGTGCCGGCATGGCCGCCGGCGCCCGCCGCGACGGCGATCAAGCCGTCGACTCCGGCTTCGGCGGCTTTCTCGGCATGCCGGCGCGTGGTCACGTCGTGGAACACCAGGCCGCCGTAGCTGTGCACGGCATCGACCAGTTCCTTCACCGCGCCGAGGCTGGTGATGACAATCGGCACCTTGTGCTCGACGCAGATGTTCAGATCCGCCTGCAGGCGCGGATTGCTGTTGTGCACGATCAGGTTCACTGCATACGGCGCCGGGTTGTCCAGTGTCGCCAGGCCCGCTTCAATCTCCTCCAGCCAGGCCTTGAAGCCGCTGCTTTCACGCTGGTTCAGCGCCGGGAAGCTGCCAACCACGCCGTTACGGCAGCAGGCGAGCACCAGCTCCGGGTTGGAGATCAGGAACATCGGCGCCGCCACTATCGGCAAGCGCAGACGTTGTTCGAGCAAAGCGGGCAGCGACATTGGAAATCCCCCGAGGTGTGATGCTGTTATGAAGTTAGAACGGCTTGACCACGACCAGAATTACGATAGCCAGCAATATCAGAACCGGCACTTCATTGAACCAGCGATAAAAGACATGGCTGCGGGTGTTCTCGCCACGGGCGAAGCGTTTTACCTGCGCGCCGCACATGTGGTGGTAGCCGATCAGCAAGACCACCAGGGTCAGCTTGGCGTGAATCCAGCCGCCCATGCTGAAGATGCCCGGATTGAGGTAGATCAGCCAGCCGCCGAAGATCAGCGTGGCGATCATCGCCGGGCCCATGATGCCGCGATACAGCTTGCGCTCCATGAGGCTGAAGCGTTCCTTGCTGATCGCGTCTTCACTTTGCGCGTGATAAACGAACAGCCGCGGCAAGTAGAACAGCCCGGCAAACCAGCAGACGACGCTGACGATGTGAAACGCTTTGATCCATAGATAGAGCATTTTTGGTTATTCCCAGGTTCACGGTAGCCGGGATAGTAGAGGCTTGAGCGTCCGCACGTCACCTTGATGGTTGTCGCAGGGGCGCGCGGCCCCTATTATCGACGGCTTTCCAGTGGGTTCGTTGAGGGCAGGTTTATGGTCAAGGTCGGTATCGTCGGCGGCACGGGTTACACCGGTGTCGAACTGCTGCGTCTGTTGGCACAGCATCCGCAGGCAGAAGTGGTAGTGATCACTTCCCGATCCGAGGCCGGTCTGGCCGTGGCTGACATGTACCCGAACCTGCGCGGTCACTACGACGGTCTGGCGTTCAGCGTGCCGGACATCAAAACCCTGGGTGCGTGCGACGTTGTGTTCTTCGCCACCCCGCACGGCGTTGCCCATGCGTTGGCCGGTGAACTGTTGGCGGCGGGCACCAAGGTCATCGACCTGTCAGCGGACTTCCGGTTGCAGGACGCTGAAGAATGGGCCAAATGGTACGGACAGCCACACGGTGCGCCGGCGTTGCTGGACGAGGCGGTCTACGGCCTGCCGGAAGTCAATCGTGAGCAGATCAAGAAGGCGCGTTTGATCGCCGTACCGGGTTGCTATCCAACCGCCACACAGTTGGGTTTCCTGCCGCTGCTTGAAGCGGGTCTGGCTGATACTTCTCGCCTGATCGCCGACTGCAAATCCGGCGTCAGCGGTGCCGGTCGCGGTGCTTCTGTAGGCTCGCTGTACTCCGAGACGTCGGAAAGCATGAAGGCTTATGCGGTGAAAGGTCACCGTCATCTGCCGGAAATTCGCCAGGGTCTGCGTCGCGCTGCCGGTAAGGATGTCGGTCTGACCTTCGTCCCGCACCTGACCCCGATGATTCGTGGCATTCATTCCACGCTCTACGCGACCGTGGTTGATCGTTCGGTGGATCTGCAGGCACTGTTCGAAAAGCGTTATGCCAACGAGCCGTTCGTCGACGTGATGCCGGCCGGCAGCCATCCGGAAACCCGCAGCGTGCGTGGCGCCAACGTCTGCCGCATCGCTGTACATCGTCCGCAGGATGGTGATCTGGTGGTGGTGCTGTCGGTGATCGACAACCTGGTCAAAGGCGCGTCGGGTCAGGCGGTGCAGAACATGAACATTCTGTTCGGCCTGGATGAGCGCTTCGGTCTGTCCCACGCCGGTATGCTGCCGTAACACGTTCGGCAACACAGCAAAAAGGCCCGTCAAACGGGCCTTTTTGCATTCTGGGCAGTTGGTCGGGTTTATTGATATACCGTAACAATAGTTGACCGATTTTCTAGGACAAGCGGATAATGCGCGTCATCACGCATTATGGCGGCGTAACGCCGGGAGATAGTCAGCATGAGCGTCGAATCCTTCACCCCCACGGCTTTGCAATTCACCCAAGGTGCTGCGCACAAGGTGAAGAGCCTGGTCGATGAAGAGGGGAATGATCGCTTGAAGCTGCGCGTATTCGTTACGGGCGGCGGTTGTTCGGGGTTTCAGTACGGCTTCACCTTCGATGAAGATGTGGCCGAGGACGACACCATCGTCGAGCGCGAAGGCGTGAGTCTGGTGGTCGATCCGATGAGTTTCCAGTACTTGGCGGGTGCCGAAGTGGACTATCAGGAAGGTCTGGAAGGTTCGCGCTTCGTGATCAAGAACCCGAACGCCACCACGACCTGTGGTTGCGGCTCTTCGTTCTCGATCTGATCGCACCTTGCTGCACACAATAAAACGCCGCAGAGCCTTACGGTTCTGCGGCGTTTTTTGTTGCCTGTCTTTTGTTCAGTTCGGGTAGATGGCGCCGAGTACTCGCAGGCCTTTGGCGCCGGTGACGCTCGGGCGATTGGCGGCAATGCCTTCGAGGCAGCAATGGGCCAGCCAGGCGAAGGCCATTGCCTCGACCCAGTCCGGATCGACGCCGTGAGTGGCGGTGCTGGCGACGGTGGCGTTAGGCAGCAGGTCGGCAAGACGTTTCATCAGCGTAGCGTTGTGAGCGCCGCCGCCGCAGACCAACATTTCCCGCGTATCGGATTGAGCGCTTTGCAGCGACTCGACGATGGTCTGCGCCGTCAGTTCGAGCAGCGTTGCCTGAACGTTTTCAGCAGCGAAGCTCGGCAAACTTGAGAGGTGGTGCTCCAGCCACGGCAGGTTGAACACTTCCCGGCCAGTGCTCTTCGGGCCTTTGGTCACGAAGAACGGGTCGCCGAGCAGAGCTTTCAGCAAGACTGGCTCGACCGTGCCGGTGGCTGCCCACTGGCCGTTGCGATCATAGTTCTCGCCGCGTTGTTGATGAATCCAGGCATCCATCAGCACATTCCCAGGGCCGCAGTCGAAACCGGCTACAGGCCTGGTCGGCTCTATCAGACTGAGATTGCTGAAACCGCCGACATTCAGGACTGCACGGTTACCGTTACGCTCTTCGAACAAGGCCTCATGGAAGGCTGGCACCAGTGGGGCACCTTGGCCGCCAGCAGCCACATCGCGGCTGCGGAAGTCGCTGACCACGGTGATGCCGGTCAGCTCTGTCAGGAGTGCGGGATTGCCGATTTGCACAGTGAAGCCACGAGCGGGCTCATGACGAATGGTCTGGCCATGGCTGCCGATTGCACGAATGGCCTCAGGCTTTAGTTGCTGCTGATCGAGGAGGGTATGGATGCCCTGTGCAGCGAGTTTGACCCAGTGCTGCTGGGCGATCGCCGAGCGGGCAATCTCGTCGGGGCCGCTGGCGCACAAGCCAAGCAGCTCGGCGCGCAGGGATTCAGGCATGGGGATGTAATGCGTGGCGATCAGTTTGATCGCCGAGGTCTGCTTGATCAGGGCGATGTCCAGCCCATCGAGACTGGTGCCGGACATCACGCCGATATAAAGAGCCATGGCTTAGCGCTTGCTCGAAGCCAGCATGGTGGCCTTCTCTTGATCCATGCGCGCCATCAGCGGTTGGCTCTGCGCAAGGAAGCGTGCGCGCTCGGACTTGGCGATCGGATCTGCCATCGGTAGCTTCTGGCCCAGCGGGTCGACGTGAACACCGTTGACCTGGAACTCATAGTGCAAGTGCGGTCCGGTGGACAGGCCGGTGGTACCAATGTAGCCGATCACCTGGCCCTGCTTGACGCTGCCGCCGGTTTTCACGCCTTTGGCAAAGCCTTGCATGTGGCCATACAGCGTGCGGTAGGTGTTGCCGTGCTGGATGATCACCGTGTTGCCGTAGCCACCGCGGCGGCCGGCCAGCAATACTTTACCGTCGCCGGCAGCCTTGATCGGCGTACCGCGTGGCGCTGCGTAATCGACACCTTTGTGGGCGCGGATCTTGTTGAGGATCGGGTGTTTGCGGCCCATGGAGAATTTCGAACTGATGCGGGCGAAGTCCACCGGGGTACGGATGAACGCCTTACGCATGCTGTTGCCATCAGCGGTGTAATAGCTGCTGTTGCCTTGTTTGTTGGTGTAACGCACGGCGGTGTAGGTCTTGCCGCGGTTGGTGAAGCGTGCAGACAGAATCGGGCCGGTGCCCACTGCCTTGCCGTTGACCACTTTCTGCTCGTAGATCACGTCGAATTCGTCACCTTGACGGATGTCCTGAGCGAAGTCGACGTCGTAGCCGAAGACGCTGGCCATATCCATGGTCAGGCTATGGGACAGGCCTGCACGGGCAGCGGATTGTGACAGGGAGCTATTGATCACGCCGTGCACGTAAGCCGTGCGAACGGTCGGCTTGGCTGTTACGCGGTTGAATGCGTAGCCCTTGTCATTCTTGGTCAGGGTAATGGTTTCGACATCGCTGACCTTGCTGTGCAGGCTGTTCAGTTGGCCTTCCGGGTTCAGTTCGAACTCCAGCTTCTGGCCGTGCTTGAGCTGGCTGAACTGTTTGGCTTGTTTGTCGCTGGCCAGCACTTCGTGCACAGCAGCGGCTGGCAGACCGACTTTCTCGAACAATGTAGAGAGCGTATCGCCTTTGGATACGACGACTTCGCGGTGCCCCGGGGCTTTTGATTTCTCTGCAGCCGGAGCTGGGGCAGGTGCGGCTTCAGCGGTTTTCGGGGTTTCTTCGGTGCTGTTTTCGATCTGGGCGAAAGGTGAGGCTGCTGGCTCATTTGTGGCTTGAATCGCGTCAGCAGCGTCTTGATCTTGTGTCAGTTGTTCAGCAGGACTTTCCAGTTCCAGGCTCAGGGTCGTCTTTTTGGCTTCAACATCACTGGAAGGAAATACCAGGAGCGCCAGGCTGAGAAGGGCGGCGATTCCACTTGCGGCGAGCAGGTGGGTCTTCGGGTAAAGCGGTGGCGCTTTAGACGGTTCAGTGGTCATAAGTAATTTTGACTTTGAAAAAAGATGAATTGGAAAAGATGAATGACAT
Organism: Pseudomonas sp. G3-39; assembly: GCF_054790485.1. Lineage (NCBI taxonomy): Bacteria > Pseudomonadati > Pseudomonadota > Gammaproteobacteria > Pseudomonadales > Pseudomonadaceae > Pseudomonas > Pseudomonas sp. G3-39. Next base: position 5,316,481 of record NZ_CP186497.1, on the reverse strand, counting down.
GATGAAGATGAAATAACTGTATAAAATATAACCAAATCATCCCCGAAGCAAGTCTACAGACACCCTGTCTGCAGATTGGTGTCCGTGCGCCGGGCAAAACTTGTAATTGGTGCACGATCTTGTATGGTTGGTTCCCTTTGAATCTGAGCCTTGCGGGTCTGTTATGAAGTCGGTTGAAGAGCAGCTAGCGCTGATTAAACGTGGTGCGGAAGAACTATTGGTCGAGTCCGAGCTGATCGAGAAGCTCAAGCGCGGCCAGCCGCTGCGTATCAAGGCTGGTTTCGATCCAACCGCCCCGGATCTGCACTTGGGTCACACCGTGCTTATTAATAAGCTGCGCCAGTTCCAGGAATTGGGGCATCAGGTGATCTTCCTGATTGGTGACTTCACCGGGATGATCGGTGATCCAAGCGGCAAGAGCGCTACGCGTCCTCCTTTGACTCGCGAGCAGGTTCTGGAAAACGCCGAGACGTACAAGACTCAAGTGTTCAAGATTCTTGATCCGGCGAAGACCGAAGTTGCGTTCAACTCCACCTGGATGGATCAGATGGGGCCGGCGGACTTCATTCGGCTGACTTCGCAATACACTGTCGCTCGCATGCTTGAGCGTGATGACTTCGACAAGCGTTACACCACCAACCAACCGATCGCTATTCACGAGTTTCTCTATCCGCTGGTTCAGGGATATGACTCGGTTGCTCTGCGCGCAGATGTTGAGTTGGGCGGTACCGATCAGAAATTCAACCTGCTGATGGGGCGTGAGCTGCAGCGTGGGTATGGCCAGGAAGCTCAGTGCATTCTGACCATGCCGTTGCTGGAAGGTCTGGATGGTGTGAAGAAGATGTCCAAGTCGTTGGGCAATTACGTTGGTATCCAGGAAGCGCCGGGTGTCATGTACGGCAAGCTGGTTTCGATCCCGGATGCGTTGATGTGGCGTTACTTTGAGCTGCTCAGCTTCCGTTCGATGGATGAGATCAATGCCTTCCGTGCAGATGTCGAGGCGGGGGCTAACCCGCGCGACATCAAGATCAAGTTGGCGGAAGAGATTGTTGCGCGCTTCCATGGTGAGGAGGCTGCGGCCAATGCTCATCGCGCTGCCGGTAACCGTATGAAGGATGGCGAACTGCCGGATGATCTGCCGGAGATCGAACTGGCCTCTGCTGAAGATATGCCAATTGCGGCCGTCCTTAATAAGGCAGGGCTGGTGAAGAACTCGGCAGCGGCGCGTGATCTGTTGGCTTCTGGTGGTGTGCGTGTGGATGGTGAGGTGGTTGATCGCTCCTTTATATATGTGCTGGGCGCGACCCACGTTTGCCAGGCGGGCAAGAAGGCATTTGCACGTATCACACTGAAAACTGAATAAAGTTTGAAATAAGGGTTGACGGCGAATTTTAGAAGTCTATAATTCGCCCCACTTCCGGCGCAGTCGAAACGGAAAACTCCTTGAGATTCAACGAGTTATGCGGTTTTCGACGGCGGCTTGCTTCAGTTCATCGAAGTCTGGAAGAAGTTGAAAGAGCGGTGATGTTTGGCTCTTTTGACGGTTCGATCTTCTCGGTCGAAAGCGGAGAAAAAGAGGTGTTGACAGCAGCGTGTAACGCTGTAGAATTCGCCTCCCGCTAACGAGAGATCGGAAGCGCAAGTGGTTGAAGTTGTTGAAGAAATCTTCGAAAACTTCTGAAAATAATCACTTGACAGCAAATGAGGCTGCTGTAGAATGCGCGCCTCGGTTGAGACGAAAGATCTTAACCAACCGCTCTTTAACAACTGAATCAAGCAATTCGTGTGGGTGCTTGTGGAGTCAGACTGGTAGTCAACAAGATTATCAGCATCACAAGTTACTCCGCGAGAAATCAAAGATGTAACCAACGATTGCTGAGCCAAGTTTAGGGTTTCTTAAAAACCCAAAGATGTTTGAACTGAAGAGTTTGATCATGGCTCAGATTGAACGCTGGCGGCAGGCCTAACACATGCAAGTCGAGCGGATGAAAGGAGCTTGCTCCTGGATTCAGCGGCGGACGGGTGAGTAATGCCTAGGAATCTGCCTGGTAGTGGGGGACAACGTTTCGAAAGGAACGCTAATACCGCATACGTCCTACGGGAGAAAGCAGGGGACCTTCGGGCCTTGCGCTATCAGATGAGCCTAGGTCGGATTAGCTAGTTGGTGAGGTAATGGCTCACCAAGGCGACGATCCGTAACTGGTCTGAGAGGATGATCAGTCACACTGGAACTGAGACACGGTCCAGACTCCTACGGGAGGCAGCAGTGGGGAATATTGGACAATGGGCGAAAGCCTGATCCAGCCATGCCGCGTGTGTGAAGAAGGTCTTCGGATTGTAAAGCACTTTAAGTTGGGAGGAAGGGTTGTAGATTAATACTCTGCAATTTTGACGTTACCGACAGAATAAGCACCGGCTAACTCTGTGCCAGCAGCCGCGGTAATACAGAGGGTGCAAGCGTTAATCGGAATTACTGGGCGTAAAGCGCGCGTAGGTGGTTTGTTAAGTTGGATGTGAAATCCCCGGGCTCAACCTGGGAACTGCATCCAAAACTGGCAAGCTAGAGTATGGTAGAGGGTGGTGGAATTTCCTGTGTAGCGGTGAAATGCGTAGATATAGGAAGGAACACCAGTGGCGAAGGCGACCACCTGGACTGATACTGACACTGAGGTGCGAAAGCGTGGGGAGCAAACAGGATTAGATACCCTGGTAGTCCACGCCGTAAACGATGTCAACTAGCCGTTGGGAGCCTTGAGCTCTTAGTGGCGCAGCTAACGCATTAAGTTGACCGCCTGGGGAGTACGGCCGCAAGGTTAAAACTCAAATGAATTGACGGGGGCCCGCACAAGCGGTGGAGCATGTGGTTTAATTCGAAGCAACGCGAAGAACCTTACCAGGCCTTGACATCCAATGAACTTTCCAGAGATGGATTGGTGCCTTCGGGAACATTGAGACAGGTGCTGCATGGCTGTCGTCAGCTCGTGTCGTGAGATGTTGGGTTAAGTCCCGTAACGAGCGCAACCCTTGTCCTTAGTTACCAGCACGTAATGGTGGGCACTCTAAGGAGACTGCCGGTGACAAACCGGAGGAAGGTGGGGATGACGTCAAGTCATCATGGCCCTTACGGCCTGGGCTACACACGTGCTACAATGGTCGGTACAGAGGGTTGCCAAGCCGCGAGGTGGAGCTAATCCCACAAAACCGATCGTAGTCCGGATCGCAGTCTGCAACTCGACTGCGTGAAGTCGGAATCGCTAGTAATCGCGAATCAGAATGTCGCGGTGAATACGTTCCCGGGCCTTGTACACACCGCCCGTCACACCATGGGAGTGGGTTGCACCAGAAGTAGCTAGTCTAACCTTCGGGAGGACGGTTACCACGGTGTGATTCATGACTGGGGTGAAGTCGTAACAAGGTAGCCGTAGGGGAACCTGCGGCTGGATCACCTCCTTAATCGACGACATCAGCTGCTCCATAAGTTCCCACACGAATTGCTTGATTCATTGAAGAAGACGATAGAAGCAGCCCGAAATTGGGTCTGTAGCTCAGTTGGTTAGAGCGCACCCCTGATAAGGGTGAGGTCGGCAGTTCGAATCTGCCCAGACCCACCAATTTTTGTGTGGGAAACCTGTAGAAATACGGGGCCATAGCTCAGCTGGGAGAGCGCCTGCCTTGCACGCAGGAGGTCAGCGGTTCGATCCCGCTTGGCTCCACCACCACTGCTTCTGAAGTTTGAAAGCTTAGAAATGAGCATTCCATCGCTGTGATGGTGAATGCTGATTTCTAGTCTTTTGATTAGATCGTTCTTTAAAAATTTGGGTATGTGATAGAAAGATAGACTGAACGTTACTTTCACTGGTAACGGATCAGGCTAAGGTAAAATTTGTGAGTGACTCTTAAGAGTTTTGCGAATTTTCGGCGAATGTCGTCTTCACAGTATAACCAGATTGCTTGGGGTTATATGGTCAAGTGAAGAAGCGCATACGGTGGATGCCTTGGCAGTCAGAGGCGATGAAAGACGTGGTAGCCTGCGAAAAGCTTCGGGGAGTCGGCAAACAGACTTTGATCCGGAGATGTCTGAATGGGGGAACCCAGCCATCATAAGATGGTTATCTTGTACTGAATACATAGGTGCAAGAGGCGAACCAGGGGAACTGAAACATCTAAGTACCCTGAGGAAAAGAAATCAACCGAGATTCCCTTAGTAGTGGCGAGCGAACGGGGACTAGCCCTTAAGTGGCTTTGAGATTAGCGGAACGCTCTGGAAAGTGCGGCCATAGTGGGTGATAGCCCTGTACGCGAAAGTCTCTTAGTCATGAAATCGAGTAGGACGGAGCACGAGAAACTTTGTCTGAATATGGGGGGACCATCCTCCAAGGCTAAATACTACTGACTGACCGATAGTGAACTAGTACCGTGAGGGAAAGGCGAAAAGAACCCCGGAGAGGGGAGTGAAATAGATCCTGAAACCGTATGCGTACAAGCAGTGGGAGCCCATTTTGTTGGGTGACTGCGTACCTTTTGTATAATGGGTCAGCGACTTATTTTCAGTGGCGAGCTTAACCGAATAGGGGAGGCGTAGCGAAAGCGAGTCTTAATAGGGCGTCTAGTCGCTGGGAATAGACCCGAAACCGGGCGATCTATCCATGGGCAGGTTGAAGGTTAGGTAACACTGACTGGAGGACCGAACCGACTACCGTTGAAAAGTTAGCGGATGACCTGTGGATCGGAGTGAAAGGCTAATCAAGCTCGGAGATAGCTGGTTCTCCTCGAAAGCTATTTAGGTAGCGCCTCATGTATCACTGTAGGGGGTAGAGCACTGTTTCGGCTAGGGGGTCATCCCGACTTACCAAACCGATGCAAACTCCGAATACCTACAAGTGCCGAGCATGGGAGACACACGGCGGGTGCTAACGTCCGTCGTGAAAAGGGAAACAACCCAGACCGTCAGCTAAGGTCCCAAAGTTATGGTTAAGTGGGAAACGATGTGGGAAGGCTTAGACAGCTAGGAGGTTGGCTTAGAAGCAGCCACCCTTTAAAGAAAGCGTAATAGCTCACTAGTCGAGTCGGCCTGCGCGGAAGATGTAACGGGGCTCAAACCATACACCGAAGCTACGGGTATCACGCAAGTGATGCGGTAGAGGAGCGTTCTGTAAGCCTGTGAAGGTGAGTTGAGAAGCTTGCTGGAGGTATCAGAAGTGCGAATGCTGACATGAGTAACGACAATGGGTGTGAAAAACACCCACGCCGAAAGACCAAGGTTTCCTGCGCAACGTTAATCGACGCAGGGTTAGTCGGTCCCTAAGGCGAGGCTGAAAAGCGTAGTCGATGGAAAACAGGTTAATATTCCTGTACTTCTGGTTATTGCGATGGAGGGACGGAGAAGGCTAGGCCAGCTTGGCGTTGGTTGTCCAAGTTTAAGGTGGTAGGCTGAGATCTTAGGTAAATCCGGGATCTTAAGGCCGAGAGCTGATGACGAGTTACCTTTTAGGTGACGAAGTGGTTGATGCCATGCTTCCAAGAAAAGCTTCTAAGCTTCAGATAACCAGGAACCGTACCCCAAACCGACACAGGTGGTTGGGTAGAGAATACCAAGGCGCTTGAGAGAACTCGGGTGAAGGAACTAGGCAAAATGGCACCGTAACTTCGGGAGAAGGTGCGCCGGTGAGGGTGAAGGACTTGCTCCGTAAGCTCATGCCGGTCGAAGATACCAGGCCGCTGCGACTGTTTATTAAAAACACAGCACTCTGCAAACACGAAAGTGGACGTATAGGGTGTGACGCCTGCCCGGTGCCGGAAGGTTAATTGATGGGGTTAGCTAACGCGAAGCTCTTGATCGAAGCCCCGGTAAACGGCGGCCGTAACTATAACGGTCCTAAGGTAGCGAAATTCCTTGTCGGGTAAGTTCCGACCTGCACGAATGGCGTAACGATGGCGGCGCTGTCTCCACCCGAGACTCAGTGAAATTGAAATCGCTGTGAAGATGCAGTGTATCCGCGGCTAGACGGAAAGACCCCGTGAACCTTTACTATAGCTTTGCACTGGACTTTGAATTTGCTTGTGTAGGATAGGTGGGAGGCTTTGAAGCGTGGACGCCAGTTCGCGTGGAGCCATCCTTGAAATACCACCCTGGCAACTTTGAGGTTCTAACTCAGGTCCGTTATCCGGATCGAGGACAGTGTATGGTGGGTAGTTTGACTGGGGCGGTCTCCTCCTAAAGAGTAACGGAGGAGTACGAAGGTGCGCTCAGACCGGTCGGAAATCGGTCGTAGAGTATAAAGGCAAAAGCGCGCTTGACTGCGAGACAGACACGTCGAGCAGGTACGAAAGTAGGTCTTAGTGATCCGGTGGTTCTGTATGGAAGGGCCATCGCTCAACGGATAAAAGGTACTCCGGGGATAACAGGCTGATACCGCCCAAGAGTTCATATCGACGGCGGTGTTTGGCACCTCGATGTCGGCTCATCACATCCTGGGGCTGAAGCCGGTCCCAAGGGTATGGCTGTTCGCCATTTAAAGTGGTACGCGAGCTGGGTTTAGAACGTCGTGAGACAGTTCGGTCCCTATCTGCCGTGGACGTTTGAGATTTGAGAGGGGCTGCTCCTAGTACGAGAGGACCGGAGTGGACGAACCTCTGGTGTTCCGGTTGTCACGCCAGTGGCATTGCCGGGTAGCTATGTTCGGGAAAGATAACCGCTGAAAGCATCTAAGCGGGAAACTTGCCTCAAGATGAGATCTCACTGGAACCTTGAGTTCCCTGAAGGGCCGTCGAAGACTACGACGTTGATAGGTTGGGTGTGTAAGCGCTGTGAGGCGTTGAGCTAACCAATACTAATTGCCCGTGAGGCTTGACCATATAACACCCAAGCAATCTGCATGCTCGAAAGAGACCAGATTGCGGTGTGTGAAGACGCAATGAACCGAAAGTTCGCGATGCTCACAAAACACCTGTATCACATACCCGATTTGCTGAAGCGAGGCCAACCGGTCACGAGTCAGTACCCGAATTTCTTGACGACCATAGAGCGTTGGAACCACCTGATCCCATCCCGAACTCAGAAGTGAAACGATGCATCGCCGATGGTAGTGTGGGGTTTCCCCATGTGAGAGTAGGTCATCGTCAAGATTAAATTCCGAAACCCCAATTGCGAAAGCAGTTGGGGTTTTGTTTTGCCCGCAGGAAAGTGGTGCGCTTGATTTCTATGCAATCGCCCGGCTCATGGCTATTATTCGGACCTCATTGTGAGGCGAGACCTGCATGCTGACGTTGTTGAATCTATTAAAGGATGGTCGATTCCATTCCGGCGAGGCTCTGGGGGTTACCCTGGGAATCAGTCGAAGTGCGGTGTGGAAGCAGCTTCAGCATCTTGAGGCTGAGCTCGGGTTGTCCATAAACAAAGTCCGGGGCAGAGGCTATCAACTGGCTGCACCCTTGACGCTCCTCGACCCCCTGAAGATCAGTGCCTTAGCAGCGGTTTGGCCGATTACAGTCTTTGATTCCATCGATTCCACTAACGCAGAGGCGCTTCGCGCGATCAATCAGGGTCGAGCGGCGCCGTTTCTGGTATTGGCCGAACGACAGATTTCCGGTCGCGGTCGCAGAGGCCGCAAATGGGTAAGCCCTTTTGCTGAAAATCTCTACTACAGCCTGGTCCTGCGCATTGAAGGTGGCATGCGCCAGCTTGAGGGCTTGAGTCTGGTGGTCGGTTTGGCTGTTATGCATGCCCTGCGAAAGCTGGGGGTGGCGGGCGCAGGATTGAAGTGGCCCAACGATGTGCTGGTCGGGAACAAGAAAATCGCCGGTATTCTTCTTGAGCTAGTAGGGGATCCGGCAGATGTTTGCCATGTGGTGCTGGGTATAGGCATTAATGTGAACATGCAGGTTGCTGAAAAAGTTGACCAGCAATGGACGTCAATTCGACTCGAGACGGGTCAAACCTGCGATCGCAACGTCTTGGTGGCTGAGCTGAGCGACCAACTGCGCGGTTATATCCAGCGTCATCAGGTCCATGGTTTCTCTGCGTTCCAGGAGGAATGGGAAAAGGATCACATGTGGCAAGGTCGCCCGGTTTCTTTGGTTGCGGGCGTTAGTCATATAGAAGGCGTAGTGCTTGGTATTGATAGCCAGGGTGCGCTGCGCTTGAAGGTGGACGGCGTGGAAAAAGTATTTAGTGGTGGTGAGCTCAGTCTGAGGTTGCGTGATGATTCTTGAGCTCGACTGTGGGAATAGCTTTATCAAGTGGCGCGTATTGAATACGGCTGCTGGTGGTCTTTTCGCGGAAGGTGTTGTCGACTCGGATCAGGCTCTGGTGGATAGCTTGTGTGCATTTGAGAGCCTGTCGTTGCGCAAATGTCGGTTGGTCAGCGTAAGAACCAGCGAAGAAACTGCTGCGCTCACCCGAATTCTCGAGCAGACGTTCGGCATCTCGGTCGTTTGCGCAAAGTCGGCCAGTGAAATGTCTGGTGTCAGGAATGGCTATGACGACTATGAACGCTTGGGGCTGGATCGCTGGTTGGCGATGCTCGGTGGCTTTCATCTGGCTGCCGGCGCCTGTCTGATTCTGGATTTCGGCACTGCTGTGACAGCCGATTTTATTAATGCCGAAGGAGAGCACCTTGGAGGATTCATTTGCCCAGGGATGCCTTTGATGCGTAACCAATTACGTACACATACCCGGAAAATCCGTTATGGGGACTTGGCTGCCGAAAAAGCGTTGACGAGCCATGCTCCGGGGCGCAGTACCGTCGAGGCGGTGGAGCGAGGGTGCTCTTTAATGTTGAGAGGTTTCGTTCTGACCCAGATGGAAATGGCTCGATCCTATTGGGGGGAGCGCTTTGCTGTCTTTATTACCGGTGGCGATGCTGGATTGGTGGCGGACGTCGTGCCTGATGCTCGGATCGTCCCTGACCTGGTATTTGTAGGGTTGGCGATGGCGTGTCCTTTAACTTGAGGTTTGTATGCGTTGGTTGTTCCTGCTGCTCGTTGTTCTCAATGTGTTCTATTACGTCTGGCATCAGCAGGAGGCGCCCTTGCGTGCAAAAGATGTCACTCCTCTCAGCATGTACCGCGGGTCCCAGCAAGATATTCGCTTATTGAGTGAGGCGACTGGTGACTCGGCGGGAGTGCAAGGCGCGCGCCATACCGGACAGGAGTGTCTGTTTTTGGGTGGTTTGACTCAAGAAAGCAGCCTTTCCGCGCTACAGATGCGTCTAGCGGGCATGAGTGTGAAGGTTCAGGCATCGCAAAAGGATCTTCCCGAGCCTGGATATTGGTTGCGCATTGCGCCCGAGAGCCAGCGTTTATTGGGGGATGTGCAGTTGCAGAACCTTTCCAAGGAATTCAATGAGTTAAAACATAAAATAATGCTGTGTGAGGGGGTTGCACCGCTGGAATAGTTTGCATAGAATGGCGCCCGCTCCACAGCGAACACCTAAACAGGTTGTCAAAGCGGAGTGGTGTCAACGCAGCTAACCTCAGGTTTTTAATGAGAAAATGCTTGACAGAAGGTCGGCATAGTATAGAATGCCGGCTCGCTTAGGAGGGGTTCCCGAGCGGCCAAAGGGATCAGACTGTAAATCTGACGTCTACGACTTCGAAGGTTCGAATCCTTCCCCCTCCACCATTTTTAGCGTGAGCTGCAAGCTCCGCGGGTATAGTTTAGTGGTAGAACCTCAGCCTTCCAAGCTGATGATGCGGGTTCGATTCCCGCTACCCGCTCCAAGTTTGCAGGTTGTGCAGAGTGTTACGCTCTTGTAGCTCAGTTGGTAGAGCACACCCTTGGTAAGGGTGAGGTCAGCGGTTCAAATCCGCTCAAGAGCTCCATATAACAAGGCAGATATGAAAATATCTGCCTTTGTTTTAATGGTAGATATCGTTCGTCTAATTCTTCTGTTGAGGGTGTTATCGATGGCTAAGGAAAAATTTGATCGTTCCCTGCCCCACGTCAACGTAGGGACCATTGGTCACGTTGACCACGGTAAAACCACTCTGACCGCTGCTCTGACTCGCGTCTGCTCCGAAGTTTTCGGTTCGGCCGTAGTTGAATTCGACAAGATCGACAGCGCTCCAGAAGAAAAAGCTCGCGGTATCACCATCAACACCGCTCACGTTGAGTACAACTCGACTATTCGTCACTACGCTCACGTTGACTGCCCAGGTCACGCTGACTACGTGAAGAACATGATCACCGGTGCTGCCCAGATGGACGGCGCGATCCTGGTTTGCTCGGCCGCTGATGGTCCGATGCCGCAAACCCGTGAGCACATCCTGCTGTCCCGTCAGGTAGGCGTTCCGTACATCGTGGTTTTCCTGAACAAGGCTGACCTGGTAGACGACGCTGAGCTGCTGGAACTGGTTGAGATGGAAGTTCGCGACCTGCTGTCTACTTATGACTTCCCAGGCGACGACACTCCGATCATCATCGGTTCGGCTCGTATGGCGCTGGAAGGCAAAGACGACAACGAAATGGGCACCACTGCCGTTCGTAAGCTGGTTGAAACTCTGGATACCTACATCCCAGAACCAGTTCGTATGATCGACAAGCCATTCCTGATGCCAATCGAAGACGTATTCTCGATCTCGGGTCGCGGTACTGTTGTGACTGGTCGTATCGAGCGCGGTATCGTTCGCGTTCAAGATGCACTGGAAATCGTTGGTCTGCGTGACACCACTACCACCACCTGCACCGGTGTTGAGATGTTCCGCAAGCTGCTCGACGAAGGTCGTGCTGGCGAGAACTGCGGCGTTCTGCTGCGTGGTACCAAGCGTGACGACGTTGAGCGTGGTCAGGTTCTGGTTAAGCCAGGTTCGGTTAAGCCGCACACCAAGTTCACCGCAGAAGTTTACGTTCTGAGCAAGGAAGAAGGCGGTCGTCACACTCCGTTCTTCAAAGGCTACCGTCCACAGTTCTACTTCCGTACTACTGACGTGACTGGTAACTGCGAGCTGCCAGAAGGCGTTGAAATGGTAATGCCAGGTGACAACATTCAGATGACTGTTACCCTGATCAAAACCATCGCGATGGAAGACGGTCTGCGTTTCGCTATCCGTGAAGGCGGTCGTACCGTCGGCGCTGGCGTCGTAGCTAAAATCATCGAATAAGCGGTTGTAATGTATTTTTCGGGCCGGCATAATGGTCGGCCTGATTTTGTTTTAGGTCAGTAGCTCAATTGGCAGAGCGACGGTCTCCAAAACCGTAGGTTGGGGGTTCGATTCCCTCCTGACCTGCCAGATTCACTCGGTGTGTCTGGCTTTCTTTTCACAGGATCTTCATAGATGACTCCTAAGGCTGAAGCTCAAGGCTCTCGCTTCGATCTGCTCAAGTGGCTTGTAGTAGCTGCTTTGGTGGTTGTTGGCGTTGTTGGCAATCAGTATTACGCTGCTTCGCCGATCCTGTACCGTGTACTCGCTTTGCTCGTAATTGCTGCTGTAGCTGCCTTTGTAGGCTTGCAGACTGCAAAGGGCAAGTCGTTCTTTGTACTGGTTAAGGAAGCGCGCACCGAGATTCGTAAAGTCGTATGGCCAACTCGCCAGGAAACCACGCAGACAACGTTGATCGTTGTTGCTGTGGTTATCGTTATGGCGTTGCTGTTGTGGGGTGTTGATTCCCTGCTCGGCTGGCTTGTTTCCTTGATTGTCGGCTAAGGGTGTCCCGTGGCTAAGCGTTGGTACGTTGTGCATGCTTACTCGGGTTACGAGAAGCATGTCATGCGCTCGCTGATTGAGCGCGTTAAGCTGGCTGGCATGGAAGATGGCTTCGGCGAAATTCTGGTTCCCACTGAAGAAGTGGTTGAAATGCGTAATGGCCAGAAGCGCAAAAGCGAACGCAAGTTCTTCCCAGGCTATGTGCTGGTACAGATGGATATGAATGAGGGTACTTGGCACTTGGTCAAGGATACTCCTCGGGTGATGGGCTTCATTGGCGGTACCGCCGACAAGCCTGCTCCAATCACCGACAAAGAGGCGGAAGCCATTCTGCGTCGCGTGGCTGATGGTAGCGATAAGCCGAAACCGAAGACTCTGTTTGAGCCGGGTGAGGTAGTTCGTGTTACTGACGGTCCATTCGCTGACTTTAACGGCACCGTCGAAGAAGTTAACTACGAAAAGAGCCGTGTCCAGGTGGCAGTGCTTATTTTCGGTCGCTCTACTCCGGTAGAGTTGGAGTTCAGTCAGGTCGAAAAGGTCTAGCTGAACAAGCATCCCAACCCCGCAGCCCTAGGCTGTGGGGTTTTGTCGTCACTGGGATAAACGCGCAAGTAACCGGGGAGCCTTTCGAGGCGTTCGAACCCGTAATTGGAGTGCCTCATGGCCAAGAAGATTACCGCTTACATCAAGCTGCAAGTGAAGGCCGCTCAGGCTAACCCAAGCCCACCTGTTGGTCCTGCTCTGGGTCAGCACGGCGTGAACATCATGGAATTCTGCAAGGCTTTCAACGCCCGTACTCAGGGTCTTGAAGCAGGTCTGCCGACTCCAGTGATCATCACTGTCTACAGCGACCGTAGCTTCACTTTCGAAACCAAATCCACCCCTGCTTCGGTTCTGCTGAAGAAGGCGGCCGGTCTGACCAGCGGTTCCGCTCGTCCGAACACCGTTAAGGTTGGCACTGTTACCCGTGCTCAGCTGGAAGAAATCGCGAAAACCAAAAACGCGGATCTGACTGCAGCTGATATGGATGCAGCCGTGCGTACTATCGCCGGTTCTGCTCGTAGCATGGGCCTTAACGTGGAGGGTGTGTAATGGCTAAGCTGACCAAGCGTCAAAAGGCTATCGCCGGCAAAATCGAAGCAGGCAAGGCCTACAACATTGTAGACGCTGCTGCTCTGCTGGCTGAGCTGTCGACTGTCAAGTTCAGCGAGTCGTTCGACGTTGCTGTAAACCTGGGTGTAGACCCGCGTAAATCCGACCAGGTTGTTCGTAGCGCTACTGTGCTGCCACACGGCACTGGCAAGACCGTTCGCGTTGCTGTGTTCACCCAGGGTCCAGCTGCTGAGGCCGCTCTGGCTGCCGGCGCTGACCGTGTAGGTATGGACGACCTGGCTGCCGAAATGAAAGGCGGCGACCTGAACTATGACGTAGTGATCGCATCCCCGGATGCCATGCGCGTTGTAGGTCAGCTGGGTCAGATCCTCGGTCCACGTGGCCTGATGCCTAACCCGAAAGTCGGCACCGTAACTCCAGACGTAGCTACCGCGGTTAAAAACGCCAAGGCTGGTCAGGTTCGTTATCGCACCGACAAAAACGGCATCATCCACACTTCCGTTGGCAAGATCGGCTTCGATGCCGTCAAGCTGAAGGAAAACGTTGAAGCCCTGATCGCTGATCTGAAGCGTATCAAGCCAGCTTCCTCGAAAGGTATTTACGTCAAGCGCGTTACCCTGAGCACCACTATGGGCCCAGGTCTGGTTATCGACCAGAGCTCGCTGGACGCGTAAGACAAAGGTTGGCGCGATTATTCGCGCCAATTGAAAGATTGGGGTCCCTGCCTGGCGGGGGCTATCCAAGACCGTAGGCGGCGCAAGCCTTAAACCACAAGCCTACGCAGATGGTGCTCCCGGTTCCTTACCGAATCAGACACCAAAACGACATTCGGTTTCGACCGAGTGAAACGGTAACAAGCAGGAGTTAAACCCGTGGCAATTAATCTCGAAGACAAGAAGGCCATCGTCGCTGAAGTCAACGAGGCTGCCAAAGTCGCTCTGTCCGCTGTCGTGGTTGATGCCCGTGGCGTAACAGTAGGCGCAATGACCGGACTCCGTAAAGAGGCTCGTGAAGCTGGCGTTTACGTACGTGTTGTACGTAACACCCTGCTCAAGCGCGCAGTTGCTGACACTGAATACAGTGTCCTCAACGACGTGTTCACCGGCCCGACCCTGATTGCATTCTCGAACGAACATCCGGGCGCTGCTGCCCGTATCTTCAAAGAGTTTGCCAAGGGTCAGGACAAGTTCGAGATCAAGGCAGCTGCGTTCGAGGGCAAGTTCCTCGCAGCTAATCAGATCGACGTACTGGCAACTCTGCCGACCCGTGACGAAGCAATTTCTCAGCTGATGAGCGTGATTCAAGGCGCTACCAGCAAGTTGGCTCGTACTCTGGCGGCAATTCGCGACCAGAAAGAAGCTGCCGCAGCCTAAGGCTCGTCAACTTCTCGCGTTTTTTGTTTATTTCGATGGTCGCGTAGGCCGTCCCCCAATTCAGGAATTGAGTCATGTCTCTGACTAACGAACAAATCATCGAAGCAATCGGCCAGAAATCCGTAGTGGAAATCGTTGAGCTGATCAAAGCGATGGAAGAAACCTTCGGTGTTACCGCTGCTGCTGCTTCGGCTGGCCCAGCTGTAGCTGCTGCTGCTGTTGAAGAGCAAACCGAGTTCAACGTTGTTCTGCTGGAAGCTGGCGAGAAGAAGGTTAACGTGATCAAGGCAGTTCGTGAACTGACCGGTCTGGGCCTGAAAGAAGCCAAAGAGAAAGTAGACGGCGCTCCTCAGGTTGTAGCTGAAGGCGTTTCGAAAGAAGCTGCTGAAGACGCCAAGAAGAAGCTGGAAGAAGCAGGCGCTAAAGTCGAGCTGAAATAAGTATCGACTTTGCTCCTCCAGCCCGAGCGTCAAGCGACAGGCTGATGGCTGGTGGCTCTTGCCACCGGCCTTTTTCCGTTATTGGCAGCCGACTGGGTCGGTGCTGATAAAGGCGCTGTAACCACCCGATGCGGTGGCGCAAACCATGGGGTTTGCACGATTTTCTGGCTGCTCCCGTCGGGAGGGGCCAAACAAGCAGGTGACCAAGCTGGGGAACGCTGATGGCTTACTCATATACTGAGAAAAAACGTATCCGCAAGGACTTTAGCAAGTTGCCGGACGTCATGGATGTGCCGTACCTCCTGGCCATCCAGCTGGATTCGTATCGTGAATTCTTGCAAGCGGGAGCGACTAAAGATCAGTTCCGCGACGTGGGCCTGCATGCGGCCTTCAAATCCGTTTTCCCGATCATCAGCTACTCCGGCAATGCTGCGCTGGAGTACGTCGGTTATCGCCTGGGCGAACCGGCATTTGATGTCAAAGAATGCGTATTGCGCGGTGTAACTTTCGCCGTACCTTTGCGGGTAAAAGTGCGCCTGATCATTTTCGACAAAGAATCGTCGAACAAAGCGATCAAGGACATCAAAGAGCAAGAAGTCTACATGGGCGAAATCCCATTGATGACTGAGAACGGTACCTTCGTAATCAACGGTACCGAGCGTGTTATCGTTTCCCAGCTGCACCGTTCCCCGGGCGTGTTCTTTGACCACGACCGCGGCAAGACGCACAGTTCCGGTAAACTGCTGTACTCCGCGCGCATCATTCCTTACCGCGGTTCGTGGCTGGACTTCGAGTTCGACCCGAAAGACTGCGTGTTCGTGCGTATCGACCGTCGTCGCAAGCTGCCGGCCTCGGTGCTGCTGCGCGCGCTCGGCTACACCACCGAAGAAGTGCTGGACGCTTTCTACACCACCAACGTATTCCACGTTAAAGGCGAAGGCCTGAGCCTGGAACTGGTGCCGCAGCGTCTGCGCGGTGAAGTAGCTGTCCTCGATATCCAGGACGATAAAGGCAAGGTTATTGTCGAGCAGGGCCGTCGTATTACTGCCCGCCACATCAACCAGCTGGAAAAGGCCGGGATCAAAGAGCTGGACGTGCCTCTGGACTACGTCCTGGGTCGCACCACCGCCAAGGTCATCGTGCATCCGGCTACCGGCGAAATCCTGGCAGAGTGCAACACCGAGCTGTCGACCGAAGTCCTGGCGAAAATCGCCAAGGCCGGCGTTGTTCGCATCGAAACTCTGTACACCAACGACATCGACTGCGGTCCGTTCATCTCCGACACGCTGAAGATCGACTCCACCAGCAACCAATTGGAAGCACTGGTCGAGATCTATCGCATGATGCGTCCAGGCGAGCCGCCGACCAAAGACGCTGCCGAAACCCTGTTCAACAACCTGTTCTTCAGCCCTGAGCGCTATGACCTGTCTGCGGTCGGCCGGATGAAGTTCAACCGTCGTATCGGTCGTACCGAGATCGAAGGTTCGGGCGTGTTGTGCAAGGAAGACATCGTCGCGGTCCTGAAGACTCTGGTCGACATCCGTAATGGTAAAGGCATCGTCGATGACATCGACCACCTGGGTAACCGTCGTGTTCGCTGCGTAGGCGAAATGGCCGAGAACCAGTTCCGCGTTGGCCTGGTACGTGTTGAGCGTGCGGTCAAAGAGCGTCTGTCGATGGCTGAAAGCGAAGGCCTGATGCCGCAAGACCTGATCAACGCCAAGCCAGTGGCTGCGGCGGTAAAAGAGTTCTTCGGTTCCAGCCAGCTCTCGCAGTTCATGGACCAGAACAACCCGCTGTCCGAGATCACCCACAAGCGTCGTGTCTCTGCACTCGGCCCTGGCGGTCTGACTCGCGAGCGCGCAGGCTTTGAAGTCCGTGACGTACACCCGACTCACTACGGTCGTGTATGCCCGATTGAAACGCCGGAAGGTCCGAACATCGGTCTGATCAACTCCCTGGCTGCTTATGCCCGCACCAACCAGTACGGTTTCCTGGAAAGCCCGTACCGTGTGGTGAAAGAGGGTGTAGTCACCGACGAGATCGTGTTCCTGTCCGCCATTGAAGAAGCCGATCATGTGATCGCGCAGGCTTCGGCGACCATGAACGAGCAGAAAGTCCTGATCGACGAACTGGTAGCCGTACGTCACCTGAACGAATTCACCGTCAAGGCGCCGGAAGACGTCACCCTGATGGACGTTTCGCCGAAGCAGGTAGTTTCGGTTGCAGCGTCGCTGATTCCGTTCCTCGAGCACGACGACGCCAACCGTGCGTTGATGGGTTCGAACATGCAGCGTCAGGCTGTACCAACCCTGCGCGCTGACAAGCCGCTGGTAGGTACCGGCATGGAGCGTAACGTGGCCCGCGACTCCGGCGTTTGCGTCGTGGCTCGTCGTGGCGGCGTGATCGACTCCGTTGATGCCAGCCGTATCGTGGTTCGTGTTGCTGATGACGAAGTTGAAACTGGCGAAGCTGGTGTCGACATCTACAACCTGACCAAATACACCCGCTCGAACCAGAACACCTGCATCAACCAGCGTCCGCTGGTGAGCAAGGGTGATCGCGTTCAGCGTAGCGACATCATGGCTGACGGCCCGTCCACCGACATGGGTGAACTGGCACTGGGTCAGAACATGCGCATCGCGTTCATGGCATGGAACGGCTTCAACTTCGAAGACTCCATCTGCCTGTCCGAGCGTGTGGTTCAGGAAGACCGCTTCACCACGATTCACATTCAGGAACTGACCTGTGTGGCTCGTGACACCAAGCTTGGCCCAGAGGAAATCACTGCGGACATCCCGAACGTGGGTGAGGCTGCACTGAACAAGCTGGACGAAGCCGGTATCGTTTACGTAGGTGCTGAAGTAGGCGCAGGCGACATCCTGGTCGGTAAAGTCACTCCGAAAGGCGAGACCCAACTGACTCCGGAAGAAAAACTGCTGCGTGCGATCTTCGGTGAAAAAGCCAGCGACGTTAAAGACACCTCCCTGCGTGTACCTACCGGTACCAAAGGTACTGTCATCGACGTACAGGTCTTCACCCGCGACGGCGTTGAGCGTGATGCTCGTGCTCTGTCGATCGAGAAGTCCCAGTTGGACGAGATCCGCAAGGATTTGAACGAAGAGTTCCGTATCGTAGAAGGCGCGACCTTCGAACGTCTGCGCTCCGCTCTGGTAGGCCACAAGGCTGAAGGCGGCGCCGGTCTGAAGAAAGGTCAGGACATCACCGACGAAGTTCTCGACGGTCTTGAGCATGGTCAGTGGTTCAAACTGCGCATGGCTGAAGATGCTCTGAACGAGCAGCTCGAGAAGGCTCAGGCCTACATCGTTGATCGTCGCCGTCTGCTGGACGACAAGTTCGAAGACAAGAAGCGCAAACTGCAGCAGGGCGATGACCTGGCTCCAGGCGTGCTGAAAATCGTCAAGGTTTACCTGGCAATCCGTCGTCGCATCCAGCCGGGCGACAAGATGGCCGGTCGTCACGGTAACAAAGGTGTGGTCTCCGTGATCATGCCGGTTGAAGACATGCCGCACGATGCCAATGGCACCCCGGTCGACGTCGTCCTCAACCCGTTGGGCGTACCTTCGCGTATGAACGTTGGTCAGATCCTTGAAACCCACCTGGGCCTCGCGGCCAAAGGTCTGGGCGAGAAGATCAACCGGATGGTCGAAGAGCAGCGTAAAGTCGCTGAACTGCGTACCTTCCTCGACGAGATCTACAACCAGATCGGCGGTCGTAACGAAGATCTGGATAGCTTCTCCGATCAGGAAATCCTGGATCTGGCGAAAAACCTGCGTGGCGGCGTTCCAATGGCCACTCCAGTGTTCGACGGCGCCAAGGAAAGCGAAATCAAGGCCATGCTGAAACTGGCAGACCTGCCGGAAAGCGGCCAAATGCAGCTGACTGACGGCCGTACCGGCAACAAGTTCGAGCGTCCAGTTACCGTTGGCTACATGTACATGCTGAAGCTGAACCACTTGGTAGACGACAAGATGCACGCGCGTTCTACCGGTTCGTACAGCCTGGTTACCCAGCAGCCGCTGGGTGGTAAGGCACAGTTCGGTGGTCAGCGTTTCGGGGAGATGGAGGTCTGGGCACTGGAAGCATACGGTGCCGCTTACACTCTGCAAGAAATGCTCACAGTGAAGTCGGACGATGTGAACGGCCGTACCAAGATGTACAAAAACATCGTGGATGGCGATCACCGTATGGAGCCGGGCATGCCCGAGTCCTTCAACGTGTTGATCAAGGAAATTCGTTCCCTCGGCATCGATATCGATCTGGAAACCGAATAACACGTGACGCGATCGAGAGCGGGGCAGGACTGCCCGCTCTCTGCTCCGCCAGGAGGAAAGGCCTTGAAAGACCTACTGAATTTGCTGAAAAACCAGGGTCAAGTCGAAGAGTTCGACGCCATCCGTATCGGATTGGCCTCGCCTGAGATGATCCGCTCGTGGTCGTTCGGTGAAGTTAAAAAGCCGGAAACCATCAACTACCGTACGTTCAAACCTGAGCGTGACGGTCTGTTCTGCGCCAAGATCTTTGGCCCGGTAAAGGATTACGAGTGCCTGTGCGGTAAGTACAAGCGCTTGAAGCACCGTGGTGTGATCTGCGAGAAGTGCGGCGTTGAAGTTGCACTGGCCAAGGTTCGTCGTGAGCGCATGGCGCACATCGAACTGGCTTCGCCGGTTGCCCACATCTGGTTCCTGAAATCGCTGCCGTCCCGTATCGGCCTGCTGATGGACATGACCCTGCGTGATATCGAACGCGTTCTCTACTTCGAGAGCTACGTCGTTATCGATCCAGGCATGACCACCCTTGAAAAAGGTCAGCTGCTGAACGACGAACAGTACTTCGAAGCGCTGGAAGAGTTCGGTGACGACTTCGACGCCCGCATGGGTGCTGAAGCTGTCCGTGAACTGCTGCACGCTATCGACCTGGAGCACGAGATTGGTCGTCTGCGCGAAGAAATTCCGCAAACCAACTCGGAAACCAAGATCAAGAAGCTGTCCAAGCGTCTGAAGTTGATGGAAGCCTTCCAGGGTTCCGGCAACCTGCCAGAGTGGATGGTGCTGACCGTTCTGCCGGTTCTGCCGCCAGATCTGCGTCCACTGGTCCCGCTGGATGGCGGTCGTTTCGCGACTTCCGACCTCAACGATCTGTATCGTCGAGTGATCAACCGTAACAACCGTTTGAAGCGCCTGCTGGATCTGTCCGCTCCGGACATCATCGTGCGCAACGAAAAGCGTATGTTGCAGGAAGCTGTCGATGCACTGCTCGACAACGGTCGTCGTGGCCGCGCTATCACCGGTTCGAACAAGCGTCCTCTGAAATCCCTGGCTGACATGATCAAGGGTAAGCAGGGTCGTTTCCGTCAGAACTTGCTCGGTAAGCGTGTTGACTACTCCGGTCGTTCGGTAATTACCGTAGGTCCGACCCTGCGTCTGCACCAGTGCGGTCTGCCGAAGAAGATGGCTCTCGAGCTGTTCAAACCATTCATTTTCGGCAAGCTGGAAATGCGTGGTCTCGCGACCACCATCAAAGCGGCCAAGAAAATGGTCGAGCGCGAACTGCCAGAGGTTTGGGACGTTCTCGCTGAAGTGATTCGCGAACACCCGGTTCTTCTCAACCGTGCACCGACCCTTCACCGTCTGGGTATCCAGGCGTTTGAACCGGTCCTGATCGAAGGTAAGGCTATCCAGCTGCACCCGCTGGTCTGCGCCGCGTACAACGCCGACTTCGACGGCGACCAAATGGCCGTGCACGTACCGCTGACGCTGGAAGCCCAGCTCGAAGCGCGTGCGTTGATGATGTCGACCAACAACATTCTGTCGCCAGCCAACGGTGAGCCAATCATCGTTCCGTCGCAGGACGTTGTATTGGGTCTGTACTACATGACTCGTGAAGCGATCAACGCCAAGGGCGAAGGTCGTGTGTTCGCGGATCTGCAGGAAGTTGACCGTGTGTTCCGTGCCGGCGAAGCCGCACTGCACGCCAAGGTCAAGGTTCGTATCAACGAAACCGTCAACGACCGTGACGGCAACAGCGTGAGCAACACTCGTATCGTCGACACCACTGTCGGCCGTGCGCTGCTGTTCCAGGTTGTGCCAAAAGGTCTGTCGTACGATGTCGTCAACCTGCCGATGAAGAAAAAGGCGATCTCCAAGCTGATCAACCAGTGCTACCGCGTGGTTGGTCTGAAAGAGACCGTGATCTTCGCTGACCAGTTGATGTACACCGGTTTCGCTTACTCGACCATCTCCGGCGTTTCCATCGGTGTTAACGACTTCGTTATCCCGGACGAAAAAGCCCGCATCATCGGTGCAGCCACCGACGAAGTGAAAGAGATCGAGAGCCAGTACGCCTCCGGCCTGGTAACCCAGGGCGAGAAGTACAACAAAGTGATCGACCTTTGGTCGAAGGCGAACGACGAAGTTTCCAAGGCGATGATGGCCAACCTCTCGAAAGAGAAAGTCATCGACCGTCATGGCGATGAAGTTGACCAAGAGTCCTTCAACTCGATGTACATGATGGCCGACTCGGGTGCGCGGGGTTCCGCAGCGCAGATTCGTCAGCTGGCCGGTATGCGTGGTCTGATGGCCAAGCCGGACGGTTCCATCATTGAAACGCCGATTACTGCGAACTTCCGTGAAGGTCTGAGCGTACTTCAGTACTTCATCTCGACTCACGGTGCTCGTAAAGGTCTGGCGGATACCGCGTTGAAAACTGCGAACTCCGGTTACCTGACTCGTCGTCTGGTAGACGTGGCGCAGGATCTGGTTGTAACCGAGATCGATTGCGGCACTGAACACGGTCTGTTGATGACTCCGCACATTGAAGGCGGTGACGTTGTAGAGCCGTTGGGTGAGCGCGTATTGGGTCGTGTTATTGCCCGTGACGTATTCAAGCCAGGCACCGAGGACGTTATCGTTCCTGCCGGTACCCTGGTAGACGAGAAGTGGGTCGAGTTCATCGAGCTGAACAGCATCGACGAAGTGATCGTGCGTTCGCCGATCAGCTGCGAAACCCGCTATGGCATTTGCGCCAAGTGCTACGGCCGTGATCTGGCTCGTGGTCACCAGGTGAACATCGGTGAAGCGGTCGGCGTTATTGCTGCCCAGTCCATCGGTGAGCCGGGTACCCAGCTGACGATGCGTACGTTCCACATCGGTGGTGCGGCAAGCCGTACTTCCGCAGCCGACAGCGTTCAGGTGAAGAATGGCGGTACTGTCCGTCTGCACAACCTGAAACACGTTGAGCGAGTGGATGGCCACCTGGTTGCCGTGTCCCGTTCCGGTGAGCTGGCAATCGCTGATGACTTCGGTCGTGAGCGTGAGCGTTACAAGCTGCCGTACGGTGCTGTGATTTCGGTTAAAGAAGGTGACAAGGTCGACGCTGGCGCAATCGTGGCCAAGTGGGATCCGCACACTCACCCGATCGTTACCGAAATGAAAGGTACCGTGACCTACGTGGGCATGGAAGAAGGCATCACGATCAAGCGTCAGACTGACGAATTGACCGGTATGACCAACATTGAAGTACTCGACGCGAAAGATCGTCCAGCTGCGGGCAAAGAAATCCGTCCAGCAGTGAAGATGGTCGACGACAACGGCAAGGATCTGTTGCTGCCAGGCACTGACGTTATCGCTCAGTACTTCCTGCCAGCCAACGCTCTGGTCGGTGTTGCGGACGGTGCGAAGATCGCGATCGGTGATGTTATCGCTCGTATCCCGCAAGAAACTTCGAAGACCCGTGACATCACCGGTGGTCTGCCGCGTGTTGCCGACTTGTTCGAAGCTCGTCGTCCGAAGGAAGCGTCGATTCTGGCTGAAGTCAGCGGCACCATCGCGTTCGGTAAAGAGACCAAAGGCAAGCGCCGTCTGGTCATTACCCCGAACGACGGTAGCGATCCGTACGAAGAGCTGATTCCGAAGTGGCGTCACCTGAACGTGTTCGAAGGCGAACAGGTAAACCGCGGCGAAGTTATCTCCGACGGTCCAAGCGATCCGCACGACATCCTGCGTCTGCTGGGTGTGAGCGCGCTGGCCAAGTACATCGTGAACGAGATCCAGGACGTTTACCGTCTGCAAGGCGTGAAGATCAACGACAAGCACATCGAGACCATCCTGCGTCAGATGCTGCGTAAAGTTGAGATCTCCGAATCCGGCGATTCCAGCTTCATCAAGGGCGACCAGATGGAACTGACTCACGTACTGGTAGAGAACGAACGTCTGAGCGCGGAAGACAAGTTTGTCTCCAAGTTCACTCGCGTTCTGCTGGGTATCACCAAGGCGTCGTTGTCCACCGAATCGTTCATCTCGGCGGCTTCCTTCCAGGAAACCACCCGCGTACTGACCGAAGCGGCAGTCACTGGCAAGCGCGACTACCTGCGCGGCCTGAAAGAAAACGTGGTCGTGGGTCGTCTGATCCCGGCCGGTACCGGTCTGGCATATCACAGCGAGCGCAAGCGTCGTCGTGATGCAGACAAGCCGTTGCGCGTAAGCGCCAGTGAAGTGGAAGCTGCACTGACCGAAGCGCTGAACTCGAGCGGTAACTGAGTTCTGCGGTAACTAAGCTGAGGCCCTGATCGCTCCGTTCGTCGAATCGAGACAAATTGTCAAGGTTCGACGGGCGGGGAGGTCGGGGCCTTGCCTTGACTGGGGACAAGATCCTCTTTAGACTCTTGATCCCCTAAATTTGGCGGGAATCCGTTCCTGTCATTTTGCTTTTCTTGCAAGACAATAGCGTCGCAAGACAACAGTGGAGCTAGTAGATGGCAACTATCAACCAGCTGGTACGTCAGCCGCGTAAGCGTATCGTCGAGAAATCCGACGTGCCTGCGCTGCAGAACTGCCCGCAACGTCGTGGCGTGTGCACCCGTGTGTACACCACTACGCCGAAAAAACCTAACTCGGCACTGCGTAAAGTATGCCGTGTGCGTCTGACCAACGGTTTCGAGGTTTCCTCGTACATCGGTGGTGAAGGCCACAACCTGCAAGAGCACAGCGTGGTACTGATCCGCGGCGGTCGTGTAAAAGACTTGCCAGGTGTTCGTTACCACACCGTTCGCGGCTCCTTGGATACTTCCGGCGTTAAAGGCCGTAACCAGGGTCGTTCGAAGTACGGTACCAAGCGTCCGAAGTAATCGGTCGTTTTGCAGATTTTCATTTTATTGAGTCGATAAGAGTAAGGTCGGGCTTGCATCCAATGGATCTGTCCCGAACTAACCTGAAGACCGCTTGAGGGCTTATCATGCCAAGACGTCGCGTAGCAGCAAAGCGTGAGATTCTGGACGATCCGAAATACGGAAGCCAGATCCTCGCCAAATTCATGAACCACGTTATGGAAAGCGGCAAGAAAGCCGTTGCCGAGCGTATCGTTTATGGTGCCCTGGAAACCGTGAAGGCTCGTAAGGCCGGCACCGATCCCCTGGAACTCTTCGAAAAAGCACTCGACGCCATCGCTCCGCTGGTCGAAGTGAAGTCGCGCCGCGTTGGTGGTGCTACTTACCAGGTTCCGGTCGAGGTTCGTCCTTCCCGCCGTAACGCTCTGGCAATGCGCTGGTTGGTAGACTTCGCCCGTAAGCGTGGCGAGAAGTCTATGGCTCTGCGTTTGGCTGGCGAACTGCTGGATGCTGCTGAAGGTAAAGGTGCTGCTGTTAAGAAGCGTGAAGACGTGCACCGTATGGCCGAAGCCAACAAAGCTTTCTCGCACTACCGCTTCTAATTTTAGCTTCACTAATTTTGCGAGGGCTTTATGGCTCGTACTACTCCGATTAGTCGCTACCGTAACATCGGTATCGTCGCTCACGTGGATGCTGGTAAAACCACCACCACCGAGCGCGTCCTTTTTTACACTGGCAAAAGTCACAAAATGGGCGAGGTGCATGACGGCGCCGCGACCACGGACTGGATGGTTCAGGAGCAGGAGCGTGGTATTACCATTACTTCTGCTGCCATTACCGCCTTCTGGAAAGGTTCCGAGAAGCAGTACCCGCACGAGCACCGTTTCAACGTCATCGATACCCCGGGCCACGTAGACTTCACCATTGAAGTTGAACGTTCCCTGCGCGTACTCGACGGCGCTGTCGTTGTATTCTGCGGTACTTCGGGTGTTGAGCCGCAGTCGGAAACCGTATGGCGTCAGGCCAACAAATACGGCGTTCCACGTCTTGTTTACGTAAACAAGATGGACCGTGCCGGTGCCAACTTCCTGCGCGTGATCGGTCAGATCAAGCAGCGTCTGGGTCACACTCCGGTGCCGATTCAGCTCGCTATCGGTTCGGAAGACAACTTCCAGGGCCAGATCGACCTGATCAACATGCAGGCTGTTTACTGGAACGACTCTGACAAGGGTATGGTTCCTGTTCGCAAGGAAATCCCTGCGGACATGCTCGAGCTGGCTACTGAGTGGCGCAGCAACATGGTTGAGGCTGCGGCCGAAGCCAGTGAAGAGCTGATGAACAAGTACCTGGAAGGCGAAGAGCTGTCGATCGAAGAGATCAAGGCTGCTCTGCGTCAGCGTACTATCGCTGGCGAAATCGTTCTGGCTGTGTGCGGTTCGTCGTTCAAGAACAAGGGCGTTCCCCTGGTTCTCGACGCCGTTATCGACTTCCTGCCTGCTCCAACCGACATTCCAGCTATCAAGGGCTCGAACCCTGATAACGAGGAAGAGGAAATGGAGCGTCACGCAAGTGACGACGAGCCGTTCGCGGCACTGGCGTTCAAAATCGCTACCGACCCATTCGTGGGTACTTTGACCTTCGTCCGTGTTTACTCGGGCGTGTTGAACTCCGGCGACGGCGTGATCAACTCGGTTAAAGGCAAGAAAGAGCGCGTGGGCCGTATGGTGCAAATGCACGCAAACGCCCGTGAAGAGATCAAGGAAGTACGCGCTGGCGACATCGCGGCCCTGATCGGCATGAAGGACGTCACCACTGGTGAAACCCTCTGCAACGCTGACAAGCCAATCATCCTGGTTCGCATGGACTTCCCGGAGCCGGTTATTTCGGTTGCCGTAGAGCCTAAGACCAAGGATGACCAGGAAAAAATGGGTATCGCACTGGGCAAGCTGGCTCAGGAAGACCCGTCTTTCCGCGTTAAAACTGATGAAGAGACTGGTCAAACGATCATCTCCGGCATGGGCGAGCTGCACCTGGACATCCTGGTTGACCGGATGCGCCGTGAGTTCAACGTCGAAGCCAACATCGGCAAGCCTCAGGTTTCGTATCGTGAGCGCATCACGAAGAACTGTGAAATCGAAGGCAAGTTCGTTCGTCAGTCCGGTGGTCGCGGCCAGTTCGGTCACTGCTGGATCCGTTTTGCTCCTGCTGACGAAGGTCAGGAAGGTCTGCAATTCGTGAACGAAGTTGTAGGTGGTGTGGTTCCTAAGGAATACATCCCGGCTATCCAGAAGGGTATCGAAGAGCAGATGAAGAACGGCGTTGTTGCCGGCTATCCGCTGATCGGCCTGAAGGCTACCGTGTTCGATGGTTCTTACCACGACGTCGACTCCAACGAGATGGCGTTTAAAGTGGCTGCTTCCATGGCGACCAAGCAACTGGCCCAGAAGGGCGGTGGTGAGTTGCTCGAGCCGATCATGGCGGTAGAGGTTGTTACGCCTGAAGACTATATGGGTGATGTAATGGGCGACCTTAACCGTCGTCGCGGCATGATCCAGGGTATGGAAGACACAGTGTCCGGCAAGGTTATCCGTGCCGAGGTTCCACTGGGTGAGATGTTCGGTTATGCGACCGACGTTCGTTCCATGTCCCAGGGTCGCGCAAGCTACTCTATGGAATTCAAAAAATACGATACGGCTCCGTCGCACATCGTCGAATCCGTAACCAAAAAACAAGGCTGATTCAGCCCCTTTAGGCTAGGAGTTAATTGTCGTGGCTAAAGAAAAATTTGATCGTTCCCTACCGCACGTCAACGTTGGCACCATCGGTCACGTTGACCACGGTAAAACCACTCTGACCGCTGCTCTGACTCGCGTCTGCTCCGAAGTTTTCGGTTCGGCCGTAGTTGAATTCGACAAGATCGACAGCGCTCCAGAAGAAAAAGCCCGCGGTATCACCATCAACACCGCTCACGTTGAGTACAACTCGACTATTCGTCACTACGCTCACGTTGACTGCCCAGGTCACGCTGACTACGTGAAGAACATGATCACCGGTGCTGCCCAGATGGACGGCGCGATCCTGGTTTGCTCGGCCGCTGATGGTCCGATGCCGCAAACCCGTGAGCACATCCTGCTGTCCCGTCAGGTAGGCGTTCCGTACATCGTGGTTTTCCTGAACAAGGCTGACCTGGTAGACGACGCTGAGCTGCTGGAACTGGTTGAGATGGAAGTTCGCGACCTGCTGTCTACTTATGACTTCCCAGGCGACGACACTCCGATCATCATCGGTTCGGCTCGTATGGCGCTGGAAGGCAAAGACGACAACGAAATGGGCACCACTGCCGTTCGTAAGCTGGTTGAAACTCTGGATACCTACATCCCAGAACCAGTTCGTATGATCGACAAGCCATTCCTGATGCCAATCGAAGACGTATTCTCGATCTCGGGTCGCGGTACTGTTGTGACTGGTCGTATCGAGCGCGGTATCGTTCGCGTTCAAGATGCACTGGAAATCGTTGGTCTGCGTGACACCACTACCACCACCTGCACCGGTGTTGAGATGTTCCGCAAGCTGCTCGACGAAGGTCGTGCTGGCGAGAACTGCGGCGTTCTGCTGCGTGGTACCAAGCGTGACGACGTTGAGCGTGGTCAGGTTCTGGTTAAGCCAGGTTCGGTTAAGCCGCACACCAAGTTCACCGCAGAAGTTTACGTTCTGAGCAAGGAAGAAGGCGGTCGTCACACTCCGTTCTTCAAAGGCTACCGTCCACAGTTCTACTTCCGTACTACTGACGTGACTGGTAACTGCGAGCTGCCAGAAGGCGTTGAAATGGTAATGCCAGGTGACAACATTCAGATGACTGTTACCCTGATCAAAACCATCGCGATGGAAGACGGTCTGCGTTTCGCTATCCGTGAAGGCGGTCGTACCGTCGGCGCTGGCGTCGTAGCCAAAATCATCGAGTAATTCTCTTTTATAGAGTCTGCTTGATGAAGTGAAAAAGCCCCCGCTCAGCGGGGGCTTTTTTATTGGGTTGACACCTATCTGGGGCGTCTATAGAATTGCGCCTCCTTTTAACGGGCGTATTGCGCCCGGTGGGAATAGCAGCCGGAGTCTGAAATCCAATGCAAAATCAGCAAATCCGTATCAGGTTGAAGGCTTTCGACCATCGCCTGATCGACCAATCAACCCAGGAAATCGTGGAAACCGCGAAGCGTACTGGTGCTCAAGTGCGTGGTCCAATTCCACTGCCTACCCGTAAAGAGCGGTTCACCGTTCTGGTTTCCCCGCACGTCAACAAAGACGCGCGTGACCAGTACGAAATCCGCACTCATAAGCGCGTTCTGGACATCGTCCAGCCAACGGATAAAACCGTTGATGCTCTTATGAAGCTTGATCTTGCGGCCGGTGTGGAAGTGCAGATCAGCCTCGGCTAAGACTCGGTCTTGGTCGTGTAACGCTCTGAAATGGGCGGCCATAGCGGGTGAAAGCCCCGTACACTCATGAGGTTTACAACATGACTATTGGTGTAGTCGGTCGTAAATGCGGTATGACCCGTATTTTCACCGAAGAAGGTGTCTCCATTCCGGTCACGGTCATTGAGATCGAGCCGAATCGCGTCACCCAGTTCAAAACTGAAGAGACCGATGGCTATCGTGCAGTGCAAGTCACTGTCGGCGAGCGTCGTGCTTCGCGTGTAACAGCAGCTCAAGCTGGTCACTTCGCTAAAGCGAACGTTGCCGCTGGTCGCACCACCATGGAATTCCGTCTTGAAGAAGGCGAGTACCAGGCTGGCGATCTGATCAACGCTGAAATCTTCGCCGCTGGTCAACTGGTTGATGTAACCGGTCAGTCCAAGGGTAAAGGCTTCCAGGGTACGATCAAGCGTTGGAATTTCCGCGGGCAAGATAACACCCACGGTAACTCCGTATCCCACCGCGTCCCAGGCTCTATCGGCCAGTGCCAGACTCCTGGTCGTGTATTCAAGGGCAAAAAAATGTCCGGTCATATGGGCGCTGAGCGCGTGACCGTGCAGTCCCTGGAAGTAGTGCGCGTGGACGCTGAACGCAATCTGTTGTTGGTCAAGGGCGCTGTTCCTGGCGCTACTGGCGGCAACCTGGTTGTACGTCCAGCAGCCAAGGCTCGCGGTTAAGGGGAAGCTGACATGCAATTAAATGTAAATGACGCTCAAGCGATCGAAGTTTCCGAACTGACATTTGGCGGCGAGTTCAACGAGACGCTGGTTCACCAAGCAGTCGTGGCCTACATGGCTGGCGGCCGTCAAGGTAGCAAGCAGCAAAAGACCCGTTCCGACGTTCGTGGTGGCGGTAAGCGCCCATGGCGTCAGAAAGGTACTGGCCGTGCTCGTGCCGGTACTATCCGTAGCCCAATCTGGCGTGGCGGCGGTACCACTTTCGCAGCTCGTCCACAGGATCACTCCCAGAAGCTGAACAAGAAGATGTATCGCGCAGCAATGCGTTCCATCCTTGCTGAGCTGGTGCGTACTGATCGTCTGGTCGTGGTTCAGGATTTCGCTGTTGAAACTCCGAAAACCAAAGATCTGCTGGGCAAGCTGAACAACATGAGCCTGACCGATGTTCTCATCGTGTCGGACGCTGTTGATCAGAACCTGTACCTGGCTGCTCGTAACCTGCCACACGTAGATGTACGTGACGTGCAAGGTTCCGATCCAGTTAGTCTGATCGCATACGACAAGGTGTTGATCACCGTGTCGGCCGTGAAGAAATTCGAGGAGCTGCTGGGATGAACCAGGAACGCGTATTTAAAGTTCTGCTTGGCCCGCACGTTTCCGAGAAGGCTACGGTTCTGGCAGACAAGAAAGGCCAGTTCGTTTTCAAGGTTGCTACTGATGCAACCAAGCTGGAAATCAAGAAGGCCGTCGAAAGCCTGTTCAGCGTGAAAGTAGAGCGCGTCACTACCCTGAACGTTCTGGGTAAGAGCAAGCGCACTGCTCGCGGTCTGGGCAAGCGTAATGACTGGAAGAAGGCAGTTATCTCCCTTCAGCCAGGCCAAGATCTCGATTTCAGCAGCAGTGCTGAGTAAGGAAGGGGTGCATCATGGCAATCGTTAAATGCAAACCGACTTCCCCTGGCCGCCGTTTTGTGGTCAAGGTGGTCAACCAGGAGCTGCATAAAGGCGCTCCTCACGCACCGCTGCTCGAGAAAAAATCGAAGACTGGTGGTCGTAACAACAATGGCCGTATTACCACTCGTCACATCGGTGGTGGTCATAAGCAGCATTACCGTATGGTCGATTTCCGTCGCAACGACAAAGATGGCATCGTCGCCACTGTCGAGCGTATCGAATACGATCCAAACCGTACTGCTCACATTGCACTGCTCTGCTACGCAGACGGCGAGCGTCGCTACATCATCGCCCCTAAAGGCGTGAGTGCTGGCGACCAGCTGATCGCAGGCGCTCTGGCTCCAATCAAGCCAGGCAACGCTCTGCAACTGCGCAACATTCCAGTCGGTTCTACCGTACACGGCATCGAACTGAAGCCAGGTAAAGGCGCACAGATCGCTCGTTCCGCTGGTGCTTCGGCTCAGCTGATCGCTCGTGAAGGCGTGTACGTTACCCTGCGTCTGCGTTCCGGTGAAATGCGTAAAGTCCTGGCTGAATGCCGTGCGACCCTGGGCGAAGTCTCGAACTCCGAGCATAGCCTGCGTTCGCTGGGTAAAGCTGGTGCCAAACGCTGGCGTGGCGTTCGCCCAACCGTTCGTGGTGTTGCCATGAACCCGGTTGACCACCCACATGGTGGTGGTGAAGGTCGTACCTCTGGTGGTCGTCATCCGGTATCGCCATGGGGCTTCCCGACTAAGGGCGCGAAGACTCGTGGTAATAAGCGTACCGACAAAATGATCGTCCGTCGTCGCAAGTAAATAGAGGGATACGACAGTGCCACGTTCTCTGAAAAAAGGTCCTTTTATTGATCTTCACCTACTGAAGAAGATCGAAGTGGCGGCGGAAAAGAACGATCGCAAACCAATTAAGACTTGGTCGCGTCGTTCGATGATCCTGCCACAAATGGTCGGTCTGACCATCGCAGTACACAACGGCCGTCAGCACGTCCCAGTTCTCGTGAACGAAGACATGGTTGGCCATAAACTGGGCGAGTTCGCCGGTACCCGCACTTATCGTGGGCACGTGGCTGACAAGAAAGCCAAGCGTTAAGGGGTAAGGAAATGGAAGTAGCCGCTAAGTTGTCGGGCGCTCGAATCTCCGCCCAGAAAGCCCGCTTGGTCGCCGACCAGATCCGCGGGAAGAAGGTGGGCGAAGCGCTCAACCTGTTGGCTTTCAGCAGTAAGAAAGCCGCCGAGATCATGAAGAAAGTGCTGGAGTCGGCCGTAGCCAACGCCGAGCATAACGAAGGCGCAGACGTTGATGACCTGAAGGTCAGCACCGTTTTCGTCAACGAAGGGCGTTCGCTGAAGCGCATCATGCCACGTGCCAAAGGCCGTGCTGATCGCATCGTCAAGCGGTCTTGCCATATCACTGTCAAGGTTGCTGACAAGTAACGGAGTCGAAGAGATGGGTCAGAAAGTACATCCCATTGGCATTCGCCTGGGAATCGTCAAGGAGCACACCTCCGTCTGGTACGCAGACGGTCGGACTTATGCGGACTACTTGTTCGCAGATCTGAAAGTGCGTGAGTATCTCCAAGACAAACTAAAAAGCGCGTCCGTAAGCCGTATCGATATCCATCGTCCGGCCCAAACTGCACGCATCACCATCCACACCGCTCGTCCAGGTATCGTTATCGGGAAGAAAGGTGAAGATGTTGAGAAACTGCGTCAGGACCTGACCAAGCAAATGGGTGTGCCTGTGCACATCAATATCGAAGAGATCCGCAAGCCGGAGCTCGACGGTATGCTGGTTGCGCAGAGCGTAGCTCAGCAGCTGGAGCGTCGTGTAATGTTCCGTCGCGCTATGAAGCGCGCAGTACAGAACGCCATGCGCATTGGTGCCAAAGGCATCAAAATCCAAGTGAGCGGTCGTCTCGGCGGTGCTGAAATCGCACGTACTGAATGGTATCGCGAAGGTCGTGTGCCACTGCACACCCTGCGTGCCGACATCGACTATGCCAACTACGAAGCTCACACCACCTACGGTGTGATCGGTGTAAAGGTTTGGATCTTCAAAGGCGAAGTAATTGGTGGTCGCCAAGAAGAGCTGAAACCACAAGCACCAGCGCCTCGTAAAAAAGCTGCTAAGTAAGGGGTACGCCAAATGTTGCAACCAAAGCGTACGAAGTTCCGCAAGCAGATGACCGGCCACAACCGTGGTCTGGCACTGCGCGGTAGCAAAGTCAGCTTCGGCGAGTTCGCGCTGAAGTCTGTTGCTCGTGGTCGTCTCACCGCTCGTCAGATCGAGTCAGCGCGTCGTGCTCTGACCCGTCACGTAAAACGTGGTGGCAAGATCTGGATCCGTGTATTCCCGGACAAGCCGATCTCCAAGAAACCTCTCGAGGTTCGTATGGGTAAAGGTAAGGGTAACGTGGAGTACTGGGTTGCCCAGATTCAGCCAGGCAAAGTCCTGTATGAAATCGAGGGTGTTTCTGAAGAGCTGGCGCGTGAGGCTTTCGCCCTGGCTGCTGCAAAGCTGCCGCTCGCCACCTCCTTTGTTAAACGGACGGTGATGTGATGAAAGCGAATGAACTTCGTGAAAAATCCGCACAGCAGCTGAACGAGCAACTGCTCGGCTTGCTGCGCGACCAGTTCAATCTGCGTATGCAGAAAGCAACTGGCCAGTTGGGGCAGTCTCATCTGCTCTCGCAAGTTAAGCGTGACATCGCTCGCGTGAAGACTGTGCTCAACCAGCAGGCAGGTAAGTGATCATGGCTGAAGCCGAAAAAACTGTCCGTACGCTGACTGGCCGTGTTGTCAGCGACAAGATGGACAAAACCATCACCGTTCTGATCGAGCGTCGCGTTAAGCACCCGATCTACGGTAAATACGTTAAGCGTTCGACTAAGCTGCACGCGCACGACGAAACCAATCAGTGCCACATCGGCGACAAAGTCACTATTCGTGAAACTCGTCCGATGGCCAAGACCAAGTCTTGGGCGCTGGTTGATGTTCTCGAACGCGCTGTGGAAGTCTAAGGGCTAGGGGTCGGAGAAATTATATGATTCAGACTCAATCCATGCTCGATGTGGCCGATAACAGCGGCGCTCGCCGCGTTATGTGCATCAAGGTGCTGGGTGGCTCCCATCGTCGTTACGCTGGTATCGGTGACATCATCAAAGTTACCGTCAAGGAAGCAATTCCTCGCGGTAAAGTGAAAAAAGGCCAAGTGAT
Source organism: Pseudomonas sp. G3-39 (assembly GCF_054790485.1). Taxonomy (NCBI): domain Bacteria; kingdom Pseudomonadati; phylum Pseudomonadota; class Gammaproteobacteria; order Pseudomonadales; family Pseudomonadaceae; genus Pseudomonas; species Pseudomonas sp. G3-39. The sequence goes on along the minus strand of NZ_CP186497.1, from coordinate 5,283,471 downwards.
GACTGCTGTTGTAGTCCGCACTCGTCACGGCGTACGTCGTGCTGATGGCTCCATTATCCGCTTTGATGGCAACGCTGCTGTTCTTCTGAACAACAAGCAAGAGCCGATCGGCACCCGTATCTTTGGGCCAGTGACCCGTGAACTTCGTACTGAGAAGTTCATGAAGATCGTCTCGCTCGCCCCAGAAGTGCTGTAAGGAGATCCGACATGCAAAAGATTCGTCGTGACGACGAGATCATCGTGATCGCCGGCAAAGACAAAGGTAAGCGCGGTAAGGTGCTGAAGGTTCTTGCTGACAACCGTCTGGTTGTTGGTGGTCTGAACCTGGTCAAGCGTCATACCAAGCCTAACCCGATGTCGGGCGTACAGGGCGGTATCGTCGAGAAAGAAGCGCCACTGCACGCTTCCAACGTCGCCATCTTCAACGGCGAAACCAACAAGGCTGACCGCGTTGGTTTCAAAGTAGAAGACGGTAAGAAAATTCGTGTCTTCAAGTCGACCCAAAAAGCGGTTGATGCTTGAACACTGCTAGGTAGAAGACCATGGCACGACTAAAAGAGATTTACCGGAAGGAAATCGCTCCGAAACTTAAGGAAGAACTTAAGCTTTCGAACGTGATGGAAGTTCCGCGCGTTACCAAAATCACCCTGAACATGGGTCTGGGCGAAGCGATCGGCGACAAAAAAGTCATCGAGCACGCTGTTGCTGACCTGGAAAAGATCACCGGCCAAAAAGTCGTTGTGACCTACGCTCGTAAATCCATTGCTGGCTTTAAAGTCCGTGAAGGATGGCCGATCGGCGTCAAAGTGACTCTGCGCCGTGAGCGTATGTACGAGTTCCTGGATCGTCTGCTGTCGATCTCCCTGCCTCGGGTTCGCGACTTCCGCGGCCTGAATGCCAAGTCCTTCGATGGTCGTGGCAACTACAGCATGGGCGTGAAAGAGCAGATCATTTTCCCGGAAATCGACTACGACAAGATCGATGCTCTCCGCGGTCTGGACATTACCCTGACCACCACTGCCAAGAACGATGATGAAGGCCGCGCTCTGCTGCGTGCTTTCAAATTCCCGTTCCGCAACTGATTGGAGTAGGAAAATGGCCAAGAAGAGCATGAAAAACCGTGAGCTGAAGCGTCAGCTCACTGTTGCCAAGTACGCCACCAAGCGTGCAGCGCTGAAAGCTATCATCGTTGATCTGAACGCAAGTCCAGAAGCGCGTTGGGAAGCTACCGTAGCTCTGCAGAAGCAACCACGTGACGCAAGCGCTTCGCGCATGCGTAACCGTTGCCGCCTGACTGGTCGTCCGCACGGCGTTTACCGCAAGTTCGGCCTGGGCCGTAACAAACTGCGTGAAGCGGCAATGCGTGGTGACGTTCCAGGTCTGGTTAAAGCCAGCTGGTAATCGCTGTCAAAGCCTTGATGGTCGGGTTCGCAAGAACCTGACCATCGGTGGCCTTGAATCTGAATCAAGCCCCTTTTGGGGCTTGATTCATTTCTGGGGTGTGTCTAGAATGACCGGCTCGCCTGAGCCCGTGTTTTTCATGCCCGGAGTTTCTCGGCGACATGTAGTAGCCGCAAGGCTAATTTTTCTGTATTAGGAGCGTCTAGCCCATGAGTATGCAGGACCCGTTAGCGGACATGCTAACTCGAATCCGTAATGCCCAGATGGCTGAAAAGTCTGTCGTAAGCATGCCGTCTTCCACGTTGAAGGTGGCTGTAGCAAAAGTCCTGAAGGACGAAGGTTACATCGCGGATTTTCAGATCACCACCGACGCTAAGCCGTCGTTGTCCATCTCGCTGAAATACTTCGAAGGCCGTCCGGTCATCGAGGAAGTGAAGCGCGTTAGTCGTCCAGGCCTGCGTCAGTACAAGTCCGTTGAAGATCTGCCGAAAGTTCGTGGCGGTCTTGGCGTGTCTATCGTCTCCACCAACAAAGGTGTGATGACGGATCGTGCTGCGCGCGCTGCCGGTGTCGGCGGCGAAGTTCTTTGCACTGTGTTCTAAGGGGGGATAAGCATGTCTCGCGTCGCTAAGAACCCCGTTAAGCTGCCAGCCGGTGTCGAAGTAAAATTCGCAGGCCAACAGCTTTCGGTGAAGGGTGCCAAGGGTACTCTTGAACTGAACATCCATTCGTCCGTTGAGATCGTTGAAGAAGCTGGTGAGCTGCGTTTCGCTGCTCGCAATGGCGATCAACAGACTCGCGCAATGGCCGGTACCACGCGTGCGTTGGTAAACAACATGGTCCAAGGCGTAAGCCAAGGCTTCGAGCGCAAGCTCCAGCTGGTCGGTGTTGGTTACAAAGCGCAAGCAAAAGGTCAGGTGCTGAACCTGGCTCTTGGCTTCTCGCACCCAGTGGATTACGAACTGCCGCAAGGCATCACCGCTGAGACTCCTAGCCAGACCGATATCCTGATCAAGGGCATCGATAAACAGCTGGTAGGTCAAGTGGCCGCTGAGATCCGCGACTTCCGTCCACCAGAGCCGTACAAAGGCAAAGGTGTGCGCTACGCGGACGAAGTCGTCCGTCGTAAAGAAGCCAAGAAGAAGTAGGGCATAGCAAATGACCGACAAAAAAGTTACTCGACTGCGTCGCGCTCGCAAAGCACGCCTGAAAATGCACGAACTCGAAGTCGTGCGTCTCTGCGTGTTCCGCTCGTCGCAGCACATCTACGCCCAGGTCATCTCGGCCGACGGCAACAAAGTCCTGGCAAGCGCCTCGACTTTGGATAAAGAACTGCGTGATGGCGCCACTGGCAACATCGACGCGGCCACAAAGGTTGGCCAGCTGGTCGCTACGCGTGCTAAGGCCGCTGGCGTCTCGCAAGTGGCTTTCGACCGCTCTGGCTTCAAGTACCATGGCCGCGTTAAAGCGCTGGCTGATGCTGCTCGTGAAGCTGGGCTGGAGTTCTAAGTTATGTCAAATAACGACCAAAAGCGCGACGAAGGCTACATTGAGAAGCTGGTTCAAGTTAACCGCGTAGCCAAAACCGTTAAAGGCGGCCGTATCTTCACTTTCACCGCGTTGACCGTGGTTGGTGATGGTAAAGGGCGTGTTGGCTTCGGCCGTGGCAAGTCGCGTGAAGTGCCTGCTGCGATCCAGAAGGCAATGGAAGCTGCTCGCCGCAACATGATTCAAGTTGACCTGAACGGCACTACCCTGCAGTACGCAATGAAGTCCGCTCACGGCGCTTCGAAGGTGTACATGCAGCCTGCTTCTGAAGGTACCGGTATCATCGCTGGCGGCGCTATGCGTGCTGTCCTCGAAGTTGCTGGCGTTCAGAACGTTCTGGCCAAGTGCTACGGCTCGACTAACCCGGTAAACGTGGTTCACGCCACTTTCAAAGGTCTGAAAGCCATGCAATCTCCTGAGTCCATCGCTGCCAAGCGTGGCCTGACTGTCAAGGAGATCTTCTGATCATGGCTACCGTTAAAGTTACGCTGATCAAAAGCATGACCGGCCGCATCCCTAACCACAAACTGTGCGTTAAGGGTCTGGGTCTGCGTCGCATCGGTCACACTGTAGAAGTCCAGGATACTCCCGAGAATCGCGGGATGATCAACAAGGCTTACTACATGCTGCGTGTCGAGGGTTAATCGATGAAACTCAATGATCTGAGTCCAGCGCCGGGTTCCCGTCGCGAAAAGCATCGTCCGGGCCGTGGTATCGGTAGCGGTTTGGGTAAGACTGGTGGCCGTGGCCACAAAGGTCAAACCTCCCGCTCCGGTGGCACTATTGCTCCAGGCTTTGAAGGCGGTCAACAGCCGCTGCATCGTCGCCTGCCGAAGTTCGGTTTCGTTTCCCTGAAAGCCATGGACCGCGCAGAAGTGCGTCTGTCCGAGCTGGCCAAAGTGGAAGGCGACATCGTCACCGTGCAGTCCCTGAAAGATGCCAACGTGATCAACGTCAACGTACAGCGTGTGAAAATCATGCTGTCCGGTGAAGTGACTCGCGCTGTCACTATCGGCAAGGGAATCGGCGCCACCAAAGGTGCGCGTGCGGCTATCGAAGCAGCTGGCGGCAAGTTCGAGGAATAAATGGCTAAGCAAGGTGCTCTCTCTGCGCTCGGCAAAGGCGGTATGTCTGAACTCTGGGCTCGTCTGCGTTTTCTGTTCCTGGCGATTATCGTCTACCGAATAGGCGCACACATCCCGGTTCCAGGTATCAACCCGGACCGACTCGCAGACCTGTTTCGACAGAATGAGGGGACCATTCTTAGCTTGTTCAACATGTTCTCCGGCGGCGCGCTGGAGCGGATGAGCATCTTTGCACTGGGGATCATGCCGTACATTTCGGCATCGATCATCATGCAACTGATGACCGCCGTCAGCCCGCAGCTGGAGCAGTTGAAGAAGGAAGGTGAAGCTGGCCGTCGCAAGATCAGCCAGTACACCCGCTACGGCACCGTCGTCCTCGCTCTCGTTCAGGCTATTGGCATGTCCATTGGTCTGGCGGGGCAGGGCGTTGCGTTCACTGGTGACTTTGGCTTCCATTTCGTCGCGGTATCCACTTTTGTGGCTGGTGCGATGTTCATGATGTGGCTGGGTGAGCAGATTACTGAGCGTGGTGTAGGCAACGGTATCTCGATGTTGATTTTTTCGGGTATCGTCGCCGGTCTTCCGAGAGCAATCGGGCAGTCTTTCGAGTCTGCGCGTCAGGGTGATATCAATATCTTCGCCTTGGTTGCCATCGGTTTGCTGGCAGTAGCGATTATCGGTTTCGTGGTGTTCATTGAGCGTGGCCAGCGTCGTATCGCTGTTCACTACGCCAAGCGTCAGCAGGGCCGCAAGGTTTTTGCTGCGCAGACAAGCCACTTGCCGCTGAAGGTGAACATGGCCGGTGTTATTCCGGCTATTTTCGCGAGCAGCATTTTGCTGTTCCCGGCTTCGTTGGGTGCCTGGTTTGGTCAGTCTGAAGGTATGGGCTGGTTGCAGGACATCTCGCAGTCGATCGCTCCTGGTCAGCCGTTGAATATTCTGCTGTTTAGTGCAGGGATTATTTTCTTCTGCTTCTTCTATACGGCGTTGATGTTCAATCCGAAAGACGTAGCGGAAAACCTGAAGAAGTCCGGTGCCTTTATTCCGGGCATCCGTCCAGGTGAGCAGTCTGCACGCTATATTGATGGCGTTCTGACTCGCTTGACCATGTTCGGTGCTCTTTACATGACGGCCGTGTGCCTGTTGCCCCAATTCCTGGTGGTTGCAGCAAACGTTCCGTTCTACCTTGGCGGGACCTCGTTGCTGATCGTGGTCGTGGTTGTGATGGACTTCATGTCCCAAGTACAATCGCACCTCGTTTCGCACCAGTACGAATCCCTGATGAAGAAAGCCAACCTGAAGGGTTACGGCAGTGGCATGTTGCGCTGAGTACCCATAAGGTTCGAGGAGTTGGTGATGAAAGTTCGTGCATCGGTGAAAAAGCTGTGCCGTAACTGCAAGATTATTCGCCGCGAAGGTGTTGTTCGAGTAATTTGCAGCGCGGAACCGCGTCACAAACAGCGCCAAGGCTGAGTGTGATTGTGCTTCAAGCCCGGCAGCTAGTGCGCTGCCGGGTTGATTATTTGTTATTACAGCGATATTATCTCGCGCCCTATTTCTTGGCTTCCGGGGCGTAGGTAGCTGTCAATTGGAGTCCCACTGAATGGCCCGTATTGCAGGCGTTAACATTCCAGATAGCAAGCATACTGTTATCTCGCTGACCTACATCTATGGTGTCGGTCGCACTACTGCGCAGAAAATCTGTGCAGACACTGGGGTAAACCCAGCAGCAAAGATCAAAGATCTGAGCGACGAGCAAATTGAACAGCTGCGTGGCGAAGTGGCGAAGTTCACCACTGAAGGTGACCTGCGTCGCGAAATCAACATGAAAATCAAGCGCTTGATGGACCTCGGTTGCTATCGCGGTCTGCGTCATCGTCGCGGTCTTCCAGTACGCGGTCAGCGTACCAAGACCAACGCGCGTACCCGTAAAGGTCCGCGTAAGCCGATCCGCAAGTAATCGCCCCAGCGAATCGACAGGAATTTAATCATGGCAAAACCTGCTGCTCGTCCTCGTAAAAAAGTTAAAAAGACAGTGGTTGATGGCATCGCCCACATCCATGCTTCTTTTAACAACACCATCGTGACCATTACCGACCGTCAAGGTAACGCTCTTTCCTGGGCTACCTCCGGTGGTTCGGGTTTCCGCGGTTCCCGCAAGTCCACTCCGTTCGCTGCTCAAGTAGCTGCTGAGCGTGCTGGTCAAGCTGCGCTGGAATACGGCCTGAAAAACCTCGACGTTAACGTCAAGGGTCCAGGTCCAGGTCGTGAATCCGCAGTCCGCGCTTTGAACGGCTGTGGCTACAAGATCGCCAGCATCACCGACGTGACGCCAATCCCGCACAACGGGTGCCGTCCGCCGAAGAAGCGCCGCGTGTAATCCAGGAGATTGTAAAGAATGGCTCGTTACATTGGTCCAAAATGCAAACTCGCTCGTCGCGAAGGCACCGATCTCTTCCTGAAGAGCGGCGTGCGCGCGATCGAATCGAAGTGCAACATTGAAGCAGCACCTGGTATCCACGGCCAACGCCGCGGTCGCCAGTCCGACTACGGCACCCAACTGCGTGAAAAGCAGAAGGTTCGTCGTATCTACGGCGTTCTCGAGCGTCAGTTCAGCGGCTACTACAAAGAAGCTGCTGGCAAGAAAGGTGCAACCGGTGAAAACCTGCTGCAACTGCTCGAATGCCGTCTGGACAACGTTGTATACCGTATGGGCTTTGGTTCGACTCGTGCCGAATCCCGTCAGCTGGTATCGCACAAGTCGATCAGCGTTAACGGTCAGACCGTAAACGTTCCGTCGTATCAGGTTCGTGCTGGTGACGTGGTCGCAGTTCGCGAGAAAGCAAAAAACCAACTTCGCATTGTCCAAGCTCTCGATCTGTGTGCCCAACGTGGCCGCGTAGAATGGGTAGAAGTAGACACTGAGAAGAAGTCGGGCGTTTTCAAGAACGTTCCTGCTCGCAGTGATCTGTCCGCCGACATCAACGAAAGCCTGATTGTCGAGCTCTACTCCAAGTAAGGGCTAGAAAATAGGTGCATCCATGCAGATTTCGGTAAATGAGTTCCTGACACCCCGCCACATTGATGTGCAGGTTGTCAGTCCAACCCGCGCCAAGATCACTCTCGAGCCTCTCGAGCGTGGTTTTGGCCACACCCTGGGCAACGCGCTGCGCCGCATCCTGTTGTCCTCAATGCCCGGCTGCGCAGTAGTCGAGGCCGAGATTGACGGTGTGCTCCACGAGTACAGCGCCATCGAAGGTGTACAGGAAGACGTAATTGAAATCCTGTTGAACCTTAAAGGTCTGGCCATCAAGCTGCACGGTCGTGACGAAGTTACGCTGACCTTGTCGAAGAAGGGTTCGGGGGTGGTTACCGCTGCCGATATTCAGCTGGATCATGATGTCGAGATCGTTAACCCCGATCACGTAATCGCTAACCTGGCGTCTAACGGCGCCCTGAACATGAAGCTCACCGTAGCTCGTGGTCGTGGTTATGAACCAGCCGACTCGCGTCAGAGCGATGAAGACGAAAGCCGCAGCATTGGTCGCTTGCAGCTCGACTCTTCGTTCAGCCCGGTTCGCCGTATCGCATACGTGGTGGAAAACGCCCGTGTCGAGCAGCGTACCAACCTGGACAAGCTGGTTATTGATCTGGAAACCAACGGTACCCTGGATCCTGAAGAGGCTATCCGCCGCGCTGCAACCATCCTGCAACAGCAGTTGGCTGCGTTCGTCGACCTCAAAGGTGACAGTGAGCCAGTGGTTGTCGAGCAGGAAGACGAGATCGATCCGATCCTGCTTCGCCCGGTTGACGATCTGGAACTGACTGTACGTTCGGCTAACTGCCTTAAGGCGGAAAACATCTACTACATCGGCGACCTGATTCAGCGTACCGAAGTAGAGCTGTTGAAGACTCCGAACCTGGGCAAGAAATCCTTGACTGAAATCAAGGACGTTCTGGCCTCCCGCGGTCTGTCCCTCGGCATGCGCCTCGACAACTGGCCGCCTGCAAGTCTTAAGAAGGACGACAAGGCGACTGCCTGATCGTCGTAATCACCGAACGTAGTGTTTGGTAAGGAATGAACCATGCGTCATCGTAAAAGTGGGCGTCACCTGAGCCGCACCAGCTCGCACCGCAAGGCCATGTTCCAGAACATGGCGGTGTCGTTGTTCGAGCACGAGCTGATCAAGACTACTCTGCCAAAAGCCAAAGAACTGCGCCGCGTTGCCGAGCCGCTGATCACTCTGGCCAAGACAGACAGCCTGGCTAACCGCCGTCTGGCTTTCGACCGTACTCGTTCGAAAGCTATCGTTGGTAAGCTCTTCAACGACCTGGGCAAGCGTTACGCTACCCGTGAGGGTGGCTACCTGCGCATCCTCAAGTGCGGCTTCCGCGCTGGCGACAACGCGCCTATGGCGTACGTCGAGTTGGTTGATCGTGCTACTGCTGGCGAAGCTGTATCCGCCGAGTAAGACGTCAGTCTGAAACGAAAAACCGGGCCTAGTGCCCGGTTTTTTGTGCCCGCAAGAAATGCGCTGTTCGTACAAGCTTCTGACATTGTTGTGTTGCCACTATGTGCACGGAAACATAATTAGTAATTATCTATCGATGACTGCAAGTTAATGAATTTGTAGGTGTCTCATCGATGATCAATACTTCCCAGCAAGCCGATTAGCCGGCAGTTTCAAGACTGACAGAGGAAGAAGACCGTATGAGCCAGATCAAAACGCTTACGACCGCCAGTGGCGCACCTGTCGCCGATAACCAGAATTCTCGCTCCGCCGGCCCCCGTGGCCCGCTGCTGCTCGACGATTTTCATCTGATCGAGAAGCTTGCCCATTTCAACCGTGAAAACATTCCTGAGCGCCGCGTGCACGCCAAGGGCTCGGGTGCTTACGGTACGTTCATCGTGACCCGTGATATCACCGAATACACCAGCGCCAAACTGTTTGAGGCCGTGGGCAAGCAAACGCCAACGTTCTTGCGCTTCTCCACTGTAGGCGGCGAACGTGGCTCGGCTGACACTGAACGTGATCCACGTGGGTTCGCCCTCAAGTTCTACACCGAAGAGGGCAACTGGGACATCGTTGGCAACAACACCCCTGTTTTCTTCATTCGTGATCCACTGAAGTTTCCCGACTTTATCCACACGCAGAAACGTCTGCCGCAGAGCAACCTGAAAAGCGCCCAGATGATGTGGGACTTCTGGTCGCATTCGCCGGAAGCACTGCATCAAGTGACCATTCTGTTTTCGGATCGCGGCATTCCCGATGGCTACCGTCACATGCACGGCTTCGGCAGCCACACCTACAGTCTGATCAATGCAAAAGGTGAGCGTCACTGGGTGAAGTGGCACTACAAAACCAAGCAAGGCATCAAGAACCTGGCACCGGCCGATGCTGCGCGCCTGGCGGGTACCGATCCGGATTACGCTCAGCGTGATCTGTTCGAAGCCATCGAGCGTGGCGACTTCCCGAAATGGCGCGTATGCATTCAGATCATGACCGAGGCTCAGGCTGCAGCGCACTATGAGAACCCGTTCGACGTGACCAAGACCTGGTCGCAAAAGGAGTTTCCGCTGATCGAAGTCGGCGAACTGGAGCTGAACCGCAACCCGCTGAACTACTTTGCCGAGGTCGAGCAAGCCGCATTCGGTCCGAGCAACATGGTGCCAGGTGTCGGTCTGTCGCCGGATCGCATGCTGCAAGGCCGCGTGTTCGCCTACGCCGATGCACATCGCTATCGCGTGGGCACAAACCACCAACAATTACCGGTGAATGCGCCGCGCAGCCCGGTGAATACGTACCAGCGCGACGGCTCGATGGCCTTCGGCAGCAATGGTGGTGCAGCACCTAACTACGAACCGAACAGCTACATTGAATCACCGAAGCAAGCTCCGCACTACGCCGAGCCTGCACTGGCATTGAGTGGTGCTGCTGACCGTTACGATCATCGCGAAGACACCGATTACTACAGCCACGCCGGTGCGCTGTTCCGTCTGATGAGCGACGAGCAGAAAGCCTTGCTGGTCAGCAATATCGCCGGCGCCATGAGCGGTGTTTCACCTGATGTGGTTGATCGTCAGTTGCAGCATTTCTATAAGGCCGATCCGGCGTATGGAGAAGCAATCGCAAAGCTGCTCGACGTACAGCTTAACGAAGTCTAAACGAGAAGCAGAACCGCCCTCATTGGGGCGGTTTTTGCGTTATTTAGGCTGGTTTTCTCAGAATATCTTCGCTTTTATTGCGCGAAACGGGGTGACCTTCCGGTCAGCTTGGTTCAAACTACAGACTTTCAAGCAGGGAGATGTAGGGCGATGCAAGGCCACCCAGACGTAATCGATTACCTCAACACGTTGCTGACCGGCGAACTGGCCGCGCGTGACCAATATTTTGTTCACTCGCGGATGTATGAGGACTGGGGTTTCACCAAGCTCTACGAACGAATCAACCACGAGATGGAAGAAGAGGCCGGTCACGCCGACGCACTGATGCGCCGGATCCTGATGCTCGAAGGCACACCGCGCATGCGCCCGGACGATCTCGACGTCGGCACCACCGTCCCGGAGATGCTCGAAGCAGATCTGCGTCTCGAGTACAAAGTCCGCGCCGCTCTGTGCAAAGGCATTGAGTTGTGCGAGCAGCACAAGGATTATGTCAGTCGCGAAATCCTGCGTGTTCAGCTCAACGACACTGAAGAAGATCACACCTACTGGCTGGAAAAGCAGTTGGGCCTGATCAAGCTCATCGGTCTCGAGAATTACCTGCAATCTCACACCTGATTGCACAGACACAAAAAAGCCCCTGTCACGGTTGAAGTGACAGGGGCTTTTTCATGCCCGGAGATCAAGCCCGATCGCGAATCAGCAATGGCTTGAGGTAATGACCGGTGTGAGACTGCTTCATCTCGGCCACTTCCTCCGGCGTACCGGTGGCGATGATCTGACCACCCTTGGAGCCGCCCTCCGGCCCCAGATCCACCAGCCAGTCGGCAGTCTTGATCACGTCCAGGTTGTGCTCGATCACCACTACGGTATTGCCGTGGTCGCGCAGGCGATGCAGCACGTCGAGCAGTTGCTGGATATCCGCGAAGTGCAGACCGGTGGTCGGCTCATCGAGGATATACAGAGTTTTGCCGGTGTCGCGCTTGGACAGCTCGCGTGACAGCTTGACCCGCTGCGCTTCACCACCGGACAGCGTGGTTGCCGACTGCCCGAGCTTGATGTACGACAGGCCCACATCCATCAACGTCTGTAGCTTGCGTGCAAGCGCCGGTACCGCGTCGAAGAACTCCCGCGCCTCCTCGATGGTCATCTCGAGGGTTTCGTGGATGCTCTTGCCCTTGTATTTGATCTCAAGGGTTTCGCGGTTGTAGCGCTTGCTCTTGCACACATCGCACGGCACGTAAATGTCCGGCAGGAAGTGCATTTCCACTTTGATCAGACCGTCGCCCTGGCACGCCTCGCAGCGACCGCCCTTGACGTTGAACGAGAAACGCCCCGGGCCGTAACCACGGGAGCGCGACTCGGGTACACCGGCGAACAGTTCGCGGATCGGTGTGAACAGCCCGGTGTAGGTCGCCGGGTTGGAACGCGGCGTACGGCCGATCGGGCTTTGGTCGATATCGACGACTTTGTCGAGATGCTCCAGGCCTTTGATGCTGTCGTGCGCGGCCGCTTCCAGCGTGGTCGCACCATTGAGTGCAGTAGCGCTCAATGGGAACAGCGTGTTGTTGATCAGCGTTGACTTGCCGGAGCCGGAAACACCGGTCACGCAGGTCAGCAGGCCGATCGGGATTTCCAGATCGACGTTGCGCAGGTTGTTGCCGCGCGCGCCCTTGAGCGACAGCGTCAGCTTCTTGTTACGCGGCGTGCGTTTGGCCGGCACTTCGATCTTCACCCGCCCCGACAGGTATTTACCGGTCAGGGAATCCGGGTGCGCCATGACTTCGGCCGGCGTGCCTTCAGCCACGATCTGCCCGCCGTGCACCCCGGCGCCCGGCCCGATATCCACCACATAGTCGGCCAGACGAATCGCGTCTTCGTCGTGCTCGACCACGATCACCGTGTTGCCGATGTCGCGCAGGTGCTTGAGGGTGCCGAGCAACCGGTCGTTATCGCGCTGATGCAGGCCGATGGATGGTTCGTCGAGGATATACAGCACCCCGACCAGACCGGCGCCGATCTGGCTCGCCAGACGAATGCGTTGCGCCTCGCCACCGGACAGGGTGTCGGCGCTGCGATCCAGCGACAGATAGTCGAGGCCGACATTGACCAGGAACTGCAGACGCTCGCGGATTTCCTTGAGGATCTTGTCGGCGATTTCGCCGCGACGGCCGGTCATCTTCAACTCGCCGAAGTATTCGCAGGCATCGCCAATCGGCAGGTTGGTCACTGCCGGCAGGGTTTTCTCGCCAACCCACACGTGCCGCGCTTCACGGCGCAGACGAGTGCCGCGGCAATCCGGGCAAGCCTGGGTGCTGAGAAACTTGGCCAGCTCTTCGCGCACGCTGGCCGATTCGGTTTCGCGGTAGCGACGCTCAAGGTTCGGCACGATACCTTCGAACGGGTGCGAACGTTTGACGATGTCGCCGCGGTCATTGAGGTACTTGAAGTCGACATTCTGCGAGCCGCTGCCGTGCAGGATCTGTTTCTGCTGTTCGGCGGTCAGCTCGTTGAACGGCTTCTCAAGACTGAACTTGTGGTGCGAGGCCAGTGAGCCGAGCATCTGGAAATAATAGACGTTACGCCTGTCCCATCCGCGAATCGCGCCCTCGGCAAGAGTCAGTTCACCATTGACCAGGCGCTTGATGTCGAAGAACTGCTTCACGCCCAGGCCATCGCAGGTCGGGCAGGCGCCGGCCGGGTTGTTGAAGGAGAACAGCTTCGGCTCAAGCTCGCTGATGGCATGGCCGCAGATCGGGCAGGCAAAGCGCGCGGAGAAGATCATCTCTTCACCTGGCTCATCGTCCATCGGCGCGACCAAGGCAATGCCGTCCGCCAGCTTCAGTGCGGTTTCGAACGATTCGGCTAGACGCTGCTGCAGGTCGGCGCGGACCTTGAAACGGTCGACGATCACATCGATCGAGTGCTTCTTCTGTTTATCCAGTTTCGGCAGTTCATCGAGTTCGCAGATGCGACCGTTGACCCGCGCACGGACGAAGCCTTGGGCGCGCAGCTCTTCGAACACTGACAAGTGCTCGCCTTTGCGCTCGCGGATCACCGGCGCCAGCAGCATCAGTTTGCTGCCCTCCGGTTGCGCCAGCACCAGGTCGACCATCTGGCTGACGGTCTGAGCTTCCAGCGGAATATCGTGATCCGGGCAGCGCGGCGTACCGACGCGTGCATACAGCAGACGCAGGTAGTCGTAGATTTCGGTGATGGTGCCGACCGTGGAACGCGGGTTGTGCGAGGTCGACTTCTGTTCGATGGAGATCGCCGGCGACAAACCTTCAATGGTGTCGACGTCGGGTTTTTCCATCATCGACAGGAACTGTCGGGCGTAGGCCGACAGGGATTCGACATAGCGGCGCTGACCTTCGGCGTACAGCGTGTCGAAGGCCAGGGACGACTTGCCGGATCCGGACAGGCCGGTGATGACGATCAGTTTGTCCCGTGGCAGGGTCAGGTCGATGTTCTTCAGGTTGTGGGTACGGGCCCCACGTATCAGGATCTTGTCCAAAGTGGCCTCGCTCGGCGGGCGTCGAAAACGTAGGAGTATACGGGCAAATACTGGATGGATGCACACTATCAAACGAAGGGTTTTTTACCTTGCATGAAGAGAGTTTCATCTATACGCGTCATAGCGTCGCGATATACCCCGTCTTTCGATGGGACTGGTAGAATCGCCGCCGGTTCACACGAGGTTTTTCCATGCACGATCCCCACAGCGAACGCATGAGTGGCAGCGAGACCCGCGCAGCGAGCGGTCTGGCCCTGGTGTTCGCCTTCCGTATGCTTGGCATGTTCATGGTGTTGCCGGTACTGGCGACCTACGGCATGGACCTGGCGGGAGCGACCCCGGCCCTGATCGGGCTGGCGATTGGCGCTTACGGCCTGACCCAGGCGATTTTCCAGATTCCGTTCGGGATCATTTCCGACCGTATCGGCCGGCGGCCGGTAATTTTCCTCGGGCTGGTGGTCTTCGCCCTTGGCAGTGTGCTGGCGGCTCAGGCCGATTCGATCTGGGGCGTGATTGCCGGACGCATCCTGCAGGGCGCCGGGGCGATTTCCGCTGCGGTCATGGCACTGCTTTCCGACCTGACCCGTGAACAACACCGTACCAAAGCCATGGCCATGATCGGCATGACCATCGGTCTGTCGTTCGCCGTGGCCATGGTGGTCGGGCCGTTGCTGACCCGCGCGTTCGGCCTGTCCGGACTGTTCCTCGCCACTGGCGGCATGGCCCTGTTCGGGATCGTCATCGTGATGTTCATGGTGCCGAAATCCACCGGGCCGCTGAGCCATCGTGAATCCGGAGTGGCGCGTCAGGCCTTGATGCCGACGCTCAAACATCCCGATCTGCTGCGCCTGGACTTGGGCATTTTTGTGTTGCACGCGATGCTGATGTCGAGCTTCGTCGCGCTGCCGCTGGCGCTGGTGGAAAAGGCCGGTTTGCCCAAGGAGCAGCACTGGTGGGTTTACCTGACTGCGCTACTGATCTCTTTCTTCGCCATGATCCCGTTCATCATCTATGGCGAGAAGAAACGCAAAATGAAACGAATTTTGCTCGGCGCCGTCCTGACGCTGATGTTCACTGAGCTATTCTTCTGGCAGTTCGGTGGCAGCTTGCGGGCTCTGGTGATCGGTACGGTGGTGTTCTTCACCGCGTTCAATCTGCTGGAAGCTTCGTTGCCGTCGCTGATCAGCAAGGTTTCACCGGCAGGCGGGAAGGGCACGGCCATGGGCGTGTATTCCACCAGTCAGTTCCTCGGTTCGGCACTCGGCGGGATACTTGGCGGCTGGCTGTTTCAGCATGGCGGTCTGTCGGTTGTGTTCCTTGGATGTGCGGGTCTGGCTGCCATCTGGCTGGCCTTTGCTGTTACCATGCGCGAACCTCCCTACGTGACGAGCCTGCGCTTGCCGTTGTCGCCCGAGGCGATCCGCGAAGCGGGTCTGGTCGAGCGCCTCAAGGCCCTCGTAGGGGTAACAGATGCAGTGATAGTTGCTGATGAAGCAGCTGTTTACATCAAACTGGACAAAGAATTAGTGGATCGCGACACCCTCGAACGCCTGGTGAACAACCCGGCCGGGGCTGCTTGCGAAGCCTAGGAGAACGTTATGGCCCGTGGGGTTAACAAAGTCATATTGGTCGGCACTTGCGGCCAGGATCCCGAAGTTCGCTACCTGCCTAACGGTAACGCCGTGACCAACCTGAGTCTGGCAACCAGCGAACAGTGGACCGACAAGCAAACCGGTCAAAAGGTCGAGAAGACCGAATGGCACCGTGTTTCGATGTTCGGCAAGGTTGCGGAAATCGCCGGCGAGTACCTGCGTAAAGGTTCGCAGGTGTACATCGAAGGCAAGCTGCAGACCCGCGAGTGGGAAAAAGACGGTATCAAGCGTTACACCACAGAAATCGTGGTCGACATGCAAGGCACCATGCAACTGCTCGGCGGCCGTCCACAACAGGGCGACCAACAAGGCGGTGGCAACAACTACCAGCAGCAGGCGCCACGCCAACAGGCTCCGCGTCCGCAGCAGTCGGCTCCGCAACAGCGTCCAGCCCCGGCTCCACAGCAGGCTGCACCGCAACCGGCTCCGGATTTCGACAGCTTCGATGACGATATCCCGTTCTGATTCGCTGCTGCATCCACGCTGAATAAAAAAGGCCCGTCGTTCAACACGACGGGCCTTTTTTGTGGCGCAAGGTCCGCGATTACCACTGATCTCCTGTGGGAGCGGGCTTGCTCGCGAAGGCGTCGGGTCAGTCAAAGCATTTGTTGAATGGCAGTCCGCTTTCGCGAGCAAGCCCGCTCCCACAAATGCGGATGTGTGTTTCAGTCGAGGATCAGGTGCGGCAGAAACCGGCTTGAATCCTTGGTGATCAGACTGTTGTCTTCGCGCACGCCGATCCCCGCGGCCTGATCACCAATCACCCACGAGCCGACCAGGGTGTAGCTGTCGTCGAACTTCGGCAATGGCGCAAATTCCTGCAGGATGAACGGCGCATCGGTGTAGGGCCCGTCTTCTTTGACGATCAGACCTTCTGCCGTGTGCAGTTCGATATTGGCGCCTTCCCGGGAAAAGTACGGTTTGCGCACCCAACCCTTGGGCACCGCACTGGCCGGATTCGGATCAAGGTGCGCCGCCAGCAGGTTCGGGTGGCCCTTGTGCAGTTCCCATAGCAGTGGGAGTGCGCCTTTGTTCGACAGGATCGCTTTCCATGCCGGTTCGAAAAACTGTGTATCGCACTCGGCAATCGCCGCACCGAACGGCTCGTGGAAGATGAATTCCCAGGCGTGCAGTTTGAACAGGTGCGGGATCCAGCGATCCTCAAGGTCGACGAAGCGACCCTCGGCGGTCAGGCCGATGTCTTCGATGTCGATGTGCCGGGATTCGATGCCGACCTTTTCCGCGATCAGGCGCAAGTAGTCGGTGGTCCCCTTGTCTTCGACCGAGTCTTTCATCGACGCAAAGTAGAACGGCCGCTTGAGCTGCAACTCGGCAAACGCCTGGTGCAGCTTGGTATCGATGCTGTTGAACTGGTCGGCATGGCGCGGCAGCATCCCGCGCTCGATGCACTGCTCCAGCCAGCCCCACTGAAATGCCGCCGCCTCATAGAGACTGGTCGGCGTGTCGTAGTTGAGTTCCAGCAGCTTGGCCGGGCCGTTGCCGCTGTAGGAAAAGTCCATACGCCCGTACAGATGCGGATGACCTTCCAGCCAGGACGTGCGGATCATGTCGTAGTACGGCGCCGGGATGCTCAGGCGATCCAGCAGCTCTTCGCTGTGCACCACGCGGTCGACCAGGTCCATGCACATCTCGTGCAGTTCGGTGGTCGGGTCCTCCAGATCATTTTCGATCTGCGCGAGCGTGAACTGGTAGTAGGCGCTTTCGTCCCAGTACGGCTCGTCGTCGATGGTGTGGAACAGAAAGCCGAGGCTTTCGGCCGTCTGTTTCCAGTCGGGGCGCTCGGCGCAGTGGATCTTTTTCATGATCAGCTGCTCGAACTGCCCCAGCCGCCCCAACCGCTGCGCGCGGAAGACTGGCTGCCGAAGCCGCCGCGGGACGTCGACGAAGCGACGTTGACCGGTTTGCTCCGGGTGCTGTCGTAGCGGGTGTCGGTGCGGGTAGCCGGTGCCGATTCGATTCTGCGGTACTGCGTCGAAGTGTTGTAGGTCTGGCGCGTATCGCGATCGCGATAGACCGTGCGATTGGCGTTGTTGCTCATCGCATTGCCGATCAGCCAGCCCGTCAGCCAACCGTTGCCGCCGCCGGACGAGTGAGAAGTACTTTGTACGTTCTGCGCGGCGGCGGCTTCACCGGCAGGCATCTGCGCATTGGCAAGCGCATTCAGGTCCTGTGGCGCCTCGCCGTTCTGCGGCACCTTGAAACCGCCGAGCTTCGGCACGAAGCGGCCATCGGAGTTTTTCTGGCACCAGTCGGCGGCAAAGTCTGCGTCGCACTTGGCCTTGTCATCGTAGGCCGGCGCAATACGTCGGTGTTCGGTCAATGCCGCGACGTAGGCGGTGGAGCAGACGTCGGCGGCCACTTCGGCGCCGACGCACTCCTCGACAGATTGGAAGCGTTGCTGCTCCTGCGCGGTAACCTCGCCGGAAATCGCCAGCGCCACCGAAGCGGCGAGGGACAGTTGAACGTACTTGCTGCGTTTCATCGAAGGCTTCCTGCCGATCAGTTGGACGGGGTCATGCACGCGGCGTTGAGCATGCCGACGCTGATAGCCACCGCGGCCACGTAGATTCCCGAGGCGATTTCACCGTTGGCGATACGCTGCGACGTGCCCTTGAGCACCAGGCTTGTGGCGAGGAAGGCCAGCAGTTGCACCACCGCAGCAATTACCGCCCACAGCACGAAATCGAGAACGTTGACCGAAAACGCGATCACGTTGCTGGCCGGAATCGCGAAGCCGATGATCGCGCCCGCCAGAGCGATGGCGGCAGCGATGTTGCCGGAGCGAATCAGCTCGAACTCCTTGTGTGGCGTGATGCGGGTGTAGACGAACTGAAACAGCATGAACAGCAGCACGGCGCCGATCAGGTAGACGACGAAACCGACCAGTGCGGTCTTGTTCAGGGAAACGGCCAGCACTTCCAGCATGGAAAACTTCCTTATTTAAATGGTGCTCAAATCCGTCGTGTACAGCGAAATGCCCAGCGAGGTGCTCAGGCTGACGGTGCCTTCCTCGTCCTGTTCGACGGAGAACAGCAGCAATTCGCGGCGATCGGTCAGGCCGGTCTCGCGCGCGTAAAGCATGGAGTGGTGTTCGATGGTGTAGCTCTCGTCCGGGTTGACCACATGTTCGGTCATCGGTACGAGTTCGGTCTGGCCTTGTTCGGTGCCCCATTCGCGGCTGTACTGGACGCCGTCGTGGGTATAGATCGGCAGGCCGATCGGGCTTTCGGGGCCGGCGAGGCGCTGCAGCTCGGCGTCACTGTTGACGGTCACGTAGCTGAGGTAGTTGAACAGGGTGACCGACTCGATCTGGTCGTCACCGGTGACGTGGATTTGCAGCCAGAAGTCTTCGTTATTGAGGTAGTAGCGATGCAGCTTGTTGGATTGGCCGAGGTCGATCCAGCCGGCGCTCCAGATTGCCTCTGCCGCTGGAACCTGCACCGAGGTGCTGCCATCGAGCAGCAAGGCCAGAGTCGAATCGAATCGCACGCCTTTGCCTTGTGCCATCCCGAGTGGGCCACTGGCAACGTTTGGCGTTGGCGCAGCGGTCTGCCAGTTGCTGGTGCCCAGCAAGTCTTTGAACCATCCCATGGGTACATTCCTTGAGGCGGGTGGAGGTGTTCGTCGTAAAAAACGCCGCCAGTGTACCGGGCCGGGCGACGAACGACACGCCGTAAACCATGTGGGAGCGGGCTTGCTCGCGAAGGCGGTGTGTCAGGCAGCTAAAGTAATGACTGACAAATCGCTTTCGCGAGCAAGCCCGCTCCCACAGGTTTTTGTGCAAACGCTTACTGCGCGGACTTCTGCTTCAGACGCTCGAGGATCGCATTGGCGCTGCCTTCGTTCGGCGTGATGCCGGCGTCGCGCAGTTTGCGTTCCAGGTCATTGCCGGTCGAAGCGTCAGCCAGTTCATCGGCGGCACTCAGCTCGGCAGCGCGTTGCTGCTGCTTGGCCTGCAGACGGTTCAGCGTGCCGACGGCGGTTTCTAGCTTGCCGTTGGCACCGCCGCTGGCGATGGACGCGCTGACCTGCGCCTTTTGCACGCTTTCACGGGCCTTGGCCATGTCCACCTGCTGGCGCAGGCTTTTGATCCGCGACTCGGCCTTGGTGATGTCCTTGCGCATGTTTTCGGCGTAGGTGCCGAATTCGTCGCTCTGGGCTTTCTCGGCGGTCAGGTCGTTGGTCAGGGTCGAAATCGCTTCGGCCACTTCCATGGCCAAGTCTTCGCGGCCGGCGTTCAGCGCGGAAACCGCCTTGGCTTCCAGATCCTTGATCTTGGCGTCGTACTCGCTCACGCGGTCAGCGGCCAGTTTGTGCTTGGCCATGATAGTGACCAGCTCACGACGGGCATTCGACAGCGCGGTGTCGGCGTCGCGGATTTCCTGGTCGAGGATACGCAGGGCCTGTTGGTCGACGATCGCTTCGCCGACTTCATTGGCGCCGCCGCGCAGCGCGGTGAACAACTTGCTCCAGATGGACTGAGTCATTGGATATTCCCTGTTGATTACTTGAAGAAGTGTTCGAAGGCTTCGCTCGCGCGCTGCACGTTGTCGACCAGGGTTTTCACCTCGGTGACGACGTTTGTCAGGCTCGAGTCGGCGCTGAGGGCGCCAAACATGTTGTAAACGGTCTGACCATTGGGCATCGACTCGATGCCGATCGACGACAGCGGGAACATTTCCCGGCTGCGCAGCACGGCGTCGTTGAAGGCGCGCACGTCAGTGATCGAATCGATATCCACCAGCACGGTGTCGACGATGATCTGCTGACCGGCCACGGCGATGTGAATCGGCAGACCGCCGAATTCGTTCATTTCCAGCTTGATGCTGGGTTCGGAGCTCTGGATCAGAGACAGCGTGATCTCGTGCGAAGCCACCTCGTCCAGTGCCTTGAGGGCGTTGAAGAGGCTATCGATGTTCCAGTTGTTGCCTGCGCTCATGTAATTCTCCGACATGAATGAGCCAGCCAGAATCGGTTGGCGTAGCTGTTGCTCCATCTGCTTGAGCAAGCTTCGGTTTTCCGGAAGCACCCAAGTTTCGTGTTTCACATAACCGGCGGCAGCCAGGCCCGCGCGCATCTGCTTCATGTAGAAGCTCGACGGTTTTTTCGCGGACGGTTTCGAGCGCTCTCCCTTTGGGCTCTCTGACGCAACAGTGGGGGAGCGGCTTTTCATGGCAATGACTCCGTTATGAACATCTCACGCGTGAGCCACACTACAGCCAATTCAAAGTGCCATCAATGGCTCACGCGTGAGATCTTTTTGACCTGTCGAAATTTTTGATGAGGTGGTGGTCGCAAGCGTTGTCCCGGGTGGGAGTGTGTTTCTGATGAAACACTGATGTTTATGGTCTGGAAGGCGAATTTGTTCTCAAGTTTCTCGCAGTGATTTTTTATTGTTTAAGTATTGAAGATAATTCCTACATTGTTTTTGTATGTTTCCGTAAGAAGTAATGGCGGCACTTCGTAAAAGCGTAGGAAATGTATTTTGCGTGAGTAATATTAAGAAACAAGGTGAGTTCGCAACCACTGAAAACTTATTCTAGTTTTGGGGGTGTGCACATCTTCACCCCGGTGGAAACAGCTTCACCACCGGCCCTTCAACTTTTGAGGAAATCATTATGACTTTCGAAAAAGCATCTTCCGCTGGCGATTCTCAGATCGGCTGATCTGATCAGTAAGAACCGGGGTCTTAATGGCCCTGGTTCTTTATCAAGTTGTTTTAATAGCGATTGAGGCTCGAATATGAAGCTTTGTCTTAAACCGACGATTATTCCGTTCAAACTTGATGGTCAGGTCGTTTTGCGCTTTAACGGTCAATACGCAAAAATCCCCGACCCCCACGGTGCTGTCTGGGAGTTCGCCAAGGCACTTGATGGCCGTACACCCTATGAGGAGTTGATTACCCAGGTGGCAGGCCGTTATCCCGCGGTGGATCAGGACGAAATCCGTAGCGTTGCGCAGGATCTGATCAAATACCGGCTGGTCGAGAGTCCGGATGCCTTTGAGACGACTTCTCTTTCGGATCATGATCGCATCAGATTTTCCCGCAACATCGACTTTTTCGGGTCGATGGTGGCTGTGGGCGAGAACAAGTTCGCCTACCAGGAAAAACTGCGCGCGGCCAGGGTCTGCGTACTGGGCTGCGGCGGTCTGGGCACCCATATCCTGTTCGACCTGGTGGCGCTGGGTATCCACCATCTGACGATCCTCGATTTTGACACGATCGAGTTGAGCAATTTGAACCGGCAGATCCTTTACAAGGAAACCGACGTTGGCATGCCGAAGGTTGCAACGGCCAGGCGCAGGTTGCTTGAATTCAACAGTCACCTCGACATTACTGCTCACGAAACCCGCCTGCAGTCGGCGCAAGACGTCGCCGGCATCGTACGCGGTCACGATATTGTGATTTGTGTCGCTGATAAACCCGCGAACTACATGGCCGACTGGCTGAATGAGGCCTGCGTTGAACAGGGCGTACCCTTCATTTCAGGCGGGCTTGATGTACGGCGCTCGGTGTTTTATTCGGTGGTGCCTGGCTCCTCGGGCTGCGGTGCTTGCTGGCTGACGTCGGCGCGTAACAAGAGCAGCCTGGTGAACAGCGTTTCGACCATGGCCAAACAGCACGACATCACTTATGAGCATCCCGGCCCGGCTCTTGTGACTTTGGTGGCTGTCACCGCCGGGATGATGGTCAGCGAAACAGTCAAGATCATCACCGGCTGCCAACCGCCACAATTGACCAACAAGCTCAAGGAATTCACATTCGACGACCTGAACGTCAGCGTTGCTGAAGTCTGGCAGCAGAATCCGGACTGCACGGTGTGTGGACATCTCGCGAACGGGCAACGGTCGCGGCAGGCGGAGACTGTCTAGATGTTCAAACTCCTGGCTTCCTATGCCATCACGTCCATCTGTTCATGGGCCATCGCGTTTCTGATCCCGCTTTATGTTTATGAGCAGACCGGCTCCCCAGTCTGGACGTCGCTGGCTTTTTTCGCCGCGATGGCGCCCTACATACTGGTCACGCCCTTCGCCGGTGTGTGGAGTGATCGCTACAGCAAACGGCGTTTTCTGATCGGCGGTGATCTGATCAACATCGTCACCGGCTGCCTTATATATGCTGCTGTGAGTACGCTGTCCGGGAGCAGCTTGAGTATCACCCTGTTATTGCTGAGCTTTCTGCTGGCAAGCGTCGGTGCCACTCACCACCCGGTTTTCCAGAGTATCGCGCCAGCGCTGATTGAAGGCCCCAAACTTCATCGGTTCAATGCGATCGTCAATGCCAGTGACAACATCATTCGCATCGTTGCACCAATCAGCGTTGCAGCCTTGCTGTCCTTCAGTACCAAGGAGCAGTTGCTGATTGGCAGCATTGTCGGATTTGCGCTATCCCTGCCGCTTTGCTTCTTGCTGAAAGAGCAGGGTAAGCCTGCGCCTGCCACCACGCGGGTATTCACGGAAATCAAAGCCGGACTGCTGTATGTCATCCAGCAGCGAGAACTGTGTTCGTTTGTCATGCTGTTCTTTTTCTGCAATTTCGGTTTTGCCTTGATCGGTGCCAGCCTTGTTTATGTCTACACCACGCTACTGGCCGTGCCATTGAGTGATGTCGGCTATTACTACGGGCTCATTGGTGCAGGTGCCGTCGCCGGATCAGCTATGGGGGCGTTTCTGGTGAAGAGATATCCGGCCGGCATTCTTATCCGTCGAAGCTGTTTGCTGGCCGGGGTGTTCACGCTGATGGGGGCGATGGCCAACGATCCGTGGTCACTTTCGGCACTATGGGCGCTTTCTACCGGTTGCCAATCCGTGGTGGTCATCGCTTTTTTCACCTATCGCCAGCAAGTGGTTCCGCAAACCATTCTGGGGCGAACGGTGGGAGTTACACGGCTCATTGCCTACCTCGCGATTCCTCCCGCGAGCCTGCTGAGTGGATGGCTGTTACTGCATTTCTCGAGCAGTGCTGTGATTCTTGCGTCAGGCGGTCTGTGCATCATTTTCGCCTCTCTATGTGCTTACTTTCTGGCCAGGTTTGAGCGCCCGGTCATTTACAGTGATGCACAATGAATATGGTTTTGTAAGTTTTTCGGGGTTTCGGAATAACTGGAAAGTTGCGATCGGCTGGATGGCTGATAAAGAATTAAAAGGAATTTAAAGTTGGATGAAAACAAGGAGTTGAGTCGCGGCGATGGGGCGAAGGTTATTAAACTCATGACCGGAGGCACATTATGGGACCAATGGCTGGACGCTGATGCGTTAGATAGATTGGTTAATCATGAACTGTTGCTAGCAATGCAAAACGGTCATGTTTCTCTGCAGGGGATGCGTTACTTTCTGGTCCAGCATCATTACTACTCGCGAAACTTTACCCGCTTTCTGTGTGCGATCATCAATCGCCTCGAATCCCTTGACGACATCAAATTGCTGATGGAAAACATGCAGGAGGAAATGGGCATTGATGGTGACAACAAGCTCACACATGCCGAGTTGTTTCAAAGGTCGCTGCGGATCCTGGGCACCCATCCCTTGGCAGAATCGCCTTTACCTCAGACCGTGGATTTCACCCAATGCATCATGCAGCTTTGCCGCAGTGAAAATCCTGTCGAGGGCCTCGCAGCACTCTGCCTGGGAGCCGAAGCCATTGTGCCGCTGATTTACAAACCGATTCTGCTGGCACTGGAGGGACTGAATGTCAGTGAGGAAGGCCTGGAGTTCTTTCGCCTGCATATCGAAGAGGATGAGGACCACGCGATTACCATGCTGGGAGTTCTGCAACGCCTGACTCACCAGACGCCTGAAGCCAAGCGGCTTGCGATTCAAATCGGGCGTCAGGCTATGCTCAAACGTTGTGTCATGTTCGATGCCATCTGGAAGGAAGTCAGTCAGCAGTAGCTGGCGACCCGTTTCGTGCAAATTGCCGCGGATTCGCTGGCAGTCGTGCAGATTGAAACAGGCCTGATGCCACCACCCTAGGTCCAAGCGATTGATTCATAGGGTATTCCTGGCCCCAGGCGATTGGCTTGATCTCTGCACTTCTCTCATTACATTCATCAAGTGGCTTGAAGGGGGACGCATGACCCCGATGTCGAGCAGGAAAGTGGTCGTCGCCCATTCGGTTCGGGTCGGGGCGCCGCAACATGAAGTGCAGACCAACAAGGCACTTGCCCGCTGGCTGGCGCAGATTCTGGGACTCAGCTTCGGCGGAAGTTTTGACCCGAAGAAGCATCGCGGTCGCGATTTGTATTGGCTGCCGACCCAGACCATTGTTGGCCCGGCCAGCGTGCGCAATCTGGGTATCAAGGGCCCGGGTGATTTGTGGGGCGGGTACGTCGAACACGATTTCATTTGCACCAAAGCCATCAGCCACGGCTTGCGCAGTCATCTGGCTCACGCGCCACAAGGTTGGGCGCCGCAATTCTCCGAGCGCGTGCGCGATGTGGTGCTCGACGGCTTGACGGTGTTTGCCGTGGAAGATGCGAGGCCCGCCGCCGAGCATTTGCTGTACAGCGGGCCGATCCGCCTGAAGCCGATTCACGCCTGCGCCGGTCGTGGCCAGGAAGTTATCAACAGTCTCGACGCGTTCGATGAAGTACTGGCCCGTGCAGAAGCGGAAGCGTTGTTTCGCGATGGCGTGGTGCTCGAACAGGACTTGAGCAAGGTCTTCACCCACAGCGTTGGACAGTCATTCATCGGCGACAAAGTGCTTAGCTACTGCGGTGATCAATACTTGACCAAGGATGCCCATGGCGAAGACGTCTATGGTGGTTCGAATCTGTTGGTAGTGCAGGGCGGCTACGAAGATCTGCTGGCGCTGGACTTGCCGGATGACGTGCGACTGGCCATCAAGCAGGCGCAGATTTTCGACCGGGCGGCGGATGAGGCTTATCCAGATTTCTACGCCTCCCGGCGCAACTACGACATTGCCCAAGGCCTGGACAGCAATGGCAAACCCCGCAGCGGGGTGCTCGAACAATCCTGGCGCATGGGCGGTGCCAGCAGCGCTGAATTGGCCGCGTTGCAAAGCTTCGTCAATGATCCGCAGATGCCCGCGATCCGCGTGTCGACCGTAGAAACCTATAGCGATCAAAGCCTGCCGGCGGACGCCATCGAAATCTATCGCGGGCCAGCGGAGAACAGCGACTTCCTTCTCAAATACGTAACGGTCAAATCTTATGACGGCTAGAAGCGAAAGCATTCAGATCGACATTGATGATGAACAGATGAGCGGGACGTTTCTCAGTCCAAAATCGAAAGTCCCCGGCGTGTTGTTTGTGCACGGTTGGGGCGGTAGCCAGGAGCGTGATCTTGAACGCGCCAAGGGCATCGCCGGTCTCGGTTGTGTATGCCTGACCTTCGACCTGCGCGGCCACACCGGTGGCACGGGCATTCCGCTGACCCGGGTCACGCGCGAAGACAATCTGCGTGACCTGCTCGCAGCCTACGACCGCCTGCTGGCGCATCCGGCGCTCGACACCTCGGCGATTGCGGTGGTTGGCACCAGTTATGGCGGTTACCTGGCTTCGATCCTCACCTCGTTGCGTCCGGTGCGCTGGCTGGCGCTGCGGGTACCGGCGCTGTATCGCGACGAGCAATGGCACACGCCCAAGCGTGAACTGGACAAGGCCGACCTGCGCGACTATCGGGCGACGTTGGTCCGTGCAGACAGCAACCGTGCGCTGCACGCCTGTTCGCAGTTCACCGGGGATGTGTTGCTGGTGGAATCGGAAACTGACGATTACGTGCCCCACGCAACGATCATGAGTTACCGCGCCGCCTGTCAGCAGACGCATTCGCTGACGCACCGGATCATCGACGGCGCCGACCATGCCTTGAGCGAGCCGGTTTCGCAGCAGGCCTATACTTCGATTCTGGTGGACTGGATTACCGAGATGGTGGTGGGTGAGCGGTTGAGCATCATCCAGTCCACATGATTTGTTGTGGCTCTTCGGACGCCTTCGCGAGCAAGCCCGCTCCCACATTTGGAATGCGTTCTACCTGTGGGAGCGGGCTTGCTCGCGAAGGGGCCATCAGCCATAGCCACAAAATCAGGAAGGTTTCTTATCGATCCGCAACGCCTTGGCCTTGGCTTCCACCAGCAAATACATCACCACCGTAATCAACAACGGCAACAGAAAATAAATCGCCCGATACGCCAGCAACCCCGCCACCAAACTGCCCCGCGAAGCTTCGTGCTGCAGCAGCGCGACAAACACCGCTTCCAACACTCCAAGCCCCGCCGGAATGTGCGTGATGACTCCGGCAATCGCACTGATCAACAGCACGCCGAGCACCAACGGATAATCCAGTTTGCTCGGCAGCAGAGTGAAAATCACCGCCGCCATCAGCGACCAGTTCAATGCACCGAGCAGCAATTGCAGGACGGCCATGCGCAGTGATGGCAGGTTGATTTCCACCCCGCGAATCGACCACTCGCGGCGCTTCGAGAACTGGCACGCGGCGAGGTAACCGACACTCAACAGCAGCAACAGCACGCCAATGCCTTGCAACGCGGCGCTGCTGATTTTCCAGCCCGGCGGCATGCTCACCAGGCCGCTGCTGAACACCACGCCGGCAATCGTCATATAACCGAACCAGTTGGTGGCCAGGCTCAGACCGAGAATCTTGGCGATGTTGCTTTTGCTCACCCCCAGGCGCGAATACAGCCGATAGCGCATGGCGATTCCGCCGACCCAGGCACTGAGATTGAGGTTGAACGCATAGCTGATGATCCCCACCGGGAGGATCTGTTTCCAGGT
Organism: Pseudomonas sp. G3-39; assembly: GCF_054790485.1. Lineage (NCBI taxonomy): Bacteria > Pseudomonadati > Pseudomonadota > Gammaproteobacteria > Pseudomonadales > Pseudomonadaceae > Pseudomonas > Pseudomonas sp. G3-39. Next base: position 5,256,328 of record NZ_CP186497.1, on the reverse strand, counting down.
CAGGTCCTGACGAATGTAGGTGCGGCCGATCAGGTCGAAACTGGCGTAGGTGAGAAAGCTCAGCAGGGTCAGGCTGGCGGCAATGATCAGCGTGCGCACCTTGAAGTCGGCCAGGGTTTGCAGGACTTCTGCCCATTCGATACGGGTGGCGAACATCGTCAGCAACACGATCAGCGCGAGGAAGAACAGCAACGTCAGTGGGCGTTTCCAGCGACTCCAGCGAGAGTGAGTGGCGGGCGCAGACTGTGCGTGGGAATGGCTCATGACGTGCGCCCCCGAAACGGCTTGAGCCGCGGTTTGTGCGCCGGCAACCAACCGGCCATTGACGGGAAATGCCGCAGGAAGTGAAACACCAGAAACCCTACGGTCATGTGCCAGATCCGTCCTCGCGGGGACATGCTGGCGTCCATCGCCTTGCAGTGGTTCTGGCTCAGGTCTTCGAGGCGCTGAAACAAATGCTGATTGAACGCGCGATCGCGGATCAGCACGTTGGCTTCCAGGTTCAGCGACAGGCTCAGCGGGTCGAGATTGCTCGAGCCGACGGTGCTCCATTCCTCATCCACCAACGCGACTTTGCCGTGCAGCGGGCGCTGGCAATATTCGTGGATCTGCACGCCGGCCTTGAGCAGGTAGTCGTAGGTCATGCGTGCCGCCAGTTTCGCCACCAGCATGTCCGGTTGACCTTGCAGAATCAGCCGCACCTCGACGCCACGGCGCGCGGCATTGCGGATCTCGCGCAGCAGGCGGTAGCCGGGGAAGAAATAGGCGTTGGCGATCACCACCCGGCGTTTGGCCCGGCGCAATGCGTGCAAGTACACATCTTCGATGTCGGTGTGATGCTGATCGTTGTCGCGAAACACCAGACGTACCTGACCGTCGTGATCGTTGAAAGCCATGTCCGCCCGGCGCTGACGCCGTCGCTGCCACCAGAACCGTGCGCGTCCCGGACGACCACTTTGCAGCAGGGCGAAATGATGGATGTCAGCGACCGCTGGCCCTTGAATCTGCACCGCATAATCCTGTTTCGCCTCGGGGCCGAAATCGGCCAGGTGATCGCCGGAAAAGTTGATCCCGCCAATGAACGCGATCAGTCCGTCGACCACCACAATCTTGCGGTGCAGGCGGCGGAACCAGTTGGTGCGAATGCCCAGGTGCTTGGGCGCCGGGTCAAACATCTGCAGATGCACGCCCGCTTCGCTCAGTGCGGCGAGATAACCGGTGGTCAACTCGCCGCAACCAAAACCGTCGAGGCTGACAGTGGTGCGCACGCCACGCCGGGCGGCGTCGATCAGGATCTGCTGCAACTCTGCGCCGACCTTGTCTTCGAAAACGATGAAGGTTTCCAGCAGAATTTCACTCTTCGCCGCACGCATGGCGTCGAACACCCGGGGGAAATATTCCTCGCCGTTTTCCAGCAACTCGACGCGGTTATTGCCCTGCCAGCCGTATTCGACATCGACATGCCCGGGCTCGCGCACTGGCGGGTTGATGCTGATCGGTTCCACGGCGGATTTCTCCAGCGGTGCGCTGCTCATAGTTCGATCTCCACCGATAACGGGACGTGGTCGGAAAGGTGTGACCAGGGCCGGTTGGCCAGGACTTTCGGTTGGCTGGCCTTGAGGTTGCGTACATAAATACGATCGAGCCGCAGCGTCGGCAGCCGCGCCGGAAAGCTGCGCGCCGGTTTGCCGTGATGTTCGGCGAACACCTCGCGCAGACCGCAGGGTTGGAGCAGCGCATCGGCGCGCTGGCGCCAGTCATTGAAGTCACCGGCGACGATCACCGGCGCGTTATCCGGCAGCTCCGCCAGACGCTCGCCGAGCAGTTTCAATTGCGCATTGCGATGGCTTTCGCGCAGACCCAGATGCACGCAGATCGCATGCACTTCGACGCCATCGCCGGGCAGGCGCAGCACGCAATGCAGCAGCCCGCGGTTCTCGTGACCGCTGATCGACACGTCGAGGTTGTCGTGGCGGATGATCTGGAATTTCGACAGCAACGCATTGCCGTGATCGCCCTCCGGATACACCGCGTTGCGCCCGTAGGCGAACTGCGGCCACAGGCTGTCGGCGAGGAACTCGTATTGCGGCATCGTCGGCCAGTTGCTGTAGCGCTTGGGATGATGCTCGTGGGTGCCGTGGACTTCCTGCAAAAACACCACGTCGGCGGCCACGCTGCGCACCGCTTCGCGCAACTCCGGGAGGATGAAACGTCGGTTGAGCGCAGTGAAACCCTTGTGGGTGTTGACCGTCAGCACGGTGAAACGACGCACCGACACTTCAACGCTGGTCTGCTCGTCGGTGAACCCGACCGGCTCTGGAATACTCATGCCAGCACCCCTTCGGCAGCCGGTTCACCGGGGGTGGTGGCGAGCGTTTTATCCAGCTCGAATCGGTGGAGCAAACTGCGCGCGTCGTAGGGCGCGCGGACTTTGATGTCGTTGTCGAAATAGCAGAACACTTCGCGGGATTTGCGCGCCCGCGGCTTGAGGCGCGGCGCGATCAGATGCGCATCGCCCGGTTGCCGGCCGTGATGCCAGGCGTCGATGCGTTCAGCCCATTTGTTCAACGCGGCGTCGGTGTAGCCGCAGGCGTACAGCTCTTCGGCGCCGTGCAGGCGCAGGTAGACGAAATCGCTGGTGAGGTCTTCGCGGTACGGCCATTTGCCGGCGGTGTCGGCGATCACCAGCGCGGTGTTGTAGCGTTTCAACAAGCGCACGAAGTCGGGATCGATGAAGCTGTCGTTGCGCACTTCCACGGCATGACGCAACGGTTTTTTGCGCCAGGCTTTGAGGCTGGCGTGGCCGTGCAGATGCGAGTCGTGCTGGCGGGCGAGGGCGGCAGCGGTTTCGGTATCGTGGGGCAACAATGAGAGGAAGTGTTCGAAGCGCTCAGGATCGAATTTGAAGTTCGGCGGAAACTGCCAGAGGATCGGCCCGAGTTTTTCCTTAAGCTCCAGCACCCCGGAGGCGAAGAAATTCGCCAGCGGCTTTTCGATCTCGCGCAGGCGCCGGACGTGGGTGATGAAGCGCGGCGCCTTGACGCTGAACACGAAGTCGTCCGGCGTTTCGCTGTACCACTGGGCATAACGTTCGGGCCGTTGCAGGGCGTAGAACGATCCATTGATTTCGATGCTGTTGACCGCCCGCGAAGCGAACTGTAATTCGCGCTTCTGCGTCAGTCCTTTCGGGTAGAAATCCCCGCGCCACGGAGCGTAGCGCCAGCCGGAAATACCGATGTGAATCGTTGCCATGCCGCCCTCCCGTTGTCAGTCCTCGTACAGCCTGTGTCTGTTGATGACTGCGGGCGGTTCGGGAAAGTTTCGGTGGCGTTACGGACGGTACATCCCTGAGAGCAACACATAGCTAATGTGGGAGGGGGCTTGCTCCCGAAGGCGGTCGTTCAGTCAACATCAATGGCGACTGATACACCGACTTCGGGAGCAAGCCCCCTCCCACAGGGTTACTCAGTGGCCCGTGAATACTCGGCCTTGAGCCGGTTCGGCATAGGCCGGACCGAGCCGATCCAGTCGACCGCTCCATGCGGTGAGTGCCAGCGCCACCAGCACCACCAGACCACCGATCCACGCCGTATGAATCAGGCCCAGATGTTCGACGATCAACCCGCCGCCCCACGCCCCACCGGCAATCCCGAGGTTGAACGCAGCAATGTTCAGCCCGGATGCCACGTCCACTGCCCGCGGTGTGTGATGTTCAGCCTGACGCACCACATACACCTGCAACCCCGGCACGTTGCCAAACGCCACCGCGCCCCACACCAGCACTGTCGCCAACGCCAGCCATGGATTGGCGGCGGTGAAGGTCAGTACGAACAGCACCGCCGCCAGCAGGGCGAAGATGATTTTCAGGGCGCTGATCGGCCCGCGCTTGTCCGCCAGTTTGCCGCCCCAGATATTGCCGACCGCCACCGACACGCCGTACACCAGCAACACCAGGCTGACGGTGCCGGCGCTGAAACCGGAGAGGTCCTGCAGGATCGGCGCGAGGAAGGTGAAGGCGATGAACGAGCCGCCGTAACCGATCGCGGTCATGGCGTACACCAGCAGCAGACGCGGTTGTTTCAGCACTTGTAGTTGCTGCAGCAAGGACGCCGGTTTGCTGTGGGCGATGTTGTTCGGCACATACAGCAGGCTGCCAATGAAGGCGATCACACCCAACGCCGAGACGGCGAGGAAGGTTTCGCGCCAGCCGAAATGCTGACCAATGAAGGTGCCCAGCGGCACGCCGGTCACAAGGGCCACGGTGAGTCCGGTGAACATGATCGCAATCGCACTGGCGGCTTTTTCCTTGGGCACCAGACTGGTGGCAATGGTCGAGCCGATGGAGAAGAACACCCCGTGGGCCAGACCCGTGACGATCCGCGCCAGCACCAGCGATTCATAACCCGGCGCCAGCCAGGCCAGCAGGTTGCCGAGGGTGAACAACACCATCAGCGACAGCAGCAACAATTTGCGCGGGACTTTGCCGGTGAGGGCGGTCAGCACCGGCGCGCCAATGGCAACGCCCAACGCATACAGACTGACCAGCAGCCCGGCGGACGGCAGGCTGACGCCGAGATCGGCGCCGATGGTGGGCAACAGGCCAACGATGACGAACTCGGTCGTCCCGATGGCGAATGCGCTGAGAGTCAGCGCGAGCAAGGCAATGGGCATGACAGCACTCCGGTAGAGGTTTGAATGGAGCGCAGTGTCGGAGTTTGGGTTGTGCGGAAAAATACAGGGTTGGGCATTTGATATTTGCTGCTGGCGCAAATATCCACGGAGTGCTGTGAATTCTGTGGTGAGGGGATTTATCCCCGATGGGTTGCGAAGCAACCCCAAACGGTTCCAAAGGGTGTGAAAGCAGATGTCTACGACTGCTGCGCAGCCGATCGGGGATGAATCCCCTCACCACAGGGGGAAGGTCATTGACCCAAAAACCGAACTTGTCCGCCATTCACCGATCAGTTCCTTACAGGTTCAGCCAAGAGGGATCGGAGTTTTGATCAAGTTCAGGATCGCCATTTTGCTGGGAGCGCTGCTGTTTCTCGGCGCCAGCGAACTCGAAGCCGCCACGTTGCCGGGTGTTCCGGCCGCTGCTGAAGAACCGGCCAAACCCGAGCCGATTGTGCAGGGCGGTCTGCTCGGCGCAATCAGTTCGAGCATCGACGACGTGCAGGACAAACTCGATCTCAACGAGCATCTGGTCGACGCCTGGCGTCTGCGTGCCGACCGTGCGGCGGACGAAGTCGACAAACTGGTCAACCAGCCGTCGAACCGATCCGGCTGGAGCGTCGCCGGAGATTTCCTGATGCTGTCCGGCGTGTGGCTTGGCGCCTTCGCGTTGCTTACGGTGCTCGGCAGCCTGCTGGCCAAGCGGCTGAGTCAGGGCCGTTGGCTGCGTACCCGCCAACGCAGTCAGGATCTGGCGGGTTACCTGCTGCCGTACACCGTGCCGGCGCTGATCTGCCTGCCGTTGACGCTGTACGTCAGCCACTTTCTGCAAGCCTCGGTGGGTCGGGCGCTGGCGTTGTGTCTGGCGTATGCCACCAGCAGCGGGATTTTCTCCACCTCGATGCTGTTGTGCGTGGTGGTGATGTTCAACGTCGGCCACAAACGGCCGGCCGCGCGGATCATCCGCGACTACTGCCCGAAGCCGCTGTTCCTGATTGGCTTTCTCGCCGCCCTCAGTGATGCGTTGACCAGCCCACAGATCGCCCGTCAGTTGGGTGGCAACATCACCAGCAGCGTCGCGGTGTTCACTGGGTTGATAGCCTCGATCATCTTCGGTCTGTTGGTGATTCGCCTGCGTCGGCCGGTGGCGCACCTGATCCGTAATCGGCCACTGGCGCAACGTCTGAAACAGCCCTCACTGCAGGAGTCGCTGCGGATTTTTTCCGGGCTCTGGTACTGGCCCATCGTGCTGATGGTGCTGGTTTCGGCGGTGAATCTGATCGGCATCGGTGAGGACAATCAAAAGGCCCTGCGCTGTGCGCTGTTCACCACCGTGCTGCTGATCGGCACGGTGTTCCTCAGCACCATCCTCCAGCACCTGTTCAAGTCGCGAAAGGCCGAAGCGATCCAGCGCAGCAGCGCCTACAAGGAACGCTTTCTCAGCCTGTTGCACGCGTTGCTGCGGATCGTTATTGCGATTGCCTTCATCGATATTCTCGGGCGGATCTGGGGCGTCTCACTGCTTGATTTCGCCCAGAGCAGCACGATCGGCCGCGCGATCAGCAACGCGTTGAGCAGCATCGGCCTGATCTTCCTCGTCACCTGGCTGCTGTGGGTGGTGCTCGACACGGCGATTCAGGAAGCGTTGAAACCACCGGTGAGCAAACGCTCGTCGCGCCAGCCCAGCACCCGGGTGAAAACCATCCTGCCGCTGCTGCGCAATGCGATCAAAATCATCCTCGTGGTGATCTGCGCGATCACCACCATGGCCAACCTCGGCATCAACGTTGCGCCACTGTTGGCCGGTGCCGGGGTGGTCGGTCTGGCGATCGGTTTCGGTTCGCAGCAACTGGTGCAGGACGTGATCACCGGTTTGTTCATCATCATCGAGGACACGCTGTCGATCGGCGACTGGGTGGTGCTCGATTCCGGGCACGCCGGCACCGTCGAAGGCCTGACCATCCGCACCCTGCGCCTGCGTGACGGCAAGGGGTTTGTGCACTCGGTGCCGTTCGGCCAGATCAAGGCCGTGACCAACCAATCACGGCAGTTCGCCTATGCATTTTTCTCGGTGCAGTTCACCTACGACACCGACGTCGACAAGGCCATCGAGCTAATCCGCGAGACTGGTGATTCGATCCGTGAAGACCCGTTCCTCAAGTACAACCTGCAAGGGCCGCTGGATGTGTTCGGGGTGGACCGGATGGACCTGAACGGCGTAGTGCTGACGGCGCAGTTCCGTACTGTGTCGGGTGGACAGTATGCGGTGAGCCGGGCGTTCAACCAGCGTTTGAAAAAGCTTGTGGATAACAGTCCCGAGGTGCATTTCGCGCAGACTTATCCACAGCAGGTTTTGTTGCCCAAGCGGCAGGGTGAGGGGGAGTTGGTGGCGAGCGAGGCGCCACAACGGTCGAGTACCTGACCGCCGGATTTTGTGCTGGGATTGCCGGCCTCTTCGCGGGCAAGCCCGCTCCCACATTGGATTTGTGAACGCCGCAGATCCCCTGTGGGAGCGAGCTTGCTCGCGAAAGGGCCGGAACTGTCGACATCAATGCCGGATCAGCTTGCTACGCACCTGCTCCATGACCACCTGATCCAGCTCAGTCCAGAAAACCTGCTTGCCGGCAATCTCGGCTGCCACCGGCACCCCATCCCGATACACCAACCGATTACTCACCAACGCTGGCACCTTCGCTCCCGGTAACAATGTCCCCGCCAGGTTCAATGGATCCACCCCGCACACCGCGATCAAACTGCCGTCATGTGCCCGCCGCCGAACTTCGCGCAGCAACGGAATCGCCTCGGGCAAGGCAAACTGTTCCCCCGCCAGACCACTGACAAAGCGCCCGCCGCGAATCTCGCCACGGGCCTCCAGCCGATGAAACGTGCGCAGCAATTCGCGCCAGCTCGGCAGCCAGTCCGCTTCGCGCTCCAGCAGACGCCAGAACACCACACCGTAGCGGCGCAGCAACGTCATGGCGACATGTTCGAGGGTTTCCGGCGAAGCGCTCTGGCTGTTCTCCACGAGCGGCCCTCGGCGCAACAACGCCCAGCGCCCGGCATCGTCCATGCCACCGACAAACGCCCCGCGCCCGCGTCGACTGCTGCGTTGCTGGCGCTTGCTCGCCGGGGTGATCAGGGCGCGCAAACCGGCGAAGCTGTCGGCGTTCACCAGGCCGGCACCGACCAGTTCCTGCAAGGCGATTTCCAGCTCGGTGCGCAATAGGTGCGCTTCATGGATCAGTTCATCGAAAAACAGCGCGCCGTGCTGACTCAGCGCCTCGTAGACCTTTTGCGTTTTCGCTGACAGTTCGCTGACCGGTGTTTGCTCGGCCAGCGCACTCCACAACCCGACCTGACTGCGCGGCAGCAGCACAATCGGCGTACTGCGCAGCGCCGTGCCGCTGACTTTCTGTCGGGCGCTGAGGCGCGTCCACACCAGTTTGCCGTTGCGGCACAACTCATCCAGCCAGCTCGGCGAGTAGTCTTTCAGGCGCGCCGGGAGAATGTCGCTGTCCCACGCGGAGGCCGCTGCCGGGTAACCTTCGAACTGGCCGACAATCGCCGGCAACACCGCGCTGCCCTGACCGCGGGTAGCGGAGGACAGATGCTGCCAGTCGAACAGAAAACGCATGAAATCCTGCAGAGCCACCGGCTCGATTTCCCGGCGCAAACGCTTGACCGTGTAGCGATGAATGCGCGCCAGCAGATGCCGTTCGCACCATTCCTCAACCGTCGCGCCCGGGGTGAATTTACCGCGCAGCACGTAGCCTTCGCGCTCCAGTTGCGCGAGGGCCTGATTGACCTGCGGTATCGGCAACGCGAGTGGTTCGGCAATGGCGGCTAACGGCAGCGGGCCAAATGCGCCCAGTCGCGCGCGGAGCACTTCGACCAGCGCTTCCTCTAACGTCCAAGGTTCGTTGAAACCGGGCAAGGCCTCTTGCTGCGGTTGCAGCGTGGCCTGTGGATAAAGCGCCAACAGACAGGTCAGGCGTTCTCGCGCCAGCCACAACGAGCCAGGCTGTGGATGTGTAGTGACGGTGAGGCCGTCTTCGCGAGCAGGCTCGCTCCCACAGTTGACAGTGTTCCAACTGGCGGAACGCGGTTGAATGTGGGAGCGAGCCTGCTCGCGAAGCTTTTCTTTTGCCGTTACTGGCGGAACGGCCAAGCGGCAGGCGCGACCGCTCGCAGTCAGCGCGTCAAGCCATTCGCGCCAGTGTTCGCCAGCCTGAACTTCAAGGTCGCTGATGCAGGCCAGGCTCATCAACGCCTCATGCATTTCATCGGCGTTGGTTGGCGTCGGCCACGCTTCTTCACGCACCGCGTTAATGGCGTCGGCGTCCAGCGCACCGAGATCATCAGTGGACTGCGGATCGCTCCAGCGCCGGTTGATCACCGCTTGGGTGCGGCGTTCTTCCAACGGCGCATCGTCGAGAAAGCTGTACGGCCGCGCGCTGAGAATTTCTGCCGCCAGCGGTGACGGCGCCGGCAGATCGCGGCTGATTAACCGCACCTCGCCGCGCTCCATGCGCCGCAGCAGATTGAGCCAGCCGTCGCTGTCCATGGCCTCGTGCAGGCAATCGTCGAGGGTCTGTTCCACCAGCGGATGTTCGGGAACCTCCCGTTCGCCGGCGAGGTTTTCCAGGCATGCGATCTGGTCGGGGAACACGCTGGCAATCAGGTCCTCGCTTTTCATCCGCTGCAATTGCGGCGCAACTTTGCGCCCGCCGGTAAAACGCGGCAGCGCCAACGCCACCCCGGCATTCCAGCGCCAGCGCACACCGAACAATGGCGCGTCGAGAATTGCCTGAATCAGGATGTGCTCGGCGCTGTTGCTGTGCAGGTAACGCCAGACGTCATCCAGCTCGAAACTGTGGCTGGTGGACAGCGACAGGACAATCGCGTCTTCGCTGGCAGCAGCCTGCAACTCGAAGTTGAAGGTGCGGCAGAAACGCTTGCGCAAGGCCAGGCCCCAAGCGCGGTTGATGCGGCTGCCGAACGGTGAATGGATGATCAACTGGGTGCCGCCGGATTCGTCGAAAAAACGCTCCATCAGCAGCGTGTCCTGCGAGGGCAGGGCGCCGAGGGTCAGGCGAGCGCGGGCGAGATACTCCACCAGTTGTTCGGCGCTGGCGCGGTTCAGGCCGAGGGTCTCGGTCAGCCAGTCGAGCGCCGGTTGCAGATCGCCGGGGCTGGCGCCGAGCAACAGGTCGAGAGTCGCTTGCAGCCGCGCCACCGCCGCAGACAATTCATCGCTGCGCCCCGGGGCTTCGCCGAGCCAGAACGGAATGGTCGGCGGCTGGCCCTGAGCATCCTCGACCCGCACCTTGCCGGTTTCAACCCGCAGGATGCGGTAGGAGGTGTTGCCGAGCTGGAACACATCACCCGCGATACTTTCCACGGCAAAGTCTTCATTGACGCTGCCGATGCTCAGGCCTTGCGGTTCGAGCAGCACGCTGTAGTCGGCATTATCGGGGATGGTGCCGCCGCTGGTCACGGCGGTCAGTTGCGCGCCACGGCGGCCACGCAGGGTGCGGCTGACCGCATCGCGGTGCAGGTAGGCGCTGCGGATGCCCTGACGACCGTTGTAGCCTTCGGCGAGCATGGTCAGCAGCGCCTGATAGTGTTTTTCGTCGAGATCGCGATACGGCGAGGCTTTGCGGAACAGCGCCAGCAATGCGTCCTCCGCCCATTCCTTGCAACTGACTTCGGCGATGATCTGCTGCGCGAGTACATCCAGCGGCGCTTCGGGAATGTGCAGGGTGTCGAGTTCGCCACGGCGCACGCAGTCGAGCAGGGCGGCGCACTCGATCAGGTCGTCGCGGGTGGTGGCGAACAAGCGGCCCTTGGGCGTGCCGCCGACCTGGTGCCCGGAGCGCCCGACCCTTTGCAGAAACCCGGCAATCGAACGCGGCGAGGATATTTGGCAGACCAGATCGACTTCGCCGATATCGATGCCCAATTCCAGCGAAGCGGTGGCGATCAGCACTTGCAGCTCGCCGCGCTTGAGTCGCTGTTCGGCGTCGAGGCGGAATTCCTTGGCCAGACTGCCGTGGTGCGCGGCGACTGCGTGCTTGCCGAGGCGCTCGCTGAGGTGGCGGCTAAGGCGTTCGGCCAAGCGCCGGGTATTGACGAAAATCAGCGTGGTTCGGTGTTCGCGGGCCAGTTCGGCGAGCCGGTCATAAACCAGCTCCCAGACGTCGTTAGCCATCACCGCCGACAACGGCACCGGAGGCACCTCGATGCCCAGATCCCGTGGTCGGGCGTGGCCGATGTCGATGATTTCGCAGGGGCGATCGGTGCCGACCAGAAACTGCGCCACGGCGTCGATCGGTTTTTGCGTGGCGGACAAGCCGATGCGGGTCAGTGGTTCTGCGCACAGCGCCTGCAGGCGTTCGAGGCTCAGCGCCAGATGACTGCCGCGTTTGCCAGCAGCGATGGCGTGAATCTCGTCGATGATCACCGTGCGTGTGCTGCCGAGCATTTTGCGTCCGGACTCGGAGCCGAGCAGCACGTACAGCGATTCCGGGGTGGTCACCAGAATGTGCGGCGCGCGCTTGCGCATGGCGGCGCGGTCTTTTTGCGGGGTGTCGCCGGTGCGCACCGCCGTGGTGATCTGCAGTTCGGGCAGGCCCGTCTGGCGCAACTGCTCGGTGATTCCCGCCAGCGGGTTCTGCAGGTTGATGCGGATGTCGTTGGACAACGCCTTGAGCGGCGAAACGTAGACCACCAGCGTTTCGTCGGGCAGACCTTCGGGGTTTTCCAGGCCACGGTGGACGAGGTCGTCGAGCACCGCGAGGAAGGCGGTGAGAGTTTTACCGGAGCCGGTGGGCGCGGCAATCAGCGTCGAGCGGCGCTGGCGGATCAACGGCCATGCGCGGGCCTGGGCGGCGGTGACCGTCGGGAAAGTGCTGCTGAACCAGGCGCTGACGGCGGGGTGAAAGCCTGCCAGGGTGGCGTCCTTGAGGATGGGCAGATTCATGGCTCAAGTTATGCGGGTGGGGGCGGCAAGATGCAAGTACCGCTGGGGACCTGCGCTGTTCATCAGGGCCTCATCGCTGGCAAGCCAGCTCCCACAGTGATTTTTGTTGTTCACAAGTTGGCAATCAACACTGAACCCTGTGGGAGCTGGCTTGCCAGCGATGGGGCCAGTTGATTCAGCACAATTCCCGGCGATCTACACTTTACGAGTGACGGTTGCGCACTAAACCCGCAAAATGCAACGATTCCGGCAATTATCGACGACGGGTGTCACCAGCACCGTCGCTAAAGCCATCGTTCCAATCAGACTGGGCCTGCTGACTCTATGCGAATGCGCCTTATGTTACTGGGCGGCGGAAATGCCCTTGGGCAGGCGCTGATTCGCCTCGGTGCGGAAGAAGACATCGGTTTCCTCGCCCCCCGCCCGCCAGAAGACGGCTGGGATGCCGCGAGCCTGACGCAACTGCTCGACGATACCCGTCCGGATGCGTTGATCAACCTCGCCTACTATTTCGACTGGTTCCAGGCCGAGACCGTCAGCGAAAGCCGTCTGGCCGGTCAGGAACGCGCCATCGAGCGACTGGCCGAGCTGTGCCAGCACCACAACATCATCCTCGTGCAGCCTTCCAGCTATCGGGTGTTCGACGGTTCGCGGGCGACTGCCTACAGCGAAAAGGACGAGCCGGTGCCGCTGGGCCTGCGCGGCCAGGCGCTGTGGCGCATCGAGCAAAGTGTTCGCGCCACTTGCCCGCAACACGTGTTGCTGCGCTTCGGCTGGCTGCTCGATGACAGCCCTGAAGGTACCCTCGGGCGCTTCCTCGCCCGCGCCGAACAACCGGACGAATTGCTCATGGCCGATGACCGCCGGGGCAATCCGACCCCGGTGGATGACGCGGCACGGGTGATCATTTCGGTGCTCAAGCAACTCGATTGCGCAGCGCCGCTGTGGGGCACTTACCATTACGCCGGCCACGAAGCGACCACCCCGCTGGCGCTCGGGCAGGCGATTCTGACCGAGGCGCGCAGCCTGCATCAGCTGGCAATCGAAGCGCCGACCGCTCAGGCGCATGCCGCGCGGCCGGACGCCGCCGAGGAACCGCAACACGCGGTACTCGCCTGCAAGAAAATTCTGCACACTTTCGGGATCAAGCCCCGCGCCTGGCGCGCCGCGCTCCCCGCTTTACTGGATAGGTTTTATCGTCATGGCTGAAGGCCCTGTTTTAATCACCGGCGGCGCCGGTTTCATCGGCTCGCACCTGACTGACGCGTTGCTTGCCACCGGCCATTCGGTGCGGATTCTCGATGATCTGTCGACCGGCAAACGCGCCAACCTGCCGCTGGACAACCCGAAGGTCGAACTGATCGTCGGTGACGTCGCCGATGCCGCGCTGGTCGCGCAGGCCATGCAAGGCTGCAGCGCCGTTGCGCATTTGGCGGCAGTCGCTTCGGTGCAGGCGTCGGTGGACGATCCGGTGAAGACGCATCAGAGCAACTTCATCGGCACCCTGAATGTCTGCGAAGCCATGCGCCAGGCCGGGGTCAAGCGCGTGCTCTACGCCTCGAGCGCAGCAGTGTACGGTAACAACGGTGAAGGCGAGTCGATTGACGAAGAGACGCCAAAAGCCCCGCTGACCCCGTATGCCTCGGACAAACTGGCCGGCGAGCACTACTTCGATTTCTACCGTCGCCAGCATGGCCTGGAGCCGGTGATCTTCCGCTTCTTCAACATTTTCGGCCCACGCCAGGATCCGTCCTCGCCGTACTCCGGGGTCATCAGCATCTTCAGCGAGCGGGCGCAGAAAGGCCTGCCGATCACGGTGTTCGGCGATGGCGAGCAGACCCGCGATTTCCTCTATGTCGCGGATCTGGTCGATGTGCTTGTGCAGGCGATCGACAAGCCTGAAGTGGAAGTGGGCGCGATGAACGTCGGCTGGAACCAGGCGATGAACCTCAAGCAGATGCTGCAAGCGCTGCAGGAAGTGGTCGGCGAGCTGCCCCCGGTCAGCTACGGCCCGGCGCGCTCCGGCGACATCCGTCATTCGCGGGCGAACAATACGCGTTTGTTGCAACGCTTCAAGCTGCCAGAGCCGACGCCGATGCGCGTGGGGCTGGCGCGGTTGCTCGGCAAGTAGGTTTATCGCAGACATGAAAAAGGCGCCTTGTTACAGGCGCCTTTTTCACGGCCGGAATTTGTCGCTAATCCTGTGGCGAGGGGATTTATCCCCGATCGATCACGAAGTGATCGTCGTCAGTTCTAAGCCTGCTCACCCAAAGCCTCATTCACCACCACGTGAACGTTCCTGGTTGAATCTGCCTTAGAACTTGTAGCCCAGACCCACCATGTACACAAACGGATCGACATCAACATTGACCTTGGCACGGGTGCCCGGTGCCACCGCGTTGTTCTCGACGGTGGCTCGAGTATCGATGTCGATGTAGCGCACCTGGGCGTTGAGCATGATGTTGTCGGTCAGCATGTAGTCGGCGCCGACCTGCCAGGCCAGGCCCCAGGAGTTTTTCGCCTTGAAGTTGCTGAAGCCATTGGACTGGGCTTCGCTGCCGACGTGCTCGTCGTAGATCCAGGTGTAGTTGATGCCGCCGCCGATGTACGGCTGGAATGGCGATTTCGCATCCAGCGGGTAGTACACGACGCTGAGGGTGGGCGGCAGGTGTTTCAGGGTGCCGAGTTTGCCGTTGGCGGCTGGCAGCGCAGTGCCTTTGATTTTTACGTCATGCTCGAACGGCGAGGCGGCCAGCAACTCGATACCGATGTTGTTGGTCAGCATGTAGGCGAAGTTCAGACCCAGTTGGGTGTCGCTGCTCATGGTCGCCTTGCCGCCCAGGTTGGTGCCGCTCAACGGACCCTGATCGACCTTGACATTGGAGCTGTCGGCCTTCGGGTTGACGGTGATCGCACCGGCGCGAACGATGATGTCGCCGGCTTCGTGAGCGTGGGCGAGCGGGGCTGCGAGCGCGAGGGCAAACAGCGAGGCGCTGAGCAAGGACTTGTTCATGGGGGCTCCAAAAGGACGTTAAAAGTTTCTGATGTCCTATGGTATGAAGCCAACTGATACGGTCTTTTGACTCAGCTCAATGAAACAGTGATGCCGCGGTTTTTTGTGGAACCTTGGCCGGCCCCATCGCGAGCAAGCCCGCTCCCACTTTGGAACGCGGTCACCTGTGGGAGCGGGCTTGCTCGCGAAGAGGCCGGATCAAACAATACAAAAACTACCGGGATTCACTCCGGCAGCTCATACACATAAATCTTGTCAGCCGCCATCTGATACCCGGCATCGGCCAGTTCACTGGTGGACGCCTTGACCTGCAACGGTCCCTCGACCCAGTACGGCTGATACAGCTCGTCGAGCTTCACGCCCAGCTCGCTTTTCACATGCACGATCTGGTTCGACGGCGGTGGCGGCACATGGATGCAGGCGCCGAAGTACGGCACCAGCAGGAAGTCGGTGGTGCGTCCCTCTTCGTTGACTTCCAGCGGCACGATGTAGCCCGGCAGGCGGATGTTCTGCCCGTCGAGACTCTGCACCACCGGCGCGTTGGGCATGTCCTGCTTGGCGGCTGGCGCCGACTCGGCCGAGAGCGCATCACTCATCTTCGACAGGTCGTGCAACGGCGTCATGTTCGGCACTTCCGGCGCGGCGTCCGGCGGGATCATCTCCGACCAGGTCAGGTCTTTCGGCGCCGCTGCCCACACAGGCAGGGCAACCAGCAACAGCAGCGCAAGCACGGCGCGGGGCATGGTGAACATCCTCATAAACGGATCGACAGGCCATCGGCCAGGGATTGGCGATACGCGCGCCAGGCCGGCACGCTGCCCATCAGCAGCGCGGCCGCCAGAATGCCACCGAGCAGCGTCCATTCATACTCGCTCGGCCACGCCAGCGGCAGATACAAACCGTAATTGGCCTGCACATACCCCTGCGCGGCGGCGATGCAGATGTACAGCAATGCCAGTCCGGCGATTACGCCGGTCAGCGCCAGGGCAAAGGCTTCCAGCACCAGCAGGCTCGCGATGTGCCACGGCCGCGCGCCGACCGAACGCAGAATTGCCATCTCGCGGCGACGCTCGTTAAGGCTGGTGAGAATCGCCGTGAGCATGCCGATCAACCCGGTCAGCACCACGAACAGCGAGACCACGAACAAGGCTTTCTCCGCCGTGCTCATCAGGCTCCACAACTCCTGCAAGGCCACGCCCGGCAGGATCGCCAGCATCGGCTCACCGCGGAATTCGTTGATCTCGCGTTGCAGGGCAAAGGTGGAAATCTTGCTGTTGAGGCCGAGCATGAACGCGGTGATCGCCTGTGGCGTCAGGTCCATGTTGCGTGCCTGATCGGCGCTGATCCGGCCGTTGCCGCGCGCCGGCACGCCGTTGTGCCAGTCGATGTGAATCGCCTCCATGCCGCCGAGGCTGATGTGCAACGTGCGGTCCACCGGCGTGCCGGTGCGCTTGAGAATGCCGACCACGGTGAACGGTTTGTCGTCGTGCTTGACCAGACTGATCGCCGCCACACCATGGGCCAGCACCAGTTGGTCGCCGAGCTTGTAATGCAGCGCCTCGGCCACTTCGGCGCCGAGCACCACTTCGAACGGATCGGTGGCAAATGCCCGGCCATCAGCCAGTTGCAGATGCTGCTGGCGCCCGTACTGGTAATGCTCGAAATAGGCTTCGGTGGTGCCCATCACCCGGTAGCCGCGATGCGAGTCGCCGAGGGACATCGGGATTGCCCATTTCACTTTCGGGTTGCTGGCGAAGTGTTCGAAGCTGTCCCAGCGGATGTTGTTGGTCGCGTTGCCGATGCGGAACACCGAGTACAGCAGCAGGTTCACCGAACCGGAGCGGGCGCCGACGATCAGGTCGGTGCCGCTGATGGTGCTGGCGAAACTGGCCTTGGCCTCGGTGCGCACGCGCTCGACGGCAAGTAACAGGCACACCGACAGAGCAATGGCGAACGCGGTGAGCAGGGCGGTAAAGCGGCGGTTGGCCAGGCTGGCCATGGCCAGACGAAACAGATACATCTCAGACCTCGGCAGACGTGGCGGCGCGATTGAGCTCGGCCAGGGACAGGTGGCGGTCGAACAGCGGCGCCAAGCTCTGGTCGTGGCTGACGAACAACAGGCTCGATCCGGCTTCGCGGCATTCGGCGAACAGCAGACGGATAAAGTTTTCCCGGGCGTCGTAATCCAGCGCCGAGGTCGGTTCGTCGGCGATCACCAGTTCCGGTTGGCCGATCAACGCACGAGCGGCGGCGACCCGTTGCTGTTGACCGATCGACAGCGAATCGGCGCGACGGCCGAGGATGCTTTCATCTTTCAAGCCCAAGTGGGCGAGCAGGGTGGCGGCGGCCTGATCGACGCTGCCGTGACGCTGTTTCGCCCGCTCGGCACGCAATCTGGAGAAGTGGCACGGCAACTCGACGTTCTCGCGTACCGAAAGAAACGGCAGCAGGTTGAACTGCTGGAAGATGTAGCCGGTGTGATCGACGCGAAAGCGGTCGCGGGCGCCGGCACCGAGTTCGGTCAGCTCCTGGCCGAGCAGGCGAATGCTGCCGCGCCCGGGTTTCTGCACGCCACCGAGCAGGCCGAGCAGGGTGGTCTTGCCACTGCCGCTGGGGCCTTTGAGGAACAGGGTTTCGCCCGGTTCCAGGCGAAACGCCGGGATGTCCAGCAGCGGCGGGTGACCGGGCCAGTTGAAGCCAAGGTCGGACAGTTCGATGAGTGCTTGGGTCATGGCACCAGTTTCATGGAGTGAACACATAACCCTGTGGGAGCGGGCTTGCTCGCGAATGCGGTGGATCAGCCAAATCCATGTTGACTGACCCACCGCATTCGCGAGCAAGCCCGCTCCCACAGGGGATTGTCGGTGTGATCAGAATTTCAGGGCAGCCGCCTTGGCCGTCACTTCCGTACCCTGCTGGCCGCTCGGGCCGATCAGTTGTACCTGAATTTTCTGAGTGGCCGGGAAGGTATTGAAGACGTTCGCCAGATCCAGCGTCTTCAAGGCACCTGGTGCAGCGCAACTGAATTGGTAGTGTGCGTGGATTTCGCTGTGATCGTGATGATGCGCTTCACCGCCCTTGGCATCTTCGTCGTGGTCATCATCGTCATGCTCGTCGGCAGCCGGTTTGTCGCCGAACAGCGGGCTTTCCAGTTCCTGGCTGGTGACCTTGCAACCGGCGGCGGCTGGCAGGCTGAACAGCGCCAGCGGGTTTTCCAGTTTGGTGCGCGCGGCCACGACTTTGGCTTTGTCGGCGTCGCTGGCGGCGGCGTGTTCGAAGCCCACCAGGTTCATCGCCGGGCTTTCCAGTTCCAGCTCCAGGGTCTGGCCGTCGAGTGCGGCGTTCAAGCGGCCGACGCCGTGTTCATGGGCGCCGAGGCTGCCGTGCTCGTGGTCATGATCGTGCTCATCGGCGGCATGGGCGATGGCCAGCGGCAACAGGGCAAACGGCAAAGCGAGCAGCAGACGACGCATGGCGGTCTCCGGAAAGTAAAGTGAAGAGTTTGTTATGTAATCTTATAACGAAAGTTCGCAGAGTTTGCCCGTGCGCTTGGCGTTGCACAAGTCCCGTGGGAGCATGCAGGTCAGAAATGTGCAGGAGCGAAGCAGATGTTGCGGATACGCGGAACCGTCGGCGCGACGCCGGTGGATTTGACGGTGGAGCTGGATGACAGCGATTGGGTGAAGCTCGGCGCAGCCCTTGGCGCGCAGCTGCAGGGTGATCAGCCTGAAGCGGCATTGAGCACGCCGGCAGTGAAACCACTGAACCAGGACGATGCGTTGTGGCAGGTCGCGCAGGATCTGTTGCGCAAGGCCGGGCAACTCAGCGGGCCAGATCTTCTGGGGCAGCTTGAGGGATTGACCGGCAGCGCGGCCGCAGGCAAACGCCTGCTGGTGCGCTTGCGCCACAGTTCACAGGTGAAAGTGGCGAGCGGCGGCGATACGCCGCTCTACAGCTGGGTCGAGTGAGCGGTTAGTACAGCGCAGCGAAGACCTTGCGCCGGTAAGCGGTCACCAGCGGATGATCGTTGCCCAGCAGTTCGAACACCTGCAGCAAGGTCTTGTGCGGCAACCCTTCGCCATAACTGCGGTTACGGATGAACAGCTTGAGCAAGGCCTCCAGCGCCGCCTCGTATTGCTGACGCGCCAGTTGCTGGATCGCCAGGTGATACACCGCTTCGTCGTCTTGTGGATCTTTGGCCAGACGCGCCTTGAGGTCGGCAGCATCCGGCAGATCACGGGCAAGTCCCAGGAACTTGATCTGCGCCTTGGCGCCAGCCAGTGCAGCCTTGTGCTCATCGCTCTTGACCGCGTCGAGCACGGTTTGCGCTTCGTCCAGTTCGCCGCGTTCGGTCAGGCAACGGGCGTAGAGGATCAGCGCCTTGGCGTTGCTGTTGTCTTCGGTGAGCATCACCACCAGCGCCGCTTCCGCGTCAGCGAAACGCCCTTCATCGAACAGCGCCTGCGCCTGTTCGAACGGATCGGCGGCGGCCGGCGGCGGCATTTGCACATGCGGCTCAAGCAACGCGCGCACTGCGGATTCCGGCTGCGCACCGGCAAAACCGTCCACCGGTTGACCGTCCTTGAACAGCACCACGGTTGGCAGGCTGCGGATGCCGAAGCGGGCGACGATGTCCTGTTCTATGTCGCAGTTGACCTTGGCCAGCAGCAGTTCGCCCTGATAGCTCTCGGCAATGCCTTGCAGCATCGGCATCAACGCCTTGCACGGCGCACACCACTCGGCCCAGAAATCCACCAGCACCGGTTTGTTGAAGGAGGCTTCGATCACCGACTGGTCGAAATCGGCAGTCGTGGCGTCGAAGATGTACGGCGTTTGCTGACTCATGGGGGATCTCGTAAAAGCGTGGATGTGGCAACTATACGGCTTGGCGGGGTGTGGCCGGAAGCGGTCAGTCTTTGAGAGGTGTGTTGCCTGCCAGAATGCTTTCGCGAGCAGGCTCGCTCCCACATTTGGAATGCGTTACCCCTGTGGGAGCGAGCCTGCTCGCGAAGCTTTTAGTCACGCCGCGCATGGTAAAGACTCACATGTCTGAACTCTTCCGGCTCCGCCAGATCCGGCAAGGTCATCGCCTCAAGCATTTCAATGCGCTCATACAACGGATGACGAAAATCCCGAACCCGCGAATCCGCCACCAGCGCCTCGCGGCCACGGCTGAGAAACGCATCGAGCAGCGGCAGGTTCTCGCGGTCGTAGAGCACATCCGCCACCAGGATCAGATCGAAGCGATCAGCCTCGGCAAAGAAATCCGTCGAATAACTCATCTGCACATCATTGAGTTGAGCATTGGCCCGGCACGCGGCAATTGCCAGCGGATCAAGATCGCAGGCCACCACCTCCAAAGCCCCGGCCTTCACCGCAGCAATCGCGGCAATCCCGGAGCCGGCGCCGAAATCCAGCACCCGCTTGCCGCGCACCCACTCGGGAAACTCCGCCAGATAGCGCGCCACCGCCAGACCGCTGGCCCAGCAGAAACTCCAATAGGGCGGCTCGTGAAGGATGCGTCGGGTTTCATCCGGGCTGAATTCACGATCCATGTTCTCGCCGTCGATCAGCCACAGCTGCAAATCGGTGCCCGGTAAAGCACAGGCCTTGAGCCGCGCATCACCGAGCAATTCACCCAACGCCTGTTGCAGGTCGAGCGGTACGGTCATGGTGCTTTGACAAATTGCAGCTGGCCCAGCGCCTGGGTGGTCGGCTGGGTAATGGTTTGCGACGGCAGGTGCAGGATCAACTGGCCCGACTGCGTGGCACGACCGCGCAGCTCAACCCGTGCGCCGGCCGGAAATGACTCCGGATTGAAGCGCAGGCGAAACGGCAGAATCTGGTTGTTGCCGATCAGGCTGGAACTGGCGAGCAGTTGTTGCGGGCGCGACTTTTCATCGATCACCAGCAGCGCCAGTTCGACTTCGGCCCCGGCCGGCACGCCTTGCAGGGTGCCGCTCAGTTCCCGTTGATAGGCCGGCAGCGGACCGAGGTCAGCGGCTTCCCGGGCTTTTTTCTGCGCCTGTTGTGGTGCAGGTCCCGGTGTTGGCGGTTGCGGCTTGGGCTTGTCGCTGCCGCAGGCCACCAGCAGGGCGAAAAGACTGAGCAAAACGAGCGGTCGTAGCGACATTGGCAGCTCCAGAAAATGAAATCCGTGGATCAAACGATCATGGCAGTCTGTATACCGCAAACCCTATGGCTTGTCTTGCCACCGGGATGCGCTACCATGGCCCTCCCTTTTTTTGTTGCCAGCCACCATGCACTGTCCCTTCTGCGGTGCCAACGACACCAAGGTCATCGACTCGCGTCTGGTCGCCGAGGGCGAACAGGTGCGCCGCCGGCGTGAATGCCTGGCCTGCGGCGAACGTTTCACGACATTCGAGACGGCCGAACTGGTGTTGCCGCGCCTGATCAAAACCGACGGCAGCCGCCAACCGTTCGACGAAGAAAAACTCCGCGCCGGCATGCAGCGCGCGCTGGAGAAACGTCCGGTGAGCGTCGAGCGCCTCGAATCCTCTCTGGTTCACATCAAGCACAAGCTGCGCGCCACCGGCGAGCGCGAGGTCAAATCCCTCGTGGTCGGCGAACTGGTGATGGCCGAGCTGCAAAAGCTCGATGAAGTGGCCTACATCCGTTTCGCTTCGGTATACCGGCGCTTCCAGGACCTTAACGAGTTCCGTGAAGAGATCGACCGCCTCGCCCGCGAACCGGTGAAAGAATGACCCGCGCCGCCGAGCAGGCGATCCTCGACGCCCACTTCATGGCGCGCGCGCTGGAACTGGCGCGCAAGGGCCACTACACCACCCATCCCAATCCACGGGTTGGCTGCGTGATCGTGCGTGACGGGCAGATTGTCGGCGAAGGCTTTCACGAGCGCGCCGGCGAACCCCACGCCGAGGTCCACGCCCTGCGCGCTGCCGGTGAACTGGCCCGGGGCGCCACGGCTTACGTGACCCTTGAGCCGTGCAGCCACCATGGCCGCACACCGCCGTGCGCCGATGCATTGGTGACTGCCGGGGTTGCTCGGGTGGTCGCCGCGATGCGCGATCCGAACCCACAGGTCGCCGGGCGTGGCTTGCAGCGTCTGAGCGATGCCGGGATCGCCACCGAAAGCGGCGTGCTGGAAGTCGAGGCGCGCCAGCTCAATCAAGGTTTCCTGAAACGCATGGAACATGGCTTGCCGTTCGTGCGGGTCAAGTTGGCGATGAGTCTCGACGGGCGCACGGCGATGGAAAGTGGCGAGAGCCAGTGGATCACCGGCCCGGCCGCGCGTTCCGCCGTGCAGCGTTTGCGCGCGCAGGCGGCCGTGGTGTTGACCGGCGCCGACACCGTACTGGCCGACGGCGCGCGCCTGACCGTGCGCGCCGACGAACTGGGTCTGGATGCTGAACAAACCGCACGGGCCATGAGCCGTCCGCCGCTGCGGGTGCTAATCGACGGGCGCTTGCGGGTGCCGTTGGATGCGCCGTTCTTCAAGGCCGGCCCGGCGCTGGTCGCCACCTGCATGGCGGTCGAAGAGCAATACGCCAATGGCCCGGAATGCCTGATCGTGCCGGGTGACGACGGTCAGGTCGATCTGCATCAGTTGCTCATCGAACTGGCCAACCGTGGCGTCAACGAAGTGCTGGTCGAGGCTGGCCCACGCTTGGCCGGCGCGTTCGCGCAGCTTGGTCTGGTCGATGAGTTCGTGATCTTCATCGCCGGCAAGTTTCTCGGCTCCTCGGCGCGGCCGCTGCTGGACTGGCCGCTGGCCTATATGAAGGACGCTCCCGAGCTGAAAATCACTGAAATCCGCGCGGTTGGCGATGACTGGCGAGTCACTGCGACGCCAGTCGTTTCGGCGAGCGTATAATTCCCGGCCATCGCCTTAGCGCTGGCTTCGTTCTCAAGGAGAACCCCATGTTTACCGGCATCATCGAATCCATCGGCAGTATCCGTGCACTGACCCCCAAGGGCGGTGATGTGCGGGTGCATGTCGAAACCGGCAAGCTCGACCTGAGCGACGTCAAACTCGGCGACAGCATCGCGGTCAACGGTGTGTGCCTGACCGCCGTCGAACTGCCGGGTGACGGCTTTGCCGCCGACGTCAGTCGCGAAACCCTCGACTGTACCGCCATGAATGACCTGAAAAGCGGCAGCCCGGTCAATCTGGAAAAAGCCCTGACCCCGACCACCCGTCTCGGCGGGCATCTGGTCAGCGGTCACGTCGACGGTGTCGGCGAAGTGGTGTCGCGCAGCGACAATGCCCGCGCCGTCGAATTTCGCATCCGCGCGCCGAAAGAACTGGCCAAGTACATCGCCCATAAAGGCTCGATCACCGTCGACGGCACCAGCCTGACCGTGAACGCGGTCGATGGCGCCGAATTCCTGCTGACGATCATTCCGCACACCTTGAGCGAAACCATCATGGCTTCCTACAAGCCGGGCCGCCGGGTGAACCTGGAAGTCGATTTGCTGGCGCGTTATCTGGAGCGTTTGCTCCTCGGCGACAAGGCTGCTGAGCCAAGCGCTGGCGGTATTACTGAAAGCTTTCTGGCCGCCAACGGCTATCTCAAATCCTGACTGAAGGGGGTGCCTTGTGGCGCTCAATAGCATCGAAGAACTGGTTGAAGACATCCGCCAAGGCAAGATGGTCATCCTCATGGATGACGAAGACCGCGAGAACGAAGGCGACCTGATCATGGCCGCCGAATGCTGCAAGGCCGAGCACATCAACTTCATGGCCAAGCACGCCCGTGGCCTGATCTGCATGCCGATGAGCCGCGAGCGCTGCGAACTGTTGAAGCTGCCACTGATGGCGCCACGCAACGGTTCCGGTTTCGGCACCAAGTTCACCGTGTCGATCGAAGCTGCCGAAGGCGTGACCACCGGTATCTCCGCCGCCGACCGTGCGCGCACCGTGCAAGCGGCGGCGGCCAAAGACGCCAAGGCTGAAGACATCGTCAGCCCGGGCCACATCTTCCCGCTGATGGCCCAGGCTGGCGGTACGCTGGCCCGTGCCGGTCACACCGAAGCCGCCTGCGACCTGGCGCGCATGGCCGGTTTCGAACCAAGCGGCGTGATCTGCGAAGTGATGAACGACGACGGCACCATGTCCCGTCGCGCCGAGCTGGAAGCGTTCGCCGCCGAACACAACATCAAGATCGGCACCATCGCCGACCTGATTCACTACCGGATGATCCACGAACGTACCGTTCAGCGGATTGCCGAGCAGCCGCTGGACAGCGAACTGGGCCAATTCAACCTGGTGACCTATCGTGATTCGGTGGAAGGCGACGTGCACATGGCCCTCACGCTGGGCACCGTTTGCGCCGAGGAACCGACCCTGGTTCGCGTGCACAACATGGATCCGCTGCGCGACCTGCTGATGGTCAAGCAACCGGGCCGCTGGAGCCTGCGCGCCGCGATGGCTGCGGTGGCCGAGGCCGGCAGCGGTGTGGTGCTGTTGCTCGGCCACCCGCTGGACGGCGACGTGCTGCTGGCGCATATCCGCGAAACCGGTGAGCAGGCAGCGGTGAAGAAACCGACCACCTACAGCATCGTCGGTGCCGGTTCGCAGATCCTGCGTGACCTCGGCGTGCGCAAAATGCGCCTGATGTCTGCGCCAATGAAATTTAATGCGATATCCGGTTTCGATCTGGAAGTTGTAGAATACGTGCCCTCCGAATAATGACCCGGTGAATTCGGCATTGTTGATATAGATCCTTGTGGTGAGGGGATTCATCCCCGACGGGCTGCGTAGCGGCCCTATTTGGTTGGGACTGCTGCGCAGTCCATCGGGGATGAATCCCCTCGCCACAGGGGTGTAGTCGAACAGCAATGCGGTGTTTCCGGTCATGAATTTGTGGCTAATATCACTGAGGGATGCGTACGAAACGTGTCCCGGCTCTTTAAGAGATCTGACGAATGACCCTGAAGACCATCGAAGGTACCTTCATCGCCCCTAAAGGCCGCTACGCTCTGGTAGTGGGCCGTTTCAACAGCTTCGTGGTTGAAAGCCTGGTCAGCGGTGCAGTTGATGCCCTGGTTCGCCACGGCGTGAGCGAAAGCGACATCACCATCATCCGCGCGCCTGGCGCCTTCGAAATCCCGCTGGTTGCGCAGAAAGTCGCCCAGAAAGGCGAGTTCGCAGCCATCATCGCCCTCGGCGCGGTCATTCGTGGCGGCACTCCACACTTCGAATACGTGGCAGGCGAGTGCACCAAGGGTCTGGCCCAGGTGTCCATGGAGTTCGGCGTACCGGTCGCGTTCGGCGTCCTGACCGTTGATTCCATCGAGCAAGCCATCGAACGTTCCGGCACCAAGGCCGGCAACAAAGGTGCTGAAGCTGCCCTGTCCGCTCTGGAAATGGTCAGCCTGCTGGCGCAGTTGGAGGCCAAGTGATTAGCGACGATAGCGATCGTTTCAACCCGCGCGATCCGAAACCTGCGGATGCCGGCAAGCCATCGAAGAGCGTCAAGCGTCGCGAAGCCCGTCAGCTCGCGACTCAGGCCCTGTATCAGTGGCACATGGCCAAGGCTTCGCTGAACGAGATCGAAGCGCAGTTCCGCGTTGATAACGATTTCACCGATGTCGACGGCGCGTATTTCCGCGAAATCCTCCACGGGGTTCCGGCGAGCCGCACCGAAATCGACACCGCGCTCAAGCCGTGCCTGGACATCGAAATCGAAGAGCTGGACCCGGTTGAACTGGCGGTTCTGCGCCTGTCCACCTGGGAACTGCTCAAGCGCGTCGACGTGCCATACCGCGTGGTGATCAACGAAGGTATCGAGCTGGCGAAAGTCTTCGGTTCGACCGACGGCCACAAGTTCGTCAACGGCGTACTCGACAAGCTGGCTCCGCGCCTGCGTGAAGCTGAAGTGAAGGCGTTCAAGCGCTGATACGCGCTTGAGACCTCATGGGCGAGTTTGAGCTGATCCGCAATTTCTTCGCCGCCGCGCCTTGTGCGCAGGGCGGCGAGGGCGTTGCTCTGGGGATTGGCGACGACTGCGCCTTGCTGGCGGTTCCCCCCGGGGAACAGCTGGCGATTTCCACCGATACGCTGGTGGCCGGCGTGCACTTCGCCGATCCCTGCGATCCGTTTCTGCTCGGTCAGCGCTCGCTGGCCGTTGCGGTCAGCGACCTGGCCGCCATGGGCGCCACGCCCGTTGCCTTTACCCTTGCCCTGACTGTGCCGACGGTGACCGCCGATTGGCTGCAAGCCTATGCCCACGGTTTGAACCGCATGGCGCAGAGCTGCAGCATCGCGCTGGTCGGCGGCGACACCACGCGCGGGCCGTTGAGCCTGACGGTCACGGTGTTCGGTCGGGTGCCGGCCGGGCAGGCCTTGACCCGCAGCGGCGCACAACCGGGCGATCTGCTCTGCGTCGGCGGCGAGCTGGGCAATGCCGCCGGTGCCTTGCCGCTGGTGCTTGGCCAGCGCGAGGCCGAAGCAGGTATCGCTCAGCCGTTGCTCGATCATTACTGGTCGCCGCAACCGCAACTGGCGCTCGGTCAGGCCTTGCGTGGCAAGGCCACATCGGCCCTCGACATCTCTGACGGCCTGCTCGCCGATTGCGGGCATATCGCTCTGGCCTCGCAGGTTCGCCTCGAAGTTGAACGTGAGCGCGTACCGTTGTCCGATGCTTTAGTGGCTTTTCTCGGTCAGCGCGGCGCGGAACGGGCGGCGTTGAGCGGCGGCGATGACTATGTGCTGGCCTTCACGCTACCGTCCGTCGAGTTGCCGGCACTGCTGGCCGATGGCTGGCCGATCCATGTGATCGGGCGTGTGGCGCAGGGCCAGGGTGTGGTCCTGCTGGATCGCGAAGGACACGACATCACCCCGCAAATCCGGGGTTATCAACATTTTCAGGAGACACCGTGACAGATCACCCGAAACAGGTTCCGGCCGAATTCGTTCCGCCGTCGGTCTGGCGCAATCCCTGGCATTTCCTCGCGTTCGGCTTCGGCTCCGGCACCTTGCCGAAAGCGCCGGGCACGTGGGGTTCGTTAGTTGCGCTACCCTTTATCCCGTTGTGGCAGATGTTGCCCGACTGGGGTTACTGGCTGATGCTCGGAATCACCATGCTGTTCGGCTTCTGGCTGTGCGGCAAGGTCGCCGACGATCTGCGGGTGCACGACCATGAAGGCATCGTCTGGGACGAAATGGTCGGGATGTGGATCACCCTGTGGCTGGTGCCGGAGGGCTGGTACTGGTTGCTCGCGGGGTTCCTGGTGTTCCGCTTCTTCGACATTCTCAAGCCATGGCCGATCCGCTGGATCGACCGGCATGTCCATGGCGGCGTCGGCATCATGCTCGACGACGTGCTGGCCGGCGTGTTCGCCTGGCTGGCGATGCAGGGACTGGTGTGGATTTTCGCCTGATCCAGATCGTCAGGGTTAAGTGAGGAGACTAGGGATGGTTCGACGCTGGCTGGCGCTGGTGTTTCTGACTTTGCTGGGCACTGTCGCCAGTGCGCAGGAAACCGCGCACGCGCCGTCGGTCATCCACCTGGCCAGCGAGGACTGGGAAGATTACACCGCCGCGGACGGTCATGGCCTGGGCTGGGACGTGCTGCGCAAGGTGTTCGAACCGGCGGGAGTGAAACTCGACATTCGCAGCGAACCGTACACTCGTTCAGTTGGGCTGGCCCAGCGTGGCGAGGTCGATGCTTGTGTCGGTTCTTATCATGAAGAATTCAGCGACCTGCTCTATCCGCGCTGGAATTTCGACACCGACCACATCTACGCCCTGGGCCTGGCAAGTAATCCAGCACCGACCCCGGAAACCCTCGGTCAATATCGGCTGGCCTGGGTGCGCGGTTACGACTATCAGAATTATCTACCCGGCGTACGCAACTTCAACGAGGTCGTGCGACGTACCGGGATCCTCTCGATGCTCACCCACAACCGCGCCGACTATTACATCGATGCTTTGACCGAAATCGATTACGTGCTTGGCCGGGCCAGGGAACCGACGCAGTTTCGCAAGACGCATATCGCCGAACTGCCGCTGTACCTGTGCTTCGCCAACACACCGCAAGCGCGCATGTTGATGACAGTGTTCGACCGGCGCATGGAGCAGTTGATCAAGAGCGGCGAGCTGAAGCCAATTTTCGAGCAGTGGAAGCAGCCGTATCCGTTCGAGCCGAACTGAGTGCAGATCTTGTGTGCAGCACTGCCCCCCCTGTGGGAGCGAGCCTGCTCGCGAAAGCGCTGGGTCAGGCAGCACAGAGATTGAATCTACCGACGCCTTCGCGAGCAGGCTCGCTCCCACAGGGATCTGCACTGCCCGGGTGTTATCAAACTTTTTGATCGTTATGCCCGATAATTCAGCCTAAGCGTCTGCAGGAACCTGCTGTTACAATGCCGGCCTGCGAATTTTCAGAATTTTTAGATCAGGAGCACACCGGTGCCTGTCGTTTTTGTCGCCGCTTCCAAGCTGCCAACGCCTTTTGCGCAATTCACCATGCACGGTTTTCTCGATGAGGCTACCGGCCGCGAGCACGTTGTGCTGAGCCTGGGTGATTTCGCCGACGGTGCCCCGGTTCTCGGCCGGTTGCACTCCGAGTGCCTGACCGGTGATGCGCTGTTCAGCCAGCGCTGCGACTGCGGCTCGCAACTCGAAGCGGCGCTCAAGGCCATCGCCCGTGAAGGCCGTGGCGTGCTGCTGTACCTGCGTCAGGAAGGTCGCGGCATCGGTCTGCTGAACAAGATCCGCGCCTACGAGTTGCAGGACGGCGGCGCCGACACCGTTGAAGCCAACGAACGTCTGGGCTTTGCCGCCGATCAGCGCGACTACGCCATGTGCCTGCCGATGCTCGAGCATCTGGGCGTGAAGTCGCTGCGTCTGATGACCAACAACCCGCGCAAGGTCAAAGCCCTGACCGACATGGGCATCGTCGTCGCCGAGCGCGTGCCGCTGCACACCGGCCACAACCCGCACAACAAACTGTACCTGGCGACCAAGGCCAGCAAGCTCGACCACATGATGGGCAACGAGCATCAGGGCGAGGTCGACCGCGCGTGACCCGCGGTCAGGTGCGACGCCGTCTGGCGGTCGACTGGTGGAAATACCTGGCGCTGGCGCTGCTGCCGC
This sequence comes from Pseudomonas sp. G3-39, assembly GCF_054790485.1. Classification (NCBI taxonomy): domain Bacteria; kingdom Pseudomonadati; phylum Pseudomonadota; class Gammaproteobacteria; order Pseudomonadales; family Pseudomonadaceae; genus Pseudomonas; species Pseudomonas sp. G3-39. The sequence continues at coordinate 5,227,582 of NZ_CP186497.1, read as the reverse complement.
TGTTTGTCCTCAATGGCCTGTTCGGCCAAGGCGAAGGCATTCTGCCGGTGCTGGCCATGCCGTTGTTCATTGCCGGCGTGGCCTCGATGTTTGTCAGTCTGAAGTTTTTCGGCCGCTACAAGCACGCGCTGATCGCCACGCAAAAAGCCCTTGATACCCCCGACGAACCGGCGGCCTGGATTGCCTTGGCGGCCCAGCGTCGCAGTGCATTCCTCGCGGCCGCATTGCCGGCATGGATCGGTGCGCTGGCGGTGTTCGTCGGCCTCGAAGCCGTACCGCTGATGCTGCTGGCGTTGTCCACGGCGGTGCTGTTCTACCTCTATCGCATCCCGCGTCAACTCGGCTGATGCGTCGTCTGTGGCTGGCGGTTCTGCTGCTGGCCTGCGCCGGCCCGGTGCTGGCGAGTCTGCGAGTGGTCAGTCTCGCGCCTTCTCTGTCTGAAATCGTTATCGAGCTGGGCTCGGCCGATCTGCTGGTTGGCGTGCTCGATGCCGGCGAGCGTCCGGCAGCCGTTGCCGATGTTCCCTCGGTGGGTCGTTATGGCCAACTCGACATGGAGCGCCTGCTCAGTCTCAAGCCGGATTTGCTGCTGCTGTGGCCCGGCAGTGTCGGCCCGGCACAACGCGATCAGCTCAAACGCCTGAACATTCCGACCTACGTCGCCGAGCCGCACAATCTCGAACAGCTGTCTGCGCAGATCGAGACGATTGCCGCGCAACTGGGGCGACCTGAGCGTGGGACGAAACTGGCGGCGGACCTGCGCCAGAAGCTCGATGACCTGCGCCAGCGCTATCGCCGGGACACGCCGCTGAAGGTGTTCTATCAAGTCTGGGACAAGCCGCTGTACACCGTCGGTGGCGGGCAGATCATCAGCGATGCGCTCGAAGTCTGTGGCGCACGCAATGTGTTTGCCGACCTGAGTTTGCCGGCGCCGCAGGTGAGTATCGAAGCAGTGCTGCAGCGCGATCCGCAGGTGATACTGGCCGGTGAGCAGGCCCAGCTCGATGCATGGAAAGACTGGCCGCAGGTGGCAGCAGTGAAGCAGGGGAAACTGCTGTTGGTTACCGATAAAGGCCTTGAGCGCCCAAGCGGCCAAATGATCGATGCCACCGCCAAACTCTGCCAATTGATCGCGCCTGACCGCTGAAGCCGGGGTGGCTTCTTCGCGAGCAGGCTCGCTCCCACAGGGAATTGCATTCCAAATTGTGGGAGCGAGCCTGCTCGCGAAGGAGCCAGTCAAATCAGCGAAGATTCAAATCAAAGCTGGGGAGTCCAGGTGACGCCAACTACCCACGCCCGACCTTCCTCGCGATAGCCATACTGGCTGCCGTCATAGCTGTACAGCGCACGGCTGTAACCCTTGTCCAGCAGATTCTCGACCTTCAGATCCAGTTTGATCTCGCGATTCAGCGCCCAGTTGCTGCGCAGTCCAAGCGTGCCGTAGCCACCCAACGGCTGGGTGTTGTTCAGATCGTCGTAACTGCTGCTGACCAATTGCCAGCTCGCGCCGACGCCCAACCGGTCAAACTGTCGATCCAGATCCCAACTCATCGTGCGCCGCGCACGACGCGCCAACGTGTGCCCGCTATCGCGATCACGCGGGTCGATAATCGCCACACCGAGATTGCTCTGCCAGCCGAACAGTTCCTGCTTCAACGCCGCTTCAAAGCCATTGATCCGCGCCGAGGCCACGTTCTCCGGGCGTGAGTTGCTGCCGAAGATGATCGCGTCTTGCAGATCCGTGCGGTAAATCGACGTCTCCAGCCGACTGCTATCGCTCAACTGACTGCGCCATTGCAGCTCATAGCTTTTCGAGGTTTCCGGCTTCAGATCCGGGTTGCTGAAATCCGGGTAGTACAGGTCGTTGAAGGTCGGCGCACGGAAGCCTTCGCTGTAGCTCAGCAGCAGATCGTTGTCCGGGTTCAGGGGCAGGGTGAAGGTGCCGCTCCAGGTGTTCTGGCTACCGAATTGCTGGTTGTCGTCGTGACGCAGACCCAGTTCCGTGGAGAAGCTGTCGGCCTGATAGCGATGCTGGATGAACGCGGCACGGTTCCAGCGGCTGTCCTCGTTGAATGCGGTGCTGCTGTTGACCCGGTCTTCGTACCAGTCGCCGCCGAGGATCAAGCTGTTGCGCGCATCCAGAGTCAGGTCGTTCTGCCAGTTCACCGAATCGCGATAGGTATTGAACACCGTGCGCTCGTCGCTGAGCTTGTCGAAGGTTTTCTCGCGATTTTCGCTGTGACCGAATTCGACGCGGGTTTTCCAGATTTCGTTGACCCGGGCATCGACGTAGCTGCTGACACTGCTGACGTTGAAGTCGCTGTAAGGCTGCTGTTGCACCGACTCGAAAGTAGTCGTATCGAAGCGGCCGAACGGGTTGTCGAACTCGCTTTTGCCACGGTTATCCAGCAGGTTGGCGCCGACTTCGATGTCATCGGTCAGTGCATGGCTGAGACTCAGGCTGACGGATTGATTGCGATAGGCATCGTGATCGCTGTCGCTGGGGTATGACTCATGAGTACGGTCGAGGCCGGCGGTGTCATCGAGGCTGGCGCCGAGGTTGAAGCGGGTCTTGTCATCGCCACCGGACAGGCCGAGGCTGCGTTCCCAGGTCTGGTTGCTGCCGAAGCCGACGTGCAAGCGCGGCTGCAGGCCTTGCTCGGTGCCGCGCCGGGTGAAGATCTGGATCACCCCGCCAATCGCATCGCTGCCGTAAATCACCGAGCGCGAACCGCGCAACACTTCCACGCGCTCGATCTGGTCGATGTTCAGGTGCTGCAGATTGCTGTCGCCGGAGGTCGAACTGCCGATGCGCTGGCCGTCGACCAGCACCAGACTCTGCGCCGATTGCGTGCCGCGAATGTAGATCCCCGGCAGGCTGCCGCGCCCACCGGCCTGCGCCACTTGCACGCCCGGTACCCTTTGCAGCAGGTCGGTGACGCTGCCCGGTTGCAGGCGGTCGATGTCTTCGCGGGTGAACACGGTGTTGGCCGCGCTGCTGTCGTTGCGCGCTTCGACCTGGCGGTTGGCGCTGATCAGCGTGTCGGGCAGCTTCAGCGCTTCGTCGCGTTCGAAGGTGTCGGCGAGGGCGCTGGCGGCTGGCAGCAGGAGAAAGGGCAGGGCGAGGCGCGAGAGGTTCATCGGTGTTCCAGTGGGTATTTCTGATGTACACAAATCAAATGTGGGAGCGGGCTTGCTCGCGAAGGCGCCGGTTCAGTCAACTCATCATCGACTGAACCGGCGCCTTCGCGAGCAAGCCCGCTCCCACATGGGTATTGCGTGTTACTTGTTGAGCAGTTCCAGGCGCTCGCGAATCGACGCTTCGATCCCCACTTCATCCAGCCCGCACTCGGCCAGCATCTGCGCCGGTTTGGCGTGCTCGACGTAGATGTCCGGCAAGCCCAGGTGCAGCATCGACTTGAGGATGTTCTCCCGCGCCAGGAATTCGCTGACCGCGCCACCGGCGCCGCCCATGATCGCGTTCTCTTCGATGGTCACCAGCAACTCGTGGCTGCCGGCGATCTCGCGTACCAGCGCTTCATCCAGCGGCTTGACGAAGCGCATGTCGACCACGGTCGCGTCCAGCTTCTCGGCGACTTTCAGCGCTTCGGTCAGTTGCACGCCGAACACCAGCAGGGCGACTTTGCTGCCCTGACGACGGACGATGCCCTTGCCGATTTCGATCGGTTCGAGATCCTTGTCGATGGTCGCGTTCGGGCCGGTGCCGCGCGGGTAGCGCACCGCCGCCGGGCCGTTGTACAGGTGGCCGGTGGTGAGCATTTTGCGCAATTCGTTTTCATCGCTCGGGGTCATGATGACCATGCCCGGAATGCAGCGCAGGTAAGACAGATCGAAGCTGCCGGCGTGGGTCGGGCCGTCTTCGCCCACCAGACCGGCGCGGTCGATGGCGAACAGCACGTCGAGGTTCTGCACCGCCACGTCATGCACCAACTGGTCGTAGCCGCGTTGCAGGAACGTCGAGTAGATCGCCACCACCGGTTTGGCGCCTTCGCAGGCCATGCCGGCGGCGAACGTCACGGCGTGCTGTTCGGCAATCGCCACGTCGAAGTAGCGCAGCGGGAAACGTTCGCTGAACGCCACCAGATCCGAGCCTTCCTTCATCGCCGGGGTAATCCCGACCAGGCGCGGATCAGCCGCAGCCATGTCGCACAGCCATTCGCCGAACACCGCCGAATACTTCGGCCCGCCGGCCTTTTTCGGCGCAGCGGCCGGGGCGTCGAGCGGTTCGAGCTTGGTGATCGCGTGGTAACCGATCGGGTCGACTTCCGCCGGGGCGAAGCCTTTGCCTTTCTTGGTGACGATGTGCAGGAACTGCGGGCCTTTCAGATCGCGCATGTTGCGCAGGGTGGCGATCAGGGTCGGCAGGTCGTGGCCATCGATCGGGCCGATGTAGTTCCAGCCCAGCTCTTCGAACAGGGTGCCGGGGACCAGCATGCCTTTGGCGTATTCTTCGGTGCGACGGGCGATTTCCCAGGCGCCGGGCAGGCGCGACAGGACTTTCTTGCTGCCCTCACGCATGCTCGCGTAAGTACGGCTGGAAAGAATCTTTGCCAGATAATTGGACAGGCCACCGACGTTGCGCGAGATCGACATGTCGTTGTCGTTGAGGATCACCAGCATGTTGGCGTTGACTTCCGGCGCGTGGTTCAGCGCCTCGAAGGCCATGCCGGCAGTCAGCGCGCCGTCACCGATCACCGCAATCGCCTTGCGATCGCTGTTCTGCAGGCGGGCGGCAATCGCCATACCCAGCGCTGCGCTGATCGAGGTGCTGGAGTGGCCGACGCCAAAGGTGTCGTACTCGCTCTCGGCGCGACGCGGGAAGGCGGCGATGCCGTCCTTCTGGCGCAGGGTTTCCATGCGCTGGCGACGACCGGTGAGGATCTTGTGCGGATACGCCTGATGACCGACGTCCCACACCAGCCGGTCATCCGGGGTGTCGAAGACGTAATGCAACGCGATGGTCAGCTCGATGACGCCCAGGCCGGCACCGAAATGCCCACCGGTCTGGCCGACCGTGTAGAGCAATTCCAGGCGCAACTCATCGGCCAGGGTTTCCAGCTCGGCTTCGCCTAACCGGCGCAGGCCGTCCGGCGTGTTCGCGCGGTCGAGCAGGGGCGTGGTCGGGCGCTTGCGGGGAATCTCATGAAACGTCGTGGGCATCAGGCGAATCGTTATAGGTATAAAAGATGCGGCAGTTTACCTGATGCATCGCCCCCTGCCCACGCGTTGGTCTTTTTTGGCAGATTGGCGTTCAGTTGCGCCGCTCGACGATATACCGGGCCAGGTCGCGCAAAGGCTCGGCTGCCGCGTCAAACGGTCGCAGCGCGTGCAGGGCCTGATCGCGCAGTTCCAGAGCGTAGACCTTGGCCGCGTCCAGTCCCAGCAGGGCCGGGTAGGTCGGTTTGTCGCGAGCGATGTCGGCGCCCTGGCGTTTACCGAGGGTTTCGGTATCGCTTTCGACGTCGAGAATGTCGTCCTGCACCTGGAAGGCCAGACCAATAGCCTGTGCATAAGTCTGCAGGGCCTTGAGTTCATCCTTCTCGGCACGACCGCTGGCCAGGGCGCCGAGCTTGACGCTGACTTCGATCAACGCGCCGGTCTTGTGCCGGTGCATTTGCTCCAGCGCTTGCTGGTCCAGCTTCAGGCCGACCGAACCGAGGTCGATGGCCTGACCGCCGACCATGCCTGCAGGGCCGGCCGCGTGCGCCAGCGCCGTGACCTGTTGCAGACGGATGTCAGCGTCGAGGTTGCTCAGACGCGGGTCGAGCAGGGCGCTGAAGGCCAGGCTCTGCAAGCCGTCACCGGCGAGAATCGCGCAGGCTTCGTCGAATTTCTTGTGGGTGGTGGGCTGGCCGCGACGCAGATCGTCGTCATCCATCGCCGGCAAATCGTCGTGCACCAGCGAATAAGCGTGGATCAGCTCAACTGCGCAGGCCGCGCCGTTGGCTTGTTCAGCCTTGCCGCCCAGCGCTTCGCACGCGGCGTAGGCCAGCAGCGGGCGCACGCGTTTACCGCCGATCATCACGCTGTAGTGCATCGCCTCATACAGGCGCGACAGCTCCGGCAGCGGAGCCTTGAAGAGGATTTCCAGTGCTGCATTGACCCGCGCCTGGCTGGTCGCCGAATACGCCGCAATCATTCTGGCTGTTCCGCGTCGAAGGGTTCCTCGGCGAGTTCGCCATCGCGCTCCAGCAGCACTTGCACCTTCTGCTCGGCCTGGGCCAGCGCTGCCTGGCAGTCACGGGTCAGGCCGATGCCCTGCTCGAAAGCGGTCAGCGAGTCTTCCAGCGACAATTCACCGTTCTCCAGACGCTCGACCAGTGTTTGCAGGTCGGCGAGGGACTGTTCGAAATCCAGTGCAGCTTTTTTGCGGGCCATGGCGGCAGTTTCCGGTTGACGTTAAACCGGCGCGACACTAGCAGATAGGGGGTTTATGGGCAAATGAGTGGGGCTTTAGCGAGCCCTCGCCACAGGGGCAGCGGTTCAATTCGAGGAATTGTCCGGGTAATTGATTTTGTATCGCGTGCTCCGTCCGCCTCCGGGCATACGCTGCAGGCAACCCTTCTCTAGCAGCTCCGCCAGATGTCGCGTCGCCGTGGCTTTGGAAACCTTGGTCACCGCCTGATACTGCGCCGCGCTGATACCGTGTTCGAACCCGCGCTCTCCACCGTCAAGCAAACGATTGAGCACTTTACTCTGCTCCACCGAAAGCTCGGATTCACGGTGCGCCTGCCAGAAGCGGGTTTTACCCAGCACACTTTCGATACGCGCGATGGCTTGCCGCAGACTGCGTAAAAGAGTCTGCAGAAACCAGGTGAGCCATTGGGTGACGTCCAGCGTGGCCTTTTGGCTGGCCTCAAGCACTCGGTAATAGCCGCTTCGGTCATCGAGGATGCTGGCCGACATGGCGTAAAACCGGATGGCCTGTGCTTCGCCTTGCGCCAGCGCCAGATCGGTGATGGTCCGAGTCAGTCGACCGTTGCCGTCATCAAACGGATGCAGCGTGACAAACCAGAAATGCGCGATGCCGGCACGTAGCAAAGGATCAAGCGCTGTTTGATGCTGGCTGGCCTCGAACCAGGCGAGAAATTTATCCACCTGTCGTTCGAGACCTTGGCGCGCAGGGGCCTCGAAATGCACAGTGGGACGGTCGAGACGACCGGAAACTACCTGCATCGGCTCCTCGCCGCGAAGCGCACCGACATGCATCGACCTTGCGGTGAAGTCGCTTTCCTGGTCCGGAGACAGCCATCGATGCCATTCCAGTAATCGCTCCAGCGTCAGTGGTTCGGCGAAGCGTCGCGTGGCATCGAGCATCAGTTGGGCCAGGCCTTCGCTCCGTTGACTGACTTTATCGCTATCGGGCAACTCCAGCCCCAGGCGTCGAGCCAATGACGAGCGCACCGAGCCGACATTCAACTGCTCACCCTCAATGGCCGAAGAGGTCACGATGTTTTGCAACAGTGCGTCGAGTTCGGTCTGAGCGCTCAGGGAGTTGCCTACGGATCCAGCCATGCCCATCAATTGGCCTTGTGCCTGAACGCATTCACGCAGCAGCGGCGCCAGACGTTCTGCCTGCCAGTTGAAGTCGGGCCAATCCGGCTGCTGCCAGATCCATTGAGTGGTCATCGGTTACTGCCTGTAATAGGGGCGTGAGCCGAATAGAAATGCTATTCGGCTCATTTAGTGAGCCGAATATGACGGCTATTCGGCTCACCGTCTACTTTACGGCGTGATTCCCACCGCAAATCCACATGTATCCGATTGTTAAAAAACTGCCGAATCGCTAATCTTCGCGCCTTCTACGACCCCACAGTCACGGGGTCTTTCAGACGAAACGCAGTTTCCACCGCTGTGAAGTACCGAGGATCGGGTGCAAGGTTTCGTTCAGGCATGGCAGGAGGCATTACATGCGTTCATTTCTTTGGCTGCTGATCGGTTTGGCCTGCGCGCCTGCGCTGCTGGCAGCGCCGAATGCCGAGCTGTCGGAACCGGTGGGCGGTTGGCGCTATAACGGTCTGCTCGACCGCAGTGAAAACCCGCAAGTCGCCTACCCCACGCCGCCGATCGATCGCGGCATTCAGCGCAATCGCACGATGATTCAGGGCCAGCTCAAGGCCATCGGCAATCAGCGCGGGCCGCATACGCTGGCGGTCAACGGCAATCCATTGAATCTGTACACCGACGATGACGGGCGTTTCGCCCGGCCGTATGCGTTCGGCGCCGGTTCCAACAGTGTCGAAGTGCGCAGTGCCGAGGGCCAGTCGCTCAAGCGTGTGCAGTTCTACGAAGCGAACAACTTGCGCACGCCGGCGAAAATCCGTGTGGTGCTGGGTTGGGACGATCCCAAGGCCGAACTCGACCTGCACATCATTACGCCCGACGGCCAGCACGCGTTTTTCGCCCACACGGCGCTGACCAACGGCGGCGGTCTGGACCCGGATGGTGTCGATGGCCCCGGCCCGGAAATGTTCACCATGACCGCGCCGCTGCATGGCACCTATCTGGTTTACGTCAACTATTGGGGCAACTTCGGCGACGGCGGCTATAACTTCGAGGAGGCCAGCAATCAGAACGAGGTGATCACCTCGCAAATCACGCTGGTGCTCAACGAAAACACGGTCGACGAAAAACGTGAAACGTTCATCGTGCCCCTGCGGGCAATCGGTGATCTGCTGCTGGTCAAGACTTTCAACTATTAAGCATCCCGCACCACGGATGAACTTCGGGTTTTGTGAACATGAGTGATAACGCTGCTTCTCTGGCCGTCCCGACACCTGCCGGCCAAACCTCCCGGCGCTGGCCGGCGCTGCTGATCGGCCTGGTCCTGGTGGCCGGTGTGGCCGGTGGTCTTGGCTGGCTGCTGCACAAGCCCAAGGTGCCGGCGGCGGCACTTGCCAGCGACAAGCTCGGCCTGAGTCGTCCGGATGCGCTGCTGGAAACCCGCTCCCTGAGCCAGTTGCCCAAGGACCTGCTGACGGTGCCGTTCCTCAAGGCCACGCTCACCGAGGATTTCGTCTTCTATTACGAAACCCACGCCGACCGCCTGGGGTTGATCGGCAGCCTGCGGCGGATCATCTACGAACACGACCTGAAGCTGCAGGACAGCCTGATCGAACAGCTTTTCGATCAACCGGCCGATGTGGCGTTGTGGCGTGGCGCTGATGGCCGGCTCAAGGATTTTCTGCTGGTAATGGATCGCGGCGGGTTGGCGAAGCTGCTCGAACCGCTGGCGAAAGTGGCGCTGGACGATTCGCAACTCAGCGTCTTCGGCAGCCTCAAGGTCGGCAGCGACGAAGTGCCGCTGTACCAGCTCAGCTACAACGCCAGCAAATCGCTGCTGTTCGCTTCGCGCGGCGACAAACTGGTGGTGCTGTCCAACCCGAACAAATATTACGACCCGGCCAACGGCGAGTCCGAGGAGTCCGGGCACGTCTCGCCACAAGCGCTGGCAGCGCTGCTCAATGGCGACAAACTGTTCCCCGAGGCCTTCGGATTGCCAGCCAAGGCGCCGGAGATCAAACAGCGTCTGTCGGTCAATTCCAGCGTCCTTGCGATGGGCTATCAGCGCTTCATCCCGAACTTCGCCGGGCTGCGCTTTGATATGGACGACAAAGGCTGGCACAGCTACCTGGCCATGGACGAACTGGATAACCAGCCGGACTTCGATTTCAAACCGGTGTGGCAAGCCATGCCGCTGGGCGCCAGTGCCTGCGTGACCTTGCCGGTGGCGGCCGAGCCGCATAAACCGCTGCTGGTGAAACTCGGCGCCGACGAAGCGGTGGCGCAGAAACTCACCGAGCATGTTGCCGGTGCGGCGGGCCTGTGCTGGTACGCCGATTCGCGGTTGTACACGCCGCTGCTGGTCGCCAGCCTGAAGGATGAGGACAGCAGCAAGCTCGATGGCGACCTAGGCACATTGTTCGGTTCGATGGTGGGCGCCTATGAGTCGAATGTCGCCGAACACGCGTTCCCGGTAGTCGAGAAACAGGAAGGGCAGAGCCATGTCTGGCAGCGTCAGGTCAGCTCGAACTTCGGCCCGTACGCCGCCAAGACTGCCGAGAACCCGGCCGCGATCAGCGGGCGCGCGTTCATGAAAGTCAGCCTCGCCCGCCATGGTTCGACGCTGCTGTTTTCCCTCGACGACAAACTGCTCGACAAGGCTCTCGGTACCCTCGACAAACGCTTCCCGCCGATGGCCGACGTGCTGCCGAAAGATGTGCTGATGCCGATCTATTTCGGCCCGGATTCGATGGCGCAACTGATGCAGCAGGAAACTCTCGACAGCCTGCCGCAGGACATGGAGCCGGTGTTCTACAACGCCGCGCAAACCTACCTGATTCCGAAACTGCGCACCCTCGGCGGCTACGGCAAATACGCGCTGATCCTGCCTGAAGGCAGTGAGCCGGACGGCCACTGGCAATGGTTGCCGCTGGAATGGAAAGCGCTGTGACGGCATTGATCCGCAGCCTCGGCCTGCTCGCGCTGCTGCTCAGCGCGGGCGCCCGAGCCGTCGAAGCACCGGCACTCGATCCGGCGCAGTCCCAGGTGTTCCGCGCCTGGTTCGTGCGCATCGCTCAGGAGCAACTGAGCCAGGGGCCGAGCCCGCGCTGGTATCAGCAGGACTGCGCAGGCCTTGTACGTTTTGCCGCCAACGAAGCGCTGAAAGTCCACGACGACAAATGGCTGCGCAGCAATGGCCTGTCCAATCGCTACCTGCCGCCGGAACTGTCGCTCAGTGATGAGCAGCGCAAGCTCGCCCAGCAATGGCAGCAGGGCGGTGGCAAGGTCGGGCCGTACGTCAACGCGATCAAACTGATTCAGTTCAACAGCCATCTGGTCAGCCGCGACGTGTCCCAGGCACGCCCCGGTGACCTGATGTTTTTCGATCAGGGCGACGACCAGCACCTGATGATCTGGATGGGCCGCTACATCGCCTATCACACCGGCACGACCACCCCCACTGACAACGGCATGCGTTCGGCAAGCCTGCAGCAACTCATGACATGGAAGGACACCCGATGGATACCCGACGCAGCCAACCCCAACTTCATCGGCGTCTATCGACTGAACTTTCTCTCCCAATGACCGGTGCCCGCATGTTGCGACTCTGCGCTCGAATTCCTCTGCTGCTGGCGCTGTTGCTGCCATTGGCGACCGTCAACGCTGAAGACTCGGTGGAACCGAGCGGCTACACGCCGGTCGCCGGTGAAAGCTTCTTCCTGCTGGCCGACAGCAGTTTCGCCGCCGACGAACAGGCGATGGTTCGTCTCGAAGCGCCGGGCCGCGACTACCGCCGCTTTCGTATGGAACCCTATGGCGGCGCCGACATCCGCGTATACCACATCGACAAGCCGCTGGATTTCCTCAAACGTCAGAAGAACCTGCACCGCGTGGTCAGCGACGGTCAGTTCAAGGGCGAGGGCTTGTCCAACACCCTCGCGTACCTGTGGGACAACTGGTACCGCAAATCGCGGCGGGTGATGCAGCGCGCGTTCTCCTACGAGTCGCGCAAGCAGGTCACCGAGGAAGTACCGGAACTGAAGATGGGCAACGCCATCGCCGCGCCAACCCCGTACGACGCGCAGCCGCAATTCGCGCTGATTCCGGGTCTGCCGGTGGTCAGCCAGTTCCGTTATCCGCTGTGGCAGGCCAAACCGATCCAGCCGCCGGCCGGGGTCAATCTGGCCGGGTCTTCCAGCGAGTTCGTCAGCGTTGCACCGGGTAACGTGTACATCCCGCTGGGCAAGCTGAAACCGGGCCTGTATCTGGTCGAAGCGCTGATCGGCAAGTACCGCGCGACCACCATGGTTTTCGTCTCCAACACCGTGGCGGTGAGCAAGATTGCCGGTGATGAATTGCTGGTCTGGGCCGCACGCAAACACGAAGGCAGTTCGGTGCCGAAGGTCAATGTGCTGTGGACTGACGGCCTCGGCGTGATGAGCAGCGGTGCCACTGATGCCGATGGTTTGCTGCGCCTGAAACACGTCAGCCCCGAGCGTTCGTTCGTCATTGGCGAGGACGAAGAGGGCGGGGTGTTCGTCTCGGAAAACTTCTATTACGACAGCGAAATCTACGACACCAAACTCTATGCGTTCACCGACCGACCGCTGTATCGCCCGGGGGATTGGGTGTCGCTGAAAATCGTCGGTCGCGAGTTCAAGAATGCGCGGGATTCGGTGCTGCCGGGCGCTGCTGACGTCAACGTCAGTGTGCTTGATGCCACCGGCACCGAGCTGCAACGCCTCGACCTGAAACTCGATTCCAAGGCTGGTACCCAGGGCCGGTTCCAGTTGCCGGACAACGCTGTGGCCGGTGGTTACGAGATCCGCTTCAACTACAAGGATCAGGCCTACAGCAGCGCCTTCCGCGTGGCCGAGTACATCAAGCCGCACTTCGAAATTTCGCTGAACCTGGCCAAGCAGGATTACCGCACCGGCGAGCCGGTGAAGGGCAGTCTGGTGCTGCTGTACCCGGACGGCAAACCGGTGACCAACGCCAAACTGAGCCTGAGCCTGCGTGCCCAGCAACTGTCGATGGTCGACAATGAGCTGCAATACCTCGGGCAATTCCCGGTGGAATTGACCAGCACCGAACTGACCACCGACAGCAAGGGCAACGCGACCCTCGACCTGCCGGCCGCCGACAAACCGAGCCGCTACATGCTCACCGTATTTGCCAGCGATGGCGCGGCGTATCGGGTCAAGACCACCAAGGAAATCCTCATCGACCGTGGCGCCGCGAGCTTCCGCCTGAGCGCGCCGCAACGTTTCAGCGCAGTCAAAGACAAAGTCGCGTTCAGCTACGCCAACGAGGGCGGCAGCGAGCAGAGCAAAGCCGTGACCCCAAGCAGCTACAGCTGGGTGCGTCTGGAAGACCAGAGCACTGGCGAAGGCAAACTCGCGGCGACTGACAAAGGCTTTAGTCTGGCCTTTGAACGTCCGGGTACTTACAACCTGACGCTGAAAGATCAACACGGTCGCGTCCTCGGCGCCACCGGCCATTCGGTCACCGGCGACGGTGTCAAAGCGGTGCCGGGCACTGTGGAAATCGTCCTCGACAAGCCCGAGTACAAGGCCGGCGATGAAGCGCTGGCACTGATCACCTTCCCTGAGCCGGTCAGCGATGCACTGCTGTCGCTGGAGCGCGATAAGGTCGAGGCCACCGCGCTGCTGGCCAAGGGCGGCGACTGGCTGAAGCTGGAAAAACTCAGCGACACCCAATACCGCGCGCGGATTCCGGTGAAGGACAACTTCGCGCCGAACCTGACCTTCTCGGTGCTCTACACCAAGGGCGGGCAGTACAGCTTCCAGAACGCCGGGATCAAAGTGATTGCCCCGCAAATCGACGTGGCGATCAGCACCGACAAACAGGTGTATCTGCCGGGCGACACGGTGACCGTCGACCTGACTACGCAGTTCGCCGGTAAAGCAGTTCCGGCGCATCTGACGGTGAGTGTTGTCGATGAAATGGTCTACGCGCTGCAACCGGAAGTCGCGCCGACCATCGACCAGTTCTTCTACCACCCGCGTCGCAATAATGTGCGCACCAGCGCCAGCCTGTCGTTCATCAGTTACGACGTGGCGTTGCCGGGCAGCCCCGGCGCGCCGGGCAAGGCCAACCGCAGCGAACGTGGGGTGAAAGTGCTGGAGCGTCCGCGTCGCGAAGACGTCGACACCGCCGCATGGCAACCGGAATTGCTGACCGGTGCCGACGGCAAAACCCGCTTCACCTTCAAGATGCCGGACTCGCTGACCCGCTGGCGCATCACCGCCCGGGCCATCGCCGACGACGGCCAGGTCGGGCAGAAGAAGCAGTTCGTTCGCTCGGAAAAACCGCTGTATCTGAAGTGGAGCGGGCCGAGCAAATTCCGCAAGGGCGATCAGCCACAGCTCGGTGTGTTCGCCTTCAGCCAAGCCGAAAAACCGGTCAAGGCTGAGCTGGTCACGCATTACGCTGGCGCCGAACAACGCCTGCCGGTAACCCTGAACAACGGCATCAACTACGTGCCGCTGCCAGCGTTCGCCCTGGCCTCGGGTGAGTGGACCGCCGAGCTGGTGCAGGACGGCAAAACCGCTGACGCCCTCGCCGTGCGCCTGAGCGCGACCGGTGACGGCTGGCAAGTCACGCAAACCCAGAGCCTCGACGTGGCCAGCGGCGACACCCCGTTGAGCCTGCCGGCCGACGCCACCGACATTCGTCTGCGTCTGGATGACAGTCCGCAAGCGCTGTTCCGTTCCGCCCTCGATGATTTGCTGAGCTACCCGTACGGCGGCGTCGAGCAGACGGCCAGCCGTTTGCTGCCGCTGAGCATCGCTTATCCGTCGCTGGCGTCGAGCCCGCAGATCCGCGATCGCCTGCGCCTGATCATGCAGAACAGCCGTCTGCGTCTGGTGCAAATGGCCGGGCCGTCGGCGAGCTTCACCTGGTGGGGCTTCGACGGCGAGCCGGACGCGTTCCTCACCGCTTACGCCTACTACGCCGACTGGAACGCCAGTCAGGTGCTGGAACTGACCTTGCCACCGGAGCACTGGCAGCGAGTGCTGGAGGTCTACGCCAAGCAAGCGCCGAACACGCCGCTGCTGCAGCGGGCACTGATTCTGTCGTTCGCCAAGCAGATGCACCTGCCGGTGAATACCCTGCTCAGCGGTTTGATGGACGATCTGGCCAAGGCCGGTGAGGGCAATGCCGAAAACCTGATGGGCGATGGTGAAGACAGCCTGGTGATGAGCGACCCGGATTCGGCGCTCGGGCTGGCGGCGGCGCGGGTGTTGACCGCGGCGCTGGCCACGCAATCGAAAGTCGCGTTGCCGGACGCATTCAACCGTCAGGTTGGCGCGGCGCAACAGCGTCTGGCGGTCAGTTCGCAGCCGTTTGCCGAAGCGCTGAACCTGTCTTTGCAACCGTTTGATCAGGCGCGGGCGACGGCGTTGTTGCAACGTCTGTTGCCACAGCAATCGACCCTCGAACGCGCCCTGGCGCTGAGCTGGTTGCAACGCAGCATCGCTCAGGCCTCGCCGACCATCGCGCTGCTGCCGGGTGAAGGCTGGAAGAAAAACTACGGCGCAACCGGTGAGATGTTCTGGACCTGGCAGGGTGCGACGCCGGTGCCGAGCGTGTTGTCGGTGTCCGGCACTCAGGAGCGTCCGCTGCGGGCAGCGTTGAGCTTCCAGACCCAGCAACCGGCCGTCGATCCAATGGCCGTGACCATCACCCGGCGCCTGTCGCGACTGGTGCCGGGTGACGAAGCGTTCACCTTCAAACTGGAGCCGGTCGGCAACAAGCCGCTGTCCAGCGACAGCCTGTACCTGGATGAAGTGATCCTCACCAGCAAGGCGCCGAAACCGCTGCGCTACGGCATGCTCGAAGTGCCGCTGCCACCGGGCGCCGATGTCGAGCGCACCACCTGGGGCATCAAGTTGCAAGGCAAGGACGGCACCGAACCGACCGCGCTGGAAAAGGCGCGCTTCGAACCGGGGCAATTGGCCTACGCGGTGCCGGTGGATGCGCTGAGCGGCGAATTGCGTCTGCGCCATCTGGTGCGCTTCTCGCAGAAGGGTCAGTTCAACCTGCCGCCGGTGCGCTTCACTCAGGTCTACGCGCCGCAGCATCAGGCCCGGGAAGCGAAAGCCGCCCTCGGTCAGGTCACGGTTAACTGACATGAACCGGCCGCTGCTGTGGCTGCTGATGTGTGTGATTCCTGCGCTGGCGACGGCGCAGGATGAGCCGCTGCGGCTGGCGTACAAGGGCGAGTTGCTGTCGTTGAATCACACGCAACTGACCGCCCGCGAGCCCTTGCCGTTGACGCTGGATACCCCGCTGGGCAGCCTGTGGAAATTGTTCGTCTACGCGTGGCTGGTGGATACCGGTGCGCGCGAGCCGGCGTATGAATGTCGCGGACAGTCGAAGGAAGAGGTTTATTGCTGCTCGGCGGGCGGCAAGATCGAGCGCGATCAGGCGTTGGTCAAATCCTGCGGCTTGTACTTTGAGCCGGCGAGATTGGGCATTACTGCCGCCGATTGGCGCACCTATTGGCAGGCGCGGCAGGCGCCGTCGTGGTTGCTGGATTTGCCGACCGTGCAACCGGCTACTCGGGTTTCCGTGACGGACTTGCTGAAGGTGTTGTCGGTGCTGCCAGCGCAGGAGCAGATGCGCCGCGTGTTGCTCGACGTCGTGCTGAATGCGGCGGACGGCAATGTCGTCGGCGAACTGGGTGGTCGCCTGCGGGTTAAGACCTGGAGCTGGCTCGGCGATCAGGATCCGCAATCGCGGCAGGGCGGTTTCGCCGGTTGGACGGCGGACGGCTCGCCGATCTGGGCCAGTGGGCGTGGTACCAGTCAGATGGTTTTGCGCCATTACGGTCAGGCGCTGGCGACGGTGCTGCCTTCTTCGTGGCCGGCGGAAGCAGGGCGTTGCGTTGAGGTCGGTCTGTTTTCGCGTTATCCCGTTTCCCGGGTTCTGGCCGGTGATCGGGTGGTGACTTCGGGCCCATTGCAGGGCGATTACCGCGTCGAATTCGCCAACGGTAACGCGCTGGATATCCACAGCGCCGGCGAACTTTTTCTGCTCGACGACAAACTGGTCGCCAGACTTGATCGCGAAGAATACGTCGCCCGCGTCCTTGAACGCGAAGCCAAACCCGAACCCGCCGAAGCCGCCAAAGCGCTGGCCGTGGCGATCCGCACCTATCTGTTGCAAAACGCCACGCGCAACGGCGATTGCCTGAGCATCGACGACAGCAGCAACCGTCAGCGCGTCGCTCCGCGTCCGGCCTCCGCCGAGTCGCGCAACATCGCCGCATGGACCGCGGATCTGGTGCTGGCCGGCAGCACCGTCACCTATCACTCCGACCAGCCCGGCCCGGACAAACTCGCCTGGCAACAGGCCGTCGAGCAGGCCAACGCCGGCCAGCGCTACGACGCGATTCTGCTGCACGCCTATCCGCGCGCGAGCCTCAGCCGTTGGGACAACCCAGTTGCTTCCTGCGAAGCACTGCCCGCCGCACAGGACTGGCTGCAAAAGCAGCGTCGCGGCTGGCGTCCGACGCTGGAAAGCGAAACCGGCTACAACGAAGTCAGCTCGTTCGCCGTGTGCAAACTGGCGTTCGGCCGCCCGTTTGTCGATCGCGAACGCCAGCGCATTTACGTGCGCGGCGTGCTCACGCTGCAGGATCGCCTCGACCTGACTCATGAATACCTGCACCTGGCCTTTGAAGCACATCCCAACGGCCAGGATGAAACCTACATCGAAGGGCTCGCCCGTCACCTCTTGCTGGAATAGACCATGACACTCCGTTATCCACAGGTCTTGCTGTTGCTCTGCGCGTTCAATGCATGGCCGATGGCAATGGCCGCTGACAGCGTCAAACTCGACACCCCGGTCGGCGGCTGGCGCACCGGCGCGCCCGAGGGCGAAGGCGAGAACTTCCGCCAGACCGTCAACTACCCGGCCTCTTCGGTCAACACCCCGGTCGGCCAGGCCAACACCGCGCGCATCAGCGGTGAAATCAAAGCCACCCCCAAGAGCAGGGAACCCGGCCGGCTGATCGTCAACGGGGTCAGCATGCCGCTGAAAATCGACGACAGCGGCCGCTTCGACCGCCCGTTCTCCTTCCCTAATGGCAGCAACAGCGTCGAAGTGCGCAGCCCCGACGGCCAGCAACGCCACCGCACCCAGTTCCTCAACGCCAGCGGCGGCGCCACCCCGGCCAAACTGCGCGTGCTGCTCTCTTGGGACAGCGACGGCACCGACCTCGACCTGCACCTGATCACCCCCGACGGCGCGCACATCTGGTACGGCGACCGCGTCGCACCCAACGGCGCCGCGCTCGACGTCGACGTCACCACCGGCTATGGCCCGGAAATCTTCGCCATGCCGGCGCCGATCAAGGGCCAATATCTGGTGTATGTGAACTACTTCGGCGGAGGTTATCGGGGGGATGATGAAGGCGGGGAGGAGGCGGTGCAGCCGCTGACCACGGCGCAGGTGACGGTGATTACCGAGGAAGGCACGCCAAGCGAGAAAATGGAGACGTTTGTGGTGCCGATGCGGGCGGTGGGTGAACTGACGCTGGTGAAGTCGTTCAGCTATCCCTGAGCAGCAGCCTGCTCAGGGTTGCACTAGAAACCAGGCGGAATATAACCAGGCACGAACGGCACGTTGATGCACTTGCCGTGGATGATCTTTCCGTCTTCGATTCTGAACAGCACGATCTTTTTCGCCTTGTTGACGGTGGCTTCAAGTTTGCAATCGGAACTGTGACCGACCGTCTCGTAGTACTCGGTGTAAACCATGCCGTTACCGGTGTGATTCATTGAAGTACCGGCCGCTTCCGTGGTGGTCCAACTGGACGATTTGTACCAGGTGAGCACAGCCAGATTCTCGCCGTTGGCCCCGGTCTGTTTTTTCATCGAGTCAGGTTTGCCGAACAGATCGAGCGCTTCCTGAACATCGCGTCCTTCCCAGCGCGACTGGGCAATCAAGTGGCAGCCATTGATCAGCAAAACGGCGGGCGTTATCAGCAGCGCCAATAACGTTTTAGTCCATGGGTTCATCGTAATTCCCGCCGCTTACTTGTTGCCCAGGATCGAGTCGAGGTTGTCCATCATCTGGCCTTTCTCCTGAATCGGCGCCAGCTTGAAGAACATCTGCTGCAGACCCTGAATCATCTGCAGGTACTCCATCTTGCCCAACGCGATCATGTCCTTTTTGGCCGGTGAGCAAACGAACTCGCTGGTGCGCTGCACCCAGAACTCCTTCGGCTGCTGCCATTGGTCATTAACTTTCAGGTTGCGCATCATGTAGGCGATGCGATCTACGGACTGGCCGTTGAGAATTCGGACCTTGTTCGTTGAACACTGAACTTCGAGGTTATAGGCATCGATCATCGGTTTGCCGGGTTCCTCATACACCAGCGTTACGGCCACCAACTTGGCGCCTTTGGTGTGTTTCGACGGCACGACTGAAGTGCTGTCGGCGACATACATGATGTTCTTGTGGGGAACACCGTTGCCGTAAATGATCCACCAGTCACCAACAAGCTTCGGCTCGTCCGCCAAGGCTGAAGTGGTAGCGGTCAGGAGTGCGGTCAGTAGAACAGCGAATTGATTGAGTTTGAAAAACGACGACATGGTGTTGCTCCATTCCTTGGCGCTTTTGTAATGCACAAAAACAGAATGGAAATTTAGTGGTGAGGTTGGGCGCGGGGCAATTAGGGCGGATGTACTAATGGCTTATTGCGATGCCTGACCGGCGGGCACTGCCCGGTTAGTCTTACGAAAGGCTCAGGTATAAAGAACGCAGGGTTTGTACGCGGTTTCTTCCCTGGTCTTTAGCGCCTGATCGGCCTCCGAGAGCAGGCGTGACAGGTCGTAGCCGGACTCGCGAGTGGTCGCCAGGTCAATGCTGAACTGTCAGCACCAGCGCGGGAATGAACGCGATGTCGCAACGTGTTGCGACTGCGCCACAGCTCAAGCGTCGTCAGCACGCCCTAAGCGAATGCCAGCAGCGAGTAGACCAGCACTCGGTTCGGCATCGAGTCATAAAAGGCGGGAATCAGACACAGCGTCAGCCAGACCATCGACCCTGCAATTGAAGGCGCAGGGCCCACCAGCGTGGGATATACAGGGCCATTTCACGGATTCCCGTGAGACTCAATACCGGAATCCGGCCGATGGCGGGCATGCGGGAAAAAACAGAGGGTGTGGGTGTTGGGCGGGATTTAGCAATGTAGGGGGTGGGGTGGCAAGCGTTGGGTTGCCGAGGTGCACCAAGGGTGAGGGGGAATCAAATTTGTGCAGTGGCTTGCTGCACAAATTCAGTGCGCCGACAGTGGGGTAATTAGCATTCAGGCTCCAATCGATCCATTGCGGCCTCGTAAGCAGCCTCTCGCTCACGCTTCCCGATAGCGACTACAAACACCACGATCTCATGATCAAGCACCTGGTAGATCAAGCGATATCCAGCGCTTTTTAGCTTCACTTTGTAGCAATCCGGCAGCTCGCGAAGTCGATTGGCTTCTACTCGAGGATTCTCTAACACTTCAGAGAGCTTCTTTTTGAACTGTTGGCGAATTGTATCGCCCAGTTTATTCCACTCTTTTAACGCACGACGATCGAATTCAAGGCTATATGTCATCCAGACTTACCTTGATTCGTTGAGGTGACGCGAGACGTTCGCTGACTACAGCGATGAGAGCTTCATCCTCTTGGCTGATGAGCGCGGTTTTGAAGGGCAGTTTGCCCCGCTCAGCGACGTATTGAAGCGTCTGGCGCAGAAGCTCCGAAGGTGTGACGCCGAGCTTTTCCAGCTCGGCAAAGGAGCGTTGTTTCAGCTCATCATCAATGCGGATGTTGATGGAGGCCATGATGCGATACCTGTAATGACGTTTGTCGTTACGGTATCAAGGGGCTTCGTCCTCGACAAGTGGAAATTCAGGTTTCGACGGTAGGCCTGGTTTTCTTTCAGGCATTAAAAAGCCGGCTTGTGGCCGGCTTCTCGGGGACTGGCTTGGTTTATTTTTGGTAAACCGCGTCAGCCTTCAAAACGTACACCCGGATCTGCGTCCGGCTGTGGGACTTGGTCAGACGTTGGTCTGCCGCGTCAGGCGTCATCTGAGCCGCGGGAGCGGGTCGATGCGCAAATGTGGGGCGCAGGATACTGAGTTTTGTTGGGGATTCCCAGCCTCAACTGCGGAATAGAGCCACTGCGGGGGGCAAAATTCGTAATTTGTACTGATTTTCGGGGCCTCTTCGCGAGCAGGCTCGCTCCCACAGGGTTTGGTGCAGGGTTGAAGATCCGTATCCGATCAGAGAAACGGTACCACCGGCCGGCGTTTGCCCAGGGTCGACCACCAGAATACCCAGCCCAGAATATGGATCCGCTGCTCATCGATCTGCGCTGCGCGGAAGATTTCGTCCGGGTATTCGGCGCTGTTGTGGCTGCGCAGGCGCAGGGCGTTGCCGGGCATGCGGTGCAGGTATTTGATGCGCAGCATGCCGTCGTGTTCGATGGCGTAGATTTCGCCGTCGACCACCTGGGTCAGGCCGCGGTCGATGCCGACGATGGAGCCGTCTTCGATGCGCTCGGCCATGCTGTTGCCGATCATGTGCGCGCAGATGGCGTCGCTTGGGCGGATTTCCAGTTGGGCGAGATGGGCCCGGGGCAGGCGGACGGTCTGCTCGGGGTCGAGGATGACGTGGGTTTTGTCGGCGCCGGCGCTGAGCGGTGTTTCCTTGAAAAACGGCAGTTCGATGTCGTTAGGGTTGATGATGGAATAGACACCGTTGACGGACTGCGCGTCAAAGGTGTCGCCGTTGCTGGCGGGCGTTTGCAGGCGGGGTGACTCTTTGCTGCCTTCGCCGGTTTTCAGCCACTCGCTGTTGACCGAGAGCAGGCGTGAGACTTCCTCCATGCGATACGCCGGGACGCCCCGGGTGTACCAGTTATGAATGTTTTGGGCTTCCGTGCCCCAGAACTTTGCGAATCCCGTGGTGGTGATGTTCGCTGCTTCCAGGAGTGCCTTGAATCTTGGACCGCTAGTGTTCTTTCTCATAAACACCGAGTCTACGGCCGTGCCAGAGCGGTTTGAATAAACCGGCTGTTCAAAAAAAGCCTGTATTTTGCGACTGGATGTAAGACGTGCTTGTGGGAAATCACTCACTTCGAAACTTTTCTGTAGTCCGCGATAAACACACTGTTTAAAGCGGCGTTTTTCAGGCACAAAAAACCCCGGATCAACCGGGGTTTTCTTCAAACGTCATGCAGCCAGCCGGCGCTTAGCCCTTGTAGGCAGCAACCGACTTGGTGATCGCGTCGCGAGCGGCATCAGCGCCAGCCCAGCCTTCGATCTTGACCCACTTGCCTTTTTCGAGATCTTTGTAGTTCGCGAAGAAGTGCTCGATCTGCTGGATCAGCAGTGGTGGCAGGTCGGTGTATTCCTTCACGTCGACGTACAGCTGGGACAGCTTGTCGTGTGGGACTGCGATGACTTTGGCATCGCCGCCGCCGTCGTCGGTCATGTTCAGGATGCCGACTGGACGCGCGCGGATCACCGAGCCTGGAGCAACCGGGTAAGGGGTCACAACCAGCACGTCGAGGGGATCACCGTCGTCAGCCAGGGTGTTCGGGATGTAACCGTAGTTGGCCGGGTAGAACATTGGGGTGGCCATGAAACGGTCAACGAACAGGCAATCGCTGTCTTTGTCGATTTCGTATTTGATCGGCGCGTGGTTGGCCGGGATCTCGATCGCGACGTAGATGTCGTTCGGCAGGTCTTTGCCAGCCGGAATCTTGCTGTAGCTCATTGGGCGTTGCCCCCGTAGTTGACCAAAAAACACTTGGCCGGATTGACCAAAAAGTGGCGGCGATTATAGGCACATTCCTACGCCGACGCCACGTACCAGAAGTCGTGCAGCGCTTACGCGTGCGCCTGATAGACCGGGTCTGTGGCCTGAAGTTGCCGCAGCCTGCCCAACGGATCCTGCCGGTAGAAAAGCTGCAGTTGCAAGTAGACCTGTGGATAAGCCGCGTGCAGCAGATCCGGGGCGCTGAAGAAGTATTCGCTGGTGACCGCAAAGAACTCCGCCGGGTTTTCCGCGGCGTACGGGTCGATGGCGGTTTCGGCGTCGGGGTTGCGGTCGAGCTGGCGGTTGAGGTCATCGTAGGCGTGTTGCATGACCTCGGCCCAGTCGCTGACGCGCATGTCGGCGTGCAGCGGCGGCAGGCCGTTGGCGTCGCCGTTGAGCATGTCGAGTTTGTGCGCCAGTTCGTGGATCACCAGGTTGTAACCTTCCCAGCCACCACTGGCCATCACCCCCGGCCAGGCGAGGATGATCGGCCCCTGTTGCCAGGCTTCGCCGCTGTGCTCGCCGTCCCACTCGTGCTCGACGCCGCTGGCATCGCGATGCCGTTGCGGGCTGAGGAAGTCGTCGGGGTAGAGGACGATTTCGTGGAAACCCTGATACCAGTTCAAATCGCCCAGATTGAGCAACGGCAACTGGGCCTGGGCGGCGAGCAGCAGGCGTTGTTCCTGATGCAGTTCGACACCGGGCAGGGCGGTCAGGTGTTTTTCTTCGAGAAACAGCACGCTGGCTTCACGCAACCATTGGTCTTCGGCGGCGCTGACGCCGTCGAGAAAGCTCAGGTGATGGCGCACCCGTTGCCACAGGTCGTCGGCAATCGGGTGCCTGGCCAGAATGCGCCGGCGACGCCAGGCGCTCAGTGACCACATCGGATCAGTGGGTTTCGGCTTTGGAGCTGGAGCCGCCGAAACGGCTGCGCACCACGCCGATGATCATCGGCACCAGCGACAGCAGGATGATGCCAACCACCAGCAACGACAGGTTCTTCTTGATGAACGGCACGTTGCCGAAGAAGTAACCCAGGGTCACCAGGCCGCCGACCCAGAGGATGGTGCCGAACACGCTGAACGCGAAGAAACGCGGGTAGGGCATTTTCCCGACGCCGGCGACGAACGGGGCAAACGTGCGGATGATCGGCAGGAAGCGCGCCAGGGTCACGGTTTTGCCGCCGTGCTTGTCGTAGAAATCGTGGGTTTTTTGCAGGTAATCGCGACGGAAGATTTTCGAATTCGGGTTGCTGAAGAGTTTTTCGCCCGCCGTTCGGCCGATCACATAGTTGGTGCTGTCGCCGAGAATCGCCGCGAGCATCAGCAGTCCGCCCAACAGCACCGGATCCATGCCACCGCCCGCCGCCACGGCACCGGCGATGAACAACAGCGAATCACCCGGCAGGAACGGCATCACCACCAGACCGGTTTCACAGAAGATGACAGCGAACAGAATCGCGTAGATCCACGGCCCGTAGTTGGTCACCAGCAAATCGAGGTACACATCGAGATGCAGGATAAGGTCGAGCGGGTTGAAATCCATGGGGGCACCTGTGGTGACGGCCCGACTCGGCAGGCCTGTGCGGATGATTCGGGTGTAAGCCTACAGCGGGGTGTAGTTTTTCTTACAAGCCGGAAAGCTCGGGATTATACGGTCTGAGAGGTGAAAAGCGCGTTGGTTTTGTAGCGAGGGATGTCGGGGTGTGAACAAATGTCAGGCAGACTTCGGGTTTGATAAAAGATCAAAAGATCGCAGCCTTCGGCAGCTCCTGCATTGGAATGCGTTCTGCCGAAGGCTGCGATCTTTTGATTTCAGAGCTCGTCGCTGATCGGCAGCACGTAGTTCTTGAACTCGGTGTCTTCCTTGAAGCCAATGGATTCGTAGGTTTTCTGCGCCACCTCGTTGTTGCTGCTGGTGGAAACGCGCATGCGCACGGCCTGGGTTTCCTTGGCCATTTTCTTAGCGGTGCGGATCAGGTTGTCGGCCACCAGTTGGCGGCGGGCGTCTTCGGCGACATAGATGTCGTTGAGGATCCACACGCGCTTGAGCGACAGCGAGGAAAAGCTTGGATACAGCTGGCAGAAACCCATGAGCTTCTTGTCGTCATCATCGGCCAGGGCCAGATAAATCACCGACTCCTTGCGACGCAGGCGTTTTTCGAGAAACGCGCGGGAGGAATCCGGGTAGGGCAGGGAACCGTAGAACTCGCGATATTTGACGAACAACGGGGTCAACAAATCCAGGTGTTCGAGGGTCGCTTGAATAATCCGCATGATAGGTCTCGTCTTCAAGTGGCTGTCTTCAACTGCTCTGACGGCGATGGGAAACCCTGCGGCCGTGCGTCGATCCTGCCTGAAAGCAGCGCAGAAACGCAATGCGGAAACGGTTCAGGTTGTGGGCGGATCAAGCAGGAAATTTCCCTTCATGTCCGCACCGGCGTCCGACTCCAGCGTCTGCACCTGTGCTTCGTCCTTCAGATTGACCCCCGACAGCTGCCGCCGGCAGGCTTCGCGCATCAGATACAGCAAGCGATGCGCCGCCATGCCGTAGCTCAAGCCCTCAAGCCGCACGTTGGAGATGCAATTGCGGTAGGCATCGGTCAGCCCGACTTTTGGATTGTAGGTGAAATATAAACCGAGGCTGTCGGGCGAGCTGAGGCCCGGACGCTCTCCGATCAGCATGACGACCATTTTTGCACCCAGCAACTGGCCGATCTCGTCACCGATGGCGACGCGACCCTGTTCCACCAGCACTACCGGGGCAAGCGACCAGCCGTCGGCGCTCATCTGCTCCTCCAGGCGGGTCAGAAACGGCAGGGTATGCCGATGCACCGCCAGTGCCGACAGACCGTCCGCCACCACAATCGCCAGATCGACCCCGCCGGGGTGCGCCTCTGCGTAATCCCGCAGGGACTGCGCCGAGGCGTCGCTGAGCTTGCGCCCCAGATCCGGGCGTTGCAGGTAGCTGTTGCGATCAGTCGCGGCGCTGTGAAGCAACAAGGTCTCGCGCCCGCGCTCGCTCAGTTGCGCGCTGAGCCCGGCGTGGTCGAACGGCAGATGCACCGCATCCCGTGCCTGAGCGTGGGCGAACTGGAAATCCAGCTGGGCGCTGGTCGGCAGGCTGGTGCCGGTGCGGCCGAGGGCGATGCGCGCCGGGGTCAGGCGGCGCAGTTCCAGCCATGGGTTTTGCGGGTCGACAGGCGGTTTTTCCATAACACTCATCCCAGTTGCGCCAGCGCCTGGCGGAAGGCCGGCGGCAGGTTGTTGCCAAAGCGAACCTTGCCGTCCGCCTGGGTGAAAATGCCCATGTTCGCCAGCCACTGTTCGAACTCCGGCGCCGGTTTCAGGCCCAGGGTCTGGCGCGCGTAGAGCGCGTCGTGAAACGAGGTGGTCTGGTAGTTGAGCATGATGTCGTCGGAGCCGGGGATGCCCATGATGAAGTTGATCCCGGCCACACCGAGCAGGGTCAGCAGGGTGTCCATGTCGTCCTGATCGGCTTCGGCGTGGTTGGTGTAGCAGATGTCGCAACCCATCGGCACGCCGAGCAACTTGCCGCAGAAATGGTCTTCGAGGCCGGCGCGGATGATCTGTTTGCCGTTGTAGAGGTATTCCGGGCCGATAAATCCTACGACGGTGTTCACCAAAAACGGCTTGAAGTGTCGCGCCACGGCGTAGGCTCTTGTCTCGCAGGTCTGTTGATCGACACCGTGGTGGGCGTTGGCCGACAAGGCGCTGCCTTGCCCTGTTTCAAAATACATCAGGTTCTGCCCCAGAGTGCCGCGCTTCAGGCTCAGCCCCGCGTCATAGCCTTCCTGCAATACGTTGAGGTTGATGCCGAAACTGGCGTTGGCCGCTTCAGTGCCGGCAATCGACTGGAACACCAGATCCAGCGGCACCCCCCGGTTGATCGCCTCGATCGAGGTGGTGACGTGGGTCAGCACGCAAGCCTGGGTCGGGATGTCGTAGCGCTGGATGATCGCGTCGAGCATCTCCAGCATCGCGCAGATCGAGGCGATGCTGTCGGTGGCCGGGTTGATCCCGATCATCGCGTCGCCATTGCCGTACAGCAGACCGTCGAGAATGCTCGCGGCGATGCCGGAGGGTTCGTCGGTCGGATGGTTCGGTTGCAGCCGGGTCGACAAGCGCCCGCGCAGGCCGAGGGTGCCGCGAAATTTTGTGACCACGCGGATCTTCTGCGCCACCAGCACCAGATCCTGCACGCGCATGATTTTCGACACGGCGGCGACCATTTCCGGGGTCAGTCCGGGGGCGAGGGCGCGCAGGCTGGTTTCGTCAGCGGCGTCGCTGAGCAGCCAGTCGCGGAAACCACCGACGGTGAGGTGGCTGACCACGGCGAAGGCTTGTTTGTCGTGGGTGTCGATGATCAGTCGGGTGACTTCATCGGCTTCGTAGGGAATCAGCGCTTCCTGCAGAAAATGCGTGAGCGGGATGTCGGCCAGCGCCATTTGCGCGGCCACGCGTTCGCCGTCATTGAGCGCAGCAACGCCGGCCAGAAAGTCACCGGAGCGCGCCGGGCTGGCCTTGGCCATGACGTCCTTGAGGCTGTCGAAGCGGTAGGTCTGGGCGCCGACGGAATGGGCAAATGCGGCCATGGGGCGGTGTCCTCCTGATTCTGTGGGTAACTCGGTCTCCCTGTGGGAGCGGGCTTGCTCGCGAAAGCGTCGTGTCAGACGACATCGTTGTTGGATGAGACGACGCCTTCGCGAGCAAGCCCGCTCCCACATTGGATCTTCATGCACTTCTATATAGCGGGCACCGGGCGACAGGCCCGGTGCCGGTGCAACTAGATACCTTCGAGCATAGCGTCTGCCGGCGCTTCTGAGCGTTGCTTGGCGGTCAGCTGGAAATACAGGTAGCCGGCGGCCATAAAGCCCAGGAACACACAACCGATCAGCGTGTTGAACCACGCCATCGCGATCAGGCACACCACCGCCAGAAACAGCGCAATGGCCGGCACCACCGGATAGCCCGGGGCGCGGAAGGTGCGCTCCAGGTTCGGTTCGGTTTTGCGCAGTTTGAACAGGCTGAGCATGCTGATGATGTACATCACGATTGCGCCGAACACCGACATGGTGATCATCGCAGCAGTCAGGGTCATGCCTTGCAGATTGACCAGTCCATCGCTGTAAATCGCCGCGATACCAATCACACCACCAGCCAGAATCGCCCGATGCGGGGTCTGGAAGCGCGACAGTTTGGCCAGGCTTTTCGGCAGATAACCGGCGCGGGCGAGGGCGAAGAACTGTCGCGAGTAGCCGAGGATGATCCCGTGGAAACTCGCCACCAGGCCGAACAGGCCAATCCACACCAACATGTGCATCCAAGATGAATTGTTGCCGACCACCGCTTTCATTGCCTGTGGCAGCGGATCATTGATGTTCGACAGTTGACGCCAGTCGCCGACGCCGCCGGCCATCACCATCACGCCGATGGCGAGGAACACCAGGGTCAGAATGCCGCTGACGTAAGCTTTGGGAATCGTGCGTTTCGGATCCTTGGCTTCTTCGGCGGCCATGGCCGCGCCTTCGATGGCGAGGAAGAACCAGATCGCGAACGGGATCGCGGCAAAGATTCCGGGGATCGAGCCCAGGGTGAACTCGTTGGCACCCGACCAGCCGTTGAGCACGAAGTTGCTGAAGCTGAAGCCCGGCGCGACCACGCCCATGAATACCAGCAGTTCGGCGACCGCCAGCACAGTGACCACCAGCTCAAAAGTCGCGGCAATGCTGACGCCGAGGATGTTCAGGGTCATGAACACGAAATACGCGCCGACCGCTGCCACCTTCGGATCCAGCTCCGGGTACTGCACATTGAGGTAGGCGCCGATGGCCATGGCGATCGCCGGTGGGGCGAAGACGAATTCGATCAGCGTGGCGATGCCGGCGATCAGTCCGCCTTTTTCGCCGAACGCCCGGCGGCTGTAGGCAAACGGCCCGCCCGCGTGGGGAATCGCGGTGGTCAGTTCGGTGAAGCTGAAGATGAAGCAGGTGTACATGGTCGCGACCATCAGCGCCGTGACCAGAAATCCGAGGGTGCCCGCGGTGCCCCAGCCGTAACTCCAGCCGAAGTATTCGCCGGAAATCACCAGTCCGACGGCAATACCCCAGAGGTGCAGGGTGCCGAGTGTGGGTTTGAGCTGTGTGGTGGAAGTCATAAGTCCTCTCTGTTTTTTATTGTTCGATCTGTTGGACTTTCGGGTGCAGTGGTTGAGGTGGATGGATGCTGTTCACGCAGCGGCAGTTTTTGTGCAAAACCTGAATGACGGGTACGCAAGGGCCGTGCCAGAGCGGCCAGGCCTTGTGTTGTGTCATTGAGGACGCCATCGCGAGCAGGCTCGCTCCCACAGTGGATTTGTGCCGAGCCTGTGTATGTGGTGCGACACGACTCCCCTGTGGGAGCGAGCCTGCTCGCGAAAGCGGTCGAAAGGGCGACACAGAAATATCTGTATCGCCCCCGGGTTTTAGAAGAAGCCCAACGGATTGATGTCGTAGCTCACCAGCAGGTTTTTCGTCTGCTGATAGTGATCGAGCATCATCTTGTGGGTTTCACGGCCGACGCCGGACTTCTTGTACCCGCCAAACGCGGCGTGCGCCGGGTACAGGTGGTAGCAGTTGGTCCACACACGACCGGCTTTGATCGCGCGGCCCATGCGGTAGGCGCGGTTGATGTCGCGGGTCCACAGGCCGGCGCCGAGGCCGAACTCGGTGTCGTTGGCGATCGCCAGGGCTTCGGCTTCGTCCTTGAAGGTGGTGATGCTCACCACCGGGCCGAAGATTTCTTCCTGGAACACGCGCATTTTGTTGGTGCCCTTGAGCAGGGTCGGCTGGATGTAATAACCGGTTGCCAGATTGCCCTCGAGTTTTTCCACCTTGCCGCCGGTCAGCAGCTCGGCGCCTTCGCCCTTGGCGATTTCCAGGTACGAAAGGATCTTGTCGAATTGCTGCTCGGACGCCTGCGCGCCAACCATGGTGTCGGTGTCCAGCGGGTCGCCGCGTTTGATCTGCAGGACTTTCTTCATCACCACTTGCATGAATTCGTCGTAGATCGATTCCTGTACCAGTGCGCGGGACGGGCAGGTGCAGACTTCGCCCTGATTGAAGAATGCCAGCACCAGACCTTCGGCAGCCTTCTCGATGAAGGTCGGTTCGGCCTGCATGATGTCTTCGAAGAAGATGTTCGGCGACTTGCCGCCCAGTTCCACGGTGGACGGAATGATGTTCTCGGCCGCGCATTTCATGATGTGCGAGCCGACCGGGGTCGAACCGGTGAAAGCGATCTTGGCGATGCGTTTGCTGGTGGCCAGGGCTTCGCCGGCTTCTTTGCCGAAACCTTGCACCACGTTGAGCACGCCCGGTGGCAGCAGATCACCGATCAGCTCCATCAGCACGCAGATGCCCAGCGGGGTTTGCTCGGCAGGCTTGAGTACCACGCAGTTGCCGGCGGCCAGTGCCGGGGCGAGTTTCCACGCGGCCATCAGCAGCGGGAAGTTCCACGGGATGATCTGCCCGACCACACCCAGCGGTTCATGGATGTGATAGGCCACGGTGTTGCCGTCGATTTCGGCAGCGCTTCCTTCCTGCGCGCGCAGGCAGCCGGCGAAGTAGCGGAAATGGTCGGCGGCCAGCGGGATGTCGGCGTTGAGGGTCTCGCGGATGGCTTTGCCGTTGTCCCAGGTTTCGGTGATCGCCAGCAGTTCGAGGTTCTGTTCGATGCGGTCGGCGATTTTCAGCAGGATCAGCGAGCGCGCCTGCACAGAGGTCGCGCCCCACGCATCGGCAGCGGCGTGGGCGGCGTCCAGTGCCTTGTCGATGTCTTCGGCAGTGGAGCGAGGGAATTCGGCAATTGGCTGGCCATTCACTGGCGAGGTGTTGGTGAAGTACTGACCTTTGACAGGTGCGACGAACTCGCCGCCGATGTAGTTACCGTACTTGCTTTTGAACGAGACTTTGGCGCCTTCAGTACCGGGGTGAGCGTAACGCATGATGTTGTTCTCCTTGGCTTTGTACTTATTAGAGAAACGCGCAAGTGCGCTTGCTATAAGCGTAGAGCAAAGGTCGGGCCACTGCCGTGCAGGGCAGGCAAATCAAGGCTTTGCGCGGTTTGTGTCGGACGGGCGGACGCAGCCTGTGATGGTTTCGGTACAGAGGGGGTGACAGTTTGTACCGCTTTTGGCACAGCCAGTGACCGGCTGGTCTTGCCAGCATTGCAATGCCGGGGCGGCTGGAGGATGCTGGGCCTCACCTCAGCATTGGGCCATCGAGCCTCGGGGAGAATAATAAGAAATGCACGACAACCATTTGAGTCGCCATGCCCAGCAGGTTCTCACCGTCAGTCAGGGCAAGCCGCACCTGCACGGGCCCGGTGCCGATCCGTCGATTGCCCGCTCGTGGCTGCGCTGTCTTGAGGACTATCACCTCGATCCGGCCCTGACCATGGCGCCCACCGTGCTCGAACACGGGCGCGTGCTTGAAAGCCGCGAACGCCTGCAACAGGTGTTGCAGATCGCCGGTAATGAAATGAGCAGCCTGCATCAACAACTCTCCGGCGCCGGTCATGCGGTGCTGCTGACCGACGCGCGCGGGGTGATCCTCAACTGCGTCACCGCGCCGGCCGAGCGCAAGATTTTCGAACGCGCCGGTCTCTGGCTCGGCGCCGACTGGAGCGAAGCCTGCGAAGGCACCAACGGCATCGGCACCTGTCTGGTCGAGCGCCAGGCACTGACCATCCATCAGGACGAACACTTTCGCGGCCGCCACACCGGCCTGACCTGCTCGGCGAGCCCGGTGTTCGACCCGCACGGCGAACTGCTGGCGGTGCTCGACGTGTCCTCGGCGCGCCACGATGTCTCGCGGCAGAGCCAGTTCCACACCATGGCGCTGGTCAACCTGTCGGCGAAGATGATCGAGAGCTGCTATTTCCTGCGCTGCTTTGATAACCAGTGGCTGCTGCGTTTTCACTTGCAGGCCGAGTCCGTCGGCTTGTTCAGCGAAGGGCTGCTGGCGTTTGACGGGGAAGGGCGGATCAGTGCGGTCAACCAGAGTGCGCTGAACCTGCTCGGGCATATTCGCGGTGGTTTGCTCGGCAAACCGGTGGAAGCGTTTTTCGATTGTTCGCTGGATGAGCTGCTCGGTCGGGCCAGCGCCAATGCCAGCGCCAGTTGGCCGCTGCGCACCCGCGACGGACGGCATCTGTTTGCCTTGTTGCGCGGCGAATCGCGCAAGCCGGCGCCGATCCTGCCGGCCCCGGTCGTGGCCAAGCCTCAAGCGCTGGTGGGCATTTGCCTCGGTGACGCTGCGCTGCAAGCGGATTTCCGCAAGGCGTTGCGGGTATTCGAACGCGACGTGCCGCTGCTGATCAACGGTGAAACCGGCTCCGGCAAGGAAGCATTCGCCAAGGCTGTGCATCACGCCAGCCAGCGCGCCAACAAAGCCTTCGTCGCCCTCAATTGCGCGGCGATCCCGGAAAGCCTGATCGAGAGCGAGCTGTTCGGTTATCGCGGCGGCAGTTTCACCGGCGCGCGCAAGGACGGCATGCGCGGCAAGCTGCAGCAGGCCGATGGCGGCACGTTGTTCCTCGATGAAATCGGCGACATGCCGCTGGCGCTGCAAACCCGGTTGTTGCGAGTGCTGGAAGACCGGCAGGTGGTGCCGATTGGCGGCGAGCCGGAAGCGGTCAACGTGCGGATCATCAGCGCCACGCACCGTAATCTGCTGGAGCGCGTGGCGGACGGCAGCTTCCGCGAAGATCTGTATTACCGTCTCAATGGCCTCGAAGTTGCGCTACCGGCGTTGCGCGAACGCAGTGATAAATCGCAGTTGCTGGATTTCCTGCTGGCCGAGGAGGCCGGCGGAGAAACAATTGTGATCGACGAACCGGCGCGCCAGGCGTTGCTGGCCTTCAACTGGCCGGGCAACGTTCGGCAGTTGCGCAATGTTCTGCGCACATTGGCGGCATTGTGTGATGAAGGGCGAATCGGGCTGGAGGATTTGCCGGCGATGATTCGCCAGGCGCAGCCAAGGCTGGAGCTGAAGACGGTTGAGTCCGGGCATCCGCTGGAGGACGCCGAACGCCTGGCGTTGCTCAATGCGCTGGAGCAAACGCGCTGGCACATGACCCAGACCGCGCAGCAGCTCGGGGTCAGCCGTAATACCCTCTATAGAAAGCTGCGCAAACACGCGATCTCCCGTTAAACCGCGCCGCACCGTTCGCGAGCAGGTCGCTCCCACAGGATCAGCGCCAACCTTGTGGGAGCGAGCCTGCTCGCGAAGGCGTCGGCAAAGGCGAAACACAAGGTGCGATTTTTCCCACCCTACGCTAACCTGCGGCCATGTTTTACGAGGTCAACTATGCACATTCATATTCTGGGTATCTGCGGGACTTTCATGGGCTCGATGGCGGTTCTGGCCAAAGAGCTGGGCCATCACGTGACCGGCTCCGACGCCAACGTCTATCCGCCGATGAGCACGCAGCTTGAGGCCCAGGGCATTCAGCTGACCCAGGGCTACGACCCGGCCCAGCTCGATCCGGCACCGGATCTGGTGGTGATCGGCAACGCCATGTCGCGCGGCAACCCGGCGGTGGAGTATGTGCTGAACAAAGGCCTGCCGTACGTCTCCGGCCCGCAATGGCTGGCCGATCACGTGCTGCAAGGGCGCTGGGTGCTGGCGGTCGCCGGTACGCACGGCAAGACCACCACCAGCAGCATGCTCGCCTGGGTGCTGGAACACGCCGGCATGAGCCCGGGGTTCCTGATCGGCGGGGTGCCGCAGAATTTCTCGGTATCCGCACGTCTGGGCGGGACGCCGTTTTTCGTGATCGAGGCCGACGAGTACGACAGCGCATTCTTCGACAAGCGTTCGAAGTTCGTCCATTACCGCCCGCGCACCGCGATCCTCAACAACCTTGAGTTCGATCACGCTGACATCTTCCCCGATTTGCCGGCGATCGAGCGGCAGTTCCACCATTTGGTGCGGACCATTCCGAGCGAAGGTCTGGTGATCCACCCGACCACCGAGCCTGCCTTGCAGCGCGTGATTGAAATGGGCTGCTGGACCCCGGTGCAAACCACCGGTGCTGGCGGGCAGTGGCAGGTCAAGTTGCTCAAGGACGATGGCTCGGCGTTCGAAGTGATGTTCGAAGGCGTGTCCCAGGGCACGGTCGAATGGGAGTTGACCGGTCAGCACAACGTCGCCAACGCCTTGGCTGCGCTGGCTGCGGCGCGGCATGTCGGTGTGGTGCCGTCGATGGGCATCGCCGGCTTGAGCGCATTCAAGAACGTCAAACGCCGGATGGAGAAAGTCGCCGAAGTACGCGGCATCACCATCTACGACGACTTCGCCCATCACCCGACCGCCATTGCTACCACCCTTGATGGTTTGCGCAAGCGCATCGGCGACGCACCACTGATTGCGATCATCGAGCCGCGCTCCAACTCGATGAAGCTTGGCGCGCACCGTGACGGTCTGCCGGACAGCGTAGTCGATGCCGATCAGGTGATCTGGTACGCCCCGGCCAACCTCGGTTGGGATCTGGGCGCCACTGCCGCACTGTGCAGCGTGCCGTCGATTGTCAGCGATTCGCTGGAAGGCATCATCGAACGCGTGAAGAGCCAGGCCCAGCCCGGTACTCACGTGGTGATCATGAGCAACGGCGGCTTCGGCGGCCTGCACGGCAAACTCGCCGAGGCACTGCAATGAACACTTTTGCCCAGAGCGGCGGCCCGGAACGCATCACGCTGGCGATGACCGGCGCGTCCGGCGCGCAGTATGGATTGCGCCTGCTCGACTGTCTGGTACGGGAAGATCGCGAAGTGCACTTCCTGATCTCCAAGGCCGCGCAACTGGTGATGGCCACCGAGACCGATGTCACGCTGCCGCCCAAGCCGCAGATGATGCAAGCGTTCCTCACCGAGTACACCGGGGCGGCCGCCGGGCAGATCCGCGTGTATGGCAAGGAAGACTGGATGTCGCCGGTAGCTTCGGGCTCCGGCGCACCAGCGGCGATGGTGGTGGTGCCGTGTTCCACGGGTACCTTGTCGGCGATTGCCACGGGCGCGTGCAACAACCTGATCGAGCGCGCGGCGGACGTCACCTTGAAGGAGCGCCGCCAGTTGATTCTGGTACCGCGCGAGGCGCCGTATTCGAGTATTCATCTGGAGCACATGCTCAAATTGTCGAACATGGGCGTGACCATCCTGCCGGCCTCGCCGGGTTTCTATCACCAGCCGCAGACTATCGATGACCTGATCGATTTCGTCGTGGCGCGGATTCTCAATCTGCTGGGCATTCCACAGGACATGCTGCCGCGTTGGGGCGAGCATCATCTGAGCAGCGATGAATAAGCTGTTGATGATTGCGCTGGCGCTGCAACTGGCCGGCTGCGCCACCGCGCGCACGCTGGATGCCGCCAAGCCGGGGGCGCCGGTGGTGTATTCCGGGACACGCCTGGATTTGTACGCGATGAATGGCGGGTGCTGTGCGATGGACCGCTTCGGGGCTGAGGCGCCGAGTTATCCGGGAGTGGACCTGCCGGCGAGTGCGTTGCTTGATACGCTGCTGTTGCCGTTGTCTTTGCTGACCGTGATTGGCGTGGGGTTTCAGGCGACTGGTGGGTTGTAGGGGAGTGCTGCGCACTCCATTCGCGAGCAGGCTCGCTCCCACAGGAGAGCGCGGTGCAATTGTGGGAGCGAGCCTGCTCGCGAAAGCTTTCTTCCAGACGCTATAGATTATTTGCCGAGCTTTCGCAGCTCATCCGACTCGACGATCCGCACCCCATCCTGTTCTTCCAACGCCAGGCGCCACATCGCCCGGGCCAGTTGGCAGGCTTCGATGCCGCGATATTTGCCGGGAATCAGTTTGGAGAACGGCGCCGCCAGTTGTTCGCCCAAGCGCGGCTCGGTGCGATCTCCCAGCAATAGCGATGGTCGGCAGATGGTCAGTTGCGGCCAGTCCTGCGCGCGCAACGCCTGCTCCATCTCGCCTTTGACCCGGTTGTAGAAAATCGACGATTTCGGATCGGCGCCCAGCGCGCTGATCACGATCAGGTGCCGCGCGCCCATCTCCCGCGCACGTTTGGCGAAGGCCACCACCATGTCCAGATCCACCGCGCGGAACGCCTCTTCCGAGCCGGCCTGTTTGATGGTGGTGCCGAGGCAGCAATAGGCGATATCGACGCGACCACTGAGTTGCGGCAGAAACGCCTGTGGGTCGCCCACCGGGTTTTCCAGGTGCGGATGCTCCGCCAATGGACGACGGGACGGGGCGAGCACGCGGGTGATCGTCGGCTCGTTGAGCAAACGGTCGAGCAGATGTTCACCGGTCAGTCCGGTGGCTCCGGCAAGCAATACGTGCTGAGGCGTCAAGTACATAGTGTTTCTCCCTTGATACTGTTCAGCTTAGTTGCTGTTTGTTGCTCCGTCGTTCAATGCAGCACTCTGCAACGCTTTTCTGGCCTGCTGTTTACGCAGCAGTTGCCAGTGCGCCAGCACGGTTTTCGGTGCCCAGATCTGTGGCTCCGAGGCTTCGAAGTTGTCCGCCAGTTCGCGCTCGGCGACGGTGGCCTTGGCCAGTTTGAAGGCTTGCTCCAGATCGTCGGTCTGGTTCAGGGCCTGAGCGAACAGGGCGTCGCCGAAGTAGGTGAAGTTGGCTTCTTCCGAGCAACCGAACGACACGCGGTCGGCGCGCGAGGCGGTCATGATCAGTGTGCGCTCATCTTTCAGCGCGGGGATGAAACCGCCGGAATAGCACGATGAGATCACGATCACCTTGTCGCGATTTTTCAGTGGAGCAAGCACGGCGGCGAGTTCGTCGGCGGGCAGGTCGGCCAGCTCCATGCGCGGCTGGTCGAGCACCAGCTCGTGTTCGGCGGTGCCGTGGCTGGTCAGGTAGATGAACACCAGGTCTTCCGGGCCGCTGCGTTCAGCGAGGGTCTGCGCGGCGCGGCGCAGGTTTTCGCGGGTGGCCATCGGCCGGTCGGCGAGATGCTCGCGGTGGTTGACCAGACGAATCTGGCCAAAAGCGCCGAAACGCGTCGTGAGCATGTTGGCGACGTAGTCGGACTCGCGCAGGAACACGCTTTGCTTGCCGTCGCCACCGAGGGTCAGGGTGTACAGCTCGACTGCTGGCGTCGAGGCGGGCACGGCGGCCAGCGCATTGTCGAGTAGGCGGCCCTGGGCCAGTAGACCGAGTTCGAGGGTGTCGGGCAACAGCTTGCCGTCGGCATCACGTACGCGCTGGCCGTTGATCCAGGTACCGCTGAGCACGGTGCCGTCGGTCAGTACCAGGGTGCCGCGCCCGGCGTAGCTGTCGCCGTCGAACCCGCCGATGTAGAAGCTGCCGTCAGACAGGTTCAAGCGGCCCTGACCGCTGAAACGCCAGTCGTTGAAGTAGCCGATGTAATGGCTGCCGTCAGTGCCGATCAATTCGCCCTTGCCGGTCAGCGCACCTTCCTTGAATTGGCCGAGCCACACGTCGCCGTCGGCGTTCTCGTAGCGGCCCTTGCCGTGCAGTTGGCTGTTCTTGAAGCCGCCGACATAGATGTCGCCATCGGCACTGTTGAATGTGCCATTGCCTTCGAGCTGGCCGTTGACGAAATGGCCGCTGAAGGTATTGCCGCTAGAGTCGCCGCGCTGGCCTTCGCCGTTGGGTTTGCCGTGGGCGAACTGGCCCTGATAGGAACTGCCGTCGTCCATTTCCAGACGACCCAGCCCGGAATACTGGTCAGCCTTGAACTCGCCACGGTAGGTCATGGCGTTTTCCTTGAGGGTGCCTTCGCCGTCGCGGCGGCCCTGCTTGAAACCGCCGGTGTAACTGCTGGCGTTGGTGGTCAGGCTGCCCTGGCCATCGAACAGGCCCTGCTGAAACTGACCGCGATAGACTTCGCCGTTGCTGCCGTGCCACTCGCCCTGGCCATGCCATTGGCCCTTGTCGAACTGCCCGGCGTACCAACTGCCGTTGGGGTAGTCGACCCGGCCCTGGCCTTGCAGCAAGCCGTTGACCAGTTCACCGCGATAGCGTCCGCCGTCCGGCAGCCGTGCATCCGGGGGCAACAGCGATTCGCCGTCGCCGCACGCGGTGAGCATCAGGGTCAGGGCAAGGGGTGCAAGAGAAGCGAGTGGGCGCATAGCGGGATCCGGGCAATTAGGCGACCGAGTATGCCGCAGCTATGTGACCTTATACAGCCGGGAAAACAGCGCTGATGCGAAACAGCGTGCGCTGTTTCGCATCCCGTGACTCAAACGAAGCAGAGCGACAGCGGTTCGGCGATATAGGCCGGTTTGTCCGAGCCTTCTATCTCAAGCGTTGCGGTGGCCTTGAGCAGCCATTGACCGGGTTTTTTCTCGGTCACTTCGGCCAGATCGACTTTCAGGCGCACTTTTGAATTGACCTTCACCGGCTGGATGAAACGCACGCTGTCCAGACCATAATTGACCACCATCTTCAGGCCTTGCGGCAGCACGAGGATGTCTTCCATCAGTTTCGGGATCAGCGACAACGACAGGAAACCGTGGGCAATGGTGCTGCCAAAAGGCGTTTGCGCGGCTTTGACCGGATCGACATGGATGAACTGATAATCCCCGGTGGCTTCGGCGAACAGGTTGATGCGCTCCTGATCGATGGTGAGCCATTCGGAACGTCCGAGTTCCTTGCCGACATAATCTTTGAGCTCTGCAACGGGAACATAGGGCATTGAGACTCTCCTTGGGTTCATCGGTTTTATAGTTTTTCAGGTGGGGGATTTGACCGCCCTGCGAACCACTGTAGATCAACATGGCGATTTGCTCCGGTCAACCGACCATGCTTTTGGCGAATGCCGATCCATAGCGCTGCCGTGCTTATAATGCCGAGGACTTGCGGGGGGAGATGTCTGATGTTGTTACGTGGCCTGACTATGCTGGTGCTGTTCCAATTGCTCGGCACGGCACTCAACCATTTGCTGTTGCCGGTGCTGCCGGGGCCGATCATCGGTCTGCTGCTGTTGCTGGTGTTCCTGATCATTCGCGGTGAAGTCGGCGAGCCGCTGAACCTCGCGGCCGGCAGTCTGTTGCGTTATCTGCCGCTGCTGCTGGTGCCGCCGGCGGTGGGCGTGATGGTGTATGCGAGCGACATTGCCGCTGACTTCTGGGCCATTGTCGGCGCGCTGGTGTTGTCGTTGATCCTGTCGATGGCCTTCGCCGGGGTGCTGATGCAACGCCTGGTCAAGCGCCATGCGCCGCACTCGGAGGAGTCGTGATGCTCTTCGATTGGCAAGGCGCCTGGGCTTCGGTGATCCATCATCCGCTGTTCGGCATCGGCATCACCCTCGGTGCCTATCAACTGGTACTGGCGGCGTTCGAGAAAACCCGCTGGATCTTTCTGCAACCGGTGCTGGTCTCGATGCTGGTGGTGATCGGCGTGCTGGTCGGCTGCGGCCTGACCTACGCCGAGTACCGCAAGAGCACCGAAATCCTCAGCATTCTGCTGGGCCCGGCGACGGTGGCGCTGGCGGTGCCGCTGTATCTCAACCTAAAGCGCATCCGCCAATTGTTCTGGCCGATTTTTACTACGCTGGTGATAGGCGGCGTGGTCGCCACGGGCATGGGCGTGTTGCTCGGCTGGTGGTTCGGTGCCGAACACATGATTCTGATGACCATGGCGCCGAAGTCGGTGACCTCGCCGATTGCCATGCTGGTGGCCGAGCAGATCGGTGGCGTGGCGGCGCTGGCGGCGGTGTTCGTGCTGATCACCGGGGTGATCGGCGCGATCTTCGGCCCGGCGCTGCTGACCCGGCTCGGCGTGCACAGCCCTGAGGCGCGCGGCATGGCGCTGGGCATGACCGCACACGCGGTAGGCACCTCGGTGGCGTTGCAGGAAAGCGAT
This sequence comes from Pseudomonas sp. G3-39, assembly GCF_054790485.1. Classification (NCBI taxonomy): domain Bacteria; kingdom Pseudomonadati; phylum Pseudomonadota; class Gammaproteobacteria; order Pseudomonadales; family Pseudomonadaceae; genus Pseudomonas; species Pseudomonas sp. G3-39. The sequence goes on along the minus strand of NZ_CP186497.1, from coordinate 5,188,336 downwards.
GAGTGCGGCGCCTTCGCGGCGCTGGCGATGAGTCTGATGGGCGTGGCCACGGCGGTGTTCCTGCCGTTGGCGGTGTCGATGGTGGTGTAAGGAAATGTCTATGAGTCTGCCGCTTTTTCCGCTGAATACAGTGCTGTTTCCCGGCTGCAACCTCGACTTGCAGATCTTCGAGGCGCGCTATCTGGACATGATCGGCCGCTGCATGAAACAGGGCGGCGGTTTCGGCGTGGTGTGCATCCTCGATGGCCACGAAGTCGGCGTTGCGCCAGAGGGCTTTGCCCTGGTCGGCTGCGAGGCGCGGATCACCGATTTCCAGCAACAGGACAACGGTCTGCTGGGGATCCGGGCGCAGGGCGGGCGGCGTTTTCAGGTGTTGCGCACAGAGGTGCAGCGCGATCAGTTGATCCTCGCCGACGTCGAGTGGCTGGACGATGAGCCGGAGCAACCGTTGCAGGACGAAGACGCCGATCTGGTGGCGCTGCTCAAGGCCTTGGCCGAGCACCCGATGGTCGAGGCGTTGAACATGGGCACCGAAGCGCTGGGGCAGCAGTCGCTGGCCAATCAGCTGGCGTATCTGCTGCCGTTCGCCGAAGAAGACAAGATCGACCTGCTGCAACTCGACGATCCGCAGCAGCGACTGGATGCGATCCAGGCGCTGCTTGATGAGCTGCAGGGCGAGCTGTTCGCCTGAGTATCAGTAGGCGTATCGCAACATCGTGTCCGGCAAATGCCGCAGAACGAACAGGCTGAACAACGCCAGCAGCGCCGGCAGAATCAGCCACCAGACCTTGAATGGCATGGCGTTGAGCGGTGCCTTGCGCTGACTCAGCCACAAGCCCGCCGCACATACGCATGCCGCCAGCATTGCGCCGGCCAGAATATCCGTCGGCCAGTGCGCCCCCAGATAAACCCGTGACAAAGCAATCGACAGCGCTGGAATACAGCCGAGCAGCAGCCAGGTCAGGCGCATGCGCGGCGGTTGTCCGCGACCGGCGAGAACCGCCAGCACCAGAAACAGCGCGAACGAACCGGAGGCATGACCGCTGGGCATGCTGTAGCTGGTCAGCGGATCGGTCAGCACTTCCGGGCGGACCCGGGCGAAAAACTGTTTGGTGACGGTATTGAGCAGTGCGGTGCACAGCAGCACGCCACCGGCAAAGATTGCCTGGCGCCATTGCCGGCACAGCAGCAACAGACCGGTGAGCAGGGCGCTGAACATCAACATATTGCGGAATTCACCGATCAGGGTGAAGGTCACCGCGATTTCATCGAGCATCGGCTGCCGATGTTCCTGCACCAGGGTCATCACGCCCTGGTCGAGTGCGTGCAGATACGGATAGCCAATAAACAGGCCGATCAGAATCAACAGGCTCATGCTGCTGATCCAGATCGTCGCACGGCGATGCTGGCGCAAGCTGCTGTTGACGCTCATGCCGACCATCACCGCAATACTGGCGGCAACGATGCCGGCCTGCAGCCAGAAACCTTCGGGCAGCGGCAAGCGGATCGCCGCGCCGGTGGCCCAACCCGGCAGCAGGTAGGCGACGCTCCAGCCGGCAGCGGCCAGCAGGCTGACGGCGGCGAAACGCGGGAAGGGCATGTCGCACATCCCGGCAACCATCGGCAACATCGGCCGCAACGGGCCGATGAAGCGCCCGACCAGCAGGCTGGCGATGCCGTAACGCTGGAAGTAGGTTTCGGCCCCGGCCATCCATTCCGGATGGTGGCGCAGCCCCGGCAGGCGGCGGATGTTCTGATGGAAATGGCGGCCGAGGAAGTACGAGATCACATCGCCGAGTATCCCGCCGAGAAAGCCCAGCAGCAGGGTTTCACTCAACGACAGTGCGCCGCTGCCGGCGAGTACGGCCACGGCAAACAGCAACACCGTGCCGGGCACGATCAGCCCGGCAATTGCCAGGCACTCCACGCAAGCGACGATAAATACCGCAGCCGCCAGCCACTGCGGATTGGCGGCGAGCCACCCGGTCACGCTATCGAGCCATGGGCCCATACACACAACTCCATCAAATCTTCAATAAGTCCCGAAGGCTGTACAAAATTTCAGCAATCACTCAGTACCCCTGTGGGAGCGGGCGCATTAGGTTCAAAACCTGTGTCACTTCAGGACAGCAAAAAATAATCGCGACCTTCGACCTGGCCCCGGCGCAGCGGGTTCCGCGTGCACCACTGGGCATACGCGGCGTCGACGAAGCGGTACATCAGGTGTTCGTCGCGGCCATGGGGGATGCCCAGGCGGGTGGTCTGGATAATCTGGGTCGGCGCCGGCCCGGTGTCTTCCACCAGCATCAGCTCGTGATCGAAACGCTTGGCGTCCCACATCGGCACCTTCAACCCCAGCGCCTTGCACAGCAGCGTCTGCCCGGCGCAAAGCTTTTGCGAAGGGCGCGGCCGGCCTTGGGCATCGGGGTTGTTCAGCAGCATCTGCGCCAGACTCGCCGGCCCACTGATTTCATCGACCCACGGGTAGGCGGACTTGATCAGCACCGCATTGCCGGGCCCCTGAGCGCTGAAGTTCAGCGAATCGCCACCGCGGGCGTAATACATATAGATGTGCCCGCCATCCAGAAACAAAGCCTTACGCTTTTCCGTGTAACCGAGCGATGCATGACTGCCTTTTTCCGCGCAGTAATAGGCTTCGGTTTCGATGATCCGGGCGCTGAGCCACAGATCGCCGACCCGGTGGCGGATGACTTTGCCGAGCAGATCGCGGGCCAGCACTTGCGCGTCACGGTCGAAAAAAGCGTCCGGGAGGCCCAGTGGCAGGCGCTCAACGATGGCGCGATCGGTCAGGTTGGACATGGCAAACGGTGGTTATCCAGGCGAAGGAGGTCGTGATGATAACAATCCGCGGCTTAATTACGGCTGAACGTCGGCAAATTGCAGTCCATTTCGACCATCCGCCTGTCACCGCTGTTAGTCCCGGGACGCGACAGCTATAATCTGCCGCTTTCCTCTTTGCCAAGACCCCAGCAGACCATGACTGAGTCCGTTCTTGACTACATGACCCGATTGGGTCGCGCCGCCCGCGAAGCTTCCCGGGTCATCGGCCGTGCCAGCACCGCGCAGAAAAACCGCGCCTTGCAGGCTGCTGCCAATGCGCTGGACGCTGCTCGCGCCGAGCTGGCCGCAGCCAATGAACAGGATCTGGCGGCTGGTCGCGCCAACGGTCTGGAGCCGGCCTTGCTGGAGCGTCTGGAACTGACCCCGGCGCGCATCGACGGGATGATCGTCGGCCTGCGTCAGGTGGCGGCACTGCCCGATCCGGTCGGTGCGATCCGTGACATGAGCTTCCGCCCGTCCGGGATTCAGGTCGGCAAGATGCGCGTACCGCTGGGTGTGATCGGGATCATCTACGAATCCCGGCCCAACGTGACCATCGATGCCGCCAGCCTGTGCCTGAAGTCCGGTAACGCGACCATCCTGCGCGGTGGCTCCGAGGCGATTCATTCCAACCGGGCGATTGCCGCGTGCATTCAGCGCGGTCTGGCCGAGGCCGAATTGCCGGCAGCCGTGGTGCAAGTGGTCGAAACCACCGACCGTGCCGCCGTCGGCGCGATGATCAGCATGCCCGAGTATGTCGACGTGATCGTGCCGCGCGGTGGCCGTGGCCTGATCGAACGTATCAGCCGTGATGCCCGGGTGCCGGTGATCAAGCACCTGGACGGTATCTGCCACGTATTTGTCAGCGAGCACGCCGATCTGGCCAAAGCCCAGCGCATCGCCTTCAATGCCAAGACTTACCGTTATGGCATCTGTGGCGCGATGGAGACCTTGCTGGTTGATCAAAGTGTTGCGAAGGATTTCCTGCCGTCGATGGCTGCCCAGTTCCGCGAGAAAGGCGTCGAGCTGCGTGGCTGCGAACGCACCCGCGCGATCATCGACGCGGTGGCGGCCAGCGAAGACGACTGGAGCACCGAGTATCTGGCGCCGATCCTGTCGATCCGTGTGGTCGACGGACTGGATCAGGCCATCGAACACATCAACCATTACGGCTCGCATCACACCGACTCGATCGTCAGCGAAAACCTCGCCGACACCCGGCGTTTCGTCGCGGAAGTCGACTCGGCGTCGGTGATGATCAACACCCCGACCTGCTTCGCCGATGGATTCGAATACGGATTGGGTGCCGAGATCGGCATTTCTACTGATAAGCTGCACGCCCGCGGCCCGGTGGGCCTCGAAGGACTGACCTGCGAGAAGTACATCGTGGTCGGTGATGGCCAGTTGCGCGGCCAGGCGACGGTCTGACTTGACCGACCTCGACCTGACAGCGCCGCTGCCTGACGGCGAGCTCCGACCCCGGCGCATCGGCGTACTGGGCGGCACGTTCGACCCGGTGCACATCGGCCATTTGCGTGGTGCGCTGGAAGTCGCCGAAGCGCTGCTGCTCGACGAGCTGCGCATGATGCCCAGCGCCCGGCCGCCGCACCGCAATACGCCGCAGGTGTCGGCGCAGGATCGGTTGGCAATGGTTGAGTGCGCGGTGGCCGGAGTGCCGCCGCTGGTGGTGGACGCCCGCGAATTGCAGCGGGACAAGCCGTCTTACACCATTGATACCCTGGAGTTGATGCGTGCCGAAATGGCCGCCGAGACCCAGGTTTTTCTGCTTTTGGGCTGGGACGCATTTTGCGGCCTGCCCACTTGGCATCGCTGGGAAGAGTTGCTCCAGCATTGCCACATCCTGGTGCTACAGCGCCCGGACGCCGACAGCGAACCGCCGGATGCCTTGCGCAACCTGCTGGCAGCGCGTTCGGTGAGCGACCCGCTGGCCCTGAAAGGGCCGAGCGGACAGATTGCATTCGTCTGGCAGACACCGCTCGCGGTTTCCGCCACCCAGATCCGTCAACTGCTGGCCAGCGGTAAGTCGGTACGTTTCCTGGTGCCCGACGCGGTCCTGGCCTACATCGATGCGCACGGTCTTTACCGTGCGTCGAACTGAACAAGGCGTGCTTCACTGATACGAATCCACGTATCGCCAAGCCGCCGAATATACGAGCAAAACGAGTTTTATATGACTGACAAAGACGTAAGCAAAGTTAAGCGCAAAGGCACGTTCAAGAGCGCACCGCTGCCGGAAGTCGCCAACACCAACGAGCCGCTCAAGGGCGACGAGCTGGTCAAGGTTGCCGTGGCAGCCCTGGAAGACGTCAAGGCACAAGACATCCAGATCATCGATGTGCGCGACAAGCAGAGCATCACCGACTACATGATCATCGCCACCGGTACGTCCAATCGCCAGATCAACGCGATGCTGGACAAGGTCCGTGAAGAAGTCAAAAAGCAGGGCGCCAAACCGCTGGGCGAAGAAGGCAAGGGCGACAGCGACTGGGTGCTGCTCGACCTCGACCTGGTGATCGTGCACATGATGACTGCCTCGGCGCGTCAGTTCTACGACCTGGAACGCCTGTGGGCCGGTGCCGAGCAAAGCCGTGCGGCAGACGCCAAGCACCACAGCCCGGAAAACACCCACGAGCATTTCACCAAGCTCAACAAAGACCAGCTGTAAGGGATTGCTGTGCGACTGCGACTGATCGCCGTCGGTTCACGCATGCCCAAGTGGGTGGAAGAAGGCTGGCATGAATATGCCAAGCGTCTTCCGTCCGAACTGGCGCTGGAACTGGTGGAAATTCCGCTCAATACCCGTGGCAAGAACGCCGACGTGGCCCGTTTCATCCGGCAGGAAGGCGAAGCCATGCTGGCCAAGGTCGGGCCGAACGAGCGGATCGTCACGCTGGAAGTCCACGGCAAGCCTTGGAGCACCGAGCAACTGGCGGTCGAACTCGACCGTTGGCGGCTGGATTCGCGCACGGTCAATTTCATGGTCGGTGGCCCCGAAGGGCTGGCGCCGGAAGTCTGCGCCCGCGCCGATCAGCGCTGGTCGTTGTCGCCGCTGACCTTGCCGCACCCGCTGGTGCGGATCCTGATCGGCGAACAGCTGTACCGTGCCTGGACCGTGCTGTCCGGTCACCCTTACCACAAGTAGTCCTGCCCTCATGTCTCAGCCGATCCGCATCAAGGACCACGAAAAGGACGCCCGCCTGGTGCGTAGCCGCGTCGTGTTCGGGGCCATTGCGGTCATGCTGTTGATCTGCGTACTGATTGCGCGGCTGTACTACTTGCAGGTGATCCAGTACGAGTACCACTCGACACTCTCGGAAAACAACCGCGTCCACGTGCAGCCGATTCCACCGACCCGCGGCTTGATCTTCGACCGCAACGGCGTGGTGGTGGCGGACAACCGCCCGAGCTTCAGCCTGAGCATGACCCGCGAGCGTTCCGGCGACTGGCAGCAAGTGCTCGACGTGATCGTCGAAGTGCTGCAACTGACGCCCGAGGACCGGGTGATCTTCGAGAAACGCATGCGTCAGGGGCGTCGGCCATTCGAGCCGGTGCCGATCCTGTTTGAGTTGACCGAAGAGCAGATCGCCCGGATCGCGGTTAACCAGTTCCGCCTGCCTGGGGTGGAAGTGGTCGCGCAACTGGTGCGCCACTACCCGCAGGGCGCGCATTTTGCGCACTCGGTGGGTTACATGGGGCGCATCAACGAGAAAGAGCTGAAGACCCTCGACCCGGTCAACTACAGCGGCACCCACCACATCGGCAAGACCGGCATCGAGCGTTTCTACGAGCCGGAGCTGCACGGGCAGGTGGGGTACGAGGAAGTCGAAACCAACGCTCGGGGCCGCGTATTGCGCGTGCTCAAGCGTACCGATCCGATTCCCGGCAAGGACATCGTCCTGAGCCTGGACATCAAACTGCAGGAAGCGGCCGAAGCTGCGCTGGGCGGGCGACGTGGCGCGGTGGTGGCGCTCGATCCGAAGACTGGCGAAGTGCTGGCGATGGTCAGCCAGCCGAGTTTCGACCCGAACCTGTTCGTCACCGGCATCAGCTTCAAGGCCTATGCCGAACTGCGCGATTCCATCGACCGGCCGCTGTTCAACCGCGTGCTGCGCGGCCTGTACCCGCCGGGTTCGACGATCAAGCCGGCGGTGGCGATTGCCGGTCTCGATTCTGGCGTAGTGACAGCGTCGAGCCGGGTGTTCGACCCCGGTTACTACATGCTGCCCAACTACGATCACAAGTACCGCAACTGGAACCGCACCGGTGACGGCTTCGTCGATCTCGACACGGCGATCATGCGTTCCAACGACACCTACTTCTATGACCTGGCGCACAAGCTGGGCATCGATCGGTTGTCGGCCTACATGAACAAGTTCGGCATCGGCCAGAAGGTCTCGCTGGACATGTTCGAAGAGTCCCCCGGCCTGATGCCGTCCCGCGAGTGGAAGCGTGCGACGCGCAAGCAGGCGTGGTTCCCGGGTGAAACCCTGATTCTGGGGATTGGCCAGGGTTATATGCAGTCCACACCGTTGCAACTGGCGCAGGCCACGGCGCTGGTCGCCAACAAAGGCATCTGGAACCGGCCGCACCTGGCCAAGACCATTGAGGGCGCCAAACCGGTAGACGAGAACCCGATGCCGGACATTGTCCTGCGCGATCCGTCGGACTGGACCAAGGTCAACCACGGCATGCAGCAGGTGATGCACGGCGCCCGGGGTACTGCGCGCAAGGCAGCAATCGGTGCGCAATACCGCATCGCCGGCAAGTCCGGTACCGCTCAGGTCGTCGCGATCAAACAAGGTGAAAAATACGACCGCTCCAAGGTTCAGGAACGCCACCGCGACCACGCCTTGTTCGTTGGTTTCGCCCCGGCCGACAACCCGAAAATAGTGGTTTCGGTGATGGTCGAGAACGGTGAGTCCGGCTCCGGTGTCGCCGCGCCAGTGGTGCGTCAGGTCATGGATGCCTGGCTTCTGGATCAGGAGGGTCGATTGAAGGCCGAATACGCCGGTCCTATCAGTGCGGAGGCTACGGCCCGTGATGAATAATTTTGATCGCATGCTCTCCAGCGAGGATGTGATGCGTCGCCGGGCGACGCTGCTGCAACGTTTGCATATCGATGGCCCGCTGTTGATCCTGCTGCTGATCCTCGCCGCAGGCAGTCTGTTCGTGCTGTATTCGGCCAGTGGCAAGAGCTGGGATCTGCTGGGCAAACAAGCCACGTCGTTCGGCATCGGCCTGGTGTCGATGATTGTCATCGCCCAGTTCGAACCACGGTTCATGGCGCGTTGGGTGCCGCTCGGTTACGTGGTCGGCGTGGTGCTGCTGATGGTGGTGGACATCATGGGCCACAACGCCATGGGCGCAACTCGCTGGATCAACATCCCCGGGGTGATCCGCTTCCAGCCCTCGGAGTTCATGAAGATTCTGATGCCGGCGACGATTGCCTGGTATCTGTCCAAACGCACGCTGCCACCGCAACTCAAGCACGTCGGCATCAGCCTGATGCTGATCGGTGTGCCGTTCATTCTGATCGTGCGCCAGCCCGACCTCGGCACGTCGCTGCTGATTCTGGCCGGCGGCGCGTTCGTGCTGTTCATGGGCGGACTGCGCTGGCGCTGGATCCTCAGCGTGCTGGCCGCCGCCGTACCGGTGGCGATCGCCATGTGGTTCTTCATTATGCACGACTACCAGAAGCAGCGGATCCTCACGTTCCTCGACCCGGAAAGCGATCCGCTCGGCACCGGCTGGAACATCATCCAGTCGAAAGCCGCGATCGGTTCCGGGGGCGTGTTCGGCAAGGGCTGGCTGCTGGGCACCCAGTCGCACCTGGACTTTTTGCCGGAAAGCCACACCGACTTCATCATCGCCGTACTGGGCGAGGAGTTCGGTCTGGTGGGCATCTGCGCGCTGCTGCTGATCTATCTGCTGCTGATCGGTCGCGGCCTGGTGATTACCGCCCAGGCGCAGACGCTGTTCGGCAAATTGCTCGCCGGCGCGCTGACCATGACGTTTTTTGTTTATGTTTTCGTCAACATCGGTATGGTCAGTGGCCTGTTGCCGGTGGTGGGGGTGCCGTTGCCCTTCATTAGCTACGGAGGAACTTCGCTGGTGACACTGCTGTCAGCGTTTGGGGTTTTGATGTCGATTCATACGCATCGCAAGTGGATCGCACAGGTTTGAATAAGGTGAAGAGTTCAATGCAAGTCATGCGCAGCTGGGCGACTCGTTACGCGCCGTGGGTCGGCCTGGTCGGCATCCTTGGCAGCGCGCAGGAAGCGCTGGCCGGCGATTACGAAGGTTCACCGCAGGTGGCCGAATTCGTTGGCGAAATGACCCGCGACTACGGTTTTGCCGGTGAGCAACTGATGGCGGTGTTCCGCGAGGCCCAGCGCAAGCAGGCGATTCTCGACGCCATCTCCAAACCCGCCGAGCGGGTCAAACAGTGGAAAGAATATCGCCCGATGTTCATCACCGACGCGCGCATCGCCCGTGGTGTGGACTTCTGGCGCCAGCACGAGGCCGTTCTGGCCCGTGCCGAGCAGGAATACGGCGTACCGGCGCAAGTCATCGTGTCGATCATCGGCGTCGAGACCTTTTTCGGACGTAATACCGGCAATTACCGGGTGATTGATGCATTGTCCACGCTCGGTTTCGACTATCCTCCCCGTGCCGAATTTTTCCGCAAGGAATTGCGTGAGTTCCTGCTGCTGGCCCGTGAAGAACAGGTCGATCCATTGACCCTCAAAGGCTCGTACGCCGGGGCGATGGGCTTGCCGCAATTCATGCCGAGCAGCTTTCGCGCCTATGCGGTGGATTTCGACGGTGACGGTCACATCAATATCTGGACCAATCCGGACGATGCGATCGGCAGCGTGGCCAGTTACTTCAAACGGCATGGCTGGGTCGCCGGGGAACCAGTGGTCAGTCGCGCCGATGTGCGCGGCGAGCAGGTCGATGAAGGCCTGACCACCGGCATCGAGCCGACGAAAACGGTCGGAGAGTTGCGGGCGCTGGGCTGGTCAAGTCATGATGCGCTGCGCGATGATATGCCGGTTACTGCATTTCGCCTCGAAGGCGACAACGGCCCTGAATACTGGATGGGCCTGAAGAATTTCTACGCGATCACGCGTTATAACCGCAGCGTGATGTACGCCATGGCCGTACATCAACTGTCTGAAGAGCTGGTAAAAGCACGGGGCGTCAAGTAATGCGGGCATTGCCTATCAATAAACCCCTGAAGCTGGTGGCATTCGCCGCGTTGGCGGTGCTGGTCGCCAGCTGTTCGACCAGCCGCGCGCCAACCCAGAAGACCTCGTCTACCGCCGTACGTGCGCAGCCGGGGCTGGACATCAACCGCGCGCACAAAGACGGCGCGCCGTGGTGGGATGTCGATGTTTCGCGGATCCCGGACGCCACGCCGACCCTGCACACCGGCCCGTACAAGGCCAACCCGTACACCGTGCTGGGCAAGACCTATTTCCCGTTGCAGGAATCCAAGACCTACGTCGCCTCGGGTACGGCGTCCTGGTACGGCACCAAGTTCCACGGGCAGAACACCGCCAACGGCGAAGTGTATGACCTGTACGGCATGAGTGCCGCTCACAAGACTCTGCCACTGCCAAGTTACGTTCGGGTGACCAACCTGGACAATAACAAGAGCGTGATCCTGCGGGTCAACGATCGCGGGCCGTTCTATTCGGACCGGATCATCGACTTGTCCTACGCGGCCGCGAAGAAGCTCGGTTATGCCGAAATCGGCACCGCGCGGGTCAAGGTCGAGGGCATCGATCCGCAGCAATGGTGGGCCGCCAAGGGCCGTCCGGCGCCGCTGATGCTCAACGAGCCACAAGTCGCGCAGAATAGCGCCCCGGTGATCACGGCGTCGGCCGGTACCATCGAGCAGTGGACCCCGCCGCCGCAGCAACATGCCTCTGACACTGTCCCTGTACAGATCAGCGCAAAAAAAAACGCTTCTGCACCAGCGTCTGGCCAGTATCTGCAGGTGGGCGCGTTCGCCAACCCGGACGCTGCAGAACTCCTGAGGTCGAAGCTCAGCGGGATGGTGAGCGCTCCGGTGTTCATCAGCTCGATCGTGCGCAATCAGCAGACCCTGCACCGGGTACGCCTGGGGCCGATCGGTTCGCCGGGTGAGATCGCCCAGGTGCAGAACAGCGTGCGCCTGGCCAATCTCGGCTCGCCGAGCGTGGTCACCGAGTAAGAAACGTAGCACTTGATTGACGGTTCACTTGCGGTTTTGGGGGGTGAACCAGGTTGTTGGCTCGTCGAAGAACAAAAGCCCGGCAAGGGTGACTGGAGTGAGCAACTGAACACGCGATGGCCCGTTAGAAGGCTGTCTGAATAGTTTTGCCTTCGGGCAAGTTTCCATTAGCGATTTCGAGAGACGGATGAACATCACCACCTTTGCCAAACGCCTGTGTCTGCTAGTCCCGCTGCTCCTCTCGCCAGCCGCTTTCGCGGCCGAGATGATGCCGTCGCCACCTCAACTGGCTGCAAAAGCCTACGTGCTCATGGACGCCAGCAGCGGCAACGTGCTGGTGGAGAACAACGGTGACCAGCGTCTGCCGCCAGCCAGCCTGACCAAACTGATGACCGCGTACATCGCTACGCTGGAAATCCGTCGTGGCCAGATCGGTGAGAACGACCCGGTGACCGTCAGCGAAAACGCCTGGCGTACCGGCGGCTCGCGGATGTTCATCAAAGTCGGCTCGCAAGTGACCGTCAGCGACCTGCTGCATGGCATCATCATCCAGTCCGGCAACGACGCCAGCGTGGCGCTGTCCGAGCACATCGCCGGCAGCGAAGACGCGTTCGCCGACCTGATGAACAAGACGGTCACCGATCTGGGCATGACCAACTCGCACTTCATGAACCCGACCGGTCTGCCGAACCCTGAGCACTACTCGTCGGCTCACGACATGGCGATCCTGGCCCGTGCGATCATCCACGAAGACCCGGCTCACTACGCGATCTACTCGCAGAAAGAGTTCTTCTGGAACGGCATCAAGCAGCCTAACCGCAACCTGCTGCTGTGGCGCGACAAGACCGTTGACGGTCTGAAAACCGGTCACACCGACGAAGCCGGCTACTGCATGGTGTCCTCGGCTGTACGTGATGGCCAGCGTCTGATCGCCGTGGTGTTCGGCACCAACAGCGAAGTGGCGCGTGCCGCTGAAACCCAGAAGCTGCTGACCTACGGTTTCCGTTTCTTCGAAACCCAGACCTTCTACCAGAAGGGCACCGAACTGGCTCAGGCCCCGGTGTGGAAAGGCACCACCAGTCAAGTCAAGGCCGGCCTGGCTGAAGACCTGACCATGACCCTGCCAAAAGGCCAGCTGAAAAAGCTCGCTGCCAGCATGACCATGAACCCGCAACTGACCGCGCCAATCGCCAAGGGCGACGTGATCGGTAAAGTCGAAGTGAAACTGGACGACAAGGTAGTGCACAGCGCTGACCTGATCGCTCTGGACGCTGTCGAGGAGGGTGGTATCTTCCGCCGCATGTGGGATAGCATCCGTCTATTCTTCTACGGCTTGTTCAACTGATTTGTGTTGACCTGCATGGCCCCGCCCCGATCCGGTGCGGGGCCATGTGCGTTACCACGGCTTGCGCTCTAGAGGCCGTTACGCCATGACCGATACCGAAGTAAAGGCGCCAAAGATCGAATTTCCGCAGACTGATTATCCGATTAAGGTGATCAGCGATACGGGCGTCGGCAACAAAGACAAAATCATCGACATCGTCAAGAAACACGCAACCATCAATGATGAGCGCATCGACGAGCGTCAAAGCAGCAACGGCAAGTACACCACCATCCAGCTGCACATCGTCGCGACAGACCAGGATCAGCTGTACAACATCAACAGCGAACTGCGGGCTTCCGGTTTCGTGCACATGGTGTTGTGATGCCGGGCACGCTGGGCTTTCGCGAACTTGGCCAGATGGCTTACGAGCCGGTCTGGCATGCCATGCAACGCTTCACCAACGAACGCGGCAGCGATGCCGCCGACGAAATCTGGCTGGTCGAGCACCCTCCGGTGTTCACCCAGGGCCAGGCCGGCAAGGCCGAACACCTGTTGCTGCCGGGCGATATCCCGGTGGTACAGGTCGATCGCGGCGGGCAGGTGACTTATCATGGCCCCGGCCAATTGGTGGCTTACCTGTTGCTGGATGTGCGCAAGCTGGGTTTCGGCGTACGTGATCTGGTCACGCGCATGGAACAGTGCCTGATCGAACTGCTGGCCAGCTACGGCGTCACCGCCGCCGCCAAGCCAGATGCTCCCGGCGTCTACGTCGACGGAGCGAAAATCGCTTCTCTGGGTTTGCGGATTCGCCACGGTTGCTCCTTTCATGGCCTGGCCCTGAACGTGGATATGAACCTGGAGCCGTTTCGACGGATTAATCCCTGCGGCTATGCCGGGCTGGCGATGACCCAGCTGAGCGATCACGCAGGATCGATTGAATTTGCCGAGGTAAGTGCCCGGCTGGGCGCGCAGCTCGTCAAACACCTCGACTATGCTGAGCAGACGACCCTGACGGGCGGAATCGACTGATATGACTACTGATGCAGTGCAAACCATGATCCCGACGCTCGACGTGACCGAGCGCCCGGCCCCGCGTCCCAAGGTTGAAGCCGGCGTCAAGCTGCGCGGCGCCGAGAAGGTTGCACGCATCCCGGTAAAGATCATTCCGACCACCGAACTGCCGAAGAAACCCGACTGGATTCGCGTGCGCATCCCGGTTTCGCCGGAAGTCGACCGGATCAAGAGTCTGCTGCGCAAGCACAAGCTGCACAGCGTCTGCGAAGAAGCCTCCTGCCCGAACCTGGGCGAGTGCTTCTCCGGCGGCACCGCGACCTTCATGATCATGGGCGACATCTGCACCCGTCGTTGCCCGTTCTGCGACGTTGGCCACGGTCGTCCGAAACCACTGGACGTCAACGAGCCGGAGAGCCTGGCGATCGCGATTGCCGACCTCAAGCTCAAGTACGTGGTGATCACCTCGGTTGACCGCGACGACCTGCGTGACGGTGGTGCCCAGCACTTTGCCGACTGCATCCGCGAGATCCGCAAGCTGTCGCCGAACGTGCAGCTGGAAACCCTGGTCCCGGACTACCGTGGCCGCATGGACATCGCCCTGGAAATCACCGCTGCCGAGCCGCCGGATGTGTTCAACCACAACCTGGAAACCGTGCCGCGCCTGTACAAGGCTGCGCGTCCGGGTTCGGACTACCAGTGGTCGCTGACCCTGCTGCAACGCTTCAAGCAGATGATGCCGCACATTCCGACCAAGTCCGGCCTGATGCTGGGTCTGGGCGAGACTGACGAAGAAGTCATCGAAGTCATGAAGCGCATGCGCGAACACGACATCGACATGCTGACCCTCGGCCAGTACCTGCAACCGTCGCGCAGCCACTTGCCGGTGCAGCGTTTCGTGCACCCGGACACCTTCGCCTGGTTCGCCGAAGAAGGCTACAAGATGGGCTTCAAGAACGTTGCTTCCGGCCCGCTGGTACGTTCGTCGTATCACGCCGACGAGCAGGCGAAACTGGTCAAGGCCGAGCTGCTCGGTTCCTGATCCGGCGCTGATAGGCTCGAAAAATACCCGCTTCGGCGGGTATTTTTGTTTGGGTCTGCCGCGCACTCTTTTGTTTGTCTCTGGACCTGACTACTGTGTCTGCAAGACTTCACACAGGGAGACCCATGGATGACCGTTCGACCGACCCACAGCCTTTTTCCGCATAAACCCGTACCGGCGCTGCCGTCCGAAGGGCTGATCGGCCTGATCGCGCCCGCCGGCCCCGGCGCACTGCACACGGAAAAGGCTGTGCAGTGGATGCGCGCCCGCGGCTATGCGCTGAAAGTGTTCCCCGGTGTCTACGAGAAGGACGGCTATCTGGCCGGCAGCGATGACGTACGCCTCAACGACCTGCATGCCGCGTTCGCCGACCCTGAAGTCGACGCGATCATTTGCCTGCGCGGCGGCTACGGTACGCCGCGCCTGCTGGACCGGATCGATTACGATCTGCTCAGCCGCCACGCCAAGCCGTTTGTCGGCTACAGCGACATCACCGCGCTGCATCTGGCGATCAGTCGCTACGCCGGGTTCGTGACCTTCCACGGCCCGCTGCTCAACGCCGATTTGCTGGGCGACAAGGAGCCGCCGACTGTCACTTCATTCTTCGCCATGCTGCGCGGTCAGTTGAAGGCGGGGAGTGTGTTGAGCCATCCGGTGGCTTATCCCTTGACCACGGTCGAACCGGGTATTGCGCACGGGCGTTTGCTCGGCGGCAATCTGGCGATGATCGCCGCAACGCTGGGCACGCCGTATGAGATTGATGTCGAGGGCGTGATTCTGCTGATCGAGGACGTCAACGAGCCGCTGTACCGCATCGACCGTTTGCTCACGCAGATGCGTCTGGCCGGCAAGCTGGCCAGATTGCGCGGTGTGCTGGTGGGGGATGTCGCCGGGGTCGATGTCGAGGCTTTGAACCGCTTGCTCAAGCAGACGTTCGAGCCGTTACGGATTCCGGTGCTGTCGGGGTGGCGCAGCGGGCATTGTGATCCGAACCTGACGCTGCCGATGGGGGCGCTGGTTCGACTGGATGCGGGGAAGAAGGAAATGATGTTGGAACAGGATGTGGTGATCAAGACTGAAACGGTTATTGCCTGACAGTCAGTCTTCGCGAGCAGGCTCGCTCCCACATTGGAATACGGTCAACTGTGGGAGCGAGCCTGCTCGCGAAAGCGATACCCGCCATACGGCAGTGTTTCTATTGGGCGCGCAGGCTCTCAAGCAGCTTATGCGTCGGATAGCCGTCCGCCGGCCAGCCAAACGACTGCTGGGCACTGCGGATCGCCTTGCGTGTATTGGCGCCGATAATCCCGTCCGCCGTTCCCGCATCGTAGTTACGCGCGCTCAGCAGGGTCTGCAATTCGATACGTTCGGTACGGCTCAATGGCAGATCGTCTTTCGGCCAGGTGCCGTTGATCAGGCCTGCGCCGTTGAAGCGCTCGGACAACAGGCTGACCGCCAGTGCGTAGGACGACGAGTTGTTGTACTTGAGGATCGCCCGGAAGTTATCGAGGATCAGGAACGCCGGGCCACGGTAACCGGCCGGCAGCAGCAGGGCGGCAGACAGTTGTTCCGAGCCGGCCGGGGCCTGACCGCCATTGGGCAGAATCACCCCCAGTTGACGCCATTCAGCGACGGTCTTGCGCATCGCGCCATCGGCCAGGGTGTAGTTGAAGCCGCTCGGCAGTTGCACTTCGAAGCCCCATGGCTGACCACGCTGCCAGCCGGAGCTTTGCAGGTAATGCGCTGTGGAGGCCAGGGCATCGGCCGGGCTGCCCCAGATGTCGCGGCGGCCGTCACCGTCGAAATCCACGGCGTGGGTGTTGTAGGTCGTCGGAATGAACTGGGTCTGGCCCATCGCGCCGGCCCACGAGCCAAGCATCTTTTCTGGCGTGATGTCGCCCTGTTGCAGGATCTGCAGCGCCGCGATCAGTTGTGCATGAGCAAATGCGGGGCGACGGCCTTCGTAGGCCAGGGTCGCCAGCGAGTTGATCACCGATTTGCTGCCCTGGAACTGACCGAAGTTGCTTTCCATGCCCCATACCGACACCAGTGCCTGGCGATCCACGCCATAACGCTGTTCGATGCTTTGCAGGATGTCGGCGTACTGACTGATCAGCGCCTGCCCCTTGCGCACTCGCAGCGGCGACAGGGCGCCATCGAGGTATTCCCATACTGGACGAGAGAACTCCGGCTGGCTGCGGTCGGCTTTGATCACACTGGCATCGAAGCTGACATTGGCAAACGCGCGGTCGAACAGATCGGCGCGGATCCCGGCTGCCAAGGCATCCTTGCGGAAACCCGCCTGCCATTCGGCAAAGGTCTGGGTTGGCTGAAGATCAAGCGGGTCAGCGGACGGCATTACCGGCGGGATGATTGCCGGGGCTGTTGCGACAGGGGCGGCTTGAAGGGGTTGCGCATCGGCGGCGGTAGGTTTTTCCGCGCAGGCGACAAGCAGAATGAAGCTGGAGGCAGCGATCAGTTGGCGAACGGGCCAACGACGGGAAAGACTGAAGGGCATGCACAGTTCCAGGGAATACGAATCAGGTGCAGACCTTAACATGACCAGGGGGTGCTGTGCTTCAGGCAGCCAGAAAGTAAGAAGCCTCCCAGCTATTAGACTGGAAGGCTTCGCGGCGGTAGCTGCCTTTACCCTTGGTTGGTCGTTCCTGGCGACTGCGGAACAGGGGTTGGGCGATGATGGATTTGGCCTTGTTCGGGCCATGTTTCGATGGCTTTTTGCTCATGAGGGTTCTCTCGGTAGGTGGGTGCTGCGGGGCGAATAATCTGCCGAAGCCGCGCGTCTGTCCAGCCTCTATTGCGTAGGAATATTCTGACGCCTTCGCGAGCAAGCCCGCTCCCACAGTCGACCGAGTTCTATCATGTGAATGCGATCGACTGTGGGAGCGGGCTTGCTCGCGAAAGGGCGTTATGCGGTTGAACGTCTTACTCGGCGGGCAGTGAAAGACGCTGGCCGGACATCAACAGCGCCAACCGGCTCAGGCTCATCCACGGCGAACCGGCGGCCTGACCCTTGATCTGCGCATCGATGCGCTGGGCTTCGAGCAACAACTGCGCCCAGCGTTGCGCCGAGTAGCGTTGCAGGGCTTTGCTCATCAGCGGTTTGCGCTTGTCCCAGACTGGCGGTTTCGCCTGGCTGAAGCACTTGTCCAGCGGCGTGCCTTGGCTGTACTGCAGCGAGATATTGGTCAGCAGGCGCAACTCCCGCGCCAGTGCCCAGAGAATCACCGGTGGCTCGACGCCTTCACCGCGCAGGCCTTCAAGCATGCGCAAGGCGTGGGCCGGTTCGCCGTTGAGTACGGCGTCGGTCAGGCCAAACACGTCGAAGCGCGCACTGTCGGCCACTGCGGCCTGCACGGTTTCGACGGTGATCTGCCCACCTTCGGCCATCAACTTGAGCTTTTCGATTTCCTGCGCAGCGGCGAGCAGGTTGCCCTCGACGCGTGCGGCGATCAGTTCGACCGCGTCCTGGCTGGCCGACAAACCGGCTTGCGACAGACGCTGGCGAATCCAGCTCGGCAACTGGTTGGCATCCACCGGCCAGATCTGGATGAACTGGGTCTGCTGGCCTTCGACCAGGGCCTTGCCCCACTTGGTTTTCTGCGCACTGCCGTCGAGCTTGGGCAAGCTGATCAGCAGCACCGTGTCTTCAGCGGGGCGCGAGCAGTATTCGATCAGCGCGGCAGCGCCCTTGTCACCGGGCTTGCCCGAAGGCAGGCGCAGTTCCAGTAGGCGTTTTTCGGCGAACAGCGACATGCTGGCGCCGGCCTGCAACAAGGTCCCCCAATCGAAATTGGCGTCGGCGGCGAACACCTGGCGTTCGTCGAAACCTTGCTGGCGGGCAGCACTGCGAATGGCGTCGGCGGCTTCCTGGCACAACAGCGGGTCATCGCCGCTGATGATATAGACGGGCGCGAGCGCGCCTTGCAGGTGTTTGCCGAGTTGAGCGGGAGCGAGCTTCATAAGAGAGGGCGAACGGGGCGCCTGAGCACCCCGTACGTCTTACTGCTGCGGCAGTTCGAGCGGCGACTGACGCGGGGTTTCCGCTTCAGCTTTCTGTGCCGCCTTCAGCGCGTCGGCTTCAGCCCGGGCACGGTCGTTGGCCGCTTGCTGCAATTGCTGCAGTTGGCCCGGCGTCAGCTGTTGCAGGCGCAGCATCATGCGCTGAACCAGTTCGCGACGGGTTTCGCGACGGGCGTCGTTGGCTTCCTGATCGGAGCCGACGAGGTTGTTGCCGTCGTGGATGAACACTTTCTGCACTTCAAGCTTGTCGCTCAGCAGGTTCAGATTGTGTTCGCCTACGATGTCGTAGTTCAGCACGGTGGTCACTTGGTACTCACCCGTACGACCGGCGCCGGCGTAGCTGAGGATGCGCTGGTTTTCCTGTTCGTCAGCCAGATACAGCTTGTACGGTGCACCGCTGTAGACCTTGACGCCGCTGGACTCGAGCACCTGACGCAGTTGGGTGACGGTCTCGCCATACGCGTTACGGGCGCTCAGATCGAGCTCCTTGATCGACAGTTCGTTGGTGCCGGTGCCACGCAGCTGGAAACCGCAGGCGCTCAGCAGAACGGCGAGGCCCATCACCAGCAGATTGCGTTTGATCATTGTGTTGCTCCCCTTGAAACCATGTGGGCCGACCCTGCGGCCCGAAAGGTTTTACAGTGCGTCAGGCGAACCTGACGCCCAATCCAATTTAGCTGGCGACGATGTTAACCAGTTTCCCTGGTACAACGATCACTTTGCGAATGGTCAGACCGTCGACGAAACGCAGCACGTTTTCGTTGGCGCGGGCCGCCGCTTCAACTTCTTCGCGGGTAGCGCTGGCCGGCATTTCGATCTGGCCACGCAGCTTGCCGTTCACTTGAATGACCAGTTGCAGGCTGTCCTGCACCAGTGCGCTTTCATCGACCGCAGGCCAGCCGGCATCGATCACCGGGTCAGCGTGGCCCAGTTGATTCCACAGCTCATGGCTGATGTGCGGCGTGATTGGAGCCAGCAGCAACGTCACGGCTTCCAGACCTTCGTGAATCAGCGCGCGGTCCTGTTCGGAGCCTTGCGCGGCTTTTTCCAGCACGTTCATCAGCGTCATCACCTGAGCGATGGCGGTGTTGAATTTGTGGTTCTGGCCGACGTCATGGCTGGCCTGTTTGATGGCCAGGTGGATGGCGCGGCGCACGGCTTTCTGCTCGTCGTTCAGGCCGGCGATGTCCAGTTTGCCCGGCAGGCCCTGAGTGACGTGGGCCTGCGCCAGACGCCAGACGCGCTTGAGGAAGCGGTGCGAGCCTTCAACGCCGGAGTCCGACCATTCGGCGCTCATGTCCGGCGGCGAAGCGAACATCATGAACAGGCGGCAAGTGTCGGCGCCGAACTGATCGATCATCGACTGTGGGTCGACGCCGTTGTTCTTCGACTTGGCCATTTTTTCGGTGCCACCGATTTCCACCGGCAAGCCGTCGGATTTCAGTTTGGCGCTGATGACCTTGGCCTTGCTGTCACGCTCCAGTTCCACGTCCGCCGGGTTGAACCAGGTGTAGGCACCATTGGCTTCGCGGCGATAGTAAGTCTCGGCGATCACCATACCTTGGGTCAGCAGGTTCTTGAACGGCTCGTTGGAGCTGACCAGACCTTCGTCACGCATCAGCTTGTGGAAGAAACGCGCGTACAGCAGGTGAAGAATGGCGTGTTCGATACCGCCGATGTACTGATCCACCGGCAACCAGTGGTCGGCCGCGGATTTTTCCACCAGGCCACCTTCGAAGTGCGGCGAGGCGTAACGGGCGTAGTACCAGGAGGACTCGACGAAGGTGTCCATGGTGTCGGTTTCACGCTTGGCAGGCTGGCCGCATTTCGGGCAGTTGCACTCGTAGAATTCCGGCATGCGCGCCAGCGGCGAACCGGCGCCGTCCGGCACCACGTCTTCCGGCAGCACCACCGGCAACTGGTCTTCCGGCACCGGCACGTCACCGCAGGTGGCGCAGTGGATGATCGGGATCGGGCAACCCCAGTAGCGCTGACGGCTGATGCCCCAGTCGCGCAGGCGGAACTGAGTGCGCGAGGCACCGAGGTTTTTCTTGATCAGGGCGACTTCCATGGCGTCGAACGCGCCGGTGAAGTCCAGGCCGTCGAACTCGCCGGAGTTGATCAGCGTGCCGTGCTCGCCGTAGGCGTCTTGCCACGGAGCCGGGTTGGTGTCGCCGGAGCTGGTGCGCACCACCGATTTGACCGGCAGGTTGTACTTGTGGGCGAATTCGAAATCGCGCTCGTCGTGCGCCGGAACTGCCATCACGGCGCCGTCGCCGTAGTGCATCAGCACGTAGTTGGCGACCCAGACCGGAAGTTTTTCACCGGTCAGCGGGTGCTCGACGAACAGGCCGGTCGGCAGGCCTTTTTTCTCTTGAGTGGCGACGTCGGCTTCAGCCACGCTGCCGCCCTTGCATTCGGCGATGAAGGCTTGCAGCTCTGGGTTGTTCTGCGCTGCCTGGGTGGCCAGCGGGTGCTCGGCTGCCACGGCAACGTAGGTCGCGCCCATCAGGGTGTCCGGACGGGTGGTGAAGACCTTGAGGGTGCCTGCTTCGCCGATCGAGTCGACGTTGTACGGGAACTGCACTTCCATGCCGCGGGATTTGCCGATCCAGTTGCGCTGCATGGTCTTGACCTGTTCCGGCCAGCCAGTCAGTTCGTCGAGGCTCTCCAGCAGCTCATCCGCGTAAGCGGTGATCTTGAAGTAGTACATCGGGATTTCGCGCTTTTCGATCAGCGCGCCGGAGCGCCAGCCGCGACCATCGATCACCTGTTCGTTGGCCAGCACGGTCTGGTCGACCGGGTCCCAGTTCACGGTGCCGTTCTTGCGGTAGATCACGCCTTTTTCGAACAGGCGGGTGAACAGCCATTGTTCCCAGCGGTAGTAATCCGGCTTGCAGGTGGTCACTTCACGGGACCAGTCCACCGCCAGGCCCAGGCTGCGCAGCTGGGACTTCATGTAGGCGATGTTTTCGTAGGTCCACTTGGCGGGCGCCACATTGTTCTTCATCGCGGCGTTTTCCGCCGGCATGCCGAAGGCGTCCCAACCCATCGGTTGCAGAACGTTCTTGCCTTGCATGCGCTGGTAGCGGGAGATCACGTCGCCGATGGTGTAGTTGCGCACGTGCCCCATGTGTAGCTTGCCGCTGGGGTAAGGGAACATCGACAGGCAGTAGTAGGTTTCCTTGCCTGGCTGTTCACTGACTTCAAAGGACTTTTGCTCGTCCCAGAACGACTGGGCGGCGGCTTCGATTTCACGGGGCTGATATTGTTCGTGCATGGCTACTTTTGTACTGGATAGGGGTGGCCTAATCCTCTTCAACGCGCCCTCCGGGGGATGCTCCGGACAGGCTGGAAGTGGAATGACAGGAAGCGCCGTAGCATACATGACCGCGCTTGGCCTAGGGAAACCCTGATTACAGCTGTCTGGCCCCGGAAAACCGTGGCGAGGGCCGTTGGTCGCGGCGTTCAGCCGGTTTGTGCAGCGAAGCTAAGCTCTTATTGGGGAGTGAGTCTTATCTTCAATGAGGTGAGGGATGGTGGAGCAACGGCAAAAAAACGTGACGAAACCCGAGTTGTACGAACGGTTGATGGATCGTCTGGGCATGGCGCTCGACGCTGCAAAAACCGCTGGCCGGCTGCGCGACGAGCGCCCCGTGGAACTGGAATTGCGTGGCTTGAGCCCCGCCGAGTTCAAACTGGTCAAGGCCTATCTGGATCGCAGTGAGCGTGAATCGCATGGATACCTGTCGCAGGCAGTGAAACAGCTCGATGCAGCACATTCAGCCAAGGTCATCTGGCTCAAGGACAAGGCGCCCGGCAGAGACACCGTCAAGGTTCGTTCTGTGCAGGCCAAGTAATCGCATGGCAGGTCAAGTAACGGATCTTTTCCAACAGGATCCTACCTATCGGTTGTAACGTGTCATTAACACTCTTAGGCTTCGGGCATCTCTGGAGATGCCCCGATGCCTTTGCGTTACTTCATCAAACAACTTCTATTGCCGCCTGGCATTCTTTTGCTGCTGTTGCTGGTCGCCTGGTGGCTGCGCCGCTCCCGGCCACGGCTGGCCGGCCTGTGTTTTGCCCTTGGCCTGGGTGGTTTCTGGCTGATGAGCCTGCCGGTGGTGGTGCAGTGGGGCGCCAAGGCGCTGGAGCGTGAGCCGCCGCTGCCCCGTGACGCGTGGTCGATATTGGCGCAGCGCGCCGATGCCATCGTGGTGCTGGGTTCCGGGCGCGAGCGCGGCGATCTGGCCTGGGGCGAGGACCAGCCAACCGGCGTGGGGCTGGAGCGTCAGCGCTATGCGGCGCGACTGGCCAAGGCCTCCGGGCTGCCGATTCTGACCAGCGGTGGCTTGCATTACGGCACGCCGCCGACCGAGGCGAAGCTGATGGCCGATTCGTTGCGCGATGATTTCGGCGTGACCACGCGCTGGCAGGAAGGCGAGAGCCGTACCACCTGGGAAAACGCCAAATTCAGCGCCGACATCTTGTTGCCACAAGGCATCAAGCGCGTCGTGGTGGTCACGCAGGCCTGGCACATGCCGCGCGCCGTGTGGTGTTTCCAGCAGGCAGGATTCGAAGTGGTGCCGGCGCCCGTCGGGTTTCTCGGGACCGATAATGCGCGCCCGTTTGGTGGCTGGCTGCCGGAGTTCAAGTCGATCTGGCAAAGCGGGCAGTTGCTGAATGAGGCGGTGGGGCAGGTGGGGTATTCGTTGTTTTACCGGGGTGATGCCAACCCTGATTGATTGGGTGCTGCTGATGTCCATTCGCGAGCAAGCCCGCTCCCACATTTGAATTGCATTCCAAATGTGGGAGCGGGCTTGCTCGCGAAGCTTTTTAAAGGGTTTTCGACATCCGGCTCGCCATCAGCGCCCAGCCAAACAGCAGCACACAGACGATGATCAGCGGCCACGAACGCCATTGCAGGTACGGCGTCAGGTTGTGCATCGGCACCACTTCGCCATACAGAATGCCCTGTTCGAACTGCGGGATCTGCTCGGTGATCTGCCCGAACGGGTTGATCAGTCCGGTCACGCCATTGTTCGTAGCGCGGATCATCCAGCGGCCTGCCTCAAGTGCGCGCATTTGCGCCATTTGCAGGTGTTGCAGCGGGCCGATCGAGGTGCCGAACCAGGTGTCGTTGCTGATCGTCAGCAGCAGATCGCTGCGTGCCGACAGCCCAGCGGCGAATTCCGGGTACACCACTTCGTAGCAGATGAATGGCGCGATTTGATAACCCTTGGCCTGCAGCAGCGGCTGATCCGCCGGACCGCGAGCGAAGTCGGACATCGGCAAGTCAAAGAACGCGATCAACCCGCGCAGCAGATCCTGCAACGGTACGTACTCACCGAACGGCACCAGTTTCTGCTTGAGGTAGGTGCCATCGCCCTCGCCGACCACGGTGATGCCGTTGAAGAAGCGTTTTTCGTGGCGGACCGTCTCGCGGATCGGCACCCCGGTGATCAGCGCCGATTTACGCTCGGCGGCGAAGTTACCCATCATGTTCAGGTAGCCCTCGGCGGACTCCTTGAGCACCGGCACGGCGGTTTCCGGCCAGATCAGCAGATCCACCGGCTTCGAGCGAAAACTCAGGTCGCGGTACAGCGCCAGTTGCGCGTTAAGCTGCGCCGGATCCCATTTCATGCTTTGTTCGACGTTGCCCTGAATCGCGGCGACGCTCAGTGCCGGGCCGGACG
The DNA here is from genome assembly GCF_054790485.1 of Pseudomonas sp. G3-39. NCBI lineage: Bacteria > Pseudomonadati > Pseudomonadota > Gammaproteobacteria > Pseudomonadales > Pseudomonadaceae > Pseudomonas > Pseudomonas sp. G3-39. The sequence continues at coordinate 5,164,139 of NZ_CP186497.1, read as the reverse complement.
GACTGGTCCAGGCGTGGCCCTTGAGCGCAATACCGGCTACCCAAGGCCCGACCAGCAACAGCAAACCGGCCGCGATAAAGCCTTTGCGACCGGATTGCAGCAGGCGCGGTGCGTTGTAGATCAGTGCCGCAGTCAGCGCCAGCACGAACGACACCAGCCACATGCCACCGACCGGCGCGAGTCCGGCCAATGGGCCGTCGAGCTGGCTGTAGCCGGAGTAGAGCCACGGAAAACCGGTGAGGAACCAGCCACGAAACGCTTCCTGGCCGACCCACAGCGCGGCAAACGCCAGCGCATCGGCCAGCGGTGCTTCATTTCGGCGCAACCAGCGCGCCCAGACCCAGGCGGGCAGGGCGAAGAAAAACGCGATCGCTGCGGTGAACAGCAGCATCAGGAACCCGGCCAGCAGCACCGACGCGCCACCGAAATGGTGGATGCTGTAGTAAATCCAGCTGGTACCGGCGCCGAACAGGCCGAAACCGAAGCACCAGCCACGGCCCAGTGCCTGACGCGGTTTCAGCTCGCGCAGGCCGGCGTAGAACAGGCCGACCGCGAGCAAAGCCAGCGGCCAGATGTTGAACGGGGCGAGGGCGAAGGTGGTGATTGCACCGGCCGCCACGGCCAGCAGGTTACCGGGCCAGCCGGGGCGGGTTGTCCAGCGCATTTCAATCCTTAGATTTCTTACCGGGCGATAGGGGTCAGTCGCAGCAAATGAATCCGACGGCTGTCGGCGTTCAGGATGCGGAAACGATAGGCGCCGATTTCAGTGATTTCGTTGCGTTTTGGCAAGTGCCCGAACGCGCTCATCACCAGACCGCCGACGGTGTCGAACTCGTCGTCGGAGAATTCGCTGTCGAAGAACTCGTTGAAGTTCTCGATCGGTGTCAGGGCCTTGATCAGGAAGTCACCGCTGGGCAGCGGCTTGATGTAGCTGTCTTCTTCGACGTCGTGCTCGTCTTCGATGTCGCCGACGATCTGTTCCAGCACGTCTTCAATCGTCACCAGGCCGGCGACGCCGCCGTATTCGTCGATGACGATGGCCATGTGGTTGTGGTTGGCGCGGAATTCACGCAGCAACACGTTCAGACGCTTGGACTCGGGCACGAAGGTGGCCGGGCGCAGCAGGTCCTTGATGTTGAAGCTGTCGCCGTTCTCCTTGAGGATCAGCGGCAGCAGATCCTTGGCCAGCAGCACGCCCATCACGTCGTCGTGGCTTTCGCCGATGACCGGATAGCGCGAGTGGGCCGAGTCGACCACGGCCGGGAGGAATTCACGGGGTGTCTGGTTCGCCTTGATGCTGATCATCTGCGAGCGCGGCACCATGATGTCGCGGACTTGCAGGTCAGCCACTTGAATGGCGCCTTCGACGATGGCCAGCGCTTCGCTGTCCAGCAGTTTGTTCTGATGTGCATCACGCAGCAGCTCAAGCAGCTCCTGACGGTTCTTCGGCTCGTGGGCAAAAGCCTGGGTCAGTTTACCCAGCCATGACTTCTGCCCGTTGCTCGATCGATCTTCGCTCATAGCGATTACTCTGAATCCTTTGTTGTAACGATAGGGGATGTTTCGGCTTCGTCGTCCGCGTACGGATCGGGATAGCCCAGTTCGGCAAGCAACTCGCGTTCCAGTGCTTCCATTTCTTCGGCTTCGTCGTCATCTATATGGTCGTAACCGAGCAGATGCAAGCAGCCGTGAATGACTAGATGTGCCCAATGGGCCTGGAGTTCCTTGCCTTGTTCGGCAGCTTCGCGCTCGACCACGGCCACGCAGATCACCAGATCGCCGAGCAGCGGGATGTCGAGAAACTCGTCCGGGACTTCGGCCGGGAACGACAGGACGTTGGTCGCGTAATCCTTATGGCGCCAGGTGTGATTGAGCTCACGACCTTCTTCCTCGTCAACCAGACGAATGGTCATTTCCGAGTCGGCGCTGCGCTGGCGCAGGGCCAGTTCGCACCATTTGCGGAACTCGGCTTCACTCGGGGCGTTCGCTTCGGTAGCGATTTGCAGATCCAGCTCAAGCATCGCGCGAGGTTTCCCTGGCGGCGTCGGCACGGGTCTCGAAGCGCTCGTAGGCCTCGACGATCCGCTGCACCAATGGATGGCGCACGACGTCTTTGGGCTGGAAGTGCGTGAAGCTGATGCCCGGAACATCCTTGAGCACTTCGATCACATGGTGCAGCCCGGACTTGGTGCCGCGCGGCAGGTCGACCTGGGTGATGTCGCCGGTGATGACGGCGGTGGAGCCGAAGCCGATCCGGGTCAGGAACATCTTCATCTGCTCGACGGTGGTGTTCTGGCTTTCGTCGAGAATGATGAAGCTGTTGTTCAGCGTCCGACCGCGCATGTAGGCCAGCGGCGCGACTTCGATCACCTGGCGCTCGATCAGCTTGGCCACGTATTCGAAGCCGAGCATTTCGTAGAGGGCGTCGTACAGCGGGCGCAGGTACGGGTCGATCTTCTGGGCGAGATCGCCGGGCAGGAAGCCGAGTTTTTCACCGGCTTCAACCGCCGGACGCACCAGCAGGATGCGGCGGATCTGCTCGCGCTCCAGGGCATCGACGGCGCAAGCCACAGCCAGATAGGTCTTGCCGGTACCGGCCGGACCGATGCCGAAGTTGATGTCGTTGCCGAGGATTTCCTTCACGTAGCGCAGCTGATTCAGGCCGCGTGGGCGAATCATGCCTTTCTTGGTGCGCAGGGCGACGGAGGCTTCGGCGGGGGCGTGGTTGTCCAGTTCGACCACGGCCGATTCCTGGAGGAACAGGTGCACCATGTCTGGCGACAGCTCGGTACCCTTGGTTTCGCGGTACAGGCGGCGCAGCAGGTTTTCCGCAGACGTGGTGTGCTTGGGGTCGCCGATCAGCTCGAACTGGTTTCCGCGATTGCGGATCTCGATGGCCAGGCGCTGTTCGATCAAGCGCAGATGCTCGTCGAATTGCCCGCACAGATTGGCGAAGCGGCGAGCCTCAAAGGGCTCGAGGATAAAACGATGTGGTTCTATGGGTGCGTTCAAGGTCGTATTTAGCCGCCCTGGGGCAATTAAGATGAAATCAAGGATAACGCCAGTGGCGTGGGTGCGAAAGCTCTTATATGAACTCGCCCGATTCATGCCCCTGGCGCTGTACCTGTGGGAGCGAGCCTGCTCGCGAAGGCGGCGACACATTCAACATTGAGGTGTCTGACAGACCGCTTTCGCGAGCAGGCTCGCTCCCACAGGGATATGCGGTGTTATTGAATCAGCGAGCCGCGCAGCGAGTGCGGTTGCGCCGCATCGATGTGCACATCGGCGAACTGGCCGATCAGGGTCGGATTATCGCAGCGGAAGTTGACGATACGATTATTCTCGGTACGCCCTTGCAGCTCGCCCGGGTCTTTCTTCGAGTAGTCGGTGACCAGAATGCGCTGGATCGAACCGACCATTTGTCGGCTGATCTCGAACCCTTGCTGATTCAAACGATGCTGCAAGGCGTTCAGGCGTTCTTTCTTCAGCTCTTCCGGGGTGTCGTCGGCCAGATCGGCCGCCGGGGTGCCCGGGCGCTGGCTATAGACGAACGAGTAGGAGAAGTCGAAACCGACGTCGGCAATCAGCTTCATGGTCTGTTCGAAGTCTTTCTCGGTCTCGCCAGGGAAGCCGACGATGAAGTCCGAACTGATGCAGATGCCCGGCACGGCAGCGCGCAGTTTACGCAGCTTGGATTTGTACTCCAGCGCGGTGTGGTTGCGCTTCATCGCCGCGAGGATCCGGTCGGAACCCGACTGCACCGGCAAGTGCAGGTGTTTGACCAGCTCCGGCACTTCGGCGTGGGCCTGGATCAGGCTGTCGGAGAACTCCAGCGGGTGCGAAGTGGTGTAGCGGATGCGGTCGATGCCGTCGACAGCGGCGACCACGCGGATCAGCTCGGCCAGATCGGCCAGACGCCCATCGTGGGTCAGGCCGCGATAGCCGTTGACGTTCTGCCCGAGCAAGGTGACTTCACGCACGCCGTTTTCGGCGAGGTGAATGATCTCGGCAATCACGTCATCGAACGGCCGGCTGACTTCTTCGCCACGGGTGTAGGGCACCACGCAGAACGTGCAGTACTTGCTGCAACCTTCCATCACCGACACGTAGGCGCTCGGGCCGTCGATGCGCGGCTCGGGCAGGTGGTCGAATTTTTCGATTTCCGGGAACGAGACGTCGACCTGCGGCAACTTGCTGCTGCGTGCGGCGTCGATCATTTCCGGCAGGCGGTGCAGGGTCTGCGGGCCGAAGACCACGTCGACGTACGGCGCGCGATCACGGATCGCCGCGCCTTCCTGGCTGGCCACGCAACCACCGACGGCGATCACCATGTCCGGGTTGGCCAGCTTCAGTTCGCGCCAGCGGCCGAGCTGCGAGTACACCCGATCCTGTGCACGTTCGCGGATCGAGCAGGTGTTGAGCAGAATCACGTCGGCGTCTTCGGCGCGGGCGGTGACTTCCAGGGCCTGATGTTCGCCCAGCAGATCAACCATGCGCGAGCTGTCGTACTCGTTCATCTGGCAACCGTGGGTTTCGATGTAAAGCTTCTTGGCCATGGAGTAAGGTCGTCACCTGATTCAAAGAACCGCGCATTATAGGGAACAAGCCCTCAGGTTCCTACCGCTGTGCGTCCGGTGGCTATGCTATAGTTTGCGCCCTCATTTTTATCCCCGATGTTATCCCCCGCCATGACCAAACGCGAAGCTCCAATCTATAAGGTGATTTTCCTCAACCAGGGCCAGGTGTTCGAAATGTACGCCAAGCAGATCTATCAAAGTGATCTGTGGGGTTTTCTGGAAGTGGAAGAGTTCGTCTTTGGCGAGCGCACGCAAGTGGTGGTCGATCCGAGCGAAGAGAAGCTCAAGGCGCAGTTCGAAGGTGTGGTGCGCAGCTTTGTGCCGATGCATTCGATCGTGCGCATCGACGAGGTGGAACGTCTGGGCACCCCGAAAATCAGCGAAGCCCGTGGCGCGGTCGGCAATGTGATGCCGTTTCCGATGCCGATGCCTGAGAAGTAGGGCTCAGAACCGCGTCGCCCCCTTCGCGAGCAGGCTCGCTCCCACAAAAGATCTTCGCAGCGCTGGAGATCAAATGTGGGAGCGAGCCTGCTCGCGAATGGGGATAGTCAGAGCAAAGCAGAAATCAGGGAAGTGGCGAAAACGGCGTACGCCCATCTGCGCTCTGCAGTTCCATCAGGTATTTACGGAAAATTTGCCCGAGCACCTGGGTCGCGGTTTCGAGGTCTTCGCGGGACATTTTTTCGGAGACTTCGTCGGCGGTGTCCAGCGCATCTTCGGCGCCGTTGACCGCGGCCATCTTCAGCACGATGTACGCCTGAATGTTGTTGGCCTGCACGCCTTCGCCGTGGAAGAACATGGTGCCAAGCTTGAACTGCGCCTGAGCGTGGCCTTGCAGCGAGGCCTTTTCGAAATAGCTCAGGGCTTGATTGAGATCGCGTGGCGCATTCTTGCCGTCGTAGTAGAACTCACCCAACTCGTATTGCGCTTGCGCATCCCCTTCGTCCGCCGCTTTCTGGCAGGCGGCCAGTGCCTGCGTGACGTCTTGCGGCTGAGTGTTGAGGGTGCAACGACCCATCGCCGGGATCAACAACGAGTTGCCGCCTGCTTGTGCATGCGCGAGCAGGGGCTGAAGGAGCAACAGGCAGCCCAAGGCAAGGGTGCGGCCGGTGCGGTTCATGGGAATCGACTTACCTCTGAAGGGCACGCGGACCCATCGAGGGATCCAATAAGCGCGCATTATGAAATAAGCAGGGCCAACCTTACAAAGTCTTTACTCGTTTTTCTGCTGCGCGGGGAATATATCGGCCACTTTCTGATGGATTTTTAGCAGAGGCGTGGGAAAAACGGCGTGAGTGTAGGTGAAAGCTGACGCTGGCCATGGCCAACGTCAGCGGTACGGCGATTACTTCAATGCAGCGAAGGCGCGTTCGGCAGCGTCCAGGGTGATTTTCAGCTCGGCTTCGCCGTGGGCGATCGAGGTGAAACCGGCTTCGAATGCACTCGGTGCCAGGTACACGCCACCTTCGAGCATCAGGTGGAAGAAGCGACCGAACAGTGCTGCGTCGCTGGCCATCACGTCTTCAAAGGTGACGATGTCGTCGGCGCCGCTGAAGTACAGGCCGAACATGCCACCCGCTTGCGTGGTCACGAACGGAATGCCCGCGGCATCGGCGCGTTGTTGCAGGCCGTCGAGCAGGCGCGTGGTGTAGTCGGTCAGTTCGGCGTGGAACCCCGGACGGCTGATCAGGCGCAGGGTGGTCAGACCGGCGGCCATCGCCAGTGGGTTACCCGACAGGGTGCCGGCCTGATACACCGGGCCCAGCGGGGCAATACGTTCCATGATTTCACGCTTGCCGCCGAAGCAGCCGACCGGCATGCCGCCGCCGATGATCTTGCCGAAGGTGGTCAGATCCGGGGTCACGCCGTAGTGCGCCTGGGCGCCGCCGAGGGCAACGCGGAAACCGGTCATCACTTCGTCGAAAATCAGCACCACGCCATGCTTGTCGCACAGCGCACGCAGGCCTTCGAGAAAACCCGGTGCCGGCGGCACGCAGTTCATGTTGCCAGCGACTGGCTCGACGATGATGCAGGCGACGTCCTGACCAACTTCGGCGAGCATCTTCTCCACGGCGTCGATGTCGTTGAACGGCAGAGTCAGGGTGTGTTTGGCGAACGCGGCCGGCACACCGGCGGAGCTCGGCACACCTTGGGTCAGCGCGCCGGAACCGGCCTTGACCAGCAGGCTGTCGGAGTGACCGTGGTAGCAGCCTTCGAACTTGATGATGCTGTCGCGACCGGTGTAACCACGGGCCAGACGAATCGCACTCATGGTCGCTTCGGTGCCGGAACTGACCATGCGCACCATGTCCATCGACGGCACCAGCGAGCAGACCAGATCGGCCATCTCGGTTTCCATCGCGGTCGGCGCGCCGTAGGACAGGCCGTGTTGCAGCTGATTGCGCACCGCGTCCAGCACGTCCGGGTGGCTGTGGCCGAGGATCATCGGCCCCCACGAACCCACGTAATCCACATAGCGCTTGTCGTCTTCGTCGGTGACGTAGGCGCCTTCGGCATGCTTGAAGAACAGCGGTGTGCCGCCCACGCTCTTGAAGGCGCGAACCGGCGAGTTCACGCCACCGGGAATGTGTTTCTGGGCATTGGCAAACAGGGTTTCGGAACGAGACATGTTCGGGCTCTCAAATCAGATTTTCAGAAGTTCGTTGAAGGCGCGGGCGCGGCGGGTCACTTCGGCGGTGCTTTCGGCACCGAACAAGCCGTGGACCACCGCCAGCAGGTCGACCCCGTGGGCCACCAGTGGCGCGGCGTTGTCGAGGGTGATGCCGCCAATCGCGCAGACCGGCAGATGCAGCTTGCGTTTGGCCTCGTCGAGCAGATCGAGGCTGCAGCTTGGCGCGCCGGGTTTGGTGTTGGAATTGAAGAAGCGACCGAAGGCGACATAGCTCGCGCCTTCCTTGGCGGCTTGCTCGGCCAGTTCGAGTTGCGCGTGGCAGGTCGAACCGATGATGGCTTTGGAGCCGAGCAGGGCGCGGGTCGGCGACAGCGGGCCGTCGGTCTGACCCAGGTGCACGCCGACGTTGAGGCGTGCGGCCAATTCGGCGTCATCGTTGATGATCAACTGCGTCTTGTAGCGCTCGCACAGGTCACGCAAAGCTTCGGCCTCGCGCAGGCGGCGGGCCTCGTCGCTGCTTTTGTCGCGGTATTGCAGCAGGGTGACGTCGCCTTCCAGCGCCGCCTCCACATACGACAGAAACTTGCCCGCCAGCAATTGGCTGTCGGTGATGGCGTACAGGCCACGGAGTTTCATCAGGCAGACCTCACGACGTTACGAGCAAAAATCCAGCGGCAGGCGACGCGGCACGAACTGGCCTTTGCCCAGTTGTTCGGCATCGCGCAGGGTGCGCCAGGTGTAATCCAGTGCGGTACGCACCGCGCTGGCAAGGTTTTCACCCTGGGCCAGCCGACCGGCGAGGGCGCTGGCCAATGTGCAGCCGGAACCGTGATAACTGCCCGGTAAACGCTGGCAATAGAAGGTTTCACGCAGGCCGTCACGGCTGTACAGGCGATTGTGGATTTCAGTTTCGTTGCCATGGCCGCCAGTGATCAGCAGGTTTTTGACGAACGGCAGGAGTTTTTCCGCGCACTCGTCCGCAGTGCCTTCGGGCAGTTCGGCGAGGATTCGAGCTTCGGGCAGGTTGGGGGTGGCAATGATCGACAGCGGCAGCAGACGCTCGCGCATCGCATAACCGACTTCGTCCTTGCCCAGGCGTCCGCCGCCGCCGGCACGCAGCACCGGGTCGCAGACCACTGGCAAGTGCGGGTGCGCAGAGAGCAGTTCGACCACGGTGTCGACCATTTCCAGCGAACCGAGCATGCCCAGTTTGACCGCAGCGACTTCGGAGTCGTTGAGCACGGCATTGGCCTGGGCCAGTACCCACTCACGGTCGAGGACGCGGAAGTCAGTGACGTTGACAGTGTCTTGCACGGTCAGGGCGGTGACGGCCGGAGCCGCATGGCAACCCTGCGCGAGCAGGGCTTCGATATCTGCCTGCAAGCCGGCGCCACCACTGGGGTCGTGGCCGGAGAGACAGAGGACAACGGGGCGGGAGCTGTAGATATTCATGGTGCGCGAGCTTACCACCAAAGCTGAATTTGGGGTTCAGTCCCGATCGAGCTTGTCATCACAAAAGCATTCACAATGTCTGCTGCTTTACTGAGTTGACCAACTCAACAGCTCTAGTCCGCTGCTTTGCTCTGAAACGCCCGTTCTAGAGCCTTTGTAGGAAAAATTTCGATGGTGCTCAATGGCCATCAACGGCTATGCTAGGCTGGATCCAAACCAATAACAGGTAATACCGGTTTTACGTCTACTCAAAGGGAATGGGGGGCTTCCTGACACAACCGGACGAGCCACGCTGGGGCTTCAATGCGCTATTTGCTGATGTTGCTGTTCTGCTTGCCCCTCCTCGCAAGCGCCGTCGAGTTCGACGAAAATACCCAGAGCCTCCCGCTGGGCCGCTCCTTGCAAGTGTTCGAAGACCCGAGCGGTCAGGCGAACATCGCCGACGTCCGTGCTCAAGCGGCGGCGGGCAATTTCAAACCCCACGACAAAGCCACGCTCAATGCCGGTTACTCGCGTTCGGCGTTCTGGCTGAAGATCGACCTGCATTACCGTCCGAACAATCCGGCCGCCCAACGCACCTGGCTGCTGGAACTGGCGTATCCGCCGCTCGATCATCTCGACCTTTATATGGCCGATGCCAATGGCGACTACCGCCTGATCCGGCAGACCGGCGACGCCTTTCCGTTCGCCAGTCGCGAGATCCGGCAGAACAATTACCTGTTCGACCTGACCTTCGCCCCTGACCAGCAAAAAACCGTGTACCTGCGCCTGGCCAGTGAAGGCTCGATCCAGGCACCAGTGACGTTATGGTCGAGCACCGCGTACCTCGAAGACCAGCCGGTGCGCCTGTATGTGCTGGGGATCATCTATGGCGTGCTGCTGGGGATGCTGGTCTACAACCTGTTCATCTACCTGAGCGTGCGCGACACCAGCTACCTCTATTACATCTTCTACATCGCCTCGTTCGGCCTTTATCAACTGTCGGTGAACGGCGCGGCGGTCGAGTATTTCTGGCCGGACAATCCGTGGTGGGCCAACGCCGCCACACCGTTTTTCATCGGTTGCGCCGGGTTGTTCGGCAGCCAGTTCGCCCGCAGTTTCCTGCAGACCAGAACCCACAGCCGCTGGCTCGACTATCTGCTGATCGCCCTGATCGCGTTCGGCGCGCTGGTGGTCGGGCTGTCGCTGATGACCAGTTACGCATTGTCGCTGCGCCTGGCGACCCTGTTGGCGCTGGTGTTCACCGTGGTGATCTTCGCCGCGGGGATTCTCGCCTGGTGGCGTGGCTTGCGGGTGGCGCGTTATTTCATCATTGCCTGGTCGGCATTCCTGCTCGGCGGCATCGTCAATACGCTGATGGTGCTGGGCCTGCTGCCGAACGTGTTCCTGACCATGTACGCCAGTCAGATCGGTTCGGCGATCGAAGTCGCGCTGCTGTCGCTGGCGCTGGCTGATCGCATCAACGCGATGCGCGAACAACAGGCGCAAACCCTGTTCGATGCCGGGCAGAAGCTCGAAGTGCTCAACCAGCAACTGGCCCACAGCAACAAGCTCAAGGATGAATTCCTCGCGACCCTGACCCACGAATTGCGCACGCCGATGAACGGTGTGATCGGTTCGCTGGAACTGATGCAGACCGTCGAGCTGGAGCCTGAACTGGAGCAATACCAGCAAACCGCCGCTGGCTCTGCCCGGGACATGATGCGCATGGTCAACGGCATCCTCACCCTCACCGAATTGCAGGCCGGCAAGCTCAAGGCGACGCCGGGCAGCTTCAGTCTGCGCGCGGTGGTCGAGGCCTTGCGCGTGCAGTTCGACGGCAACGCGGCGAGCAAGTCGCTGGACTTCAAAGTCGAGGTGCTGCCGACCCTGCCGGATCGCTTGCACGGCGACAGCGCAAAACTGGCGCAATGCCTGGAGTGCCTGCTGGACAACGCGATCAAGTTCACCCGGGTCGGCGGTCTGGCGCTGCGGGTCACTGGCAAACCGGCGACGGACAACCGCCTGGCGCTGTCGTTTGCGGTCATCGATACCGGCATCGGTTTCACCGATCTGGGCGAGGCGACGATGTATCAGCGCTTCTTCCAGCTCGACGGCTCGATGACCCGCGAATACGGCGGCCTGGGCGTGGGGCTGGCGATCTGTCGGCAACTGGTGGAACTGCTCGGCGGCAAGCTGACTCACCGCTCCCAGCCTGGCAGCGGCAGCCGTTTTCAACTGGATGTCGAGTTCGAGCTACCGCAGCTCGAAGCGGCGCCAACTCCGGAAGCGCTGCACGAGCGCAGCCGTGCACCGCAGGACTGCACGGTGTTGCTGGTGGATGACAACAGCGTCAACCAACTGGTGATGCGCGGCATGCTGCTCAAACTGGGGTTTCGCGTACGTACTGCGGACAACGGCGCGGCGGCGCTGGACTGTCTGCAACGCGAAACCTTCGATGCGGTGCTGATTGATTGCCAGTTGCCCAATCATGAAGGTGCGTCGTTGTGCTGCCAGATTCATGCGTTGCCCGGCTGCGCCAATCTGCCGGTGTTCATGCTGGCGCTGGGCACGGATCGCGAGCATTGCGCACCTGGCACGCGCATCGATTACCTGAACAAACCTGTGAAATTCGAAGACCTGCAGACGGCGCTGGAGCGTCGGGTGCTCAGCGCGTAACAGGGTGAAAGCGCCGACAGTTCGGCGCATATGACACTTTGATCAGCCACGGGCCGGTGCTTAACTGAATCCCTTGGCTGACCAAAGGAGCCCCGTCATGAACCTGCATCAGTTCGCCGAAACCCACGAAGTCACCAACCAGCCGCCATCGCTGGACGGTGCCAACCTGTACCGCATCGACCTGCCATTGCAGGAGTGGTCGCGCCGCTTTGGCGCCGGGTGGGCCGAGTCGCGGATCGATGCCTACGGTGGGCTGGCCGGCGGGCCGTTGATGGCGGCCGGGTTCCTTGCCAATCAGAACAAACCGGTGTTCGTCAGTCATGACCGCTACGGTCATCGCATCGATCTGGTGGAATTCCATCCCGCTTATCACGAGCTGATGCGCACCGCAATCGAACATGGCCTGACCTCATCACCCTGGACCCATCCGCAGGACGGCGCGCATGTCGCCCGCGCCTCGATGAGCTATCTGCACAGCCAGGCCGAGGCCGGCAGCGGTTGCCCGTTGACCATGACTTTCGCCAGTGTCCCGGCCATGCGTTTGCAGCCTGATCTGGCCGAGCAGTGGCTGCCGAAAATCCTCGCCACCGAATACGACCCGCGCAACGTCGGCATGGCGCACAAGGCCGGCGTGACCATCGGCATGGCCATGACCGAGAAACAGGGCGGCACCGACGTGCGGGCCAATACCACCAAGGCCTATCCGGTCGGTGCCAGTGGCCCGGGGCAGGCCTATGAACTGGTCGGGCACAAGTGGTTCTGCTCGGCGCCGATGTGCGATGCGTTCCTGACGCTGGCGCAGACCGACAAGGGCCTGACCTGCTTCCTGCTGCCGCGCCATCGCCCCGACGACACGCGGAATCAGTTCTACATCCAGCGCCTGAAAAACAAACTCGGCAACCAGTCCAATGCCTCCAGCGAGGTGGAATTCCGTGGCGCTTTGGCGTGGATGGTCGGCGAAGAGGGGCGCGGTGTGCCGACCATCATCGAGATGGTGGCGATGACCCGTTTCGATTGCATGGTCGGCTCCAGCTCGCTGATGCGTCAGGCGCTGACTCAGGCCAGCCACCACTGCGCGCACCGCAAGGTCGGCGGCAAACTGCTCAGCGAACAGCCGTTGATGCAGAACGTGCTGGCCGATCTGGCGCTGGAAAGCGAGGCCGCGCTGGCCCTGAGCCTGCGCATGGGCAAGGCGCTGGATCATCTGGATGATCGCCATGCAGCACAATTCGCCCGCCTGGTGACGGCAGTGGGCAAATACTGGATCTGCAAACGTGCCCCCGGAATGATCAACGAAGCCGCCGAGTGCATGGGCGGTGCCGGGTATGTCGAGGAGAGCATCCTGCCGCGTTTGTATCGCGAGGCGCCGGTCAACTCGACATGGGAAGGCTCGGGCAACGTGCAGTGCCTGGACGTGCTGCGCGCGCTGTCGAAAGAGCCGGGCGTGCTCGATGTGCTGTTCAGCGAGTTGGGCGATGGCCATGGCGACAAACGTCTGGCTGCGCATATCCAGCAGTTGCAGGCGCAGTTCAAGGACACCAGCGACATTCAGTATCGGGCGCGGCAACTCACCGAAGACATCGCGCTCGGTTTGCAGGCCAAGCTATTGCTGGAGGCCGGCAACTCGGCGGTCAGCGACGCGTTCATTGCCAGCCGCCTGAGTGGTGGCGGCCGGGTCTACGGTGCATTGCCGCGTGGGCTGGACGTCGAAGCCATCGTCGCTCGCTCAACCCCGCAAGGTTTCTGACCCAACACAAATCCCCTTGTGGGAGCGGGCTTGCTCGCGAATGTGGTGTGTCAGTCAATGGATAGGTCGACTGACACAGCGCATTCGCGAGCAGGCTCGCTCCCACAGGGGATCTCCATAGATGGGAAGATTTGGGTACACCCACAACTCCACTGTTCCCGTGAGACCACGATGCAGGCAAGATGAAGCTCTGCAAGTCAGAACACAGGAAGCTGATCGTGACCGAAGCGTTTATTGTCGTTCAAACCGCCGAACAAGCCGTGGATCGTCTGGCCGAGCTGCATGAGCGAGCCACCACTGCGCTGAATTCGGCGCTCAAGCGTTACCTCAAGGATCGCGTCGAGCCTGACGCCGAACAGCGTGCCCTGTTTCGTTATCCCGAACTGCGTCTGACCTACCTGTGTCAGGGCGAAGTCCCGCAGACCACCCGCGCCTACGCCAAGGTGCAACTGCCGGGCACCTACAGCGTCACCGTCACCCATCCCAAGGCGTTCCGCAAATACCTGCTGGAACAACTGGTGCCGTTGATGCACGACTTCACCGTGACCGTGGAAGTCGGTGTCAGCCAACAGAACATTCCGTACCCATACGTGGTCGAGCAGGGCGATGAACTGGCCGGCTCCGGTGTCACCGCTGCGGTGCTGGCGCGGGTGTTCCCGAGTACCGACCTGTCCGCGGCCACCGATGGCATCGCCGACGGTCTCTACGACTGGGAAAACACCGATCCGCTGCCACTGGCGCTGTTTGACGCCGCGCGGGTCGACTTCTCCCTGCGTCGCCTGGTGCACTACACCGGCAGCGACTGGCGCCATGTGCAGCCGTGGATTCTGCTGACCAACTACCACCGCTACGTCGACCAGTTCATCGTTCATGGCCTGGAACAACTGCGCAACGACCCGCGTTTCGTGCGCATGGTTTTGCCGGGCAACGTGATCATCGAGAAAGGCATGGATCACGGCGAAGCGTCGGCGATTGCCGCCGGCGTGGTCTGGCACCGCTACCAGATGCCGGCCTATCATCTGATCGCCAATGACGGCCATGGCGTGACTCTGGTCAACATCGGCGTCGGCCCATCCAACGCCAAGAACATCACCGACCACCTGGCGGTGCTGCGTCCGCATTGCTGGCTGATGATCGGTCACTGCGGCGGGCTGCGTCAGTCGCAGACCATTGGCGACTACGTGCTGGCCCACGCTTACATGCGTCGCGACGGGATTCTCGATCGCGTGGTGCCACCGAACATTCCTATCCCGGCACTGGCCGAAGTGCAACTGGCGCTGCAGCAAGCCGCGGCCAATATCACCGGCGAGAAGGGCGAGGAGCTGAAAAAGCGCCTGCGCACCGGCACCGTGCTGACCTACGACGACCGCAACTGGGAACTGCGCTGGGCGCAGGAGCGTCCGCTGATCAACCTGTCCCGGGCCGTGGCGGTGGACATGGAAAGCGGCACCATCGCCGCCCAGGGTTATCGCCTGCGAGTGCCTTACGGCACGTTGCTGTGCGTTTCGGACAAGCCGCTGCACAGTGAAATCAAGCTGCCGGGTTCGGCCAACGCGTTCTACGAGCGCGCGGTCAGCCAACACTTGAAGATCGGCATCGCGGCGGTGGATCTGCTGCGCACCGAACTCAACTCGCTGCACTCGCGCAAACTGCGCAGCTTCGACGAGCCGCCGTTCCGCTGATTTGTTGATGGTCATTTAACGGTCGGGCTACTAGCATTAGCAGCCCTGACCGTTAGATGTTTGTTCTCTTATGTCCCGTCCCCCGCGTCCACCTTCCCGCCGTCCCGGTGCGAAGCCATCCTCCTCGGCTCCACGTCGTGTCGCCAAAGCGCCGCCGGCCGAGCCGAAGTTGATCCTGTTCAACAAACCGTTCGATGTGCTGACGCAGTTCAGCGACGAAGGCGGGCGGGCGACGCTCAAGGATTACATTGACGTGCCCGGTATCTATCCGGCCGGACGCCTTGATCGCGACAGCGAAGGCTTGTTGTTGCTGACTAATGACGGCCAGTTGCAGGCGCGCATCGCTGATCCGAAACACAAACTGGCGAAGACTTACTGGGTGCAGGTCGAAGGCGTGCCGACAGGCGAGCAGTTGCAGCGTCTGCGCGAAGGTGTCGAGTTGAATGACGGCAAGACTTTGCCTGCCGAGGCGCGGCAACTGGAAGAACCTGAACTGTGGCCACGCAATCCGCCGGTACGCTTTCGCAAAAGCGTGCCGACCAGTTGGCTGGAGTTGGTGATTCGTGAAGGGCGCAACCGTCAGGTACGACGTATGACCGCAGCGGTGGGGCTGCCGACGTTACGGCTGGTGCGGGTCAGGATTGGCGATTGGACGCTCGACGGGCTCGATCAGGGCCAATGGAAAGAAGTGCCGGCGCGGTTATAGAGCGCCGGATTCGATCAGGCCGATCACCACACTCTTGATGATGAACGCAGCCACGCCCAGGCCCAGGACGAAGAACAGAATGAACGAGCCGAAACGCCCGGCCTTGGACTTCTTCGCCAGATCCCAGACGATGAAACCCATGAAAATGATCAGGATGCTGACCAGGCCAGTCATCATCCACTCTTCGAATACTGCAGGATCCATCGGGCATCTCCGGCGCGCACAGGGCTGAAAGGGCTGGGCGATTATACGCCGAGGGTGGCAGGGCCGCATTGACCTGTGTCGGTGTGCCGCGGTTATGGGGTGCCTGTACCGGCCTCTTCGCGAGCAAGTCCGCTCCCACAGGGGATCTCGGTTGAACACAGATAGTGTGCTTGACGAATCTCAACTGTGGGAGCGGGCTTGCTCGCGAAGGCGATGTCAGTTGCGCAGATGCGTCAGCGGCAATTCAGTGCTGTTGAGCACCTGATTCAGCACAAAGCTCGAGCGCACGCTGGTCACGCCTTCAATCCGGGTCAGGTGCCCCAGCAACAGCTTCTGATAGTGATCCATGTCCGGCACCACCACTTTCAACTGATAGTCGGCATCCACGCCGGTCACCAGGCTGCATTCCAGCACCTGCGGCAAGGTGCGGATCGCCGCTTCGAAATTCTCGAAACGCTCCGGGGTGTGCCGGTCCATGCCGATCAGTACGTAGGCGGTCAGGCTCAGGCCGAGCATCTTGCGATCGAGCAGGGCGACCTGGCGCGAGATGTAGCCGTCGTCCTCCAGTTGCTTGACCCGGCGCGAGCAGGGGGAGGGTGACAGACCGATGCGCTCGGCCAGTTCCTGGTTGGAGATGCGGGCGTCGCGCTGCAATTCCGCCAAAATACTCAGGTCGTAACGGTCGAGTTTGCTCATGAATCAGTCCTTGGTTGTAACTATTGCGGCGGATTATCTATCCAGGGTTAAAAATTGCGCAAGCAGTGTTTATTTGAGCAATCTTCGCAATCCTCTGTCGCGCCTCCCGGCCTATTCTTATCACCAGAATCACTGCTCGGTAACACAGTCCACTGCGGCCCGCCCAATCAGGCCCGCCGCGGCCGCCACCCCCACCGGGGCTGGGCCGGCCCCCGAGCTGCACACTGTCCAGAAGACGGCGTGAGGTGAGCCGACGTCAAAAGCGTCGAGCCAGGACGAAGTTCTCTAAAGGGAGGCCGACGGGTCTCCCTTTTTCTTGTCTGCGATTTTTGTGCCTCGATGCACAGCCTTCCTCAATAAATAAGTTTCGTGACTGATAACCTGTCGCAGAACCCGGTGTGCGTATTCCCGGTCTTAGCTACAAGCCCTCTTAATACCCGCAGTGAGGAAGAGCATGAAGTCGCGCATCTGGCGTCTGGCCGGTGTTGGTTTGCTGTGTGTGAGCGTCAGTGCGCAAGCGCTCGCCGACGATCCGGAGAGCCGCAGCCCTAATGGTGGACGCGGCCCTGAGCATCAGGGAAATAACCAGGGCCATGGGGGCGATCATCAGCCCCACGGGCAGAACAATCCGCCGCCGCAAAATCAGCCGCGGCCGCAGAACAATGAAATCATTCGGGGCGACAACAGCCGTCAGTTCGAGCACAACGGCCAGCAGCACAACAATGGCCAGTGGCAGAGCCAGAACCGCGCGCCCAATCAACCCGCTCCGGTGCATCAGGCGCCCCCGTCGAACAACCTGCCGATCCAGCCACGGCCCGACACCGTGCGCCAGACTCAGGAACCGCGCCAGGGTTACTACCGCGACGAGCGGCCGCAGAATGGTTACCACAACCAGCAATGGCAAACCGGCAACCGGCCCAATGACAATCGCTGGCCGGGTCGCCCGGACGGACATGGCAACGGTTGGGGGCCAGGCCCGCAATACCGCCCGGGGCATGTGATCGACCGCTTCCCGGATCGCGAATACCGAGTGCCGTATCGCGGTCAGGATTACTTCTATTCCGGCGGCTACTGGTATCGCCCGCAAGGCCCGCGCTACATCGTCGTGCAGCCGCCACGAGGGATTCGCACCCAGTATCTGCCGGACTATGCCCGTGAAGTGTGGATCGGCGGTGCGTTGCTGTTCCTCGCTGCCGGTTCCTACTATGCGTATCAGGAAGCCACTCAGGATTACGTCGTAGTCGAACCCCCGGTGCAGCAACCGCCGCAACCGCAGCCGCAATCCCAGGGCTATGACGTCGAGGCCTATCCGGCCAACGGGCAGTCGCCGGAACAGGTGCAGCAGGACGGTTATCAGTGCTACCAATACGCCGTGCAGCAGAGCGGTTTCGACCCGCGTACCGCGACCTATCAACCGGCGCCTGAGGTGGTGCAGGCTTACCGTCAGGCGCAGGGCAATTGCCTGAGCAGTCGCGGTTATCAGGTGTCTTACTGAATCCGGGTTTGCGCCCGTTCGGTCTTGACCACTTCCTGCGGGTCGGCGTGCACCAGCACTTCGGCTCGCGGGTAGGCGGCGTGAATCGCATCCGCCGCCTGATCGCTGATACCGTGAGCGACTGACAAGGTCAGCTCTCCCGGCAATTCCAGATGCAACTGCACGAACCAGTGGTTGCCTGAAATCCGCGTGCGCAAATCATGCGCGCCCAGTACGCCGGGTACGCCGCAGGCCAGTTCGAGCATGTGCTGACTGACGTCCGTCGGCAGCTCTTCATCCATCAGCACCGAAAAACTTTCCCGGGCGATCTGGATCGCGCTCCACAAGATGTACCCGGCAATCCCCAGGCCGAACCATGCGTCCAACTGATGAAAGCCCATGCCGGCGAGAATCAGCGCAATCAGAATGCTGCCGTTGAGCAGCATGTCAGAACGGTAGTGCAGCGAGTCGGCGCGCACGGCGTTGGAGCCGGTCTGCTTGATCACCCGATGTTGCAGCGTCAGCAACGCCGCGGTCAGCAGCAGCGAGAACACGATCACGCCGATGCTCAGCCACGGCGCGCCAAGCGGCTCCGGTTGCTTGATGCGTTCATACGCCTGAAACGCAATCAGCACCGCACTGCCACCGATGAACAGCGCCTGCGCCATGCCCGCCAGCGATTCGGCCTTGCCGTGGCCGTAACGGTGATCGTCATCGGCCGGACGCAGCGCGTAATGCACCGCCAGCAGATTGAGCAGCGAAGTGACGCCATCCAGCGCCGAGTCGGTGAGGCCGGCGAGCATGCTCACCGAGCCGCTCAGCCACCAGGCGATGGCTTTGGCGATGATCAGCGTGCAGGCCACCGCCACCGAAGCGCGGGTTGCCAGCCGCAGCAGGCGGGCGTGTTCGGGGCTGGTGGTCATGTGATTTCCTTATGCGGCGGGTTGCAGGCCAAACATCGCCAGTTGTTGCGTGCTGCCCTTGTGCTGGATCAGGCGTGGATCGTCCAGCGGCAGATTGCGGCCCAGTTCTGTTTCGAGAATAGCCTGCAACTTGAGGTTATCGACCTGACCGTCCGGGCCGATGGCTTGTTTGAGTTTGGCCGGATCGACCTGAGCGGTGTGGCCCGGTTCGAAATAGATCGCACCGGTGGTGAAGTCGACCGCGAACGCTATCAGCCCTGGAATCACGTAGAACAGCAGGCCCACGGCGTCGAGCACGGCAATCGCCGGATCGATCTTGCCGTCGATCTGACCGCGACGGTCCGGATAGAAAATCGAACCGCAGGCCGTGAGTTGAGTGAACAGGGTGGCGACCAGTACACCGCCGATCAGGCGAGAAGGTAAGCGCATGGAAAATCTCCTGAGTCATTTGAAAACGAAGCGTCGTCGTTTGAAATTAAGACCCTGACAAACGCCCGGCAGTTCGCCGTTATACTCGCCGCTCTGTTTGGGAGCCAGCATGATTTCTTTGCCGATCGATGAAGTTTTACCCGCCCTGCGTGAAGCGTTGGCGACACGCCACGAAGCCGTGCTCGAAGCACCGCCCGGCGCCGGTAAAACCACCCGCGTGCCTTTGGCCTTGCTCGATGAAGCGTGGCTGGCCGGGCAGACCATTCTGATGCTCGAACCACGGCGTCTCGCCGCGCGAGCCGCTGCCGAACGGTTGGCCAGCGAACTGGGTGAGAAGGTCGGTGAAACCGTCGGCTATCGCATCCGTCTCGATAGCAAGGTCGGCCCCAATACCCGTATCGAAGTGGTCACCGAAGGCATTCTCACCCGACGCCTGCAGGATGATCCGGCGCTGGAAGGCGTCGGTCTGCTGATCTTCGACGAATTTCACGAACGCAGTCTTGATGCCGATCTGGCCTTGGCCCTGAGTTTGAACGGTCGTGAACTGTTCCGCGCTGAACAGCCGCTGAAGATTCTGCTGATGTCCGCCACGCTGGAAGGCGAGCGTCTGGCCGGGTTGCTGGATGACGCGCCGATCCTGCGCAGCGAAGGGCGCATGTACCCGGTGACGATGCGCTGGGGGCGACCGTTCCAGCCCGGCGAATACATCGACCAGCGCGTGACCCAGACCGTCCTCGAAGCCCTGCACGATGAGACTGGAAGCCTGCTGGTGTTCTTGCCGGGGCAGGCGGAAATCCGTCGGGTGCATCAGCAACTGAGCGATGCCATTGGCGAGCGTAAAGACGTATTGCTCTGTCCGTTGCACGGCGAACTGGACCTCAACGCCCAGCGCGCTGCCATCGACCCGGCGCCGGCGGGCCAGCGCAAAGTGGTGCTGGCGACCAACATCGCCGAGACCAGCCTGACCATCAACGGCGTGCGCGTGGTGATCGACGCCGGGCTGGCGCGGGTGCCGCGTTTCGACCCCGGCAGCGGCATGACCCGCCTCGATACTCAGCGCATTTCCAGGGCCAGCGCCACCCAGCGTGCGGGCCGGGCCGGACGTCTGGAGCCGGGTGTGTGTTACCGCTTGTGGTCGCAGGATCAGCACGAGCAACTCGCCGCTTACGGCAGTGCCGAAATTCTGTCGGCGGATCTGGCGAGTCTGGCGCTGCAACTTGGACGCTGGGGCGTGACCCCGGGCGAGCTGGTCTGGCTCGATGTGCCGCCGGCAGCGGCCTATGCCCAGGCGCAGGATTTGTTGCAGCGCCTGGGCGCACTTGAAGGCGAGGCGTTGACTTCCCACGGTCAGGCCATGGCCGAGTTGCCGGCGCATCCGCGCATCGCCCATCTGTTGCTGCGCGGTCAGGCGCTGGGGCTGGCGAACATGGCGTGTGACGTCGCGGCACTGCTCGGCGAGCGCGATATTTTGCGCGGCGCCGGGGCCGATCTGCACAGCCGCTTGGTGCTGCTCTCCGGCGAAGAACGCGCGGCACGCGGTGCTCAGGGCGGCGTGCAGCGTGCCCGGCAACTGGCGCGGCAATATCGCGGTTACCTGCGTGGCAAGGCCAGCGCGCCGGTCAGCGATCCCGATCACCCGCGCTGGCTCGGTGCGCTGCTGGCGCTGGCCTACCCGGATCGGGTTGCCCAGCAGCGGCGTGCCGGTGGCGCCGAATATCGTCTGGCCAATGGTCGCGCTGCGCTGTTCGCCGAAGCCGACAGCCTGATGAAGGAGCCGTGGATCGTTGTCGCCGATCTCGGCAGTCGTCAGGGCCAGCGTGAGGAGCGGATTTACCTGGCGGCGGATTTTGATCCGGCGCTGTTCGATTCGGTGCTCGCCGAGCAAGTGCGCGCTGTCGATCAACTGGACTGGGACGAGCGCGAAGGCGTGCTGCGCGCCGAGCGTCAGCGCAAGGTTGGCGAACTGATCCTCAGCCGCGAACCGTTGACCGGTCTCGACGAAGCGGCGCGCAGTCAGGCGCTGGTCAATCTGGTGCGGCGCAAGGGACTGGAGTTGTTGCCGTGGACGCCGGAGCTACGGCAGTGGCAGGCGCGGGTTGCCCTGTTGCGGCAGTTGGATCTGGCCACGCAGGATGACAGTCAGTGGCCGGATGTCAGCGATGTAACGTTGCTGAAAACCCTTGAGCATTGGTTAATGCCTTACCTGGGCAAGGTCTCGCGGCTCAGCCATTTCGCCAATCTGGACCTGTCGAGCATCGTCCGCAATCTGCTGCCGTGGCCGTTGCCGCAGAAGCTTGATGAGCTGGCGCCGCACCACATCAGCGTGCCGTCGGGGTCATCGATTCGTCTGGATTACAGCGAACAGCCACCGATTCTCGCGGTGCGTTTGCAGGAGCTGTTCGGCCTCGCCGAGACGCCACGAATTGCCGGCGGCCGGCAAGTGGTCAAGCTGCATCTGCTGTCCCCGGCACGGCGGCCGGTGCAGGTGACGCAGGATCTGGCCAACTTCTGGCGCAGCACCTATGCCGAGGTGAAGAAGGATCTCAAGGGGCGCTATCCGAAGCATTATTGGCCGGATGATCCGTTGGTGGCCGAGGCGACCGCGCGGGCCAAGCCGCGCGGCACCTGAAGAGCAAAACATCGCAGCCTGCCAACCAATCACGGTACGACATCAATCTACTGTGGGAGCGGGCTTGCTCGCGAAGGCGGTGCGCCAGGCGCGGATGCATCAACTGACACGACGCTTTCGCGAGCAAGCCCGCTCCCACAGGGTTATGAGGTGTGTGTGACTACGGGGCTGCGGGCAGCAGGAACCGCGCAATCACCGGCAAGTGATCGGAAATGCGCAACGTATCGTCCTGGCGCACCCGCGCTTCGACCCGTTTGATCTTCGGGCTGTAGAACAGATAGTCGACCGTGCGATCCGGGCCATTGAGGCCGGGGTCGTTGGGGTAGTGGGTCAGCCAGTGGGCGCGGTCGATGCCGCTGGCTTCGTTATTGGTCGGGATCATCGGGTACTTGTCCCACAACAGGTGCAGCGCACTGTCGATCGAGTAGGGCGTGCGCTGCTCGGCGGGCAGACGCTGATACTGGCCCAGCGGCAACAGATTGAAGTCGCCGCCGATCAGCCACGGCAGGCCCTGGCTTTCGTACTTGTCGAGCACTTTGGCCACCGCCGTCACTTGCGCCTGCAAAGTCTCGCCCGGTTGGCGGGCGCGATCCAGATGGGTGTTGAATACCGTCAGTTGTCCGCCGTCGCTCAGCGGCAGCTTGGTGGCGAGCAGGGCGTCTTTGGGTTGGAACTGGCGGGAGATGAAATTCGCCGGGGGCACCGGCAATTGCAGGCGCTCGGCGTGTTCGATGCGGTAGCGGCTCAGGGTCGCCAGTTGCCGGCCAACGCTGCCGAAGATGTGCGGATCGGGGACAAAATCGGCCTTCCAGTCGAAGGCGTGAGCGCTGCACGGGTAGAGGTCGGTGACCCGTTCCTGCAGCAGCTTGAGCTGGTTCTGGTAATCACTGGCCTTGGCGCCGTCATCCAATTCCTGCAGCAGCACCACGTCGGGTTGCTCGTCGCGGATCACCCGCGCCACTTCGTCGAGACTGAACGCCATGTCTTCCGGGGATGGCGCCTCATCAGAGCCTTGGGCGAGATCGTTCCAGAACACGTAGCGCTTGCCCGCCAGGTACTGCACGTTCCAGGTCATGACTTTCAGCGCTTGCCCCGGCACCAGGGTCGGCGGCGTACCGGTGCAGGTAACGGGCAGGGTCTCCCGTGCGCCGGGGCGCCAGGTCAGGCTGTAGAACAGCCCGCCGATCAGGGCGACGGCGAGCACAATCAGCAACAGGGTGTAGCGCAGCAGACGGGGCATGGCTCGGCTTATCGCGTTACAAAAGTGGCTCCGAGCATACCTGACCGCAGAGCCTTGGCCCAAGGGTCGCGAAGTCAGACCGCTCCGGTACGTTTGTCAGGCAATTCGCTGATCAGCATGAACAGACGGAACAGCACCACACTGGTGAACAGCTGCAGGAAACTGTGCGCGCTGTCGATCATTACCGCGATCAGCGGATTCTGTGGGTCGGGGTACGCCGCCAGGGTCGCGCCCTTGAGCAGCCACAACGGCCCCATCACACACAGAATGCACAGCAGGATCCGCCAGAAATGCCCACGCGTCAGGCGCAGACTTTCCTTCATCGCCTGCAACGGCCCCATACCGCGCAACACCAGCAGGTATTCAGCGAATGCGAGCATGACCATCAGCATCAGCCCCGGCAGGAAATACAGCGACAACCCCAGCAGAATCAGCAAGGTATTGAGCGCCGTGAGCAGAGCGAAACGCGGCCACAGGCGCGCGGACATCGCCAGCAGGTCGAGGTTGCGCGGAGCTTCGCCACGGGTGCGAGCATCGAGGAACAGAATCAGCGCGGCGGTGTACAGCGGATACACCAGCAGACCGACGACCACGCTGGCGGCGGAGAAACTGTCCGGGTCGGTGACGTGATCCACCACTTGTTGCAGCGCCGCCTCGAAGATCACCAGCGGCAGGCATAACTGCACGATGCTGGCCAGATGGCGTTTGAAAAAATACAGAGAGTCGCGCAGTACATCGAAGGCATTCATCAGTCGGTATCGCAGGTCGAAAACAGTGGCTCACTTTAACCGATGATGGGCGGGCGGACACAAACGTAAACATTCGGTAAAGGTCGTTGAAACATCCTGTCACTGCCTCCATTACAGAGGTGCGCCATGTCCACAGTGGACACGGGCAACGTTATCCCCGGCAATCTACGAGGTCGCCATGAACAGCGAAGAGCAAACCCTGATCGATGGACTGTTTTCCCGGCTGCAACAGGCCGAAACGGAGGCAGCCCCGCGCGACGCCCAGGCCGAGGCGCGGATCAAGGAACACCTGACCCGCCAGCCGGCGGCAGGTTATTTCATGACCCAGGCGATTCTGGTGCAAGAGGCGGCCATCAAGAGCCTCGACGAACAGAACAAGCAGCTGACCCGGCAAGTCCAGCAATTGCAGGCTGAACTGCAAGCGGCCAAGTCCCAGAGCGCGGCCCCGGCGCCAAGCGGCGGCGGAGGTTTCCTGTCGAGCATCTTCGGCGGCGGCAGCTCGCGTCCGGCGCCGACCCAGAGCGCTCCGGCTTCTACCGGCGGCTGGCGTGAGCCGGCACCGCAGCAGAACTACGCTGCGCCAGCGCCACAACAGAACTATGCCGCACCACCGCCCAACTACGCGCAGCAAGCAGCTCCGGCTGCGGGCAGCAGCTTCCTCGGCGGCGCTCTGAAAACTGCCGCTGGCGTGGCCGGTGGCGTGATGCTGGCGCAGGGCATCAGCAGCCTGTTCCATCACAACCAGCAGCCCGAAGAAATCGTTGAAGTGATCAAGGAAGAGCCGGCGCAAGTGGCCGACCAGAGCGGCAACGACTGGGGCAATGACCAGCGTGTGGCCGATAACGGTTTCTCTGGCAATGACCAGGGCGGATTCACTGACACCGACTACAGCGATGACAACTCGTCATTCTTCGATGACGACGATTCGTTTGTCTGACTGATCAGCCGTCAGTATCAAATCTGTGGTGAGGGGATTTATCCCCGATGGAGTGCGCAGCAGTCCCATTTTCGGGGCCGCTGCGCTGCCCATCGGGGATAAATCCCCTCACCACAATCCACCATCCGTCCGGAGTGGTGGGTCGATTATTCGCGCCACCTTCCTGTGGGCTGGCATACTGAGCGCCTTTTTCGGGCCCGGCGCCTGATCCCGCTTCGTGCGCTATGCGCTCACAGGAATCCCGGTGAAAAAAATCGCAGTGTTCGCCGATGTGCAGAACCTCTACTACACCGTGCGTCAGGCCTATGGTTGTCACTTCAACTACGCCGCGCTGTGGGCTGACATTAGCAAGCAAGGGCAGATCGTCGAGGCCTATGCCTACGCGATCGACCGTGGCGACAGCAAGCAGCAGCAGTTCCAGCAGATCCTGCGCAACCTCGGTTTCACCGTGAAGCTCAAACCCTACATCCAGCGCAGCGACGGCTCGGCCAAGGGCGACTGGGACGTGGGCATCACCCTCGACATCATGGACGCCGCCGACCACGTCGACGAAATCGTCCTGGCCTCCGGTGACGGTGATTTCGACATGCTGCTCGAACGCATCATCAGCAAGCACGGCGTACAGGCAGTGGCCTACGGCGTGCCGGGCCTGACCGCCAACTCGCTGATCCGCGCCGCCAGCCGTTATGTGCCGATTGAAGGCGCACTGCTGTTGAAAAACTGAGCGTTGCTCAAGAATTGATTTGAACGGAGTTGAACCCGGTTTGGAACGCATTGCAGTCATCGACTTTGAAACCACCGGCCTGTCGCCGAACAGCAGCTGCCGCGCCACGGAAATCGCCGTGGTCATGCTGGAAAACGGCCGTATCGTCGAGCGTTACCAGAGCCTGATGAACGCCGGCGTGCGCGTTCCTGCGTTCATCGAACAACTGACCGGCATCAGCAACGCCATGTTGCGCAGTGCACCCTCGGCCGAGCGGGTCATGGAAGAGGTCAACGAATTCGTCGGCTGCACCCCGCTGGTGGCGCACAACGCCTCGTTCGACCAGAAGTTCTGGGACTTCGAGCTTGGGCGGATCAAACGCACTCGATTGCAGAACTTCGCCTGTTCGTTGCTGCTTGCCCGACGCCTGATGCCGGCGGCGCCGAACCACAAGCTCGGCACCCTCACCACGTTCGCCCGCCTGCCACACACCGGCCAGGCGCACAGGGCGATGGCGGATGCCGAGATGGCGGCCAACCTGATGGCGCATCTGGCGGAAGAACTGCGGCACAAGCATGGGGTGCGTGAGCTGAACCATGACCTGCTGTGCAAACTGCAGAAAGTTCCTGCCTCGAAGGTTCGGGAACATCTGAAGAAACATTGCGATCACTAAAAACTTAAAACTAATGTGAAATAACGTCCTGCCTCATTGTGTAAGTCGTGTTGCGGCAGCGAAGCTGCCGCATTTGATTTTTAAACTCCGGCGGTATTTTGCTGCACCTGAATTGGAGGCTGAACACGCACTCTGTCTCTAACTTCCTGGTAAATTGGCAGTTCAACACCTTCGCGAACCTCTAAAGAGACAATTATTCCGTAAGGTATCATCGAGTCAATTTCTGCGGCTTCTTTCCGGCAATTGATCTTTATATTTAAATGATCACCTTCAATGAAAGGGTGTGCGTTCTCACCTTCGAACACTTCATGTTGAAGTGTTCCTCTCCGTACAGCTTGCCAACCTGAGCGACCACCCGCAGCTTCTTGGCGCTCATTTGCTAAAGGGTTGCTTGCTTCGAACCACATACTTGCTGTTCTATATTTTTGTGTGTTTGGTTGAGTCGGAGAAAACCATGCAAGAGTAACAGTTAGCTTTCTCCAGTCTCTGCGTGCACCAAGAGACGGAGGTAGAGGCATTTTGTAAACATGAGCCTGACCGTCACCTAGTTGCCCAAAACCGATTATTGTTGCTCGTTGAGGTGTGCATTCAAGGACCTTGCTGATGTCGGGAATTCCATAGCCAATCCACCGACTTGCCCAGGATCCCGGTTGTTCAACATTTTCCAATACATCTAGTGCCGCAAAAATTCTCGGGGCAATATCATTCCAAGAACATCCATGTGCCAGCATCGCTTTTATAATTGGCGCTGTGTAGATGTCACTGAAACCGTTCGTGGGATTTTGTTGGACTATTTCCATGAGATTGTCATGACAAAGAACCGCAGCCCGACTTACTAATGCTGTGGCATTGCTGGTTCCACGGGTATATGCACTGGAATCTAAACTGCCTTGTTGGCCGGGAATCGCAACTTTATTTCCTGGCGCGGCGAAAGAGTTGGAAATGGTCAGTGATACTGTATTTCGGCCTAAAAATGGTTTGTCATACCATTGCTTTCCGCCGAAGTAAACAAGGTCTGGTTTAATGGCGCGCCTATAGCCGCTGCCGAATGGCGATACTGGGCTCGGTAGTAGGCTAGTGAACGGATCAAATCTATTAGCCAAGTTTGCAGCGTTTGCGTAATCGTAATGTACCGCACCCACACTCATTCCATTAATGCACTCTGCCGGCGAAAAAAGTGACCGGGTACGAGCATTTAAGAGTAGCGCATGTATCGATTTTTCTTCGATCTGATCAGGTGTCAAAGCTTCCAGTTGGTCAAGCGTTAGATCGAGGGGAACAGAGCTTAGTTGATTGCCGGCGCTGATAATAAAAAGCACGCCGTATTTATAACTCAGCCAGTCTAGTAATCGGGCTAGAGGGCTCATTGTTTGAGAGAATTGACGGCTGGGATCGCCTATAGATAGATTAACTATCTTAACAGTAGGGGCTGCGGGAGCTTCTCCGCTGTCATTTTCATAAAGTCTCCTAACTGCTCTGTGCAATAGATCGACTGAAAGCTGATCGGATGGGAGACTTTCCCTTCTAGGAGATCTGAAGTCATTGATGTCTGGCTTCATTATTGGCCGAATATAAATCGGACTACTCAACGGAGCTTGATTAGAATTTAAATCACCGTGCACCGCGAGTGATGCCATTGTTGTGCCGTGTAGCCTTTCGTTTGCAGGGTAATCTGCTGCCCAGTCATCGGGATCATCAATAATTACTCGGTTCTGTAAAAGCTCATGGTTGGCGAAAGGCAGTCCATCAAAAATTGCTAGTATTGGCTGGCCCTGCGCAGCTGAGTCAATCTCTCGGCTAGACGGCTCTGAAAAATCCTCAATTGGTCGATCTCCTGCAGAGATCTGACCTGTTGGGCGAAAGAACATAATGTTGTCACACTTGACTAGCTCAGTTTCAGGTGTGTTTATGATCTCTTGTATTCTATTCGCTGGAAGCTCAGCGAGAATCGCATGGTAGTTTATTCCGCTGAGAGAACATTGGCTAATTATTTGGCCGCCTAGTTGTTGGATTAGAGAGGTGACTGTGGCTTCGCTTTCCCTTCGTTTCTCTAAAGTATTCCTATACCAAAGCTCTGTCTCAAATCTTACTGCTCGATTCTGGAAGTGCGGATCCTCTAACTCTTCTTGCCATATTTCAAGAACTCCTGTTTCCAAGAGTCTATCTTGAGGTCCCCACCTTCTGATATCTCGCAAATGGCAAAATACATCGCGAAATTTGGTTAGCCCTTTGTCAAACTTCAGCTTTGGATCAGGTTGGTCCTTGTAGTGGTTCCAAAGAGAAAGCATCTCTGTGAGTGCTTGTTGATTTGTTAGAACCAGATATAACCTGCCTTTAAGGTTTTTCTCTGGTTTTTCAGGGTTTGAAAAGAATTCGTCGGGTGGGATGTCATCAATTTCTATTTCACCCATCCATTCAAGGCCATCGATTTTTTTTGCTGCTTTGTAAAAGTCTTCTACAGATCCAATGGTTTCAATGACTAGAACTTGTTCTGGGTCAAGTCCGGCGGCGCTATTTTGGAGCTCGATCCGTCTTGCTTCAAATGCCCTCTGGAGTTCGGTTAGCTTAATTCCGACGCGCTCCCCCTGTACCTGATGGTTTGGTTTATTGAGGTTTCCGCCGCCACCTTGCAGCGCGGATCGAGATGCAGGTTCTGGTTGAGGAAACCACAAAAGAGGGCGCTCGGTCATCCGTTACTCCATATTTTCCAGTTGTTCTGTTTTGGCTGTTTGTAAAGGCAGTAGTTTTAGTTCGTTGGCAACAATTTTATTGATATTCGAATTTGGTTGGTCAAGGACGTACTGACGAATGATGTTTTTACAAAATTCTTCTACTTCAGAGAAATTTGAGCCGTGCAATCTTCGGGCTAAAGCAGATGACGTATGTCCAAATGAAACTTTTGATTTGATTTGATAGCGCTCAAACCACTCGGTCAGACGAGCTCTAGTAGGGCTCGGAATATTAATTCTAACCTGAAATCTTCGCCACACTGCGCGGTCAAGCAACTCGGCATGATTAGTTGCGCCGATGACAACTACGTGACTCGGGAGGTTGTCTATCTGTAATAGTAGTGAGCTAACTACGCGTTTTATTTCACCAGTTTCGTGGGTGTCGCCGCGCTCTTTGCCGAGGGTTTCAAATTCATCGAAAAATAGCACGCACTTTCTACTTGCTGCATAGTCGAAAAGATTTTTTAAACGTACTGCTGTTTCACCAAGATATGTGCCTATTATGTTTTCATAACGAACTACTAATAGCGGAACCATTAGTGCTTCTGCAATGGCCTCGGCTAAAGAGGTTTTTCCATTTCCTGGTGGTCCTATTAGTAGAATTCTATTCCTAGGTTCTAAGTTGTAGGAACGCAAAAGCTCAACGCGATGATGTTCCTGGATAAGACTTCTGCATATGTTGGAGATGTCTTTCGGGAGTATTAAATCGTCGATTTTCCGTTGTGGGGTTTTTTCGCTAAAAAAATCAGCCTGACGACTCGCTACGGCGATGCTGTTTGTGGGTGCCATGGAGGGTGCGTCCGGCGTATTGTTTAGGACGCTTTCTAGCCTGTCAGCGAGAATTTTATGCTGTTTTGAGCGCTCTTCAGCAATTAACGCTTCAGTTACCTTTCGTAACTTAGTCTTGTCGCCTCGTATTCCAGACTGAACAAGGCTAACAAGTAAGTCGGCCCGTGCCATTCATAATCTCCTAGCCTCATCACGTTACGTGTTGAAGCGCATTAATTTTGCCGAAGCTACTTTGATTCAGGGGAGGGACTTCAGCCCTAGTGTTTTTCCCTGAGAATATGGCTTCCGTGCAGCTTTTGGACGGCATTTTTGCATAGCCGCTGCCCTTGTGCTGGAGAATTAGCTGCAAATGGCTGATTTTCTTCCTTGAGTACAGAGGCGCTTCAGGATAGGACCGCATTCGGTTTTTTCCAGCTGTTGATATCACGACTGATCGGAAGCGCGTCGTGCCGATTTTGGACGTTGCATCAAATCCTCGAGCCCCTGGGTTGAGAGGTAACTCATTAGGTTTAATTGCGTTTTGGGATTGTCGATTACTCCTACTTAACATTAGGGAATGTCCGTCTTGCGCCCGGTCTTCCGGGTCTCTAACCTCTAGACGTCGCTGCCAATTCAGCGGCCGGGACTGCAAGCCCGTCGATAGTTTGTTAGGAGACCACTGGCAAACCTATAATCGCGTCGCTTCAATTAGCGACCACGATTAATGGTAGCTGTGTGCGGGAGACCTTCGGGTCTGCCGAGGTCTCCTACTCGGTCTTGCAGACCCGTGCACAGCTGCCACCCATCATCTGCAAGTGATGCTGGCAGCTCCGATATTCAAAAGGAGATTTGTCATGGTCAAGGTTGTCCCCACGCACGCTGAAGATTTCGGTTCAGCAAACACCCGTGAAACGCCAATTCACCCTCAGTCGTTCATCCGCCACCACATTCAATTGAGAGCCACTCTGCAGCATTCGGAAGCCTGGTTCTGCGCCCGAGACGTTGGTCGCCTCATGGGGCTGGAAATCAACGCGCGACAAGTGGTCAAGCTGGATGAGGACCAGCGGCAGATGATGTATCTTTCCGGAAATGACGGTGCTCAAGAGACGTTGATGCTGAGCGAGTCTGGGGTTTACGCAATGCTGGTCTATCACTACTGCCCGGAAAACCGTCACCTGCGCCGTTGGCTGACGCATCAGGTAGTGCCGATGCTTCATCAGGAATCGAAGTCAGTTTCTGGCCCTCATGTACGTTTGATGAGTCTTGCGGGCGAAACGTTGAAGATCCTGCACTGGCGAAACGAGCCGTGGGTGCGGATGCGAGATATGCCGTATCTGGTGACACAGGAAGGGCGCGGCTACTGTTGAGGGCTTTCCATTGATTCAGCGATCAGAGATTGATTGCTGATCTGGCCAGTTGTCTGTGGGAGCGAGCCAACTCGTTCCCCGCAGCAGATTCGGACTCATCTGTATTTACTTGCCGTTGCCTTCGATATGACCGAGCGGCACGCGCTTCTCGATCGCGCTCGACAGCACAATCGAGGTCTTGCTGAAGCCGAACTTCGCCACGCGATTGATCAATTCTTCCAGCTCCGTCATCGAGCCCACCGCGCCTTTCATCATCACGCACGGATCGCCCGTCACCCGAAAGCACTCGGTCAGCTGCGGGATTTTCACCAGTTCGTCGTAGACCTTCTGGCTGCCGTTCTGGTGCAGGCGCAATTCGATCATGCACTGGATCGGCAAACCGATTTTCGACAGGTCGATGTTCGCCTGATACCCGGTGATCACTCCGGCGGCTTCAAGCTTGGCCACGCGCTCGGCCACTGCCGGGGCGGACAGGTTCACTTTGCGCGCCAGATCGGCATAAGACGCGCGACCGTTTTCCAACAGGGCGCTGAGCAGCATGCGGTCGTATTTGTCCAAGGCCGGACTCCTGAAATTGCCAGACTTTCGAAATCGTGGTTTATCCCGTCGATCTCCGTTGTTTCAAAAGTGTACCGGCGCGATAAACAGGTTTTGTAGCTTATTTTTGCTCGCGGGCCTTTCTAGAATAATTCACACCCTGCCTCTGACTGTCGAGCTGCCCATGCCTGCCTTGCGCCGTTTTTCTCTGCCGCTGATCGCCGCGTTTTTTGCGCTGTACGTGATTTGGGGATCGACCTATCTGGTGATCCGCCTCGGCGTCGAATACTGGCCGCCGCTGATGCTCGGCGGGGTGCGCTTCGTGATTGCCGGCAGCCTGATGTACGCCTTCCTGCGCTGGCGCGGGGCGCCGGCGCCGACCTGGGCGCAGTGGAAAGCGGCGGGGATCATCGGGATTCTGCTGCTCAGCTTCGGTAACGGCGCAGTCAGTGTCGCCGAGCACACCGGCGTGGCTTCCGGCGTGGCGGCACTGGCGGTGGCGACGGTGCCGTTGTTCACCTTGCTCTTCGGCTATTTCTGGGGCGCGCGCAATACTCGCCTGGAGTGGGCCGGGGTGGCGTTGGGAATTGTCGGCATCGCCATGCTCAACATGGGTTCCAACCTGCAATCGAGTCCGCTGGGCGCGGCGTTGTTGATTTTTGCAGCGGCGACCTGGGCGTTCGGCTCGGTGTGGAGCAAACACCTGCCGCTGCCGCAAGGGGCGATGGCCAGTGCCGTGGAGATGCTGGTGGGCGGTGTTGTCTTGCTGATCGGCAGCGCGGTCAGCGGCGAACATCTGCAAGCCTTGCCACCGGTGGAAGGCTGGCTGGCCTTGGGTTATCTGATCTTCTTCGGCTCGATCATCGCTTTCAATTCCTACATGTACCTGCTCAAGCACGTGCGTCCTGCGGCGGCCACCAGTTATGCCTACGTCAACCCGGCGGTGGCGGTATTGCTGGGGATCGTGTTTGTCGGCGAGACCATCGGCATGGAAGAAGCGCTGGCGATGCTGGTGATCATCAGTGCCGTGGTGCTGATCGGTCTGCCACAGTGGCGGCGGCCGGCGCGGCCGCTCGTCGCGGAGCCGCCGAAGACTGCCGTTCCAGCAGAACAGCGTGTGAATTAGGGTAAACTGCGCGCCATTGCACACTCGTGTCGCACAATTGCGCTGAATTTTCCTACGGTACTCCCATGACTTTCGCCACCCTTGGCCTGATCGAACCCTTGCTGCGCTCCCTTGAGAAGCTCGGCTACCAGACTCCAACGCCGGTTCAGGCGCAAGCCATTCCGGCCGTGCTGGCCGGTCGCGACCTGATGGCTGCGGCCCCGACCGGTACCGGCAAGACCGCCGGTTTCGCCTTGCCGCTGCTGCAGTTGCTGGCCATGGAAGGGCCGAAAGTGGCCGCCAATTCGGCGCGTGCACTGATTCTGGTGCCGACCCGCGAGCTGGCGGAGCAGGTTCATGAGTCGGTGCGCCAATACGCTGAAAACCTGCCATTGCGTACGTATGCGGTGTACGGCGGCGTCAGCATCAACCCGCAGATGATGAAGCTGCGCGGCGGCGTTGATGTGCTGGTCGCCACGCCTGGTCGCCTGATCGACCTGTTCCGCCAGAACGCGTTGAAACTCGATCAGTTGCAAACTCTGGTGCTCGACGAAGCCGACCGCATGCTCGACCTGGGCTTCTCCGAAGAACTGGCGAACATTTACCGCATGCTGCCGAAGAAGCGCCAGACGCTGCTGTTCTCCGCGACCTTCTCCGATGACATTCGCCTGCTCGCCGGGCAGATGCTCAACGATCCGCTGAGCATCGAAGTCAGCCCGCGCAACGTCGCGGCCAGCACCGTCAAACAGTGGGTGGTGACGGTGGACAAGAAGCGCAAGCCGGAACTGTTCGTGCACTTGATGCGCAAGAACAAGTGGAAGCAGGTGCTGGTGTTTGCCAAGACCCGCAATGGCGTCGATGCGCTGGTGGAAAAACTCCAGGGCCTCGGTGTGAACGCCGACGGCATCCATGGCGACAAACCGCAGGCGACCCGTCAGCGTGCGCTGGATCGTTTCAAACTCAGCGAAGTGCAGATTCTGGTGGCGACCGACGTCGCTGCCCGTGGTCTGGATATCGAAGATTTGCCGCTGGTGGTCAACTTCGACCTGCCGATCGTCGCCGAGGATTACATCCACCGCATCGGTCGTACTGGCCGTGCGGGCGCGACGGGCGAGGCGATCTCGCTGGTGTGCGCGGATGAAGTTAACATGCTCTCGGCAATCGAGATGCTCACGCGTCAGACCCTGAAGCGCCAGAACGAACCGGATTTCGAACCTGAGCACCGCGTGCCGGATACCGATGCCAGCGGTCAGGTGATCAAGAAGCCGAAGAAACCGAAAAAGCCGAAAACGTCCGGCGGCGGTGGTGGCAAGCGCAATCTGGGCAAGTGGGTCGACAGTGGCGACACCCAGGCGCCGGAGCCGTCGATCAAGCCTGTGCGAAAAGTGCCGGTATTTAATACCGGGCCACGCAAGCGCAAGCCTTGATTTGATGCGCTGTCTGTAAAGGCGCCTTCGCGAGCAAGCCCGCTCCCACATTGGTCTTCAGTGAAATGCAGATCTCCTGTGGGAGCGGGCTTGCTCGCGAAGGGCGCGCCGCGGTCTTCAGCCCTTACTCTGCAACCACTCCAACATTGCCAATCCCGCCGCACGCCCGCTGGCAAAACACGCCGTCAGCAGATACCCGCCCGTTGGCGCCTCCCAATCCAGCATCTCCCCCGCACAAAACACCCCCGGCAACGCCTTGAGCATCAAGCGCTCACCCATCGCCTCAAACGTCACGCCACCGGCGCTACTGATGGCTTCGTCCAGGGGCCGCGCTTTCACCAGGGTCAGCGGCAACGCCTTGATCGCCCGCGCCAGCAACGCCGGATCAGCGAAGGTTGCCGCGTCAGTCAATTCACGCAACAACGCCGCTTTCACCCCATCAATTCCGACCTGACTGTGCAGATGCTTGGCCATCGAGCGTGAACCGCGTGGCTTGCTCAACGCTGCCTGCAATTTATCCACAGGTCGGCCGGGCAACAGATCGATGTGCACCGTGGCTGAACCCTGCGTATTGATCGCCTCGCGAATCGGTGCCGACAGCGCATAGATCAGGCTGCCTTCGACCCCGGTTGCGGTAATCACGCATTCGCCCAAGCGCGGGATATCGTCGTTCAAACCGATGGCGACATTTTTCAGCGGTGCGCCGGCGAATTTGCTGACAAGGAACTCGCTCCAGGCCTGCACTTCGAAGCCACAATTGCTTGGTTGTAACGGCGCCAGCCCTACGCCTTTTTGTTCCAGAGGCAGCATCCACGCGCCATCCGAACCCAGGCGCGACCAACTGCCACCGCCGAGGGCGAGCAGGGTGGCGTCGGGTTTGACGGTGATTTCGCCGTCGGGGCTGGCGATGCGCAGCGCATCGTGTTCATCCCAGCCGAGCCAGCGATGGCGGGTGTGGATAACCACGCCGCTGTCGCGCAGGCGTTTGAGCCAGGCGCGCAGCAGCGGCGCGGCTTTCATGTCGGTGGGAAATACCCGGCCGGAGCTGCCGATGAAGGTCTCGATGCCCAGATCATGAATCCAGCGGCACAGCGCGTCGGCATCGAAGCCGCGCAGCAGTGGCGCGATCTGCGGCGCGCGTTCGGCGTAGCGCGCGAGGAATGCCGGGTAAGGCTCGGAGTGGGTGATGTTCATGCCGCCGACCCCGGCCAGCAGGAACTTGCGCCCCACCGAGGGCATGCCGTCGTACAGATCGACGCGCACGCCGGCCTGGCTCAACACTTCGGCGGCCATCAGGCCGGCGGGGCCACCGCCGATGATGGCGACGTGAGCGGGGTGGGGGGCGGAGTTCTGGGTCATGGCGTGCGCTGCGGTATGGCGGGATAAGGCGCGCATTCTAACAGCGCAGACCTTTGTAGGAGTGAGCCTGCTCGCGATGGCGGTTTATCAGGCGACATAAGTGCTGAATGTTGGTCCGCCATCGCGAGCAGACTCACTCCTACAAAGAGATCGAGGTGAATTCAGTATGTGGTTAAAAAATAACCATCGCGCTGTACGCCATGTTCGATATGGGCTGTAGTCCCTTTCGCTCAGGTTATCCACAGGCCGTTCCACAGCCATTGTGGGTAACGCAGCACAGCTTAGTGACAACCGTGTGACGTCCAGACCCGTTGCGCGCTGTGATGCAGGATGCCGTGGCGGCGGGCGAGGGCGTGGCGATCCTTGCTGTAGCCGCCGCCGATCACGCCGACCACCGGGATGTCGCGGCCCAGACAATGGCGCATCACGCTTTCATCGCGGGCGGCGACGCCTTCGTCTGTCAGCTGCAGATAACCGAGGGCATCGTCCTTGTGCACATCGACCCCGGCGTCGTACAGCACCAGATCCGGTTGATACAGCGGCAGCAGGTAGTTGAGCGTGTCATTCACCACCTGCAGATAGTCGGCATCGCCCATGCCGTTGGGCAGCGGAATGTCCCAGTCACTTTCGGCCTTGCGTGCAGGAAAATTTTTTTCGCAGTGCAGGGAAACGGTAATGGCCTCCGGCGTGTCGTGGAGGATCCGCGCGGTGCCGTCGCCCTGATGCACGTCGCAATCGAAGATCAGCACACGGTTCACCCGACCGCTTTGCAGCAGGTAATGGCTGATGATCGCCATGTCGTTGAAGATGCAGAACCCGGCCGGGTAGTCGTAGTGGGCGTGATGGGTGCCGCCGGCGAGGTGACAGGCCAGACCATGCTCCAAGGCTTTTTCTGCCGCCAGAATCGAGCCGCCAACTGCGCGCACCGTGCGCCGCGCCAAGGCTTCGTTCCACGGCAGGCCAAGTCGCCGCTGGTCTTCGCGAGACAACTCGCCGCTCATGTAGCGTTCGATATAGCGGCGGTCATGCGCCAGGGCGAGGATGTCGTTGGGGCAGATCTCGGGACGCAGCAGGTCGGCGTCGCGGGTCAGGCCGCTGTCGACCAGGTGGTCGCGCAGCAAGCGGAATTTGTCCATCGGAAAGCGGTGATCCGCCGGAAACTCGGGGCTGTAGTCTTCGTGGTAGATCAGCGGCAGGGGCATGGCAACTTCATGTAGGAACGATGGAAAGAGTGAACGATCCTACCAGCGATGTAGACTTGCGGCATGGAAATGGAGGGGCATGATGGAGCCGATTCAGCAACTCGAAAGCGCACGCCTGCTGATGCGTCAGTGGCGCGACGAGGATTTGCCGGCATTTGCGGCGATGTGCGCCGATCCTCAGGTGATGCGTTACTTTCCGGCCCCGCTCAGCCGTCTGGAAAGTGCCTCGATGATTGGCCGGGTGCGCGGGCATTTTGCCGAGCACGGTTTCGGTCTGTGGGCGCTGGAGCGCAAGGACAGCGGTGAGTTCATCGGTTTCACTGGCCTGGGTGTGGTCGGTTTCGATGCGCCGTTCACCCCGGCGGTGGAAATCGGCTGGCGTCTGGCCCGTGAGCATTGGGGGCTGGGCTATGCCAGTGAGGCGGCTTGGACGGCATTGCGCGCAGGTTTTGATCGGCTGGGACTGAAGGAAATCGTGTCTTTCACCGCCCAGAGCAATCTGCCGTCGGAGAAAGTCATGCAGGCGATTGGCATGCAGCACGATCCGGCCGATGATTTCGATCACCCCAAACTTGCCGTCGATCACCCGTTGCGCCGGCATTTGTTGTACCGAATTACCAGGGAGCAATGGCTGCAAACCCTGCATGGCTAAGCCGACACGGACGTTTACAATGGCGCGACAGTGGCTCGCGCCAGAACCTGAATGGGCCGCCGCAGCCAAGACTGCGCGGCATAGCGTTGTGTGAGGAGAGTCTGAATGAGCCAAGTGTTGGAAGATCTGGTCGACCTGCTGACCCTGGAGCCAATCGAGGAAAACCTGTTCCGTGGCCGCAGCCAGGACTTGGGTTTCCGTCAGTTGTTCGGTGGTCAGGTACTCGGTCAGTCGCTGTCGGCGGCCAGTCAGACGGTTGAAGAGGCGCGCCATGTGCATTCGATGCACGGTTATTTCCTGCGTCCGGGCGATGCCAAGTTGCCGGTGGTGTATTCGGTGGATCGCGTGCGTGACGGCGGCAGCTTCAGCACCCGACGGGTCACTGCGATCCAGAAGGGCCACCCGATCTTCACCTGCAGCGCGTCGTTCCAGTACGACGAGGCTGGCTTCGAGCATCAGAGCCAGATGCCGGTGGTGGTTGGCCCGGAAAACCTGCCGTCGGAGCTGGAACTGACCCAGCAACGCGCGCACCTGATCCCCGAACACATGCGCGAAAAACTGCTGTGCCCGAAACCGATCGAAGTGCGCCCGGTCACCGAAAAGGATCCGTACAACCCGCAGCCGGCCGATCCGGTGAAGTATGTGTGGTTCCGTGCCGACGGTGCGCTGGCGGATATTCCGGCGCTGCACAAGTACCTGCTGGCCTACGCCTCGGACTTCGGTCTGCTGACCACCTCGATGCTGCCGCACGGCAAGTCGGTCTGGCAGAAAGACATGCAGGTCGCCAGCCTCGATCACGCGCTGTGGTTCCATAACGATCTGCGCGCCGATGACTGGTTGCTCTACGCGATGGACAGCCCGTGGGCCGGCAATTCCCGTGGATTCTCCCGTGGCAGCGTGTACAACCGCGCCGGGCAACTGGTGGCGTCGGTGACCCAGGAAGGCCTGATTCGTCACCGCAAGGATTGGGCATGAGCCTGAGCGATGTGAAGCACTGGGTGTTCGACATGGACGGCACCCTGACCATCGCCGTGCATGACTTTGCGGCGATCCGCGTGGCGCTGGCGATTCCGCCCGAGGACGACATTCTTACCCACCTTGCAGCGCTGCCGGCCGAGGAGGCCGCAGCGAAACACGCGTGGTTGCTGGAGCATGAGCGCGATCTGGCGCTGGGCTCGAAACCGGCGGCCGGTGCGGTGGAGCTGGTGCGCGACCTGCACGGGCGCGGCTATCGGCTAGGCATCCTGACGCGCAACGCACGGGAGCTGGCGCATGTGACGCTCGACGCCATCGGCCTGGCCGACTGCTTCGCCGTGGAAGATGTGCTGGGCCGCGATGAAGCGCCACCGAAGCCGCATCCCGGCGGGTTGCTGAAACTGGCCGAAGCCTGGAGCGTGCCGGCCAGCGAAATGGTGATGGTCGGGGATTACCGCTTTGATCTGGATTGCGGGCGGGCGGCCGGGGCACGGACGGTGCTGGTGAATCTGCCGGACAATCCGTGGCCGGAGCTGACGGACTGGCATGCGCAGGATTGTGTCGAGTTGCGGCGGATGCTTTCGGTCTGAGATGTATGTTGTCAGAAGGGAAGCCTTCGCGAGCAGGCTCGCTCCCACATTAGATCTTCGGTGCACAGAGATTTTGTGTAATGCATCAATCCAATGTGGGAGCGAGCCTGCTCGCGAAGAGGCCAGATCATCCACCGCACAACTTACTGCTCAAACAGCGCTTTCAGCCCCTCCGGCGACGTCAACATCCCATCGCCGTTATGCCCGACCCCGGGCACTTCAACCAGCCGCTGATTGACCCCTTCCGGATGCCGGCGCAGCAGGTAGCCGAAAAACAGCTTGCCGCGTTCCAGCCGATACGCGCCTTGTGCCTCGGCGGCGCAACTCTTGTCCAGCGCCGGATGTTGCGGGTCTATGTCCTGCTGCCCCAGCAGGTAAATCACTTCGCGTTTGATGTAGCTGCTCTCAAGCTGCAACGGTGTTTGCCCACCGGCGTACACCGGCATGTCGGTCAACCCGTACTTCCAGCGATTGAAACCCGGGCACTGTGCGTGATCGAACGCTACCGGCCGCTGTTCGTTGAAATACGCGTACGACGACGGATTGGCCACCACATAGCGCAGGCGAATGCCATTGGCCTTCAGCGCCGGTTGATCCTTGGCCAGCAAGGCATAACGCTGCACCACTTGACCGCCACCGGAATGGCCGAAAATCACGATCTGCTTCACGTCCGGAAACTGCTTGCGGTCGCTGACCCGGGCGACGATGGCGTCGAGTGCGGCGTAGGAACTCAGCGGCTTCGGCCCTGTGGATAACCCGCCGCCCATCCACTCGTTGCCTTTCCAGCGCAGCAATGTATTGGGCAGGGAGTACAGCGCGACGTCGCTTTCGTTGAGAAACTGCGGCGCGATCACCAGCGTGTGCGCCGTTTGCCCTGCCAGTTCGGTGGCGTGCTCGGCACTCTTGCGATAGGTCTCGGCATTGCGCAGACGACCGTGAATGACGATCAGCACCCGCTCGATTTTCTCAGGTGCCGGGCTGATGCCAACGGCCATTTCGCCGGCCTCGAATTGCAGGCGCCCTGGGCTGATGGCATCGACGCCTGCCGCGTGCGCGTTGCCGCCGAT
Source organism: Pseudomonas sp. G3-39 (assembly GCF_054790485.1). NCBI lineage: Bacteria > Pseudomonadati > Pseudomonadota > Gammaproteobacteria > Pseudomonadales > Pseudomonadaceae > Pseudomonas > Pseudomonas sp. G3-39. The sequence continues at coordinate 5,124,250 of NZ_CP186497.1, read as the reverse complement.
GATCAGTAAAGCCAGAAGCCATTTGCGCATTTACAGGTTTTTCGCCGCGAAGGTATCGCACTGGCCGACCTGGCCCTGGGCGAAACCGGTTTTGAACCAGCGCACCCTTTGCGCCGACGTGCCATGGGTAAACGAGTCCGGTACCACACGGCCCTGACCCTGTTGTTGCAGGCGATCATCACCGATGGCGTTGGCCGCATTCAAGGCCTCTTCGACGTCACCCGGTTCCAGCCAGTTCAGGCGCTTCTGCGCATGGTAGGCCCAGACGCCGGCCAGGCAGTCGGCCTGCAATTCCTGACGCACCAGCAAACCGCCGTCGCCCTGCATCTGCCGGCCCTGCTGACGGGCCGTCTGAATTTTTGCCGAGACGCCGAGCAGCGTCTGCACATGGTGGCCGACTTCGTGCGCGATCACGTAAGCCTGGGCGAAGTCGCCGGCGGCCTTGAAGCGCTGGGCCATTTCCTGGAAGAAGGCCATGTCCAGATAGACTTTCTGATCCGCCGGGCAGTAGAACGGGCCGGTCGCCGAAGTCGCCAGACCGCAGGCGGAATTCACCCGGTTGCTGAACAGCACCAGGGTCGGGTCCTTATATTGGCGACCAGCCTGCTGGAAGATGGCGCCCCAGGTGTCTTCGGTATCGCCGAGGATCGAACGCACGAATTCGGCCTGCTGGTCGTTGGCCGGTGGCGCCTGACGCGTCTGCGTACTGGCCGGTGCCGATTGCTCGGTCATTTGCCCGGTGAGCTGGCCGAGGATCTGCAACGGATCCTGTCCGGTGATCCAGCCGATGCCGACGATCAGCAGGATCGCCCCCAGGCTCAGGCCTTTGCCGCCACCGAACCGCATGCCACCACCGCCGCCGCTATCATCGCCACGGGCATCGACGACGTTGTCACTGCGTCGGCCTTTTTTCCATAGCATGTGGGAATCCTCTTTTCTGTTCGTGGTGATGAGTGTTGCTGGTGTGGGAGTGTGGCGCCAGTCCGGTCGTCCGTCTATTGGCGTACACGCAAACAGGCCCGGCCTCGGGTGACGAGGGCGGGCCTGTTATTGACGAGCGTGTGCGCGACTAATTCAATCCGTCGGCGGATTTCTCTCGGCGCGCTGTGCGTCAGCGATCGAAGGCATCCCACACCGGGGCGAAATCCGGGCTGACCTGACGCTGATTCTTCGGCAGCGCGGCGATCAGTGCGCGGTCTTCAGCGTCCAGTTCAACCTGCAGCGAAGCCAGGTTCGCCAGTTGATTGGCCCGGCTGCTGGCTTTGGGAATCGCCGCGACGTTGGGCTGATCCAGCAGCCATTTCAACGCCACCTGAGTCGGCAGCACGCCGTGTTTTTCGGCAATCTGCTGAATCTGTGGAATCTCCGAGACCTTGTTGCGCGCCAGCGGTGTGTACGCGGTCAGCGCCAGGTCGTGTTGGCGCGCGTAGTCGAGCAGGGCGTTCTGGCCGAGCAGGACGTGGTACTCGACCTGGATCGCTGACAGAGGGATGCCGTATTCCTCGACGACTGTGCGCAGCAGCGGCAGCGGAAAATTCGCCACGCCGATGTTGCGCGCCAGACCCTGTTCCTTGAACGAGGCCAGGGTGTCGAGAGTGCGCGGCAGATCCCAATCGGTACTCGGCCAGTGGATCATGAACAGATCGACGTACTCGCTGCGCAAGGCCTTGAGGCTTCGTTCCATCGAGTGGCGCATGGCGTCCGGTTGCAACTGGTCCCACCAGACCTTGGTGGTGACATGAATCTGCTCGCGGGGTGTCGGTGTATTCGCCAATGCTTGTCCGACCGCGTCTTCGTTGTTGTAGGCCGCTGCCGTGTCGATGTGCCGGTAGCCGAGTTCCAGGGCCTGCTCGACGGCACGGGTGCATTCGTCGCCGAGCATCGGCCAGGTGCCGAGGCCGAGTTTCGGCATGTTCAAACCCTGGGCGTTAACGATGTGCTGCATGGTCGATCTCCTGTTCGAAAGCAGTGATGCCGGCGATATGCCGAGCGGCGATGTAGCCGAAAGTCAGCGCCGGGCCGAGGTTGATCCCGCCTGCCGGATAGTGCCCGCCCATGATGCTGGCCATGTCGCCACCGGCGGCGTAGAGCCCGGCGATGGGCTGGGCATGGGCATCGAGCACTTGCGCCTGCGGGTTGACCTTGAGCCCGGCAAAGGTGCCGAAGCAGCCCGGTTGGACTTTCACGGCATAGAAGGGGCCTGTCTCTATTGGGGCAACGCAAGGGTTGGGAAGGTTCGCCGGATCGCCCTGTTTGCGGTTATAGGGCGTTGCGCCGCGACCGAACGACGGATCCTCGCCGTGGCGTGCATGGCGGTTGTAGTCCTCCATTGTCTGGCGCAACCCGCTGGGGTCGATGCCGCAGGCGCTGGCCAATTCTTCAAGGGTGTTGCCGGTTTTCAGATAGCCGCTGCGGATAAATCCTGACACCGGAACGGGAAATGGCCGCGACATGCCCAAGCCATAACGCCGTTGAAAGGCGCGGCTGCAGATCAGCCACGAGGCGACTTCTTCGCCTTCAGGCGTGGCGGCAACCATGGCGCTGACGTAGTCGTAGTAACCGTTGGCTTCGTTGACGAAGCGCTGGCCGTTGCGCAGTACGCCGATGATTCCCGGTTTGCCGCGTTCGATGATGTGTGGGAAATGGCCGATGCTGCCGTCGGCATGCGGCACTTGCGAGACCGGCGCCCAGGCCACGGGCGACGCCAGCTCGGTATTGACCGTGGCACCGACGCTTTCGCCCAGGCGCAGGCCGTCGCCGTTCACCGCCAGCGGTGGCAGTGCCCAGTGTTCATGACCCGTGGGCGTGCGCGGAAACAAGGCCTTGCGCCGTTCGACGTCGTTGGCGAATCCGCCGGCGGCCAGCACCACGGCTTTGCGTGCATGAATGCGGATCGGGCCTTTGGCGCTGTTGACCAGCGCGCCGCAAACCCCTGCTTCATCGCGCAGCAGCTCGGTCACGGGTGCCGACTCCCATAACAAAACGCCAAGGTCCTCGGCGGACTTCGCCAGCCTTGCGACCAACGCCACCCCGTTGACCAATTGCATGGCCCGGCCGTGTACCGCCAGATCGAGCAAGTGTCGGGTAAAACGACGGGTTACATGCCACGCGGCTTTCAGCGAACGGGTGAGATTGAGGAACGCCGAAAGGTCGGCGCCGGCCATGATCGGCATGCCCATGAAGGACGTTTCGCGCATTGTTGTACGCAGGCGCCTGAGCAGGCGTCCGACTGTTCGTCCGTCGTAAGGCGCCGCGATGACCGAGCGACCGCCCGTGCCCGCGCCGGGCGTATCGCCATGAATGTCGGCAATGGCGTTACCGTCGGCAAATTGCAGAGCGGTGTGCTGTTCGAAAAACGCGACCATGTGTGGCCCGGCAGTGAGGAATGCGTCGACCATTGCCGGGTCGTAATGCTCACCGAGTTCGTGGCGCAGGTAAGTGCGCGGTCGCTCGACGTCTTCGACGATGCCGGCGCGTCGGGCCAGCGGATTGCACGGCACCCATGCCCAGCCGCCGGACCACGCGGTGGCACCGCCGAACACCGGATCTTTTTCAACCACGATGACCTTCAGACCGTGCCATGCGGCAGTCACCGCTGTGGATAAACCGGCGGCACCGGAGCCGACGACCAGAACGTCGCAGTCGATTTCGGGAAGTTCGGCAGGCATCAGGCAAAGCTCCGCAGCTGGGTTTATTGGAATTGGATTCCAGAAATTAACCAATGAAGTTCAGCTGCAACAAGGCATGTTTCAGTAAAGTGGGCGGTTATCGCACGGCCAGTTCCGGATTTCGCTTTGTCTCGGATGTCTTCTAGAATCGGCAAAATTTCACTTGGACCTTCCCATGGCCGGCAGTCAGATCGAACGGGTTTTCAGCGTGCTGGAAAGCCTCACCAGTGAGCCGCGCGGGCTGCCGATGCAGACCTTGGCCGAGCAACTGGACATCCCGAAAAGTGCCACGCACCGGATGCTCGCGGAGCTGATTCGGCTGGGCTACGTGCGACAGAATGCCGAGACTTTGCGCTATCACCTGTCGACCAAATTGGTGGCGATGGGGTTTCAGTATCTGTCGAGCAGCGGTGCCGACATCGTGCAACCGGTGCTGGATCGACTGGCTCAGGAAACCGGTGAACTGGTGCGTCTGGGGGTGATCGATGGCGAGCGCCAGACCTGGATCGCCAAGGCGCAGGGCGCACGGACGGGCCTGCGTTATGACCCGGACATGGGTCGCGATGCGCCGCTGTTTTACACCGCTTCCGGGCACGCGTGGCTGGCCTGCATGAGCGATGCCGAGGCCTTGTCGCTGGTCGAGCGCCAGGGCGCGGAAGTACCGGTGGGCGTCGGGCCGAATGCGCCGCGCTCCAATATCGAACTGCTGGAGCGCCTGCGCCTGGCGCGGGAACAGGGTTATGCCTGTGTCGAGGAATGTTCGGCGGTGGGCACCTCGGCGATTGCCGCGGTGGTCAAGCATCCGGTTGACGGGCGAGTGATCGGCGTACTGAGCATTGCCGGGCCGAGCGCACGGATGCCCGGCGCGCGACTGCACGAATTGGCGCCGTTGCTGGTGAAGTTCACCGAGGAATTGTCGGCGGCGAGCCTGGCTTCCGAATTGTTCATCTGACCCGCGCCTGTAGATTCAGCGGCAAGTACAAAGTTGTGCGGTGTTCGCACGGTTTTCCCATCACTGGGTGTTTGATTGTGGAACGCGGTTCTAAATTGTTGCTGGAGTGACATTTCCAACAACAATCACAAAAGGATCGCGCCTTGACTCCGCCCCTTCGTATCGCCCTGATCGGCGCTGGCAACATGGGCCAGCAGCATTACCAGCACCTGCAAACCCTCGAAGAAGCCCGGTTATGCGCAGTGGCCGATCCCGGCCCGCAGGCTCCCGCGCTGGCGGCGCAGTGGGGCGTGGCGTATTTCGCCGATCACCGGCAGATGCTGGAGCAGGTGCGGCCCGATGCGGTGATCGTGGCCAATCCGAATAATCAGCACGTCAGCACGGCGCTGGATTGCCTCGCCGCCGGGGTTCCGGTGTTGCTGGAGAAACCGGTGGGCGTGCATCTGGATGAGGCACGCGAACTGGTGGCGGCAGTCAAACGCAGTGGCGTGCCGGTGCTGGTCGGCCACCATCGGCGGCACAATCCGTTGATCGTGCGTGCCCACCAATTGTTGCTCAGCGGCGCGCTCGGGCGGCTGACCACGGTTACTGCACTGTTCCAGTTACGCAAACCCGACCGATATTTCGAGGTCCCGTGGCGCCGTGAACCGGGGGCGGGCCTGTTGCTGACCAATCTGATTCACGACCTCGATCTGCTGCGTCACCTGTGCGGTGAAGTGCAGTCGGTGCAGGCCGTCACCGACAACGCGGTGCGTGGGGTTGCCAACGAAGACAGTGTCGCGGTGTTACTGCAATTTGCCGGCGGTGCACTGGGCACGCTGAGCGGTTCCGATGCAGTTGCCGCGCCGTGGAGTTGGGAGCTGAACTCCGGGGAGAACCCGGTCTATCCGCGTCAGGACGATCAGCCGTGTTATCTGCTGGCGGGAACCGCCGGGGCGCTGAGCATTCCGCAACTCAAGTGCTGGCATTACGCTGCCGATCAAGTCGATGCCGGCTGGCACGAACCGCTGATTGCGCAGCAAGAACGGTGTGAGGCAGGGGACGCGTTGCGGTTGCAGCTGCAGCATTTTGTGCAGGTCGCGCGGCGTGAAGTCGAACCCTTGGTCAGTGCCGCCGATGCCGCGCGAACATTGGCGCTGGTCGAGGCGATACGTGAGGCGGCGGCCAGCGGTCGTGCCTGTTGCCCAGCAGCGGTCGAGGCTTGAGCATGAACGAACGAATCCTGTCCCTGGCCAGTCTCACCGTGCTCGAATTGTCGCCACCGCAAATGGTCGAGGTCGCGGCGCGTGCCGGTTACAGCCATGTCGGCCTGCGCCTGGAACCGGCGACGGCGGAGGAATATCACTTTCCGCTGGTGGCCGATGGTGATCTGCGGCGTCAGACGTTGAGGCGTTTGCGCGACACTGGCATCGCGGTGCTCGATGTGGAAATCCTGCGTCTGAAACCGCAAACCGTGGTTGCCGATTTCGAGAAGCTGCTGGCCGTCGGCGCGGAGTTTGGCGCCAGTGAATTACTGGTCGCCGGCAATGATCCTGACGAACAACGGCTCACCGACAACTTTGCCGCGCTGTGTGATCTGGCGGCGCCTTACGGTTTGCATCCGCATCTGGAGTTCATGCCCTGGACCGATGCGCGCAACCTCGAACAGGCGTTGCGCATCGTTGCCAATGCCGACCGGGAAAACGCCGCGGTGCTGGTCGATGCCTTTCATTTCGATCGCTCCGGTTCACGGCTGGAGGATCTGGCCCACGTCGCACCTGCGCGCCTGCGTTATGCGCAATTGTGTGATGTGGCGGGACCGAGACCGGCGGACATGGCCGAGATCTTGCGTCAGGCTCGCAACGAACGGCGGTTTCCCGGCGAGGGCGATTGCGACCTGCACGGTTTGTTGCGCAGTCTGCCAGCTAATATTCCACTGAGCCTGGAGATCCCCACGGTAAAACTGCTGGAGCAGGGCGTCAGCGGATTGCAACGAGCGCAGATGGCGCTCAACAGGACGCGGGAATTGTTGGCGCAGTTGTAAGTCAGTTTTTGTGGCGGGGCGCCAGCGTCCTCGCCACTGTTTATTTTTCCTTCAGAGATATCCAATGACCGTCAGCACCCCGCTCTCCGGTGTCAACCAACCCTTCAAGGGGATCCTGCTGATTGTCGTGGCGACTTTCCTGTTCTCCAGCCACGATGCGCTGTCGAAATACCTATCGGGTTTCTACCCGATCATCATGGTGGTATGGGCGCGGTATCTGGTGCACACCTTGCTGATGGCGGGGATTTTCCTGCCGCAGTCGGGGTTGCGTGTACTGCGCACCAAACGACCGCTATGGCAGTTGGCGCGGGCGCTGTGCCTGCTCGGCACCAGTCTGTTTTTCACCACGGCGCTGCTGTACATCCCGCTGGCCGAGGCCACCGCGGTCAACTTTCTCGCGCCGGTGCTGGTGACGGCGCTGTCAGTGCCGTTGCTCAAGGAACGGGTGACGCGCGGGCAGTGGATCGCGGTGATCTGCGGTTTTATCGGGGTGCTGATCATCGTCCATCCGGGAGGCGAGTTGTTCACCCCGGCGGTGCTGCTGCCGTTCTGCTCGGCGTTGTTTTTCTGCTTCTATCAGTTGCTGACGCGCAAGCTCAGTGAGGTCGACAGCCCGACCACCAGCAACTTCTTCGCTGGTCTGTGCAACACGCTGGTGATGAGTGCGTTGGTGCCGTTCTTCTGGCAGGTGCCGACCTTGTCGCACGCCGTGTTGATGCTGGCGCTGGGCAGTTGCGGGATGACCGCGCACCTGTTTCTGACCCAGGCGTTCCGCCATGCCGCGCCGGCATTGCTGGCGCCGTTCGGCTACTGCCAGATCGTGTTTGCCGGGTTGTTGGGGTGGGTGGTGTTCAATCACACGCCGAGTCTGTTGACGGTGATCGGCATTGCGGTGATCTGTTGCAGCGGCTTGGCGGCGGCATGGCAACAGAGCCGTAAGTGAAATAGAGACACGCCCCTGTGGGAGCGGGCTTGCTCGCGAAGGCGGTGTTTCAGTCGACAGCTTCAGTGACTGACTGGACGCTTTCGCGAGCGAGCCCGCTCCCACAGGGGGGAGGGGGTGCAGGCAGGTTATTCGGTGACGTCTGGAATCTTGCGCGGAGCCATGAAGTACATCCAGGTAAGCGCAATGAAGTACATCGCCGGGATCAGCGTGAACAGCACCGTGTAGTTGTTATGGGTGACGGTCAGGATGTGGCCGACGATCTGGGTCATGAACATCCCGCCGATCGCTGCGCACATGCCGCCGAAACCGAAAACCGTGCTCATCATGTGCTTGGGCGTGTAGTCCATCACCAGGCTCCAGATGTTCGCGGTCCAGGCCTGATGCGCGCCGATGGCAAGAGAGATTGCCGCGACGGCGACCCACAGATTGCTCGAACCGGCGGCCATGATCACCCCGATGATGCAGCAGGCGAACAGGAACATCGACAGCAGCCTCGCCTTGATCGAGTTCATGCCGCGACCGATCAGGAACGAAGACAGAATGCCGCCGCCGACACTGCCGAAGTCGGCCGTCACGTAGATGATGATCAGCGGAATGCCCATCTGGGTGACGTTGATGCCCAGGTTGTATTGCTGATTGAGAAACGGCGGCAGCCAGTACAGGTAGAACCAGAACACCGGCGCGGTCAGCGAATAGGCGAGGGCGAAGGCCCAGGTGCCGCGCATGCGCAGGATGCGTGAAAACGGTACGCGTGCCTGTTCCGGTTCGACTTCCTGCTGGATGTAGTCGAGTTCGGATTTTTTCACCCGTGGATGGTCTTCCGGGTTGAAGTATTTCAGGCCCCAGAACAGCAGCCAGATCCCGCCCAGTGCCGACATGCACAGGAACGCCGCCTGCCAGCCCCACACGTGAAGAATCAGCGGCAGCAGCATCGGCGTGAACATGGCTCCGACGTTGGTCCCGGCGTTGAAGATGCCGGTGGCCACTGCGCGTTCACCGGCGGGGAACCACAGGCGTGTGGTTTTCACGCAGGCCGGGTAGTTGGCCGCTTCAGTCAGGCCGAGGATGAACCGGCAGACCATGAAGCCGACGGCCGAAGTCGCCAGACCATGGGCGCCGGTGGCCAGGCTCCACAGCAGCACCGCGCAGAAGAACACGCGCTTGACGCCGACGCGGTCGATCAGGCGTCCCTGCAGGACGAAACCGATCGCATAGCCGACCTGAAACCAGAAGTTGATGTTGGCGTAATCCATCGCCGTCCAGCTCATTTCCTTGGCGAGGATGGGCTGCATGACGCCGAGGGCGGCGCGGTCGATGTAGTTCAGGGTCGTAGCGAAAAACACCAGCGCCAGCATGCCCCAACGGGTCTTGCCGACAGCCATGGCGCCGCGGATCTTGTCGCCGATGCCACCCGTGGCAGTGCTCATGGCCGGGGCCATGCGGGAAGTCTGTGAAGGAATCATTGTTCCACCCGTTTTTGAATTTGTTATGTGGTGTTGTTTGCACGCACTGCGACCGAAGGTTCATTTCCGGACTCAATGTGACGTCGATGGTGGGCAGTGGACGAAAAATCGTCAATTCGCCGAAACGCCATAGTGTTCGATAATCGCACGCAAAACTAACCGGCTGGTACACTTTAAATTGCTGCTGAAGACGATGCAGCCAATAATTTCCTCACGATAAAAAATGATCCCCTGTAAAAAACTGCAGCGCAGTCCGGGAGTAGCAACATGCAGCGTTCCATTGCCACCGTTTCCCTGAGCGGCACCCTGCCGGAAAAGCTCGAAGCCATTGCCGCCGCCGGGTTCGACGGGGTCGAAATCTTCGAAAACGATCTGCTGTATTACGATGGCAGTCCGCGGGAAATCAGGCAGATGTGCGCTGACCTGGGGATCGCCATCACGCTGTTCCAGCCGTTCCGCGATTTTGAAGGCTGCCGCCGTGATCGGCTGGCGCGCAATCTGGAACGGGCCGAGCGCAAATTCGACCTGATGCAGGAACTGGGCACCGATCTGGTGCTGGTCTGCAGCAACGCCTCGGCGGACAGCGTCGGCGACCGGCAGATTCTGGTCGATGACCTGCGGCTGTTGGCCGAACATGCAGGCGCTCGCGGGTTGCGTATCGGCTATGAAGCGCTGGCCTGGGGCCGGCACGTCAATACTTATCAACAGGTCTGGGACATCGTGCGCCAGGCCGATCACCCGGCGCTCGGCGTGCTGCTCGACAGCTTTCACACCTTGTCGCTGAAAGGTGATCCAAGCGCGATTGCCGACATTCCCGGCGACAAGATCTTCTTTGTGCAAATGGCCGACGCGCCGATCCTCGCCATGGACGTCCTGGAGTGGAGCCGGCATTTCCGTTGCTTCCCGGGGCAGGGCGAATTCGATCTGCCGGGGTTCCTCGCGCCGATCATCCAGAGTGGTTACACCGGGCCGTTGTCGCTGGAGATCTTCAACGATGGTTTCCGCGCCGCACCGCCACGGGCCAATGCCGCCGATGGTCTGCGTTCGCTGCTGTATCTGGAAGAGAAAACCCGTCAGCGCCTGGAACAGCAAGCAACGCCGGTGACCAACCGCGAAATCCTCTTCGAAACGCCACAGGCCAGCGAGTACAACGGCATCGAGTTTCTTGAGTTCGCCGTCGACGAAAGCCTTGGCGCCAAACTGAGCAACTGGCTGGAGCGGCTGGGCTTCGTCAAGGCCGGGCAGCACCGCTCCAAGAGCGTGAGCCTGCTGCGTCAGGGCGATATCAACCTGATCCTCAACGCCGAACCGTACTCGTTCGGCCACAGTTTCTTCGAGGCCCATGGCCCGTCGCTGTGTGCCACCGCTGTGCGGGTCAAGGACAGCGCCAGCGCCCTCGCTCGTGCGGTCGCTTACAAGGGCCAGCCCTATCGCGGCCTGGTCGGCCCCAACGAACTGGAACTGGCCGCGGTGCGTGCGCCGGACGGCAGCCTGATTTATCTGGTGGATGAAGCGGCGGATGTCTATGGCACCGACTTCAATCTGCTGCCGAACGCTCAGGCCCGTGGCGGCCTCAAGCGCATCGATCACATGGCCATGGCGCTGCCGGCCGACAGCCTCGACAGCTGGGTGCTGTTCTACAAGAGCCTGCTGGATTTCGAGGCCGACGATGAAGTGGTACTGCCCGATCCGTACGGTCTGGTGAAGAGCCGAGCGCTGAGAAGTCGCGACAGTTCGATCCGCTTGCCGCTGAATATCTCGGAGAACCGAAACACTGCGATCTCTCACGCACTGTCGAGTTATCGCGGCTCCGGTGTGCATCACATCGCCTTCGATTGTGATGACATCTTCGCCGAAGTCAGCCGCGCCAAAGAGGCTGGCGTGCCGTTGCTGGATATCCCGCTCAACTATTACGACGACCTCGCCGCGCGCTTCGATTTCGACGACGAGTTCCTCAGCGAGCTGGCGTACTACAACGTGCTCTACGACCGCGACGCGCAGGGCGGCGAGTTGTTCCACGTGTACACCGAGCCGTTCGAGGGACGCTTTTTCTTCGAGATCATCCAGCGTAAAAACGGTTATGCCGGTTATGGTGCGGCGAACGTCGCGGTCCGTCTGGCGGCGATGGCCAAATCACGCAGCGGTGCGGCGCGCCAGGCGAAGTTGTAGGAATTTCGTAAACGCGGGATTAAACACGAGCCGCGTGGCTTCCTTCACTGTGCAGCGCGGCCCATAATCGCCAACCTGTGCAGTGATGGCCGTGAGCCCGCAATGACAATGACTTCAGAACTCCCCGCCGCTCCCGTCGAATCCGGTATCGAGCCGCGCAAGAGTCGCAAGAACAACCCGGAAAAAACCCGCGAGAACATCCTGCAGGAGGCGATCGTCGAGTTCGTCCAGCAGGGCTTGTCCGGCGCCCGCGTCGACGCGATCGCCGAGCGTATCCACACCTCCAAACGCATGATCTATTACTACTTCGGCAGTAAGGAGCAGTTGTACGTCGAGGTGCTGGAGAAGCTTTACGGCGACATCCGCAGCACCGAAAACCGCCTGCACCTGGCCGAGTTGCCGCCGGTGGTGGCGATCCGTCGACTGGTGGAATTCACCTTCGATCACCACGACCGCAACGTCGATTTCGTGCGCATCGTCTGTATCGAAAATATTCACAACGCCGAGTTCGTGAAGCGTTCGGACACGATCAAGGCGATGAACAATACGATCCTCGATTCACTGGGCGAGATTTTGCGTCGCGGTGCCGAGGAGGGTGTCTTCCGCGCCGGGCTGGACGCGCTGGATGTGCACCTGTTGATCAGCTCGTTCTGCTTCTATCGCGTCTCGAACCGCCATACGTTCGGTGAGATCTTTCAGATCGACCTGCCGGACGAAAGCATCAAGCAGCGTCATCGCGAGATGATCTGCGAGTCGGTGTTGCGCTACTTGCAGCCGTGACACTTACCCATTGTGGGAGCGGGCTTGCTCGCGAAGGCGGCATGTCAGCCTATACATCTGGCGCCTGACACACCGCTTTCGCGAGCAAGCCCGCTCCCACAGGTTCCTTTTGAGCTTCAGCCATTCATGCTTTGAAAATGCGCCAGCATCCGCTGTGCGTCCGGCACCACGCCGCTGAACAATTCAAACGCCTTCACCGCTTGAAACACCGCCATGTTGCCGCCATCTAGCGTGCGGCAACCCAAGGCGCGGGCGTTGCGCAGCAGTTCGGTTTCCAGCGGGAAGTAAACGATCTCCGCGACCCACAATTCCTTGCGCAGCAGTTCCACTGGCACCGGCATGCCCGGCAGTTTGGCCATGCCCATCGGCGTGGTATTCACCAGACCATCGGCCTGATTCAGCGTGCCCGGCAGATCACGCCCGGCCACCGCGCGGCCTGAGCCGAAATGCTGGTTGAGGTTGTTCGCCAGACTCTCGGCGCGCTCGCGGTCGACATCGAAAATACTCAGCTGCTGTACGCCTTCGCTCAACAACGCGTGGGCCACTGCCGCTCCCGCACCGCCGGCACCCATCTGGACGACACGCTCACGGGCGACATCCTGCAAGCCGCGACGAAAACCTTCGGCAAAACCCAGGCAGTCGGTGTTGTGGCCGATGCGTTTGCCGTCCTTGAGCACCACGGTGTTGACCGCGCCGATGCCCCGGGCTTCCGGGGACAGTTCGTCGAGCAGCGGGATGATCGCCTGCTTGCACGGGAAAGTAATGTTCAGGCCGGTGTAGTTCATCCGCTCGGCCGCCTGCAGCAAGTCGGGCAGGGCGTTGCTGTCCAGATGCAACTGATCGAGATCAATCAGCCGATACAGGTAGCGCAAGCCTTGGGCGTCGCCCTCATGTTCATGCAGTGCTGGCGTGCGCGAGGCTTGAATACCCGCACCGATCAGGCCAGCCAGTATTACCGGTTTACGGGTCATGCTGCGCGCCCCTTCAGTCGCTGACTGAAATGCTCCAGGGCCAGGCGATAGCCATGGCTGCCGAAGCCGCACATCACCGCCGTGGCGATGGCCGAGACAAACGAGTGGTGGCGGAACGGCTCACGCGCATGCACGTTGGACAGGTGCACTTCGATCACCGGCAACTCACTGGCCACCAGCGCGTCGCGGATTGCCACCGAGGTGTGTGTCCACGCCGCCGGGTTGATCACGATCCCGGCGCAGCGGCCGCGTGCCGCATGAATCCAGTCGAGCAATTCGCCTTCGTGATTGGTCTGGCGAAACTCCACGGCCAGGCCGAATTCTTCGGCAGCGCGGCCGCACAGAGCAGAAATATCAGCCAGGGTTTCGTGACCGTAGGTTGCCGGTTCACGAGTGCCGAGCAGGTTCAGGTTCGGGCCGTTGAGCACCAGAACGATAGGGGGCATGGGGGCAAACTCCACTTATTGTTTTTGGCTTGGGCCGAAGGTTTCAGCCTGTGGAGGTAAAATGTACCAGATGGTTACCATGGTCAATTGAACTGATTTAACCCGATGGTTTTGTGTTCGGTGATCGCACAAAAGCTACATCGCATTCAGATTTTCCGAATTGTATCGACAGTTTTGCTTACGTTTTTTTTCGAAGATGCAGCGCTTCCTCATCCGTGCCGACGCTAGTCTGAATTTGGTGAAAGGCATTGAGGTGCTGTGCAGCACCGGCCGTCGGATTTGAAAGGAAAATCAAATCCTGAAACTTATTAACCTAACGGATGGGTTAGCATGAAAGTATGCAACTACAGGGAATTGTCGATAAGCATCATGTTGCGAGATGAGCATTGCCCGCCACATGTTCACGTTAATGCAGGCGCCTGGAATGCCCGATTTCAGTTCAGTTTCTGGCACAACGACATTGAACTGTGGGATGTCGTGCCGCTTTCACGTCGACCGCCGCTGGCGGTGCTGGAAGGATTGTGTCGATCACTGGGGCAACCTGCTCATCTGCGTCGCGCACGAGGGATCTGGTGGTCAGGCTTGCAGACAGTTTGTCTCGACAATCAGGTGTGGGACTGCGAGTCAAACGAAGTCCCCGTGATGAAACCGGTCACCGCTACGACCTACAGGATCAGTTCGACGCGCTATGAACCAGAAGCAGACAAGACTGTTCTGACATTGCTCGGCAAACTGGCAGGAGTTGAAATCGATTTATGAAAGTCATCAAGGCAAAGCCGTCCGTACATCGTCCGCTGACGGAAGAAATGCTCGATGCCGCGATAAAACGTGGCGAAGCGCGCCAAGCTAGCAGCTTGCAGGCTGTTTCTGTGACCTTTGAAAGCCCGTCTCTGGTCATTCGTTTTGAAGACGGCAGCGGTGTGTTGCTACCGGTGAGCCAGTATTCGGAGTTCGACGGGTTTGATTCAGACGATTATGCGAACCTGACAGTCGGCTATGCAGGCACTGCGCTTTGCCACGAGGGCAAAGACCTCGACGTTTCCATCTCCGGAATGATTTCGGCGAGCCCGTCACTCATGAGGATGGCGGCTTCGGTGGTTGCGTCGCGTAACGGTCGTCAAAGCAGTGCGGCAAAATCCGAAGCTGCACGAGCAAATGGCAAGAAGGGCGGGCGTCCACGTAAGACCGACACTGCACCGTAAGCACCCACAAAAAAGCCGTCAATCAAGACGGCTTTCTCGTACCCGGCATTCGCCATCAACGCCGGGTCAGCAACACCCCGGACTCCATGTGATGCGTCCACGGGAACTGGTCGAACATCGCGCAGCGGGTGATGCGATGCGTGTCGTGCAGTTGGGCGATGTTGGCGGCCAGGGTTTCCGGGTTGCAGGAGATGTACAGGATGTTGTCGAAGCGCCGGGTCAGCTCGCAGGTGTCCGGGTCCATGCCGGCGCGCGGCGGGTCGACGAATACGCTGCCGAACTCGTAGCTCTTCAGGTCGATTCCTTGCAGGCGACGGAACGGGCGCACTTCGTTCAGCGCTTCGGTCAGCTCTTCGGCGGACAGGCGCACCAGCGTGACGTTATCCACAGCGTTTTCGCTGAGGTTGCTCAGTGCGGCGTTGACCGAGGTCTTGCTGATCTCGGTGGCCAGCACTTTGCGCACACGGGTGGCGAGCGGCAGGGTGAAGTTGCCGTTGCCGCAATACAGCTCCAGCAGATCGTCGGGACGATCGCCCAATGCTTCATAGGCCCAGTTGAGCATCTTCTGGTTCACCGTGCCATTGGGCTGGGTGAATGCGCCTTCCGGCTGGCGGTAGCTGAAGGTGCGACCACCGACTTCGAGTTTCTCCACCACGTAATCGTGGCCGATGACTTCGCGCTTGCCCTTGGAGCGGCCGATGACGCTGACGTTGAGATCAGCCGCCAACTTCGACGCGGCCGCATGCCAGTGTTCGTCCAGCGGACGGTGATAGCACAGGGTAATCATCGCATCGCCGGCCAGGGTGGTCAGGAACTCCACCTGGAACAGCTTGTGGCTCAGCGCCGAACTGGCCTGCCATGCCGCCTTGAGCTGCGGCATCAACTGGTTGATGCGCAGGCTGGCAATCGGGAACTCTTCGATCAGGATCGGCGTGCGTTTGTCGTCCTGGGAAAACATCGCGTAGTGCCGCTCACCGGCCTCGCGCCACAGGCGAAATTCCGCGCGCAGGCGGAAGTTCTGCAGCGGCGAGTCGAACACGGTCGGCTCTGGTGCATCGAACGGGGCCAGCAGGTCACGCAAACGCGTGACCTTGTCTTCGAGCTGAGTGGCGTAGGCCTGGGAATCGAAAGTCATGCGTTGAACCAACCCAACTTGATCACAAACAGAATCGACAGAATCACCAGCGCCGGGTTCAGCTCACGGGCGCGGCCCGACAGCAGCTTGATCACGGTCCAGGAGATGAAACCGAAGGCGATGCCGTTGGCGATCGAGTAGGTGAACGGCATGGCCAGCGCGGTGACCACGACCGGTGCGGCGACGGTGATGTCTTCCCAGTCTATTTCCGCCAGACCGGAAGTCATCAGCACGGCGACGAACAGCAACGCCGGTGCGGTGGCGAAGGCTGGCACGCTGGCCGCCAGTGGCGAGAAGAACAGCGCCAACAGGAACAGGATCGCCACGACGATCGCCGTCAGACCGGTCCGCCCGCCAGCGCTCACGCCGGCAGCGGATTCGATGTAGCTGGTGGTGGTCGAAGTACCCAGCAGCGAGCCGGCCATCGCCGCGGTGCTGTCGGCGATCAGTGCGCGACCCATTTTCGGCATGTGGCCGTCCTTGCCCATCAAGCCGGCGCGTTTGGCGACGCCGATCAGGGTGCCGGAGTTGTCGAACAGGTCGACGAACAGGAAGGCGAAGATCACGCTGACCAGACCAATGTCCAGTGCGCCCTTGATGTCCAGTTGCATGAAGGTCGGGGCCAGCGAAGGTGGCATCGAGGTCACGCCGCCGAACGGGGTGAAGCCCATGGCGATGGAAATGATGGTCACTGCCAGAATGCCGATCAGCACTGCGCCGCGCACTTTCAGCGCTTCGAGGGCGACGATCAGGGCGAAGCCGAGGGTGGCGAGAATCGGCGCCGGGGCTTTCAGGTCACCGAGGCCGACCATGGTCGCCGGGTTGCTGACCACGATGCCCGCGTTGTGCAGGGCGATCAGCGCCAGGAACAGGCCGATACCGGCGGCAATCGCCGAGCGCAGCGGCAGCGGGATGCTGTTGATGATCCATTCGCGGATGCGGAAGATCGACAGCAGGAAGAAGCACACTGCCGAGATGAACACCGCGCCCAGCGCCACTTGCCAGGTGTGGCCCATGTGCAGGACCACGGTGTAAGTGAAGAAGGCATTCAGGCCCATGCCTGGCGCGAGGGCGATCGGGTAGTTGGCGATCAGGCCCATGATGGTCGAGCCGATGGCGGCTGCCAGACAGGTGGCAACGAACACTGCGCCCTTGTCCATGCCGGTCTCGCCGAGGATGCTCGGGTTGACGAACAGAATGTAGGCCATGGCCAGGAAGGTCGTGACGCCCGCCAGAATCTCGGTACGCACGTTGGTGTTGTGTGCCTTGAGTTGAAACAGCCTTTCCAGCATGTCTGCTCCCCGTGGCGCGCGCGGCGCCGTGAATGTATCGACCTCAACAGCAAAGCACAGACCGTCGCAAGCGCCTGGGATTTTGTGGTGGGCCGGAAAAAGCCGCGCATCATACCAGCAGCGTGAGGAATATGGCGGTTGTTGGTGCCGAACGTCGTCGAAGTTTTGCCACAGGGCCAACTGCGCCATACTGCGCGCTGAATTTTTTAGGGAAATACGATCACATGGGCAAGCGCTGGATAAAGGCTTTGGGGGTAATGGCCGGGCTGATGGTCGGGTCGACGGCGGCGCTGGCAGCCTCGGCGCCACCATTGACTGAAGTGAAGGTGATCAAGGTTCAATCGCCGGCCTGTGGTCTGGAAGACATCGGCGATAACCAGCCGCAAACCCAATGCGATCACAGCGGCCCGAGCATCAAGGTGTTCGTGCTGGAAATCGGCTATGGTCAGAACCAGCCGCATGCCACGCTGGACGGTTTTGAAGTCAACGGCACCCGGGCGCCGGTGTGCGCCTTTGATAACGGCAACCTGACTGAGTGCAAGCCCGGTAGCAACACCGTCGGCTCACTGTATACCTTTGATCTGGCGGGCAAGCAGGAAGGTACCTTCACCTTCAGTAACACCTCGATCAACGCGCCACGCAACACCCTGTCGGCCCAGCTTTACATCAAGTAACGGCGGTCATCGAACAGGCAGGGCAAAGCTGGCTACGCTTTAAAGATCACCCAGCGGATAGCGCCCATGACCTTTAGAGCCCTGATTACCCTCGCCGAGGGCATCGATGATCTGCAAAGCGTAACCCTGATCGACGTGCTGCGCCGCGCCGGCGTCGAAGTCGTGGCGGCCAGCATCGAAGGCCGGCGCATGCTGACCTGCGCGCGCGGTACGCGCCTGACAGCGGACGGCATGCTGGTTGATGTATTGGCGCAGACCTTCGACCTGATCGTCCTGCCCGGTGGTGCCGTCGGCGCCCAACATCTCGCGGCGCATCAGCCGCTGCAGCAATTGCTCAAGGACCAGGCCAGCGCCGGCCGCCTGTTCGCCGCCATCGGCGAAGCCCCAGCCATCGCCCTGCAAGCCTCAGGTGTATTGCGCCAACGGCGCATGACCTGCCTGCCGAGTGCCAGCCATCAACTGTCGGGCTGTACGTTTGTTGATCAACCGGTGGTGGTCGACGGCAATTGCATCACCGCCCAGGGCTCCGGCGCCGCACTGGCCTTTGCCCTGACGCTGGTTGAGCAGCTTGGTGGCAAGGCATTGCGGGTGAAAGTGGCGGGGGAGATATTGGTTTGACGAGCCTCAGACCTTCGCCTCTTCCACCGGCACATGCATCCGGTCGCGGTTGGCCAGGGTCGGGAACAGTTTGATCCACGTTCCGGTGACCACCAGCGTGCCGATCCCGCCCATCACCACCGCCGGGACGGTGCCGAACCAGTGCGCGGTGAGGCCGGATTCGAATTCGCCCAACTGGTTCGAGGCGCCGATGAACAGGCCGTTCACCGCGCTGACCCGGCCGCGCATTTCGTCCGGGGTTTCCAGTTGCACAAAGGAGGCGCGGATCACCATGCTGATCATGTCCGCCGCGCCGAGCACCACCAGCACCGCCAGCGAGAACCAGAACGAGGTCGACAGACCGAAGGCGATGGTTGCGACGCCGAACACGCCAACGGCGGTGAACATCACCCGGCCAACGTTGCGTTCGACGGAGAACCGGGCGAGGAACAGTGACATCCCCAACGCGCCAACCGCCGGCGCCGAACGCAGCAGCCCCAGGCCCCACGGCCCGGTGAGCAAGATGTCCTTGGCGAACACCGGCAGCAACGCGGTAGCGCCACCGAGCAACACCGCGAACAGATCCAGCGAGATCGCCCCGAGGATGTCCGGGCGGCTGCGAATGAAGCGGATGCCCGCCAACAACGAATCCAGTGTGGCTTTGCCTTTGTTCAGCGGCGTCTGTCGTGCGGGCAGGTTGAGCATCAAGGTGCAGGCGATGACGTAGAGCAATACCGTCGGGCCATAGACCCAGACACTGCCGAACGCGTAAAGCAGGCCACCGAGGGCCGGGGCGACAATGGTGGCTGACTGTTGAGCCGATTGCGCTGCGGCGACCGCCCGTGGAAACAGGGCGCTGGGTACGATGCTCGGCAGCAGCGCCTGGGTCGTCGGCATTTCGAAGGAGCGCGCCGCACCGAGCAGGAAGGCGAGGATAAAGATCATTTCCCGGGTGACGTGGTCGGTCGCACTGCCGATGGCCAGTGCCAAGGCAATCAACGCCTGCAACGACTGACAGATCGCCGCAACACGGCGCCGGTCATAGCGGTCGGCGACATGCCCGGTGTGCAGCATGAACAGCACCCGTGGCGCGAACTCGACCAGCCCGACCAGACCCAGGTCGAGCACGTTGCCGGTGAGTTGATACAGATTCCAGCCGATCGCCACGGTAAGCATCTGAAAGCCACTGGCGGTAAAGATCCGGGCGAACCAGAACGCAAGAAAAGGACGATGGTGACGTAACAGCAGGGGCTCTTGGCTGGGCATCTGAAGGCAGGTCTGGCTCTTGGGGGAACCGCGAGGTT
This sequence comes from Pseudomonas sp. G3-39, assembly GCF_054790485.1. Classification (NCBI taxonomy): domain Bacteria; kingdom Pseudomonadati; phylum Pseudomonadota; class Gammaproteobacteria; order Pseudomonadales; family Pseudomonadaceae; genus Pseudomonas; species Pseudomonas sp. G3-39. The sequence continues at coordinate 5,104,628 of NZ_CP186497.1, read as the reverse complement.
ATCACCAGTCTGTAACAGGAAGTTGCTATGACAAAAAATTTAGTTAGCCAGACATCTATCGCTCCCTGGCATACCTCATCTCAATGTGGTGAGGGGATTTATCCCCGATCGGCTGCGCAGCAGTCGTAAAAAATTGACGACGCAACGAAACATCAGGGGCTGCTTCGCCGCCCATCGGGGATGAATCCCCTCGCTACAGGTCGTGCCGCTCTGGGGATGTATTTCAGAACGTTGCCCAGGCAATGAGGCAACTTGTCACGCGGCAAACGACCACGCCGTTCTTCGTCGGAAATGGGACTACTCTTTTAACGTTGCTTGATCCAGATCAAGACCCTCCCGGGCCATGCTCTGGTGGCCCGTTGGCCAGACTCCCTGCGTTGCGATGGCTGTTAAAAAAGAACGAATCAGAATTCGCCGCACTCCATATCCGTGGGGGCAGTAGGCAGGGGCCACAAGCCCCAATGCCGGTATTACCTGACAGAGGAAGACTTATGTTCGGTTTAGAGGCACTCGATCTCGCCCGAATTCAGTTCGCGTTCACCATCTCGTTCCACATCCTGTTCCCGGCCATCACCATTGGTCTGGCGAGCTACCTGGCGGTGCTTGAAGGGTTGTGGTTGAAAACCCATAACGACACTTACCGGGATCTCTACCACTTCTGGTCGAAAATCTTTGCCGTCAACTTCGGCATGGGTGTGGTCTCCGGTCTGGTCATGGCTTACCAGTTCGGCACCAACTGGAGCCGTTTCTCGGACTTCGCCGGTTCCGTCACCGGACCGTTGCTGACCTACGAGGTGCTCACGGCGTTCTTTCTCGAGGCCGGTTTCCTCGGGGTGATGCTGTTCGGCTGGAACAAGGTCGGACGCAAACTGCACTTCTTCTCCACGGTGATGGTGGCGATCGGCACGCTGATCTCGACGTTCTGGATTCTCGCTTCTAATAGCTGGATGCAGACGCCGCAAGGCTTCGAGATCGTCAACGGTCAAGTGATCCCGACCGACTGGCTGGCGATCATCTTCAACCCGTCGTTCCCGTATCGTCTGATGCACATGGCGACCGCTGCGTTCGTCGCCACGGCCTTCTTCGTCGGTTCGTCGGCGGCCTGGCACCTGCTGCGCGGCAGGGACAACCCGGCGATTCGCACCATGTTGTCGATGGCGATGTGGATGGCGCTGATCGTGGCGCCGATCCAGGCGGTCATTGGCGACTTCCATGGCCTCAATACGCTTGAGCACCAGCCAGCGAAAATCGCTGCGATCGAAGGCCACTGGGAAAACAAAGGCAACGAAGCGACGCCGTTGATCCTGTTCGGCTGGCCGGACATGAAGGAAGAGAAAACCAAGTTCGCCGTGGAGATCCCGTACCTCGGCAGCCTGATCCTAACCCACTCGCTGGACAAGCAAGTGCCGGCGCTCAAGGAGTTCCCGCCTGAAGACCGGCCGAATTCGACCATTGTGTTCTGGTCGTTCCGGATCATGGTCGGTCTCGGCTTCCTGATGATCTTCACCGGTCTGTGGAGCCTGTGGCTGCGCAAGCGCGATTCGCTCTACACCTCGCGGCCGTTCCTGTATCTGGCGCTGTGGATGGGGCCGTCCGGCCTGATCGCGATCCTCGCTGGCTGGTTCACCACTGAAATCGGTCGGCAGCCGTGGGTGGTCTACGGGCTGATGCGCACGGCGGATGCTTCGTCCAATCACAGTTTCATGCAGATGAGCATCACCCTGATCATGTTCGTCGTGGTGTATTTCGCGCTGTTCGGTGCGGGGCTTGGCTACATGATGCGCCTGGTGCGCAAAGGGCCGAAAACCGACGAAGGCAAGGAAACCAACGAAGGTGGTCCTGGCCAGAAACGCACTCCGGCTCGGCCGTTGTCCGCAGCCGATGATGAAGGTACCGACGCCGACTCGCAGCGCAGCCTGGAAAAGGAGATTTGACTCATGGGTATTGATCTTCCGCTGATCTGGGCCGTGATCATCATCTTCGGCATCATGATGTACGTGGTCATGGACGGCTTCGACCTGGGGATCGGGATTCTCTTCCCGTTCATCCCGGGCAAGACCGACCGTGACGTGATGATGAACACCGTCGCCCCGGTTTGGGACGGCAATGAAACCTGGCTGGTACTGGGCGGCGCGGCGTTGTTCGGCGCGTTCCCGCTGGCCTATTCGGTGGTGCTGTCGGCGCTGTACCTGCCGTTGATCTTCATGCTGATCGGCCTGATTTTCCGCGGCGTGGCGTTCGAGTTCCGCTTCAAGGCCAAGGACGACAAGCGTCACCTGTGGGACAAGGCGTTCATCGGCGGTTCGGTGGCGGCGACGTTCTTCCAGGGCGTGGCACTGGGGGCTTTCATCGACGGTTTGCCGGTGGTCAATCGGCAATACGCCGGCGGTTCACTGGACTGGCTGACACCGTTCACCCTGTTCTGCGGCGCCGCGCTGGTGGTGGCCTATGCCTTGCTCGGTTGCACCTGGTTGATCATGAAGACCGAAGGCAAGTTGCAGGAGCAGATGCACAACCTCGCGCGGCCGCTGGCATTCGTGCTGTTGGCGGTGATCGGCATCGTCAGTCTGTGGACGCCGCTGGCTCACCCCGAGATCGCGACACGCTGGTTCAGCATGCCGAACCTGTTCTGGTTCATGCCGGTGCCGATTCTGGTGCTGGTGACGCTGTACGGGCTGATCCGCGCGGTGGCGCGCAATGCCAACTACATGCCGTTCCTGCTGACCCTGGTGCTGATATTCCTCGGCTACAGCGGTCTGGGCATCAGCCTGTGGCCGAACATCGTGCCGCCGTCGATCTCGATCTGGGACGCCGCCGCACCGCCGCAAAGCCAGGGCTTCATGCTGGTCGGTACGCTGTTCATCATCCCGTTCATCCTGGGTTACACCTTCTGGAGCTATTACGTGTTCCGCGGCAAGGTCACCCATGAAGACGGTTACCACTGATCTCTCGCTCTGCTCACCCTGTGAGAGCAAGCCTTCTCGCGGTGGCGTCCTCAGCGACGCCATCGCCCAAGAGGAACGATGCAATGAACGGCAAACATTCCCTGCACGAGATTGAAGAAGCCGAAAAAAAGCCGCTGTGGCAGCGGCTCGGCTGGTTGGCCCTGATCTGGATCGGTAGCGTCGGCGCGCTGTTCATTGCCGCCAGCCTGATGCGCCTGTTCATGAACGCGGCCGGCCTGACCACACACTGAAACATCCCGTCCCGCTGCCCTTGGGCACGGTTTTATGACCCTCTGTACCGCGGAGGGTTTTTTTTGCCTGACGCTTTACTTGCGTGCTTTGAGAATCACGAATTTCGGTGTGGCTGCCACTTGCTCGACGCCACGGAACAGCCGCGCCAGCTTGCTGTGATAGCCCAGGTGCCGGTTGCCGACGATGTACAACGCACCGCCCACCACCAGCGCCTCGCGGGCTTGCTGGAACATGCGCCAGGCGAGGAAGTCGCCGACCACCTGTTGTTGATGGAACGGCGGATTGCACAGCACTACGTCCAGCGATTGCGGCTCCTGGCCGGCCAGACCATCGCCAGCGCGCACGAGCACTTCGCGCTCGCCCAGCGCGGCGCGCCAGTTCTCGGCGGCCGATTGCACGGCCATGAACGATTCGTCGACCAGCGTGTAGTGCGCGTCGGGGTTGTGCAGGGCGCTGGCGATGGCCAGGACGCCGTTACCGCAACCAAGGTCGGCGACCCGGGCGCTGCCGAGGTTTTTTGGCAAGTGCGGGAGGAAGGCCCGGGTGCCGATGTCCAGACCTTCACGGCAGAACACGTTGGCGTGGTTGAGCAATTCGATGGCCGGCTCGTCCAGTTGATAACGCGAAGGGTAGGGCGAGGTCGCCGGGGCTTTGGCTTCAGGCGTTGCGATCAACAGGCGAGCTTTCTTCACCGCCAGTGAAGCCTGTACCGGGCCAATGTAACGCTCCAGCAGATCACCGGCTGCGCGCGGCAAATGCTTGACCATGGCCGCTGCCACCACTTCGGCGCCGGGTGCCAGTAGCCCTTGCAGGCGGATCAGTTGCTCTTCCAGCAATGCCAGCGTCTTGGGCACGCGGATCAGCACCCGGTCGAACGGCCCGATCAACGGCTGACTGGCCGCAATCCCGCGCACGGCATCAAATGCCAGGCCGTTGCGTACCAGATTCTTTTCCAGTCCCTGGAATGCGAGAAATGAGTCGCCACTGCTGCTGACCTGAACCTTGCCCGCCAGACTCGCCGCCAGCGCTCCGAAGCTGTCATTGAGTACCAACACCCGGGTGTCTGCCGTCGGTTGTTGCGCGGCCAGATGATTGAGCAGGTATTCGTCAGCCGCATCGAACGCTTGCAGAGGTTCATTCTGCTGCTCGGGCTGGCGGATCAGGTCGAGTTGGGCAAAGGGTGTTTCGAGCAAGGGCATCGGGCGAGAACTCTGGTTATTCAACGGGTGGCCCGCAGCCCAGGGCGTCGCGCGGCGGAACCATCCGAGTGGACTGCGGCGTGCGGCGCACGTCATCACTCAGGAAGGTTGCAAATGGTACGTTTTTTTCCGTTGAAATACTCGCAGCTTTTAGTGGGCGGGCATGTCGAGAAGGCCGCAACTCTTGGCGGCAATGACCGCAGAAATCTTGTTGCAGACGTTCAGTTTGAGAATCACGTTTTGCACGTGGTAATTCACCGTCCGCTCGCTCAGGCAGAGGATCCTGGCAATCTCATAGGCCGTCTTGCCGAGCGCCGAGAGCTTGAGCACTTCCAGTTCTCGCGGTGAAAGGCGTGGGGGGACGGGCTTTTTGGCCGGTTTGGGCAAGGTTTTGGCGAACAGGTCACTCAGGTGGCTGGTTGCGTAAAACATATAGCCAAAATGCTCGTATAACTCGAGCGGACTTAATGGACCGTTTTTCCTGGCAAGGCTCAGGGTGCTGCACAGCCCGCTGTCTTCGTGGTGGAACGACTGGGACCAACCGTGTCGCAACCCATGCCTCTGTTGCGCGTCCCACAGCGACAAGGTTTGCGAAAACACGTCCTCGGTCCAGACAATCGGCAGCATTGAATGACTGCAGTGTGCTACTACCGGGTCGATTTTTCTGTAGTTTTGTCTTTCATAAAGTTGGTTCCACTCTTTCGGATAGTTATTGATTTGCAAGGTCTTTAAGTCAGCGTTCCGATTGTTTGATGTCAATGAGATGGCACAAAAATTGAAGCCAATATTTTGAGCGAATCGCAGCAGGATCGGATAAGCGGTCTCTATTTCTCTTGCGAAAGTCAGTTGCTTTAATTGCGACTCCTTCCACATTTCCATCACTCACTCTCCATGAGTCGTTCGTCGGGTGCTTTTTATGGATCCAATCGGATCCTGCACGCAACCGAGTGTAGGACAGGTCTTACAAATGGCGTTGAATTTTTTTGCTCTTGGAGGGGGCGGTTAGTTGCTGGAAAGGTTATTAGTCATCAATAACGCGTTGGATTTAACCTGTCATTCAATCGGACTTTGAATAAAGCTGTATTAACGGCATTTGGGTTTAATTCTCATTTTTTCGGGCGGTCTGAACGGTAAACCACTACAAAAACAGTGGTGTTTATGCTCTGAGTTTGCGCGAGACTGTCAGGGTCTTTTCCGTGGAGTGCCCCCATGACTGTCAGCGCAGATAAATTTACTGCCCAGACCTTGCTCGACGTGCAGCCTTTGACCCCCAGTCTGTTTACCCTGCGCACCACGCGCGATACGGGCTTCAGGTTTCGCGCGGGACAATTCGCTCGCCTGGGGGTGACAAAGGCTGATGGCAGCACGGTCTGGCGTGCTTACTCGATGGTCTCTTCACCCTTCGACGAGTTTCTCGAGTTCTTCTCCATCGTGGTGCCAGGTGGCGAATTCACCAGTGAACTGAGCCGGTTGCAGGTCGGCGATACCCTGCTGGTGGAACGCCAGGCCTTTGGTTACCTGACGCTGGATCGGTTTGTCGACGGTCGGGATTTGTGGCTGTTATCCACCGGGACCGGGGTTGCGCCGTTTCTGTCGATTCTGCAGGACTTCGAAGTGTGGGAGCGATTCGAGCGGATCATTCTGGTGTACAGCGTGCGCGAAGCGCGGGAACTGGCCTATCAGTCGTTGATTGCAGAACTGTCCGAGCGTGATTACCTGGCAGAACACGCCCATAAACTGCAGTTCATTCCCACCGTTACCCGAGAAAAGGTTCCTGGTGCCTTGCATGGCCGTATTACCAGCCTGATTGAAAGCGGCGAGCTGGAGCGTGAAGCCGGCGTTGAACTGGCCCCCGAGCACTCGCGCGTCATGCTGTGCGGCAATCCGCAGATGATCGACGACACCCGGGCACTGCTGAAGAAACGCCACATGAGCCTGAGCCTGACGCGGCGGCCGGGACAGGTGGCGGTGGAAAACTACTGGTAAAAAAAACGGCGCCATCAGGCGCCGTTCTTTATTCATCAAGCAGTCAAGGCCGATTGTTCTGGGCCTTGAGCAGATCGCGGATCTCACCGAGCAACTCTTCTTCCTTGGTCGGAACCGGTGGCAGGGAAGGGGCTACGGCTTCTTCGCGTTTAAGGCGGTTGATGGCTTTGACACCCATGAAGATCGCGAAGGCGACGATCACGAAGTCCAGAATGCTCTGGATGAATTTACCGTAAGCCATGACCACGGCAGGGGCGTTGCCCTCGGCGGCTTTAAGCGTGATGGCCAGATCACTGAAGTCCACCCCTCCGATCAACAGGCCGATTGGCGGCATGATCACGTCGCCGACAAACGACGAAACAATTTTGCCAAAGGCGGCACCGATGATGATACCGACGGCCATGTCGACCACATTGCCTTTGACCGCGAAGGCCTTGAACTCACTAAGCACGCCCATAGGTTATTTCCTTGTTACAGATGAGGTTGGTGTACGCAGTGTAAATCAGCAAACGCGTCCTGCGCGAAACACCTTCTTACAATGCCCGTTTTTATCGACCGATAAATCTGCAATTAGTTTGCAAAGTGCCACTAATCGCGCGCGAAATACGCCGTAACACGCTGATCGGGAAGCCAAAATTTTCAATCGTCGGGTTACGAACTTTCTATTTATGTTCGCGGACTTAGCCCTCTAGCCTCTGGTTGGCGCACCTGGATGCGCCCAAAAGAACCAGAGGAACCTGATATGAATTCCACCCTTGGACTGGGGGCTTTTCCCCATCGCCGTACGCTCGGCGTACTCACCGCCAGCCTGTTGACCTTCTCCGTGCACGCCGCGCCCCTGACCCGGGATAATGGTGCAGCGGTGGGCGACAATCAGAACTCGCAAACCGCCGGCGCCAACGGCCCGGTGCTGCTGCAAGACGTGCAACTGATCCAGAAACTCCAGCGTTTCGACCGTGAGCGCATTCCCGAGCGTGTGGTGCATGCCCGCGGTACCGGTGCCCATGGCACGTTCACCGTGACCAACGACCTCAGCGACCTGAGCAAGGCCAAGGTATTCGCTGCCGGGCAGGTGACGCCAGTGTTCGTGCGCTTCTCCGCAGTGGTTCACGGTAACCATTCCCCGGAAACCCTGCGCGATCCACGGGGCTTTGCCACCAAGTTCTACACCGCTGATGGCAACTGGGACCTGGTCGGCAACAACTTCCCGACCTTCTTCATTCGCGACGCGATCAAGTTTCCGGACATGGTTCATGCGTTCAAACCCGATCCACGCACCAACCTTGACGATGACTCGCGTCGTTTCGACTTCTTCTCCCACGTGCCGGAAGCCACTCGCACGCTGACCGAGCTGTATTCCAATTCGGGTACTCCAGCCAGTTATCGGGAAATGGACGGTAATGGCGTGCATGCCTACAAGTTGGTTAACGCCAAAGGCGAAGTGCACTATGTGAAGTTCCACTGGAAAAGTTTGCAGGGCATCAAAAACCTGACACCTGAACAGGTCGAGAAAGTTCAGGGCAAAGATTACAGTCATATGACTAATGATCTGGTCAGTCATATCAACAAGGGTGATTTCCCGAAATGGGACTTGTACATCCAAGTGCTGAATCCACAAGATTTGTCCAAGTTTGATTTCGATCCATTGGACGCTACCAAAATCTGGCCGAATGTTCCTGAGCGAAAAGTTGGACAAATGGTGTTGAACCGTAATCCGGCCAATGTATTCCAGGAAACCGAACAAGTTGCCATGGCCCCGGCCAATGTTGTGCCGGGTATCGAACCTTCAGAAGATCGTCTGTTGCAAGGTCGAGTGTTTTCTTATGCCGATACGCAGATGTATCGCCTGGGTGCAAACGGCCTGCAACTTCCGATCAATGCGCCAAAAGTTGCGGTCAACAATGGCAATCAGGACGGTGCGATGAACTTCGGTGCCACGGCGTCTGGCGTGAACTATCAGCCAAGCCGCCTGCAACCGCGTGAAGAGCCGCAAAGCGCGCGTTACAGCCAGCTGGCACTGTCGGGCAGCACCCAGCAGGCGAAGATTCAGCGTGAGCAGAACTTCAAACAGGCCGGGGATCTGTATCGCTCGTTCAGCCAGCAGGAGCGTCAGGACCTGATCACCAGCTTCGGCGGTTCGCTGGCGACCACCGATGACGAGAGCAAGCACATCATCCTGTCCTTTCTTTATAAGGCAGATCCGGAATACGGCACCGGTGTGACCAAAGTGGCCAAGGGTGATCTGAGCCGGGTCAAGGCGCTGGCAGCGAAACTGGTCGACTGATCTCGACGCCATGCAACGCGGGGCCTGATTCAGGCCCCGTTCTGCCCAAGGAGAGCGTTTATGCGTGCCTTTCTTTTACTGTTGCTCGGTTGCCTGTCATTTACAGCGCTGGCCGAACAGAACCCCGAGGCGATCAAGGCGCAGTTGCAGGATTACTATTTCGATGCCGCCCGGCGTGGTGATGTGCCGATGCTCGAGACCTTTATCGAGTCCGGTTATTCCCTCGATACCCGCGACAGCAAGGGCTACACCGCTTTGATTCTGGCGGCGTATCACGGCCAGGGTGCGGCAGTTGACCGGTTACTGGCGGCGGGCGCTGATGCCTGCGCGCAGGACCAACGTGGCAACACAGCGCTGATGGGCGCGATTTTCAAAGGCGAGATGCAGATTGCTCGAAGGCTGATGGCCACCGATTGCAGCCCCGATCAGCGCAACGGCGCAGGCCAGACTGCGGCGATGTACGCCGGGTTGTTCAAGCGCATCGAACTGCTCGACGCGCTCAAGGCCAAGGGCGCCGATCTTAATGCCGAAGACCCGCTGGGCAACAGCGCCGCGCGTCTGGCCAACGGCGAAATCCGTACCGCCGCGCCGCGCTGAGCGGTGGCTGCGTTATCATCGCGGTTTTTGCCGGGGGATCCAGATGGCCAAGGCCAAGCGCATGTACGGCTGCACCGAGTGCGGCGCAACCTTTCCCAAGTGGGCGGGCCAGTGCGGCGAGTGCGGCGCCTGGAACACCCTGACCGAAACCATGATCGAAAGCGGCGGGGCCACGGCGCCCACCGGGCGTACCGGCTGGGCCGGGCAGCAAGCGCAGATCAAGACCCTGGCCGAAGTCAGCATCGAGGAGATCCCGCGCTTCTCCACCGCGTCCGGTGAGCTGGATCGGGTTTTGGGTGGCGGTCTGGTCGATGGCTCGGTGGTGCTGATAGGTGGTGATCCGGGCATCGGCAAGTCGACGATTCTGTTACAGACCCTGTGCAACCTCGCCAAGAGCATGCCGGCGCTGTACGTCACCGGCGAAGAATCCCAGCAGCAAGTGGCAATGCGCGCCCGGCGTCTGGGGCTGCCACAGGATCAACTGCGGGTGATGACCGAAACCTGCATCGAAACCATCATCGCCACCGCCCGTCAGGAAAAACCCAAGGTGATGGTGATCGACTCGATCCAGACCATTTTCACCGAACAGTTGCAATCAGCGCCGGGTGGCGTCTCGCAGGTACGTGAGAGTGCGGCGCTGCTGGTGCGTTATGCCAAGCAGAGTGGCACGGCGATCTTCCTCGTCGGTCACGTCACCAAGGAAGGCGCATTGGCAGGCCCAAGGGTTCTCGAACACATGGTCGACACCGTGCTGTATTTCGAAGGCGAATCCGATGGCCGTTTGCGTTTGTTGCGGGCGGTGAAAAACCGTTTCGGTGCGGTCAATGAACTGGGCGTGTTCGGCATGACCGACAAGGGCCTGAAAGAAGTCTCCAACCCTTCGGCGATTTTTCTCACCCGTGCCCAGGAAGAAGTCCCGGGCAGTGTGGTGATGGCCACCTGGGAAGGCACCCGGCCGATGCTGGTGGAAGTGCAGGCGTTGGTCGATGACAGCCATCTGGCCAATCCACGGCGCGTGACGTTGGGCCTTGATCAGAACCGATTGGCGATGTTGTTGGCGGTATTGCACCGTCACGGTGGTATTCCGACTCACGACCAGGACGTGTTCCTCAACGTGGTCGGCGGGGTGAAGGTGCTGGAGACCGCGTCCGACCTGGCGTTGATGGCGGCGGTGATGTCGAGCCTGCGCAACCGGCCGTTGCCGCATGATCTGCTGGTGTTTGGCGAAGTCGGTTTGTCCGGCGAGGTGCGTCCGGTGCCGAGCGGCCAGGAGCGCTTGAAGGAAGCGGCCAAGCATGGCTTCAAACGGGCGATCGTGCCCAAGGGCAATGCACCGAAAGAGGCGCCGCCGGGGTTGCAGATCATTGCCGTGACCCGGTTGGAACAGGCGCTCGACGCATTGTTCGAATAGTCCTGTGGGAGCGGGCTTGCCCGCGAAAGCGGTGTGTCAGTCGAAATCAATGTTGATTGACACGGCTTCTTCGCGGGCAAGCCCGCTCCCACAGGGGATTTGTATTGATGGCTAGATTTCGATCAGGGCGCCGAGTTCGCGCTCAAGCTCGGCTTCGTCAGCCAGGTTGAGCTCGATCAACCGTCGCAAGCGCTGGATCGACTCCAGACTGATGTGCCGGCAGACGAAGCCTAGTTGTCCGTGATCTTCGTGAGCCAGGTGTACATCCATCTCGATATCGACATCATCGCTCAGATGAATGTTGACGAAGAAATCCTGCTCCCTATCCCCAAGCCACGGCTCCGGCCGTTCGATCAGCAGCCCTTTGAGCGACAGATCGATCAACTTCACCGGCCAGATGAATTGACCCTGACTCAGCTCGGTTCTGGCATCGAACGCAATACGTTTGAAGCGACGGCGATTGGCTGGGTGTTCGCTCATGGCGCAATCCTCGGAAGAGTTCGCTGACTATAGACCCGACCGTTGGGTGGCTGCCAATCGACAAGCCGTCTAGACCAACGTCGGGGTATGGCCTTTGGCGCCGTAAGCGCTAAACTCGGGGTGGCTGTCTTTCTTGTCCACCCTGGCTGGAATAATAAAATGAAAAATAATAATAGCCTGCTACGCCACTTACCCTGGCTAGTGCTGGCAATCGTAGGAGCGTGCGCCCTGGGCGTAGTGGCATTGCGCCGAGGAGAGGCGATCAACGCCTTGTGGATCGTGGTCGCGGCCGTGGCCATTTATCTGGTCGCGTACCGTTACTACAGCCTGTTCATCGCCAACAATGTGATGCAACTGGATCCGCGTCGGGCCACCCCCGCCGTGCTCAACAACGACGGTCTGGACTATGTGCCGACCAACAAACACATTCTTTTCGGTCACCACTTCGCCGCGATCGCGGGCGCCGGACCTCTGGTCGGCCCGGTATTGGCGGCGCAGATGGGTTATCTGCCCGGCACGCTGTGGCTGATTGCCGGGGTGGTGCTGGCGGGTGCGGTGCAGGACTTCATGGTCCTGTTCATGTCGACCCGGCGCAACGGCCGTTCCCTGGGCGACATGGTGCGTGAAGAAATGGGCCGCATCCCCGGCACCATCGCCCTGTTCGGCTGCTTCCTGATCATGATCATCATCCTCGCGGTGCTGGCGCTGATCGTGGTCAAGGCACTGGCAGAGAGCCCATGGGGCATCTTCACCGTGATGGCGACCATCCCGATCGCGATGTTCATGGGCATCTACATGCGCTACATCCGCCCGGGCCGCATCGGCGAGATCTCGGTCATCGGTGTGTTGCTGCTGCTCGGTTCGATCTGGCTCGGTGGGCAGATTGCCGCTGATCCGGTGTGGGCCAAGGCCTTCAGCTTCACCGGCGTGCAAATCACCTGGATGCTGATCGGTTACGGCTTCGTCGCCGCCGTGTTGCCGGTGTGGCTGATCCTCGCGCCACGCGACTACCTGTCGACGTTCCTCAAGATCGGCACCATCATCGCCCTGGCGATCGGCATTCTGGTGACCATGCCCGAGCTGAAAATGCCGGCGCTGACCCAGTTCGTCGACGGCACCGGCCCGGTGTGGAAGGGCGGTCTGTTCCCGTTCCTGTTCATCACCATCGCTTGCGGTGCGGTGTCCGGCTTCCACGCACTGATCTCTTCGGGCACCACGCCGAAGTTGCTGGATAACGAAACCAACGCGCGTTACATCGGTTACGGCGGCATGCTGATGGAATCGTTCGTGGCGATCATGGCCATGGTTGCCGCTTCGGTGATCGAGCCGGGCGTGTACTTCGCCATGAACAGCCCGGCCGCCGTGGTCGGCGGTGACGTCGCATCGGTGGCGCAGATGGTCAGCAGCTGGGGCTTCGCGATCACGCCGGAGGCGCTGCAAGCCGTGGCTCACGACATCGGCGAAACCACCATCCTCGCCCGTGCCGGCGGCGCGCCGACCCTGGCGGTCGGTATCGCGCAGATCCTGCACAGTGTCCTGCCGGGTGAAAACACCATGGCGTTCTGGTACCACTTCGCGATTCTGTTCGAAGCGCTGTTCATCCTGACCGCTGTAGACGCCGGCACCCGTGCCGGGCGCTTCATGCTGCAGGACCTGCTCGGCTCCTTCGTTCCGGCGCTCAAGCGCACCGAATCGTGGACTGCCAACCTGATCGCCACCGCCGGTTGTGTGGCGATGTGGGGCTGGTTGCTGTATCAGGGCGTGATCGATCCGCTGGGCGGCATCAACACCCTGTGGCCGCTGTTCGGTATCTCCAACCAGATGCTGGCCGGTATCGCGCTGATGCTCGGCACCGTGGTCCTGATCAAGATGAAGCGCCAGCGCTACATCTGGGTCACCCTGCTGCCAGCCGCCTGGCTGCTGATCTGCACCACCACTGCAGGCTTCATCAAGCTGTTCGACGCCAACCCGGCGATCGGCTTCCTGTCGCTGGCCAAGAAGTACAGCGATGCCCTGGCCGCCGGGCAAGTCATTGCCCCGGCCAAGAGTATCGAGCAGATGCAGCACGTGATCTTCAACGCCTACACCAACGCAACGCTCACTGCGCTGTTCCTGTTCGTGGTCTTCAGCATCCTGTTCTATGCGCTCAAGGTCGGCATCGCTGCCTGGGGCAAAAAAGAGCGAACGGATAAAGAATCGCCATTCCAGGCCCTGCCGGACGCGTAACCAGAGGATTGCACCATGTTCAATGACCTGAGTCGCCTCGGTAAATACCTCGGTCAGGCCGCACGCCTGATGGTCGGCATGCCCGACTACGACACCTACGTCGAGCATATGCAAACCAAACACCCGGACAAACCGGTGATGAGCTACGAGATGTTCTTCCGCGAACGTCAGGAAGCGCGTTACGGTGGCAAGGGTGGGCCGAAGTGCTGTTGAGCTGACAGCCTGCGGTTGATGCAGTCCCCCTGTGGGAGCGGGCTTGCTCGCGAATACGGAGTGTCAGTTGATACGTGTGGTGACTGACACACCGCTTTCGCGAGCAAGCCCGCTCCCACATTTGTTTTGTGTTTCTTTAAGGAGATCGTGTTTTGTCTTCTCCCATACCTGTAACGGTACTCAGCGGTTTCCTCGGTGCCGGCAAGACCACCTTGTTGCGCCATCTGCTCAAAGCCGAGCATGGCCTGAAGATCGCCGTGATCGAGAACGAATTCAGCGACGCCGGCATCGACACCCAGTTGCTCGGCGTCGAACCGGTGCAAGTCATGACCCTGGCCAACGGCTGCGTCTGCTGCACCATCCACACCGATCTGACCAAGGCCCTGTACCTGCTGCTCGAACGCCTGGACAGCGGTGAAATCGCCTTCGACCGTCTGGTGATCGAGTGCACCGGGCTGGCTGATCCAGCGCCTGTGGCGCAGACCTTTTTCATCGATGAAGAACTGCGCGAACGCTATCTGCTCGACGGCATCATCACCCTGGTAGATGCCGCTCACGCCGACCTGCACCTGACCCAGACCATCGCCCAGGCGCAGATCGGTTTCGCCGACCGCTTGCTGGTGAGCAAGACCGATCTGGTGGATGAGGCGACGTTCAACGCACTGAGCGAACGCCTGACGCGAATCAATCGTCGTGCGCCGATACGCGTGGTCGAGCACGGCAACATCGATCTGGCCGAACTGCTCGACGTGCGCGGCTTCAACCTCAATGCTGACCTGGGCGGCGGGGTCAGCCTGCGCCCGGTGAGCAAGGCGCCGTCCATCGACCGTATCTCCAGCCTGGTGCTGCGCACAGACCAGCCGCTGGATATCGATCAACTCAGCGAGTTCATGAATGAGCTGCTGGAAGAACATGGCAAGCAGTTGTTGCGCTACAAGGGCGTGTTGAACATCGCTGGCGAGGATCGGCGGCTGGTGTTTCAGGGCGTACTGAAGCTTTACGGTTTCGACTGGGACACCGAGTGGGCCGAGGGTGAGGCGCGGGAAAGCGTGATCGTGTTTATTGCCGATGATCTGCCGGAAGAGAAAGTTCGGGCGGGGTTTGCCAGAGTGACTTCTGCCTGATGGATCCTGGTTGTCAGTGATGGCCTCTTCGCGAGCAGGCTCGCTCCCACAGTAGGTCGCATTCTGTCAGGAGGAATGCAATTCACTGTGGGAGCGGGCTTGCTCGCGAAGGCGATCTAACCGGCGACACGATGCTCAAGGGCTGTACCCAGCAAGGTCTGCTCAAGATGATCCAGGTGTTGATTCATCAGTCGCTCAGCCATGGACATATCCCCAGACGCGACCGCCTCGACAATCGCCAGATGCTCCTGCCACGCGCAGCAACCGGGCGTCGATCCATCACACCGCGCAATCGCCAGCGACGTCAACGGCACCAGACTGCCAAGAAAATGCGCCAACGGTGCATTCCCCGCCATCCGTGCCAACTGCAGATGAAACTCGCCGGACAAACGAATCGCCGCCGCGCGCCGTTCCTGAGCCACGGCCAGACGTTCGCGTTCGACCAGCGTGCGCAAGCGTTTCAAACCCTCCGCTGAGGCATTCTGACAAGCCAGACGCACCAGCGTCGCTTCGGTCAGGCGCCGGGCGTGCAGGGTTTGCCGGGTCTGCTCGGCATCCGGTGTGGCGACCCGTGGCCGGTGGTTGGCGCGCAGCACAATCACCTGCTCATGGGACAACTGCGTCAGCACCCGGCGCACATCGGCGCGGCTGACGCCAAACATCTGCTTGAGACTGTCTTCGGTGAAGCGGCTGGCCGGGTCGATTCGCCGGTCCAGAATCGCGTCGAACAGCCGCGGGTACAGATCGTCTGCCGACGCCTGCAGGCGGGAGAAGGGCAGGGGGGCCGACATCTGACGAGTGTGCGGCGACGTGGCAAGGCTGTTCATGGCCGGTCTCCAGTGTGAATCAATCAGTGGCTGAGGTTGTCATCCGGAATGTTCAATTCAACGCCCATGCGCTGGCCTTCACGCAGAATGTGCCGACGCATTTCGGCGCTGGCCTGAGCGCTGTTCTTGCTGCGGATTGCGCGCACCACCGCTTCGTTTTCTTCCAGGCGTTCGGCCAGATGCTCAGGCGAATTGCGCAGCACTTCGGCGCTTTGCTTGAGGGCATTGCTGGTTTGCTGCACCACGCTCTGGAAAATCGGGTTCGAGGTCAGGGTGAACAGCTCCTCGTGGAAGGCGATGTAGGCGCTGACCCCGGCTTCACTGTCACCGGCTTCAAGGGCTTCGCGCATGTCCATCAGGGTCAGGCGCAACTGGCCGACTTCCTTGCTGCTGATCGACTGCGCGACCAGACCGACGATGAAAGGCTCAAGGGTGTAGCGCAGTTGCAGCACGTCTTCGAGGCTGGCGCCGGCCACCGCGCTGTCGTGACTCTGGCTGTCACTGAGCTGGGCGTCGAGCACCACCACGCCTTTGCCCGGCATCGAACGCACCAGGCCAAGGGTTTCCAGGACGATCACCGCTTCGCGCAGGCTTGGGCGGCTGATGCCCAGTTGTTCGGCCAGTTCGCGCTGACCCGGCAGCATGTCGCCGGAGCGCCACTGACCGCGGGCGAGGGCGGCGCGCAGTTTTTCTACGACTGAGTTGACGACGGTTGATGTGGTGATCACTTGTCTTGCTCCGTGAGCCCGTTGGGGCTGCCGCAAACAGGATCAAAAGATCGCAGCCTGCGGCAGCTCCTGCGGGGTTGAAAATCAGAACTCTTGCTGGTGTGCCGGAGTTCCGGTTTTACGCGGTTGAAAGGTGTAGCCCTGCTGACCGCTGAGTACTTTGTTGGCGCGTTGCACATCGATGTCCTTTTCCCAACGGGCGATGGCCACGGTGGCGACGCAGTTGCCGATCAGGTTGGTCAGTGCCCGGCCGATGCCCATGAACCAGTCCACCGCCAGTACCAGCACCAGACCCACGACCGGAATCGCCGGGATCGCCGTCAGCGTCGCCGCCAGAATCACCAGCGCCGAGCCGGGAATGCCGTGGGCGCCCTTGGAAGTGATCAGCGACACCAGCAGAATCGTCAGCAGATCGGTCATCGCCAGTGGCGTGCCGGTGGCGTTGGCGATGAACACGATGGCCAGGGTCAGGTAGATCGAGAAACCGTCGAGGTTGAACGAATAGCCGGTGGGAATCACCAGCCCGACCGTCGAGCTGCCAATCCCCAGGTGTTCAAGTTTGCGCATGATCTGTGGCAGCACGGCGTCGGAAGAAGCGGTGCCCATGACGATCAGCAGCTCTTCACGCAGGTACTTGAGCAGCGGCCACAGACGCAGGCCCGAGGCGCGCATTACCACGCCGAGGATCACGCTGACGAACGCCATGCAGGTCAGGTAAAACAGGCCGACCAGACTGCCCAAGTGCTGTAGCGAATCGAGGCCGTACTTGCTGGTGGTGAAGGCGATGGCGCCGAACACGCCGATCGGCGCCAGGCGCACGATCATGCCCATGATCCGGAAGATCACATGGCTCAGTTCGTTGATCAGCCGCGAGATTCCGGAGGCCGCTTCGCCCACCAGATTCAGCGCACTGCCGAACAGCACCGAGAACAACAGCACTTGCAAAATGTTGTTGTCGGCGAAAGCTCCCAGCACCGAGGTCGGGATCAGGTCCATCAGGAACTGGGTGGTGGTGTGCATGTGCTGGCCGCGTTCAGCGATATCGCCCATGTCGGCGGCGGACAGTTGCTCCAGATGGATATTCGCGCCACTGCCGATGCCGGTGCTGAAGGCGAATACCAGACCGATCACCAGCGCGAGGGTGGTCAGCACTTCAAAGTAGATCACCGACTTGAGGCCGATGCGCCCGACCTTCTTCAGGTCGCCCGCGCCGCTGATGCCGCTGACCACCACGCAGAACACGATCAGGCCGATGAGCATCTTGATCAGTTTGATGAAGCCGTCGCCCAAGGGTTTGAGCTGAGCGGAATATTCGGGAAGGGTCAGCCCGCAGACGATGCCGAGCACCAGTCCGAGAACCACTTGGAGGAAGATTGAACGTGAGCACCATCTGAGCATGGGAGGAATCCTGGTCGGTGTCCTGGCTGCCGTGCGCCTTTGGGCGCATCAGATTCAGAACTTAATTATTGTGGTCTTACCGGTATGTCCAGTGCGGGTGCAGTCTAGGCGCGGATTTTTGCGGATCGCAAGTGAAAATTGATGAATTGGCATGACCGGTCTGACCAGTTGTGCGGTGAGTCCCATTCTTGAGCGGTTCAGGCGTTTGAAAAAATGTGGGCATAAAAAAACCGGCCAATCACTTGGCCGGTTTTTCATGCTGCGGATTTGGCGTCGCGATTACGCGCCGTACACCGGCAGTTTCTTGCAGATGGCTTTGACTTTCTCACGAACGGCGTCGATCACCGCTTCGTTGTTCAGGTCAGCCAGGATGTCGCAGATCCAGCCGGCCAGCTCTTTGCACTCTGCTTCCTTGAAGCCGCGAGTGGTCACAGCCGGAGTACCGAAGCGCAGGCCGGAAGTGACGAACGGCGAGCGTGGGTCGTTAGGCACGGAGTTCTTGTTCACGGTGATGAACGCTTTGCCCAGAGCGGCGTCGGCGTCTTTACCGGAGATGTCCTGCTTGATCAGCGACAGCAGGAACAGGTGGTTCTTGGTACCGCCGGACACCACGTCGAAACCGCGCTCGATGAACACTTCGGCCATGGCCTGGGCGTTCTTCACCACTTGTTCCTGGTAAGCCTTGAACTCAGGCTGCAGCGCTTCCTTGAAGCAGATCGCTTTAGCGGCGATCACGTGCTCCAGCGGGCCACCCTGGGCGCCCGGGAATACTGCGGAGTTCAGCTTCTTCTCGATCTCGGCGTTGGCGCGCGCCAGGATCAGACCGCCACGAGGACCGCGCAGGGTCTTGTGCGTGGTGGTGGTGACCACGTCAGCGAAAGGCACCGGGTTCGGGTAGACGCCAGCGGCGACCAGACCGGCCACGTGCGCCATGTCGACGAACAGGTAGGCACCGACCTTGTCAGCGATGGCGCGGAAGCGTGGGAAGTCGAGGATCTGCGAGTAGGCAGAGAAACCGGCCACGATCATTTTCGGCTTGTGCTCAACCGCCAGACGCTCGACTTCGTCGTAGTCGATCAGGCCGTTGGCGTCGATGCCGTACTGCACGGCGTTGTACAGCTTGCCGGAGGACGAAACGCTGGCGCCGTGGGTCAGGTGACCACCGTGGGCCAGGCTCATGCCCAGGATGGTGTCGCCACCTTGCAGCAGGGCCAGGTAAACAGCGGCGTTGGCTTGGGAACCGGCGTGCGGCTGAACGTTGGCGTAATCGGCGCCGAACAGCTCTTTGGCGCGGTCGATGGCCAGTTGTTCAACAACGTCGACGTACTCGCAACCACCGTAGTAGCGCTTGCCCGGGTAGCCTTCGGCGTACTTGTTGGTCAGTACCGAGCCTTGAGCTTCCATCACCGCAGGGCTGGTGTAGTTTTCCGAAGCGATCAGCTCAATGTGCTCTTCCTGGCGCTGAGCTTCTTGCTCCATGGCGGCAAAGAGATCGGCGTCGTACTTGGCAATAGTCAAATCACGGCTGAACATGGCGGTCCTCAAGGATCGGGGGCAGAAAAGGGGGGCATTCTAACCCAATGGGTTTTGGATGGCATATGAAACGACATCATGTCGCAGACAAGTGGCGTTCATGCCAGATGTGCGGTGCTTTTGAAGGCCTCTTCGCGAGCAGGCTCGCTCCCACAGTAATCGAGGCAGGCCTGCGATTTTGTGATCGACATCAATCCCTGTGGGAGCGAGCCTGCTCGCGAAGGGCGCGCCGCCGATGTTCAGTCGAACATGAACAGCGCGTCATTGCTGAACTGCGCTTCAAACCGGCTCGCCGGCATTGGCCGTCCGAACAGATAGCCCTGAACCTCATCGCAGCCATGTTCGCGCAGGAAGTCCAGTTGCTCATGGGTTTCCACGCCTTCGGCGATCACCGCCAGATTGAGGCTGTGGGCCATGGCGATGATCGCCCGAGCTATCTGCGCGTCCTGCTCGCCGGACGGCAGGCCGTCGACGAAGGTACGGTCGATCTTCAGCACGTCGATCGGGAATTGCTTGAGGTAGTTCAGCGACGAATAACCGGTGCCGAAGTCGTCGACCGCAATGCTCAGGCCCAGGTTTTTCAGCCCGGCCAGAATCTGCATTGCTTCGCTGACTTCGCGCATCAGGATACTTTCGGTCAGCTCCAGCTCCAGACACGCCGGTGGCAGCCCGGTTTCGCGCAGGATCGTGGCGATGCGCGTACCGAGCTGGCCATCGGAGAACTGCCGCGCCGAAATGTTCACCGAGACCTTCGGCACGCGCACGCGGTTCTGGTGCCAGGTCTTGAGCTGACGGCAGGCCTCGCTGATCACCCAGTCGCCAACGTCCACCACCAGACCCAGCTCTTCCAGCACCGGAATGAAATCCCCCGGCGGCACCAGCCCGCGACGCGGATGACGCCAACGCAGCAGCGCTTCGGCGCCAGTCAGGCGTTTGCCGTCGCCGCTGAATTGCGGCTGGTAATACAGGACGAATTCGTTCTGCTCCAGCGCATGACGCAGGTCGCTTTCCAGCTCCAGACGTTCCAGCGCACTGGCGTTCATGTCGGCCTGATAGAACTGGAAGTTGTTCTTGCCGCGCTCCTTGGCGTGGTACATCGCGGTGTCGGCGTTCTTCATCAACTGGCTGAGTTCGTTGCCGTCCTGCGGGCTCAGGGCGATGCCGATACTGGCGGTGACGAAGAACTCGCGACCTTCCAGCACGAATGGGCGCACCAGACTGGCAAGAATCTGCTCGGCCACATGAATCGCTCGGTTCAGCGCCATTTCGCGGCTGGAGCGGTGCTGCAGGAGCAAGGTGAACTCGTCACCGCCCATGCGCGCCACGGTGTCGTCATCGTCGACGCAGGCCAGCAACCGCGTGGCCATGTCTTTCAACATGCGGTCGCCAGCCGCGTGGCCGAGGGAGTCGTTGATCGGTTTGAAGCGGTCGAGGTCGAGGAACATCAGCACCACCCACGACTTCTGCCGTTCGGCCGATTGCAGCGCGGTGTGCAGACGATCCTGGAACAGCGTGCGGTTCGGCAGGTGGGTCAGGGCGTCGTAGTAAGCGAGACGATGGATGCGTTGTTCGCTGGCCTTGCGCTCGCTGATGTCGCTGAAGAAGCACACGTAACTGGCCAGGTCGCCTTCATCGTCGAGTACCGCCGTGATGCCGACCCACGCCGGGTAATGCTCGCCGTTACGGCGCTTGAGCCAGACTTCGCCTTCCCAGGTGCTGTGCTGATGCAATTGCTTGAGCACGTAGCGCAGGTGCGCGTCCTGTTGCTCGTCGACGGTGAGCATGTTCGGCAACTGATCGAGCACCTCCGACACCGCGTAACCGCTGACCCGGCTGAAGGCTTCGTTGGCCTGCACGATGTAACCGGCCGGGTCGGTGATCAGGATCGCCGAGGTCGAGTGCTCGAATACGGTGGCGGCCATGCGCAAGTCTTTCTCCGCGCGGCGCTGCTGGCTGATGTCGCGACCGACGCCGAGCACGCCTTCGAACGCGCCGTGTTCGTCCCACACCAGCACCAGCCGCAGCTCGATCGGGATCTTGCGGCCGTCGGCGCGCAGGCAGTCGAACAGGAACATCTGCGTCTGTACCTGGCTTCGCAGTTGCGCGAGTTGCTCAGGCTTGTCGAGCGCTTTGCTCACCCGATCCATCAAGGTGTAGATGCCGGATAGCTGCTGCGGGTTGGCGATCGTCGATTGCCAGCCATTCTGGAAGATCCACTCGGCGTCGTAACCCAGCACCGCCTGCACCGACGGGCTGACGTAGTTCAACGACAGCTTGCTGTCGGTGGAGAAAATCACATCGCTGATGCTTTCGGCGAGCATGCGGTAGCGCTGCTCGCTGTCGCGCAGCGATTCGCTGGCCTCGATCTGCTCGGTGATGTCCTTGGCCACGCCGATGATCCGCGTGACCTGATCATGTTTGTCACGGGCCAGCGCCTGCTCACGAATATCGAAGCGCCGCCATTTGCCGTCGCGATGGCGGAAGCGCAATTGGCACTGCAACAGCTGGCTGTACCCGGCGTGCCGCTGCATCTGCCGCGAGCGGTGGTAATAGTCGGCGTCCTCCGGGTGCAGGAGGATTTCCCAAAAATACTCGCCCATCTGGTGCAACTCGGAGCGGTTGTAACCGAGGGTCTGGCCGAGGTGGTGGTTGCTGAAAATCATCCGCTGGCTGATGACGTCCTGCACGTACAGATGATCCGGCACAGTGCGCACCACGTCCGACCAGAAGCCTTCGCGCTCCAGCAGCGACAGTTCGATCAGCTTGCGGCTGGTGATGTCGTTGATGCTCAGAATCACCGCTTTGTAGTCGTGCTGTTCCTGTGGCAGGCGCAGAACCATCCACAGGTGCTGATCGCGGCCGTTGATGTCCGGCAGTCTGATTTCCAGCTCCAGTTGATTCTGTTGCTGCAGAACCGCGTCGAGCACCTGGTGGCCGATGGCGCACTGGTTGTGCGGCTGACCGTCGATCAGCAACTGCCAGGCGTGCTCGCAGGAATTGACGTTGAGCAGTTGCAGTGCCACCTGATTGACCTCGGTGACGCGCAGTTCCTGCAGCAATTGCTGGCGCTGGACCGGTTGGTCGAGCCAGGCCTTGAGCTGGTCGCTGGTTTGGATCTGCGCCTTGTCGAACAACTGCTTGAGGCCCGAGAGGTCGAGTACGCACAGGGCGACGCCGGTGCCTTCGAAGATGTCCTGATAGCGCCGGCGGCCTTCATGTAACTGGCGCTGGCGCCGGCGCATGTTGAGCAGAGCGATCACTGGCAGCATCGAGAACGCCAGCCCCAACAGGCATTTGCCGATAAACGCCGGCAGCAGTTCTTCGAGCACGCGCTGGCGGTCGAACAGCCCGCGCAATTGCCAGTCGCTGCTGCTCAACGGCACGGTCAGCACGGTGTTGGCCATGTCGTCCGGGCTCAAGACGCCAGGCCTGGCCGAAGGCCGTGCCTCGTCGCGGCTGATGATCTGATGGTTGAGACGGTTTTCCACCAGCCACAACGGACGGATGCCGGTTTCGCCCTGCTGGGTCAGCGAATCGAAAAACGTCGGGGTCAGGCGCAACGCCCAATAACCGCGCGTGCTGCCGCTGGCCTGATGCAATAACAGGTGTACCACCGAACCGTCGTCGGCGTTGCTGAAGTAATGCGCCTGAGCGCGGCTGCGGCGCACCAGTTCAGCGAGGTAATCGGCGTCGTGGCTGTCGCTGGCGCTGTCGTTGAGGATTTTCCCGGACGGGCTGAGCAGGGCCAGACTGCGCAGGTCCGGGAGCGATTGCTGGAGCTTGCGCAGCAGCGCCTGCTGTTCGTCGGACGACTGCGGCTGTTCGACGATCGGTAGCAGGTTGAGGGCGATTTGCGCATTCAGCGACATGTTCAGGCTGACCTGCGAGGCGAGGTCGGCGGTGTAGTCGATGGTGTACTGACGCTGGTTTTTCTGGGTCTCGCGCAATTGATCGAGCAGTTGCCAGAACAGCAGGGCCAGCAGCAAAAGTACCAGCGTCGCCAATGCACCCTTCAGTGTTCCGCGCAGGGGCGAGCCGGTCCCCGGATTGGACGCGCTGACAGAAGCTGGCGGGGTAACGTTGGACAAGCTGAAATCCTGCGGTTTGGCTGGACTGGCGCGACGTGCACTATAAGCCGGACGCCCGAAGGGCGGCTAGCATGCCTTGAGTTGTGGCGAAGTGCCAGCCCCACTCGGCTGGACTGCCTTCCGTCATTAAGGTAGCTTTGCCGGTTACGCGGGAGCGTTCCAGCTCCTAGAATCAGACTTTTTTCCGCGCGCACGCATTGATGACCATCAAGTGAACGACGCGCATCGGTCTGGCCGGGCATCGCCTGCGCTCCAATCATTCATCTGTCACTGACCCAAGGTTCTCCATGGCTCAATACGTCTTCACCATGCATCGGCTGGGCAAAGTTGTTCCGCCGAAGCGGGAAATCCTGAAAAACATTTCGCTGTCGTTCTTCCCCGGCGCCAAGATCGGCGTACTCGGCCTCAACGGTTCGGGTAAATCCACGTTGCTGAAAATCATGGCCGGCGTCGACACCGAGTTCGAGGGCGAAGCCCGTCCGATGCCGGATCTGAACATCGGTTATCTGCCGCAAGAGCCACAACTTGATCCGACCAAGACCGTGCGTGAAGTGGTCGAGGAAGCCGTCAGCGTGATCAAGGATGCGCAAGCGCGTCTGGACGAGGTCTACGCCGCTTACGCTGACCCGGATGCCGACTTCGACAAGCTGGCTGCCGAACAGGCCAAGCTCGAAGCGATCCTGCAGGCCAGCGATGGTCACAACCTGGAGCGTCAACTGGAAGTCGCCGCCGATGCGCTGCGTCTGCCGGCCTGGGACGCCAAGGTCGAACACCTGTCTGGTGGTGAAAAACGTCGTGTGGCCCTGTGCCGTCTGCTGCTGTCCGCTCCGGACATGCTGCTGCTCGACGAACCGACCAACCACCTGGACGCTGACTCCGTGGCGTGGCTGGAGCACTTCCTGCACGACTTCCCGGGCACCGTGGTCGCGATCACGCACGACCGTTACTTCCTGGATAACGTTGCTGGCTGGATTCTCGAACTCGACCGCGGCGCGGGCATTCCTTACGAAGGCAACTACTCGGGTTGGCTCGAAGCCAAGTCCGATCGTCTGGCGGCCGAATCCAAGCAGCAGTCGGCTCACGAAAAAGCCATGAAGGAAGAACTGGAGTGGGTGCGCAAAGGCGCGAAAGCCCGTCAGTCGAAATCCAAGGCTCGTCTGCAACGCTTCGAAGAAATGCAATCGCAGGAATTCCAGAAGCGCAGCGAAACCAACGAGATCTACATCCCGGCCGGTCCGCGTCTGGGCGACAAGGTCATCGAGTTCAAGAACGTCACCAAGGGTTACGGCGATCGCGTGCTGATCGACAACCTGTCGTTCTCCATGCCGAAGGGCGCCATTGTCGGCGTGATCGGTGGTAACGGTGCCGGTAAGTCGACCCTGTTCCGCATGCTGATGGGCAAGGAAACTCCGGATTCCGGCACCATCGAAGTCGGCGAAACCGTGCAACTGGCCTGCGTTGACCAGAGCCGCGAAGACCTCGACGGCAGCAAGACCGTGTTCCAGCAGATCTCCGACGGTTCCGACCAGATCCGCATCGGCAACTACGAGATTCCGTCGCGCACTTACGTCGGGCGCTTCAACTTCAAGGGCGGCGACCAGCAGAAGTTCGTCAAGGACCTGTCCGGTGGTGAGCGCGGT
The DNA here is from genome assembly GCF_054790485.1 of Pseudomonas sp. G3-39. Taxonomy (NCBI): domain Bacteria; kingdom Pseudomonadati; phylum Pseudomonadota; class Gammaproteobacteria; order Pseudomonadales; family Pseudomonadaceae; genus Pseudomonas; species Pseudomonas sp. G3-39. Next base: position 5,079,697 of record NZ_CP186497.1, on the reverse strand, counting down.
CGTCTGCACCTGGCGCTGACCCTGAAGGAGGGCGGTAACGTCCTGCTGCTCGACGAACCGTCCAACGACCTCGACGTTGAAACCCTGCGTTCGCTGGAAGAAGCCCTGCTGGACTTCCCGGGCGCCGCCATTGTGATCTCTCACGATCGCTGGTTCCTCGACCGCGTCGCGACCCACATCCTGGCGTACGAAGACGACTCGCAAGCGGTGTTCTTCGAAGGTAACTACACCGAGTACGAAGCCGACCGCAAAAAGCGCCTCGGCGAAGCGGCGGCCCAGCCACATCGGGTACGCCACAAGAAACTGGCCTGATTCGGGTTGGTTGCATGAAAAAGCGGAGCCTTCGGGCTCCGTTTTTTTTGAGTTTTTTTCAGTGATACCGAGTCGTGGCCATCGCGAGCAGGCTCACTCCTACAATTGAAATACGGTCCCCTGTAGGAGTGAGCCTGCTCGCGATAGCGGTGTAATTGTTGGTGCATTACTTCGATTTGACCTCCCCATTCAGGTGCGAAACCAGCTCAAAAAACCGCCTGATTTATATCCTGTGCACCATTTAATTTCATAACTGCGACATTTTGCGCTGTTCCTGTGCGCAAATCGTTTGCTACAGTCCGGCTCAATCGCTTCCAACGACAATAAATTTGCCGAGACTTTTCCCATGATCGAATCCGTCGAATCCTTCCTCGCCCGCCTGAAAAAACGCGACCCGGATCAACCCGAATTCCACCAGGCCGTCGAAGAGGTCCTGCGCAGTCTGTGGCCGTTTCTCGAAGCCAATCCGCGTTACCTGACCTCAGGCATTCTGGAGCGCATCTGCGAGCCGGAGCGCGCGGTGGTGTTTCGCGTGTCGTGGGTCGACGATCAGGGCAAGGTCCAGGTCAATCGCGGGTTCCGCATTCAGATGAACAGCGCAATCGGCCCGTACAAGGGCGGCTTGCGCTTCCATCCTTCGGTGAACATGGGCGTGCTGAAGTTTCTCGCCTTCGAACAGACCTTCAAGAACTCCCTGACCTCGTTGCCCATGGGCGGCGGCAAGGGCGGTTCGGACTTCGATCCTAAGGGCAAGAGCGACGCCGAAGTCATGCGTTTCTGCCAGGCGTTCATGAGCGAGCTGTACCGCCACATCGGCGCGGACGTTGACGTGCCGGCTGGTGACATCGGTGTCGGTGCGCGGGAGATCGGTTTCCTGTTTGGCCAGTACAAACGCCTGAGCAACCAGTTCACCAGCGTGTTGACCGGTAAAGGCATGACCTATGGCGGCAGCCTGATTCGCCCGGAAGCCACCGGTTTCGGTTGCGTGTACTTCGCCGAGGAGATGCTCAAGCGCCGCGGGCAGACCGTCGAAGGCAAGCGCGTGGCGATCTCCGGTTCCGGCAACGTCGCGCAGTACGCGGCGCGCAAGGTCATGGACCTGGGCGGCAAGGTGATTTCGCTGTCCGACTCCGAAGGCACGCTGTACTGCGAATCGGGCTTGAGCGAAGAACAGTGGCAGGCGCTGCTGGAGCTGAAAAACGTCAAACGCGGACGCATCAGCGAACTGGCCACGGCGTTCGGTCTGGAGTTCCGCGCCGGTCAGTTGCCCTGGTCGCTGTCGTGCGACATCGCGCTGCCGTGTGCCACGCAGAACGAACTCGATGCAGACGCCGCACGTACGCTGCTGCGCAACGGCTGCGTATGCGTGGCCGAAGGCGCGAACATGCCGACCACGCTGGCGGCCGTGGATATCTTCATCGAGGCCGGCATTCTGTTCGCCCCGGGCAAGGCGTCGAACGCCGGCGGGGTCGCGGTCAGCGGTCTGGAGATGTCGCAGAACGCCATGCGCCTGCTGTGGACGGCGGGTGAGGTGGACAGCAAGCTGCACGCGATCATGCAGTCGATCCACCACGCCTGCGTGCATTACGGCGAAGAGAATGGACGGATCAACTACGTCAAAGGCGCGAACATCGCCGGCTTCGTCAAAGTCGCCGATGCGATGCTCGCGCAGGGTGTGGTTTAAGCCGGTTCGATGCGAATCACTTCAATCACCTGATCGCCAGCGGGGCGCTGCCACAGCACTTCGTCATTGAGCCGGGCGCCGAGCAGCGCCCGGCCCAGCGGCGAAGCCCAGTTGATCAGGCCTTGGCTGGCGTCGGCCTGATCTTCGCCGACCAGTTGCACCCGACTTTCGGTGTTGTGTTCGTCGGCGTAGGTCACCCAGCTGCCGATCTGCACTTTATCGGTCGAGATCGCCGGGGCCGCGACCTGTGCGCTCGCGAGGCGTTGGTTGAAGTAGCGCAAATCTCTTTCGAGATCGGCCTGGCGCTGCTTGTCGGCCTGTTCGCCCTTGGCCGATTGCTCGGCGTGCAGGGCTTGCAGTTCGGCGACTTTAGCCTGCAACTGCACCAATCCTTGGGGGGTGACGTAATTGGGCTGCGCACTGACCTGCCGTTCGACGGGCTGATCGGCTTGCGCAGCGGCGTTATCTTCGTTGACGAAAGCGCGGCTCATGCTGTCCTCCTCTGCAAAGAGTTTGGGCCATGGTCGCCGGCATTTGGTTTCACTGGATGTCTGGAAGCGACCTATTGCGAGCGATAAGCCCGCCCGGCGTCCTGATCTTTCTGCTGCTGCCAGGCGCGCTCGCGTTCGTCCCAGTGCTCGTTGCGATACTCTTCGCGATTCTTGTTTTCCAGCATTGCCTGGCACTGGCGGAAGCCGTCGGTCCAGCCTTCGGCGTATTGCTTGTCCTTGAGATAGCGCGGCACGTTCTTGCGAAACTCGCCACTGATCGAACCGGCGGCTTGCCGGCCACTGACGCAGCCATCGTCAAAACCGTCGGCGAAGGCCGGTGGATAACCTTTGGCGATCAAGTCTTCGTGGGTGGTCTGGCAACCCCCGAGCAACAGCAAAACACCCAACAGCCCCGCACACCGCCCCATCGCACTCTCCCGCGCCGATTCTCGGCTGATAGGGAAAGTCTAGAAGCGGATTCGTCGGGCGTTGGTGAAAGACATGTAAGTAATTCGTTGAATACCGGAGAACCCTGTGGGAGCGGGCTTGCTCGCGAAAGCGGGGATCAGTCGAGATTTGAATCGCCTGACACGACGCCTTCGCGAGCAAGCCCGCTCCCACAGGGGGTATTGATTAGGCTTCAGATCAGTAGTGGTACCACTTCACCTCAAGCATCACTTCGGTTTCCGGTGTCGCCACATGACTGAACTCACGCTGTGCCGTCAGGCGCAAACCGAGGTTGCGCGACAATTCCCACTGCTGGTTCAGGCTCAGGCTGCGGCGTACTTCGCCGTTGGTGAAGTAATCGCCCTTGGCCTCGACGCTCAGATTGCCCAGCGGGTTTTTCCACAGCACGCCGGTGTTGAAGCCAGCGGCCGGCGTGACGAATCCGGCGAAGTCATTGTTGTGCTCGATGCGCACTGTGCCGAGGGCGAAACCGAGCGTGTCATCGCCCAGTTGCCAGGTACCGCCACCACCACCGTTGACGTGGCTGACCAGCGTCTCGTCATCATGCTTGCCCGGTACTCGCTCAAGGCCACCGGTGACCTGCCACGACAGTGGCTGCAGCAGCTCATTGCGCGGGGTCAGCGAGCGGATGGTCGCCAGGTCCAGTTGCTGGAACTGCCACTGGTTGCCTTCATACTGGCGCAGCTTCATCTGCAGAATTTCGATCTGCGCGCCGAGGGGGAAGCTTTCGGCGTTGTCGTTGAGATCGTGATAGGCCATGCGCAAACCGTACTCACCGAACGCACGATCACCGCGGGTGCCGATGCCGGCCTGCCAGGTGCGTGATTCGTGGCCGTCTTCGGGCAGGCCCGGTTGTGGAATCTGCAACTCCGGTGCCGGATTCTTGTTGATCGCCCGCAGCAGTTCGAAGCTGCGCTGTGCACGTTGCGCATCACGTTCCTGACCATTGGCGCGGTAGCGTTCCAGACGATACGCGGCATCGATGATCAGCGCCTGACGATCCCGGGGCAGGGCCTTGAAGGTCGGCTCCTGCAATACCTGTTGATCGGCGCTGACCTTCAGCACCCATTGCTGTTCTTCCTTATTCAACGGCTCGGCGCGGCTGAGCAGTTCACGCTCGCGGGACGGGCGATATTCGATGCTTTCCACCAGCCCGGCTTCTTTCACCGCTTTGACCGTATCGGTAGGGATGGCGGTCAGCGGGAATTGCTCGGTCAGGCGCAGGCTTGGACGTGCCACTTGCAGCAGTTCGAGCAGGCGATAGGAGCAGTTTTCGTCGAAGAAGAAATAGTCGAACTGGATCTGCTTCAGCTCCCACACATGCTCGACCATGCGCCCGGTTTCTGCTTGGGTCAGGTTCAGCCGGTATTCCCACAGATCGCGGTTTTCCAGGCTGCGGTACTCGGAGAGTTTTTCCTGGTACGGCACCAGTGCGAACAGCCCGGGATAGCCACCCATCAAGCCCTTCCAGGCGTAGAGAATGCTGTTGTCCGAGCCTTCGATGTAGGCGCCGAAATTGATCGCGTAACTCAGCAGCGAAGTCTTGTCGCTTTGCACGTCAGCCTGGTCGATGCGCAGCAGGGTGTGGCCGAACATCGACGACGGGCTGTTGAGGTAGGCCGCCGGGAAGATCATCACCGCGCTGTGCGGCGAGACGTCCTTGAACCACTTCTTGAATTCGGCGCAATCGGGGGCGGGCAGATCGCTGAGATTGAGCTGGGCTTTCAGCCAGCGGGTACGCGCCGGGTAGACGCATTGCGCATGCTGCTCGCCGAGACTGGCCGGGGCGTACAGCGCCTGCACGGTGGCGGCCAGCTCATGGTCGGGGTGTTCGTTGCCATCGGGCGCAAGAAAGAATTTCCTGTCGCTGACGTAGCTGCGCCAGCCGCCAAGCTTGGCGGTTTCGTAATGACCGAGGGAAATCCAGAAGCGGTCGTTGGCCAGTTGCTGCAAACGTTGAGGGTCGATGTGAGGCGCGGCGGACAGCGGGGCGCAGACACAGAGCGCCAGCCAGGCAAGGCGTTTGAGCATAGGTGGCAACTTAAGTCGAAAAGAAACAAAAGACCCAAGGAGGGCAGGTCCAAAAAAACAAAACCCGCTTCCCGAAAGAAGCGGGTGGGGTCGAGCTTAAGCCTGAGTTGCGTACTTGGCCAGACGTGGGTCCGACTTCAGCACGGCCAGGGTGTTGGTATGCACGTCTTCTGCGGTCACGTCAGCTTTGCTGAAGATCTGCTGGAAGTGCTCGTGAGTGACAGCAGCGAAGTGCGCACGGTCTTCCGGCGCCACGCCCAGTACCACGGCGTAGGTCGTCAGCGCTTCGCCGTTGCCCTTGGCCATGTCTTCGGACAGCTCGTTCATCATGCCATTCATGGCGAACCAGGATTTACCGCCGTAGGTCAGCGACGCGTTGGTCGAGCAACCGTTGGTGCCGGAAGTCATACCGAACGTAGCGTTACCGGAGGTGCCGTTAGTGGTGGATGCCAGGAAGTGTGCCGGGGTGCCACGCTGACCTTCGAACAGCATGTTGCCCCAACCGCAATCCGGGCCACCCGGGGCTTGCGCCATGGCGTTGATGGAAACAGCGGTGAAGAGAGTACCGAGAAGAATCCGTTTCATAGCTTTGTTCTCTTTGTGTGCATACCAATGGACAGGGTTCTGACACCTGACGGTGCCAGTGGGCCAGTATTCGTTCCAGCCGCGCAGTTTGGAGTTTAGGCACGTTCCTGGGGTTCCGTGAGTTTTTACAAAAGATTTGGCGATAACCCCGATTTGCCGGGGGGCGGGGCAGGGTCACCCGGTTGTCTATGCTTTGTCGTGTGGCGCGCCTTGCCAGTGGGGCACGGGCAGCGCCAGAATGCCGCTATCCGCCCCGCCTGATTGTTAAGGAAGCCCGATGCCTGATCCTGTTGCTGCCAGCCTGCGTATAGCGCCCGAAGCGCTGACTCGTCCGTTTTCCGCTGAACAGTTCAGCTTCACTACCACCAATGATCTGGAGCCCTTTCGCGGTGTGCTCGGCCAGGAACGTGCGGTCGAAGCCTTGCAGTTCGGTGTGGCGATGCCACGCCCCGGCTATAACGTCTTTGTCATGGGCGAGCCCGGCACTGGCCGCTTCTCGTTCGTCAAACGCTACCTGAAGGCCGAAGGCAAGCGCCTGCAGACCCCGGCGGACTGGGTCTACGTCAATAATTTCGATGAGCCGCGCGAGCCCCGCGCGCTGGAATTGCCTTCTGGCACGGCGGCTTCGTTCATCGGTGACATCAACGGCCTGATCGATAACCTGCTGGCAACCTTTCCGGCCGTGTTCGAACACCCGTCCTACCAGCAGAAGAAAAGTGCCATCGACCGCGCCTTCAACCAGCGCTACGACAAGGCCCTCGATATCATCGAACGGCTGGCGCTGGAGAAGGACGTCGCCCTGTACCGCGACAGCAGCAATATCGCCTTCACGCCGATGCTTGAAGGCAAGGCGCTGGATGAAGCGGAATTCGCCCAATTGCCGGAAGCCGAGCGCGAGCGGTTTCACGAAGACATCTCCGGCCTCGAAGAGCGTCTGAACGAAGAACTCGCCAGCCTGCCGCAGTGGAAGCGTGAGTCGAACAATCAACTGCGTCAGCTCAACGAGGAAACCATCACCCTGGCCTTGCAGCCGTTGCTCTCGCCGTTGTCCGAGAAGTACGCGGAGAACGCTGCGGTCTGCGGTTACCTGCAAGCGATGCAGGTGTACTTGCTGAAAACCGTGGTCGAGCAACTGGTCGACGACAGCAAGACCGACGCCGTGGCGCGCAAGCTGCTGGAAGAGCAATACGCGCCGAGCCTGGTGGTCGGTCATCCGGCCAGCGGCGGGGCGCCGGTGGTGTTCGAGCCGCACCCGACTTACGAAAACCTGTTCGGGCGCATCGAGTACACCACCGATCAGGGCGCGCTTTACACCACTTACCGGCAGTTGCGTCCAGGTGCTTTGCATCGGGCCAACGGCGGCTTCCTGATCCTTGAAGCGGAAAAAATGCTCAGCGAGCCGTTCGTGTGGGACGCGCTGAAACGCGCCCTGCAATCGCGCAAGCTGAAAATGGAATCGCCGCTGGGCGAGATGGGCCGTTTCGCCACGGTGACCCTCAACCCGCAACACATTCCGTTGCAGGTCAAAGTCATCATCATCGGCGCGCGGCAGTTGTATTACACGTTGCAGGACCTCGATCCGGACTTCCAGGAGATGTTCCGCGTGCTGGTCGACTTCGACGAAGACATCCCGATGGTCGACGAAAGTCTGGAGCAATTTGCCCAGTTGCTGAAAACCCGTACTTCGGAGGAAGGCATGGCGCCGCTGACCGCCGATGCGGTGGCGCGTCTGGCGACCTACAGTGCACGGCTGGCCGAGCATCAGGGGCGTTTGTCGGCGCGGATCGGCGATCTGTTCCAACTGGTCAGCGAGGCGGACTTCATTCGTCATCTGGCCGGTGATGAAATGACCGATGCCGGGCATATCGAGCGCGCATTGAAAGCCAAGGCCACGCGCACCGGTCGGGTCTCGGCGCGGATTCTCGACGATATGCTCGCCGGCATCATCCTGATCGACACCGACGGCGCCGCGGTCGGCAAGTGCAACGGGCTGACCGTGCTCGAGGTCGGTGATTCGGCGTTCGGTGTGCCGGCGCGGATTTCCGCCACGGTGTATCCGGGCGGCAGCGGCATCGTCGACATCGAGCGTGAGGTCAACCTCGGCCAGCCAATCCACTCCAAGGGCGTGATGATTCTCACCGGGTATCTGGGCAGCCGTTACGCTCAGGAATTCCCGCTGGCGATTTCCGCGAGCATCGCGCTGGAGCAATCCTACGGTTACGTTGATGGCGACAGTGCGTCGCTGGGCGAGGCCTGCACGCTGATTTCGGCGCTGTCGAAAACCCCGCTGAAGCAGTGCTTCGCGATCACCGGTTCGATCAACCAGTTCGGTGAAGTGCAGGCGGTCGGCGGGGTCAACGAGAAAATCGAAGGCTTCTTCCGTCTCTGCGAAGCACGCGGGCTGACCGGCGAGCAGGGCGCGATCATTCCGCAGGCCAACGTCGCCACGCTGATGCTCGACGAGAAGGTGCTGGCGGCGGTGCGCGCCGGGCAGTTCCACGTGTATGCCGTGCGTCAGGCTGACGAAGCGCTGAGCCTGTTGGTCGGCGAGCCGGCCGGTGAGCCGGATGCTGACGGTCAGTTCCCTGAAGGCAGCGTCAATGCGCGCGTGGTCGAGCGTCTGCGGGTGATTGCCGAGATGATCAGTGAAGACGATCTGAAAGAGGCGGAAAAGGAACTGGCGCAGGAGGCACTAGCCGAAGCCAAACCAGCCTGACCGCAAACGCGGTAAAAACTGTGGGAGGGGGCTTGCTCCCGAAGGCGGTGTACCAATCGACACATTAGTTGATTGAGACACCGCCTTCGGGAGCAAGCCCCCTCCCACAGTTGTTTTCCCAGATTGATTTTTGTGGTGATCTTCGGGAAAAGTGCCACTACTCTGACGTCAGAATTCACACAATGACCATTCGGCGCCTTCTGGTTCTATCCAGCTTGCGCGGCGGACTTTTCTTCTATTCTCTGCTCAAGGACATCGACAGTATCACTGGATCGAAACAGCCTTCGCGTGAAGGCTGAATACAGGCTTTACCGAGGGTCGCCGCCATGTCGCGCAACCTCTGCCTCACCCGTCAGTGCCTGGGTCTTGTGACCCGCATCGAATGCGCCATCAAACCGTTGGCCGGCGATAACGGCATGTGGACCTTGCTCTTCGCTGCCGGCATGGCCGGCGAACAACCCTCCGCCATCAAGGCCCAGGGCCCGTTTCACGGGCCGGTCGCCGCCGAGTCGATTCTCGACACTATTGTGGAAAGCCTGACGATGCACGGCTACGAGCTGGCCGACGATCCGCAGATCTGGAGCCTGCACCTGCAGGCACAGTTGCGCCAGATCAATGGCGGGCGTGGGCGTACGGTCGGCGTGTTCGACCACTAGGCGCAATCATGGCGCGGTGTCGGACTGCTGCGCCTTGTCGAGTTTGACCTCAAAGCCGTATTGCACGGTATTGAGCTCGGTCCGCTGATAGGTCTCCACATGCGTTGGACGACCATAGAAGTAATGCACGCCGAACAGCGCCGGGCCATCCGCACTCGCGTCATGACTGACCGAGAGAATCTGTTTCAGGTAGTTGCCGCTGTCGTCCTTGACGAAGAATCGCCAGGCGTTGGCCGGAAATAGTTTCAGGTCCACCACCAACGTGTTGTTCTTGATCTCCAGGCCTTTGGGCAGGGATTTGGCGTCGTAGGCTTTTTTCTCCACGCTGGCGAGAAACAGCGGCATCGACCCCACGGCAATCGCCGGGGTTTCCGGGAACAGGTTCAAATCGTAAGTGATGGTCGCTTGCAGCGGATCGACCTGATAGGCCTCGGGCGGTAGTTCGATCGGCTCATCGAGTTTGCCGCTGCGTTTCTCGGTGAAGAACGTCACGGGACTCTCGCCGGGGCTGAAATCATCACCGAGCAATTCATCGTTGAAGGTTCGCCGGTGAGAGAACTCGATGCGTGCAGCGCTCGGATCCTCCACGGACTGATGGATGCGGATGCCGGCCTTCAATGTTTCCTCGGTCAGGCTAGCGCCCTTGAGCCAGTTCGGCGCCAGATCGTCATACACCACCACCGCCGGGTCCAGCGGCTGAATGGCTTTTTCCGTAGTGTGCTGACTGAAGGTGCGCACCGGCAGATCCAGCGCCTTGCGGGTCACGGTCGCCGAGGAGAAATCCAGCACGCTGACTTCCAGAGTGTCGATAGGGCCGTTGAAGTAGACCTTGTTGTAGCGGCGCGGATGCTGCTGCTCGAAGGTCTGCTGTTCGTCCTCGAGCTGTTTTTCCAACGCCTCGCTCCAGGTTTTCTGCTGTTGCAGATACGCCAGTTGTTTCTCGTAGAAGGCGACTTGTGCCGGGCTCTCATTGATTGAGCCGGCGCGCGCCAGGTATTGCCCGCTGGTGTCACGGGCCTGAACGATGACTGGATTGAGCTGCGCACCCTCGACCTCAGGGGCCAGTGGCAGGCTGTTGCTGAATTCGACTTCGGCGTAGTTCTTTTCAAGCTTCAGCAGGGTGACGCTGAGGTTGTCATCGGTGCGGGTCTGGCCGACGTCCTTCTGGCTCAGGTTGAAGCTGAACAGGCGGCGCGGCGCGATGACTTCGACTTTGCCTTGCAGGCTCACCGGTTGTGGCTGGCTCTTCTTGTCCACGTTCAGCCCTTCGATGAACGGGTAGGTCACGGTCAGGTCATCGGGGTTGTTGACGTTGGAGCTGGACGGGCTCAACTGAATGCCGGGATCGGTTTCCGACCACTCCGGCTGATAGGCGATCACGCGCTTGTTGCTCAGGGTCACCGACTGCCATTCCACGCCGTGCGGGAATAGAAAACCGCCGGGAATGTTCAGGTTGAACGGGAATACCGGTTGCAGGTCGGTAAGGTAATCGGAGCTGGCGTCCTTGTGCAGCACGAACAGGCCGTTGATAAAGGTATCGACCAGCGCCTGCGGCGAAGGGTAGTGCTTGAGGATGCCGAGGGTGTCTTCACCGTAGACGGTTTTCAGCGGGGTGCTGTCGAGCTTGAGCTGCGCGCGTTCGAGCAGCAGCAGCGAACCACCGAGTTCGGTCACGGCGTCCTTGAGTTTCGGGTCGGTAATGGCGTCCAGTGAGTGTTCGAAGGTTGCCGTCTTCGCGTCGAGGCTGACCGAGGGCTTTTTCTCATCGCCGGGTGAGCAGCCACCCAGCAGCAGAACGAGGCAAACTCCGGCAGTCGTCAACGGTAATCGCACATGCATTTCCAGTCGTCCTGTCCACTTTCGCTAGGCGGTCAATGGTTTGGACAGTAGCAGAAAAAAATTCACACACACACGCAGGTTGCGGTGATGGGAGGTGCGAGCCGGGCGGTTTCTGGCGGTCACGGGCGGCTGGTATACTCGCCGCCGATTTCAATCCTTATTGTGTGAGAGTCAATGGAACGCTTTATCGAAAATGCAATGTACGCCACGCGCTGGCTGCTGGCGCCGATCTATATCGGGCTGTCCCTCGGGCTGCTGGCGCTGGCATTGAAATTCTTCCAGGAAGTGTTTCATGTCATTCCCAACGTGTTTTCCATGGCCGAATCGGATCTGATCCTGGTGCTGCTGTCACTGATCGACATGGCGCTGGTGGGCGGCTTGCTGGTGATGGTGATGATTTCCGGCTACGAGAACTTCGTGTCCGAGCTGAACATCGACGAAGGCAAAGAGAAGCTCAGCTGGCTGGGCACCATGGATTCCTCTTCGCTGAAGATGAAAGTGGCGGCGTCGATCGTGGCGATCTCCTCCATCCACCTGCTGCGGATCTTCATGGATGCCAAGAACGTCGATCCCGAGCACCTGATGTGGTACGTGATCATCCACATGACCTTCGTGATTTCGGCGTTCGCGATGGGTTACCTGGACAAGCTCACCAAGCACTGATCATTGGCTGATCGCTGCAAAAACACCGCCCGTCTGTTGCGAAACAGACGGGCGGTGTCGTTTGTGGCTTGTGCTTTGGTGCGCGCGGGCATATCCCTGTAAGGGTCCTGGCTCGCCACCGCACGAGGTGCGTTCATGAACCTGCAAGAGTTGAATGCGTTTGCCATCGCCAGAAAGGTCGATGAGCTGAACCTGATCTCCATGGAGGGCGGGATTTATCTGCTCGAAGCGCGGATGCACGGGGCGGCGTATCCGCTGAGTGATCTCAAGGGCGAGATGCTGCAGCTGCGCTCGGTGGAGCATGCGCGGGATTTGCTGCATAACTTTCCGGTGCTGCCGTTCAACCTTGTACACACCTCGGTGCACGACGAAATGTGCGGCCTGGGCGTCAGTGACGAGGAAAGCCTGAAAGTGCCGCTGGCCTGGCGCTCGGCCCTGTAGGCGTTGCGCCCCATCACCGGGCATCTGTGCTAGTCTGCTCGCCCTTTTGGTTCCGGGCGCGCCGGGACGCGCTGTGCACGCACGGCAAGTCTGATGGCCGTCCGCACAGCGGAGCAGTGTCATGTCCGAAGTAAATCTGTCCACCGACGAAACCCGCGTCAGCTACGGTATTGGCCGTCAGCTGGGTGACCAGCTGCGCGACAACCCGCCACCGGGTGTCAGCCTGGACGCCATCCTGGCCGGTCTGACCGACGCATTCGCCGGCAAGCCAAGCCGTGTCGATCAGGAAGCCATGTCCGCCAGCTTCAAGGTTATCCGCGAGATCATGCAAGCCGAAGCCGCCGCCAAGGCTGAAGCCGCCGCCGGTGAAGGCCGTGCTTTCCTGGCTGAAAACGCCAAGAAAGAAGGCATCACTACTCTGGCTTCCGGTCTGCAATTCGAAGTGCTGACCCAGGGCGAAGGCGCCAAGCCATCCCGTGAAGACACCGTGCGTACTCACTACCACGGCATGCTGATCGACGGCACTGTGTTCGACAGCTCCTACGATCGTGGCCAGCCAGCAGAATTCCCGGTGGGCGGCGTGATTGCTGGCTGGACCGAAGCCCTGCAACTGATGAACGCCGGCAGCAAATGGCGCCTGTACGTGCCGAGCGAACTGGCTTACGGCGCTCAAGGCGTTGGCAGCATCCCGCCGCACAGCGTTCTGGTATTCGACGTCGAGCTGCTGGACGTTCTGTAATGCCTGGCCTGTCCCGGTGACAGGTCAATAATGTGGGAGCGGGCTTGCTCGCGAAGGCGTCCTTACAGGCAATCATCCGTTGCCTGACACAGCGCTTTCGCCAGCAGGCTGGCTCCCACAGTTTTTTCCGCGCTACTCATATTTCGATCTTGTGATGCAGCTCATTGGTCGGGCGCAAGGCCCGGGCATAGCAGAACAGGAACAGATTGCGCACCAGCTCCTTGAGCACCAGCGGTTCGCTGGAATTCAGGCTGCTGACGTCCAGATCACCCTGATCCTGCAGCTCATGTAGGGCTTCTTCTTCCAGTACCGCACAGACTTCGCCGGTTTCCCGATGCAGGATCCTGAGGTACGGGTGTGGGCGGTCCAGCCAGGCATCGATCAAATAAGTCATGGGTCTCATCTCCTTGAAAGGTTTCAATGAGAATAATTCTTATTCGTCAAATAGCAAGTGCCTATTGGCGGAATGCGATTTTTTCCGGGTAAAGATTGCGTAAGGTCAAAACGGCTGGCGTCTGGCTATTACGCGAGAATGCGGGGGCTGGCGGGGAGGGTGACGCACCATCCCGCGGCGGGCGCGGGATGGATGACAGCAGGATCAGACCTTTCTGACGAACTCGGACTTGAGCTTCATCGGGCCGATGCCATCGATTTTGCAGTCGATGTCGTGGTCGCCGTCGCACAGGCGGATGTTCTTGACCTTGGTGCCGACCTTGACCACCAGCGAGGTGCCCTTGACCTTCAGGTCCTTGATCACGGTGATGGTGTCGCCGTCCTGCAGCACGTTGCCGACCGAATCTTTCTTCACGGCATCATCGGATGCCACTTCGGCTTCGCCGTTGGCCGACCACTCGTGGGCGCACTCAGGGCAGATCAGTTGGGCACCGTCTTCGTAGGTGTATTCGGAATTGCATTTCGGGCAGGGTGGCAACGTGCTCACTAAGGCTCCTTGGGATGTGGATCGCTAAAAGTCGCACATTGTATAAGGTTTTAGCGCGTAGAGGGCAGGCAACAAAAAGCCGCAGGCTTCGGCGGAAGGCTGCGGCTCTTTGATTGCGCGGTGATCAGTGCGTGCGGGCGACCGCAAATTCGCTCAATTCCACCAGTGCATCGCGGTATTCGCTGGCCGGCAGCGCGTCGAGGCACTTGATCGCACGGGCCACGTAGTCGCGGGCCAGTTGCGCGGTGTACTCCAGCGAACCCGAGGCTTCCACGGCGATGCGGATGCTTTCGAGGTCTTCGATCCCGCCTTTCTGGATCGCCTGACGTACCAGAGCAGCTTGCTCCGGCGTACCTTCGCGCATGGTGTAGATCAGCGGCAGGGTCGGCTTGCCTTCGGCCAGATCGTCACCGACGTTCTTGCCCAGAGTCTCGGCATCGCCCTTGTAGTCCAGCAGGTCGTCGACCAGCTGGAACGCCACGCCGAGGTGATCACCGAAGGTGCGCAGGGCTTCGCTCTGCTCGGCGGTGGCACCGGCCAGTGCGGCGGCGCTGTGGGTCGAGGCTTCGAAAAGCATCGCGGTCTTGCCGCGGATGACTTCCATGTAGGTTTCTTCGGTGGTGCTGGCGTCGCGTACCTTGGACAGTTGCAACACTTCGCCTTCGGCGATGATGCGCGTGGCCTGGGACAGGATCTTCATCACCGGCATCGAGCCCAGCTCGACCATCATTTCGAACGAGCGCGAGTACAGGAAGTCGCCTACCAGCACGCTCGGGGCGTTGCCCCACATGGCGTTGGCGGTCGAGCGGCCACGGCGCATGCCGGACATGTCGACCACGTCGTCATGCAGCAGGGTCGCGGTGTGCAGGAATTCGATGGTGGCGGCCAGCAGGCGCATGTCGTCGCCTTCGCGACCCAGGGCCTTGCCGCACAGCAGCACCAATAAAGGACGCAGGCGTTTGCCGCCAGCCGAGGTGATGTAATCGCCGATTTTCGATACCAGCGGCACTCGGGAAGTCAGCTGCTTCTTGATGATGCCGTCGACGGCGTTAAAATCGTCCGCCACCGCGCGGTAGAAAGCTTGGGGTTGCATCAGCGACAGTTGCTCCAGAAGGGTTGCGCGGCATGCTAGGACCCACACCGGGGCCTGTCAAGGCGCGATGGACGGCCACTTGCGTGACTCTCGCGGCTTGCGTACAATCGCGCACCCTGAACTTCCTGGGCAGCACCTGCCTTACGCAATTGCACTTGGGCCGTTCCAGCCCCATGCAGCCATGCCAGCCAATACCTCTTCTTATAAAGAGCTGGGTGAGCAGGATTATCGGAGAAATACCATGTACGCAGTAATCGTTACCGGCGGTAAGCAATACAAGGTCGCTGAAGGTGAATACCTGAAGATCGAAAAACTGGAAGTCGCTACTGGCGAATCCGTGACTTTTGACCGCGTTCTGCTGGTCGCCAATGGCGACGACGTGAACATCGGCGCACCTGTTGTTGCTGGCGCAACCGTCAAGGCTGAAGTGATCTCCCAAGGTCGTCACGATAAAGTCCGCATCATCAAGTTCCGTCGCCGTAAGCACCACATGAAGCGTATGGGCCACCGCCAGTGGTTCACCGAGATCAAAATCACCGGTATTCAGGCTTAATTACAGCCTAATTCCTCACTAGGAGAATTGAACTCATGGCACACAAAAAAGCTGGTGGTAGTACCCGTAACGGTCGCGACTCAGAAGCCAAACGCCTTGGCGTGAAGATGTATGGCGGCCAGGTCATCAAGGCCGGCAACATCATCGTGCGTCAGCGCGGCACCCAATTCCACGCTGGCTACGGCGTTGGCATGGGTAAGGATCACACCCTCTTCGCGAAAATCGAAGGCGTGATCAAGTTTGAAGTAAAAGGCGCCTTCGGTCGTCGTTACGTGAGCGTTGTCGCGGCTTAATCGCGAGATCGCTGGAAGAGCCCTGTCTTGCGACGGGGCTTTTTCGTTTGTGGGGTGAGTCTCTTGCAAAACTGTTTGTATGGGCTGTCGGCGTGCGATGCAGGTCGTGTTTTGGGGTCGCTGCGCTCATTTTTGCAAGAGTCTTATGTCTTGATTGTTTTTCGGCTCGTCCGTATGGCGAGAGGCGTTGAGTTATGAAGTTTGTAGACGAAGTATCGATCCGCGTAAAAGCTGGCGACGGCGGCAATGGCTGCATGAGTTTCCGTCGGGAAAAATTCATTGAAAACGGCGGCCCGAACGGCGGTGACGGCGGTGACGGCGGTTCCATCTACATGATGGCCGACGAAAACCTCAACACCCTGGTCGACTACCGTTACACCCGGCACTTCGATGCCGAGCGTGGCTCCAACGGCGGCAGCACCGATTGCACCGGCAAGAAGGGTGAAGACCTGATCCTGCGCGTGCCGGTCGGTACCACCGTGATCGACTCGGCCACCCAGGAAGTAATTGGCGACCTGACCAAGGCCGGCCAGAAGCTGATGGTGGTGCAGGGCGGTTGGCACGGTCTGGGCAATACCCGTTTCAAATCCAGTACCAACCGTGCGCCGCGCCAGACCACTCCGGGTAAGCCGGGTGAGCAGCGTGACCTGAAACTGGAAATGAAAGTGCTGGCTGACGTCGGTCTGCTGGGCTTGCCGAACGCCGGTAAAAGTACCTTTATCCGTTCGGTGTCGGCGGCCAAGCCGAAAGTCGCCGACTACCCGTTCACCACGCTGGTGCCGAACCTGGGTGTGGTCAGCGTTGATCGCTGGAAAAGCTTCGTCATCGCCGACATTCCGGGGCTGATCGAAGGTGCGTCCGACGGTGCCGGACTTGGCATTCGCTTCCTCAAGCATTTGGCGCGTACGCGTCTGTTGCTGCACCTTGTCGACATGGCGCCGCTGGATGACACCAGCGCACCGGACGCGGCTGAAGTGATCGTCAACGAGCTGGTCAAATTCAGTCCGTCGCTGGCCGAGCGTGATCGCTGGCTGGTGCTGAACAAGTGCGACCAGATTCTCGAGGAAGAGCACGAAGAGCGCGTCAAGGAAATCGTTGATCGCCTGCAGTGGGAGGGTCCGGTCTACGTGATCTCGGCCATCGCCAAAGAAGGCACCGAGCGCCTGACGCGCGACATCATGCGTTATCTGGAAGATCGTGCCGATCGCCTGGCTAACGACCCGGTGTACAAGGAAGAGCTTGCCGATCTCGATCAGCGCATCGAAGACGAAGCCCGTGCACAGTTGCAGGCGCTGGATGACAAGCGTGCTCTGCGTCGCAGCGGCGTGAAGTCGGTCCACGACATCGGCGACGATGACTGGGACGAAGAAGATGTGGATGATGAAGACGGTCCGGAAATCATTTACGTGCGCGACTGATTCGTTGCAGTAAACTTAAGCGCCGCTCAATCGAGCGGCGTTTTAGTATCTGGAAATCGATCGTTGGTCACCAATAGCCACGATTAACGTCACGGGCAGCGCTGGGTCGCGCTGTCCTCAAGCTAAGGTTGAAGATGATGCGGAGCAAAGTGACAGGTGCGCAGCGTTGGGTCGTGAAGATCGGCAGCGCTTTGCTGACAGCTGATGGCAAAGGGCTGGATCGTGCGGCAATGAGTGTATGGGTCGAGCAGATGGTCGCCCTGCATGAGGCGGGTGTCGAGTTGGTGCTGGTGTCCTCCGGGGCAGTGGCTGCCGGCATGAGCCGCCTGGGCTGGACCGCACGACCCAGTGCGATGCACGAGCTCCAGGCCGCTGCTGCAATCGGCCAGATGGGCTTGGTGCAGGCCTGGGAGTCGAGCTTTGCCGAGCATGGCCGGCACACCGCGCAGATTCTCCTGACTCACGATGACCTGTCCGACCGCAAGCGCTACCTCAACGCCCGCAGCACCCTGCGTGCGCTGGTCGAGCTGAAAGTCATCCCGGTGATCAACGAAAACGACACCGTGGTCACCGACGAAATCCGTTTCGGCGACAACGATACGCTGGCGGCGCTGGTGGCCAATCTGGTCGAGGCTGATCTGCTGGTGATCCTCACCGATCGCGACGGCATGTTCGACGCCGATCCGCGCAACAATCCTGATGCGCAACTGATTTACGAAGCGCGCGCCGATGATCCGACCCTGGATGCGGTGGCGGGCGGCACCGGTGGCGCACTGGGGCGCGGTGGTATGCAGACCAAGCTGCGTGCGGCGCGGCTGGCGGCGCGCTCCGGGGCGCACACGATCATCGTTGGTGGGCGTCTGGAGCGAGTACTCGATCGCCTGAAGGCTGGCGAGCGCATCGGTACGCTGCTGTCGCCTGAGCGCGGCATGCTGGCGGCGCGCAAGCAGTGGCTGGCCGGGCATCTGCAGACTCGCGGCACGCTGGTGCTGGACGAAGGCGCGGTGTCGGCGTTGTCGCAGGGCAACAAGAGTCTGTTGCCGGTCGGCGTCAAATTGGTCCAGGGCAGCTTCCGGCGTGGCGAGATGGTGGTCTGCGTGGCGCCGGACGGTCGTGAGATTGCCCGTGGCCTGGCCAACTACAGTGCGCTTGAGGCGCAAAAAATCATTGGTCAGTCGTCAGATGCAATTGTCGGCGTGCTGGGCTACATGGCTGAGCCGGAACTGGTTCACCGTGACAACCTGATTCTGGTCTAAGGGAAAATACGCATGCGCATGGCTAAAGGATTGTTGGGTCTGCTGATGGCGCTGCCATTGCTGGCCTCGGCCGAGGAAATCGGTCAGGTGTCGACGGTGTTCAAGTTCGTCGGCCCGAATGACCGGATCGTGGTCGAGGCTTTCGATGATCCGAAGGTCGACGGTGTGACCTGCTACCTGTCTCGCGCCAAGACGGGAGGGGTGAAGGGTGGTCTGGGTCTGGCCGAGGATCGCGCCGAGGCGTCGATCGCCTGTCGTCAGGTCGGTCCGATCAAGTTCAAGGGCGAACTGAAGGATGGTGATGAGGTGTTCAAGGAGCGCACATCGCTGGTGTTCAAGACCATGCAGGTGGTGCGTTTCCTCGACAAGAAGCGCAATACGCTGGTGTACCTGGTTTACAGCGATCGCGTGATCGAAGGCAGCCCGCAGAATGCGGTAACCGCGATTCCGATCGTGCCGTGGGTACCCGTCCAGCAGTAACAACGCAAATCCGGAATGTGGGAGCGGGCTTGCTCGCGAAGAGGTCGTGTCAGTTGCTAGAGATGTCGGCTGACAGATTGCATTCGCGAGCAAGCCCGCTCCCACTTTTTTGAGTGCGGGATTCACCAAATCGCAGGCAATAAAAAACCGACCCTAAGGTCGGTTTTTTAATGACTACGTCGATTAAGCAGCTTCTTTCAGTGCCTTGACGTGGCCATTCAGACGGCTCTTATGACGAGCAGCCTTGTTCTTGTGGATGATGCCTTTATCGGCCATACGGTCGATAACTGGCACAGCCAGAACGTATGCAGCTTGAGCTTTTTCAGCGTCTTTTGCGTCGATGGCCTTAACTACATTCTTGATGTAGGTACGAACCATGGAACGCAGGCTGGCGTTGTGGCTGCGACGCTTCTCAGCCTGTTTTGCACGTTTTTTGGCGGAAGGTGAGTTGGCCACCGTCGAGCTCCTCGAAAGACTTTTTAGGAAATAGCAAACAAAATAGGCCGCGAATCATGCCGATGAAGAGAAGTCTTGTCAAGGGCGCTTGAAACGTTCCGCTAAGTGGTAGGTGTAAAGAGGCGGGATATTTATTTCCGGCGCTTGACCTGTAAACTCGCGAGCTTTGGCTCTGTGCTGTTGCGGCGCAGAGTATCGCACAAGTAGGCGCATTGTTCGCCTGCTGTTTATCGACAGGCACACATTCCCTCAATGAATCTGCTCAAATCGTTGGCCGCCGTCAGCTCTATCACCATGCTTTCCCGGGTTCTCGGGTTCGTCCGTGACACGCTCATCGCTCGCACGTTCGGCGCCGGAATGGCCACGGACGCCTTCTTCATTGCCTTCAAATTGCCCAACCTGCTGCGGCGAATCTTCGCCGAGGGCGCGTTCTCGCAGGCCTTCGTACCGATTCTGGCGGAATACAAGAGTCAGCAGGGTGAAGAGGCGACCCGTACCTTTATTGCTTATGTATCGGGCCTGCTGACGCTGGTGCTGGCGCTGGTTACCGCGCTGGGCATGATCGCCGCACCGTGGGTGATCTGGGCCACGGCGCCGGGTTTTGCCGACACGCCGGAAAAATTCCAGCTCACCTCCGACCTGCTGCGGGTGACGTTCCCTTATATATTGCTGATCTCTCTGTCCTCGCTGGCCGGGGCGATCCTCAATACCTGGAACCGCTTTTCGGTGCCGGCGTTCGTGCCGACCCTGCTCAACGTCAGCATGATTGTGTTCTCGCTGTTCCTCACGCCGTATTTCGATCCGCCGGTGATGGCCCTCGGCTGGGCGGTACTGGTCGGTGGTCTGGCGCAGTTGCTCTATCAACTGCCGCACCTGAAAAAGATCGGCATGCTGGTGCTGCCGCGCTTGAATCTGCGCGATAGCGGCGTCTGGCGAGTGATGAAGCAAATGCTGCCGGCGATCATCGGTGTCTCGGTCAGCCAGATTTCGCTGATCATCAACACCATTTTTGCCTCGTTTCTGGTCGCCGGCTCGGTGTCGTGGATGTATTACGCCGACCGTTTGATGGAATTGCCGTCCGGTGTGCTCGGCGTAGCGTTGGGCACCATTTTGCTGCCGACGCTGGCCAAGACTTATGCGAGCAAGGATCGCCACGAATATTCGCGGATCCTCGACTGGGGGCTGCGCCTGTGCTTCGTGCTGGTGTTGCCGTGTGCACTGGCTCTGGGAATTCTCGCCGAGCCACTGACCGTCTCATTGTTCCAGTACGGTCAATTCGGCGCGTTTGATGCGTCCATGACCCAGCGTGCGCTGATTGCCTATTCTGTCGGTCTGCTCGGAATTATCGTGATCAAAGTGCTGGCGCCGGGCTTTTACGCGCAACAGAACATCCGCACCCCGGTAAAAATCGCAATCTTCACACTGGTGTGCACACAGCTGTTCAACCTGATGCTGATCGGCCCGCTGGCTCACGCCGGGCTGGCGCTGGCGATCAGTGCCGGTGCCTGTCTGAATGCCGGGCTGTTGTTCTATCAACTGCGCAAGCAAAAGATGTATCAGCCGCAACCAGGCTGGTACACATTTGGCTTCAAACTGGTGGTGGCAGTGGCGGTGATGTCGGCGGTATTGCTGCTGGGCATGCATTTCATGCCGGCCTGGGATCAGGGGCACATGCTGGAGCGCTTTCTGCGTCTGGGGGCGCTGGTGGTTGCTGGTGTGGTGGCGTATTTCGGTATGTTGCTGCTGCTCGGTTTCCGTCTGCGCGACTTCAATCGCAAGGCTTTGAGCTGAGGTTTCAGCCTTTATAACCGGGCACGGGCCGGCAGTTTTGTCGGCTCGATCACTTTGCGTTACGGTGTTGCCTGTCGTCGACCGTCGGGTGTGGTTATAATCGACCACTTTATGAGCAAGAAGCGCGTTATGCAGCTGGTTCGAGGCCTCCACAACTTGCGCCCCCAGCATCGGGGCTGCGTCGCCACTATTGGCAACTTTGACGGTGTTCACCGTGGTCACCAGGCTATCCTGGCCCGGCTGCGTGAGCGTGCGCTCGAGTTGGGCGTACCCAGCTGCGTGGTGATTTTCGAGCCGCAGCCACGGGAATTCTTTGCCCCGGAGACCGCTCCGGCGCGTCTGGCCCGCTTGCGTGACAAGCTGCAGCTGCTGGCCGCCGAAGGCGTCGACCGGGTGTTGTGCCTGGCTTTCAATCAGCGCCTGAGCAAGCTCAGCGCCAGTGAATTCGTCGATACCATCCTCGTGGACGGTCTCGGCGTGCAGCATCTGGAGGTCGGTGACGATTTCCGCTTCGGCTGCGATCGCCTCGGCGATTTCGATTTTCTGCTGCAGGCCGGCCAGGTCCACGGGTTTACCGTGGAAGCCGCGCAAACCGTCGAGCTGGACGGCATTCGCGTCAGCAGCACTCAGGTGCGCAACGCGTTGGCCGCGGCCGATTTTGCCTTGGCCGAACGCTTGCTCGGCCGCCCGTACCGGATCGCCGGTCGCGTGCTGCACGGTCAGAAACTGGCCCGGCAACTGGGTACGCCCACTGCCAACATTCAACTCAAGCGCCGTCGCGTACCGTTCACCGGGGTTTACCTGGTGGATGTGGACATCGACGGCAAGACCTGGCCTGGCGTCGCCAACATCGGCGTGCGGCCTACGGTCCAAGGTGATGGCAAAGCCCACCTTGAAGTTCATCTACTGGATTTTGCCGGCGATCTGTATGACCGGCGTCTGACGGTGGTTTTCCACCAAAAGCTGCGTGAAGAGCAGCGTTTCGCCTCCCTGGAGGCACTGAAAACGGCGATCAACGCGGATGTCGCCGCCGCCCGTGCACTAGCCGCACCTAGCGCCCATCGCTAATGAAGAGCCTTAAATGACCGACTATAAAGCCACGCTAAACCTTCCGGACACCGCCTTCCCAATGAAGGCCGGCCTGCCACAGCGCGAACCGCAGATCCTGCAGCGCTGGGACAGTATTGGCCTGTACGGAAAGTTGCGCGAGATTGGCAAGGATCGTCCGAAGTTCGTCCTGCACGACGGCCCTCCGTACGCCAACGGCACGATCCACATCGGTCACGCACTGAACAAGATTCTCAAGGACGTGATCATCCGCTCGAAGACCCTGTCGGGCTTCGACGCGCCGTATGTTCCGGGCTGGGACTGCCACGGCCTGCCGATCGAGCACAAGGTTGAAGTGACCCACGGCAAGAACCTGGGCGCGGACAAGACCCGCGAGCTGTGCCGTGCCTATGCCACCGAGCAGATCGAAGGGCAGAAGAGCGAATTCATCCGTCTCGGCGTGCTGGGTGACTTCGCCAACCCGTACAAGACCATGGACTTCAAGAACGAGGCCGGTGAAATCCGCGCCCTCGCCGAAATCGTCAAGGGCGGTTTCGTGTTCAAGGGTCTGAAGCCGGTGAACTGGTGCTTCGATTGCGGTTCGGCGCTGGCCGAAGCCGAAGTCGAGTACGAGAACAAGAAGTCCTCGACCATCGACGTGGCCTTCCCGATCGCCGACGAAGCCAAACTGGCCGCCGCGTTCGGTCTGCCGTCGCTGAGCAAACCCGCTTCGATCGTGATCTGGACCACCACCCCGTGGACCATCCCGGCCAACCAGGCATTGAACGTTCACCCTGAGTTCAATTACGCCCTGGTTGATATCGGCGACAAGCTGCTGGTGCTGGCTGAGGAGCTGGTTGAATCCTGCCTGTCGCGTTACGGCGTTGAAGGCTCGGTCATCGCGACCACCACCGGTAAAGAGCTGGAACTGATCAACTTCCGTCACCCGTTCTACGACCGCCTGTCGCCGGTGTACCTGGCCGACTACGTCGAACTGGGCGCCGGCACCGGTGTGGTTCACTCCGCCCCGGCCTACGGTGTGGACGACTTCGTGACCTGCAAGAAGTACGGCATGGTCAACGATGACATCCTCAATCCGGTACAAAGCAACGGCGTGTACGTGCCGTCGCTGGAGTTCTTTGGCGGCCAGTTCATCTGGAAGGCCAACCCGGCCATCGTCGAAAAACTCACCGAAGTCGGTGCGCTGCTGCACACCACCGTCATCGAACACAGCTACATGCATTGCTGGCGCCACAAAACCCCGCTGATCTACCGCGCCACCGCGCAGTGGTTCATCGGCATGGACAAGGAGCCGGTCAGCGGCGACACCCTGCGCGTGCGCTCGCTCAAAGCCATCGAAGACACCAAGTTCGTTCCGGCCTGGGGCCAGGCGCGCCTGCACTCGATGATCGCCAACCGTCCGGACTGGTGCATCTCCCGTCAGCGCAACTGGGGCGTTCCGATCCCGTTCTTCCTGAACAAGGAAAGCGGCGAACTGCACCCACGTACCGTCGAGCTGATGGAAGAAGTCGCCAAGCGCGTTGAAGTCGAAGGCATCGAAGCCTGGTTCAAGCTCGACGCCGCCGAACTGCTGGGCGACGAAGCGCCGCTGTACGACAAGATCAGCGATACCCTCGACGTGTGGTTCGACTCGGGCACCACCCACTGGCACGTGCTGCGCGGTTCGCACCCGATGGGTCACGAAACCGGCCCGCGCGCCGACCTGTACCTGGAAGGTTCCGACCAGCACCGCGGCTGGTTCCACTCGTCGCTGTTGACCGGTTGCGCCATCGACAACCACGCGCCGTACCGCGAGTTGCTGACCCACGGTTTCACCGTCGATGAATCCGGCCGCAAGATGTCCAAATCCCTGGGCAACGTGATTGCGCCGCAGAAAGTCAACGACACCCTGGGCGCCGACATCATGCGTCTGTGGGTTGCGTCGACCGACTACTCCGGCGAAATGGCCGTGTCCGAGCAGATCCTGCAGCGCAGCGCGGACGCCTATCGTCGCATCCGTAACACCGCGCGTTTCCTGCTTTCCAACCTGACCGGTTTCAACCCGGCCACCGACCTGCTGCCGGCTGAAGACATGCTCGCACTGGATCGCTGGGCCGTGGATCGCACGCTGCTGCTGCAACGCGAATTGCAAGAGCACTACGGCGAATACCGTTTCTGGAACGTCTACTCGAAGATCCACAACTTCTGCGTGCAGGAGCTGGGTGGTTTCTACCTCGACATCATCAAGGATCGCCAGTACACCACCGGCGCCGACAGCAAGGCACGTCGCTCGTGCCAGACCGCGCTGTTCCACATCTCCGAAGCGCTGGTGCGCTGGATCGCGCCGATCCTCGCGTTCACCGCCGACGAGCTGTGGCAGTACCTGCCGGGCGAGCGCAACGAATCGGTGATGCTCAACACCTGGTACGAAGGTCTGACCGAGTTGCCGGAAGGCTTCGAGCTGGGTCGCGCGTACTGGGATCGCATCATGGAAGTGAAGGTAGCGGTCAACAAAGAGATGGAAATCCAGCGTGCGGCCAAAGCCGTCGGTGGCAACCTGCAGGCCGAAGTGACGCTGTTCGCCGAAGAGGCGCTGAGTGCCGACCTGGCCAAGCTGAGCAACGAGCTGCGCTTTGTATTGATCACCTCCACTGCCAGCGTGGCACCTTTCGTTCAGGCACCTGCGGACGCGGTAGCCACCGAAGTCAGCGGCCTGAAACTGAAGATCGTCAAATCGGCCTTCCCGAAATGCGCCCGTTGCTGGCACTGCCGCGAAGACGTCGGCGTGAACCCGGAGCATCCGGAAATCTGCGGTCGTTGCGTCGACAACATCAGCGGCGCCGGCGAGGTTCGTCACTATGCCTAACGCCGTTGGCCGTTTCGGACGGTTGAGCTGGCTCTGGTTGAGTTTGCTGGTTCTGGTCATCGACCAGGCCAGCAAGTTCTACTTCGAAGGCAAGCTCGAAATGTTCCAGCAGATCGTGATCATTCCCGATTACTTCAGCTGGACCCTGGCCTACAACACCGGCGCGGCCTTCAGCTTCCTGGCTGACAGCTCCGGCTGGCAGCGCTGGCTGTTCGCCCTGATCGCGATTGTGGTCAGTGCGGTGCTGGTGGTCTGGCTCAAGCGTCTGGGCCGCAACGATACCTGGCTGGCTGTCGCACTGGCACTGGTGCTGGGCGGTGCGCTGGGCAATCTGTATGACCGCATTGCCCTGGGCCATGTGATCGACTTCATTCTGGTGCACTGGCAGAACCGCTGGTACTTCCCGGCGTTCAACTTTGCCGACAGCGCCATCACCGTCGGTGCGGTGATGCTGGCACTGGACATGTTCAAAAGTAAGAAAACCGGAGAAGCCGTTCATGACTGAACAGGTATTGGCTGAGCAACGCATCGGCCAGAACACGGAAGTCACTTTGCACTTTGCATTGCGCCTGGAGAACGGCGACACGGTCGACAGCACGTTCGACAAGGCTCCGGCGACCTTCAAGGTCGGCGACGGCAACCTGCTGCCGGGTTTCGAAGCGGCATTGTTCGGCTTCAAGGCCGGCGACAAGCGTACGCTGACCGTCGAGCCGGAAAACGCTTTCGGCCAGCCGAACCCGCAAAACGTACAGATCATCCCGCGTTCGCAGTTCGTCGACATGGAGTTGTCGCCGGGTTTGCTGGTGATCTTCAATGATGCGGCCAATACTGAGCTGCCGGGTGTGGTGAAAGAGTTCGATGACGCGCAAGTGACCATCGACTTCAACCACCCGCTGGCCGGCAAGACGCTGACCTTTGACGTCGAGATCATCAACGTCAAAGCGATCTGAGTAACACTGCAAAACCACTGTGGGAGCGGGCTTTTGTGGTGAGGGGATTTATCCCCGATGGGGTGCGAAGCGCCCCCGAATCTGATCACCGCGATTCAGAACCGGAAAGCGTTGACTGTTTTGACGATTGCTTCGCAATCGATCGGGGATAAATCCCCTCGCCACAACAGGCTCGCTCCCACAATGTTTTCAACCGTTTTCGCTATTTCTTGCGCGCAAGACACGAGGCACAGCATGCAAATCAAACTCGCCAACCCCCGTGGCTTCTG
This sequence comes from Pseudomonas sp. G3-39, assembly GCF_054790485.1. NCBI lineage: Bacteria > Pseudomonadati > Pseudomonadota > Gammaproteobacteria > Pseudomonadales > Pseudomonadaceae > Pseudomonas > Pseudomonas sp. G3-39. Next base: position 5,053,660 of record NZ_CP186497.1, on the reverse strand, counting down.
CGCCGGTGTGGACCGGGCGATCGAAATCGTCAACCGCGCCCTGGAAGTCTTCGGGCCGCCGATCTACGTGCGTCATGAAGTGGTGCACAACAAATTTGTCGTCGAAGACCTGCGCAGCCGTGGCGCGATCTTCGTCGAGGAGCTGGATCAGGTGCCGGACGACGTCATCGTAATCTTCAGTGCTCACGGCGTTTCTCAAGCCGTACGCAGCGAAGCCGCCGGCCGTGGCCTGAAGGTATTCGACGCCACTTGCCCGCTGGTGACCAAGGTGCACATCGAAGTCGCGAAATACAGCCGCGACGGCCGTGAGTGCATCCTGATCGGCCACGCCGGTCACCCGGAAGTCGAAGGCACCATGGGCCAGTACGACGCCAGCAATGGCGGCGCGATCTACCTCGTCGAAGACGAGAAAGACGTCGCTGAACTGCAAGTGCGTGACCCGGAAAAACTGGCGTTCGTGACCCAGACCACCCTGTCGATGGACGACACCAGTCGGGTGATCGATGCCCTGCGCACACGTTTCCCGGCCATCGGTGGCCCGCGCAAGGACGACATCTGCTACGCCACGCAAAACCGTCAGGATGCGGTCAAGCAACTGGCTGACGAATGCGACGTGGTGTTGGTGGTGGGCAGTCCGAACAGCTCCAACTCCAACCGTCTGCGCGAACTGGCCGAACGCATGGCCACGCCGGCCTACCTGATCGACGGCGCCGAAGACCTGCAGAAGAGCTGGTTCGAGGGTGTCGAGCGCATTGGCATCACCGCTGGTGCCTCCGCACCGGAAGTGCTGGTGCGCGGCGTGATCCAGCAATTGCAAGCCTGGGGCGCGACCGGTGCCGATGAACTGGCCGGTCGCGAAGAGAACATCACCTTCTCGATGCCGAAAGAGCTGCGCGTCCGTTCGATCTGACGCTCTTCGCCTTCAGGCACAGCGCCTGCTCAGCCTTTGCGCTGGTCAGGCGCACCCGACCGGTTGCCGCCAGCACCACCTGGCGCTGGCTGACCGGCTCGCGTGCCGAACAGATATGTAATGTCCCTGCCTGAAATGCCCGCCCGGGCATCAGCGGTTGTCCCAGACTGCTGAAGCGCACGTAACGACTGACCGCCCAATTACCGACAATCGGTGTCCGCCCGTCACTCGTATGCTCCACCAGCAGCGGATTGCTGCTGTCCAGCGACCCCTTGCCGCTGATATCCAGAATGATCCGCCAGCCCTGACTCCAGTCGCCATTGATGCCATGGATAACCACGCTCTGATTGCGGGTGATGGCCAGGGTGCGGGCGTTGCGAATGCCCTCAACCAGTGACCGCGCTGCCTGGTCGCGATGGGTCGACTCGGTGAAGGTGGCGAACGCCGGGCTGACCAGCGACAGAACAATTGCGCCAATCGCCAGTCCCATAAGCAATTCGATCAGGCTGAAACCCTGTTGCGGCATGACAACTCCCTCCGTGGAGCATGAAGCCCGGCGCGATCCTTTTCGCCGGGCAGGGCAAATCAACCGACGCAGGCCGGTTGAATGTTCTAGTTTGTAGAAGCAGGTATAGCCGACGGCAACGGAGGGCATCGATGGATCATCGTACAAAAGGTTTCACGCTGCCCGAGTTGTTGGCTGCGGTAGCGGTGATGGTGATCCTCATCACCCTGGCGGTGCCGGGTTTTACCCGCTCGATCCAGAGCAGCAAGGCCGACACCGAAATGGGCGACCTGCAGCGTGCCATCAACTACGCCCGGCTGGAGGCGATTGATCGCGGCGTGACCACGCGCTTGCGCCCGAGCGCCGGCGGCAGCGTGTGGACCGGCGAATTGTCGGTCTACGACAGTACTGGCACACCGGCCAATGTATTGCGGGTTGTTCCAGCGATGAGCAGCGGCGCGACTCTGACGCTACCCTCAGGAGTGACCGCACTGGATTTCAATAATCTGGGTGGCTTGGCGGCGCCGTCGACGGCGGTGGCCATCAGTTACGTGTTGGGCACGCAAAGCAGGACGCTGAACGTGTGTCTGAATGGACGAATTCAATTGGGTGGAAGTTGCGGATGAGGGCAGGGAGCACACAGGCACAGGAGGGCATGTCGCTGATCGAGGTGCTGGTCGCGTTGCTGATTCTGACCGTCGGGATATTGGGCGCGGCAGCTGTTCAAGTGAATGCGCTGAAGTACACCGACAGTTCGCGGATGACCAGTCAGGCGAGCTTTATCGCCTACGACATGATGGACCGCATCCGCGCCAACGCCGCCGCCGATTACACGGTGACACCGCCGACCTCGGGCAACCTCAGTGTCGCCCGCGATCAGGATCTCTACGATTTTACCACCAACATCGTCAATTTCGGCGGGCCAACCGCCACCGGCACGATCACCCGCAATCAGCGGGTGTACACCATCACCATCAACTGGAATGACTCACGGGCCGCGAATGCCACCGGTACCACGCGCAGTTTCGTCCTGACCAGCCGTGCAACGGTCGATCCGGTGGCCACGCCATGAAGCACTCCAATCGTGGTTTCGGCCTGATCGAAATGCTTATCGCCCTGGCCCTTGGGCTGATCATCGTGCTGGGGGTGGTGCAGACGTTTCTCGCCGCTAAAAACACTTACGTCAGTCAGAACACCGCTGCAGCGATGCAGGAAGATGCGCGCTTCGTATTGAGCAAGATGATTCAGGAACTGCGCATGGTCGGCATGTTCGGCTGCCTGGGCACGATTACTGACGCGAGTTCGGCAGGGGATTTCAACGCGGCGCAGGTCACCCCGATCAGTTGGGACAACAGCAACCTCAAGCTGACTCTGGTTACCGCCGATGTCGGCGGCAGTGGTGGCACGCCGACCTGGACGGTGGTCTCCGATTGCCGCAACAGTGCCACGGCCTATACCGGGTTGCGGGCGGCAGCGAGCGGGCAGATCGCTTTTCCGATCCGCCGCTTGATCTACAGCTTCAGCAACAACCAGATTCTCATGGGCACCGGCAGCGGTACCCCGACCCAACAGGTGCTGGTGAACAATGTCAGTGCGTTCAGCGTCATGTTCGGTCTGGCGACGTCCGCCACTGACGTCGCGGCGTCCTCCTACAGCGCCAACCCCAGTGACCCGGCGCGCATCCGCAGTGTGCGCCTGAGCCTGACCCTCACCGACCCGAACAACCGGGTGGCCAATCAAACCTTCAACGTGGTTGCCGCTTTGCGCAACCGCTTGCAATGAGGGCCGGGCCGATGAGGATGACTTTCGCTCAGCGGAAAACTCAGCGCGGCATGGTGTTGCTGGTCAGTCTGGTGTTTCTGTTGCTGCTGACCTTGATCGGGCTATCGTCGATGCAGAGCGCCAACCTGCAGGAAAAAATGGCCGGCAGTGTCAGCCTGCGCAATCAGTCGTTCCAGACCGCCGAGGCAGCGTTGCGCATCGGCGAGAGTGCGGTGCAACTCGACAGTTATTCGCTGGCGGTGTGCGCCAGTACCACGCAATGTGCGCCGCCGGCGGAGTCTTCTGTGGTCAGCGCGGCGGGGTTCAATTCGACTTCCGGAGTTACGTGGATCGCTGCCGGTAACGGCTTTTATGGTGTACAGAACATTGGCACCACCCTGACGGCGGTCAACGTGCCGAGCAACACTTCGGCGACGCTGTATCGAGTTACGGCAGTCGGTATCGCCGGTACCTCGCGCAGTGTGGTGGAGAGCGTCTATGCGAAGTATTAAGCGCTGCTGGACGTTATTGACCGGCATGCTGCTGAGCTTGTATCTGGCGGCACCGGCCTACGCGTTCACGCCGTCCGACTCGCCACTGTTGAGCGCTGCAGCGGTGCCGCCCAACGTGATGTTGCTGATTGATGATTCCGGCAGTATGAACAGCATTATTTATGCGCCAGGATTCGACCCCGGCGTTGATCGCACACCCGCCCGGCAGTGCAACGCGTTGCTCGGACTGTGCCTGAGTTCTACTGCCATCACTGGTGATTCGGTGTTTCTCTCGAGCCTGCCGACCTCGGGTTGTTCCGGTGGGGCCTATGCCTTTTACAACAACAGTATCGCGCCGCTATGCCTGAAACTGCCGGATCCGGTGGGTGGCGGCAACACCCGCTACACCGGGGACTACATCGCCTACGTTGTCGGGCTGGCGATCAACAACGGCACCCGCGACTTCACCAACGGGGCAATTCCCAACGACTATCGGATCAACGTCGCGCGCAATGTGTCCACCGCGCTGGTCACCAGCAACCGTACCTTGCGCATGGGCCTGTCGACCTTCAATCCGGCCACCAGTAACAATTCGGGCAATGGCGGATATATCGCGCGATCGATCAGCGACCTGTCCCCGGTCTCCGGCAGCGTGACCCAGGCGCAGGCCGACGCCAACTACAACGCGCTGATTTCTTCGATCAACGGTTTGAGCGCCGTGGCCAATACGCCGCTGGCAGAAACCTATTACGAAATCACCCGCTACATGCGTGGTATGGCGCCTTACTACAACAGTACGCCGGCGACCTACACCAGCCCGATTCAGTACCGCTGCCAAAAGAACTACGGCGTGGTGATCACCGACGGTTTGCCGACCTACGACCGCACGTTTCCCACCAATGATCCGTTGGGTGGCAGTCGCCTGCCGAACTGGGACGGTATCAACAATGACGGCAACAACCTCAATGGCGATAACGAGGGTGACACGCTGTATCTGGATGACATTGCCAAATTCGCCTTCGACATCGACATGCGTTCCACGGGGACTGACGCCGCTGGCAAAAGCTGGAATGCCGTGGATTTTCCCAAACAGAACATGAACACCTACACCGTGGGTTTTACCGCCGACAACGACATGCTGTCGGACGCCGCCGCTTACGGGCAGGGCAGGTATTACCAAGCCACCGACAGCGCCGGTCTCAACACCGCGCTGTCCTCGGCGTTGAGCGACATCACTTCCAAGGCCGGTTCCGGCGGCAGCGGGGTCACCAGCGGTACCACGCTGGCCAGTGGCACCAGTTATTTCCAGACCAGCTACGATCCCAAGGACTGGCGCGGGACGATCAAGTCTTTCGGCTTCACCTCGGCCGGCGCGGTGAATACTTCGACAGCCCTGTGGACCACCGATACCACGATCGTGCCGGGCGCGACCGCTCCAACCTATCAATCGTGGAACACCTCCAGTAACGCCGCCGTCACCCTGGCCTATGGCAACTTTTCCGCAGCCCAACAGACGACGCTCAGCCAGAGCCTGCCCACCGGTATCAGCGGCAGCGATCTGGTGGAGTGGAGCAAGGGCACCAACAAGACCGGGCTGAAAGTGCGCAGCGTATTGCTCGGCGACATCATCAACTCGCCGCTGGTGCTGGCCTCGCCCAGCGACAAAACCGCCTCCGACCTTTCGGGTGACACCACCTACACTACGTACCTGACCACCAAAGCGGCGAACATGAATTCGAATCTGGTGGTGAATGCCAACGACGGTTTCGTCAACGTGATCAACTCGGCTAACGGCACCCGGCGTTATGCCTACATGCCGTCCAGCGTGTTGCCGTCGCTGCGGCTGATTGCCGACCCGGCTTACATCAATGGCGTCAGCCACAAGTTTCTGGTGGACGGTCAGGTCGGTGTGTATGACGCGCAAATGAACAGCGCCTGGAAAACCCTGGCCATCGGCGGTACCGGTGCTGGCGGCAAGACTTTCTATGCGCTGCAACTGTTCGACGCGTCGGCGGGCAATGTGCTCAATGCCCTGTGGGAAGTCAGTGCACCTGCCACGGCTAACACCGCCAACGCATTCAATGATCTGGGTTACGCCTATGCCCGGCCGGAAGTGGCACGCTTGGCCGATGGTCGCTGGGCGGCGTTCATTGCCAATGGTTATGGCAGCAGCTCCGGGGTGGCGGCGTTGTATGTGCTGGATGTGCGTGACGGATCGTTGATCAAGAAGATCGTGATCGACAGCACCGAAACCACCAATGGCCTGTCGTCGGTGAAGCTCAAGGTCAATTCTTCCAACGTGGTGCAGGCCGCTTACGGAGGTGACCTGAAAGGGCGATTGTGGAAATTCGATCTGAGCGCGACATCGACCGACAGTTGGGGCGTGGCGTTTTCCGGTAAACCGTTGTTCACCACGGCGGGCGGGGCGACTCAACCGATCACCGCGCAGCCGCTGCTGGCGGACAATTCGCTGGGGGGCAAACAGATCTTCGTCGGCACCGGCAAATTCAACGAGACCGCCGACAAGACCAACAAGGATCTGCAGGCATTTTATTCGGTGTGGGATGCCGACGGCGGTTCCGGGCAACTGACGGTCAGCAGCCTGCAGGCGCAGGCAGTGACTGGAGTGTTCTCCGGCAGCACCGGGCAGTTCATCACCACCAGCCAGAACGACACGACCTATCCGGGGGAGAAGGGCTGGTACCTGCCATTGGTGTACAACAACGTGCTGACCGGCGAGCGGGTGATCAATCAGGCCAGTCTGGTGCTCGGACGCATCGTGTTTACCACCGCCAGTGTCGACACCACCGACCCGTGTGCCAGTTTCGGCACCGGCAAACTGGTCGAACTCGATGCGTTCAGCGGTAAGATGCTCAACTACGCGGTGCTCGACACCAACGCCGATGGCGTGGTCGACAGCAACGACACGATTTCCAGCGGCGTGGTGTTCACCGGCGGGATTCCGACCCTGAACGCCATCGTCAATGGCGCGACGCGCAAGATCGTCAACGATTCCAGTGGCACTGTCACCACACTGGTGGAAAAATCCGGCGGCGGCAGCCGTCGTATCATGTGGCGACAAATACAGTAAGTGAGAGTTTGAGGCATGCGCAAATTCAACCGAGGTTTCACCCTGATCGAAATCATGATCGTGATTGCGATCATCGGGATCATCATCACCATCGCCGCACCGAGCTACACCGAATACCTGAAAAAGGGCCGGCGCGCCGAAGTGGTGTCGCTGCTCTCGGAGCAGGCGCAGAGCCTCGAGCGTTTCTATACCAAAAACAACGTCTACACCGGTATCACCGGTCTGAGCGCGGGCAATGATTTCTATACCATCACCCCGACGATCGCTGATCAGACCTTCCTGCTGACGGCCACCCGCAAGGCCGGCACTGCCATGGCCACCGACAAGTGCGGGGACTTCACCCTGACCAACACCGGCGTCAGAAGCATGAACAACGCTACCACCGGGCTGACCACCAAGGATTGCTGGGGCCGCTGAGGTACCTTCTTAAGGGCGCCTTTTTGCGCCCACTGTCTTTTTTACGGTTGGATCAAACATGACCAGGCAACAGCAAGTGGTGATTGTCGGTGGCGGGGTGATTGGCCTGCTGACCGCCTACAACCTCGCCTCCGAAGTGCGCAGCGTGGTGCTGCTGGATCGCTCGAACGTCGGCCAGGAATCGTCCTGGGCGGGCGGCGGTATCGTTTCACCGCTGTACCCGTGGCGCTACAGCCCGGCAGTCACCGCGCTGGCGCATTGGTCGCAGGATTTTTATCCACAGCTGGGCGAGCGGCTGTTTGCCGATACCGGGGTTGATCCCGAAGTGCACACCACCGGCCTGTATTGGCTGGATCTGGAGGATGAAGCCGAGGCGCTGGCTTGGGCCGAGCGGGAAAACCGTCCGCTGCGGGCTGTTGATATCTCGGCGGCGCACGACGCAGTGCCGGTGTTGGGCGGCGGGTTCTCCCGGGCAATCTACATGGCCGATGTGGCCAATGTGCGTAACCCGCGTCTGGTCAAATCATTGAAAGCCGCTTTGCTGGCGCTGCCGAACGTGACGATTCACGAGCAATGCGAAGTCAGCGGGTTTGTTCGCGAAGGCGAGCGGGTGGTTGGCGTCGAGACGTCCAAAGGCGTGATCAGTGGCGATCAGGTGGTGCTGACGGCCGGGGCATGGAGCGGTGATCTGCTCAAGACGCTGGACCTGACGCTGCCGGTGGAGCCGGTCAAGGGCCAGATGATTCTCTACAAGTGCGCAGCGGATTTCCTGCCGAGCATGGTGCTGGCCAAGGGGCGTTATGCGATTCCGCGTCGTGACGGGCACATTCTGATCGGCAGTACGCTGGAGCACGAAGGCTACGACAAGACCCCGACCGATGTCGCGTTGCAGAGCCTCAAGGCTTCGGCGGTCGAGCTGCTGCCGGCGCTGGCGGAGGCCGAAGTGGTGGGGCACTGGGCCGGTTTGCGCCCGGGCTCGCCTGAGGGAATCCCGTATATCGGCCGCGTGCCGGGGTTTGGGGGGTTGTGGCTGAACTGCGGGCATTACCGCAATGGCCTGGTGCTGGCGCCGGCGTCGTGTCAGTTGTTTGCCGATACGATGCTGGGGCGTGCGCCGATTATCGATCCGGCGCCGTATGCGCCTGAAGGTCGCATTTAGTCAGATATTTCTCTGTAGCCTGGCAGATCGCTTTCGCGAGCAGGCTCGCTCCCACAGTTGATCTTTGTCGATCACAAAATCCAATGTGGGAGCGGGCTTGCTCGCGAAGGGGCCCTCAATCCAGACCGAGTTTCTTCAGCCGATAACGCATCGACCTGAACGACAAACTCAAGCGCTGCGCCGCCGCCGTGCGATTCCAGCGCGTTTCCTCCAGCGCCTGCAGGATCAGCTTGCGCTCGACGTTCTCCAGATAATCCTCAAGGTTGTCGATTTGCGTCAGGTCGGCAATACCGTCCTCGACTGCGCAATTGCCTTCGCTCAAGCGCAAATCCGCAGCCTCGATCACCTGGTTTTCGCACAGCGTGTGCGCGCGTTCGAGGACATTCTCCAGTTCTCGCACATTTCCGGGAAAACGATAACGCTTCAGTGCTTCAAGCGCTTGCGGGTGCAATTGGGCTGCCGGCTGGCCACTGTTGCTGGCCAGACGCTGGAGCATGTGCGTGGCCAGCACTTCGATGTCGTCGCGCCGTTCGCGCAGGGACGGCACGCGCAGTTCGATCACATTCAAGCGGTAATACAGGTCCTGGCGAAAGCGCCCGGCGGCGACTTCCGCTTCCAGGTCTTTGTGTGTGGCGCACAGAATGCGCACATCGACCACGGTTTCTTGCTGGCCGCCGACGCTGCGCACGGCTTTTTCCTGAATCGCCCGCAGCAGCTTGACTTGCATCGACAGCGGCAGATCCGCCACTTCATCGAGAAACAGGGTGCCGCCGTGCGCGGCCTGAAACAGCCCCGGTTTGTCGTCCACCGCGCCGGTAAAGCTGCCTTTGCGATGGCCAAAAAATTCGCTCTCCATCAGCTCTGAAGGGATCGCCCCGCAGTTGACCGGTACAAACGGCTGTTGCGCGCGCGGCCCTTGTTCGTGGATCAACCGCGCGACCAGCTCTTTGCCGCTGCCCGATTCGCCGCTGATGTAGACCGGTGCCTGACTGCGCGCCAGTTTGTCGATCTGTTTGCGAAGGTCGCGCATGGGCTGCGAGTCGCCAAGCAGGCGCCGATCTATCGACGATACAGCGCCACCCGCCGCCGGCATGCGCAGTGCGGTGCTGACCAGTTCACGCAGGCGCGTGAGATCAACCGGTTTGGTGAGGAAGTCGAAGGCCCCGGCCTTCAACGCATTAATCGCGGTTTCCAGGCTGCCATACGCGGTGATCATCGCCACCGGCAGTTGTGGATAACGTTGCTGGATGTGCTGCACCAGGTCCAGCCCCGTGCCGTCGGGCAGGCGCATGTCGGTCAGGCACAGGTCGAACGCATTGCGCTGCAACAGTGCCTGGGCTTCGCCGAGGTTGCGAGCACTGAAGGTGTCGAGTTTCATCCGTCCCAGGGTGATTTCCAGGAGTTCGCGGATATCCGGTTCGTCGTCGACGATGAGGATTTTTTGCCGTGGGCTCGTGTTCAACTTTGTTTCCGTCCGTGAGCAAAGGTGATGCGAAAGCAGCCGCCGCCTTGGCGTGGTTTGAAGTCTAGGCGCGCCTGGTTGCTTTCGCACAGCTCACGGGACAGATAAAGCCCAAGGCCGGTGCCTTGGCTGCTGGTGGTGAAGAACGGTTCGAACAGATGCGCCTGCTGATCGGACGGGACACCGGGGCCGTTGTCCTGCACTTCGAGCACCGCCAGCTGGCTGTCGGGGTCGACGAACAGCGCCAGCCAGACTTCGGCCTGCTGGTGCAGCAGGGCGCTGTGCCGCCAGCCGTTGCGTAACAGATTGTCGAGAATCTGCGTGAGCTGGTCGGGATCCATCAACGTGATGAAGTCCCCGGAATTGATCCGCAAATGAATCGACTGGCGCTCGCTCGCCTGCTCGCGGCTCTCGGCAACAAAGTGTTCCAGCCACGGTTTGAGATCCAGCCGTTGCGGAGCGCTTTGCTGGCGGCGCGACAGTTGTAGGACGTTTTCGATGACTCGGTTCATGCGCTGGGAGTGGTCTTGAATGATCTGCGTCAGACGCCGATCGGCGCTATCGAGTTCCTCGGACTCCGCCAATAGCTGCGCGGCATGACTGATGGCGCCCAGTGGATTGCGGATTTCATGGGAGATGCCGGCAGTCAGACGCCCCAGTGCGGCGAGTTTGAGCTGCTGGGCTTGCTGAGCGATTTGCGCCAGATCTTCGAGGAACACCAGGGTTTGCTGGTTGGGACTCTGGTCGAGGGCGATGAAGCTGGGTTGCAGTTCCAGGCCGTTGCCGGGGATCTTCAGGCTCTGCGGGCGCAGGGTCGGGTTGCTCAGCCACAGCTGCAGACGCTCGACCAATGCCGGCGAGTAGTCGCTGATCAAATGCCCTTCAAGATGCGACTGGGCCAACAGATTTTTCGCGCTGTGATTGGCCAGCTGTACCCGGCGCTGTTCGTCGAGCACCAGGATGCCGGTGCGCATGCGTTGCAGAATCAGGGCGTTGAGGGCTTCAAGACTGGTGACTTCGCTGGCACGCTGTTCGGCGAGATTTTCGCTGACTTCCAGACGCCGGATCAGGCCCTGGACCAGCAACGATGCGGCAAAACACAAAGCGCCGAGGGTCCCGGCTTGCAGATAGTCATTGGCGCTCAGGGGGTGACTGAAGCCCAGCAGAAAGCTGGAGCCGACAATGCCGAGTGCGCCGATGGCGGCAATCAGCAGGCCGATGCGCCGGCGCAGCAGGGTGTTGGCGATCGCCACCGAGACAATCAACAGGTTGCCGATGGCGCTGGCCACGCCGCCCGCCGCGTAGAACAGGCCGCACAGCAACAGCACATCGACCAAGGCCAGGGTGAACAACTGCGCCGGGCGGCGGGTGTTCTCCAGGAACACCACCAGCAGAATATTCAGCACCAGATATAACCAGCTGCCGCTGCGCAGCAGGTCGTCGTCGGCCGACGTCAGCAGGCGGTTGTCCATGTTGCTGGAGATCAGCAACACCAGGGTGATGCCGACGCTCAAACGGTAGAGATGATACAGGCGCAGCAGGCGCTGCGCCTGTTTACTGTCGGCGTGGGCGGCCTCAGCGATCACTGGTGCCCGGGCCTTGCTCAAGGTGAGCCTGGCTGCAATACCACTGTTGCTGAAGGTTCAGCGCGCGATCACGCGGCAGGTGCACGCCGCAATGGGCGCAGCGCACCATCGGCGCGGCGTCTTGCGCGCGGGGCGACTGGGCGGAAGCGGCGGGCGCCTTGAATTTGCGCCACAGCCATACCGCAGCGAAAATCAGGACAATCCAGAACAGTAAACGAAGCATGATGGGCGGCTTTTCGGCGAATGATTCGGCAGTTTAGCCAAGGAGTCGGCAAGCGCACAGACTATTAATGTGCGGTAATGAAAAAGGGAGATCCGCGGATCTCCCTTTTTTGTGCCACCCGGTGTGATCAGTCGAACACGCCGAAGGTCATGTAGCTGAACCACGAACGGTCTTCGTTGTTGCCTTCAGCCTCGTGATGTTCTTCTTCAATGACGTCACCGTTTTCGTCTTTAGGCTTGAGCTCGTTCGGGATCGCGTCTTTCGCGTCCTGGAACTGCTTCTGCACGTCCTGGTTGGCGCGGGTTTCTCCCGGCGGCAGCGGCGGACGCGATTCGATCAGGCCCAGAGTAGCCTTGCTCAGGAACGAACGGTTGTCGGCTTCGGCGACCGATGGCACGAACTGACCGTCCTGCAGGCTTGGGTGGTTCGGATAGTTGAGCTTCAGGGTTTCCAGACTGGTGGCGGCCAGATCGTCCAGGTGCAAACGCTGGTAAGCCTCGGTCATCACCGCCAGGCCGTCGCCGACCGATGGGGTTTCCTGGAAGTTTTCCACCACGTAACGGCCACGGTTGGCAGCGGCTACATAAGCCTGACGGGTCAGGTAGTAGTCGGCGACGTGGATTTCGTAGGCCGCCAGCAGGTTGCGCAGGTAAATCATGCGCTGCTTGGCGTCCGGCGCGTAGCGGCTGTTCGGGTAGCGGCTGGTCAGCTGTGCGAACTCGTTGTACGAGTCGCGGGCAGCGCCCGGGTCACGCTTGGTCATGTCCAGCGGCAGGAAGCGCGCCAGCAGGCCGACGTCCTGGTCGAAAGAGGTCAGACCTTTCAAGTAGTACGCGTAATCCACGTTCGGATGCTGCGGATGCAAACGAATGAAACGCTCGGCGGCGGACTTTGCAGCTTCCGGCTCGGCGTTCTTGTAGTTGGCGTAGATCAACTCCAGCTGTGCCTGATCGGCGTAGCGACCGAACGGATAACGCGACTCCAGGGCCTTCAGCTTGGCTGTGGCGCTGGTGTAGCTGTTGTTGTCCAGGTCAGTCTGAGCCTGCTGATACAGCTCGGCTTCGCTGAGGTTTTCGTCTACGACTTCCTTCGATGAGCAAGCAGCGGTCAATGCGAGGATGGCGATCAGCAGCAGGTGTTTCACTTGCATGGCGGCTTGCGTCCCTATGACGGCCGCTGTCTTGGGCGGGGCCGTCCTGTTATGATGAGCGCCCCGTTGAAAAGCCTCGGGGCAAAAGACGCCGTATTTAACCACAAGCGCGCAGCCGAAACCAAAGGCTGTGCCGACGCCAGTCAGAGCATGTCCGATAAAATTGAACTTCGCGCAGAGGTGCCGTCCGATTTGGGCGGCCAACGCCTCGATCAAGTCGCCGCCCAACTCTTCGCTGAGCACTCACGCTCGCGCCTTTCCGCCTGGATCAAAGAAGGTCGCCTGACTGTGGACGGGGCGGTCATCCGCCCGCGCGACATCGTGCATGGCGGTGCCGTCCTTGAGCTGACTGCCGAGCAGGAAGCCCAGGGCGAGTGGATCGCCCAGGACATCGAGCTCGACATCGTCTATGAAGACGACGACATCCTGGTGATCAACAAGCCTGCGGGCCTGGTGGTGCACCCGGCTGCCGGCCACGCCGATGGCACCTTGCTCAATGCCTTGCTGCACCACGTGCCGGACATCATCAATGTCCCGCGCGCCGGTATCGTGCATCGCCTGGACAAGGACACCACCGGTCTGATGGTGGTGGCCAAGACCATTCAGGCGCAGACCAAGCTCGTTGCCCAGCTGCAAAGCCGCAGCGTCAGCCGGATCTACGAGTGCATCGTGATCGGTGTCGTGACCGCCGGGGGCAAGATCAACGCCCCGATCGGCCGTCATGGTCAGCAGCGCCAGCGCATGGCAGTGATGGAAGGCGGCAAGCCGGCCGTCAGTCATTACCGCGTGCTGGAGCGTTTCCGGTCCCACACGCATGTGCGGGTCAAACTGGAAACCGGCCGGACCCATCAGATTCGTGTGCACATGTCGCACATCAACTTCCCGTTGGTCGGCGACCCGGCGTACGGCGGTCGTTTCCGCATTCCGCCTGCCGCGAACCCGACCATGGTCGAGTCGCTCAAGCACTTCCCGCGTCAGGCCCTGCACGCGCGCTTCCTTGAGCTGGATCATCCGACCACCGGTGAGCGCATGAGCTGGGAATCGCCGCTGCCGGAAGACTTCGTCTGGCTGCTGACCCTGCTCAAGCAGGATCGCGAGGCATTCGTCGGATGAACTGGCTGACGCCGGACTGGCCTGCGCCGGCCAGCGTCAGCGCCTGTGTCACCACCCGCGAGGGGGGTGTCAGCGAGGCGCCGTTCGACAGCCTCAATCTGGGCGATCATGTCGATGATCGCCCGGAAGCAGTCGCCGAGAATCGTCGGCGTCTGACCGAACACTTCTCGATAAAGCCTGCCTGGTTGCAGCAAGTACACGGGACTGCCGTGGCTCATGCTGATCCGGGCGTGGTTGCCACCGCCGATGCCAGTTGGACGGCGACTCCCGGGATTGCCTGCACGGCGATGACCGCAGATTGCCTGCCGGCGTTGTTCTGCAACCGTGCCGGTACTCGCGTCGCGGCGGCTCACGCTGGTTGGCGCGGTTTGGCGGCGGGCGTACTGCAAGCCACTCTCGATCATCTCGACACCGCTGCGGCGGACGTACTGGTCTGGCTCGGCCCGGCCATTGGCCCGAAGGCCTTTGAAGTCGGCCCGGAAGTCCGCGAAGTCTTCGTCAAGCAACTGCCGGCAGCGGCAGCAGCCTTCGTGCCCAGTCACAATGCTGGCAAGTTCATGGCTGATATCTATCTACTGGCGCGCCTGCGTCTGGCTGAACGCGGTGTCACTGCGGTTTATGGTGGCGGTTTCTGCACCGTGACCGACCCGCGCTTCTTTTCTTACCGCCGTGCGTCGCGCACTGGCCGTTTCGCCTCCCTTGTCTGGCTCACCCGCTAGACTTGCCTGACCTGAATCAACTCGCTGACGCTTGAATCTCCCAGAATCGACCGCATCTACAGTGGTATCTGGCAGGTTTCTTTATTCAGGATGGTTTTTAGGTCCGGCCTGCTCAAAAGGAAGGTGACCCATGCGTATAGACCGTTTAACCAGCAAATTACAGTTGGCGTTGTCCGACGCCCAATCCCTGGCCGTTGGCCACGATCATCCGGCCATCGAGCCGGCGCATTTGATGCAAGCCATGCTTGAACAGCAGGGTGGTTCGATCAAACCCCTGTTGATGCAAGTCGGCTTCGACGTCAACAGCTTGCGCAAAGAGCTGACCAAAGAGCTCGACCAATTACCGAAAATCCAGAACCCGACCGGCGACGTCAACATGTCGCAGGATCTGGCGCGCCTGCTCAATCAGGCTGATCGCCTGGCTCAGCAGAAGGGCGACCAGTTCATTTCCAGCGAGTTGGTGCTGCTCGCCGCGATGGACGAGAACAGCAAGCTTGGCAAACTGCTGCTCGGCCAGGGCGTGAGCAAGAAAGCCCTGGAAAACGCGATCAACAACCTGCGCGGTGGTGAGGCGGTAAATGACGCCAACCACGAAGAGTCGCGTCAGGCGCTGGACAAATACACCGTCGACCTGACCAAGCGCGCCGAAGACGGCAAGCTCGATCCGGTGATCGGCCGTGACGACGAAATTCGCCGCACCATTCAGGTTCTGCAGCGTCGCACCAAGAACAACCCGGTGCTGATCGGCGAACCTGGCGTGGGTAAAACCGCGATTGCCGAAGGTCTGGCCCAGCGCATCATCAACGGCGAAGTGCCGGACGGCCTCAAGGGCAAACGTCTGCTGTCGCTGGACATGGGCGCGCTGATTGCCGGTGCCAAGTATCGCGGTGAGTTCGAGGAACGCCTGAAAGCGTTGCTCAATGAGCTGTCGAAGCAGGAAGGGCAGATCATTCTGTTCATCGACGAACTGCACACCATGGTCGGCGCCGGTAAGGGCGAAGGCTCGATGGATGCCGGCAACATGCTCAAACCGGCACTGGCGCGGGGGGAGCTGCACTGCGTCGGCGCAACCACGCTCAACGAGTACCGCCAATATATAGAGAAGGATGCGGCCCTCGAACGGCGTTTCCAGAAAGTGCTGGTGGACGAGCCGAGCGAAGAAGACACCATCGCCATTCTGCGTGGCCTCAAGGAGCGTTATGAGGTTCACCATAAAGTGGCGATCACCGATGGCGCGATCATCGCCGCGGCCAAGCTCAGCCATCGCTACATCACTGACCGGCAGTTGCCGGACAAGGCCATCGACCTGATTGACGAGGCCGCCAGCCGTATTCGCATGGAGATCGACTCCAAGCCGGAAGTGCTGGATCGTCTGGAGCGTCGCCTGATTCAGCTCAAGGTTGAATCTCAGGCCCTGAAGAAAGAAAGCGATGAAGCGGCGATGAAACGCCTGGAAAAACTCCAGGAAGAAATCGTCCGCCTCGAGCGTGAGTACTCGGATCTGGAAGAAATCTGGAACTCGGAAAAAGCCGAGGTACAGGGTTCGGCGCAGATTCAGCAAAAGATCGAGCAGTCGCGTCAGGAGCTGGAAGCGGCGCGCCGTAAAGGCGACCTCAACCGCATGGCCGAATTGCAGTACGGGGTGATCCCGGATCTGGAACGCAGCCTGCAAATGGTCGATCAGCACGGCAAGAGCGAAAACCAGTTGCTGCGCAGCAAGGTGACCGAAGAGGAAATCGCCGAAGTCGTGTCGAAGTGGACCGGTATTCCGGTGTCGAAAATGCTCGAAGGCGAGCGCGACAAGCTGATGAAGATGGAAAGCCTGTTGCATCAGCGTGTGATTGGTCAGGACGAGGCGGTGGTCGCGGTCGCCAACGCGGTACGGCGCTCGCGTGCCGGGCTGGCGGATCCGAATCGTCCAAGCGGCTCGTTCATGTTCCTCGGCCCGACCGGTGTCGGTAAAACCGAGCTGTGCAAGGCGCTGGCCGAATTCCTCTTTGATACCGAAGAGGCAATGGTGCGGATCGACATGTCCGAGTTCATGGAGAAACATTCCGTGGCGCGGCTGATCGGGGCGCCACCAGGCTACGTGGGTTACGAGGAGGGCGGTTACCTGACCGAAGCGGTGCGCCGCAAGCCTTACTCGGTGATCCTGCTGGACGAGGTCGAGAAGGCGCATCCGGATGTATTCAACATCCTGCTGCAAGTGCTTGAGGATGGACGGCTGACCGACAGCCACGGACGCACGGTGGATTTCCGCAATACCGTGATCGTCATGACCTCGAACCTCGGTTCGTCGCAGATCCAGGAACTGGTCGGTGATCGTGAGGCCCAGCGTGCAGCGGTGATGGACGCGCTGACGTCGCACTTCCGTCCCGAGTTCATCAACCGGGTCGACGAAGTGGTGATCTTCGAGCCACTGGCGCGGGATCAGATCGCGGGGATTACCGAGATCCAGTTGGGCCGTCTGCGCAGTCGTCTGGCCGAGCGCGAGCTGAAGCTGGAACTGAGCCCGGAAGCGATGGACAAGCTGATTGCCGTGGGTTACGACCCGGTTTATGGCGCGCGTCCTCTCAAGCGTGCGATCCAGCGCTGGATCGAAAACCCGTTGGCGCAGTTGATCCTGTCGGGGCATTTCCTGCCGGGCGATACAGCAACCGGCAATGTCGTGAACGACGAAATCGTTTTCGACTGAGCGGCAACGCCAATGAAATAAGGAAGGCCTCGCTTTGCGAGGCCTTTTTTTCGTTAGGCTGTTGAAGTCTAAGGAAAAGGCTTGTAAAGTGCGCCCCGCAGTCAGTCACCCGCAGCATCTCAGCTCACTGAGCTGAAATCTGAAATAAGTTGCAAATCATTAACTTGAAAGCGATTTAGGGGGTTGACAGAGGTGTTCTAGGTTGTAGAATAGCGCGCCTCAGACACACGAACGCAGCGATGCGAACGGAAGTCTAAGAGCTGTAAGTTTCACCGTTGTAAATTGAAATATGTAGTTCCGTGATAGCTCAGTCGGTAGAGCAAATGACTGTTAATCATTGGGTCCCAGGTTCGAGTCCTGGTCACGGAGCCAATTTCAAACCGGGGTATAGCGCAGTCCGGTAGCGCGCCTGCTTTGGGAGCAGGATGTCAGGAGTTCGAATCCCCTTACCCCGACCATTTTTGGGTCGTTAGCTCAGTTGGTAGAGCAGTTGGCTTTTAACCAATTGGTCGTAGGTTCGAATCCCACACGACCCACCATTTTTGAAACCAGGTAACACTGGGATCGAATCTTAAGATCAGAGGCCAAAAGCGCTGATCGAAGAAGGCGATCTTTGAAAGGTCGCCTTTTTTTTACCGGGGTATAGCGCAGTCCGGTAGCGCGCCTGCTTTGGGAGCAGGATGTCAGGAGTTCGAATCCCCTTACCCCGACCATATTAAAAATCCTCGTATCGAAAGATACGGGGATTTTTTTTGTCCCCGCGAAAGACAATTCCCTTCAAGTCATCGTACAACTTGCCGATAGCCCGCTAACGAGAGGGGACTGCCGCTGTTCGCCCCTTCAATCTGGCCAATACAAGAATAAGGGCGTCCGTCATGTTGCTTCGTCAGTTGAATATTGCTCCACGTGCCGCACTGGGTTTCGCCCTGATCGCGGTCTTGGTGGCGTTGCTCGGCGTATTCGCTTTGGGGCAGATGTCGAGCATCCGTGACAGTGAGGTCGCGGTAGAGAGCCAGTGGTTGCCGAGCATTCGCGGCGGTGACGAGATTCGCGAGCTGATGTTGCGGATCCGCACGATTTCCCTGCGCATGGCGCTTGATCAGGATCCGCAGAACGTCGCGACTTACCGCAGCCAGATGGATACCCGCGACAAGGAGCTGAGCGAGAAGATCGCCGCCTACGACAAACTGGTCACCACGGCGGAAGGCCAGCAGCTCTATGGCCAGTTCAAAAAAACCTTCGCCGCGTATCGCACCGGCATCGCGCAATCCTTCACCCTGGCCGATCAAGGCCAGCGTGACGAGCTGACCAAACTGTTGCTGGTTGATATGAAGACCGTGGTCGACGGTTCCGGCAAGCAGCTCAATGACCTCGCGGATCTTTTCGCCAGGCAGGTTGCCGCGGAAAGTCAGAAATCCGCTGACCACTATCAGACCTCACGCACCATCGTCAGTCTGTTCATCGCGCTGGCGGCGCTGGCCACGGTGGCGCTGGCGATGTTGCTCACCCGCAGCATCGTCCGTCCGCTGAGCAGCGCCGTCAGCGCTGCCGAAAGTGTGGCCCAAGGCGACCTGACCCGACCGATCGAAACCCACGGTAACGATGAAGTCAGCCGTTTGCTCAAGGCGCTGGCAACCATGCAGCAGAACCTGCGGGAAACGCTGCAAGGCATCAGCGGTTCGGCCACGCAATTGGCCACCGCTGCCGATGAGCTCAACGCGGTGACGCTCGACAGCACACAAGGCCTGCAGCAGCAGAACAACGAAATCGAACAGGCCGCCACGGCGGTCAATGAAATGACCACGGCGGTTGAAGAAGTCGCGCGCAACGCGGTGTCGACGTCCGATGCCACCCGTCAATCCAGTGAGTCGGCGCAACTGGGGCAGGCGCGGGTCGGTGACACCGCGTCGGCCATCAATGCGCTGGCCAGCGACGTGCAGCACACCGGCGAGTTGGTGCAATCGCTGGCCAACCAGTCACAGGACATCGGCAAAGTGCTGGATGTGATCCGTGCGATTGCCGAGCAGACCAACCTGCTTGCGCTCAACGCGGCCATTGAGGCAGCACGCGCAGGGGAGAGCGGACGCGGTTTTGCGGTGGTTGCCGATGAGGTGCGGGCGCTGGCCTATCGCACTCAGCAATCGACGCAGGAGATCGAGCAGATGGTGCAGGGCATGCGCACCGGTTCAAGCCTGGCGCTGGATTCGATGCAGGCCAGCGCTGCGCGGGCTACATCCACGCTGGCGTTGGCCGAGCGCGCGGGGGAGGCGCTGGAAACCATCACCGCGTCAGTGCATGAGATTCATGAGCGCAATCTGGTGATTGCCAGTGCGGCGGAGGAGCAGGCGCAAGTCGCGCGGGAAGTGGATCGTAATCTGGTGAATATTCGCGACCTGTCAGTCCGTTCCGCAGCGGGAGCCGATCAGACCAGCGCGTCGAGTCACCAACTGTCGCAACTGGCCAACGCGCTGCAAGGCATGGTGCGGCGCTTCCAGCTCTGATGTGCAGAGATCGATTGCAGGAGTGAGCTGGATTTTTGAGCTGCGCAAAACAGTGTGGGAGCGGGCTTGCTCGCGAAAAGCTGTGTATCAGTCGACATGAATGTTGAATGACACAACCTCTTCGCGAGCAAGCCCGCTCCCACAGTTTTAGATCAATGCAGCTTCAAGCGTGGCTCGGTGCCGCGACCGATCTTGCTGCCCAGCATCAGCATCGCCGTGCGGAACGGTCCGTACAGTGCCATCTGGTGCATGCGGTACAGCGACACGTAAAACATCCGCGCCAGCCAGCCCTCCAGCATCACACTGCCGGTCAGGTTACCCATCAAGTTACCCACAGCCGAAAAACGCGACAGCGAAATCAGCGAGCCGTAGTCGGTGTACTTGTACTCCGGCAGGGTTTTGCCTTCGATACGCAGCTTCAGCGACTTGGCCAGCAACGAAGCTTGTTGGTGCGCGGCTTGCGCACGCGGCGGCACGTTGCGATCCGAACCCGGTTGCGGGCAGGCGGCGCAGTCACCGAAGGCGAAAATGTTTTCGTCGCGGGTGGTCTGCAACGTCGGCAGCACTTGCAGTTGATTGATACGGTTGGTTTCCAGACCGTCGATGTCCTTGAGGAAACCCGGCGCGCGAATCCCGGCAGCCCAGACTTTCAGGCTGGCCTTGATCACGTTGCCATCGGCGGTGATCAGGCTGTCGGCGGTCACTTCGCTGACCGAAGCGTTGGTCATCACGTTGACCCCGAGTTTCTCCAGAGTCTTGTGCACCGGGCTGCTGATGCGCTCCGGCAGGGCTGGCAACACCCGTGGGCCGGCTTCGATCAGGGTGATGTGCATGTTCTCCGGTTTGATCCGGTCGAGGCCGTAAGCGGCCAGTTCATGTGCGGCGTTGTGCAGTTCTGCCGCCAGCTCGACGCCTGTGGCGCCGGCACCAACGATCGCCACGCTGATCTGTTCGATCACATCGGTCTGCCCGGCATGTGCGCGCAGGTAGTGATTGAGCAATTGTTGGTGAAAGCGTTCGGCCTGTTTGCGGGTGTCGAGGAACAGGCAGTGCTGCGCTGCGCCCTGGGTGCCGAAATCGTTGGTGGTGCTGCCGACGCTGATCACCAGCGAGTCGTAGGCTACTTCACGCGCGGGAACCAGCTCTACGCCGTTCTCGTCGTAGGTGGCGGCCAGCTGGATTTTTTTCTGCGCGCGATCAAGCCCGCTCATGCGCCCCAGCTGGAACTCGAAGTGGTTCCATTTCGCCTGGGCAACATAGTTGAGTTCATCCTCGGAAGAGTTCAGCGATCCGGCGGCCACTTCGTGCAGCAGAGGCTTCCAGATGTGCGTCAGGTTCGCGTCGACCAGCATCACACTGGCCGTGCCGCGCTTGCCCAGAGTCTTACCCAGACGGGTAGCCAACTCCAGACCGCCGGCGCCGCCGCCGACAATAACAATACGATGGGACATAGGGATCACTCGCAAGGTTTTTAAAGGAAATCGGTGCAATCACCTTCGCGAGCGCAATGCTGCTCATAGCGTCAGGTAACTGATAAGTCGGCTCAGCAGGCCCAGACCAATGGTCACTGCCAGCACCAGCACCAGGAGCATCCACGGCCGAAAAGGCCGGCGCTCGACACGGTGTTGGGACAGTTGCAGGTACTCTTCGACATGCTTTTGGTCTTCGGGGTTCAGGCGGCTGGTCATAAAGGCCTCGTCAGGTAGACGTTGCTGAATGTGCAGAAGCTACAGCGGTTTTCAACCGGGGTTGAACGCAGCATAGCCGCTGTCCGGAACCGGTTCGACAGACACACCGTCGTCGAGGCGAATGATCCCGCTTTGTAACACCCGCGCGGTAATTCCGCCATGCCCGCGCACCGCTTGAAAGGTGCCGGGACCGAGGTCGTTTTGCAGGCGCGCGCAGGGCTGGCACCAACCGGTGGTCTCGAATATTGCCTGACCGATGCGAAAGCGCCGACCCTTCAGTCTAAACAGATTGATGCCGCTGATGACCAGATTGCGCCGCAGGTCTTCAGGCCTCACGGGTTGATCTTCAGGCCGGCCCATCAACGCGCTGATGACCGCCAGGTGTTCGAACTGAATCAACGTTACTTGCCGCGCGTTGCGCACGCCGGGGCGGGCGTGGTCACCGGTCAATCCGGCTTCGAGCCGTGCCTCGACGGCGTCGAGCTCGATCATCGGGCCGCGAGACTCGGGGCGCACGCCGATCCAGCGTACGCGGCCAGTCTGCGGGACGTCGGCAATCAACTGCTGCAGCGGCGTCACAGGCTGATCCCGACATCGAAGACGATACTGCGACCGAGGTTGCTGCGCAGAAAGTCCGGCGCATCGGGATGGGCGAACAGCACCCGGGCGAAGGTCGGGCCGACCAGCGACAGCGAGCGCCAACCCTGACGCAGATATTCGGTGGGCGGAGGGAAGTGGCTGTTGAGGTCCAGCACCTCGCGCTTGAGGCTGGCGAAGGCAATGATGTCCAGTTCGCCCAGGTCCATGCCGCGTTCCTTGTAGTTGTGCGCTTTTTTGCGCAAGGTCGGCGCCAGTCGCAGTAAGAATTCATTGGCCGGGATCCGCCGTGGCTTGGCTTCACGACGCACCAACTGGCTGAGGGAAAACGCACTGCGGCGGCGTTGCAGTTCATCGCGCCATTCGTCGTTGAGCCGGCGCCCTTCATCGAGAACGAAGAACACTTCGAAATTGGCATCGCGAAACAGCACGTCCGGCGGCTCGCCGGCGGGGGCGAACTCATCGACACGGTAGGGAATGTTCAAGCCTTGCAGCAGGCGCTGGCAGACCCAACGCTCACGCTCCCATTTGCGGGCATTGGACAGGAACGCGTTGGCTTGCTCGGCCGCGATGGTCAGCAGGCGTAAGTAATCTGAGTCATCCATAGGCCAAGCTTAGCGTTCAAATGCGACAAGCAGAAAGCTTTGCATCGGCTGATGCCTGGAAGAGGGCGGTGTAGACTCCGATGAAGGAATCAAACCCATGGAGAAGGTAAGGGATTCATGATCGGTGCAGAACTGCTGTCCTCGACGAGCCTGACACTCGGCTGGCTGATTTACCTGCCGGTGCTGTTGTGGGCGATCTGTCGTGCGCCGTGGGTCGAGTTGTTCAGCGACAGTCGTCGTCAGCATCTGCTGTTCGGCACCGTGTTCGCCTTGTTTCTGCTGTGGATGGTGCGCAGGGATTTCGACACCGGGGTTTCTTATCACTTCATCGGCATGACCGCCGTGACGTTGCTGCTCGACTGGCCGCTGGCGATCATCGGCGGGCTGGTGGCGCAGCTCGGGCTGGTGTTGCTCGGACGTCAGGATCTGGCGGCGGTCGGGGTCAACGGTACGTTGCTGATCCTGTTGCCGGTGTTGATCACCGAGTGCGTGGCGATGGTGGTCGAGCGCGCCCAGCCGCGTAATCCGTTTGTGTACATCTTCTGTTCCGGGTTCTTTGCCGCAGCGTTGTCCGCATTGCTGTGTCTGACGCTGAGTCTGGGCCTGCTGTGGTACGACGGTCTGTTCGCCATGCCGGAATGGCTGGAAGACTTCATCGGCTACCTGTGGCTGCTGATTTTCCCCGAAGCCTTTATCAACGGCATGGTGATCAGCGCGCTGGTGGTGTTCAGCCCCGAGTGGCTGGAAACCTTCAACCGCACCCGCTACCTTTCGGCGCCGTGGAAGGACGACGATCCCAAGTCTTGATCCACATCAAATCCGTCATCCACGCGGCATTTCATGCTCGGCCAAATTCCTTCAGGAGCAGCGGCATGAGTGTTTACGAGTGGGCGAGGCAGGAGACGCGGCAGAGTCTGGACATGGCGCTGGAGGTGGGCTTCGATCCGGGCCTGAGTTTGCGCGCCTTGCTCAGCGCGGTGGTGCAACAGAGCAAGACGGTGCGCAACGCCGAAGACCTGGCCGACGAGTTGCGCTTTCTCGCGGAAAACCTCGACGACGATCAGGACTACGGCTTCATGCGGCCCTGATCGCGATCAGTGACGCGGGTCGAAATCGCCGGAGAACATTTCGTCTTCGGCATCCGGGGCGACCGGAATCTTGTGCTCTTCGGACGCCCAGGCGCCGAGGTCGATCAGCTTGCAGCGATCGGAGCAGAACGGGCGGAATTTGTTCTCGGGGGTAAATTCCACGGGGGCGCCGCAGGTTGGGCATTCGACGGTGGTAGGGCTCATGACTGGCCTCCGGATAAAGTCAGGTAAAAGTGATGCAGGCGCTCGACTTCGCTGTGCAACCAGGCGAGGTCGCGGTCGTTGACGACCACATCATCGGCACGGCTCACGCGGTCTTCACGGCTTGACTGGGCCTTGAGGATCGCCTGGACCTGCTGTTCGCTGGTCTGGTCACGCTGCAAGGTGCGTTCGATCTGCAGTTGTTGCGGGGCGTCGATCACCAGGATGCGCTGGGTCATCGCGTATTGCCCGGATTCGATCAGCAGCGGCGACACCAGAATCGCATAAGGCGATTTTGCCAGCGCCAGATGGTGAGCGATTTCCTCGGCGATCAATGGATGCAGCAAGGCTTCGAGCCAGCGGCGTTCTTCAGGCACTTCAAAGATCAATTTGCGCAGGGCCGCACGGTCCAGCGTGCCATCGGCTTGCAGGACGCCGGGGCCGAAGTGTTCGGCAATTTTCGCCAGTGCCGGACGCCCCGGCTCGACCACCCAGCGCGCCGCGTGGTCGGCGTCGACCACATGGATCCCGAGATCGATGAAGTGCTGGGCCGCGGCGCTTTTGCCGCTGCCGATGCCGCCGGTCAGGCCAAGAATCCAGGGTTTTTCCACAGGGGTATTCATTTCAAACCGACAAACTGCCAATAGAAGTCGGTTATTTGACCACCCCAGAGCAAGGCAATCCAGCCGGCAATTGCCAGATACGGGCCGAAGGGCATCGGCGTCGAGGTTTTCTGCTCACGCAGACGCAGTAGAACCACCCCGACAATCGCCCCCACCAGCGATGACAGCAGGATCGTCAGCGGCAGAATCTGCCAGCCGCCCCAGGCCCCGAGCAGCGCCAGCAGCTTGAAATCGCCGTGGCCGATGCCGTCCTTGCCGGTCAGCAGCTTGAACAGCCAGAACACTGACCACAGCGCCATGTAACCGGCCACCGCACCCCACAACGCCGCGTTCAGCGAGACGAACAGCCCGAAACTGTTGACGATCAGCCCCAGCCACAACAACGGCAACACCAGCACATCGGGCAGCAGTTGATGTTCGGTGTCGATCAGGCTCATCGCCAGCAGCCCCCAAGTGAGGACGATCAACAGACCAGCCGGCCAGCCGAACCCCAGATGCCAGGCGACGAATGCCGAAAGCAGGCCGCAGGCCAGTTCGGTCAGAGGATAACGTTTGCTGATGGGCGCGGCACACGCCGAACAGCGTCCGCGCAGCACCAGGTAACTGAGCAGCGGAATGTTTTCCCAAGCCCGAATCCGGTGGCCGCAGTGTGGGCACTGGGAGTGCGGCAGCATCAGGTTGTAGGTCGGCAGTGGTGTTTCGCTCGGCAGGCCGAGGACATCCTGCGCCTGCTGGCGCCAATCGCGCTCGAGCATTTTCGGCAGGCGCCAGACCAGTACGTTGAGGAAACTGCCGACCACCAGACCCAACAGCAGAGCGGTGCACACAAAGGCCAGCGGATACAGACTGAAGAGTTCGTCGATAGGCATGTCAGATCGCTGAGCCAAGCTGGAAGATCGGCAGGTACATGGCCACGACCAGCCCGCCGACGATGACCCCGAGCACCACCATGACGAACGGCTCCATCAGGCTGGTGAGGTTGTCGACCATGTTATCCACTTCCTCTTCATAAAAACCGGCGACCTTGTCGAGCATGTCATCCAGCGCGCCCGATTCCTCACCGATGGCGGTCATCTGCACCGCCATGTTGGGGAAGACTCCGGTGCTGCGCATCGAGAAATTCAGCTGCATGCCGGTGGCGACGTCCTGACGGATGCGCAGCACCGCGCGTTTGAACACCACGTTACCGGTGGCACCCGCCACCGAATCCAGTGCCTCCACCAGCGGTACGCCAGCGGCGAAGGTGGTCGACAGGGTGCGGGCGAATCGCGCCACCGCCGATTTGTACATCAGCGTGCCCACCAGCGGCAGCTTCAGCAGCCAGGTGTCTTTGCGGTCGCGCAATGCCTGGGATTTCTTCAGCGCATGACGGATACCGAACACCGCCGCGATCAAAGCACCAAGCACTACCCACCACCATTGCTGCATGAACTCCGAGAGACTGATCACCATCAGGGTGAAGGCCGGCAATTCGGCGCCGAAGCCGGAAAATACCGACTGAAACTGCGGCACGACTTTTACCAGCAGAATCCCGGTGACGACCATTGCCACCAGCACCACGGCGCTGGGGTAGGTCAGGGCTTTCTTGATCTTGGCCTTGAGTGCTTCGCTTTTTTCCTTATAGGTCGCGACCCGTTCGAGCAACGTATCGAGCGCGCCCGATTGCTCGCCGGCATCCACCAGGTTGCAATACAGCTCATCGAAATACTGCGGCTTCTTGCGCAAGGCTGCGGCGAAGCTGTTGCCGGCCGCCACCTCTTGCTTCACCTCGTCTACCAGTTTGCGCATCGCCGGGTTGTCGAAGCCTTCGCCAATGATGTCGAACGACTGCAGCAGCGGTACGCCGGCTTTCATCATGGTTGCCATCTGCCGGGTGAACAGGGCGATGTCCTGGGCCTTGATGCGTTTGCCGAGGCTGAGCAGGGAGGTGGATTTCTTCCGTACCTTGCCCGGATTGATTCCTTGCTTGCGCAGTTGAGCCTTGATCAGCGCGGGGTTCTGCCCGCTCAACTCGCCCGTGACTTTGCTGCCTTTGCGATCCGTGCCTTCCCAGGCGTAGATGCTGATTTTCGCTGCCTTGACCGCCATGTTCAGTCCTTGGTGACCCGGTTGATTTCTTCCAGGCTGGTGATGCCTTGCATGGCCTTGTGCAGGCCCGAGGTGCGCAGGTCGTCGAAGCCGTCGCGACGCATCTGGCTGTCGATTTCCAGCGAATTGCCTTCGGCCATGATCAGCCGTTGCAGGTCAGGAGTGTTTTTCACCACTTCGTAAATCCCCACGCGTCCCTTGTAGCCGCCGTTGCAGAGGTCGCAACCGACCGGCTCATAGATCGTGAAACTGCCGATCTGTTCCGGCGGGAAACCTTCCTTGATCAGTGTTTCGCGGGGGATCTCGATCGGTTTTTTGCAGTGGCTGCACAGCTTGCGCGCCAGGCGCTGGGCGATGATCAGGCTGACCGAGGTGGCGATGTTGAACCCGGGAATGCCCATGTTGTGCAGACGGGTCAGGGTTTCGGCGGCGCTGTTGGTGTGCAGCGTGGACAGCACCAGGTGGCCGGTCTGCGCGGCCTTGATCGCGATTTCGGCGGTTTCCAGGTCGCGGATTTCCCCGACCATGATCACGTCCGGATCCTGCCGCAGAAACGAACGCAGGGCCTGAGCAAAATCCAGCCCCTGTTTCGGATTGACGTTGACCTGGTTGATGCCTTCCATGTTGATTTCCACCGGGTCTTCGGCGGTGGAAATGTTGATGTCGACGGTGTTGAGGATATTGAGGCCGGTGTACAGCGATACGGTTTTCCCCGACCCGGTAGGTCCGGTTACCAGAATCATCCCTTGAGGCTGCTTGAGCGCAGCCATGTACAGTTCTTTCTGCGCCGGTTCGTAACCCAATGCATCGATGCCGATCTGCGCGCTGGACGGATCGAGGATCCGGATCACCACTTTTTCGCCCCATAGGGTCGGCAAAGTGTTGACCCGGAAGTCGATGGACTTGGTCTTCGAAAGGCGCATCTTGATCCGCCCGTCCTGGGGTTTGCGCCGTTCCGAGATATCCAGGCTGGCCATGACTTTCAGGCGTGCGGCGATTCGCCCGGCCAACTGGATCGGCGGTTTGGCCACCTCGCGCAGGATGCCATCGGTGCGCACCCGCACCCGGAAGGTCTTTTCGTAAGGTTCGAAGTGCAGGTCAGAGGAGCCACTCTTGATCGCGTCGAGCAGCATCTTGTGCACGAAACGCACGACCGGCGCGTCATCGGCGTCGAGTCCGCCGATGGCGTCCTGGCGGCTGTCGTCGACGGACTCGACATCCACGCCGTCGAGATCGACGTCGGCCATTTCTTCGAGGCCGCTGGCGTGGGTGTCGAAGAATTTCTCGATGGCCTCGGTGAGCTTGTCGTCCTCCACCAGAATGGCTTCGGTGCTCAGCCCGGTGCTGAACTGAATGTCATTGATCGCCTGATGATTGCTCGGGTCGGAAATGCCCACGAACAGCTTGTTGCCACGGCGCCACAAGGGCAGGGCGTGATGCTGGCGCACCAGTTTTTCACTGACCAGGCCTTTGGGCTGGGTTTCCTTGTCCAGGCAATTGAGGTCCATGAAGGCCATACCGAAATGCTCGGAAGCGATCTCGGCCACCTGTGAGCTCTTCACCAGTTTGTTCTGCACCAGGTAGCTGACCAGCGACAGCCGATTGCGCTGCGCCTGTTGCCAGGCCTGCTGGGCGCTTTTTTCCGTAAGCAGTTCGGCCTGCACCAATTGCTTGGCCAGACCGCTCAGAGCGATGTCATTCATGGGGATTCCGGATGCTGACAGTTCATGACTTATAGCCTAGTCAAGTGACAGCGCCAAACACGCCCGGTACAGGTGACAAAAAGTGTCAGATAGTGCGGTTACGGGTTGTAGGAAAGCGCGACACGGCACCTTTATGCCGAGCGTGCGGGGTCTGCAAGCGGTTGGCACGGCCTATGCTGAGCCCTTTGCAGATCATGAGATTCCGACTCATGCATGGAGAGCCTGTCTATGAACAACCAAAAAGGTTTCACTCTGATCGAGCTGCTGATCGTGGTGGCGATCATCGGTATTCTGGCGACCATCGCCTTGCCGCAATACTCAAAATACCAGGCGCGTTCGAAAGTGACGGCAGGTCTGGCCGAAATCAGTGCGCTGAAGGTGCCGTTCGAGGACACCATTAATCAAGGTACTGACCCTACGCTGACACTGGTGGCGGGGGGCGCTTCAGCCACTACCTCCAACTGCACGCTGGCGGCGTCGGGAACTGCCTCGACCGGTGCCGGCTCGATTACTTGCACATTGGTGAACGCACCGGGTCCGGTATTGGGCAAAACCATCACACTCAGCCGTTCGGGTGCCGCAACAGGCAACACCTCTGGTGTGTGGACCTGCGCCACAACAGTCAATGCTGACTATTCGCCAAAAGGCTGCACCGCCAGCGGCACTTGATGCGATGGTCTGAAGGAAAATGCCCCGCTTTGCGGGGCATTTTTTTGTCTTTTGACGCTGGAAAAAAGCTTCAAGAATTTCAGCGTGTTAGGAACTTTCCGAAAAGCCGCAACTTGCATGTCGATAATGCACTTGTCATGCAAATTGCATGATTCCGAAAATTTGCTTAATTCGTAAATCATTGATTTAAAAGGATTTATTGTCTTTCGAAAAGTTGGCACAGCCTTCGCAATATACCCAGTAACCCTGCTGACAAGACAACCAGCAGACTTTCCAGAAAAACAGGAGTTACTCGTATGAAGAAGTTCGCTATCACTGCCGCTGCTGCTACCGCGCTGACCCTGACCATGGCTTCCGGTGCTTTCGCACAATCCACCCAGGCTACTCAGGCTCCAATGACTCTGGCTGCTGGTGAAATGACCAAGGCTAAAGAAGCTACTTCCGATACCTGGATCACTACCAAAGTCAAAAGCGACCTGGTAACCGAAAAAGGCATTCCTGGTACCGACATCAAAGTCGAAACCAACAAGGGTGTGGTTTCCCTGTCTTCTGACGTCGCTGTCACCGAAGCTCAGAAAACCACCGCTGTGAACATCACCAAGAAAATCAAAGGCGTCAAAGCGGTCTCCGCTGACGGCCTGAAAGCCGAGTAAGGCATGACTTCTCGCCTGGACCGGGAGAAGACGCGACAGACGGGCCGAGCAATACGTCTGCCGCAACTTTAGAGTTCATGCGAACGGTCACACGGATGTGACCATTACGGGCCCCGGCACTTGTGTCGGGGCCTGTTCTATTTTCAGGTGATAAAAAACGAAATGTGGGAGCGGGCTTGCTCGCGAATGCGGTGTGTCAGCAGGCATATTCTTTAACTGACCCACCGCATTCGCGAGCAAGCCCGCTCCCACAGGGATATAGGTTTTGGTTCAATTACCGCGCTTGCTGTTGATCTGCCGCAGGCGATTGCCTTCAAAGCGCAGGTATTGATACATGCCGTTGCTCGGGCCGTAGGTCCATTCCTCGACCTGAAATTCTTCGCGGCGGTTGGCGCTGCGCTTGTAGCCGAGGACATCGCGGCTGACCGGTTCGCCACACTTCTGCAGTACTTCGCTGGCGCGGTCACCGAGGCTGACCAACTGACTGCCACAACGCAGCGTGTCAGAGGCCAGAGCCGGGCTGGCGGCGAGCACCAGCATCAGCGCAAGCAGCCACTTGTGGTTCATCATTCGGCGTCCAGGTGCATTTGCGTCACCACTCGGCCATCGCTCTCGGCTTCGCCCAGATTGGCATCGATGAAGTACACCCGATCATCGGCCAGTTGACCTTTGTCGACCAGATAGTCCTTGATGCTGCTGGCGCGTTCCTGACCCAACTGCCGCAGCAGTACATCGCTGGAACTCCAGAACTTGATCACACCATCACGCATTTTCGCCGTGCGTTCTTCCTTGCCCAGATCTTTCCATTCGGCCGGTGGCTGGGTTTTCAGTCGAGTACGGTAAATGCCTTCGAGCAGCGGGCCTTTCTCGTTCTCCGGCACTTGCAACAGGGAAGCCTGGGCCGGCACCTTGTCGCCACGGCGCTGGAGCATCTTGTAGTAGTTGTACTGGTATTCGCGCTCCAGACGCTGCTCGGCAATCAACGGGCCGTCGCTGCTCTGTGCGGCAGTGCCTTCGATTTCCAGACGCAGGGCTGGACGTTCCTTAAGGGCTTGGGACAGTTTATCCAACGCTGCTTCGGCATCCTTGCTCAAATCGCTTGAGCCCGCAGCAAAGGACACGGTACCGAGGTCTTCGGAGCCGCCACCGTTGATCAGCCCGCCAATCATCTTGAACGGTGCGGCGGCGGCCTTGACGATCAGGTTGCGCAGGGTCTGCCAGACAATCGGCATCACGCTGAACTGCGGGTTGTTGAGGTCGCCGGTCACCGGCAGTTCGATGGAAATCTTGCCATCGACGTCCTTGAGCAGGGCAATCGCCAGTTTCAGCGGCAGGCTCACGGCATCCGGGCTGTCGACTTTTTCACCGAGTTGCAGTTGCTCGACCACCACTTTGTTTTCAGCCTTCAACTGGCCCTTGGTGATCAGGTAATGCAGGTCGAGGTTGAGCCGGCCCTTGCGGATGCGGTAACCGGCGAACTTGCCGGAATACGGGGTCAGGGTAGTCAGCTCGACGCGTTTGAAACTGGTGGCGATGTCGAGGCTGGCCATCGGGTCGAATGGATTGACCGCGCCTTTGATGGTCACCGGGGCATAGCGGTCGACCTTGCCCTTGATGTCGACGCTGGCCGGTTTCGCCTGACGACTGTCGATGGTGCCGATCTGGCCGTTGAGCTGTTGGACCGCCGTAGCGAAATTCGGCGTCAGGCTGAAGTCGGCGAAGTTGGCCGAGCCGTCGTTGATCGCAATCGCGCCGATGTGAATGCCCAGTGGTTTGTCTTTACTGGCCGGTTTCGCCGCTGCGGTTTTCGCACCATTGTCGGCGGGCTGCGGGATCAGCAGGTCGTCGATGTTGGTGGTGCGGTCATCGTTGATCATGAAACGCACATAGGGCTGGAACAGGTTGACCTTGTCGATCGACAGGCTGTCACCGTGTTGATAGTTGATGCCTTCAACCACCACTTGCTGCCACTTGAGGAAGTCGCGGGTTTTCAGGGTGTCGAGGGTGTGCAGTTGATCGATCTGCGCGCGCCCGGTCACGCCGAGTGCCAGGGGGGCGGTGCTCTTGAGGTTGACCTTGAGGTCGCTGCCGAGCATGCCGCTGCGCAGCTCAAGGCGAATGAACGGATTGATGTAGGACTGTGCAACCCGCAGGTCGATGTCCTGGGTTTTCACATTGAGCTGGGCGGTGACCGGCGCGAGGTTGACCACGCCGTCGGCGTTGATCTTGCCTTGCTTGCCCAGGCCGCTGTCGAGCCTGACCTTGAAGGGCGAACCGTTGAGGCTGTCGAAATCCTGCAGATCAATGTTCAGCGGCGTCACATCCAGCGCCACCGGCGGGTTGGCCGAACGGTCGGCGAGATGCACGGTGTAGTTGCGTAGCTGGACGTCTTTGAGCAGCACTTGCCAGGGCTTGCTCGGCGCGGCCGGCGCTTTTGGCGAGTCGGCGGCGGCCGGAGTGGTCTTGGGTTCGGCGGCGGCCTTGGCGGCAGGTTTCGATGGCTGGCTGGCGAACAGTTTCTGCCAGTCAAGCTGGCCGTCGGCTTCGAGCGCAGCCCAGGTTTCCAGTTTGTTGCTGCGGATCTTGCCGACTACCACTTGCTGTTTGGCCAGGTCCAGCGAGGTTTCGCTGACGTCCAGTCGTTCAAGTTTCGCCAATTGGCGTCCGTCCGGCGCCTTGATCGCGAACGGCGCAATGCTCACCGCGACGTTGTTCAGCTGTAGTTCGGTTTCTTTCGACAGATTCAGTTTGTACTCGGTGCTGAGATTCAGCACGCCGTCTTCGAGCACCAGCGGCACCGCGTCACGCACATAGGGCCAGAAGGATTTCATCTTGCCGTCGGTGACTTTCAGTGTGCCTTCGGAGGTGAACGGGATCAGGCTGAAGTTGCCCTTCCAGTCGATCTGCCCACCGGCCGGGCCGGCGGCGACCAGTGTCATGTCGGCGTTGTCGTCGGGCAGAGTGCTGAGGTTTTTCAGCTCGAAGTCGAGCTTGTCGTAGATGAACTCGATCGGTTCACTCGGACGGGCGTCCTGGAAATGTACATTGCCACCGGCCAGCTGGATGCGATCGATGCGCAGCGGGAACGGCTTGGCATTCGGATCGGCCGGGGTCGGTTCGCTGGCGGGAATCTTGAACAGGCCCAGCAGATTGAGCTGGCCGTCCTTGGCGAAGAGGATTTCGGTCTTGGGCTTGTCCAGCTCGATATCGGCCAAGTGCAGCGCTTTGGTCCACAGGCTGTCGAGTTGCAGGTTGGCGTACAGCCGCTCGAAGCCGACTTGCTCCTTGCCCGGCTCACCGACGACCAGCCCCCACAGGGTGACTTCAAGGCTGAACGGATTGAGTTCGATGCGCTGGATATGCGCGGGCACCGTGGCGTAGTTCGCCAGTTGCTGGTTGGCGATGCGCAGGGCGATGCCCGGCAAAATCAGAAACCCCAGCAGGCTGTAGAGAGCCAGAGCAGTCAACAAGGCGCCAATCGCGCGAATCAATCCTTTGGGCATGTGCGGCGTCATCTCTGAATCGGAGTGCCTTGGAGTATGGCACGCGATTCTGGTTCCGAAGTACCTCGTGGGGGGCAGGATTGTTCAGATTGTTCTGCAGCAACACAAAACCCTGTGGGAGCGAGCCTGCTCGCGAAGGCGTTCTATCAGTCACCCTGTCTGGTGGCTGATACACCGCTTTCGCGAGCAGGCTCGCTCCCACAGTGGGCAGCTGTCAGCCGCAGAGGAGGGTTACAACTGCAGGATCAGGGTTTTCAGCGGTGGCTGTTGGTCCAGCGACGGGAAATCCGCGCCCGGAGTCATCACGCTCCATTCGCGCACCGGTCGCCCGGCTTTCTCGGCACAACGCAGGACCTGTTCGCGCCAGTCGTCCATGCTGACTTTTGCCAGGTTGTTGCAGCAGATCAGCACGCCGTTGTCGGCGGTGGTCAGCAGCGCCGGCTTGAGCAGGCTCTGATAGTCGCGCAGCAGGTCGACGGTGCCGAAGGCGCTCTTGGCCCAAGCAGGCGGGTCGAGCAGCACCAGATCGTATTGGCGCTGGTCGAGGCGCTGATAGCTCGGCAGCTTCTGCCCGCGCCGCTGGCTGATCGGCAGGCCGGCGAGCTGACGGATCGCCGGGAAATAATCGGACTGGATAAATTGCATCTCGGGCAATTGCGGGTTGAGCAGACCGTTTTCCCGGCCGACCGCCAGATTGCCTTCGGCGAAGTCGAGGTTACACACCTCGCGCGCGCCACCGGCAGCGGCACTCAGGCCGACGCCACAGGTGTAGGCAAACAGGTTGAGCACGCTTTTGCCCTTGGCGTGATCCTTGACCCAGCCACGGGTGGTGCGCAGGTCGAGAAACAGCAGCGGATCCTGCCCGGCATGCCGCCCGCGCACGCGATAGTTCAGGCCCCATTCGTGACCGACCAGATCCGCCAGTGCGGCGGCGTCGGCTTTGTAGACGCTGTCTTCGCGGTCGATCCGCGAGTTGCCACGGGAGCGGTCGTTGTAGACCAGCAGGGTGTCAAAGCCCAGGGTCTGATTGACCATGGCGTGCAGTTGCAGCAGGTCGTCACGCTCCAGCGTCTGGTGAAAACTTTGCACCAGCAATTGCGGACCGTAGCGGTCGACGGTCAGGCCACCGGCGCCTTCCTGGCTGCCGTGGAACAGCCGATAGCAATCGGTGCCCTGGCTGTGCAGCTCAGCGAGCAGGTCCTGGCGTTTATCGAGGGCGGCGCGCAGCGCCTGATTCAAGGAAGACATGCGTGCGCCTTGCTGGTGAGAATGGGGGCGCGGGAGTTTAGCAGTTTGGCGGGCACTCGAGTTGCGCCCTTCGCGAGCAGGCTCGCTCCCACACAGGATCTATGCTGCAAATCAAATCTCCTGTGGGAGCGAGCCTGCTCGCGAAGCTTTTAGGTCAGCAGTCCCATTCGGCGTTTGGCCCGTTGCACCGAACCGTTGCGCATCGCCCAGCGCAGCATCGGCGCGCTGCGCTTCACGCTGGCTCGAATCAGCTGGCGTTGCAGCGGGTTCTGCCGTATGCCGAACATGGCGCTGGCCCACTCCGGCAACAGGTCGATGCCGGCCTTCATCATCAAGTCGCCAAACGGTCGGGCCAGCACGCTCGGGGCCGGGGCATCGAGCAGCAGGCGCAGGACTTCGCGGCTGCGTTCATCACAGAGCAATTGCGGGCGCATGCGTTGCAGATAGTCGGCCACGGCCTGCCGCGATTTCGGCACGTCCCGCGCACCCAGGCGCTCGGCGACCACGGCGATTTCCGCGTAGTAACGATCCTGATCCGCCGCCGACAAATGCGGGTTGCGGTAACGCAGATGCGCGGTGAGGAAGTTGCTGACCTCGGCCACATGCACCCAGGTCAGCAGGTCCGGATCGCTGGCGGCATACGGCCGGCCATCCGGTGCGGTACCGACCACTTGCAGGTGAATGGTGCGCACTTTGTCGATCAGCCATTCGGCGTCGCGGCGCGAGCCGAAGGTGGTGCCGGAGACAAACTGACTGGTGCGGCGCAAACGTCCGAGCATGTCCTGACGAAAATTCGAATGATCCCACACCCCGGCCAGCGCCAGCGGATGCAGGGCTTGCAGCAACAACGCGCTGATGCCGCCGATCAGCATGCTGCTGAAATCGCCATGCACTTGCCAACTGACCGAGTTCGGCCCGAACAGCCCGGGATCGCCCTTGGGGTTTTCCAGGTCGAGCTGACCGAGGGACAGCCCGGTCAGGCTCATGAGTTGGTTTTCGATGCGGCTGCGGATGAATTCCATGACAACTCATTGGTGGTGGACGGGCGCGGCCGGTTGACCGCGCCGGGGACGTTACTGATTCAGGCGTTTGTCGATCAACCCTTGTACTACGCTCGGGTCGGCCAGGGTCGAGGTGTCGCCGAGGCTGTCGAGTTCGTTGCAGGCGATTTTGCGCAGGATCCGCCGCATGATCTTGCCTGAACGGGTTTTCGGCAAGGCCGGCGCCCACTGGATCAGGTCCGGTTTGGCGAAGCTGCCGATCTCCTTGCTGACGTGGGCGAGCAGTTGTTTCTTCAGCTCATCGCTCGGCTCGACGCCGTTCATGGGCGTGACGAAGGCGTAGATGCCCTGGCCTTTGACGTCGTGCGGGTAACCGACCACGGCGGCCTCGGCAATGCTGTCGTGCAGCACCAGCGCGCTTTCCACTTCGGCGGTGCCGATGCGGTGGCCGGAGACGTTGATCACGTCGTCGATGCGCCCGGTGATCCAGTAATCGCCGTCCTCGTCGCGGCGTGCGCCGTCACCGGTGAAGTAGTAGCCGGGGTAGGGCTTGAAGTAGGTGTCGACCATCCGTTGCGGGTCGCCGTAGACGCTGCGGATCTGCGCCGGCCAACTGGATTTGATCGCCAGCACGCCGCTGCCGGCGCCTTTGATCTCCTTGCCGTGTTCATCGAGCAGCACCGGTTGCACACCGAACATCGGCTGCGTGGCGCAACCCGGCTTGATGCGTTGCGCACTGACCAACGGGCTGAGCATGATCCCGCCGGTTTCGGTCTGCCACCAGGTATCGACAATCGGGCAGCGCTGCTCGCCGACCACGTTGAAATACCATTCCCACGCTTCCGGGTTGATTGGCTCACCGACACTGCCGAGTAATCTGAGGCTTTGGCGCGACGTTTCCTGCAGCGGCCCGGCACCTTCGCGCATCAGCGCACGCAGGGCGGTCGGTGCGGTGTAGAAGATGTTCACTTTGTGTTTGTCGATCACCTGCCAAAAGCGCGAGGTGCTCGGATAACTTGGCACGCCTTCGAAGATCAGCGTGGTCGCGCCGTTGGCCAGCGGGCCGTAGACGATGTAGCTGTGGCCGGTAACCCAACCGACATCGGCGGTGCACCAGAACACTTCGCCCTCGCGGTAATCGAGCACGTATTTGAAGGTCATCGCCGCCTGCAGCAGGTAGCCGCCGGTGGTGTGCAGCACGCCCTTGGGTTTGCCGGTGCTGCCGGAGGTGTAGAGGATGAACAGCGGATCTTCGGCGTCCATCGGCTCTGGCGGGCAATCGTCACTGACGTCACGCACGGCCTGGTGATACCAGAGGTCACGGCCTTCGACCCAATCGACTTTGCCTTGGCTGCGCTCGACCACAACCACGGTGCTGACGTCCGGGCAACTTTGCAGGGCCTTGTCGACGTTGTGCTTGAGCGGCACGAATTTGCCGCCGCGCACGCCTTCATCGGCAGTGATCACCGTGCGGCAGTCGGCGTCGAGGATGCGGTCACGCAATGAATCCGGGGAGAAGCCGCCGAACACCACCGAGTGAATCGCGCCGATCCGCGCGCAGGCGAGCATGGCGTAGGCCGCCTCGGGGATCATCGGCATGTAGATGCACACCCGATCGCCTTTTTTCACCCCACGGCTTTTCAGCACATTGGCCAGGCGGCAGACGTGATGGTGGAGTTTTTTGTAGGTGATCTGTGCTGATTCGGCCGGGTCGTCGCCTTCCCAGAGGATCGCGGTCTGCTCGCCGCGCTGGGCGAGGTGGCGGTCGATGCAGTTGTAACTGACGTTCAGTTGGCCGCCGGCAAACCAGGCCGCTTCACCGGTTTTCAGGTCGTAGCGCTGAACGGTCTGCCACGGTGTGCTCCAGTCGAGGAAGCGCGTGGCCTGTTCGGCCCAGAAGGCGCTGGGGTGTTCAATCGATTCGCGGTACAGGCGCTTGTAGTCGTCCTGACTCAACTGCGCAGCCCGGCGGACGGCATCGGCTTTGGGGAACGTGCTGATATCGAACATGACGGTTCCTTATTCTTGTTGTGCGAAGAATAAAGATGCGCCGAGCGGTCGACAGGTTCAAGCCGGATTCGGAATCTGATTTTGAATGCACCTTAAACAACTGTGGGAGGGGGCTTGCTCCCGAACGTGGTGTATCAGTCAACATTTCTGCTGAATGACACACCGCATTCGGGAACAAGCCCCCTCCCACAGGGTTACAGCGCTGCTTTCAAATCACCCGCGGTGACGACCGCGGAAGTAGTTGATCAGGCCCTGGGTAGAAGCATCGTCAGCGACGGTTTCATCACTGCCGACCAGACGGTTGTAAACGCCTTTGCCCAGCTCCTTGCCCAGTTCCACGCCCCACTGGTCGAAGGCGTTGATGCCCCAGACCACGCTTTGCACGAACACTTTGTGCTCATACATGGCGACCAGCGCGCCGAGACGACGCGGGCTGATGCGCTCGACCACAATGGTGTTGCTCGGACGGTTGCCCGGGATCACCT
The DNA here is from genome assembly GCF_054790485.1 of Pseudomonas sp. G3-39. NCBI lineage: Bacteria > Pseudomonadati > Pseudomonadota > Gammaproteobacteria > Pseudomonadales > Pseudomonadaceae > Pseudomonas > Pseudomonas sp. G3-39. Next base: position 5,015,715 of record NZ_CP186497.1, on the reverse strand, counting down.
TGTGCGGTGCGAGTTTGCGCACCTGCTCTTCACTCATGCCTTTTTCGCGCAGTTCGGCCTCGGCTTCCGGCAGGGTCTTGCCGAGCATCAGCGCCTGGCTCTGCGACAGGCAGTTGGCGTACAGCCACTGATGGTGGTCGGAGACCGGGTTGAAGCTGACGATCGGCACGATGAAATCAGCCGGGATCAGTTGGGTGCCCTGGTGCAGCAACTGGTGATAAGCGTGCTGACCGTTGCAGCCGACGCCGCCCCAGATCACCGGGCCGGTATCGGTCGACACCGAGGTGCCGTCCTGACGCACGCTCTTGCCGTTGGATTCCATATCCAGCTGTTGCAAGTGCTTGGTGATGTTGCGCAGATAGTGGTCGTACGGCAGGATCGCGTGGCTTTGCGCGCCCCAGAAGTTGCCGTACCACACGCCGAGCAGGGCCAGCAGCACTGGCATGTTCTGTTCGAATGGTGCGCTCTGGAAATGCTGGTCCATGGTGTAGGCACCGGACAGCAGTTCCTTGAAGTTGGACATGCCGATGGCCAGGGCAATCGGCAGACCGATGGCCGACCACAGCGAGTAACGACCGCCGACCCAGTCCCACATCGGGAAGATGTTTTCTTCACGGATGCCGAACGCAACGGCCGCAGCGTTGTTGCTCGATACCGCGATGAAGTGGCGATACAGCTCGGCTTCCGAACCACCCTGAGCCAGATACCAGGCGCGGGCGGCCTGAGCGTTCTTCAGGGTTTCGAGGGTGTTGAAGGATTTCGACGAAACGATGAACAGTGTGGTTTCGGCGCGCAACTTTTGCGTCAGTTCGTGGAACTCACTGCCGTCGATGTTCGCCAGGTAGTGGCAACGCACGCCTTTCTGCGCGTAGGACAACAGCGCTTCGGAGACCAGCTCCGGGCCGAGGAACGAACCACCGATGCCGATGTTGACCACGTCAGTGATCGGCTTCTCGGTGTAACCACGCCACAGGCCGTCGTGGATGCGGCCGACCAGATCCGTGATCTGGTTCAGCACCTTGTGCACTTCCGGCATCACGTTGACGCCGTTGACCGACAGCTTGTCGCCGACCGGACGGCGCAGGGCGGTGTGCAGCGCCGGGCGGCCTTCGGAGGCGTTGACGATTTCGCCGTCGAACAGCGCTTTGATCGCGCCTTTCAGATCGACTTCATTGGCCAGACCCACCAGCAGGTTGCGGGTTTCGGCGTTGATCAGGTTCTTCGAATAATCGAGAAACAGTCCGCAGCTGCTGAGCGTGAATTGATTGAAGCGCTGCGGATCGGCGTTGAAGGCTTCGCGCATGCTGAAATCCTGCATGGCTTGGCGGTGATCTTTCAACGCTTGCCAGGCAGGCAGAGCGGTAACGTCATGAGGAGTGCGGTAGTACGCCATCGCTGCGGTTTTCCTTTTTACTTGAACGGCCTTTTGAACACAGAACAGACCGATACGCCATGTTTGGGCGAGGGTCAAATGCGTCGACACGATTTTTCAACGCAGGGCGAATACAGTAAACCTCGCGCTGCGATCTGTCTTGACTTCTTCTGACCTGTTCCCTGTACTTTTTTAACATCAATACCGGGAACGGGCCGACCAACGGAAGGGGAGTGACGCGTCGAAGCGGCTCAGGCCACCTGAACCGGAATGGCGTTGCTGGTGTGGCTGAGCTCATTGCCCGGTGCCATGTACAGCATGCGCGGCTTGAAATTGACCAGTTCCGCTTCGCTGTAATGGGCGTAGGCGCAAATGATCACGCGGTCGCCGACCTTGGCTTTGTGCGCGGCTGCGCCATTGACCGAAATCATCCGCGAACCTTCTTCGCCACGAATCGCGTAGGTGGTGAAACGCTCGCCATTGTCGACGTTATAGATCTGGATCTGCTCGTACTCACGGATGCCGGACAAGTCCAGCCACTCGCCATCGATGGCGCAGGAACCTTCGTAATCGAGTACCGCATGGGTGACTTCGGCGCGGTGCAGCTTGGCCTTGAGCATGATGGCGTGCATGAGGGATTTCCCGGGTTGGAAGCAAACGGCGGGCAGTGTGCCCGAAGGCTTTGGGGGCGGCAATATGGCTTGAAATGCAAATTTCAGAACACTGAAAAACACTGTAGGAGTGAGCCTGCTCGCGATAGTGGACTGTCATTCAACAATGGTGTCGAAAGTCAGGCCCTCATCGCGAGCAGGCTCACTCCTACAGGGGTATTGCGCTGTTTTTTAAGTCGGGCTATCGAGGTTCAGGTGCAGGTTGTCGATCAACCGCGTGGTGCCGAGGAACGCCGCCACCAGAATCACCAGATCGCGGTCTTCTGCCGTCGCCGGACGCAAGGTCAGGGCATGACGGATTTCCAGGTAATCCGGACGCAGGCCGGCGGCTTCCAGCTGTTGCACCTGGGCTGCGATCAGCGCCGGGTAGTCGCGCTCACCGTGTTTGATCGACTCGGCAATCGTGCTCAGGGTGCGGTAGACCACTGGCGCCACCGCGCGTTGATCTTCGCTGAGGAAGCCGTTGCGCGACGACAGCGCCAGGCCATCGGCCGCACGCACGGTGGGTTCGCCGATGATCTGGATCGGCATGTTCAGGTCATGCACCAGCGCGCGGATTACCGCCAGTTGCTGGAAGTCTTTCTGGCCGAAGATCGCCAGATCCGGCTGAACCATGTTGAACAGCTTGCTGACCACCGTCGCCACGCCCTCGAAGTGCCCCGGGCGGCTGGCGCCGCACAGGCCTTCGGACAGTTGCGGAACGCTGACCCGGGTCTGCCCGGCCATGCCGTCGGGGTACATCTCTTCGACGGTCGGGGCGAACAGCAAGTGGCAGCCGGCTTGCAGCAGCTTTTCCTGATCCGCCGCCAGGGTGCGCGGGTACTTGTCGAGGTCTTCACCGGCGCCGAACTGCAGCGGGTTGACGAAAATGCTCGCGACCACGAAATCCACGCGCTGAGTGGCTTTGGTGATCAGCGCGATATGGCCGCTGTGCAGGTTGCCCATGGTCGGCACGAAGCCGATGCGCTTGCCTTCACTGCGGGCGCGCGCCACGGCGGCGCGAAGTTCGCGTACGGTTTTAACGGTGTTCATGCAGAGAATCCGTGTTCGATCCCAGGGAAAGTAACGCCTTTGACTTCGTTGACGTAGGCCTTCAGTGCGGACTGGATGCTGTCCTGACCCTGCATGAAGTTCTTGACAAATTTCGGTACGCGGCCAGTGATCGACAGGCCGAGCATGTCGTGCAGCACCAGTACCTGGCCGTCGGTATCGCTACCGGCGCCGATGCCGATGACCGGAATCTTCACCGCCTGGCTGATTTCGGCGGCCAGTTCGCTCGGCACGCATTCGAGCAGCAGCATGGCGACGCCAGCCTGCTCGAGCGAGATCGCGTCGGCACGCATCTGCCGCGCCTGGTTCTCGTTGCGGCCCTGCACTTTGTAGCCGCCAAGAATGTTCACCGCTTGTGGCGTCAGGCCCATGTGCGCGCAGACCGGCACACCGCGCTCGGCCAGCAGGCGGATCGACTCCGCCAGCCACAGCGCACCTTCGACCTTGATCATGTGCGCGCCGGCCTGCATCAGCGTGGCGCTGTTGGTCAGGGTTTGCTCAATAGTGGCGTTGGCCATGAACGGCAGGTCGGCCAGGATCAGGGCGTCGGTGTTGCCGCGTTTGACGCAGGCGGTGTGGTAGGCCATTTCTGCGATGGTCACCGGCAAGGTGCTGTCGTGCCCTTGCAGAACCATGCCGAGGGAGTCGCCCACCAGCAGCACTTCGACACCGGCCTCGTTGCAGGCGTGGGCGAAGGTCGCGTCATAGCAGGTCAGCATGGTGATCTTTTCACCTTTCTGCTTGAGGCTCTGGAGCGTGGTCAGGGTGATGGCTGGCATGTAAAAAATCCTCGTTCAGGCGCTCTGGAAACTACTGCGAGTAACGCGCGTGATTCTTCGTCTACTCAGGCGCACGCTCTTTTGTCGTGCTTATAAGGCCTGGATTGCGCCCGTATGTGCCGGGTTGGCGGCAGCGGGACGCCTATAGTCGTGAGGAGCCAAGCGGAAGTCAATTGCGTGTGTTACCGCATTGTTACGAGGGGAGTGTTACCGGCGTTACTGATGCGATTCAGCGGCGCGGCGGGGCTGATTGGCGGGTTTTTTGTCCGACAAAAAATAAGAATTGGAATACTCGATGTGGGAGCGGGCTTGCTCGCGAAAGCGGTGGGTCTGTTGACTGATTGAGTGACTGACACGACGCTTTCGCGAGCAAGCCCGCTCCCACAGGAGGTGTGGTTTCAAGCGTGCGCGAGGCGTTCGAGGCCTACGAACGGGCAGGCGGCGAGCAGATCGGACAGCGCGCGGCCATCGGCCAGGCGCAGGTCTGCGGGAGCCAGTTCGGCCAGCGGATACAGAACGAACGCCCGTTCTTGAATCTGATAATGCGGGACTTTCAGGCGTGGCTCGTCGATCAGGCGATCGCCGAACAACAGGATGTCCAGATCAAGCGTGCGCGGGCCCCAGCGTTCGAGGCGTTCGCGGCCCTGGTCGTTCTCGATGGCTTGCAGCGCATCGAGCAAATCGAGCGGCGCGAGATCACTGTCGAGGGCGGCGACCGCGTTGGTGTAACGCGGTTGTCCCGGCAGCAGTGAATCGCTTTGATAGAACGCCGAAACACCAGCAAGGGAAGTCTGCGGCAAATGCCCCAGCGCGTTGAGCGCGCTGCGCAATTGTTCGGCCGGGTCAGCGAGGTTGCTGCCCAGGCCAATATAGATGCGTTCCATGCCTTATTCGCCCGATGCGCTCGGAGCTCCGGCGCGCTTGCGCTTGGAACCGCTGCTGCGGCGACGTTTGCGCGGCGCGCCGCTGGCGTCATCACCCTTGCCGCTGAGTTCGCGAATCATCTCGCGACGCTCGCTGTCGTTGGCGTCCTGATAATCCGTCCACCATTCGCCCAAGCCATCGGTCTGCTCGCCAGCGCTTTCACGTAACAGCAGGAAGTCGTAACCGGCGCGGAAACGTGGATTGTCCAGCAGCAGGTCGGCGCGCTTGCCGCTGCGGCGTGGCAGGCGTTCCTGCATGTCCCAGATCTCGCGGATCGGCATGGTGAAGCGCTTTGGAATGGCGATGCGCTGGCACTGTTCGGCGATCAGCTCGTGCGCACCTTCCTGCATCGCCGGAATCGGCGGCATGCCACGCTCTTGCAGACGCAACACGCGGGCCGGCAGGGCAGGCCAGAGCAGGGCGGCAAACAGGAATGCCGGGGTTACCGGTTTGTTCTGCTTGATGCGCAGGTCGGTGTTGGTCAGCGCTTCGCTGATCAGCGTGTGGGTGTATTCCGGGTTGTGCTCCAGTGCGTCGGCACTGGCCGGGAACAGCGGGGCGAACAGTTGCAGATCGACCAGCATCTCGAACGTGATCGCGCCGTGGCCGGAGAGGAACAGCTTGAGCACTTCCTCGAACAGACGGGCCGACGGGATCTCGCGCAGCATCGGCGCCAGTTCGCGAATTGGCTGCACGGTGTGTTTTTCGATGCCGAAATTCAGCTTGGCGGCGAAACGCACGGCACGCAGCATGCGCACCGGGTCTTCCTGGTAACGCTGCTTCGGATCGCCGATCAGGCGGATCAGGTGATTGCGGATGTCGTGTACGCCGTTGGCGTAATCGAGAATGCGCTCGCTGACCGGATCGTAATACAAGGCGTTGATGGTGAAGTCGCGGCGTTGCGCGTCTTCTTCCAGGGTGCCGTAGACGTTGTCGCGCAGAATCCGCCCGCTCTCGTTGCGCGAAGACTGGTTGCTGTCCTCGTCGTCTTCATTGACCGGGTGATTGGCGCGGAAGGTCGCGACTTCGATGATTTCGCGACCGAAATGAATGTGCACCAGTTTGAAGCGGCGACCGATGATCCGCGCATTGCGGAATTCGGCACGGACTTGCTCGGGGGTGGCGCTGGTGGCGACGTCGAAGTCCTTGGGCGTGATGCCCAACAGCATGTCACGCACGCAACCACCGACCAGATAGGCTTGGTAGCCGGCGCCCTGCAAGCGTTCGACGATATTGACCGCATAGCGGCTGAATTGCCCCTTCTGCAGCGAATGTTGGCCGCTGTTGAGCACTTCAGGGGTGCTGCGGATGTGTTGCGTACGACGCACGGGAGTTCGGAATGACTGGAACAGCTTCTTCAGCATGGGATGCACTGTTTGAAGGAATGTTCGGCCATACCAAAGAATGACCGCATGATGGGCGCAGATTCTAGCATTTAGTCGGGGGATGGTGTAGGACGCAGCGGATTTGCGCTGTAAGTCGCAGGCTAAAGGCTTTGGGGGCGGGTTTTTGCGGGGGGGAAGAAACTACAAGGGGAGCCGAAGCTCCCCCAGAAGTAGTTGCGTGCTCTTTTTATTATTGATTCGGGCTTCTTGTTTTTGTTGAGTGCCCTCGCCATGAAGCTTTTCCTTCATGACCCTCCCAATCGGGAGCCAAGAGCAAACGGATTGCTTTGGTCGCTGTGTTGCAGTGATCTTGCGATCCAACCAGTACAGGCTCTGTCTTAGGACAGTTTTTGTTGTTCTCGGCCTGGTCGTGGGGCTAGCCCCAAATACAACGCCTCTCCAAAAGAATCAGTTAGCTGCGCCTCTCGCCGTCTTGTTTTTATTGTGCGTGAGTCGATTCGTCTTATTTTTATTGTCTTGTGCATTGCTTGTTATTGTTCTTGTACCAAACATATAGCAGGTGCCGTGCCAACTTTTGCGAAGCCCAATAAAACAAGGGGTTAGGTCGATATAACGGTTTTCTCGGGGCGAAAAAAAGCCGGGGTTTCGTTACCGATAACCCCGGCTTCTGTTACGTGAAAGGACTGAGGTAACAGTTTTTTCACATCTTCAAGCGTTACGCGCGCACTCGACAGGTAACGTTCAGCTCTCGCTGGCGACCCCGGTCTTGCGCCGTGGAATGCCCAGGCGCTGACGGCGTTCCCACAGGCACTTGCGGCTGACGCCCAGTTTGCGCGCCAGTTCGGTCTCGGTCATGTGGTCCTGGTGTTCGAGGACGAAGTGCTGGAAGTAGTCCTCCAGCGACAGGTCTTCGGTCGGCTCATGGCTGCTGTTGCTGGCGTTACCGGCCGTTTGTGGCGGCAGGCCGATGAACTCGTCGTCCTCCAGATCGCTCAGCTCGATATCGATGCCCAACAGGTCGGCGGAGATTTCCGGGCTTTCGCTCAGGATCACTGCACGCTCCACCGCGTTTTCCAGCTCGCGCACGTTGCCCGGCCAGGAATAATGCCGGATGGCCTGTTCGGCATCGGCGGCAAATTTCAGGTCGGTACGGTTGATGCGCGCACTCTGGCGAGCGAGGAACGCCGTGGCGATTTCGTTGACGTCGGCGCCACGTTCGCGCAACGCCGGCAGTTTCAGGGCAATCACGTGCAGGCGGTAATACAGGTCTTCACGGAACTGGCCGATTTTCGCCAGGCTCTTGAGGTCACGGTGGGTCGCGGCGATCAAACGCACATCGACCTTTTGCGACTGCACCGACCCCACGCGGCGAATCTCGCCTTCCTGCAGCACGCGCAGCAGACGGGCCTGGGCTTCGAGCGGCAGTTCGCCGATCTCGTCGAGGAACAGCGTGCCGCCATCCGCCGCTTCCACCAGACCGGCGCGACCGGCGCTGGCGCCAGTGAACGCGCCTTTTTCGTGGCCGAACAGTTCGGACTCGATCAGGCTTTCCGGAATGGCAGCGCAGTTCACCGAAATCATCGGTGCCTTGGCACGCTTGGACAGGTTATGCAGGGCGCGGGCCACCAGCTCTTTACCGGTGCCGGACTCGCCCTGGATCAGGACATTGGAATCGGTCGGTGCGACCTTGCGGATCTTGCTGTACAGATCCTGCATCGGCGGGCACGAGCCAATGATGCCGATCTCGCCGTTGCTGTTGTCGACAGACGACTTGCCGCTGCCATTGGCTGCTTTGCCGGCAGGCACTTCGCTGGCGGCAGGCGCCGACTGGTGATCACGCAGGATTCGCGCGACCGCCTGGAGCATTTCATCGTGATCGAAAGGCTTGGCGATGTAGTCCACCGCGCCCATCTTCATCGAGTCGACCGCCGAGCGCAGGCTGGCGTAGCTGGTCATGATCAGCACCGGTTTGCCCTGGCCAAGCTTGATCAGCTCTGTGCCGGGGGCGCCAGGCAGGCGCAGGTCGCTGACGATCAGATCGAATGTGGGAATACTGAAGCGTTCTTGTGCTTCCTGCACAGAACCGGCTTCGCTGACCTGATACTGGTTACGTTCCAGCAGGCGGCGCAAGGCGGAGCGGATAATGGTTTCGTCTTCGACGATCAAAATGTGCGGCATTGATTCGATACTCTCGACGGTCTCAGTTCACAGCGGACGTCGCTTCGACATGACGCGGTAAGGTCACCCGGATACGGGTGCCGCGCTGGCTTTGTACATCAGCCGGGCTGTCGATGGTGATTTGTCCATAATGCTCTTCAACGATGGAATAGACCAGTGCAAGGCCCAGACCGGTACCTTCACCCGGATCCTTGGTGGTGAAGAAAGGTTCGAACAATCGGTCCATGATGTTCTGCGGAATACCACTGCCTTCGTCTTCGACGATCAGATCGACCGTGTGTTCGCCGGCTTCACTCTTGACCCGTACGGCACTGTGCGGCGGCGAGGCGTCGCGGGCATTGGAGAGCAGATTGATCAGCACCTGGGCGAGGCGCTGCGGATCGCCTTCGACCCAGTGATCGGGGTCGCACAGGTTGTAGAACTGCACTTCGAAGTTGCGCCGGTTGAGTGCCAGCAGGCCAATCGCGTCCTGCGCGACTTCAGCCAGACACACCGGCTCGTCGCTGTGCTGGTGGCTGCCGGCGTGGGCGAAGCTCATCAGCGACTGCACGATGCGCGACACGCGCTTGGTCTGTTCGAGGATCTGCCCGCTGATTTCCGTCAGTTCGCCATCTTCTTCACGCTCTTCGCGCAGGTTCTGCGCCAGACAGGCGATGCCGGTGATCGGGTTGCCGATTTCATGAGCCACACCTGCCGCCAGTCGACCGATGCTCGCCAGACGCTCGGAGTGCACCAGTTTGTCTTCGAGCATCTGCGTTTCGGTCAGGTCTTCCACCAGCAGCACCAGGCCGCTGTTGCCCGGGGCCAACGGTTCATCGATCGCCGCTTTGTGCAGATTGAGCCAGCGGGTCTGGCCGTCGAGGGCCAGGTGCTGCTTGTGCAAATGTTCATCGGGCAGGTTGATGAAGCCTTGCAGCAATTGCTTCCACGGATTGGCGATGGTGCTCAGGCGCGAACCGACCACCCGTTGCGCGGCGATGCCGGTGAGTTCTTCCATGGCCTTGTTCCACATCAGGATCTCTTGATCCTTGGCCAGCGAGCAGACACCCATCGGCAGCTCCTGCAGCGTCTGGCGGTGGTAGCGGCGCAAGGCGTCGAGCTCGGCGGCCAGCCCGGTGAGGCGCGAGTGGTAGTCCTCAAGACGGCTTTCGATGAAGTGGATGTCTTCGGTTACGTAGTTCTCGCCGCCAGCCTTGTACGGCAGGAAGGTTTCGACCATGTCCTGCGCCACGCTCGGGCCCATCAGGCCGGAGAGGTTGGCTTCGATGCGGTCGCGCAAGCGGCGCAAGGCATAAGGACGGCGTTCGTCGAACGGCAGATAGAGGTCGCGCAGGGCCTGCTCGACTTCTTTCTGCGCCGCCTTGGCGCCCAGCGGTTTGGCCAGTTGCGTGGCGAATTCCTGGGGTGAAGCAGCGTGCAGTTCGCGGCGTTGCGGGCGACGCACGTTATCCACCGCGCAGGCTTCGGCGGCGCTGGCCTCTTCAGGGCTGGCGTTGGTGAACAGCGAGATCAGCGTGAACATCAATACGTTGGCTGCCAGCGAGGCGATGGCCGCCATGTGCCAACTGGTGTCGTCCAGCACGTAAATCATGTTCAACAGGGGGATGTAGAAACCCTGCAGGTTGCCGACCAGCGGCAACAGCATGGTCACCACCCACACCAGAATCCCCGCCAGCAGGCCGGCGATAAAGCCGCGCCGGTTGGCGGTCGGCCAGTACAGCACCGAGAGCACGCCGGGCAGGAATTGCAGGGTCGCGACGAAGGCGACGATGCCAAGGTTGGCCAGGTCCTGTCCGGCGCCGAGCATCAGGTAAAAGCAGAAACCGGCCATGATGATCGCGACGATCAACGCCCGGCGGGTCCACTTCAGCCAGCGGTAGATATTGCCTTCGGCCGGTGGCTGGTACAGCGGCAGCACCAAGTGGTTCAGCGCCATGCCGGACAGCGCCAGGGTGGTGACGATGATCAGGCCACTGGCGGCCGACAGTCCGCCGACGTACGCCAGCAAGGCCAGCGGTTTGCTGTTGGCGGCAATGCCGATGCCGAGGGTGAAGTATTCCGGGTCAGTGGTGGCGCCGAGTTTCAGGCCGGCCCAGAGAATCAACGGCACCGCCAGACTCATCAGCAACAGGAACAGCGGCAGTCCCCAGCTGGCGCTGACCAGCGAGCGCGGGTTGAGGTTTTCGGTGAAGGTCATGTGGTACATGTGCGGCATCACGATCGCCGAGGCGAAGAACACCAGCAACAGCGTGCGCCACGGCCCTTCCTGCAGCGGCGTGTGCAGCGCGGCGAGGGCGGTCTGGTTTTGCAGCAACCACAGTTCAAGCTGTTGCGGGCCGTCGAACACGCCGTACAGCGCATAGAGGCCGACGCCGCCGAGGGCGATCAGTTTGATCACCGATTCGAAGGCAATCGCGAACACCAGCCCTTCGTGTTTCTCGCGGGTGGCGATATGCCGGGAGCCGAAGAAGATCGTGAACAGAATGATCAGCGCACAGAACGCCAGCGCGACGCGGCTCTGGATCGGTTCGCCCGTCAGGATGCCGATGGAATCGGCCACCGCCTGAATCTGCAACGCCAGCAGCGGCAGTACGCCGATCAGCATGAAGATCGTGGTCAGCGCGCCGGCCCAGGTGCTGCGGAAGCGGAAGGCGAACAGATCCGCCAGCGACGACAATTGATAAGTGCGGGTGATTTTCAGGATCGGATACAGCAGCACCGGCGCCAGCAGAAACGCGCCGGACACCCCGAGATAACTGGAGAGAAAACCGTAGCCGTACTGATAGGCCAGCCCCACCGTTCCGTAAAACGCCCAGGCACTGGCATAGACCCCCAGCGACAGGGTGTAGGTCAGCGGGTGGCGAATGATCGCTCGCGGGATCATGCCCCGTTCGCTGATCCAGGCGACGCCGAACAGCACCGTCAGGTACGCGGCGCTGACCAGGATCATCTGGGTCAGGCTAAAGCTCATCGGCATCTTTTTGGCTCTGCAGGATGAAGGTCACGACAATCAGGATCAACCAGAGCAGATACGGCCGATACCAGGCGCCCGTGGCGTCGATCCACCAATCCATGATGGCTGGCGAAAACAGATAGATTCCCACGACCAGAAGCAGGACCAAGCGATAGATGTACATCCCGGCCTCTCTTTTTTATGCGCGTGCCCGAAAACGTGCGGCGATGGTAACGGATGGGCGCGCCACTGCAAGTGTCGTCATTGCAGTTGCGCTTCGGGCAGGGTCAGTGTGCGCGGGATCTTTGTCGCATCCCAGTGGGCTGCGCCCCATTTCAGCAATTCCTCGGGGGTGGCATGGGCCAGTTCGGCACCGGGGTTTTGCCCCAGCGCACGCAAGGCTCGCAACAGCAGCGGCGTGGCCTGATCGGCCTCAAGCGGCGGCGAACGGTAGGATTTGCCGAGTTTGTTGCCGTCCGGCTGCGTGATCAATGGCAAGTGCAGATAGCGCGGCTGACGCAGGCCCAACAGTTCTTGCAGGTAGAGCTGGCGTGGCGTGGAGTCGAGCAGGTCGGCACCGCGCACGATGTCGGTGATGCCTTGCCAGGCGTCATCCAGCACCACCGCCAGTTGATAGGCGTAGAGGCCGTCGCGGCGGCGAATCACGAAATCGCCGACGTCGCGCCCCAGATGCTGGCGGAACTCGCCCTGCACGCGGTCGATGAAGTGGTATTCCAGTTCCGGCACGCGCAGGCGGATCGCCGCGTCTTGCTGCTCATGCCCGGCATTGCGGCACAAGCCTGGATAAATCCCGTGGTACGGCTCCAGTTGCTTGCGCGAACAGGTGCAGGCGTAGGCCAGGCCGTGATTGAACAGACTGTTGAGGACTTCGGCGTAGGCGTCGTGCCGGTCACTCTGGCGCACCATTTCGCCGTCCCATTCGAAACCGTAGCTTTCCAGCGCTTTGAGAATGGCCGCCTGCGCGCCGGGCTCTTCCCGGGGTGGATCGAGATCTTCCATGCGCACCAGCCAGCGCCCGCCGACCGCGCGCGCGTCGAGATAAGAGGCGAGGGCGGCAACCAGCGAGCCGAAGTGCAGATGGCCACTGGGGGTCGGGGCGAAGCGGCCGATGTAGGCGGGGGCGGTTTTGGCAGTCATGTGGACAATATAACTTTTCAGGATCCGCGCAGATTACCCCTGTGGGAGCGGGCTTGCTCGCGAAAGCGTCAGTTCAGACAACCTGGATGTTGAATTGCCGGCCGCATTCGGGAGCAAGCCCCCTCCCACAAAAGCAAGGCATAAAGGGCAAAGGCAAAAGGCAGAAACAAAAACGGAGCGTTCGCACGCTCCGTTTTTCATTCAGGTCGAGATTACTTGCCGACCTGCTTTTCCTTGATTTCCGCCAGGGTCTTGCAGTCGATGCACAGATCCGCAGTAGGACGGGCCTCGAGGCGCTTGACGCCGATTTCGATGCCGCAGGACTCGCACCAGCCGTACTCTTCGTCCTGGATCAGTTCGAGGGTCTTGTCGATCTTCTTGATCAGTTTGCGCTCGCGGTCGCGGGCGCGCAGCTCGAGGGCGAATTCTTCTTCCTGGCTGGCACGGTCGGCCGGGTCAGGGAAGTTGGCCGCTTCGTCTTTCATGTGATCAACAGTACGGTCGACTTCCTGCATCAAGTCCTGTTTCCACTTGTTCAGGATCTTGGTGAAGTGCGCGCGCATCGGGGCGCCCATGTACTCCTCGCCTTCCTTCGGAACGTAAGGTTCGAAGCCGCTGATCGTCACTTGCTGCTGTTGCTTTGCTTGGGTGGGCATGAAATGGACCGCCTCTACTCTTGTAATCCATTGCGCAGGATTGCTCCATCACCGACACCTGCCGGCCCTGCGGCTGCAAGCGGGCGAACTTACCAGATCAATTCGGCCTGCGCTACTCCCGGATGTCGAGGCCCCGGCGGGTGGCGCTTGCAGAAGTCTGGCAAGCCATGTCTGACAGTGATGGAGACCTGATCAATCTCTGATTTTAGTCAATCCTGGAGCGTACGCGCATATCGTTACAGTCCAGCGTTCTTGAGGCTGTGACCGCGACGGGTTCTCGCTCGTTCCGGCAGATGGGTAGAATCGTCTCTTTTTCCCCGTCGAAGGAAAACCAATGGCTCAGCCTTACAGTGCGCGCAGTCGTGCGATCGAACCGTTCCATGTAATGGCGCTGCTGGCGCGGGCCAACGAACTGCAGGCCGAAGGTCACGACGTGATCCACCTGGAAATCGGCGAGCCGGACTTCACCACGGCCGAGCCGATCATCCGTGCCGGGCAAGCGGCGCTGACGGCGGGCAAGACGCGCTACACCGCGGCGCGCGGTATTCCTGAACTGCGCGAGGCGATTTCCGGGTTCTATCAATCGCGTTACGGTTTGAACATCGATCCGCGGCGGATCCTGATCACGCCGGGTGGCTCGGGTGCGCTGTTGCTGGCCAGTGCCTTGCTGGTCGATCCGGGCAAACACTGGCTGCTGGCGGATCCGGGCTACCCGTGCAACCGGCACTTTCTGCGACTGGTCGAAGGCGCGGCGCAACTGGTGCCGGTCGGGCCGGAGGTGCGTTACCAACTGACCCCGGATCTGGTGGCACGTCACTGGGATCACGACAGCGTTGGTGCGTTGGTGGCGTCGCCGGCCAACCCGACCGGCACCATTCTGACCCGTGATGAACTGGCCGGGTTATCCACCGCGATCAAGGCGCGCCACGGGCATCTGGTGGTGGACGAGATCTACCACGGCCTGACTTACGGCACCGATGCCGCCAGCGTGCTGGAAGTGGATGACAGTGCCTTTGTCCTCAATAGTTTCTCCAAATATTTCGGCATGACCGGTTGGCGGCTCGGCTGGCTGGTGGCGCCGGATGCGGCCGTCAGTGAGCTGGAAAAACTTGCACAGAACCTCTACATCAGCGCCCCGAGCATGGCGCAGTATGCCGCTTTGGCTTGCTTCGAGCCGGACACCATCAGCATCCTCGAAGAGCGCCGCGCCGAATTTGGCCGCCGCCGCGACTTCCTGCTGCCGGCGTTGCGCGAATTGGGTTTCAATATCGCCGTCGAGCCTGAAGGTGCGTTCTACTTGTATGCAGATATCAGTCAGTTCGGCGGTGATGCCTTCGCTTTCTGTCGACATTTCCTAGAAACCGAGCACGTTGCCTTCACCCCGGGGCTGGATTTCGGGCGTTATCAGGCCAGCCACCATGTGCGTTTCGCTTACACGCAAAACCTCCCTCGCTTACAGGAAGCGGTGGAACGTATCGCTCGCGGCTTGAAGAGCTGGCAAGGCTGATGCGCTTTTATCCGGCTCTGGAAGAGGCGCGGCTGATTCGTCGCTACAAACGTTTTCTGGCGGACGTTGAAACGGTCAATGGCGAGTTGTTGACCCTGCACTGCCCGAACACCGGCTCGATGCTCAACTGCCAGGTCGAAGGCGGGCAAGTGTGGTTCAGTCGCTCAAACGACCCGAAGCGCAAACTGCCTGGCACTTGGGAAATCGGGGAAACGCCGCAGGGTCGACTGTTCTGCGTGAACACCGGCCGCGCCAACGCCCTCGTTGAAGAGGCGCTGCAGGCCGGTGTCATCAGCGAGTTGAACGGCTTCACGGCGCTTAAACGCGAAGTGGCATACGGTCAGGAAAAAAGCCGTATCGATTTCCGCCTTGAATACCCGAGCGGGCCGGCTTATGTGGAAGTGAAGAGTGTCACTTTGGGGTTCGACGGGACGAATGTCGCGGCCTTTCCCGACGCAGTTACCCAGCGCGGCGCCAAGCATCTGCGCGAGCTGGCGCATCTGGCCCGTGACGGTATTCGTGCGGTGCAGTTGTATTGCGTCAATCTCAGCGGGATTGAAGCGGTGCGACCGGCCGAAGAAATCGATTCGGCGTACGCGGATGCCCTGCGTGAAGCGGTGGCGTGCGGGGTCGAGGTGTTGGCCTACGGTGTGCGCTTGAACCACGAAGAGATGGTGATCGACCGGCGGCTGGACGTTTTGCTCAGCGGTTAAACATCTATCCACAGCCCCTGTGCGTCTTCGCGGCAGGGGATGGCGGTCAGGGATTGCCCGGCGCAGGGCCCGGCGACGCATTCGCCGTCCTCGATCAGAAACAGTGCGCCGTGGGTGGCGCACTGGATCAGGCTGTTGCTCGGGTCGAGAAACTGGTCGGGGTGCCATTCCAGACCGACGCCGCGATGCGGGCAACGGTTGAGATAAACATAGGCCTGACCATTGCGGCGCACGGCAAACAGTTTATTGCCGTCGATGTCGAAACCGCGGCTGCCCGCCTCAGCGAGATCGGCGCCGGCGCACAAAAACTTCATGGCTATCCTCAAGTGTCGGCTCGTTTCAGGAAATGTCCGAGCTTGACGTTTAAATGCAAACAATTATCAAATGTCCGCCTTCGCCCACTGTGCGCAGCCGCCGCCAAGGATACTTGGCCTGCCGGTTCGCTGCCCGGGAAAACTGTTCAAGGAAAGCTGCGTATGCGCCTGATTACCCGCGTTGCTGTGCTGTGTGTCGGACTGCTCGCCAGCCTTCAGGCGACAGCTGCCGATTTGCCACAACGTTGGGTCAGTGCCGGTGGCGCGCTATCGGAGTGGGTGAGCGTGTTGGGCGGCGAATCTAAACTGGTCGGCGTCGACACCACCAGCCAGCATCCGCAATCGCTGAAGAAGCTGCCCAGCATCGGCTATCAACGCAGTCTCTCGGCAGAAGGCATTCTCAGTCTGCGCCCGGACATCCTCATTGGCACCGAAGAAATGGGCCCGCCATCGGTTATCGCTCAAGTGAAAAACGCCAAGGTACATGTCGAACTGTTCTCGGCGCAGCCGGATCTGCCGACACTGGAAAAAAACATCACGCATCTCGGGCAGTTGCTCGGCGCGCAAGCCCAGGCGGCGCAGTTGCTGGAAAGTTATCAACAGCAGCTAACCGCGCAGAAAGCCCGAGTCGCCGAGTTGCAGGCCAAGCGTAAGACGCCCGGTGTGCTAGTGCTGATCGGGCATGCCGGCGGCAAACCGTTGATTGCCGGCAAGGACACTGCCGCCGACTGGCTGCTGCAACGGGCCGGCGGACATAACCTGGCGACGCATACCGGTTACAAGCCGTTCTCCGTGGAGTCGCTGGCCGGACTCGATCCTGAAGTGCTGGTGTTCGCTGATCGGGCGTTGACCGGCGAGGCGGCGAAAGCCGCGCTGTTCAAGGAAAACCCCATTCTCAATTCAAGCCGCGCGGCCAAGGCCGGACGGGGGCTGGAGCTGGATCCGACGCTGCTGGTCGGCGGGCTCGGGCCGCGTTTACCGGCGGTACTGAAGAGTTTGTCTGACGGCTTCTACCCGACTCCGAGCGGCCAATGACCGTACTGGTCAAACCACGAAGCCTGTTTATCGGCCTGACGCTCCTGTGTTTGCTTGCCATCTGGCTGTCGTTGGCACTGGGGCCGGTGAGCCTGCCGCTGTTCGATACGTTACGCGCTGCATTGCGCATGGTCGGTGTGCCGTTGGCGCCGGACGGTCTGGAGCAAGCCGAGCTGATCCTCGGGCAGATCCGTCTGCCGCGCACCTTGCTCGGTCTGGCCGTCGGCGGTGTGCTGGCACTGTCGGGTGTGGCGATGCAGGGCTTGTTTCGCAATCCGCTGGCCGATCCCGGGTTGGTCGGGGTTTCCAGTGGGGCAGCGCTGGGTGCGGCGGTGGCGATTGTCGGCGGGTCATTTTTTGGCGGTTTGCCGGAGTGGTTCGGGCCGTACCTGTTGTCGGCGTGCGCGTTTCTCGGTGGACTGGGGGTGACGGCGCTGGTCTATCGGCTCGGTCGGCGCAACGGCCAGACTAACGTCGCGACCATGCTGCTGGCCGGGATCGCCCTGACGGCATTGGCAAGCTCGGCGGTGGGTCTGTTCACCTATCTGGCGGATGACGCGACTTTGCGTACGCTGACTTTCTGGAATCTGGGCAGCCTCAATGGCGCCAGTTACGCGCGTTTGTGGCCGTTGCTGATTATCAGCGCTGGCGTGGCGCTGTGGTTGCCGCGGCGTGCCAAGGCGCTGAATGCGTTGTTGCTCGGGGAGTCCGAAGCCGGGCACCTGGGGATTGATGTCGAACGGCTCAAACGTGAATTGGTGTTTTGCACTGCGCTGGGTGTTGGCGCGGCGGTAGCGGCAGCCGGGATGATCGGTTTCGTCGGGCTGGTGGTGCCCCATCTGGTGCGTTTATTGGCCGGGCCCGATCACCGGGTGTTGCTGCCAGCGTCGGTACTGGCGGGTGCGAGCCTGTTGTTGCTGGCGGATCTGGTGGCGCGGCTGGCGCTGGCGCCGGCGGAGTTGCCGATCGGTATCGTCACGGCGTTTATCGGCGCGCCGTTCTTCCTCTATCTGCTGTTGCGAGGTCGTGCCTGATGCTGCGTGCGCACAATCTGCACATCCGCCGCGGGCGCAAGACCGTCCTCAGCGACGTCACCCTGCAGCTTGAACCCGGTGAGGTGTTGGGTGTGCTCGGACCGAACGGTGCCGGCAAAAGCACCTTGCTCGGTGCCTTGTGCGGTGAGCTGACGGCCAGTGACGGTGAGGTGTTGCTCGACGACAAGGTGCTGAGTCACTGGACAGGTTCACAGCGCGCTCAGCGCCTGGCGGTGTTGCCGCAGGTGTCGACGCTGGATTTTGCCTTTCGCGTGGAAGAAGTGGTCGGCATGGGCCGTCTGCCTTATCAGAGCGGTCGGGCGCGCGACGACGAGATCGTTGCGGCAGCGCTGGCCGCTGCGGATGCCGGGCATCTGAGCGGGCGCAGTTATCTGGCATTATCGGGTGGCGAGCGCCAGCGCGTGCATCTGGCGCGGGTGCTGGCGCAGTTATGGCCGGGGCAGGTCGGGCAAACCTTGTTGCTGGATGAGCCGACCTCAATGCTCGATCCGTTGCACCAACATACGACGCTGCAAGCGGTGCGTGAATTTGCCGACCGTGGCGCAGCAGTGCTGGTCATCCTGCATGATCTGAATCTGGCGGCGCGCTATTGTGACCGGGTGTTGCTGCTTGAGGGCGGGCGCCCGGTGGCGCTGGGTACACCGCAGCAGGTCTTGCGACCGGACGCGCTCAAAGCCGTGTTCGGTCTCGAAGTATTGGTGCAGCCGCACCCGGAGCGTGGGCATCCGCTGATCATCGCCCGCTGATTTCTCATCGAGGTGATGGTATGCGCGGGATCTGGTTGTTAGCGGTGTTGTGGCTGACGGGGTGTCAGCATGTTGCTGCGCCACCACCAGTCAGCGGTGAGATACGCGATCTGCACAGCGGCCAGGTGTTGACGGCGCAGGAACTGCTGGCGCGTCTGGCCAAGCCGCAACAGCTGATCATTGGCGAGCAACATGACAACGCCGATCATCACGCTGTGCAGTTATGGCTGTTGCAGGCGCTGGGTGAGCAGCGGCCCCAAGGCAGCCTGCTTTTGGAGATGCTCACGCAGGATCAACAGCCGAAGGTTGATCAGGTTCGTCATGCGGCAACGCCGCCTAGCGATCTTGCCGCCGCGTTGGCCTGGCAGGATGGCTGGGACTGGAATCTTTATGGACCGATCGTTCGGTTCGCCCTCACGCAAGGCTATCCGCTGTTGGCGGCCAATCTGGACGACAGTGAAATCCGCGCGTTCTATCGTCAGTCGCCAGCCCTGATTGGAGTTCGCAGCAATGCGGCATCGGTGAAGTCCGCGCTGCTTGAGCAGATCAGCGATTCACATTGCGGCTTGCTGCCCAAATCACAGATGCCGGCGATGCTCGCGGTTCAGCAACAGCGCGATCGACGCATGGCCGAACGTTTGCTGGCAGCGCCGACGCCAGCCTTGCTGCTGGCGGGTGCCTGGCATGCGCGCAAGGATGTTGGCGTGCCGCTGCATGTGCTGGATTTGGGCGCAGCCCAAGCGCCAACGGTGCTGATGCTGGCCGAGCAGGGCGCCGAGGTGACTGCGGCGATGGCCGATTACGTCTGGTACACCCCGGCCACGCCCGCGCAGGATTACTGCGCACAGATGCGCAAACAGTTCGGGCAATGACTTTTCCACAGGCAAAAAAAGACCCGGTAAAAACCGGGTCAAATAACCGTGATTAGCCTGATGAGGAGATAATCTGAGAGTCCGAACCAAGGGCTTTTCAGAATATCGACTGATCTCGCGACCAGTTGTGATAATCATAGCGATTCTCATTAGCGAGTCAACCACTGTTTTTCCATTTGCTTGATTTAGTCGTACAAATGGCCGGAATGTCCCGGAAACAGGGGGCTTAACGCGCAGCCTTGATCGCACTCAGTTGCGTGATCTGCTGATTAAGCTGGCCGATGCGCCTGGCCATACTCTCAATCAGGCTGTGGGCAATCTTCGGATTGTTACGGGTCATGCTCAGAAACTGTTCGCCTGGAATCAGCATCACCGTGCTTGGCTCGCGAGCGATGACAGTGGCATTGCGCGGTTCACCGGTGAACACCGCCATGGCGCCGAAAATCTCGTCCTTGGGCACTTCGCCGACCTTGTGCCCATCAACAAACGCTTCGGCATGCCCCTCGATGATCACGAAGACGTGATCAGCGGCATCGCCCTGCCGGATCAACACCTCACCGCTTTCGACCCGTTTGAAGCCATTGGTGCTGCGAAACTCCCGTGGCTTCAGTTCGGCCACCGCGTGAGCCAGCAGCGCCATCTGCCCCAGCAGATACTCAAGCCATTGCTCGGCCCGGCCCGGTTCGGCATACAAATGCTGGAACAGATCGGTTCGCCGATAGGGCAGCAAGCGCGATGGTCCGTCGCTGCGCAGACGGCAGTCGGCCCAGGCGTCACCTTGCTGCAGACCGAGCAGATCGCCTTCCTGCCAGTAAAAGAGCGCACGACCGCCGATATAGCCGTGGATCACGCCTTCTGTCAGCAGAAACAGCTGATCGTGTGGGAGCTGCTCCATCAGGTCGTCAGAGATTTCTGGCTCAAAGGCTGGCCCGCATGGCGCAAGGCCTTCCAGCCAGCGCGCGGGCAAGCTCTGCAAGCGATTGATCAGTGCATCGACCGGTGCCGATTGTTCTCCGAGCAGATACATGGCCGTCAGTGCCTGTTCAGTTCTTGTGGCGCGAGGAAATGGCTTCGAGCTGCTTGTTCAAGGCGTCTTTGCGTTCGGCCGGGATGTCGTTCCAGTGCACATCCATCAGCGCCCCTTCGATCGCGTACAACAACACCTTTGATGCGCGAAACCCGCGGGTACGCACGGCCCGATAGGCGTCCACCGCCCCCAGGCGACGCAAGTCCGAGGCGCTGTGGATGCCCACGGCATGCAGCCACTGCGCCGACGTCTTGCCAAGATTCTTCAGGTGTTGCAGTTCATCATTCATCAAGCCTCCTTGCGACGGCCGAATGGTGCGTGGGCGATCTTCTCAGGAGTGTAGCCATCAGTAGGAAAAGCGTGGTTGTTTGGTCGGATTAGACGCAAACGCTTCTAAGAAAGGGGCTGCGAACGCAGAAAGGAGGGAAGAAACGCGGAAATAATGTGGGAGCGGGCTTGCTCGAGAAGGGGGGCTTTCAGCCAACAGATGTATCGACTGACACTACGCCTTCGCGAGCAAGCCCGCTCCCACAGGGGAAAGGCGTCGAGTCAGAGAAAGATAAAAAAGTATCAGCGGGTGCGATAACGCAGGCGTGTACCAAAATTCATCGACATCAGGATCTCGTCGGCACTCAGCTCCGGCGGAAAATACGCTCCGGAAATCTGAGCGTGCGCCAGGCTTGCGCCTTCGAGCGATGAATTACGGAAATCGATGCCGCGCAAATCGGCGGAGCGAAAGTACGCGTCCCGAAAATCCACGCCATCGGCGTTCAGTTCACGCAGATCGAGACCACGAAAGTCGCCGCCGACCATGTCGATCGGGCCGTCTTGCGGGCGTTCCTTGTTGAAGCCTATGATGTCGTCTTTGTGCAACAAGGCATAAAGCGGGGTATCGAGAAGTTTCGGCTGGCTCATGTCAGATCACCTGTTGGTTTTATGACGCCAGTATAGTGCCACTATTTGACGGCCGTGAAGCAAGCTAGGGCTTCACGGCCGAAATAGTTTCTTACAGGCCCGGCAGACGCTGGCGGATCTGCGCCACAACGGTGTCGAGCGTCCCGCTTTCATTGGTTTGCACGCGTTTGCTGCGCAGGATTTCTTCTGGCGTCAGGGCTTCGCGACTGGCTTGCTGGGCCTCGATCACGGCCAGCGTGGCGTCGGAAGGGTCCTTTTTGTCGGCCTGACGAATCGCCAGCCAGCTCTCGATCACGGCTTGCGGTGCGTTGCAGTCGAGAATCAGGAACGGCGTGCCGGTGGCCTCGGCGACTTGAGCGGCGTTGTCGCGTTGCTCGCGCTTGAGGTAGGTCGCATCGATCACTACCGGGAAACCGGCGTGCAGAATCACTCCGGCAATCTCATGCAGGCGGGCATAAGTGGCGGCGCTGGCATCGGCGCTGTAAATCCCGGCCTGCACGTCGTTGGCTACGGTCTGCTCGCCGAACAGTCGCTTGCGCTCGACGTCGGAACGCAGGCGAATCGCGCCCAGCGCTTCGACCAGACGCATGGCCACGTGGCTCTTGCCGACAGCCGATACGCCGTGGGTGATGGCCATGAAGCGCGAAGGAATGGTGCTGTAGCTTTCCGCCAGGTTGGCGTAGTTGCGGTACTGGCGCAGGGTGGTGGCGCGCTGCACCGGGGTGGCGTCCGCCGGCATGCTGAACAGCGCGACTTTGGCGCGAACCAGGGCGCGGTAGGCTTTATAGAAGTTCAGCACTTCCAGGCCTTGATAGTCGCCGGTCAGCTCCAGGTACTGGCTGATGAAGCGGCGGGCGAGGGATTTCAGGCCACGGTCTTCCAGGTCCATCGCCAGGAAACCGGTGTCGGCCCAGACGTCAGTGAAGCGGAATGGTTCGTTGAACTCGATGCAGTCGAAGATCACCACCTTGCCGTCGATGACTGTGGCGTTGCCCAGGTGGATGTCGCCGTGGCATTCGCGAGTGAATCCCTCGGCCTTGCGCTGGGCGAACAGTGGCTTGAGACGATCGAAGCTGCTCTCGGCCCAGGCTTTCAGGGCCTCGAGTTGCAGCAGATCATTTTTGTCGCTGAGGAACGGCAGGATCTGCTCGAAGTTCTGGCGCACCGGGGCCATCACGCTGTCCGGGGTACCGGCCTCGTGGTCGGCCGGGACTTTTGGCGCACTGAGGTGGAATTTGGCGATCTGCTCGGCCATTTCATCAATGTGCTGGGTGGTCAGCTCACCGTTGGCCTGCAGCGTGCTGAGCAGGCCGGTCTGCGGGAATTGACGCATCTTCAGCACATATTCGATCACCGGGCCGTCACCACCCAGTTGTGGCGCATCAACGCTGCCGGTCACTGGCAACACGTCCAGATACAAATCGTCGGTCAGACGCTGGTTCAGGCGCAGCTCTTCAGCACAGAAATGTGCGCGGGATTCGAGGCCGGTGAAGTCAAGGAAGCCGAAATTCACTGGCTTCTTCACTTTATAAGCAAACGGGCCGGTGAGGATCACCCACGAGATATGGGTTTCGATGACCTGGAACCCTTCGACGGGGTGCGGGTAGAGGGCCGGGTTTTGCAGGGCAGCGATCAGGGACTGGCTCACGGGCGATCCTTCAGAGACTGGGAAATTCGAGGTCGCCATTATGGCCGCTCGCCAGCCTGACGCAAACCTCGGAGCGCTCCTGTTGAGTATGAATAAAGTGCGTATAATCCGCCGCCATGACTCGAACTCGATCCCCCCGTACCAAGAAAAAACCAGTCTCCAAGGGCCTCAGCCCGTGGTTGAGCTGGGCCATTAAACTCAGCCTGGTCGGCCTTGTGGTGCTGGCCGGCTTCGCCGTTTACCTCGATGCCGTGGTGCAGGAGAAGTTCTCCGGCAAGCGCTGGACCATCCCGGCCAAGGTATACGCGCGTCCGCTTGAGCTGTTCGTCGGACAAAAGCTGAGCAAGGTCGATTTCCTCACCGAACTCGATGCCCTGGGCTATCGCCGCGAAGCCGTGAGCAATGGCCCCGGCGCTGCCGCCGTCAACGGCAATACCGTTGATCTGAATACCCGCGGCTTCCAGTTCTATGAAGGCCTGGAAAAAGCCCAGCCAGTACGCGTGCGTTTCTCTGGCGACTATGTGGCCGAGCTCTCCGGGCTCAACGGCGGTAAATTGTCCGTGGTGCGGCTTGAGCCGCTGATGATCGGCGGCATTTACCCGAAAAACCTTGAAGACCGCATCCTGATCAAGCTCGATCAGGTGCCGCCGTACCTGCTCGATACTTTGATCGCGGTGGAAGACCGGGACTATTACAGCCACTGGGGCGTGTCGCCGAAATCGATTGCCCGGGCGATCTGGGTCAACACCTCTGGCGGCAAGATGACCCAGGGCGGCAGTACGCTGACCCAGCAACTGGTGAAGAACTTCTACCTGACCAACGAGCGCAGCCTGAGCCGTAAGCTCACTGAAGCGATGATGGCGATGCTGCTGGAGCTGCACTACGACAAAAAGGAAATCCTTGAGGCCTACCTCAATGAAGTCTTTGTCGGCCAGGACGGTCAGCGTGCCGTGCACGGCTTTGGTCTGGCCAGTCAGTTCTTCTTCGGTCAGCCACTCTCCGAGCTGAAGCTGCATCAGGTCGCGCTGCTGGTCGGCATGGTCAAAGGTCCGTCCTACTACAACCCGCGCCGCAACCCCGAGCGTGCGCTGGAGCGGCGTAACCTGGTGCTCGACGTGCTTGAGCAGCAAGGCGTGGCGACTGCCGAACAGGTTGAAGCGGCGAAGAAAATGCCCTTGGGCGTGACCACGCGCGGCAAGCTTGCCGACAGCTCGTTCCCGGGCTTTATCGATCTGGTCAAACGCCAGTTGCGCGAAGACTATCGCGACGAGGACTTGACCGAAGAAGGCTTGCGGATCTTCACCAGTTTCGACCCGATTCTGCAGATGAAGGCCGAAGCGTCGGTGAATGACACCTTCAAACGGCTGGCTGGACGCAAGGGCTCCGATGACGTGGAAGCGGCGATGGTCGTGACCAACCCGGAAACCGGCGAAGTGCAGGCGATGATCGGTAGTCGTCAGGCCAGTTACGCCGGTTTCAACCGGGCGCTGGACGCCGTGCGGCCGATCGGTTCCCTGGTCAAGCCAGCGGTGTATCTGACCGCACTGGAAAAACCGAGCCGTTACACGCTGACCAGTTGGCTGTCGGATGATCCGCTGTCGATCAAAGGCGCGGACGGCCAGGTGTGGAAGCCACAGAACTACGACCGTCGCTCCCACGGCACAGTCTTCCTCTATCAAGGGCTGGCGCATTCGTACAACCTGTCGACCTCGCGCCTGGGTCTGGAAGTCGGTGTGCCGAATGTGCTCAAGACCCTTGCGCGTCTGGGCGTGACCCGGGAATTCCCGGCGTTCCCGTCGATGCTGCTCGGGGCTGGCGGCATGACCCCGATCGAAGTGGCGACCATGTATCAGACCCTCGCCAACGGTGGTTTCAATACGCCGATGCGCGGGATTCGCAGTGTGCTGACCGCCGAGGGCGAACCACTCAAGCGTTATCCGTTCCAGATCGAGCAGCGTTTCGATCCGGCGTCCATCTACTTGATCCAGAACGCCATGCAGCGGGTGATGCGTGAAGGTACCGGCAGCTCGGTTTACAACGTGCTGCCCAAGACCCTGACGCTGGCCGGCAAGACCGGTACCAGTAACGATTCGCGTGACAGCTGGTTCGCCGGTTTCAGTCAGGATCTGCTGGCGGTGGTCTGGCTCGGTCGCGACGACAACGGCAAAACTCCGTTCACCGGGGCAACCGGTGCGCTGCAGGTGTGGACCAGTTTCATGCGCAAGGCCGATCCGCTGCCGCTGGACATGCCACAGCCGGACAACATCGTGCAGGCGTGGGTCGATTCGCGTACCGGGCAAGGCTCCGATGCCAACTGTCCGGGGGCGGTGCAGATGCCGTATATTCGCGGCAGCGAACCGCCACCCGGCGCCGCGTGTGCAAGCGAAACGCCTGCCTCGCCGGAGTCGGTGATGGATTGGGTCAAGGGCTGGATGAATTAAGCAAAGAGGGTTTCAAGTGAACAAGTGGTTGATTCCA
This sequence comes from Pseudomonas sp. G3-39, assembly GCF_054790485.1. Classification (NCBI taxonomy): domain Bacteria; kingdom Pseudomonadati; phylum Pseudomonadota; class Gammaproteobacteria; order Pseudomonadales; family Pseudomonadaceae; genus Pseudomonas; species Pseudomonas sp. G3-39. The sequence continues at coordinate 4,990,318 of NZ_CP186497.1, read as the reverse complement.
GCGGTGACTGCCGTGGCTTTGCTCAGCGGCTGCTCTACCGTGCAGCGTGGTTCGATCCCGGTGGTGGACTCCGGCACAGCCGTATCCAACAGCGAACGGCTGTCGGCCAACGGCGGTTTCCGCAAGACGACGGTCAAACGCCCAGTCCAGGGCCAGGCGCAATCCCAGGCCATCCCGCAAGGCGATACCGGTGTGGTGGTGATGGTGCCGGGTGGTGGCGCCACGACATCGGCGCCGATCAGCTCCTCGCCGATCGTTCCGGGCCCGGCTTCCGGCGGTATCACTGCGGGGCCGTACAACCCGTCGCCGGTCGAGTCGGCACCGATCAACTCCGGCAGCTACAGCATGCCTTCGACGCCAAGCGGGATTCCTTCGGCCAGCAGTGGCGGTGGTCTGTCGGCGGACGAACAGCTCGATGGCCCGGTGCTCGCCTTGCTGACCACTGCGCAACAGCAGCAGGCCGGTGGCGACCTCAACGGTGCGTCTTCCAGTCTGGAGCGCGCTCAACGCGTTGCCCCGCGTGAGCCGCAAGTGCTCTATCGTCTGGCGCAAGTACGCATGGCTCAAGGTGACGCGCCGCAGGCCGAGCAGTTCGCCCGTCGTGCGCTGACCATGGCCAACGGTCGTCCGGACTTGCAGGCCAACCTGTGGGAGATCATCGCGCAGTCCCTTGAGAAACAAGGCGATTCCGCCGGCGCAGCGCTGGCTCGTCAGAAGGCCAAGGTTTCGCTGTGATGGATTCCCGTTTCCCGAAAATCGCCGATCAGTTGCTGCTGATCGAGCGTGAACTGCGCGCGCAGGGTTGGTGGGATGACGTTCAGCCATCGGTCGAAGCCCTGAGCAGTGTCGAACCGTTTTCGGTCGACACGCTGGATTTCGAGCAATGGCTGCAATGGATCTTCCTGCCGCGGATGAAGATGATCCTTGAGCAGGATCTGCCGTTGCCCAACGCCTCGGGCATTCAGGAAATGGCTGAAATGGTCTTCGCCCAGCGCAATCTGCAGGGCAAGGATCGACAGCTGCAGGTGCTGCTCAAAGAGTTTGACCTGCTGATTACCGCCTCGCGCTAGTGCCGGTCCCCTGTAGGAGCTGCCGAAGGCTGCGATCTTTTGATCTTGGTTTCAAAGATCAAAAGATCGTCCGATCGCGGCCCGAGCCTGCGGCAGCTCCTACAGGTGTCTATTCGCAGTTCTGCGCAATCTGCTTCTGCGCTTCGACAATGCGCTCCTGCCGCTGCGCATTATCCAGCCGCCGTAATTGTCCTTCCACTTCCTCCCTCAACCGCGGATTGTTCTGCAATTGCGCCAGGTTCGTCCGTGCCTGTTCGCAAAATGCCTTGAGCTGCGCCTGCTGCTCCGCCACCTGTTTCTTCACCTTGTCGTCGATGGCTTTCTGATCGCCCAGCGCACCACTGCCAGGCATGGCGGCAGGTTTCGTTGGGGGCGAGGAGGGCGTCTGCACAGTCGTCGCCGGCAGCCCTTGCGGTGGCTGCGCATCGAAGTGCGTGACGCCCTGGGCATCTACCCATTTGTAGATCTGAGCGGCCGAGCACCAGGGGCTGAGGCCGATCAGCAGAGTTAACAGAAGCGTTCGCATGCTGATTCCTTGGCAAAATTGCGCAATTGACGCTAACAGAGTAGCTGTTTTCAGGTTTTTTCTTGCGTTCTCATGTGCTTACCCACAATTAAGCACATTGACGGCTTGACTTGGAGAGGGCGAAACAGAAGAATCCAAAGTCCGCTGTAGAGGGACTGCCAGAAGCAGACCCACTCGGTAGATCATGAGGCGCATATCCGCGTCGACCTGTTACACCCGCAACGCGTTACCTCGCGCTGGGTGGGAAAGGCCCGCAACACTTGGGACGATCCCAATACTTGCTCAGTCAGTGCTGACGTAGTCGGCGACCACCGTCGCTCATGCTCTGCCGAGAAGTAAACCTATTAAGACCCGCCCCTTTTGTGTGGACGGTATTCTGGCGTTTTAGAGGTGAACAACGTGGAGCTTTTATCTGGCGGTGAGATGCTCGTCCGCTTCTTGCGTGACGAAGGCGTCAAATATATCTACGGGTACCCGGGTGGTGCTCTTCTTCATGTTTACGATGCCCTGTTCAAAGAACCGGAAGTGACCCACATCCTGGTTCGTCACGAACAAGCGGCTACCCATATGGCTGACGGCTATGCCCGTGCCACCGGTAAAGCCGGCGTGGTATTGGTGACATCAGGTCCTGGCGCCACAAACGCCATCACCGGTATCGCCACCGCCTATATGGATTCGATTCCAATGGTGATCATTTCCGGTCAGGTGCCAAGCACCATGGTCGGCACCGACGCGTTCCAGGAAACCGACATGATCGGTATCTCCCGGCCGATCGTGAAGCACAGCTTCATGATCAAGCACGCCTCGGAAATCCCGGAAGTCATGAAGAAGGCCTTCTACCTGGCGCAATCCGGTCGTCCGGGCCCGGTCGTGGTCGATATCCCGAAAGACATGACCAACCCGGCCGAGAAGTTCGAATACATCTTCCCGAAAAAAGCCAAGCTGCGTTCCTACAGCCCGGCCGTCCGCGGCCACTCCGGGCAAATCCGCAAGGCGGCAGAAATGCTCCTGGCAGCCAAACGCCCAGTGCTCTATTCCGGTGGCGGCGTGATCCTCGGCAACGGTTCCGCACCGCTGACCGAACTGGCGAAAATGCTCAACCTGCCAGTGACCAACACCTTGATGGGCCTGGGCGGTTTCCCTGGCACCGACCGGCAGTTCATCGGCATGCTCGGCATGCACGGCAGCTACACCGCCAACCTGGCGATGCACCATGCCGACGTGATCCTGGCTGTCGGCGCGCGTTTCGATGACCGTGTGATCAACGGCGCGGCGAAGTTCTGCCCGAACGCCAAGATCATCCACATCGACATCGACCCGGCTTCGATCTCCAAGACCATCAAGGCCGACGTGCCAATCGTTGGCCCGGTGGAGAGCGTCCTGACCGAAATGGTCGCGATCCTCAAGGAAATCGGTGAGACCCCGAACAAGGAGTCCGTTGCCAGTTGGTGGAAGCAAGTCGATGAGTGGCGTGGTGATCGCGGCCTGTTTCCTTATGAAAAGGGCGACGGCAGCCTGATCAAACCGCAGACCGTGATCGAGACCCTGTGCGAAGTGACCAAGGGCGATGCCTTCATCACCTCCGACGTGGGCCAGCACCAGATGTTCGCGGCGCAGTACTACACGTTCAACAAGCCGAACCGCTGGATCAACTCCGGGGGTCTGGGCACCATGGGCTTCGGTTTCCCGGCGGCCATGGGCATCAAGTTGAGCTTCCCGGATGACGACGTTGCCTGCGTCACCGGTGAAGGCAGCATCCAGATGAACATCCAGGAGCTGTCGACCTGCCTGCAATATGGCTTGCCGGTGAAAATCGTCATCCTGAACAACGGTGTTCTGGGGATGGTTCGTCAGTGGCAGGACATGAGCTATGGCAGCCGCCACTCGCACTCTTATATGGAGTCGCTGCCTGACTTCGTCAAACTGGCTGAAGCCTACGGTCACGTCGGCGTGCGCATCACCGATTCGAAGGATTTGAAGTCGAAGATGGAAGAGGCGTTCGCCATGAAAGATCGTCTGGTGGTGATCGATATTTCGGTCGATACCAGCGAGCACGTCTATCCGATGCAGATCAAAGACGGCTCCATGCGCGATATGTGGCTGAGCAAGACGGAGCGTACTTAATCATGCGGCACATTATTTCCCTGCTTCTGGAAAACGAACCCGGCGCTTTGTCTCGCGTAGTCGGCCTGTTCTCGCAGCGCAACTACAACATTGAAAGCCTGACGGTGGCGCCAACCGAAGACCCGACGCTGTCGCGTCTGACGCTGACCACTGTCGGCCACGATGAAATCATCGAGCAGATCACCAAAAACCTGAACAAGCTGATCGAAGTGGTCAAGCTGGTGGACCTGTCGGAAAGCGCTCACATCGAGCGCGAGCTGATGCTGGTCAAGGTCAAGGCCACTGGCGCCCAGCGCGCCGAGATCAAACGCACCACCGATATTTACCGTGGACAGATCGTCGACGTCAGCGCCAGCGTGTATACCGTTCAACTGACCGGTACCAGCGACAAGCTCGACAGCTTCATTCAGTCCATCGGCACCGCATCGATTCTGGAAACCGTCCGTAGCGGCGTGACCGGCATTGCCCGCGGCGACAAAGTACTCAGCATCTAAACCAAATTAGCGAATGGCCTGAACGGCCTGGATATATAGGGGAAATTCATGAAAGTTTTCTACGATAAAGACTGCGACCTGTCGATCATCCAGGGCAAGAAAGTTGCCATCATCGGTTACGGTTCCCAAGGCCACGCCCAAGCGTGCAACCTGAAAGATTCCGGTGTCGACGTAACCGTCGGTCTGCGTAAAGGTTCGGCTACCGTTGCCAAAGCCGAAGCTCACGGCCTGAAAGTGACCGACGTGGCCGCCGCTGTTGCCGGCGCCGACCTGGTCATGATCCTGACCCCGGACGAATTCCAGTCCCAGCTGTACAAGAACGAAATCGAGCCGAACATCAAGAAAGGCGCCACCCTGGCCTTCTCCCACGGTTTCGCGATCCACTACAACCAGGTTGTTCCGCGTGCCGACCTCGACGTGATCATGATCGCGCCGAAAGCGCCGGGTCACACCGTGCGTTCCGAGTTCGTGAAGGGCGGCGGTATCCCTGACCTGATCGCGATCTACCAGGACGCTTCGGGCAACGCCAAAAACGTTGCACTGTCCTACGCAGCTGGCGTGGGTGGCGGTCGCACCGGCATCATCGAAACCACCTTCAAGGACGAGACCGAAACCGACCTGTTCGGCGAACAAGCCGTACTGTGCGGCGGTACCGTTGAGCTGGTGAAAGCCGGTTTCGAAACTCTGGTTGAAGCTGGCTACGCGCCGGAAATGGCCTACTTCGAGTGCCTGCACGAACTGAAGCTGATCGTTGACCTCATGTACGAAGGCGGTATCGCCAACATGAACTACTCGATCTCCAACAACGCTGAATACGGCGAGTACGTGACCGGCCCGGAAGTGATCAACGCCGAATCCCGCCAGGCCATGCGCAATGCCCTGAAACGTATTCAGGACGGCGAATACGCCAAAATGTTCATCAGCGAAGGCGCGACCGGCTACCCTTCGATGACCGCCAAGCGTCGTAACAACGCCGCTCACGGTATCGAAATCATCGGCGAGCAACTGCGCTCCATGATGCCGTGGATCGGTGCCAACAAGATCGTCGACAAAGCCAAAAACTAAGTCGTCATCCTTGTACGAAAAACGCGGCCTCGGCCGCGTTTTTTCGTTTGAAACCGATGGTTCTGGTATAAAGCTGCATCGTTTGTGGCCGAACCGTCGTCACAGGCACCTGTCGAAACTTTCCAAACCGTTGCAAGGTAATGTCCATGAGCGAACGTCCCGAAGAGCCGAACCAGGCTTCTGACGCCGAAAGCCTGCTGCCCATCGATGAACATGTCGAGGAAGGGCACGACGCGGAAGGCCGTAAAGTCCGGCATCGTGGTATCTATCTGCTGCCGAATCTATTCACCACTGCGAACCTGTTCGCAGGGTTTTATTCCATCATCAACTCGATGAGTGCCCAGGCTGCCTTGAGCGCCGGTGACTCTGCGAATGCGAGCAAGTATTTCGCCTTCGCCGCGATCGCGATTTTCGTGGCCATGGTGCTCGATGGTCTTGATGGCCGTGTAGCGCGCATGACCAATACGCAAAGTGCCTTCGGCGCCGAGTATGACTCGTTGTCGGACATGGTCGCGTTCGGTGTAGCGCCGGCGCTGCTGGCCTTTGGCTGGGCATTGGGCGACATGGGCAAGGTCGGCTGGATGGTCGCCTTCATCTATGTCGCCGGTGCAGCATTGCGTCTGGCGCGTTTCAATACCCAGGTCGGTACGGCGGACAAGCGCTATTTCATTGGTCTGGCCAGCCCGGCGGCTGCAGGCGTGGTGGCGGGTATCGTCTGGGCGTTCAGCGATTACGGCATTCAGGGTTCGAAGATGTCGTTCCTGGTCGCCTTGATGGTGGCGGCTGCCGGCATGTTGATGGTCAGCAACATCAAGTACAACAGCTTCAAGGAGCTGGACTTGAAGGGGCGCGTGCCGTTCGTGGCGATCCTCGCCGTGGTGCTGGTGTTCGCCGTGGTGTTCAGCGATCCACCGCGAATTCTACTGCTGGTGTTCCTCGGTTACGCCGCTTCCGGCCCTGTGCAATACCTGTTGCGTCTTCGTCGTCACAAAAACGCCGAATGATGTAATTTCCCGCATACTCCGCAGTCTATGGGTGCATCTGTCCTCCAAAACTGCGGAGTTGCCATGCTGATCAAAATCCCCAAAGCGTCCGACTGCCATGAGTCGGATGTCACGCCTGAATCCATTTATCTTTCTCGTCGCCAATTGCTCGGAGCTACCGCTGCCGGTATCGCCGTGAGCAGCCTGCCGCGTTGGGCCACTGCCGGGGATGCGTCGCGTTATGTCGATGTCGAGCCGGGCAGGGCGCCTGCCTGGTTTGCTGAGAAGCTCCCTTCTACCAAGTGGGGCGCCGTCAACGTCAAGGATGAGGCGATCACGCCTTATAAAGACGCGACCCATTACAACAACTTCTATGAGTTCGGCACCGACAAGGGTGATCCGGCGGCCAATGCCGGTTCGCTGAAAACCGAGCCGTGGAGCGTTGTCGTCGATGGGGAAGTGGGTAAGCCCGGGCGTTACGCGCTGGAAGACTTCATGAAGCCGTACCAGTTGGAGGAACGTATCTATCGCCTTCGCTGTGTTGAGGCGTGGTCGATGGTCATCCCGTGGATCGGCTTTCCGATCTCTGCGCTGCTCAAACAGGTCGAACCCACCTCCAACGCCAAGTACATTCGCTTTGAGACTCTGCAGGATCCCAAAAGCATGCCGGGTCAGCGCTCAGGTTTCGCCCTGATCGACTGGCCATATGTAGAAGGCCTGCGCCTGGACGAGGCGATGAGTCCGCTGGCGATTCTGGCGGTTGGCATGTATGGCCGTGAGTTGCCGAATCAGAACGGTGCGCCGCTGCGCCTGGTAGTGCCGTGGAAGTACGGCTTCAAGAGTGTGAAGTCCATCGTGCGTATAAGTCTGGTCAGCGAGCAACCGAAAACTACCTGGCAGAGCATCGCGGCAGATGAGTACGGGTTTTATGCCAACGTGAATCCGACGGTTGATCACCCGCGCTGGACTCAGGCACGGGAGCGGCGTCTGCCGAACAGTCTGTTCAAGCCGAATGTGCGTGATACACAGATGTTCAACGGCTATGCGGATGAAGTCGCTTCTTTATATACAGGGCTCGATCTGCGGAAGAACTACTGATGCGATATCCGTTCTGGCGTGTAGGCGTTTTTATCGCTGCGGCGATTTGGCCATTGCTCTGGTTTTATCAAGCGTTCGCCGATTTGCTCGGGCCGGATCCTGGCAAAGTCCTGGTTGATCGATTGGGGCTGGGGACGTTGGTATTGCTGTTGATTACATTGAGCATGACGCCGTTGCAGAAATTGACGGGGTGGGCGGGCTGGATTGCTGTGCGCCGTCAGTTGGGACTTTGGTGTTTTGCCTATGTGGTTCTGCATTTGTTCAGCTATATGGCGTTTATCCTCGGCTTCGACTGGTCGCAGTTGGGCGTGGAGTTGCGTAAGCGGCCGTACATTATTGTGGGGACGTTGGGTTTCCTTGGTCTGTTGGCGTTGGCGGTGACTTCCAATCGCTACAGTCAGCGCCGTTTGGGTGTGCGCTGGAAGAAATTGCATCGGTTGGTGTATGTGATTCTCGGGCTGGGATTGCTGCATATGCTGTGGGTCGTGCGTGCTGATCTCAAGGAGTGGGCGATCTATGCCTTTATAGGTGCGGTGCTTTTACTGATGCGTGTACCTGCGGTTGCGCGTCGAATCCCGCGTTTGCTGACTAAAAAGCAGGTTTTGCAATAAAACTGAAATTAACGGTTGACGGCAGACTCTGGAAGTCTATAATTCGCCCCACTTCCGGCGCAGTCGAAACGGAAAACTCCTTGAGATTCAATGAGTTGCGCAGTTTTCGACGGCGGCTTGCTTCAGTTCATCGAAGCCTGGAAGGAGTTGAAAGGGCGGTGATGTTTGGCTCTTTTGACGGTTCGATCTTCTCGGTCGAAAGCGGAGAAAAAGAGGTGTTGACAGCAGCGTGTAACGCTGTAGAATTCGCCTCCCGCTAACGAGAGATCGGAAGCGCAAGTGGTTGAAGTTGTTGAAGAAATCTTCGAAAACTTCTGAAAATAATCACTTGACAGCAAATGAGGCTGCTGTAGAATGCGCGCCTCGGTTGAGACGAAAGCTCTTAACCAACCGCTCTTTAACAACTGAATCAAGCAATTCGTGTGGGTGCTTGTGGGGTCAGACTGATAGTCAACAAGATTATCAGCATCACAAGTTACTCCGCGAGAAATCAAAGATGTAACCAACGATTGCTGAGCCAAGTTTAGGGTTTCTTAAAAACCCAAAGATGTTTGAACTGAAGAGTTTGATCATGGCTCAGATTGAACGCTGGCGGCAGGCCTAACACATGCAAGTCGAGCGGATGAGAGGAGCTTGCTCCTGGATTCAGCGGCGGACGGGTGAGTAATGCCTAGGAATCTGCCTGGTAGTGGGGGACAACGTTTCGAAAGGAACGCTAATACCGCATACGTCCTACGGGAGAAAGCAGGGGACCTTCGGGCCTTGCGCTATCAGATGAGCCTAGGTCGGATTAGCTAGTTGGTGAGGTAATGGCTCACCAAGGCGACGATCCGTAACTGGTCTGAGAGGATGATCAGTCACACTGGAACTGAGACACGGTCCAGACTCCTACGGGAGGCAGCAGTGGGGAATATTGGACAATGGGCGAAAGCCTGATCCAGCCATGCCGCGTGTGTGAAGAAGGTCTTCGGATTGTAAAGCACTTTAAGTTGGGAGGAAGGGTTGTAGATTAATACTCTGCAATTTTGACGTTACCGACAGAATAAGCACCGGCTAACTCTGTGCCAGCAGCCGCGGTAATACAGAGGGTGCAAGCGTTAATCGGAATTACTGGGCGTAAAGCGCGCGTAGGTGGTTTGTTAAGTTGGATGTGAAATCCCCGGGCTCAACCTGGGAACTGCATCCAAAACTGGCAAGCTAGAGTATGGTAGAGGGTGGTGGAATTTCCTGTGTAGCGGTGAAATGCGTAGATATAGGAAGGAACACCAGTGGCGAAGGCGACCACCTGGACTGATACTGACACTGAGGTGCGAAAGCGTGGGGAGCAAACAGGATTAGATACCCTGGTAGTCCACGCCGTAAACGATGTCAACTAGCCGTTGGGAGCCTTGAGCTCTTAGTGGCGCAGCTAACGCATTAAGTTGACCGCCTGGGGAGTACGGCCGCAAGGTTAAAACTCAAATGAATTGACGGGGGCCCGCACAAGCGGTGGAGCATGTGGTTTAATTCGAAGCAACGCGAAGAACCTTACCAGGCCTTGACATCCAATGAACTTTCCAGAGATGGATTGGTGCCTTCGGGAGCATTGAGACAGGTGCTGCATGGCTGTCGTCAGCTCGTGTCGTGAGATGTTGGGTTAAGTCCCGTAACGAGCGCAACCCTTGTCCTTAGTTACCAGCACGTAATGGTGGGCACTCTAAGGAGACTGCCGGTGACAAACCGGAGGAAGGTGGGGATGACGTCAAGTCATCATGGCCCTTACGGCCTGGGCTACACACGTGCTACAATGGTCGGTACAGAGGGTTGCCAAGCCGCGAGGTGGAGCTAATCCCACAAAACCGATCGTAGTCCGGATCGCAGTCTGCAACTCGACTGCGTGAAGTCGGAATCGCTAGTAATCGCGAATCAGAATGTCGCGGTGAATACGTTCCCGGGCCTTGTACACACCGCCCGTCACACCATGGGAGTGGGTTGCACCAGAAGTAGCTAGTCTAACCTTCGGGAGGACGGTTACCACGGTGTGATTCATGACTGGGGTGAAGTCGTAACAAGGTAGCCGTAGGGGAACCTGCGGCTGGATCACCTCCTTAATCGACGACATCAGCTGCTCCATAAGTTCCCACACGAATTGCTTGATTCATTGAAGAAGACGATAGAAGCAGCCCGAAATTGGGTCTGTAGCTCAGTTGGTTAGAGCGCACCCCTGATAAGGGTGAGGTCGGCAGTTCGAATCTGCCCAGACCCACCAATTTTTGTGTGGGAAACCTGTAGAAATACGGGGCCATAGCTCAGCTGGGAGAGCGCCTGCCTTGCACGCAGGAGGTCAGCGGTTCGATCCCGCTTGGCTCCACCACCACTGCTTCTGAAGTTTGAAAGCTTAGAAATGAGCATTCCATCGCTGTGATGGTGAATGCTGATTTCTAGTCTTTTGATTAGATCGTTCTTTAAAAATTTGGGTATGTGATAGAAAGATAGACTGAACGTTACTTTCACTGGTAACGGATCAGGCTAAGGTAAAATTTGTGAGTGACTCTTAAGAGTTTTGCGAATTTTCGGCGAATGTCGTCTTCACAGTATAACCAGATTGCTTGGGGTTATATGGTCAAGTGAAGAAGCGCATACGGTGGATGCCTTGGCAGTCAGAGGCGATGAAAGACGTGGTAGCCTGCGAAAAGCTTCGGGGAGTCGGCAAACAGACTTTGATCCGGAGATGTCTGAATGGGGGAACCCAGCCATCATAAGATGGTTATCTTGTACTGAATACATAGGTGCAAGAGGCGAACCAGGGGAACTGAAACATCTAAGTACCCTGAGGAAAAGAAATCAACCGAGATTCCCTTAGTAGTGGCGAGCGAACGGGGACTAGCCCTTAAGTGGCTTTGAGATTAGCGGAACGCTCTGGAAAGTGCGGCCATAGTGGGTGATAGCCCTGTACGCGAAAGTCTCTTAGTCATGAAATCGAGTAGGACGGAGCACGAGAAACTTTGTCTGAATATGGGGGGACCATCCTCCAAGGCTAAATACTACTGACTGACCGATAGTGAACTAGTACCGTGAGGGAAAGGCGAAAAGAACCCCGGAGAGGGGAGTGAAATAGATCCTGAAACCGTATGCGTACAAGCAGTGGGAGCCCACTTTGTTGGGTGACTGCGTACCTTTTGTATAATGGGTCAGCGACTTATTTTCAGTGGCGAGCTTAACCGAATAGGGGAGGCGTAGCGAAAGCGAGTCTTAATAGGGCGTCTAGTCGCTGGGAATAGACCCGAAACCGGGCGATCTATCCATGGGCAGGTTGAAGGTTAGGTAACACTGACTGGAGGACCGAACCGACTACCGTTGAAAAGTTAGCGGATGACCTGTGGATCGGAGTGAAAGGCTAATCAAGCTCGGAGATAGCTGGTTCTCCTCGAAAGCTATTTAGGTAGCGCCTCATGTATCACTGTAGGGGGTAGAGCACTGTTTCGGCTAGGGGGTCATCCCGACTTACCAAACCGATGCAAACTCCGAATACCTACAAGTGCCGAGCATGGGAGACACACGGCGGGTGCTAACGTCCGTCGTGAAAAGGGAAACAACCCAGACCGTCAGCTAAGGTCCCAAAGTTATGGTTAAGTGGGAAACGATGTGGGAAGGCTTAGACAGCTAGGAGGTTGGCTTAGAAGCAGCCACCCTTTAAAGAAAGCGTAATAGCTCACTAGTCGAGTCGGCCTGCGCGGAAGATGTAACGGGGCTCAAACCATACACCGAAGCTACGGGTATCACGCAAGTGATGCGGTAGAGGAGCGTTCTGTAAGCCTGTGAAGGTGAGTTGAGAAGCTTGCTGGAGGTATCAGAAGTGCGAATGCTGACATGAGTAACGACAATGGGTGTGAAAAACACCCACGCCGAAAGACCAAGGTTTCCTGCGCAACGTTAATCGACGCAGGGTTAGTCGGTCCCTAAGGCGAGGCTGAAAAGCGTAGTCGATGGAAAACAGGTTAATATTCCTGTACTTCTGGTTATTGCGATGGAGGGACGGAGAAGGCTAGGCCAGCTTGGCGTTGGTTGTCCAAGTTTAAGGTGGTAGGCTGAGATCTTAGGTAAATCCGGGATCTTAAGGCCGAGAGCTGATGACGAGTTACCTTTTAGGTGACGAAGTGGTTGATGCCATGCTTCCAAGAAAAGCTTCTAAGCTTCAGATAACCAGGAACCGTACCCCAAACCGACACAGGTGGTTGGGTAGAGAATACCAAGGCGCTTGAGAGAACTCGGGTGAAGGAACTAGGCAAAATGGCACCGTAACTTCGGGAGAAGGTGCGCCGGTGAGGGTGAAGGACTTGCTCCGTAAGCTCATGCCGGTCGAAGATACCAGGCCGCTGCGACTGTTTATTAAAAACACAGCACTCTGCAAACACGAAAGTGGACGTATAGGGTGTGACGCCTGCCCGGTGCCGGAAGGTTAATTGATGGGGTTAGCTAACGCGAAGCTCTTGATCGAAGCCCCGGTAAACGGCGGCCGTAACTATAACGGTCCTAAGGTAGCGAAATTCCTTGTCGGGTAAGTTCCGACCTGCACGAATGGCGTAACGATGGCGGCGCTGTCTCCACCCGAGACTCAGTGAAATTGAAATCGCTGTGAAGATGCAGTGTATCCGCGGCTAGACGGAAAGACCCCGTGAACCTTTACTATAGCTTTGCACTGGACTTTGAATTTGCTTGTGTAGGATAGGTGGGAGGCTTTGAAGCGTGGACGCCAGTTCGCGTGGAGCCATCCTTGAAATACCACCCTGGCAACTTTGAGGTTCTAACTCAGGTCCGTTATCCGGATCGAGGACAGTGTATGGTGGGTAGTTTGACTGGGGCGGTCTCCTCCTAAAGAGTAACGGAGGAGTACGAAGGTGCGCTCAGACCGGTCGGAAATCGGTCGTAGAGTATAAAGGCAAAAGCGCGCTTGACTGCGAGACAGACACGTCGAGCAGGTACGAAAGTAGGTCTTAGTGATCCGGTGGTTCTGTATGGAAGGGCCATCGCTCAACGGATAAAAGGTACTCCGGGGATAACAGGCTGATACCGCCCAAGAGTTCATATCGACGGCGGTGTTTGGCACCTCGATGTCGGCTCATCACATCCTGGGGCTGAAGCCGGTCCCAAGGGTATGGCTGTTCGCCATTTAAAGTGGTACGCGAGCTGGGTTTAGAACGTCGTGAGACAGTTCGGTCCCTATCTGCCGTGGACGTTTGAGATTTGAGAGGGGCTGCTCCTAGTACGAGAGGACCGGAGTGGACGAACCTCTGGTGTTCCGGTTGTCACGCCAGTGGCATTGCCGGGTAGCTATGTTCGGGAAAGATAACCGCTGAAAGCATCTAAGCGGGAAACTTGCCTCAAGATGAGATCTCACTGGAACCTTGAGTTCCCTGAAGGGCCGTCGAAGACTACGACGTTGATAGGTTGGGTGTGTAAGCGCTGTGAGGCGTTGAGCTAACCAATACTAATTGCCCGTGAGGCTTGACCATATAACACCCAAGCAATCTGCATGCTCGAAAGAGACCAGATTGCGGTGTGTGAAGACGCAATGAACCGAAAGTTCGCGATGCTCACAAAACACCTGTATCACATACCCGATTTGCTGAAGCGAGGCCAACCGGTCACGAGTCAGTACCCGAATTTCTTGACGACCATAGAGCGTTGGAACCACCTGATCCCATCCCGAACTCAGAAGTGAAACGATGCATCGCCGATGGTAGTGTGGGGTTTCCCCATGTGAGAGTAGGTCATCGTCAAGATTAAATTCCGAAACCCCAATTGCGAAAGCAGTTGGGGTTTTGTTTTGCCCGCAGGAAAGTATTTTTACTTAGGCAGCGAACAATTTTGCACAGTTATTTTCGAATCAGAACACTAGAATAACCCCCATCTTTTTCGGAGCCAGAGCCTTTATGTCAGATCCGGTTGACGCCCAAGGGCTGTCAGATTTACCGCTGGAAGACTTGGTGGCCTGTCATGAGTGCGACCTGCTGATGCGCAAGCCCAAGCTCGCCCATGGCGAGAAAGCACTCTGCCCGCGCTGCGGTTACGAGTTGTACGCCCATCGCCATAATGTGGTGCAGCGCAGCCTTGCCTTGGTGATCGCAGCATTATTGCTGTACATCCCGGCAAACTTTTTACCCATCATGCAACTCAATATCCTCGGACAATCTTCGCAGGATACGGTGTGGAGCGGCGTGCTCGGCTTGTTCAATACGGACATGCAGGGCGTTTCGATCGTTGTATTCCTGTGCAGTATGGCTATTCCGTTGCTGAAGTTGCTGTGCCAGTTATTCGTTTTGCTGACGATTCGATTCAACGTCGGACGCAGTTACGGCTTATTGCTCTACCGCATTTATCACCACCTCAAAGACTGGGGAATGCTCGAGGTCTACCTCATGGGCGTCCTCGTGGCGATCGTCAAACTGGCGGACATGGCGGCCATCACCGTCGGCCTCGGTCTGGCGTGTTTCATCGGTTTGTTGTTGGTTCAGGTCTGGCTGGAAGTGGTGATGTCACCGCATCAGATCTGGCAGGCGTTATCAGGAGAGGATGCCCATGCGGGCGATTGATGCGGGCATTCTGATCTGTACCGAATGCCATGAATTGAACAAACGGGATGCGGCCACCGACGAGCAGACCTGCACGCGTTGTGGCGCTCTGGTTCACGCTCGCCGTCCTAACAGCCTGGTCCGAACCTGGGCCCTGCTGATCACGGCTGCGATTATCTACATCCCGGCCAATGTGTTGCCGATCATGACGGTCAGTTCGCTGGGGCAGGGCGATCCCAGCACCATCATGTCCGGCGTGATCCAGTTGGTGCAGCACGGCATGATCCCGATTGCCGCCGTGGTGTTCATCGCCAGTATTCTGGTGCCGACCTTCAAACTGGTCGGCATCGCGCTGCTGCTGTTTTCGGTGCAGCGGCGTCAGCCGTTGTCCGCGCGGCAGCGGATCTGGATGTACCGCTTCATCGAGTTCATCGGTCGCTGGTCGATGCTCGATATCTTTGTGATCGCCATTCTGGTGGCGGTCGTCAACTTCGGCCGGCTTGCCAGTGTCGAAGCCAACCTTGGCGCCATCGCCTTCGCCAGTGTGGTGATTCTGACGATGCTTGCCGCAGTAACTTTCGATCCCCGACTGATTTGGGATAACACGGAGTCGGACGACGACCATGACTGATTTGCCTGTAGCGAAAACCCGACCGGCCTCGAACTGGTCTGCCATTTGGGTACTGCCTCTGATTGCCCTGATCATCGGTGGCTGGCTCGGCTGGCGTGCCTATAACGAAACCGGTATCGAGATTCAGGTGCGTTTCGAAAGCGGTGAAGGCATCCAGGCCAACAAGACCGAAGTGGTCTACAAGGGCATGCCGGTGGGTAAGGTGAAGACGCTCAAACTTGATGACGAGGGCAATTCCAAAGGGGTGATTGCCACCGTTGAGATGAACAAGGACGTCGAGCAATACCTCAAGACCAGCACGCGCTTCTGGCTGGTGAAACCGAGCGTGACCCTGGCCGGCATCACCGGTCTGGAAACCCTGGTTTCAGGTAACTACGTGGCCATCAGTCCCGGTGAAGGCGAGCCGACCCGCAAGTTCAAGGCGCTGGCCGAAGAGCCGCCGCTATCGGACTCCAAGCCCGGCCTGCACCTGACGATCAAGGCCGATCGCCTCGGTTCGCTGAACCGCGGCAGTCCGGTGTTCTACAAGCAGATCAAAGTCGGTCAGATCAAAAGCTACGTGCTGTCTGAAGACCAGAGTACCGTTGAGCTCAAAGTGTTCATCGAGCCGACCTACGCCAAACTGGTGCGCAAACACACACGTTTCTGGAATGCCAGCGGCATCAGCATCGACGCCAACCTGTCCGGGGTGAAGGTACGCAGCGAATCTCTGGCGAGCATCGTCGCCGGGGGTATCGCCTTCGCCACACCAGAGAATCGCAAGGACAGTCCGCCCACCGATCCAAGCCTGCCGTTCCGTCTCTATGAGGACTTCGACGCCGCCGCTGCCGGTATTCGGGTCAAGGTCAAACTCAGTGACTTCGAAGGCTTGCAGGCCGGCCGTACGCCGGTGATGTACAAAGGCATTCAGGTCGGCAACATGAAAGCGTTGAAAATCGATCCGGATCTGAACAGCGCCACGGCCGAGCTGACGCTGGATCCTCTGGCCGAAGACTATCTGGTCGAAGGCACGCAGTTCTGGGTGGTCAAACCGTCGATTTCCCTGGCCGGTATCACCGGACTCGAAGCGTTGGTGAAAGGTAACTACTTTGCCGTGCGTCCGGGCGACAAAGGTGCCGCGCCGAAACGCGAATTCGAGGCGCGGCCAAAAGCGCCGCCGCTGGATCTGCGTTCGCCGGGTCTGCACCTGGTGCTGTTCACCGATGTTCTCGGTTCGATCGAAGTCGGCAGTCCGATTCTGTACAAACAGGTCAAGGTCGGTTCGGTACAGAGCTATCAGTTCTCCAAGACCAAAAAGCAAATCGTCATCGGCGTGCATATCGAGAAGGAGTACGAAAACCTGGTCAACGCGTCGACACGCTTCTGGAATGTCAGCGGCATCACCCTCACCGGTGGTCTGACAGGTGGTATTCAAGTGAAGAGCGAGTCTTTGCAGACATTGATGGCCGGCGGTATTGCTTTCGAAACACCGCAAGCCAAGGCGCCGCTGCAAAAGCGTATTCCACGCTTCCGTCTGTTCGCCAACCATGATGAAGCCAACCAGAAAGGCACGCTGGTGACGATCAAGGTCGACCGCGCCGATGGTTTGCGTCCGGGCACACCGATTCGTTTCAAAGGCCTGGATGTCGGCAAGATTGAAGACGTCGATCTGACCGACGATTTGCAAGCCGTGATGATTACCGCGCGGATCACCGAAGTACCGGAGCGCATTGCGCGGGTCGGCAGTCAGTTCTGGGTGGTCAAGCCGGAGTTGGGGCTGATCAAGACCCAGAATCTGGAAACCCTGGTCACCGGGCAATATGTGGAAGTGCAGCCGGCGGCGAAAAATCTCGGCCCGCAGAAGAACTTCGTTGCGCTGGCCAGTCCGCCGGAAGTGAGCAAGCAGGAGGCTGGCTTGAGTCTGGTGTTGAGCGCCGCGCGCCGTGGCTCGCTGAAACCGGGCGTACCCGTGACCTACCGCGAAATCACCGTGGGCAAGGTCACCGGTTATGAACTGGGCCAGACTGCTGATCGCGTGTTGGTGCATATTTTGATCGAGCCGAAATACGCGCCGTTGGTGCGCAGCGGCAGCCGATTCTGGAACACCAGCGGTGTCGGTTTCGACATCGGCTTGTTCAATGGTCTGACGGTGCGCACGGAGTCGCTGGAGACGGCGATTCAGGGCGGTATCGCCTTCGCCACGCCGGACGGTGAGCGCATGGGCAACCCGGCACGGCCTGAGCAAACGTTCCCGTTGTTCGACAAGTTCGAGGATGAGTGGCTGACCTGGGCACCGAAGATTTCGCTCAGTAAGTAATTCTGTGGTGCCTGAAGTGGCGCCATCGCGAGCAGGCTCACTCCTACAGGGGAACGCGTTCCAAATTGTAGGAGTGAGCCTGCTCGCGATAGGGCACTAAAAGTCAGCACAAATCCCCAGCCATAAAAAAGGGCCGCGATCCCAACAGATCGCGGCCCTTTTTTTGCCTTCAGCTAAAGCCGGTCAAACCTCATCCAGCTCCGGCTCATCGGCTTGCACATTGACGGTGGCCTTCACCACATCATGCCGGCGGATGTACTTCCAGTCCGCCTCGTCGATGTAGATCCCCGCCGGGCCGCTGCCGCCCTCCAGGTCGATGGCGACACTGGCGCAGACCTGCGGCTTCACACTCGCCAGAATCGGCACGAAGCCCAATTGCAGGCTGGTTTCCAGCAGCGCTGCCTGGTTCTTCTCGTCGATGTCCGCCGCCTCGTCGAGGTAGTACGGCAGGCGCACGCGACCGGCCAGATCGCGATCCATCAAGTGCAGCAACAAGTACATGTTGGTCAGCGCCTTGATGGTCATGGTGGTGCCGTTGGACGCCGCGCCGTCGATGTCGGTGTGAATCACCGGCTGACCGTTGACCTTGGTGATCTCGAACGCCAGTTCGAACAAGTCCTTGAGGCCGAGCTGGTTGTGGTTCGCCGCCACCAGCCGCGCCAGGTACTCCTTGGCCTCTTCGTTCTTGTTGTCCTGTTCCGCGCTTTGGCTCAGATCGAACACCGACAGGGTTTCGCCTTCTTCGTACTGACCGGCGCTGTGGATGATCTGATCGATGTGCTTGAGCGCTTCCTTGTTCGGCGCCAGGACGATGCGGAAGCTCTGCAGGTTGGACACCTGACGCTTGTTGATCTCGCGGTTGAACAGCGCCAGTTGGTGTTCGAGGCTGTCGTAGTCGCTGCGGATGTTGCGCAGGGTCCGGGCGATGTCGGTGACCGCCGCACGCCGGGCCTTGCCCAGCGTCAGGGCTTCATCGGTACGGTGCGCGTAAGCGTTGATCAGCAGCGACAGACGGCGCTCCATGTCGTCTTCGCTGTCGAACTTGGCCACGCCTTTGAGGCGTACTTGCGCGTACAGCGCTTCGATCTGACCGTCGGCGCGCAGCAAGCCCTGCCAGCTGTCCTGATAATCGTTGAGCAGCGGCAGCAGGTTGTCCATCGAATCGTCGACCGGATCCATGAACGGCGTGCCGAATGGCAGGTCCGCCGGCAGCAACTGACGGCGGCGCAGGGCGTCGTCGAGAGTGCGCTGCTTGGCTTCCATGTCGGCGATCTGCCGGCCGACCAGTTGCAGCTTGGCCGACAGTTGCTGGACGCGCTCGGTGAACGCATCGCTGGAGCGCTTGAGTTCGTCCTGCGCGGCTTCCATCTGCGCCAGTTGCTCAAGCTTGTCGCCTTCTTCGGCGCTCAGGGTCTGGGTGCGGCGGAAATCTTCCAGGGCTTTCTGCGCATCCAGTACTTGCTGATACAGCGCTTCGGTCTGGGTCTTGCTCGCGGCGCGGTCGGCGGCCACGGCTTGCTGAGTCTTGAGCTGCTTGAGCTCTTTTTCCAGACGCTCTTTCTGGTCACGCAGCGCGGCGCGGTCGGCCAGCGCTTGCAGAGCCGGCGGCTCGATGTGCGAGATGTCGATCGACAGCCCCGGCACTTCGAAACGCTCGCCCTTGAAGCCATCGAGGATCAGCTCGACCGATTTGACCCACTCGCCATCGTCGTCGAGGGTGATGCCGTGCTCGCCCAGCGGCAGGCTGAACAGCGCGCTGTTGAACAGGCGCATCAGGCGTTCGACGTCCTGCTGCGAGAATTCTTCGCGCAGGCGTGCATAGCTGTTGTTGTCGGCATGATCGAGTTGCTGCTTCACCGACTTCAGGCGTTTTTCCAGATCGCGCAGACGCTCTTCCAGATCCTCGGCGCTGAACTGCCGGGACTGTGCCAGCGCACCAGCCAGTTCGTCGTGCGCGTCCTTGGCGGCGAGCAGTTGTTGCTCCAGCACCTTGACGTCATCGACCAGCGCGAAGCGGTTTTTCAGCACCGACAACTCACCGAGCCAGCGCTGGATGCCGGAGATTTCCCGCTCCAGACGCATCAGTTCCTGGGTGCCACCGCGCTGATCGTTTTGCAGATCGTCCTGCTCGCGACGGTAGTGTTCGGCCTGGATCGTCAGCTCTTCCTTGCGCGCCGTGGCGTAGTCCGACCAGGTGCCGAGCAACGAATCGAGCAGCGGCGACAGGCGATGCAGTTTGCCGCGCAGCACATCGCGCTGCTTCACGCCGTTGGCCAAGGCTTCGACCAGGGGCCCGGCGGCGACCAGCGAGTTGTAGTCCTGCTCCATCCGGCGCACATCGCGGAAGGCTTCTTCGCACGCGGCGATGTAGTCGACGCTGCCGGAACGCAGGCTGTGCTCGAAGGCATCGAGGAACAACTGCTTGAGCTTGGCCGCAGTGATTTCACGCATGTGCAGCAGGTTGATGAACAGTGCGCGGAAGGTTTTCAGGCTCTGCTCGCTGGTGGAGCGCAGCGGGATCAGGGTCAGATCCAGCGGGATCGAGGTGTGCCCGCCCACCAGCAAACGACGCAATTCATCAGGCTTGAGTTCGTAGGCTTTCAGGCCTTCTTTCTCAAGGTTGCTGAACAGTTCTTTTTGACGCAGGCAAGTGTCGTTCTTCTGGTAATGCGCCAGGTCGAGCTTGCCAGCGTAGGCGAAGAACTGGTGACCGAAACCACCGCCCGGGCCACGGCCGACCACGCCGATCACGTGCGGGCCGTGGGGTAGATTGACTTCGACGAGGATGTAACTGGTGTCGGAGGCGAAGTAGAAACGCCGCGATTGCTCCAGGCTGTACTTGCCGAAACTCATGTCCGACATGCGCGCCAGAATCGGGAACTGCAAGGCGTTGATCGACGCCGATTTCCCGAGGTTGTTCGCGCCGTAGACCGACAACGGTTCTTCCAGCGGGAACAGGCCGAGGCTGTAACCGGCGGTGTTCAAAAGGGCAAAGCGGCGGATGCCGTAGCGTTCCTGGCTCATGCATCGGACTCCTGTTCTTCGGCAATGGCGCGGGCCAGTGCGTTTTCTTCGCTCTCTTCTTCGAATTCGGACAGATCAAGCGGATCGTCGGTCTCGAGGAATTTGGCTTCGGCTTCTTCGTCGATCAGCACCGGCGCCGGCAGCGGCAGCACGCTGTGTACGCTGGCCGCCAGATCGCGGTCCTGCTGCACCGACAGGCACACATCGAGGAAACGGTGCATCGGCGGCAGGAAACGGTACACGCCGTTTTCTTCGCCGGCGAAACCGAGCTGGGTCATGCGACGCATGATTTTTTCTTCGAGTTCTTCGACGGTCTGCACTTCGGCCTGGATGAACAGGTCGCGGTATTTATCCAGCAACGACGGCAGTTCTTCACGGCCGAGGCTGCCACCGTCGAGCACGGCGATCGGATCGCGGCCCTGATCGGCCAGGTGCTCGACGAGGATGAAGGTGAACAGCGCCAGGCGCTGAGCGGTCTTGTTCACCGCCGCAGCGGCCATGTCCGGCACGAAGTAGTAGAAACCACGGGTGTCGCAGACCAGTTCGAAGCCGAGTGCCTTGAACAGCGTGCGGTATTGATCCTGGAAGTTCGACAGTTGCGCGTACAGTTCCGGGTCGCGGCGGCTGACGTGATAGCCCTTGAACAGCTCGCGGAAGATCGGCGCCAGTTGGGACAGTTCGGATAGATCAAGATGCATTGGGGATGCTCGCAGAATCCTCGGCGGCGGAGTCGCGGGCCGAGAGCAGGGCGAAGGAGCGCAGGCTGACCTGGTGCTCGTGAGTGTGGTATTCGCGGCGTTCCAGACGCTCGCGCTTGAAGCGTTTTTCCCGCGACAGACGCGAGAACCAGTACAGCAATTCGTCGGTGGCGCCGTCCGGTTCCTGCTCCAGCAACCAGGTCATCAGATCCGGCATCGGCAGGGACTCTTCGCAACGCTCGACCATCTCGCGCACGGTGCGCGGTGCACGCGGGGCATCGCCGGATTTCTGGGTTTTGTGCGCCTTGGGGAAACGCGCCGGTTTCGGCTCGAAACGCGCCAGGGCGTAGACGTAGGCCTCGACCTGACTGGCGCTGCCGAGGAAGGTGCTTTGCGGCCGGGTGAACAGCGGCATCGCCGCTTGCGGCACGGCGTCGATGCCTTTGCGGCGGATCGCCGCCAGCGCCAGCGCGGCACCACGGGTCACGGCGTTGTGCCGGCGCGCCTCTTCACGCAGCGGCAGCAGCAGTTCGCGGGCGTGGCGCAGGGTCAGCTGGGCACTGGTCTGCATTTCGAGGATGCGCGCGTGGGTGCGCAGCAGCATGTCGTCGTCGACCAGATGGCCGAGGCGCTGCTGTTCGCTGAGCATCTTCAGCAGCACGGTTTCGACCTTGCGCACGCCTTGTTCGAAGGCGCCGTCGGCGTTCACCAGGTCGATCATCGGTTCGACGTATTCGTCCCAGGTCGCCAGCACTTCGGCGTATCGCTGACGCAGCGGAATCTGCCGGTCGCTGGTCTTGGCCCGTTCGGCCACGGCGACCAGTGCCTGCTCGTCGTTGTCGAGTTTCTTCAGCACGTCGCGCACGCGCATGTCGAGCAAACGCAACTGACGGGCGAGGTCGTTGCCGTCGCGCACATCGAACGCGTCCTGAATGTAGCCGGCCAGCCGTTCGAGGTGACGCAAGTAGGCTTCGATTTCCAGGCACAGGCCCAGACGGTGCTCACGGCGCAGGTAGGCGAGGAAGTCGTGGATCTGCGCGTTGAGCTCGAAACGGTTCGGGCTTTTCGCCACGGGCACCAGAATGTCCAGGCGAATCCACACGTCGAGCAGGCTGGTGATGTCCTGCGGCGTGCTGTCCAGTTGTTGGGCGGCCAGTTGCGTGCGCAGTTCGTTGAGGCTCAGGGTGCCTTGGTCGAAGTGCTCGCACAGTGGCTCCAGAAGTGCCCAGTGTTCAGCGAGGGCGCGCAAGACGCGCTTGGGTTCGATCATCGGAATGGCCGGCTGGTTGGCGATTAAAAGCCGCGATTGTACTGCATCACGAGGGATGCGATTCACTCTCGGGACGGGCTGTCGCATTTTCTCAGGGAGCGAGCCCGGGTAAAGGCTATCGATCAACAGCAAGCGATCTTGAACGAAGGGCTGTAGAATCAGCCCACTTCAGTTATCCACAAGTGGCCGACCCTTTGCTTATCGAGTCCCGCCGCCGCGCCTATTTGAACGCCATGCAGGTGGTCAACTGGCTGCCGCGCACCGAATTGCCTTTCGCCGCCCCGTCGCGGCCCGAGCTGCTGGACATGCCCGAGCCTGAGCCAGAGGTCGTGGTGATGCCGGTTGTGCAGGCCGAAGCTCCGGTGCAGCCTGCCGCCCGTCCGGTCGAACGGCCGAAGATCGAAGTGCCGCGCCCGTCGCTCGCCAGTACCCGCAATGGCGCCAAACCGGTGGAAGAGGTCGAGGAGGCGCCAGTTGTCGCCAGACCCGCGCCCGTGCCGCCACCGCGTTTTGCCCTGCAGTTGCTGCGCGCCGGGGCTTGCCTGCTGCTGGTCGAGTTACCCACAGGCGAAGCGTTCCAGAGCCGCGATCCGGCCTATCTGCTGCTTAAAGACATGTTGCGCGCCGCCGGTCTGCCGGATGCGCCACAAATCGTCGGCGAGCCGGTGCGCTGGCCGTGGCTGAACCGCGGCACCATGGATCAGGGCCCGGAAGCGGCGCGCGACTTTGTTCAGGGTTTCCTCTCGGTACAGATGGAAGCGGCACCCTGCGCCTGCCTGTGGCTGATCGGCCTTCCGGCAATACGCTTTGCCGGTGAAGCGGACGCTGACGCGTTCAATAGTGAATTGCAGATCGAAGGCCTGGGCCTGGCATGGGCCATCCCCGGTCTGGAATTGTTAATGGAAGAGCCACAGCGCAAAGCCGCTGTGTGGCAAGCCATGCGTCGGCTGATGGCGCGCTGGAAACCATCGAATGAGTGAAGCTGTATCGTTCCGCCCGATGACCGAGGCGGACCTGGACGCGGTATTGAAGATCGAATACGCGGCGTACAGCCATCCCTGGACCCGCGGGATTTTTCTCGACGGGCTGGGCAAATACCAGATCTGGCTGATGTTCGAAGGCCAGCAACAGGTCGGCCATGGCGTGGTGCAGATCATTCTCGACGAGGCGCATCTGCTGAATATCACGGTCAAACCGGAGAATCAGGGACGGGGGCTGGGGCTGACGCTGCTCGAGCATCTGATGTCGCGGGCGTATGCGGCCTCTGCCCGGGAATGCTTCCTGGAAGTGCGCGACAGCAATACCGCAGCGTTCAAGTTGTATGAGCGCTATGGTTTCAATGAGATTGGCCGGCGTCGCGATTATTATCCGGCGGTGGGCGGGCGCGAAGACGCCGTAGTGATGGCCTGCACCCTGGTCGACTAATCTTGTTTAAAAGCTTCGCGAGCAAGCCCGCTCCCACATTGGTTTTGAGCCGAGTCTCAATTCCCTGTGGGAGCGGGCTTGCTCGCGAAGGCGTCCTTACAGGCAATACAGATCAGCGATTGCCATCCAGCGGATCTCGCCGCGCCAGCTCCGCCTCATCCAGACCATTGCCGCCGCCGATGTCATCCTCATCGACAATGCTCAGATCCCAATCGGCCTGATTGCCCTCGCCAGCCTCTTCGGCATCGCGTGCGCCATCCTCGTGAATCAGTGTTTCCGGGCTCAAGTCATCGTCGGTCGGTTCATGATCAGCCGTCGATGCACCGGTAAGCCCGGCCTCGCGCACCCGTTCAGCGGGCATCAGTTGCTCGCGTTCACGTTCCGGAATCTCGTCACCGATTTTCGCGCTGGGTTCGTCTTCATCGAAATCCAGCTCATGCACCGAGCCCATGCGGTCTTCGTTGTCATCGATGGGTTCCGGTTGCACCGCATCGAACGGACGTCGTGAATCAGTCATGGCAAATCCTCATACTGTGGGCCTTACTGAGTGGACTCACCGGGCACCCGAGAATTCCAAAGAAAAACACCTGCGGTTCTTGCGTGACCCCGACGGGCGGTCGTCTGTCATACCAGCGCATCTTTCTTGAGGCCTTAACCATGCACGACTTACAAGACCTGATTGATAACAACGAGCGTTGGGCTGACGCGATCACCAAGGAAGACCCGGATTTCTTCGCCAAGCTGGCGCGCCAGCAGACCCCGGAATATCTGTGGATCGGCTGCTCCGACGCACGGGTGCCGGCCAACGAGATCGTCGGCATGCTGCCGGGCGATCTGTTCGTACACCGCAACGTCGCCAACGTGGTGCTGCACACCGACCTCAATTGCCTGTCGGTGATCCAGTACGCGGTTGATGTGCTCAAGGTCAAACATATCCTGGTTACCGGCCACTATGGCTGCGGCGGTGTGCGCGCCTCGATGCAGGATCGCCAGTTCGGTCTGATCGATGGCTGGTTGCGCTCGATCCGCGACCTGTACTACGAAAAACGTGAAGAACTGGCCAAGCTGCCGACCGAGGAAGAGCAGGTCGACCGGCTGTGCGAGCTCAACGTCGTCCAGCAAGTGGCCAACGTCGCCCACACCAGCATCATCCAGAACGCCTGGCACCGCGGCCAGAGCCTGTCGATTCACGGCTGCATTTACGGCATCAAGGACGGTCGCTGGAAAAGCCTGAACACCACCATCAGCGGTTTCGAGCAACTGCCGCCGCAATATCGTCTGCGTCCGGTCGGGGCGTTGTAATCCCGATCAGTGTGGATGCCGCCAGTGCTGCAGAAAGTGCTGGCCCTCGATACTGGGTGGCTCATCGTAGCCGGTGATCCACCCACGACAGCGCGGCGAGCCACAGGTGCAGGCGAACTGTTGCAGCAAACGGTCTTCGGTGGCGGCGAAGTCGATGGTCAGGCGTTCACCCGGCTGAATGTCGCGAAGTGCCCACAGCCACAGCTCACTCATGTCCAGAAACACATTCGGATCGCAGGCGTGTTCGAGCAACCCGCAAAAGCGCGGGTCGTAGAGATGGATGCCGGCCAGTAACTGGCGCGTCTGTCGACAACGATAGGGCAGCAGTTGCCCGGAAACCCGACACATCCGGGTGATGCGCAAGAACGCCCGGCGCGCCACCACTGCCGCGTGACCGTGGTGGTCGTGCACGATTTCGAAATCCTCGGTGGATGGGAAACCCAGACGCACCGGCAATCCGGCAAACGGGTAGATGCCGGGGGCGTCGCGTGGAATGTTGTGTTGATGGGCCTGATTATTCATAACGGTCCCTGTCGGCAAATGCTGCGACTTCCCTGGTCTGACGTCCTGTCAGCGCTGCAACATGTTTGGATCCAATATTCCGGTGTATCCCTCAAACTGTCTACTGTCAGATCTGACAGGCGTGATTGGCTGCTCCCCGCGTCAGCTTTGACTGACACGGGAAGCTTTTTCAGCGGATCAGAGGTGTGGTGCAGGAACGGCGGTGGCCGGCAATTCGCCCTGAAGCTGTTGCAACTGGGCCTTGATTGGCGTGGTCGAGCACTTGACGGCGGCCTGTGCCGGGGTCAGGTTGCGGATCGAGGTGTAGAACAGTTCGCAGGTCTTGCCCTTTTGCGTCACTTGCCAGGTCTGCGTGCAGCTGTTGAGCAGGGCTTTCGCATCGGTGCCCGGTTTACTGCCCATCCCGGCTTGCCAGCAAGCGGCGCTCAAGTCCTGACCCATGACCTTCAAACCGGCGGCATCGGCCTTGGCCTCATCGCCGTCATAGCTGGCCGGGTCGGCGGCGTACCAGATGTAGCTCGGATGGTTCGATCCCAGCACCGGCACGTTCACCCCCGCGCTCGGGCTGATGGTCGCCAGACCCAATACGGCCACGGTCGGGCCGTATTGCTGCTTGATCCAGTTACGCACCGGTGCCCCGAACGCGACCATCGGCAGAGTGGTGCCGGCGCTGGTCTGGCTGAACTGCTTGACCAGCGTGGTCTGATAATCCTTGAAGTAGTCGTAGACGCCCTCCAGATCACTACCGGCGTTGGACGGCGCCGCGATTGGCGCGATGTCGATGATGGTCTGATAGGCCGGCGTCTGCTCGGCCGGAATGCCGTTGACGGTCAGCAGCGTGGCCCAGCGGTCGGTGGTGTTCGAACGCAGGTAGTCCTGGGCCTGGGTCAGCGAATAGTCCGGCGGGAAGTGCAGCAGTTCGACGCTCTTGCGGTTTTCCAGGGCCATGCCCAGCGGCAGGAACAGATACCAGCTGTACGCCCATTTGCCATCGGCATTGAGCTTGCTGGCGCCGGTATAGGCCAGGTCACCGGCATCGAGCAGCGCCGACAGCGGCTTGTCGTAACCTTTGGGCACGCCGCTGATCTCGGCGTAAATCTGCCCGTTATCGTTCTTCACCAACACCTTGGCATTGCTGTAACCATCGCGCTGCACGCTCTGGCTCAGGTAATGGGCGACGGTCTGCTCCAGGGACCAGTTGCGATAACAGATCACGCTGCAATTGTTGGGGTAGGCGAAGAGGCGGGTGACGCGCTCGGTGCTGCCCAGCTTCAGGTCGACATCGGCGTGGGCAGCCGCGCTCAGGGTGAGCGCGGCGAGGGTAAGAACTGCGGGGGTAAATCCTGCGAGTTTGAACATGCTCAGATCCTTTTCAGCGTGGGTTCCCCGGGGTTTTGGGGCGCTTCATATTGGATCAGCCGTGTTGCACAGAGAAGCTGTCATTAACGGATTTTTGCATCAGCCCGCAGGACGGGGTTTTCAGGCCTGAAAATGCAGGGCGTTGGTCAGATCGCCCATCGGTTTCTGGCCACGGGCGATCATTGCCTCATCGCGCTGCTTGAGGCCGTCGAGGGTTTCCAGTTGGAACACTCGGGTGATCAGGCGCAGGATCGACGCCGTGTCGTAAACCGTGTGATCCACCGTGCCTTTGCGGGCGAATGGCGACACCACCAGCGCCGGCACCCGCGACCCCGGCCCCCAGCGATCGCCCTTGGGTGGCGCCACATGATCCCACCAGCCGCCGTTTTCATCGACCGTCACGACCACCACCATGTTTTTCCACTGCGGACTTTCGCGCAGCACCTTCAGGGCGCGGACGATGTGGCGGTCACCGGAGGCGACGTCGGCATAACCGGCGTGCATGTTCAGGTTGCCCTGCGGTTTGTAGAAAGTTACCGCCGGCAGCTTGCCGGCCTCGGCATCGGCGAAGAACTTGTTGCTGCTCGACTCATCGCCCAGACCCGCGTCGCGCAGACGTTTGTTGCGCTCTTGCGGGTTCTCCGGGCCTTGCCGCTTGAAGTAGTTGAACGGCTGGTGGTGGTACTGGAAGTTGGGGATCTTCGGAATCCCGCCCGAGTCCATGTACTGCTCCAGCGTCGCCTGCCAGGCGCCGGCGTACCAGGCCCAGTCGACATTCTTCTTCGACAGCTTGTCGCCGATGTGCTCGTGGGTCTGCGGCACCATCACATTGGGCAGATCCGGCTTGGAGTACGCCGGACGCTCCGGATCGCGAATCCACGTCGGCCAGTACGGCGGGGCGAGGGTGTTGACGCCGAAGCCGTCCGGGGTCAGCGCACTCGGGCCGAACTGTGGCGGGCCGGTCATGGCGCTGGCCGGCGATGCCTCCAGCGGTTTGAGGCGCGGGTCAGTCGGATCATCGCTTTGCAGGGCGGCGATCTGTGATTTGGCCACCGAATTGGCCGCATCCGGATAGAACGGCGCGGTGGCGCTGATCAGGTATTGGTGATTGAGGAACGAGCCGCCGAAGGCACCCTGGAAGAAGTTGTCGCACAGCACGAATTCCTGCGCCACATCCCACAGGCGCAGCGAGTAGCGGCTCTGGGCGTAGTGCCCCATGGTCAAACCACCGGAGTCGGCCCAGGCGACAAAACCATCGTTCTTGCCGCCATTGATCTGCATCTGGTTCTGATAGAACACGTGCCACAAATCGCGGGTCACCAGACCGAACGGCAAGTCTTCGGCATTCGGGCCCTTGAGGGCGAAAGGCGCATTGGGCAGGTTTTCCTGAAACTGCGTGGCGCTGGGGTAGGTCACGCCATCAAGCGTTTGCGGGCCGATCTGCAGCACGCCACCCCAGACTGGCGGCAGCGTCTGCAACAGGCTGCCGTCGCGGTCACGTTGCTGGTAATCGGCAGGCTTGAGCGCCGACAGCGGCTTTTCGACACCGGGGAAATCACCGAACAGGTTGTTGAAGCTACGGTTCTCGGCGTAGATCACCACCACGGTTTTCACCTGATCGCGCAGGGCCTTGTCCAGCTCGGTCGGGGTCAGCGGGCGCTCGACTGGTTTACCCGGTTGATCGCTGGCGTTGCCGCAGCCGGCCAGGGTCGCGCCCACGCCGAGGACGGCGACACCGCCGAGAAAGCGGCGGCGACTGGTGTCGGTGGGGGTGTCGGATTCAGGTGCGTCAGTGCCGTCTGTCTCGTCTTTCATCTGTCAGCCCGTTCTGCTTAATTGTTTCAGTTTGTTTCGGGCGGACGCTAGCAAGGCACTGTGACAGTTGGGTGACACTTTGAGGTGCGGCGAAACAAATGTGGGAGCGACCAGGTCAGCTCCCACAACGATTCACTCGATTACAACAGGCGCAACGAAAGCTCGCTGCTGTTCTAGCCGGGCATCAACGAGTGCAAGGAATAGCCGAGTCTGCTGGCCGCCGTTATCGCGGTCATCATCACCAGAAATAGCAGTTGCAGCGGACTGAAGTGCGCCCAGTGCAGCGCGGTCAGCCAGGGGTGGTTATTGCTCAGCTGCGGGTCGAGCGAGCCGATTCGTCGTTTGTGCACCAGTCCGATCAGGATCACGCCCACGTAAGTGAGTGCGCCCAGTGGCCCGAGCAGCAGCGAAAACAGCAGCACCATGACCACCTGCGGTAACCCGTGGCGTATTACCAGCCAGCGGGTGTCAGGGTTCCATCGGCGCGGAATCAGCCCTTCGGTGAGCCAAAGATCCGCAACGATCACGTGAGACGTCAGCACCACCCACCAACTCAGCGCAAAACGAAAAAACCACACCGGCACACACGCTAACCCCAGCGGAATGAAGGCCAGGGTTGCCGCATCTTTTTGTGGCGAAGCCAGATAGAACAGGAACAGCGCCAAGGCAATGGCCGTCCAGACCCGCACCCAGGTCTCGTCGGCGATGGGCCGTGGCAAAAATCGCCGCCAGTAAAAAACGTCGGCGTAGGGCAATCGCGCGAGCAGCTCCGGGAAGCGCCATTTGAGCTTTTCTGACAGATCGTGGCAGGCCTGCCATTCATTCTGACCAAAGCCGTCGATGATCTTCTTCTGCTGCATCGGTTTGAGCGGGTTGATCAACAGATGCGCTGCCTGCACGTCGGCCGCCCACGTACGATCGCTTTCAGCCTTGGCCCGCAGGTTGTCGTAGAAACTTTCCTGATTGCAGCGTTCGATCAATTTTTCCCAAAGCCAGTCCGGTTGCGGGTGCAGACCTTTGGTGTGATCCCAGCCGAACAATTGGCCGATACGGTCGAACAGCGGCACGCTCCACTCATGGTCGTTGAGCAGATGCAGCAGATTTTGTTGCCATTGCTCGCGGCGATCGAATACCTGGAGCCACGGCTGGCCGCTGTAGTGTTTGAGCAAGTTGAGGAATTCGCGCTCGCTCTGGCTTTCGAGCAGCGCCTGCAAGGCGTTTCGATAGTCGGACATCAGGCTCTCGGCGAGCATGTCGCGCTGGCGATCATTCATCAGCACTTCTTGCCAGGGGCCCAACCATCCCAACTGCTCGACGGCCCAGTGCAGTACCGGTCCGCGCAATTGTGGATGCTCAAAACATAATTGCAGCAACAGCCTTTCGAATGCCTTGGCGCAGCCTTGTTGTTGCGCCTGCTCCCAGCGCTCGCCGAGGTTGTCTGGCGACAGATCTTCAAGCAATCGCCATGCGGCCTGCGCTTCAAGACTCTGCGCGTTCGCCGCCAGCGGCTCGACACGCAGGGCGTCGTCCTTCGATGGCGGCACAAACGGCTCCGGGGCTGCCGGACTGACGGGCGAAACCTCCAGAGCGGCGAAATCCCACACTTGGTTTTTCGCCTGGCTGGAGCTGTTGGCCAGGGCATTATCGAGCGCCAGCGCAGCAAAGGCGCTGGACGCCGTGGCGACAGCGACATCGGTGTCTTGCTCGTCTTCCAGTTCGGCGTTTTCCAGGCGCCATTGGGCAATCGCCAACGCGCGCTCGTAGGCTTCACGCAAGCGCTGGAAGCCTTCGGGATCTTCATCGGGTCTGAAGGTTTTCAGCAGGCGTGCATAGCTGCGCTTGATATCGCGGACGTCAGCGTCATCGGGCAAATGCAGGAAGGACCAGCAATCCATGTCAGCGCTCCCTTATTGCCACGGCGTGCGATCAAGTTCGCTCAGGTGCCTGCTCAGCTCGGTGCGCACTTCACGAATCTGGCGCTCGTCCTGCGAGTCGAGCGCGATCTGGAATTGCTTGGCCCAATGGCCAATCTGATCGCGCAGGTCGCCCAGGCTTTCCTGGTAGAGCCGTTCGAGACGGGCACTGAGCAGCGTGTTGACCTGTTGCTCGCGCGGGTGAATCTTGAGCTGAGCGAGGTTCTGCAAGCGTTGCTGAATCTCTTCAGGCGTGAGCACGCCGGGGTTGTTTTCGATGACCAGCGAATGTTGTTGCCCGGTCAGCGGAATATTCACCTGGGCCTCCAGCAGGCCGTTGTTGTCATAGGTGAAACGCACATCGAGGGACACTTCGCCGGCCTTGCGTTTCGGCACCTTGATCGCCAGTTCGCCAAGCGCGACGTTGTCTTTGACCAGACGGCTTTCGCCCTGGAAAATCCGCACAACCACCTGCTCCTGATTGTCCTGCAAGGTGTACACGGTCTTGACCCGGCTGACCGGGACGATGCTGTTGCGCTCGATGATGGGCAGGTAGTGACCGGCCTCATAATTGCGGCCAATCTGGGTCGAAGTTTCGATGCCTAGGGTGTAGGAGCAGACGTCGGTCAGCACCACTTCTTCAAGTGCGGCCGAGCGGGCCTTGAGTGCTGCCTGAATGGCTGCGCCTTGCGCCACCACCTGATCCGGATCGAGGGTGATCGACGGAAAGCGGCCGAACAACCCGGCGGCAAGTTTGCGCACCAACGGCATCCGGGTAGTACCGCCGACCAGCAGAATCTCATCAAGGTCGCTGACCCGGATGCGTGCGTCGCGCAGAGCCCGTTCGATCGGCGCGCGCAGGCGCTCGAGCAGTGGCATGTAAAGCGTCGCCAATTCTTGCTGGGTGATGGTGTGGGTCCAGTGGCGGTCACCCAGTTGCAGCCGGAACTCGGCGCTGCTGTCTTGGCCGAGGGCCTTGCGCACACGCTCAGCCTCGCGGCGCAGGGGCTGGATGACGCTGTTGCGGTCAGGAAAGTCGGCGACCGAGCGGTGCTGGTCGATAAAGTGTTCCAGCAGCACGCTGTCGAAGTCTTCACCACCGAGGAAGTTGTCGCCGGCGCTGGCGCGGACCTCCATGACCCCTTCGAACAACTCCAGAATCGACACGTCGAACGTGCCGCCCCCGAGGTCGAACACCAGGAAC
This sequence comes from Pseudomonas sp. G3-39, assembly GCF_054790485.1. Taxonomy (NCBI): domain Bacteria; kingdom Pseudomonadati; phylum Pseudomonadota; class Gammaproteobacteria; order Pseudomonadales; family Pseudomonadaceae; genus Pseudomonas; species Pseudomonas sp. G3-39. The sequence goes on along the minus strand of NZ_CP186497.1, from coordinate 4,958,337 downwards.
GAGGTTTCCTTGTCGCGTTGGTGCAGCCCATAAGCGAGGGCGGCGGCAGTCGGTTCGTTGATCAGCTTCTCGACTTTCAGCCCGGCCAGCTCGCCGGCGATCCGCGTGGCTTTGCGCTGGGCGTCGCTGAAGTAGGCCGGGACGCTGATCACCGCTTCAGTGACGGTTTCGCCATAAGCCCGTTCGACGTCTTCTTTCAGACTTTTCAGCACCAGCGCGGACAGCTCTTCCGGACGAAACGCCTTGTCCGCCAGATAGACTTCCGTGGCGCTGCCCATGTGACGCTTGAACAGCGACGCCGTCAGGCGCGGATGAGTGTGCAGACGCTCGCGCGCAGCCTGGCCGACCAGAATCCGGCCCTGATCATCCAGCCCCACCACGCTCGGTGTCAGGAACTGACCGAGGGCATTGGGCACCAATTCGGAGGATTCGCCACGCCAGACGGCGACGAGGCTGTTGGTGGTTCCCAGGTCAATCCCTACGATCATTGCAACAACTCCCTTGGCGCTTGGCAAAAAAATGAAACATATTTTCGGCGCGCAAGGATATTACCGAGGCGGTAATGCGGTAAAGGACGATGATGGCGCTGAGCCATTATTTGCGACAGAAAGCCATGTCGGCCTCGACGCAGCGCTGTCAGGAAGGGAAGGCGGGGCGTCGACCGATTGACCTCGCCCCGCACTGATTCAAGGAATAACCGGCGGCGTATACGCCAATGTCGTGCCCAGCACCCACAGCAAGAACAGCACCAGCGGCGTGTGCACCAGCAATTGCACGAACGAGAAGCCGATCAGGTCGCGCGCCTTCAGACCGAGCACGCCCAGCAGCGGCAGCATGTAGAACGGGTTGATCAGGTTCGGCAGGGCTTCGGCGGCGTTGTAGATCTGCACCGCCCAGCCGAGGTGGTATTGCAGATCGTTGGCGACTTGCATCACGTAAGGCGCTTCGATGATCCACTTGCCGCCGCCGGACGGGATGAAGAAACCGAGAATCGCCGAGTACACGCCCATCAACAGCGCATAGGTGTCGTGGGAGGCGATGCTGACGAAGAAGGTCGAGATGTGATGCGCCAGCGTCTGCGCATCGGCACCTTTGACCGTGGTCAGCAGCGCGGCGATCGAGCCGTACAGCGGGAACTGGATCAGTACGCCGGTGGTGGTCGGCACCGCCCGGGCCACCGCATCGAGGAAGCTGCGCGGGCGCCAGTGCAGCAGGGCGCCGAGCATGATGAACAGGAAGTTATAGGTGTTGAGCCCGGAAATCGCGGTGATCGCCGGTTTGCTCGAGAACTCGTGGAACAGCCAACCGGCCGCCAGCAACACCAGCAGAATGATCAGCAGCGGACTGTGCTCCAGCCATTCGCCGGGTCGGGTGCGTGGTTGCAGCGGTGGCAGGTTGAACGCCGGGTCGATGCCGCAATCCTTGGCATCGCGCGCAGAGTTTGGGCCGGGCGCGGTGGCGTAGGCAACGATGATCGAAATCACGATCAGCGCCAGCAGCATGGCGCCGGATTGCCAGAGGAAGATGGTTTGGGTGAACGGAATCACCCCGGTGATCGACAGGATCGCCCGCGGCAGGCTCGCCGGGTTGGCCTGCAACTGCGCCGCCGATGAGGACAGGCCCAGCGCCCAGACCGCGCCAAGGCCCAGATACGCCGCTGCACCGGCCGCGCGGTAATCCATTTTCAGATCGGTGCGGCGGGCGAGGGCGCGCACCAGCAAACCGCCGAATACCAGCGACAGGCCCCAGTTCAGCAGCGAGGCGACCATCGAGATCAGCGCGACCCAGGCCACGGCAGAGCGGCCGTTTTTCGGGATGCGCGCCAGTTTGTCGATCAGCTTGACCGCTGGCGGCGAACTGGCGACGACGTAGCCGCCAATCACCACGAAGGCCATTTGCATGGTGAACGGGATCAGGCTCCAGAACCCGTCGCCGAAGGCCATCGCGGCATCGGTGGGTTTGGCGCCCATGGCCAAAGTGGCCAGCGCGACAATGATCACCGCCAGTGCGGCGAATACCCAGGAGTCGGGGAACCAGCGTTCGGCAAAGCTTGAACAGCGCAAGGCAAAGCGCGCAGAGCGGCTATCTTCGATATCAACGGCCACAGGGAGTACCTCGGATTTTTATGGTTATTGTGGGTCTGCAGGAACGGTCGCCCATCTCGACAACACAGAGATCCCTGTGGGAGCGAGCCTGCTCGCGAAAAGGTCGGCACATTCAACATCGAAGTTGGCTGGGCTGACGCCTTCGCGAGCAGGCTCGCTCCCACACGGGGTTCGCTCCGGTCAGTCGGCGTTGGCCAGGTTCCTCCGGACAGGCTTAAACAGTAAATCAAGCCTGGCTGTTTTGTGAGCTGGTTTTGCGATACCGGGACTATGGTCTAACGGGTTGTCCCCAGGCGGATTTGCGTAGACCATGGGCGCCTTGGTTTTTTGCCTGCCAGAGTTCTTTGCCATGACTGCCCAATCCACAGCCCGACCGGCGCCGTTCAGCCGCTCCGACTACAAGACCCTCGGTCTTGCGGCCCTCGGCGGGGCGCTGGAGATCTACGATTTCATCATTTTCGTGTTCTTCGCCCTGACCCTCAGCCAGTTGTTCTTCCCGCCGGAAATGCCCGAGTGGCTGCGTCTGCTGCAAAGCTTCGGGATCTTCGTCACCGGTTATCTGGCGCGCCCGCTGGGCGGTATTCTGATGGCGCATTTCGCCGATCGCCTGGGCCGAAAAAAGGTCTTCAGCCTGAGCATCCTGATGATGGCGCTGCCGTGTCTGCTGATCGGGATCATGCCGACTTATGCCCAGATCGGCTATTTCGCGCCGCTGCTGTTGCTGGCGCTGCGCATCCTGCAAGGCGCGGCGGTCGGCGGCGAAGTGCCGAGCGCCTGGGTGTTCGTCGCCGAGCACGCGCCTGCCGGGCATCGCGGTTACGCGCTGGGCTTTTTGCAGGCCGGGTTGACCTTTGGTTACTTGATTGGCGCGCTGACCGCGACTTTTCTCGCACAAGTGTTCACCCCGGCGGAAATCCTTGATTACGCCTGGCGTTATCCGTTCCTGCTCGGCGGTGTGTTCGGCGTGATCGGTGTCTACCTGCGCCGCTGGTTGAGCGAAACCCCGGTGTTCATGGCCATGGAAGCCCAGCGTGAAGCGCGGGTCGAACTGCCGTTGCGCACGGTGCTGCGCGAACATCGTCTGGCGATGTTGCCGGCGATGCTGCTGACCTGTGTACTGACGTCGGCGGTGGTGGTGTTCGTGGTCATCACCCCGACCATGATGCAGAAAACCTTCGGCATGACCGCCAGCCACACCTTCGCCCTGAGCGCGTTGGGCATCGTCTTTCTCAACATCGGTTGTGTGATTGCCGGATTGCTGGTCGATCGCATCGGTGCCTGGCGCACGGTCATGCTTTATAGCCTGCTGCTGCCGTTGGGCATTGGTGTGCTTTATAGCTGTCTGATCATGGGCGGCAATTGGGTCGGGCTGGCGTATGCCGTCGCCGGCCTGGGCTGCGGTGTGGTCGGCGCGGTGCCATCGGTGATGGTCGGACTGTTTCCGGCGCGGATTCGCGTGTCGGGCATCTCCTTCACCTACAACATTGCCTACGCCGCGTGGGCGAGTATCACACCGCTGTTGCTGATCGGTCTGATGCCGTGGAGTCCGTGGATCTGCGTGATGTTCTGTGCGGTGATGGGCGCAGTCGGCATTGTCAGCGCGGCGTATTTCGGTTCGCGCATGAGCAGTGTCGGGCGCCAAGCCGTGGCGCCCTGTTCCTGACGAGTGTCAGGTCAACCAGTGCCACCACAATAACGTCCCCACCAGTCCCACCACCGAGACAATGGTTTGCAGGATCGACCAGACCCAGATGGTCTGTTTGAGTTGCAAGCCAAAGTACTCGCGAACCATCCAGAAGCCGGCGTCATTCACGTGGCAGAAGAACACGGAGCCGGCGCCAATCGCCAGCGCCACCAGTGAGCTTTGCGTCGCGGCGAGCCCCGCCATCATCGGCGCCAGAATCCCCGCTGTCGTCGTGGTCGCGACGGTCGCCGAACCCGTAGCCTGACGCAGTGCCACGGCAATCAGCCAGGCCAGCAGCAGGTAGGGCATGTGTGCACCTTCGGCGACTTTGCTGATGGTCTGGCTGACACCGGCGTCCAGCAAGGTCTGCTTCAAGCCGCCGCCAGCGCCGATGGTCAGCAGCAACACGGCAATCGGCGCCAGGCTTTTGCGCAGCGTGCCGCCGACCTGTTCGCGCGGCATGCCGTTGGCCCAACCGAGGCAGATCACCGCCGCCATCACCGCAATGCCCAGCGCCACCAACGGTTCGCCGAGGAACTTCAGGGTCAGAGCGACGCTGCTTTCGGGGGGCATCGCGACTTTGGCCAGGGTGCTGCCGAGCATCAGCAGCACCGGCAACAGAATGATCAGCAGCGACAGGCCGAAACTCGGCTGGCGCGGCGCTTTCGGCGGGGCGCTGAACAGTGCGCCGAGCTCTGCTGGTTCATCGACGTGCATGCGTTTCGACAGCCAGTTGCCGTAGATCGGCCCCGCCAGAATCACCGCCGGAATCGCAATGCTGAAGCCCAGCAACATGGTCAGCCCCAGGTCGGCATGCAACGCACTGACCGCGATCAGCGGCCCGGGATGCGGCGGCATCAGGGCATGCAGGGTGGTCATCCCGGCCAGCGCCGGAATGGCGATTTTCAACAATGGCTGACCCGAGCGACGGGCCATGACGAAGATGATCGGCACCATCATCACCAGCCCCACTTCGAAGAACAGCGGCAGGCCGATCACCATCGCCACCAACGCCATGACCCACGGCAGGGACTTGCCTTTGCCCAGCCCGAGCAGCGTCGAGGCGATACGGTCGGCAGCGCCGGACTCGGCCATCAGTGCGCCGAGCATTGAACCCAGGGCAATGATGATTCCGGCCTCACCGAGAATTGCCCCGGCGCCTTTGCTGAACGCCTTCGCTACATCCTCTGGCGGCAAACCTGCGCCGACACCGGCAATAAAGGTGCCGATCAGGATCGAGAGAAAAGGTGGAAGTTTGGTGGCGCTGATCAACACGATAATCGTCGCAATCGCCAGCAGGCAGCAAAGAATCAGGCGGGTGTCATGCACCATCCAGGCAGCGGTCGATAAATCCAAAACGGCACTCCTTATCGGGCGGTTACCTGCAACATGTTGTTGCAATTTGACCTGAGAATACCTGAAGTGGCCGGGCCAGAGCGGCGGCTTTTGTAACGGCTCAGTGGAGTGATCGATAGGAGTAAAAGCCCGGCGGGATTATTTTTGACTGGCCGGTCTCAAACGCTCTTCAGAAAAGTTTTCCAAGGCCGATGGTTAAGCTGCATCCCGCTTTCTACCCTGCCTATCGGTACTTTCCCATGTTCAACAAACGCCTCAAGCAAGAGCTGGCTACGCTTCGTGAAGAACTCTCCAGCCTGCTGCAAGTGAAGGAAAGCCTGGAAAGCGAGATGCTGGTGCTGACCCTGGAACCCGATGGCCGGATTCAGTCGGTCAATCAGAACTTCCTTGGCGAGATGCTCTACAAGAGCCAGGATCTGGTGGGGCGCGCCATTGAAGATATCGTTCCGGCGCACGTGAAGGCCGACGACTTTCATCACCGTTTCAAGGCCGCACTGACCCGTGGCGAGCATTTCGCTGGCGCAGTGCGCCTGCTGCGCGGTAACGGCGAAGAGGCGTGGCTGCGCTCCATCGTGCAACCGGTGCGTTCCTCGGACGGGCGGATCAAGCATTTCTCGATTTTCTCCAGCGACCTGACCCGCACCATCGAAGCCTCCCGCGAACACGAAAACCTGATCGGCGCGTTGGTGCGTTCGACGGCGGTGATCGAGTTCGACCTCAATGGCAACGTGCTCAATGCCAACGAGCGCTTTCTGCAGGGCATGGGTTACAGCCTGGCGCAGATCAAAGGCAAACATCACCGGATGTTCTGCACTCCCGAGGAATACAACAGCGCCGAGTACCAGAATTTCTGGCGTCGCCTGAACAACGGCGAATTTGTCGCCAACCGCTTCAAGCGCGTTGACAGCCATGGTCGTACGGTGTGGCTGGAGGCGTCCTACAACCCGGTGGTCGATGCCAACAACAAACTGTACAAAGTGGTGAAGTTCGCCACGGTGATTACCGATCAGGTCAACCGCGAACAAGCGGTAGCCGACGCGGCCAGCATTGCCTACAGCACTTCGCAGCAAACCGACAGCACCGCGCAACGGGGCACTACGGTGGTCACCGAGGCAGTGAATGTGATGCGTGATCTGTCGCGCCACATGCAGGCGGCTGGTGAGGGCATCGAGGCACTGAACGAGCAGTCGCAGGTGATCGGTACCATCGTCAAAACCATCAGCGGCATTGCCGAACAGACCAACCTGTTGGCGCTCAACGCCGCCATCGAAGCAGCCCGTGCCGGCGAACAGGGCCGGGGCTTCGCGGTGGTGGCCGATGAGGTGCGACAACTGGCCTCGCGCACCAGTCAGGCGACCGAAGAGATCGTCACCGTGGTGCGGCAGAACCAGGAAATGGCGCGCAACGCCGTGGCCCTGATGACCGACGGCAAGCTGCAGGCCGAGCAGGGCCTGGCGCTGGCGGCGGAGGCGGGCACGGTGATCGTCGAGATCCAGGACGGCGCGCAGAAAGTGGTGGATGCGGTCGGCCAGTTCGCCAATCAACTCTCTAACTGACCTGTACTAAACCCTGTAGGAGTGAGCCTGCTCGCGATATCGGTCTGACATTCAACCTCCATGTTGATTGAACTACTGCGATCGCGAGCAGGCTCACTCCTACAGTTGCAGGTGGCGCTACAATCTGTTCCTTTTTCCCCGGAGCAGATCCCCATGAGTGCTTCCCACCGCCGCCCGGTGCCCCTGAACAAAGCCTATCGTCTGCTCAATCACGGGCCGACCGTGCTGGTCAGCGCTGCCCATGACGGCCAGCGCAACATCATGGCCGCCGCCTGGGCGATGCCGCTGGATTTCGAACCGCCGAAAGTCGCGGTCGTCCTCGACAAGTCCACCTGGACCCGCCAGTTGCTTGAAGCGTCCGGCACTTTTGTACTCAACGTGCCGTGCGTCAATCAGGCTGACATCGTGCAAACCGTCGGCAATACCTCGGGGCTGGAGATCCGGCAGAATCAGGAGCTGGACAAGTTTCAGGCTTACGGCTTGCAAACCTTTACCGGTGAAATCGTTGAGGCGCCGTTGCTCGAAGGCTGCGTGGCCTGGCTCGAATGCCGCTTGCTGCCCGAACCGCGCAACCACGAGCAATATGACCTGTTCCTCGCCGAAGTCATCGCCGCTCAGGCTGATGAACGGGTGTTCAGCGATGGGCGTTGGCATTTCGACGGGCACGACGGTTTGCGCACGCTGCACCACGTGGCCGGCGGGCATTTCCTGACGATTGGCGATGCGGTGGACGGTAAAACCCTGCCGCTGTGACCTGCATCTGATGGAAAACGCGTGCCGGATGTAGCAAGGTGTGGGGCATTGTCGAACCAATCAGGCGCTCGCCCCATGGACCTTTCGCTTTCCAGCTATCTCGCCCCGTTGCTGTCGTTGGCGCTGTTGTGGACGGTCGCGGTGGTCACCCCCGGCCCGAACTTTTTCAACATCGCCCAATTGGCGGTCAGCCGCTCGCGCCGTCATGGTGTGGTCGCGGCGCTCGGTGTCGCCAGCGGAACCGTGCTGTGGGGCCTTGCCGGCGGCTTGGGTATTCAGACCTTGTTCAGCGCGGCGCCAACCCTGTACCTGAGCTTCAAGATCGCCGGTGGCTGCTACCTGATCTATCTCGGCCTCAAGCAGTTCAAACGCAAAGCGCCGATTGCCGCCGGTACGCTGGATGAGTCGCAACAGACCCTGCTGGGCGCCTACGGGCGGGGCTTTCTGGGCAACATGACCAACCCCAAGTCGGCACTGTTCGTCGCCACCATCTTCGCCACCGCGATGCCGGCCCACGTCCCGCCGCTACTGCTGACGCTGGCCGTGCTGACCATGGCCACGCTGTCGTTCAGCTGGTATTGCAGCGTCGCGCTGTTCTTCGCCAGCCGCCGGATCGCGAGTGTTTACGAACGGTCGCGGCAATGGCTGGATCGTTTGGCCGGTGGTTGTTATTTGCTGTTTGGGGCGCATTTGGTGGCTAATCGCTGAGCCGGGTGATATTGCGCGTTAAACCCGTTGCATAAAAAAGGCTTACCTCGCGGTAAGCCTTTTGTTTTTCCTGCGTAACCTCAATCCCCCAACGCTTCCCCCTCACGCCGTGGATCCGCGCCACCTTCCAGCGAGGCTTTCCCTTGCGCATCCTTGACCCGCACGATCGCCTGCGTGCCGCTGGTCATGTCGATTTCATTCACCACATGCCCTTTATCTTTCAACGCCTGGATCAGTGCCGGGCTGAACTGGCCTTGTTCCAGTTCGGTCGGGCCGTTGCGGCTGCCGAAGTTGGGCAGGCTGATGGCGCTTTGCGGGTCGAGGTTCCAGTCGAGCAGGCCGACGGTGGTCTTGGCCACGTATTCGATGATCTGCGAACCGCCCGGCGAGCCGACGCTGGCGAGGAATTCGCCGCTGTTGCGGTCGAAGATCAGCGTCGGCGCCATCGACGAGCGTGGGCGTTTGCCGGGTTCGACGCGGTTGGCGACTTTCTGCCCGTTCTCTTCGGGGATGAACGAGAAGTCGGTCATCTGGTTGTTCAGCAAAAAGCCCTGCACCATCAGGTGCGAGCCGAACGCTGCTTCGATGGTGGTGGTCATCGACACCGCGCCACCGAGGTCATCTACCGCCACCACTTGCGAGGTGGAGATGCGCAGCGGCGAGCGATCCGGCGCGTAGGCCACCTGCACGCCCGGCGGTGTGCCCGGCTTGGCGCTGCCCATGCTGCGCTCGCCGATCAGGCTGGCGCGGCTGGCGAGGTAACCCGGGTCGACCAGGCCTTTGACCGGCACCGGGACGAAGTCGGTATCGGCCACGTATTGCGCGCGGTCGGCGTAGGCCAGGCGTTCGGCTTCTGCGATCAGGTGCACGGCTTGCGGTGCCGGTTCGATGCCGGCGGGTTTGTCGGTTTTCAGCGGTTTGAGCGGTGTCAGCGACAGACGCGGGTCGCGGATTTCCAGCGCCTGCAAGGTGCCGAGAATCTGCGCCACGGCGATCCCGCCCGACGACGGCGGCGGCATACCGCAGACCTGCCAGCGTTTATAGTCGGTGCACAGCGGCGCGCGCTCCTTGGCCTGATAGCGCTGAAGATCATTCAGTGACAGGCTGCCGGGATTGGCGTGGCCCTGCACCTTGGCGACGATCTCTTCGGCGATCGGGCCTTTGTACAGCGCGTCCGGACCTTCGGTGGCGATGCGCTTGAGCACGGCGGCCAATGCCGGGTTTTGCAGACGCGTGCCGACGGCTTTGACGCTGCCGTCGCGGTTGAGGAAGTAGGCGGCCATGTCCGGCGATTTACGGATTACCGGGTCGGATTCCAGCAGCGAATGCAGGCGCGGTGAAATCGCAAAGCCCTGCTCGGCGAGTTTGATCGCCGGCTCAAACAGCGTGGCCCATGGCAGGCGACCGTGTTGTTTGTGTGCCATTTCCAGCGCACGCAGCACGCCCGGAGTACCCACCGAGCGCCCGCCGATCTGCGCCTGCGGGAACGGCATCGGTTTGCCGTCGGCCTGCAGGAACAGCTTCTCGGTGGCACCCGCCGGGGCGGTTTCGCGCCCGTCGTAGGTGCGCACCTGTTTGCCGTCCCACAACACAATCATCGCGCCGCCACCGATCCCGGAGGATTGCGGTTCTACCAGAGTCAGCACTGCTTGCATGGCAATCGCCGCGTCGATGGCCGAACCACCCTTGCGCAGCATCTCGCGACCGGCCTCGGTAGCCAGCGGATTGGCGGCAGCGGCCATGTGTTTACTGGCGCGGCGGGTCTGCAGGTCGGTGCGGTAACCGGAAGCGGCTTCCGGCGCCAGCGGCAAGGTCGAGGAGGGCGGGGCGTTGCACGCGGTGAGGGTCAGGGCGCTGATGATCAGCGTCAGGGCAGGCAGGCGAAAGCGGCTCAGGGGCAGGGCTGGAAACACGTGGGGCTCTCCGTCCGTGGGGTGAAAGGTCTGACGGACTTTATCGACCGCTCGGTCGCGACGCAAACCGGTGGGCATTTTTGTCTTTCTTTTTCGGGCGGATGTTCGCTAGGGTCAAACTCAATAGAACGACCGCAAATATCCCCCTGTAGGAGTGAGCCTGCTCGCGATGGCGTCATAACATTCAACATCCAAGTTGACTGACCCACCGCTATCGCGAGCAGGCTCACTCCTACAAAGGTCAAGCCATAAAAAACACAAGAGGCCGATATGCACAGCGAGTTTCCCACCGAGTCCAGTTACCGCGATCAACGTGAACGGTTTCTTGCCGCCGCCAACGCCGCTGGCGCCACGCTCACTTCGTATGCGCACCCGCGTTGCGGCCCCTTTGGCGAGCCCCTGAGCACCGATGTCGCGGTGCTCGGTAATCCGCAGGCAAAGCGCCGGCTGGTGGCGCTCAGCGGCACTCACGGAGTCGAGGGCTATTACGGCTCGGATTGCCAGATCGACTGGCTGAAGACTTTCGTGCCGGGCTCGCTGCCTAAGGATGTCGCGGTAGTGATGATTCACCTGATCAACCCGTGGGGCACCGCGTGGCTGCGGCGGGTCAACGAAGACAATATCGACCTCAACCGCAATCACCTGGATTTCGCAGGATCGCTACCGGACAACCGCGCCTACGCCACGCTGCACGAGATCTACGCCTGCACCGAGTTGCACGGCCCCGAGCGTAAGCGCACCGACGCTTTGCTCGACGCACAGATTGCCGAACACGGCTGGCCGGCGGTGATGTCGATTGTCGAGGGCGGTCAGCATAGCCATCCCGATGGACTGTTCTATGGCGGCCGCGCGCCGAGTTGGTCTAATCGCACGTTGCATCAGATCATCGACGCGCATCTGGCAGGCGCGCAAACCGTGATGTGTTTCGACCTGCACACCGGGGCAGGGGAGTACGGGCATCCGATGTTGCTGACCATCACCCAGGCGCCTTACCCGGCGTTGGCGCAAGCACAGTCGATCTACGGCCCATGGTTGTACACCTTGCACACCGGCGCCGAAACGTTGAGCGAAACCGGTGTCGCCGCGACGGCTACCGGCTACACCTCACAGGCATTGCTCAATGCGTTGCCGGGCGTGCAACTGATGCCGTTCGTGATCGAATGCGGAACGTATCCGGGACCGGAGGTGCATCGTTATTTGCGCGATGATCACTGGTTGCATCTGCATGGCGATCCGCTGGATGCGACGGGGCGGGCGATCAAGTTGAAACTGCTGGAGCAGTTCTATCCGGCCGATCCGGACTGGCGGGCGATGGTCGGGTTGCGTACTCGGCAGATCTGGGCGAAGGGGCTGATGGCCCTGTCGGCAGAGCAGACCTGAATAGGTCAGGATTGGCATTGTGGTGAGGGATTTATCTCCTCACCACAAAGGGCGGTTTTCTCGAGGCATAAAAAAACGGCCTACCTTTCGGTAAGCCGTTTTTAGTACTTGGTGGCTACACAGGGACTTGAACCCCGGACCCCAGCATTATGAATGCTATGCTCTAACCAACTGAGCTATGTAGCCAAGTGGCGCGCATTATTCCCCTGAAATGGAAAAGCGTCAAGCGTAAATTTAAAATATTTCTTCTTATTTTCAACCGCTTATCCTCCGACCCCGGAAATCGGGGCTGGGCAGGGCGTCAACGCAGCTGGAATCTCGCGGTATTGGCGCTCAACGCATGGCTGCCTTGGCTCAGCGTGTCCGCTGCGAGGTTCACCGCCCGCGCACCTTCAAGCAAACGCATCGCCGCCTGATCGACCTGCTGGATATTGCCGCTGACTTCATCGGCGGTGCTCGCCTGTTCCTCAACGGCGGTGGCGATCTGCGCCAGGGTGTCAGTGACACTTTGCACCGCGCTGGCGATTTCGCCGAGACGTTCACCAAGACCGGTCACGGCTTCGGCATCCGATTGTGCCTGGCCGCACGCGGCCTCCATCAGGCTCACCGCTTCGTTGACCGTGGCGCGCAAGCTGTCGACGGTGCCGGCAATCTGCGCGGTCGATGACTGGGTGCGCTGCGACAGGCTGCGCACTTCATCGGCGACCACGGCAAAGCCGCGTCCCTGTTCGCCGGCGCGTGCCGCCTCGATCGCAGCGTTGAGCGCCAGCAGGTTGGTCTGCTCGGCGACGCCACGGATGGTGTCGACCACCAGTTGAATCTGCTGGCCCTGCTCACTGACTCGACCGAGTGCGGCGGCAGTTTCGTTGAGGCGTTGGTTAAGTTGCTGAATGCTCGCCGTGGTGCGCTGGCTGTCGCGGCTGCTGTCGGCGGCGATGCGCCGGGTGTGCTGGGCGCTGCCGGACGCCTGTTCGCAACTCTGCGCCACACCTTGCGAAGTGGTGGCCAGTTGCGTGGCAGCGGCGGCGATCTGACTGATCTGCAACTGCTGCGCTTCGACTTCGCTCAGCGCGCCGCTGGAATGATCGTTGAGGCTGCGCACCGCGTGGCTCAGTTGTGAGGTTTCGTGATCGACCCCGAGCATGCTCGCGCGCAGTTGCACCACCGCGACGTTGAGCGCGGTGCTGATCGCCGCCAGCTCATCGCGGCCCACCACCGGCACTTGCAGGCTGAGATTGCCGTCACGCAGGGCCTCGGCCAGCAGGGTAATGCCGCTGGCGCTGCGGCGTATCGAAGCCTGCAGGCAGACGAACAGGTACAGCGCCGCCAGCAACAGGCAACCGAACACGGCGGCGACCACGATGAACTGACGAATCGCCGACGCGTGGTAGGCGTCCAGGCGCTGATCCAGCGACAGCAGCGATTGCTGGCGCAACGACGCAAGATCGCTCAGCAGGGCGTCGAGGCTGCGTTCGAAATCTTCGGGTTTGAGGGTAATGCTGCCGCCGAACACGCCGTCATCCAGCACTTTCAGGCCGGCATCGAGGCGTTTGAGACTGTCGTGGTACTGACCGGCCCAGGTTTGCAAATCGCTCGGCAGGCGCGCTTCGAGCAAGCCTGCCGTTTTGACAAGCTGCTCGCGGGCGTCGCCGATGCGGCCACGCAGATCGCGCAGTTGCAAGCGACTTTGCAGGGTGAACTGTCCCGAGACCACCGAAGCTTGGCCGACGGCGGCGAGTCGACCCACGCGCTCGATCAGATCCGGTGCGTGCTGCGTGGAGATCTGCGTCAGCAGATAGGTTTCCAGCCATGGCGCCAGCGTCAGGCGGTTGTCCATGACGATTTGCTCGCGCAAGGCTTGCAGGGCGCTGAGGGCGTTGGTAAAGCGGTCGTAACCGTCCGGCCACCAGCCGACGCCGCTCAGGCTTTTCGAATCCAGACCAGCGAGCGCGGTTTGCAGGGCTTGATAGCGGGCGAGGGTTTCGCCTTCGGCACCTTCATTTTTCAGCGCGTTGCCCAAATCACTGGTGGCTTGCTGGACGGCTGGTTGCACCGCGTCGAACGTAGCCATGGCGGCGAGGGTCGCCGGGGTTGGCTGGCGATTGGTTTCGGTGGCGCGCCAGCGAGCAGCGCGGTCACGTTGGGCGGCGAGCAGGTTGTCCAGCGCATCGAGGCTGAGCAATTGGCGCACCCCGGCACGTTCACCGGAAATCAGGTTGAGCTTGTTGCGATAGTCCTGGCCGATCATCAACAGGCTGCCGGCCAACGGCAGAATGAACAGCAGAAACAACAACTGGAATTTACGCGCGAATCCAAACCGCCCCAGCAATTTGATCCCCGGTGACAAGAAAGCCTGCATGCCTCATGACTCCTCTGGACACCACGCACCAATGGCGTGCATCGCGGTCGTGCGACCTGGATGTCGTGCCCTGCTAAAAGGCCTCGAAAGTTCACTCTCGCCCGCTCTGTAGGCCGGCTCTGTAGCGAAACTTCCCATTCTCGGAGGCCTTTGTAAGGCCGCCGCGTTCGAGGGGAGAAGCAAGGCAAGATTCAGACCATGGCGTTGCGCTATCACTTCGTGCGACGGTCAGTCAGTTAGTTAGCTGGCTAAGGGGATGGCGCTGGCGCACCGAAAAATGGCACATTGACGCACCTGCCTGCGTGCACCCATCTGCTGTACGGAAACTTTCATGGCTATCAGCAACGCTCAGACCGCCGCTGCCTCGGCGTCCGCTCCTCCGCAAAGCAGCCCGTTGGTGATGCGTATCATCGGCGCGGTGGCGCTGGCGCATTTGATCAACGACCTGATTCAGTCGGTGCTGCCGTCGATCTATCCGATGCTCAAAGCCAACTATGGCTTGAGCTTCACCCAGGTCGGCCTGATCACGCTGACCTTCCAGTTGACCGCGTCGCTGTTGCAGCCGTGGGTCGGTTATCACACTGATCGCCATCCGAAACCGTGGCTGTTGCCGGCAGGTTCGATCTGCACGCTGATTGGCATCGTGATGATGTCGGTGGTCGGCAGTTTTCCATTGATTCTGCTGGCAGCGGCGCTGATCGGTATCGGTTCCTCGACCTTTCATCCCGAGGCTTCGCGGATCGCGCGGCTGGCCTCGGGCGGGCGCTTCGGTCTGGCGCAGTCGACCTTCCAGGTCGGTGGTAACGCCGGTTCTGCGTTCGGCCCGTTGCTGGCGGCAGCGATCATCATTCCGTTCGGTCAGGGCAACGTGGCGTGGTTCGGTCTGTTCGCGGTGTTTGCGCTGTTCGTGCTGTATCGCATCAGCCGCTGGTACGCCCATCACCTGAATCTGTTCAAGCTCAAGGCCGGGCAGGCGGCGACTCACGGGTTGTCGAAGGGCAGGGTGATCAGTGCGCTGGTGGTGTTGGGGCTGTTGGTGTTTTCCAAGTATTTCTACATGGCCAGCCTCACCAGCTATTTCACCTTTTACCTGATCGAGAAGTTCGACCTGTCGGTGGCCAGTTCACAGCTGCACCTGTTCCTGTTTCTCGGCGCGGTGGCGGCGGGGACGTTCTTTGGCGGGCCGATCGGCGACAAGATCGGGCGAAAGGCGGTGATCTGGTTTTCGATCCTCGGCGTGGCGCCGTTCACGTTGCTAATGCCGCACGTCGATCTGTTCTGGACCACTGTCCTCAGCGTGGTGATCGGCTTCATTCTCGCCTCGGCGTTCTCGGCGATTGTGGTTTACGCGCAGGAACTGGTGCCGGGCAATGTCGGGATGATCGCCGGGGTGTTCTTCGGCTTGATGTTTGGTTTCGGCGGGATTGGTGCGGCGCTGCTGGGGCATCTGGCGGATGCGCACGGGATCGAGTACGTGTATTTCCTGTGCTCTTTTTTGCCGTTGTTTGGCGTGCTGGCGATCTTCCTGCCGCGCACCAAAAAAACCTGACCTACACAATTCCAACAGTGGGAGCGGGCTTGCTCGCGAATGCGGTATATCAGTCGATATTAATGTGGCTGACCCACCGCCTTCGCGAGCAAGCCCGCTCCCACAGGGGGATTGGTGGTGTTGCAAACAAATCTGTAAGGCACAAAAAAGCCGCGTATCAAACGCGGCTTTTTCTTGGGCGTGTCGCTTACACGTTGAAGCGGAAGTGCATCACGTCGCCGTCTTTGACGATGTAGTCCTTGCCTTCCAGGCGCCATTTACCGGCTTCCTTGGTACCGGCTTCGCCCTTGTACTGGATGAAGTCGTTGTAGGCGATGACTTCGGCGCGGATGAAGCCTTTTTCGAAGTCGGTGTGGATCACGCCAGCAGCTTGTGGTGCGGTGGCACCGACGCGGACGGTCCAGGCGCGGACTTCTTCGACACCGGCGGTGAAGTAGGTCTGCAGGTGCAGCATTTCGTAGCCGGCGCGGATCACGCGGTTCAGGCCAGGCTCTTCCAGGCCCAGAGCCTCGAGGAACATGTCTTTCTCTTCGCCGTCGTCGAGCTCGGCGATTTCCGCTTCGATCTTGTTGCACACCGGAACCACCATAGCGCCTTCTTCTTCGGCGATGGCCTTGACCACGTCCAGGTGCGGGTTGTTCTCGAAACCGTCTTCAGCGACGTTGGCGATGTACATGACCGGTTTGGTGGTCAGCAGGTGGAAGCCCTTGATCACCGACTTTTCGTCAGCGCTCATGTTCTTCATCAGGCTGCGCGCAGGCTTGGCCTCGGTGAAGTGCGCGATCAGTTGCTCAAGCAGAGCTTTCTGAACCACGGCGTCCTTGTCACCGCCCTTGGCGTTGCGCGCGACTTTCTGCAGTTGCTTCTCGCAGCTGTCGAGGTCGGCGAAGATCAGTTCCAGGTCGATGATTTCGATGTCGCGCTTCGGGTCGACGCTGTTGGACACGTGGATCACGTTGTCGTCTTCGAAGCAGCGCACCACGTGAGCGATGGCGTCGGTTTCGCGGATGTTGGCCAGGAACTTGTTGCCCAGACCTTCACCTTTCGAGGCGCCGGCCACCAGGCCTGCGATGTCGACAAATTCCATGGTGGTCGGCAGGATGCGCTTCGGATTGACGATGGCCGCCAGGGCTTCCAGGCGCGGATCCGGCATCGGCACGATGCCGCTGTTCGGCTCGATGGTGCAGAAGGGGAAGTTCTCGGCCGCGATACCGGATTTGGTCAGGGCGTTGAACAGGGTGGACTTGCCGACGTTAGGCAGGCCGACGATGCCGCAATTGAATCCCATGGTGTTTCCCCTCGGATTAGAGTCAGGCCTTCTGGCTGTGCAGGTTTTTCATCGCGCGGTTCCATTCACCGGCGAGGATATCCGGCAGCACGCCGAGGGCAAAGTCGATGCTGGCATCGAGTTTTTCCTGTTCGGCGCGTGGCGCACGACCCAGGACGAAATTTGAAACCATACTGGCGACGCCCGGGTGGCCGATGCCAAGCCGCAGGCGGTAGAAAGTATTCTGATTGCCCAGTTGCGCGATGATGTCGCGCAACCCGTTGTGACCGCCATGGCCGCCGCCCTGCTTGAGCTTGGCGACGCCCGGAGGCAGGTCGAGTTCGTCGTGCGCCACCAGGATTTCTTCAGGCTTGATGCGGAAGAAACCGGCGAGTGCCGCCACGGCCTGGCCGCTGCGGTTCATGTAGGTGGTGGGAATCAGCAGACGAACATCCTGACCCTGATGCGAGTAGCGTCCGGTCAGGCCGAAATATTTGCGATCGGCCACAAGGTTCACACCTTGCGCGGCAGCGATGCGCTCAACAAAAAGGGCCCCTGCGTTATGCCGGGTCTGTTCGTATTCAGCGCCTGGATTACCCAGGCCAACGATCAGTTTGATGGCAGTCACGATAGGGGCCCTTCCTTGGAGTGGTGGTTAACATCGCCGCGATCAGTGAAGGCGGCGAAAGTGGACGAAAATTGCTCATTTACCATGAATGTAAACTCCGCGTTCCCGCCCGCTTTCTCGCTACGTTCCAGTCCGCGATGTTTCACTCACTCCGACGAACAGAGTGAAATTACTCTGCTGCGCCTTCTTCGGTAGCTTCTGGAGCAACACGTGGAGCGTGGACGTTGGCTACTGCCTTGTCATCGCCGTGTGCCAGAGCAACGAACTCGACACCTTTAGGAGCTTTGAGGTCCGACAGGTGAACGATGGTGCCGATTTCAGCGTTAGCCAGGTCGACTTCGATGAACTCAGGCAGATCTTTTGGCAGGCAGGAAACTTCGATCTCGGCAACAACGTGCGAGATTTCGCCGCCTTTCTTCACTGGAGCAGCTTCGTTGATGAAGTGCACAGGAACGATAGCGGTCAGTTTCTGGCCAGCTACAACGCGTACGAAGTCAGCGTGCATCACGTGGCCTTTGGCCGGGTGACGTTGCAGAGCTTTGATGACGACGTTTTGTTTCTTGCCACCAACGTTCAGCTCGATGATGTGGCTGTAAGCCGCTTCGTTTTCGAGCAGTTTGGCAACTTCTTTGGCCAGCATGCTGATGGATTCAGGGGCTTTGTCGCCACCGTAAACAACAGCTGGAACCAGAGCGGCGAGACGACGCAGGCGGCGGCTCGCACCTTTCCCCAGGTCGGAACGCACTTCAGCATTCAGAGTAAAATCGTTCATTTTGTATCTCCAAAATAGCCATGACCGAGTGGCGTTTGCGACCAGCGCCAAACACGGTATGGGCAAAAAAGCCCCGCCCCGACAGGAATGCCGGGGCGGGGCGCTTTTCGTCAACGAGACATTTCGAGAAGGGCAGGGCCCTTAACGGAACATCGCGCTGATCGATTCTTCATTGCTGATGCGGCGAACCGCTTCGGCAACAACCGGTGCGATATCCAGTTGACGGATACGTGCACAGGCTTGTGCTGCAGCGGACAGCGGGATGGTGTTAGTCACCACCAGCTCGTCCAGCACGGAATTTTCGATATTCTCGATGGCCCGACCCGACAGCACAGGGTGTGTGCAGTAGGCAAAGACCTTGGCTGCGCCATGCTCTTTCAGGGCCTTGGCCGCGTGGCACAGAGTGCCGGCGGTATCGACCATGTCATCGACCAGAATGCAGGTACGCCCTTCGACATCACCGATGATATGCATCACTTCAGAGTGATTGGCTTTCTCACGGCGTTTGTCGATGATCCCGAGATCCACGCCCAGGGATTTGGCAACAGCCCGTGCACGCACGACGCCACCAATGTCCGGGGACACGATCATCAGGTTTTCGAAGCGCTGATCTTCAATGTCATCCACCAGAACCGGGGAGCCGTAGATGTTATCTACAGGAATATCGAAGAAACCCTGAATCTGGTCAGCATGCAGATCAACCGTGAGAACACGGTCGATGCCGACTACGGTGAGCATGTCAGCAACGACTTTAGCGCTGATAGCCACACGTGCGGAACGCGGACGGCGATCCTGACGGGCATAACCAAAATAAGGAATAACAGCAGTAATACGAGTAGCCGAGGAGCGGCGGAAGGCATCAGCCATCACTACCAGTTCCATCAGGTTATCGTTGGTCGGAGCGCAAGTCGGCTGAATAATGAAAACGTCTTTGCCGCGAACGTTTTCATTGATCTCGGCAGTAATTTCACCGTCGGAAAATTTACCGACAGAGATGTCACCGAGAGGGATATGCAGCTGACGTACAACACGCCGAGCCAGATCGGGGTTAGCGTTCCCCGTAAAGACCATCATCTTGGACACGCGCAGTACCTAGAGGCTGAGGGTAACCTGGATGAGTATAGAAAATGGCAGGGGCGGCTGGATTCGAACCAACGCATGGCAGGATCAAAACCTGCTGCCTTACCGCTTGGCGACGCCCCTGTATCTGTTGCTTCAAGTGCCTTGCACTTGATTCCTTTTAGAGCAGACTTTGCAGCTTGCGATGCAACATCGAAACGTTGCTTCCTTTCGCTACAAACCCTGTAAGGGTCTCTGTCAGAAGGGCCGAGACTTTATCAGCTTCAGCTTTGCTTGGGAAGCCCCCAAACACACAACTTCCAGTTCCGGTGAGTTTTGCTTCGGTAAATTTACCTAACAAATCCAATGCGTTACGTACTTCTGGATAACGCCTTGCAACCACCGGCAAGCAGTCATTTCGACTGTTTCCCTCGGGAACGGGGCGCACTTTAATGGGCGGCGTGTTACGTGTCAACAAAGGATCGGAAAAAATTTCTGCCGTACTTACAGAGACTTGCGGCACAAGCACCAGATACCACGGTTCTTCGGGCTCGACCGGGGTCAGTTTCTCGCCCACGCCTTCGGCAAATGCCGCGTGACCACGGACGAAAACCGGCACGTCGGCGCCGAGCGACAGGCCCAATGCCGCGAGGCGATCTTCATCCCAGCCCAATTGCCACAAGTGATTGAGGCCGAGCAGGGTGGTCGCCGCATTCGAGCTGCCGCCACCGATGCCGCCGCCCATGGGCAGCACCTTGTCGATCCAGATGTCGATGCCGAGTATGCAGCCGGACTGTTGCTGAAGCATTTTCGCCGCGCGCACGATCAGGTTGCTGTCGTGGGGCACGCCAGCGAATTCGGTGTGCAGATGAATCAAGCCGTCATCGCGCACGGCGAAGGTGATTTCGTCGCCGTAATCGACAAACTGAAACAGCGTCTGCAATTCGTGGTAGCCGTCCGCGCGGCGCCCGAGAATGTGCAGCATCAGGTTGAGCTTGGCCGGCGACGGCAGCGTCAGGCGTGGAGCGGTCATGCTTTATTGCCCCAATTTACGCGGTTGCCAGGTCTTGATCACCAGCGTCACGTCCAGATCGGTGCCATGCAGCTTGATCCGCTCGGGCAGCCAGTAACCGTTTTGCTCGGCGTAGCTGAGGTACTCGACCTTCCAGCCGTCCTGTTCCAGATTGGCCAGGCGACTGTCGTTATCGAGGGTCAGACGGCTTTTGCTGCTGGGGGCCGGCAGGCCACGGACCCACCAGGCCAGATTGGATACCGGCAGCTTCCAGCCGAGTTGCTCTTCGAGCAGCGCTTCCGGTGACTCGGAGTCATAGCGGCCCTGATTGGCGACTTCCAGCGAAACCTTGCCCGGGCGCCCGGTCAGACGTGCCGCGCCACGACCCAGCGGGCCGGACAGGCGAATGTCGTAGTAGTCCTGGCGTTGCAGCCAGAACAGCGTGCCGCTGCCGGAGTCTTTTGGCGCGCGAATGCCGATCTTGCCGTCGATCTGCCAGCCGTCGAGGCCGGTCAGCTGTTGTTTGTTCGCGGCCCACTGAGCCGGACTGCCGTGGCCCTCGACCGATTCGCGAGCGCCGAAACCCGCGCAACCGGCGAGCAGGGCGATGAAGCTGAAAACAATAACGTGGCGCAAAAACATGAGTTAAAGAGTCTCGGATCCGGTCAGGCGCTTGATGGTGCTGCGCAGGATGGTGCTGTCGGGCTGATCTTTGAGGTACTTGCCCCAGACTTGTTTGGCCTCGCGCTGATTGCCCTTGACCCACAGAACTTCGCCCAGGTGCGCGGCGACTTCGTGGTCCGGGAAACGCTCGAGCGCCTGACGCAGATATTTCTCGGCGTCGTCCAGATTGCCCATGCGGAAATTCACCCAGCCGAGGCTGTCGAGTACCGCCGGGTCTTCCGGATTGATCTGGTGCGCCTGTTCGATCAGGGCCTTGGCTTCAGCGTAGCGGGTGGTGCGATCGGACAGGGTATAGCCCAGCGCATTGAGCGCCATGGCGTTGTCCGGGTCGCGCTTGATGATCAGGCGCAGGTCTTTTTCCATCTGTGCCAGATCATTGCGTTTTTCCGCGAGCATGGCCCGGGTGTAGAGCAGATTCAGATCGTCCGGGTATTGCTGCAAGGCTTTATCCAGGGTTTTCCAGGCCTTGTCGTCCTGTTTGTTGGCCGACAGGGTTTCGGATTCGATCAGATACAGCTGGATCGCGTAATCCGGCTGGGCATCGCGTTCGGCGGCGAGTTTGCTCTGGGCTTCGGCGGTCTTGCCGTTGTTCATCAGAATATCGGCCTGACGCAGTTGCGCCGGCAGGTAGTCGTTGCCCGGGCCGACCTGCGCGTATTCGATCAGCGCGCCCTGCGGGTCGTTGCGTTCTTCGGCGATGCGACCGAGGTTCAGGTGCGCCGAGTCAACGTGGCTTTCCCGGGCGATCAGGTCTTCCAGGTAACCCTTGGCCTCGTCCCAAGCCTTGGCTTCCAGGCACACCAGTGCCAGCGAATAACGCAGTTCGTCGTCTTCCGGGTATTGCTGAACGAGGGTGGAGAACTCGACCTTGGCGTCATCCATCCGGTCCTGTTCAACCAGCGTGCGCGCATAAGTCAGGCGCAGGCGTTTGTCGTCCGGGTATTTCTTGATGCTTTTCCGCAACAGCGGCAGGGCTTCGTCGCCACGATTCATGGTTTGCAGCAGACGCGCGCGCAGCAGGATCGGCGCAATCTCGCCTTCTTCCGGCGGGTTGTCTTCGAGCAGTGTCAGGGCGGCTTTATTGTCGCCGTCCTGTTGCAGCAGCAGGGCCTTGCCGAAAATCAGCTGGCTGTTCTTCGGGTGGCGCTGCAGCAGACGGTCGAAACTTTTCATCAGGCCGTTGCGGGTTTCCTGATCGGTATCGGCGGCCGACAGCGCGAGGAAGTCGAAATGGGTGTCGCCCTTGCCCTGCAGGACTTTCTCCATATAAACCATGGAGTCGTCATAACGCCCGGCGCGGGCCAGTTGCACGGCGGCGGCGCGTTGCGCTTCGAGGTCGTCCGGAGCGTTTTTTGCCCAGATCAGTGCGGTATCCAGCGCAGGCTGGTCGGCACCGAGATATTCGGCGATGCGGAACGCGCGCTCGGAAACCCCCGGGTCCTGAGTATTGATCGCCTGGGTTACGTAGTTGTCCAGGGCAATGTCGAACCGATTGCGCTGGCCGGCGAGTTCGGCGCTCAGCAGGCTGAAAACGGTTTCCTCGCTGAACGAGCTGTAAACCTTGGGTTTTTCAGGCGTGGACGCGGTGTCTTCGACCGGCGGGGTACCGTCCGGCGAAACGGGTGCCATGGCCTGGCAGCCGCTGAGGAAGACAAAAGCAAGGAGCAACGCGGAAGATCTATTCATATAGGAAGAGGACGACTAACCTGCGGTCGGATCATCATGACACAAGCCTTCGGCCAAACATAACCGAGTCTCGAATGTGGCCTTTATAGTGGCCGACAATTGGGACAATAGTCAGCGGTAGTTGTTCTGAATCTGACGAAGTAGGACAATTGCCGGCTTCACGTCACCATCAGCGACCTTGAATGGCCTTCCTTGCACTCGGTATTAACCACAAGACTGCTTCAGTAGACGTCCGCGAGCGCGTGGCCTTTACCCCTGAGCAGCTGGTGGAGGCCTTGCAGCAGCTCTGCCGACTCACCGACAGCCGCGAAGCTGCGATCCTCTCCACCTGCAATCGCAGTGAGCTGTATATAGAACAGGATCAGGTTTCGGCTGATCTGGTTCTGCGCTGGCTGGCCGATTATCACCATTTAAGCCTCGATGAGCTGCGCGCGAGTGCTTATGTGCATGAAGATGATGCGGCAGTTCGTCACATGATGCGCGTCGCCTCCGGGCTCGACTCGCTGGTGCTGGGCGAACCGCAGATTCTCGGCCAGATGAAATCGGCTTACGCCGTGGCTCGCGAGGCCGGGACCATCGGCCCGCTGCTGGGGCGGCTGTTTCAAGCGACGTTCAATGCCGCCAAGCAAGTGCGTACCGACACCGCCATCGGCGAAAACCCGGTGTCCGTGGCGTTTGCCGCCGTCAGCCTGGCCAAACAGATTTTCAGTGATTTGCAGCGCAGCCAGGCTCTGTTGATCGGCGCCGGCGAGACCATCACGCTGGTCGCCCGCCATTTGCATGAGCTGGGGGTCAAGCGCATCGTGGTCGCCAACCGCACGCTGGAACGTGCCAGCCTGCTGGCCGAGCAGTTCGGCGCGCACGCGGTGCTGCTCTCGGACATTCCGGCGGAACTGGTGCGCAGCGATATCGTGATCAGTTCGACCGCCAGCCAGTTGCCGATCCTCGGCAAGGGCGCGGTGGAAAGCGCGCTGAAGCAGCGCAAGCACAAACCGATCTTCATGGTCGACATCGCCGTACCCCGCGACATCGAGCCGGAAGTCGGCGAACTCGACGACGTTTACCTGTACAGCGTCGACGATCTGCACGAAGTGGTCGCCGAGAACCTCAAGAGTCGTCAGGGTGCAGCCCAGGCAGCGGAGGAGATGGTCTCGGTCGGTGCCGACGATTTCATGGTGCGCCTGCGTGAGCTGGCGGCGGTCGATGTGCTCAAGGCTTATCGGCAACAAAGCGAACGCCTGCGCGACGAGGAGCTGCAAAAAGCCCTGCGTCTGCTGGCCAACGGCGGCAACGCCGAAGACGTGCTCGGGCAACTGGCCCGCGGCCTGACCAATAAACTGTTGCATGCGCCCAGCGTGCAATTGAAAAAGCTTTCTGCCGAAGGCCGCCTCGATGCGCTGGCCATGGCCCAGGAACTCTTTGCCCTCGAGGGCTCACCGGATAGTTTTTCGGATAAAAAACCGCAATGAAAGCGTCACTGCTCAACAAGCTGGACACCCTCCAGGACCGTTTCGAGGAACTGACCGCGCTGCTCGGCGACGGCGAAGTCATTGCCGATCAGGCCAAATTCCGCGCCTATTCCAAGGAATACGCCGAACTCGAGCCGGTGGTACAAGGCTACAAAAAGCTGCTCGGCGTACAAAGTGATCTTGAAGGCGCCCAGGCGCTGCTCAAGGACAGCGACCCGGACATGCGTGAAATGGCCGTGGAAGAAGTCCGCGAAGCCAAGGAGTTGCTGATCAAGCTGGAAGATGATTTGCAGCGCATGTTGCTGCCCAAGGATCCCAATGACGGGCGTAACGTCTTTCTCGAAATTCGCGCCGGTACCGGTGGCGACGAGGCGGCGATCTTCTCCGGCGATCTGTTCCGCATGTACTCGCGTTACGCCGAACGACGTGGCTGGCGCGTGGAGATCCTTTCGGAAAACGAAGGCGAGCACGGTGGCTATAAAGAAGTCATCGCGCGCATTGAAGGCGACAACGTTTATGGCAAGCTGAAATTCGAGTCCGGCGCGCACCGCGTACAGCGCGTACCGGCCACCGAATCCCAAGGCCGTATCCACACCTCGGCCTGCACCGTGGCGGTGTTGCCCGAGCCGGACGAGCGCGAAGCCATCGAGATCAACCCGGCGGATCTGCGTGTCGACACTTACCGTTCCTCCGGGGCCGGTGGTCAGCACGTCAACACCACCGACTCGGCGATCCGCATCACGCACATACCGACCGGCACCGTCGTCGAGTGTCAGGAAGAACGTTCCCAGCACAAGAACCGTGCCCGGGCGATGGCCTGGCTATCGGCCAAGCTCAACGATCAGCAAACCGCAGCGGCGGCGAATGCGATTGCCAGCGAGCGTAAGTTGCTGGTGGGTTCCGGTGACCGTTCCGAGCGCATTCGCACGTACAACTTTGCCCAGGGCCGGGTCACTGACCATCGCGTCAACCTGACCCTGTACTCCCTTGATGAAATCCTCGCCGGTGGCGTTGAAGCGGTGATCGAGCCTTTGCTGGCCGAATACCAGGCCGACCAGCTTGCAGCGATAGGTGAATAAATGACCATCATTGCCAGTCTGTTGCGCGCTGCCGAATTGCCGGACTCGCCCACCGCGCGCCTGGATGCCGAATTGCTCCTGGCAGCGGCACTGGGCAAATCGCGAAGCTTCCTGCACACCTGGCCCGAGCGCATCGTACCCAGCGAAGCGGTGCTGATTTTTACCGAGTACCTGCAACGGCGTCGAAGTGGCGAGCCGGTGGCCTACATCCTTGGTCAGCAGGGGTTCTGGAAACTCGATCTGGAAGTCGCGCCGCACACGTTGATCCCCCGTCCGGACACCGAGTTGCTGGTCGAAGCCGCACTGGAACTGCTGGCGGCAACGCCGGCGGAAGTCCTCGATCTGGGCACCGGCAGCGGCGCGATTGCCCTGGCCCTGGCCAGCGAACGCCCGGCGTGGAAGGTCACGGCGGTGGATCGCGTGCTGGAAGCCGTAGCGTTGGCCGAGCGCAATCGCCAGCGTCTGAACCTGAACAACGCCACGGTGCTGAGCAGCCACTGGTTCAGCGCCCTCGAAGGCCAGCGTTTCCATCTGATCATCAGCAATCCGCCATACATTGCGGCTGCCGATCCGCATCTGGTCGAGGGCGACGTGCGCTTCGAACCGGCCAGTGCGCTGGTGGCCGGTGTCGACGGGCTCGACGATCTGCGCCTGATCGTTGCCCAGGCCCCGGATCATCTGGAAGCCGGCGGCTGGCTGATGCTCGAACACGGCTATGATCAAGCCGAAGCCGTGCGTGATCTGTTGCTCACCCGTGGTTTTGAACAAGTCCACAGCCGCACCGATCTGGGCGGCCATCAACGGATCAGCCTGGGGCGCCTGCCGTGCTGAATGATCAGGAATTGCTGCGCTACAGCCGGCAGATTCTGCTGCAACACATCGATATCGATGGGCAACTGAAGCTGAAAGACAGCCGCGTGCTGATCGTCGGCCTCGGCGGTCTCGGCGCCCCGGTCGCGCTGTATCTGGCGGCGGCGGGTGTCGGTGAGTTGCATCTGGCGGATTTCGACACGGTCGACCTGACCAACCTGCAGCGCCAGATCATTCATGACACCGACAGCGTCGGCATGAGCAAGGTCGACTCGGCGCTCAAGCGCCTGAGCGCGATCAATCCCGAGATTAAACTGGTGCCTCATCGTCAGGCGCTGGACGAGGATTCCCTGGCCGCCGTGGTGACTGCGGTGGATCTGGTGCTCGACTGTTCCGATAACTTCTCCACTCGCGAGGCGGTCAACGCCGCGTGTGTGGCTGCACGCAAACCGCTGGTCAGCGGCGCGGCGATTCGTCTGGAAGGGCAGTTGTCGGTATTCGACCTGCGTCGCCCGGAAAGTCCGTGCTACCACTGCCTGTACGGGCATGGCAGCGAAGCCGAACTGACCTGCAGCGAGGCCGGTGTGGTCGGGCCGCTGGTGGGGCTGGTCGGCAGCCTGCAGGCGCTTGAAGCGTTGAAAGTGCTGGTCGGTTTTGGCGAACCGTTGGTGGGTCGTTTGCTGTTGATCGATGCACTGGGTTCGCGCTTTCGTGAACTGCGGGTCAAGCGCGATCCGGGGTGCA
Organism: Pseudomonas sp. G3-39; assembly: GCF_054790485.1. Taxonomy (NCBI): domain Bacteria; kingdom Pseudomonadati; phylum Pseudomonadota; class Gammaproteobacteria; order Pseudomonadales; family Pseudomonadaceae; genus Pseudomonas; species Pseudomonas sp. G3-39. The sequence goes on along the minus strand of NZ_CP186497.1, from coordinate 4,931,764 downwards.
GCGTCTGTGGTTCGCAGCATGCGTGAGGCGCCGATCGCGGTGTTCGATTCCGGTGTCGGCGGCTTGTCGGTACTGGCTGAAATCCAGCGTTTGCTGCCCCATGAATCCCTGCTGTATTTCGCCGATTGCGGGCATATTCCCTACGGCGAGAAAACTCCGGAGTTCATCCGCCAGCGCTGCAATGTGATGGCCGGTTTTTTCCGGGAGCAGGGCGCCAAGGCCCTGGTGATCGCCTGCAACACGGCGACGGTGGCCGCTGTTGCCGATCTGCGCCGTGATTTCCCCGAATGGCCGATCGTTGGCATGGAGCCAGCGGTCAAACCCGCAGCTGCCGCTACCCGTAGCGGTGTGGTTGGCGTACTCGCCACCACCGGCACGTTGCAGAGTGCCAAGTTCGCCGCGTTGCTCGATCGCTTCGCCGCTGACGTTCGCGTCATCACCCAGCCGTGCCCCGGTCTGGTGGAACTGATTGAAAGCGGTGATCTGCACAGTGCCGAGTTGCGCACGTTGCTGCAGCATTACGTCGACCCCCTGCTGGCCAACGGTTGCGACACGATCATTCTCGGTTGCACTCACTATCCGTTTCTCAAGCCGATGCTCAAGACGATGATTCCCGACAGCATCAGCCTGATTGACACTGGCGCAGCCGTAGCGCGGCAACTGCAACGGTTGCTGGCCGAACGTGATCTGCTCGCCGAAGGGCCGAACCGCCCGGTCAGATTCTGGACCAGTGCCGACCCCGCGTTCTTCCGCAAGACCCTGCCCCTGCTGGGTCAGGTTGCCGGCGACGTCGAAAAATTCAGCTTGTAAAAAAAATGTGAAATAACTAAAAAAACAGCTGAACTTCTAATCAGGCGCTAGCTTCTATAGCGATGAGTTATCTAGAAAACCAAACGATCGTTCCGGAAAAGGAAGTTTCAAAGTGAAGCGACTATTCTGCTTGGCCGCGATTGCGGCCGCACTGATGGGGCAAAGTATTACCGCGCAGGCTGCAGGTGTTGAATTTGCAGTGGGTGCGACCAGCGATTCGACCATGACTTATCGCCTGGGCATGAATTTCGATTGGGACAAAAGCTGGCTGCAAAGTGATGTCGGTCGCCTGACCGGTTACTGGAGCGGCGCTTACACTTACTGGGAAGGTGACAAGACTTCCAGCAACAACAGCCTGTCGTTCTCCCCGGTATTCGTTTACGAGTTTGCCGGTCAGTCGGTCAAGCCGTATGTTGAAGCGGGCATTGGTGTCGCAGCGTTCTCCAACACCAAGTATGAAAGCAACAACATCGGCGGCTCTTTCCAGTTCGAAGACCGTATCGGTTTTGGTCTGCGCTTCAATGGCGGGCATGAAGTGGGGATTCGGGCGACGCACTATTCCAACGCCGGCCTGGCCAGCAGCAACGACGGTGTAGAAAGCTACGCGCTGCATTACACGATGCCGCTGTAAGCGCTACACATAACCTCTGTAGGAGTGAGCCTGCTCGCGATTGCGGAGTGTCAGCCAACATTTGTTTGACTGGTACTCCGCAATCGCGAGCAGGCTCACTCCTACATTTGTTTCAGTAGTGTTTTTCGGAATCAGCGGTAAGCAGTGGCAATGCCTTTGCGTTCTTCAATGCACTCCGGTGCACCCATCTCGAATTCGCGACAGATCAGCGGACGTTTCTCATAGATCGTGCACATCATGCTGTCGCGATCCAGCGCCGCACACCAGCCGTCGTCCAGCCGCAGCATCACTTCACCACCCCACTCATCGGTATCGATAAAGCGTTCGGGCACGCCGGTGTCGGTGATCAGCATCACTTCGAGCTGGCAACAGCACGCTGCGCAGGTCGAACAGGTGACCGCTGGCTCGGTGATTTGCTGGTGGGGAATGGTTTTCATGCTGCGCAGTGTAAGGCAGCCACCGGTTGCTGTGTGAAAGGCCTGACAGACGCTCAGTGGCTCAGGCGCCGTGCCATGACATGCAGCAGCGGAAACAGCAGCGCCCACAGCAGGCCGATGCCGATCAGGGTTGGCACTTCACCGTAAGGAAATTGCACGCCGGCCAGCTGTCCGCCGCCGTAATAGGACACGGCGCCGCCCACTGCACCGAGTCCGCTGGCCAGCCACCACGGGCGGGCGCTCCATTGCAGGCAGTGCCGCAACGTGGTGGCGAGCAAGGCCCAGAGCAGCATCAGCCACAGCGGAATCAGTGGCGACAGGTCCTGGAATTCGAACACGCCGGCAGCGCGCAACAGACTGTCTACGGCTGTACCGACAAGCACCACGCTGAGGATCAAACGGCCTTCCGCCGCCCAACTGCTGATCCAGCCCAGATGAATCACCAACACCGCCAGCGCCAGCAGCAGCCACAGACTGTCGCCGCCGATGACACAGGCCAGCCAGCCGACCTGGAACAGCACGGCATTGGTCAGCCGCTCAAGCATCGAAGCGTCCGAGCAACGGCGCCGGCATCGCGGCCGGTTTGGCCAGCAGCAGTTGCGCGGTGCCGATGGTGCGCTCCAGAAACCCTCCCTCGCAGTAGCACAGGTAAAACTCCCACAGTCGCAGGAAGTAATCGTCGTAACCCAACTCGCTCAAACGGCCATGGGCGCGGCGAAAGTTTTCGTGCCACAGGCGCAGGGTGCGGGCGTAGTGCAGGCCGAAATCTTCCATGTGCAGCAGGTTCATATCGGTCTCGCGGCTGACCACTTCGAGCATCTTCTGCACGCAGGGCAGGGCGCCGCCGGGGAAGATGTAGCGCTGGATGAAGTCGACGCCGCGCTTGGCCTGCTCGTAGCGCTGCTCGCGGATGGTGATCGCCTGCAACAGCATCAGGCCGTTGCTCTTGAGCAGGTGCGCGCATTGCTTGAAATAGGTGGGCAGGAAGCGGTGACCGACCGCTTCGATCATCTCGATCGACACCAGTTTGTCGTATTCGCCGGTGAGGTCGCGGTAGTCGGTGAGCAGCAGCGTTACCCGATCCTGCAACCCCAGTGCTTCAATGCGCCTGGCGGTAAACGCGTACTGCTCTTTCGACAGCGTCGTGGTGGTGACACGGCAGCCGTAGTGCTGCGCGGCGTAGAGCGCCATGCTGCCCCAACCGGTGCCGATCTCCAGCAGATGATCTTCGGGCTTGAGCGCGAGCTTCTGGCAGATCCGTTCCAGCTTGTTCAACTGAGCCTGTTCCAGGCTGTCGTCGGGGCTGAGGAACTGCGCCGCCGAATACATCATGGTCGGGTCGAGAAACTGTTCGAACAGATCGTTGCCGAGGTCATAGTGCGCCGCGATGTTTTTCTGCGAGCCCTTGCGCGTGTTGCGGTTGAGCCAGTGCAGGCCTTGCACCAGCGGCCGGCTGAGGCGGGCCAGGCCGCGCTCCATGGCGTCGAGTACGTCGAGGTTGCTGACGAACACTCGCACCACGGCGGTCAGATCCGGCGAACTCCAGTAACCGTGGATAAACGCTTCGCCGGCACCGATCGATCCGTTGCCGGCGACCATGCCCCACACCGCCGCGTCCTGCACATGGATTTCGCCGAGCAGGTGGCTGCCCGGCGTGCCGAACATCAGGCGTTCGCCATCCTCGACCACCAGCAATTGCCCGTGTTTGAGCTGACTGAGTTGCCGCAAAACGCCGCGACGCAGCAGCGAACCGGTCAAACCGTTGGTGCTGAAGCGACTGACCGACAGGCTAGAGGATTTCATGGCGGTGCTCCTTGGGAGGCACAGTGGCGATCTGAAAGCTGCCGTCGGCAGCCTGATGAGCAAAAATCGGGGCACGCTTGAGCAACAGGCGCACGGCTTGCCAATAAATCGCCAGGCAGGTTTTCGCGGTCATCCACGGAAAACGTCGCAAGTAGCGGTGCAGGCTGTGGCGGTCGAGGGGTTCGCGCTGCAGATTGAGCGTGGCGTCGAACAGCTTGTGCTCACCCTGCCAGTCGGCCATATGCACGCCGAGGTTTTGCGCAGCCGGGCTGAAGCTCATGCGGTACTCGAGATCGCGCGGCAAAAACGGCGAGACATGAAAGGCCTTGGCGACCGCAAAGTGTTGGTGAAAGTCTTGCAGGTCGGTCGGTGTGCGGGCCGGCAGCACGTAGTGATAACGCTCGCGCCACGGCGTGTTGGTGACTTCGCAGAGAATCGCCGCCAGTTGCCCGTCGGCCTCGTGGCAATAAAAGAAACTCACTGGATTGAACGCCAGACCCCAACTGCGCGGTTGGGTCAGCAGGCAGATCGAACCCTGCGGTTGATGGCCGATGGCGACGCCGACTTGCTGGCGCACCGCATCGATCAGGCGCATGCCGCTGCCGGTGAAGGTTTTCAGGTAGTCGGTTTCGCGAAACGAAAACGGTGCAAAGCGGCTGCGACTGGCAAATGGTGACAGGCCGAACACGGCGTCCTGTTCCGCCAGGTCGAGGTACAACAGACCGATCCGGTAACGGAATTCGTGGCGTCTGGGCGAAAAGCGCCGATGGCCAATCCAGCCGCTGTACAGGGCGCTGTTCATAAGCTTTCCCCGAACGCGGCGGCCACGCGCAACGCGCTGACCACGCCGTCCTCATGAAAGCCGTTGGCCCAGTAGGCGCCGCAATAATGGGTGTGCTGCTGACCGTCGAGTTCGGCCCAGCGGTTTTGCGCCGCCACAGCCGCGAGGCTGAATTGCGGGTGGGCGTAGGTGTATTTGGCGAGCACCTTGAACGGGCTGATCCCGGCGCTCTGATTGAGGCTGACGCAGAACGTGGTGTCGCTCTGAATGCCCTGCAGGATGTTCATGTCGTAAGTGACGGCCGCGTGGGTATGGCCGGCGCCGCTCAAGCGATAGTTCCAGCTGGCCCACGCCAGTTTGCGGGTCGGCAGCAGACGGGTATCGGTATGCAGCACAACTTCGTTATCGGCATAGGGCAGGGCGCCGAGGATCGAGCGTTCCGCCTGGCTTGGCGTGCCAAGCAATTGCAGGGCCTGGTCGCTGTGGCAGGCAAGCACGACTTTGTCGAAACGCTCGATGCCGGCCGGGCTGTGGATAACCACGCCGTGTTCATCGCGATCGATGCGCGTCACCGGGCAACTGAGGCGGATCTTGTCGTGGAACGCTGCGGTCAGTGGCGCGACATAGGCACTGGAGCCGCCCTCGATCACCTGCCATTGCGGGCGATCACTGACTGACAGCAGGCCATGATTCTTGAAGAAGCGCACAAAGAATTGCAGCGGGAAATTGAGCATCTCGGCCATCGGCATCGACCAGATCGCCGAGCCCATCGGCACGATGTAATGCAGGATGAAACGTTCGCCATAACCGCCAGCCTTGAGGTAATCGTCGAGCGTGGTATCGGCGGCAATGCGCTGTTCGGCGAGGTCGCGCTGGGCTTCTTTATTGAAGCGCAGAATGTCGCGCAACATGCCCCAAAACCCCGGGGACAGCAGGTTGCTGCGCTGGGCGAAGAGGCTGTTGAGGTTGTTGCCGTTGTATTCCAGACCGGTGTCCGGGTCGGTGACCGAGAAGCTCATTTGCGTCGGTTTGAACGACACTCCGAGCTGGCCGAGCAATCGAATGAAGTTCGGATAGGTCCAGTCGTTGAACACGATGAACCCAGTGTCCACCGCATATTCGCGGCCATCGACGGTTACCTGCACGGTGTGCGTGTGACCGCCGACCCAGTCGCTGGCCTCGAACACCGTGATGTCGTGTCGGCGATTGAGCAGGTGAGCGCAGGTCAGGCCGGCGATTCCGCTGCCGACAATGGCAATCTTCATATCGGGTCCCGCAGCGGTGGGTTGCTGCGCACCATGCGCTTGCCGATCGCCAGTTGCAGGCGCGCCGGCAGCTTCGACAATGGCCACAGCGCCGCCATGAACAGTGCGGGAAAGGCGATCTCCAGCGGACGATCCTTGAGCTTGGCGAAGATGTGCCGCGCCGCTTTATCCACAGGCCAGCTCAACGGCATCGGGAAGTCGTTCTTGGCGGTCAGCGGGGTTTCGACAAAACCCGGGCTGATGATGGTGACATCGATGCCCTCGACGGCCAGGTCGATCCGCAGCGATTCGAACAGATAGCGCAGCCCTGCTTTCGACGCGCCGTAGGCTTCGGCTCGGGGCAGCGGCAGGTAGGTCACGGAACTGGCCATGCCGATCAGATGCGGCGCGGTGCCTTTGCGCAGCAACGGCAGGGCTGCTTCGATGCAGTAGCTGCTGGCGAGCAGGTTGGTGCGCACCACATGTTCGATGATCGAGGCATCGAACTGTCGCGCATCGACGTACTCGCAGGTGCCGGCATTGAGAATTACGCTGTCGAGCGAGCCCCAAGCCTGTTCGATCTGCTGGCCGATTTCGCGCACGGTCTGACTGTTGGTCAGATCGCCGGCCACCACCAGCACTTGCCCCGGATAACGTTGCGACAGCACTTTGAGCGGTGCCACCTGACGCGAACTGACAGCCAGATGCGCGCCGCTTTTCAGAATCTCTTCAGCCAGTGCTGCGCCGATGCCACTGCTGGCACCGGTCAGCCAATAACGCCGTGGAGGTGTACGACTCATCCCATTCTCCTTTTCAACCAGGCGATCACCCGGCCCAATACGGGTAAATGTTCATACAGCATGGCCCCGGCATCGAAATAATCCCGGTGGCGATAAACCTTGTCGCGCCACAGCAGGTGCGAACACCCGGCGACGCGAATCAATTGACCACCGGCCAGACGCGGGTGGCGGTAACTCATGACCCAGCGCAGGTAACCTTCACCGTCAGCGATCTGGTCGAAGCCGTGGAAATCGAAGCGCAGTTCGCTGACGTTGGCGTACAGCTCGCTGAAGTAATGTCGCAGTTGCACCAGCCCCTGCACTTCATGCAGCGGGTCGGTGAAGTGAATGTCATCGCTGTACAGCTCGCCCAGACGTTGCAAGTTGTCTTTGTTCAACTCGGCGAACTGGCGGGCGAAGCGGCGCAGGAATTCACTCATGAACTTCTTCCATAGACGAGCGCGACGGCAGGTTCTTGAACGCCGCCAGCGCGCGTTCGCGCGAAGCGCCGAGATTGACGATCGGCGCCGGATAATCCGCCACGCCGAACAGTCCGCCGGCGCTGGCCGGGTTGTGTACTTCCTTCTTGTTCAGGCCGGCCAGCTCAGGCAGCCAGTGCTTGATGAACAGGCCTTCGCTGTCGAATTTTTCCGATTGGCTCAGCGGATTGAAGATGCGGAAGTACGGCGCCGAATCGGTGCCGGTCGAAGAACTCCATTGCCAGCCACCGTTGTTCGCCGCCAGATCGCCGTCGATCAGGTGGCGCATGAAAAAGCGCTCGCCTTCACGCCAGTCGATCAGTAGATTCTTGGTCAGGAACATCGCCACAATCATCCGCAGACGGTTGTGCATCCAGCCGGTTTCCAGCAGTTGGCGCATGGCCGCATCGATGATCGGCAAACCGGTGCGCGCCTCTTGCCAGGCCGCCAGATCGTCCGGCGCATCACGCCAGGCCAGGGCTTCGGTTTCCGGGCGAAATGCGCGGTGGCGCGAAACCCGTGGGTAGCCGACCAGAATGTGTTTGTAGAACTCGCGCCACAGCAGCTCGTTGATCCAGGTCACCGCGCCGACCTTGCCGCTGTCGAACTCGCCCTGATTGCTTTGCAAGGCCGCATGCAGGCATTGGCGCGGCGAAATCACCCCGGCGGCGAGGTACGCGGAAAGTTGACTGGTGCCGGGTTTGGCCGGGAAGTCGCGTTCGCTCTGGTAGTAGTCAATCTGCGCGTCGGCGAAGGTGTCGAGACGGCGCCGGGCTTCCTGTTCGCCGGCCGGCCACAGTGTGCGCAAAGACTCGCTCGGCGTTGCAAAACCGGCGACGGATGCCGGCACCGGATCGCTGTCGATATTCAGCTTTGCCTGTTTGCCGGGCGTCTTCACCAGCGCCGGCATCGAGCGGTGCAGGCGTTCATAGCAGACCTTGCGGAACTGGCTGAACACCTGAAAGTAGGTTTCGGTTTTGGTCAGTACCGTGCCGGGCTTGAACAGCAGTTGGTCAAGGTAGCTGTGGAAAGCGATGCCTTTGGTTTTCAGGGCCACCGCCACCGCGGCGTCGCGCTGGCTTTCGTGGATGCCATATTCTTCGTTGACGTGCACAGCTTGAATCTTCAATTGCACACAAAGTTCGAGCAGCACCGCCGGGGCCTGATCCCAATGATTGGCGGTGCGCAGCAGCAACGGGATGTTCAGCTCGCCGAGGCGACTGCTCAGCTCACGCAGGTTGCGCAGCCAGAAGTCGACCTTGCACGCGGCGTCGTCATGTTCCAGCCATTGCTGCGGGCTCAACAGATACACGGCAACCGTCGGGCCGCGCGCTGCGGCGGCCGCGAGGGCGGTGTTGTCATGTAGGCGCAGGTCGCTGCGCAGCCAGATCAATTGCATCGCGGTTTCCATTAAATCAGCCCACGCTGAACCAGTTCCTGATGTGCCGAGAGCGGGTCTTCGGCCAGGATCAGATCAGCGATCTCAGGGGTTCTTACGGACAACTCGGTCTGGTGGATGCATACCGTTGGTCCGACGAGCATTTTTGCAGTGCCGATGCCATTCAGCAGTTTTGGCAGCTGCGCCAGATTCATCGCCTTGCTGGAATACAGCAGCACTCCCCGCGCTTGCAGATGATCGACCGCCAGCGCCAGTTCTCCGGCCGGTAGCGGCCAGTCGAACACTTGCACCGGGCAGTCGGCGCTGCTGATCAGCCACGCGCATAGCCACAGGTGAGGTTCCAGTGCCAGGTCCGAGTGATTGATCAGCAGCAACGGCGCAGCGTGTAATTGCCGATTGTTATGGTAGATGCGCGCGCCGAATTTGCTGCGTAACCAGGAATAAAAGAACACCCGTTCCATCTGTGCGCCGAACTGGCCTTGCCAGCGCTGCTCGAGTTCGGCCAGCAGCGGCAGGAGTAATTGCTCGCACAGGGTGCGTGGCGGGTACAGGGCCATGGCCTGGTTGATGCTGTCGTCGAGGTTGCGCTCATTGAGCTGGATGACGGCGCCGAGCAAGGACTGGCGCTGCCGTTGCCAGTCGTTTTCCACCGTCTCGGTAAAGGCTTGCGGAGCATCGAGCAACGGTTTGACCTGACTGACAGCCACGCCTCGATTAAGCCAGGTCAGGATGGTCAGGATTCGTTGCACATGTTCGCTGGAATACAGGCGATGGCCCTTGGGCGTGCGCTGCGGCACGATCAACCCGTAACGGCGCTCCCAGGCGCGCAGGGTGATGGCGTTGACCCCGGTCTGCCGCGCTACTTCACGGATCGGCAGCCAGCCTTCGTCGAGGGCTTTCTTGAAGTCGGCGCCGAGGTCTTCCTGGGCGCTGGTGTCGAGTTTGTCGTTCATCAAATGGCGTTTCGCAGGCTGAGGTTTTCCGGATGCGGCTGCAAGTAAACCTGCCGCGCAATGTACGGATCCGGGTGTTGGCGAAAGTGGTGTTTGAGCAGAGTCAATGGCACCACCAGCGGCACGATGCCGTGGCGGTACTGGCCGATGACATGCTGCATTTCCTGTTTGTCTTCCGGGCTGATCGCCTGTTTCAGGTAGCCGCTGATGTGTTGCAGCACGTTGCTGTGGGTGCGGCGGGTAGCGCATTTCTTCAACGCGCTCATCAACTCGCTGAAATAGCGCGGGCCGAGTTCGACCGGATCGGTCTTGGCCATGTTGCCCAGCAGTTTGCCCAAGGCTTTGTATTGCTCAGGGTTGTGTGCCATCAGCAGGTATTTGTAGCGTGAGTGGAATTCGGTCAGTGCGCGGCGGCTCAAGCCTTGTTCGAGCACCTGCTGCCAGGCGCTGTAGGCGAGCACGCGGGTGATGAAGTTTTCCCGCAACACCGGATCGTTCAGGCGTCCGGCTTCTTCCACCGGCAGGTCAGGGTGCTGCGCACAGAACGCCTGAGCGTAGATGCCACGGCCGCCGCCGTTCACCGGCGCGCCGTTGGCGTGATAGACCTTGACCCGCTCCAGACCGCACGAAGGCGACTGCTGCATGAAGATATAGCCGCAGATGTCATTGAGCTCGCCGGCCATTTTCTGCCCGTAGGCTGCCAGTGGTTCGGTGACATTGATTTGCGGATTGACCGTACCGATAGCTTCAGGAGCATCGGGATCGCCAACCAGGCGGATCGGTTCGCGTGGGATGCCCAGGCCAATCGCGACTTCCGGACATACCGGCACGAATTCGAAATACTCGGCAAGGGTGCGGCTGCACAACCGCGATTCCTTGTGCCCGCCGTTGTAGCGCACTTCGGCGCCCATCAGGCAGGCGCTGATGGCGATTTTGGGCCGGGAAGCAGAAAGATCGGACATGCACACCTCGAATCTATTCCTGTACAGATATTAATCTCTGTACAACTTTTCCTCAGCATAGATTCATGCGTGTACAAGTCAACTCATTTGTATAAGTTTTTCCAGGTTTACCACGATCGACTGTGGGAGGCAGCATTGATGTTGAATGATGCGACGCCATCGCGAGCAGGCTCACTCCTACAGGATCTTTATTGCCAGCCCAGTAACCAGTGATCGTTGTTCTTCAACGTCTGCCAATCGAGACGTTCGGCGCGCTTGGTCAGCACCGCCTGCAACTCAATCTCCAGCACCGTGCCTTCCTCATCCCGGAACAGTTCGGTGACCAGAAAATGTTTTTCGCGGTTTTGCGGGTGGGCTGCTGTCCACTTTGACAGCAGCAATTTTTGCGGATTGATGCGATTCATTGCAGGTGTTCGTGCAAACGGCGTGCAGCTTCCTGGCCACTGAGCCAGGCCCCTTCGACACGCCCCGACAGGCACCAGTCGCCGCAGGCGTACAAGCCCAGATCGGCGTCGGCCAGCGTGCCCCATTCGTGGCCGGTCGCAGGGCGTGCGTAGAGCCAGCGGTGGGCGAGGCTGAAAGTCGGAGCGGGCATCGCGCTGTGCAGCAGTTCGGCGAATGCGCCGTGCAGTTGCTCGATGACCGCTTCCTTGGACAGGTCGATGTGTTGCCGACTCCAGGCGCTGCTGGCGTGCAGCACCCAGGTGTCGCAGGTGGTATCGCGCCCCGGTTTACTGCGGTTGCGTGCCAGCCAGTCGATGGGACTGTCCTGCACGAAGCAACCTTCGATTGGTGTATCCAGTGGCGTATCGAAGGCGAGGGCAACGGCCCAGGTCGGGTCCATTTTCACCCCGGCGGCGGCGCCAGCGAGTTTTGGTGCGGCAGCCAGCAACGCCGTGGCTTGCGGCGCTGGCGTTGCAATCACCACGTGACTGAAAGGACCGTGGGTGAAGCCTTCGGCGTCCTGCAGGTGCCAGTGTTCTTCACCGCGAAACACCTCGGTGATACGGCAGGCGAAGTGCACTTCCAGACCGTCGAGCAAACCCCGGGTGATCGCGCTCATGCGTGGCGTGCCGACCCAGCGCGTCTGTTCGTCCGGCGACAGATTCAGTTGCCCGCCCTGAAAGGTGTAGAGCTGCGGCGTCCACTCGGCGACCCAGCCCAGACTTTGCCAGCGTTGCACCTCGGTGACGAAACGCCGGTCGCGGGCGGTGAAGTATTGCGCGCCCATGTCCAGCGAACCGGCGTCGCTGCGTTTGCTCGACATGCGTCCGCCACTGCCGCGGCTTTTGTCGAAGAGCTGGACGGTGTGTCCGGCCTCTGTCAGCGCCTGCGCGGCGGAGAGTCCGGCGATGCCGGTGCCGATGATTGCGATAGGTACAGTCATAGGGGCCTCGTTTACCTTTCTGTACAGACTACGCCGTCAATGAAACCTGTACAATTTTGTTTTTTGGTATAACTTCTAGCGTTCTCGTTCTGACAGCTTGGCCTATGGTTAAACAATAGAGCCTGCCCGATAGAAAAGATCCCTGCTTATAAAAATAGACTAGTGATCCGGGTAAAACGCCACGCGAGGAAGAAGTCATGCGCATATTGCTGACCGGCGGTACTGGTTTGATAGGCCGTCAGCTCTGCCGACACTGGTCGGGGCAGGGCCATCAATTGACGGTGTGGAGTCGACGCCCGGAAAAGGTCGCGAAAATCTGTGGCGCGCAGGTGCGCGCGATTGCGCGCCTCGAAGACTTCGGCAACGAGCCGTTGGACGCCGTGGTCAACCTGGCCGGTGCGCCGATCGCTGATTGGCCATGGACCCATCGGCGCAAGGCGTTGTTGTGGAGCAGCCGCATCACGCTCACCGAAACCCTGCTGGCCTGGCTGGAAACACGGCAGCAGAAACCGGCGTTGTTGATCTCCGGTTCGGCTGTTGGCTGGTACGGCGACGGCGGCGAACGCGAGCTGACCGAAGATTCGCCGCCAGTGATCGACGATTTTGCCAGTCAGTTGTGCATTGCCTGGGAGGAAACCGCCCAGCGTGCCGAAGGTCAGGGCATCCGCGTGGTGCTGGTGCGAACCGGGCTGGTGCTGTCGGCCGAGGGCGGCTTTTTGTCGCGGCTGTTGCTGCCGTTCAAACTCGGGCTGGGCGGGCCGTTGGGCAATGGCCGGCAGTGGATGCCGTGGATTCACATCGATGATCAAATCGCCCTGATTGATTTTCTTCTGCACCGCGATCAGGCGAGCGGTCCTTATAATGCCTGCGCACCGAAACCGGTGCGCAATCGCGAGTTTGCCAAGACGCTGGGCAGCGTATTGCACCGCCCGGCGTTCATGCCGATGCCGGCCCTGGCGCTGAAGGTCGGGCTTGGCGAAATGTCATTGCTGTTGCTGGGTGGCCAACGGGCCGTGCCGGCACGCTTGCTGGAAGCGGGTTTCACTTTCCAGTTCACGGATTTGCGCGCGGCTTTGGATGATCTCTCCGGCCGCCTTTGAAATAGGACGATGCATGACCGATCACGCCTTGCTTCTGGTCAACCTGGGTTCCCCGGCCTCCACCTCGGTGGCCGATGTACGCAGCTACCTCAATCAATTTCTGATGGACCCGTATGTGATCGACCTGCCGTGGCCGGTGCGGCGGCTGTTGGTGTCGCTGATCCTGATCAAGCGCCCCGAGCAATCGGCCCATGCCTACGCTTCGATCTGGTGGGAGGAGGGCTCGCCGCTGGTGGTGCTCAGCCGTCGTCTGCAGCAGCAGATGACCACCCAGTGGACCCACGGCCCGGTGGAACTGGCCATGCGTTATGGCGAGCCGTCGATTGAAACCAAATTGCTGCAACTGGTGGCGGCGGGGCACAAGCGCATCACGCTGGCACCGCTGTATCCACAGTTCGCCGACAGCACCACGACCACGGTGATCGAAGAAGCCAAGCGAGTGATTCGCGAGAACAAACTCGATGTGCAGCTTTCAGTGTTGCAACCGTTTTACGATCAGCCTGAGTACATCGACGCGCTGGTCGCCAGCGCTACCCCGCATTTGCAGCAGGACTACGATCACTTGCTGCTGAGCTTCCATGGCTTGCCGGAGCGGCACCTGACCAAGCTCGATCCGACCGGCAGTCACTGCTTGAAAAACGAGGATTGCTGCAAGAATGCCTCGCCGGCAGTCCTGGCCACCTGTTACCGCGCCCAGTGCATACGCACCGCCGCCGAGTTCGCCAAGCGCGCGGGCATTGCCGATGGCAAATGGTCGGTGTCGTTTCAGTCGCGTCTGGGGCGAGCCAAGTGGATCGAACCCTACACCGAAGCGCGGCTGGACGAGCTGGCGCAAAGCGGGGTGAAGAAGATTCTGGTGATGTGCCCGGCGTTTGTCGCCGATTGCATCGAGACGCTGGAAGAGATCGGTGATCGCGGCAAGGAACAGTTCCGCGAAGCGGGGGGCGAGGAGCTGGTGCTGGTGCCGTGCCTGAATGACGACCCGCAATGGGCGAAGGCGTTGGCGACCCTGTGCGAGAGAGCGCCGTTGGCCCTCTGAAAGCATCGCGAGCAGGCTCGTTCCCACAGGGGATCTTCAGCGCACCGAAGATCAATGTGGGAGCGAGCCTGCTCGCGAAAGCTATCTGTCAGACAATAAAGATCTAAAGCCTTAGATCAGCGGCTCATCCGCCTTCTTGTTCTTCCAGCCATCATTGCCCGGCAGAATCAGGTTCAGCGCAATCGCCACCACCGCGCACAGCGCGATGCCTTTGAGGCCGAAGTCGTCCGGGCCAGTGCCGGTGCCGACCAGCACACCGCCGATACCGAACACCAGGGTCACCGAAACGATCACCAGATTGCGTGCCTCACCGAGGTCGATCTTGTGACGGATCAGGGTGTTCATCCCCACCGCCGCGATCGAGCCGAACAGCAGGCACAGAATCCCGCCCATCACCGGCACCGGAATGCTTTGCAGCAGCGCGCCGAACTTGCCGATGAACGCCAGGGTGATGGCGAAGATCGCCGCCCAGGTCATGATTTTCGGGTTGTAGTTTTTGGTCAGCATCACCGCGCCGGTCACTTCGGCATAGGTGGTGTTCGGCGGGCCACCAAACAGACCGGCCGCCGTGGTAGCGATGCCGTCACCGAGCAGGGTGCGATGCAGGCCCGGCTTCTTCAGGTAGTCACGACCGGTCACGCTACCCACCGCGATCACGCCGCCGATGTGCTCGATGGCCGGAGCCAGCGCCACCGGAACGATGAACAGGATCGCCTGCCAGTTGAATTCTGGCGCGGTGAAGTGCGGCAGGGCGAACCATGGCGCCGCCGCAATCTTCGCGGTATCGACCACACCAAAATAGAACGACATGGCAAAACCGACCAGCACCCCGGAAATGATCGGCACCAGACGGAAGATGCCTTTACCGAACACCGCCACGATCAACGTGGTCAGCAGCGCCGGCATAGAGATCATCATCGCGGTCTGGTAGTGGATCAGCTCGGAACCGTCACCCGCCTTGCCCATCGCCATGTTCGCGGCAATCGGCGCCATGGCCAGACCGATGGAGATGATCACCGGGCCAATCACCACTGGCGGCAGCAGACGGTCAATGAAACCGGTGCCTTTGATTTTCACGGCGAGGCCGAGGAAGGTGTAGACGAAACCGGCTGCCATCACGCCGCCCATGGTCGCGGCGAGGCCGAACTGGCCCTTGGCGAGAATGATCGGGGTGATGAAGGCAAAGCTCGACGCGAGGAACACCGGCACCTGACGCCCGGTGACGATCTGGAACAGGATCGTCCCCAGACCCGCGGTAAACAGTGCCACGTTCGGGTCAAGACCCGTGATCAGCGGCATCAGCACCAGGGCGCCGAAAGCCACGAACAGCATCTGGGCGCCGGACAGCACCGTGCGCCAGAGCGGATCGTTGAACTCTTGCTGCATGCTCACGCGTCCTTCTGCTTGGTACCGAAGATCTTGTCACCGGCATCGCCAAGCCCTGGGATGATGTAACCGTGTTCGTTCAGACGCTCATCGATGGAAGCGGTGTAGATGGTCACGTCCGGGTGAGCCTGTTCCACAGCGGCAATGCCTTCCGGCGCGGCCACCAGCACCATTGCGCGGATGTCCTTGCAACCGGCTTTCTTCAGCAGATCGATGGTCGCGACCATGGAGCTGCCGGTGGCGAGCATCGGGTCGATGATCATCGCCAGCCGTTCGTCGATTTCCGGAACCAGTTTTTCCAGATAAGTGTGCGCTTGCAGGGTTTCTTCATTGCGGGCAACGCCCACAGCGGAAACCTTGGCACCCGGGATCAGGCTCAGCACGCCTTCGAGCATGCCGATGCCGGCGCGCAGGATCGGCACGACGGTGATCTTCTTGCCGGCGATTTTTTCCACCGACACAGTGCCGCACCAACCGGCGATATCGTAGGATTCGAGCGGCAGATCTTTTGTAGCTTCATAGGTCAACAGGGCGCCGACTTCCTGAGCAAGCTCACGGAAATTCTTGGTGCTGATATCGGCGCGGCGCATCAGGCCGAGTTTATGGCGGATCAGCGGGTGGCGGATCTCGAGGATGGGCATGGAAAAACTCCGGCGGCGGGCAAAAAAACCGGCCTAGATTAATCTATCCGAGGGTGATGTCCTATAGGACATTGAGTACGTTAGTCCATTAAGGCTTGATTCGACCTCACGGGATGCGTACCTTTGCCCGCTTTTCCGAAAACATCCCCCTGGAGAGCGCCATGTCCGCTGATCTCGAGCATATCCGTCAAATCATGCGAGAGGCTGACTGCCTGTACACCGAAGCTGAAGTCGAGGCCGCCATCGCCCGCGTCGGTGCACAAATCAACGAACAACTGGCCGACAGCAACCCGGTGGTGTTCTGCGTGATGAACGGCGGCCTGATCTTCTCCGGCAAACTGCTGACTCACCTGCAATTCCCGCTGGAAGCGTCCTACCTGCACGCGACCCGTTATCGCAACGAAACCAGCGGCGGCGACCTGTTCTGGAAAGCCAAGCCGGAAGTCTCGTTCATCGACCGCGACGTGCTGATCATCGACGACATCCTCGACGAAGGTCACACCCTGGGCGCGATCATCGACTTCTGCAAACACGCCGGCGCACGCAAAGTGCACACCGCCGTGCTGATCGACAAGGATCACGACCGCAAGGCGCGTCCTGATCTGAAGGCAGACTTCGTCGGCCTGCCGTGCATTGACCGTTACATCTTCGGTTACGGCATGGACTACAAAGGCTACTGGCGCAACGCCAACGGGATCTTTGCCGTTAAAGGCATGTAAGATCCCGCGCTATCCCTTGTGGGAGCGAGCCTGCTCGCGATAGCGGTCTGTCAGCAATGTTGATGTTGACTGATACGACGCTATCGCGAGCAGGCTCGCTCCCACAGTTGTTTTGTGTGTGCTGATCCATCCGCGTTCCCCATGCTAGAGTGCTCGGCCCCGCCCCCGGAGCCTGCCATGAGCCTCTTGATCCGCAGCCTAGCCGCCTTGTTGCTGGCCCTCAGTCTGCCGCTGTCTGCGGCGCCGATGCACAGTCAATTTCTGCCGCCGGATGACCTGACCCTGCGCGATGCCGAACCCGAGCAGCAGCAACTGTTGCAAGTCATCGATTATTCGGTAGTGGTCGGTGCGCAACGCCAGTCCAATCAGCAGCCGATTCCGGTCACGTCGCCGCTGATGATTCGCCTCAAGGGTAAGTCGCTGAACAAGGGCGCAACCATCGCCCAGGTGCTGGTCAGTTTCGATGGCGAAAGCAAAAGCCTGAAAAAACCGGTTTACGACGACAAGAGCAAGACCCTGACCCTGTTCTACCCGTTGGCCCAGTACCGGGTGGTGATCGATTTGCTGCGCAACGACACGGTGTATGTACAGTTCCTCAGTTATGCCAACGGCCACATCTGGGCTGATCTGCACACCGGGGCCGTTCGTTCGCGTTGAGCCGGGTGGCAGGGCAGGGGTAAACTGCCCGCCCCGTGTAATGTCTGCGAGCTGGAGTCGGCAATGCGTAAAGATAAGAAACAGGTGATTGGTGACGAGATCGGCGATGAGCAGATCAAGCTGTTCCTCGATTTTGAACCGGTCGACGCCACTTCGCCGTCGCTGCACAAACTGATCAAGGCCTACCGTGGCCTGCGCATCGACGATTTCGAGCGCTTCCTGACGTTCTTCGTGGCTGCCGGTTACGACGTGGATGGCAAGGACGCGCACGGTCAGACGTTTGTTGATCTGATCAAGGATCAGCGTAATGCGGCCGAGTACATCGAGCTGATCGACAAGGCTCGCGGTTAAGCTCACCCGATATCTGTGGCGAGGGGATTTATCCCCGATGGGCTGCGTAGCGGCCCCGAAGCCTGAGTGCAAGGGTGTCAGGTAAATCGCATCAATGGTTTTGCGACTGCTGCGCAGCCGATCGGGGATAAATCCCCTCACCACAAGTGTTGGTGAGCCAGCAGTATTGGTTTTTATCCCAGCAAAAAAAAACGCCCCGCACTCACCGAGTACGGGGCGTTTTTTATGCCGCAAGATCAAGCGAAGCTTGGGGTCTCGCTGCTTTCTTCAACCAGTTCCAGGGCGATGTTGTTCTGCGTGTTGATCTTGCGATACAGCGCAGCATCGGTTTCCAGAACCTTCTCGCGGGCCGGGAAGATTTCCGCCAGTTTGGCCGCCCACTCACCCTTGGCCTTGGCCGGGAAGCATTTCTCGATCAGCTCGAGCATGATCGAAACGGTTACCGAAGCACCTGGCGAAGCGCCGAGCAGGGCGGCGAGGGAGCCGTCTTTCGCCGCAACCAGTTCGGTACCGAATTGCAGGATGCCGCCTTTTTTCGGGTCTTTCTTGATGATCTGTACCCGTTGGCCGGCCACTTCCAGGCGCCAGTCCTCGGCTTTCGCCTCCGGGTAGAAGCGGCGCAGGGATTCCAGACGCTGCTCCATCGATTGCATCACTTCGCTGACCAGATATTTGGTCAGGTCCATGTTGTTTTTCGCCACCGCCAGCATCGGTCCGATGTTGCCGGCGCGAACCGACAGCGGCAGGTCCATGAAGGAGCCGTGCTTGAGGAACTTGGTGGTGAAACCGGCGTATGGCCCGAACAGCAGGGATTTCTTGCCATCGACCACACGGGTGTCCAGGTGCGGCACCGACATTGGTGGCGAACCGACTGCAGCCTGGCTGTAGACCTTGGCCTGGTGGTGCTTGACCACTTCCGGGTTGTCGCAACGCAGCCACTGGCCGCTGATCGGGAAGCCGCCGAAGCCTTTGCTTTCTTCGATGCCCGAAGCCTGCAGCAATGGCAGAGCCGCGCCGCCAGCGCCGAGGAAGACGAACTTGGCGTCGACTTCACGGCTGGCGCCGCTGTTGACGTCCTTGATGCTGACGGTCCAGCCGGCGCCGTTACGCTTGAGGCCGGTGACGCGCTTGCAGTATTTGACCTGGGTGTCCGGTGCGCTGGTCAGGTGCTTGAGCAACTGATTGGTCAGGGCGCCGAAGTTGACGTCGGTGCCGTTCATCACGCGGGTGGCGGCCAGGACTTCATCCGGCGAGCGGCCCGGCATCATCAGCGGCATCCACTCGGCCATCTTGGCCTTGTCTTCGGTGTATTCCATGTCGGAGAAGGCGTGGTGCTTGTGCAGCACGTTGAAGCGTTCCTTGAGGAACGACACGCCTTTGTCACCCTGAACGAAGCTCAGGTGCGGCACCGGGCTGATGAAGGATTTGCACGAGCCGAAGGTGCCTTTCTTGGTCAAGTACGACCAGAACTGTTTGGACACTTCGAACTGGGTGTTGATGTGCACGGCTTTTTTGATATCGACGCTGCCGTCGGCTGCCTGCGGCGTGTAGTTCAGCTCGCACAGGCCGGCGTGGCCGGTACCGGCGTTGTTCCACGGGTTGGAACTCTCCGCAGCACCGGAATCCATCAACTCGACGACTTCCAGCTTGATCGCCGGGTCGAGCTCTTTGAGCAGTACTGCCAGGGTGGCACTCATGATGCCCGCCCCAACCAGAACTACGTCGACTGCTTCGTTATGCGCCATTTAACGCGTCTCCAAAATCTGCAGCACCAAATTGTCGGCATGGCTGCCAGGGAGTGACGGGGCAGGTCAGTTGCGCCCCGGATACCCATGGTCAGGTTCGTCATGTCCGAATCTTCGCAATTTTTCGCAACTTCGACGGATGCATGCGGCCTGGCTTCAAGAGCTCCATGAACTCATTTCAGCACGCGGCTGGCAATTCGACTTATGGTCGAGACATCCGTTTTTGTGCAACCAAATCCGTAGCGGACAGGCTTCAGGCTCCGATGTTCGAGGTATACCCGGTCCTGTGTCGTTGGGCTGTTTCAGACGCTAATGGTGCATGTTCAGACGCAAAACTTTTCATTTGCTCGCCACACTCTTGTGAAGTTGTGAAAACCCGTTTTTTTCACGCTCTTTTGAAGACGTGAACCTCAAAAAAGGGCTGTCCAGGCCTGGCACCCTGCCCGCAAGGGCAAAACAACGCGGTGGCCGAGCGTCATGACAGCTCTGCAGATTCGCGAAAAGCGG
Source organism: Pseudomonas sp. G3-39 (assembly GCF_054790485.1). NCBI lineage: Bacteria > Pseudomonadati > Pseudomonadota > Gammaproteobacteria > Pseudomonadales > Pseudomonadaceae > Pseudomonas > Pseudomonas sp. G3-39. Next base: position 4,911,954 of record NZ_CP186497.1, on the reverse strand, counting down.
GGTTTTTGCCGGAAGAACAGGCAAGCGCGCCAACTTCACTCGATCTGTGTGGGCGGCTCTCTGTGGGCGATTTGGGTGTCGATGCATGCGCATTGACGGTGTTGCGGGGCCCGATCAGGAGACGTCCTTATAATCGGGGGGAGATTGTATCGAAGAAATGCGGGCAGTTGCTCGTGTTTAATGACTTTTATTAGGCATCCGGTCAGATGCTCAACATCGCTTGCACGCGTGCGCGGGGCTGCGACGCTATGACGCGGGCGCTGGCGGGCAGTGGCTGGTGCAACCAGTTGAGACGGATTTCTTCGATTTCCACCCAGCCATCGCCCATCGGCTGCAGGCTGCACTGCTTGAATGCCTGGCAATGACCGTTGCGATCGAGCAGGGCAAAACTGCGGTGCAGTGGGCGTGGGGCGAACAACGAGATCAGATAACGCATGGCCGAGTACCTTGTTGGAGGACTGGTTTGAAGCTTGCCTGGCGGCCGTGACGCCGAGGTGTATGGGCGGTGAACAATCTGTGACAGGAACCGCATTCTCACGGGTTTGTCAGACATTTGAGTATTCACTGTCGGGTGCTGGTGACCCGCAGTGGCCCACCGCTATACTGCCGGCCTGTTTGTGCCTGATTCTGGAGAAAAGAGCATGTTGCAACGCCTGTTGTTCGGTTTGATCACTGTGACCAGTTTGACCCTGGTTGGCTGCGCCCACAGCCCGCAACAACTGAGCCCGGAACCGAAGCTGACCACGCAGTTGGCCCCGGTCGGCCATGGCCAGCAAGTGGTGGTGCGTGTGGTTGACGGTCGTCCGTCGCCAACCCTCGGCACCCGCGGTGGCCTGTACCCGGAAACCAGCGCGATCACCGTGCAGCGCGAGCAGATCCTGCCCAAGTTGCAGGCGCAGGCTGAAGCCGCCGTACGTCTGCTCGGCTTCACCCCGACCAGCAACGGGATGAACGCGCCGCAACTGACCGTGACCCTGACCGAGCTGAAGTACCAGTCGCCGAAAGAAGGCATGTACGTGACCGAAGCCACCATCGGCGCGACCTTCCGCTCCGACGTGCAGAGCGGCAACCGTCGTTACAGCGGCCGCTACGGCGCTTCGCTGGACCAGCGTTTCGGCATGGCGCCGAACCAGGAAACCAACACCAAGCTGGTCAGCGACGTGTTGAGCGATGCCTTGACCCGTCTGTTCAAGGACCCGACCGTGGGTCAGATCCTCGCCGAGTAAGCTGTGCGGTTGATGTGAAAAAGCCCGGCGCCAGTGATGGCTCCGGGCTTTTTTGTGGCCACAAAATTTATCTGAATACTCATACAACTGTGGGAGGGGGCTTGCTCCCGAAAGCGGTGGATCAGTCAACTCAGAAGTCGACTGACACTCAGTCTTCGGGAGCAAGCCCCCTCCCACAGGGACAGGCGTGTGTCAGGCAGCCTGGGAGTAGAAGTCGAGGACACTCACACCGGTCAGCAAATCCGTCTCCGGCAAATCCGCATGCTGATGCCCGCCGAGGGCGCAATACACCAGCCAGTGGCGATCCTGAACATTGAAGGCGAGGCTGCCGACGAGGCTTTGTTGTTCGTCGGTCGGGGTGATGAGGTACATGCGATCCTGGTTTTCGGCGTGCAGCATGTCGCGTTCCATGTGTGTTTCGAGGCGCGCATGGTGGCCGATGTAAATGACGATGCCGTGACACAGGACAGCCATCGGTCGATTGTCAGGTTATTTGTCGCAAAGGGTAGGGTAGTGGCGGAGGGTTTCGGTAGAATCCGCGCCGCGGTCGTCGATCTGGCGCCTGCCACACCGATTCAGTTCCGAGGTCTGTGATGTCGCTGCACTTGATGACGCTGTTTACCGCCCATCCCGCCAAATTGATCAACCTGCTGGCGCTGGCCCTGGCCTTCCCGGGCAGTTGGCTGCTGCACGCGACCCGCCGCCGTGAACAGCGCGCGATGGCCAGCATCGCTGCGCAGCGTCAGGCCCAACCGAACGCCGAACCGATTCTGGATTGGGCGACGCTGCGCATGAACCGCTTTTTCTATCGCTTCGGTTTTGCCTGCCTTGGCCTGGCACTGATCGTCTCATGGATCAGCACCCGCTTCTGAAGCGAATGCAAAACCTTGTGGCGAGGGGATTTATCCCCGATGGCCTGCGCAGCAGGCCCATGATTATTCAGGCAGAATCCTGGGGCCGCTTCGCGACCCATCGGGGATAAATCCCCTCGCCACAGGGGCTCCGCTATGCCTGTTTACAACGGCAATCCAGCCTTCACCCGGTACTGATTGCGCACCGGCGTCGCATATTGCAGCACCAGATACGGACGGTGCTCTTCAGGGCAGGCGTCCAGTCGGCGCTGCCATTCTTCCTGCGCCTTGGCCAATTCATCCGCCGGGAACACTTTGGCAGCCTTCGGCACGTTCAGTTGCGGATCGGCATCGGCCCACTGCGCGTACGCCAGGTAATGCACCGGGAACAGGCGATATCCGCCGAGAATCTGCTTGTCCATCTCGACCGCCAATTGCTTGGTGTCTTCGAACAGCTCGGTGATCGGCGCGGCAAAGTTCACGTGCACCCGGCCCTTATAACCGGTGATGCCCTTGGCAATGCTCACGTCATCCTCGCCCGGCGCCTTGGCGTAGGTGCCGGTGGTGGCGCGGATGTACAACTCGCGGGCCTTGGCCTGATCGCACGGGTCGTATTCGTAGCTGATCGACACCGGGGTCAGGTTCAGCGACTGGATGACCTCGCCGAACGGCTCGTCCTTGCGGCTCATGTGGAACATCTTGAGGATCGCCGACTCGGTACGGTCGTCGCCGTCCTTTGCCCGGCCTTCAGCCTGCGCGATCCAGATCGAGGCGCAATCGCTGCGGATCGAGTGGTTGATATACGCCGACAGCAATTGATACGCCGCCATCTTCTCGCGGCGCCCGGTGATCGAGCGATGCACGATAAAACTCTTGTTCAGGCGCATCAGGTCGCTGACGAAGGGTTTCTGCAGCAGGTTGTCGCCGATCGCGATGCGCGGGGTCGGCAGGCCGGCGTGGTACACCGCGTAGTTGACGAAGGCCGGGTCCATCACGATGTCGCGGTGGTTGGCGATGAACAGGTAGGCGCTGCCGGACTTGAATTGCTCGACACCGGTGTAGGTCACGCCATCAGTGGCGCGCTCGATGGTGTGGTCGACGTAGAACTCGACTTTGTCCTGCAAAGTGGCCACGGAGGTCACGTCGGCAAACTCACGACGCAGCCGATGGGCTATAAGTGGTTTGAGCATCCAGCCGAAGGCACCGGCAAAACGCGGGAAGCGGAAGTGGGTGAGGATATCTAGAAACGCCTTGTCGCCGAGCAGTCTTGCCAGTACCGCAGGTACTTCGCTGTCGTCGTAAGGTCGGATGGCATCGAATTCGCCCATCATGCTCTCTTGTTGGAAACGGCTAGGGTAAGTAAAGGTTTTGATCGAAAACCAACGGGGCACGGTCTGAAAAGGTAGCCAGACAAAAATAGCCCTGCAAATAGACCGGCGATTATACGCACAAGTCACCTGGGAGACCGCGATGCTGGAAAGCGCACTGTATGAATGTCCGTATTGTGGTGAAGAGGTCGAGACGACGGTGGACCTGTCCGCAGGCGATCAGACCTACATCGAGGACTGTCAGGTGTGTTGTCGACCGATCACGTTTGTCTTGCAGGTGCATGGCGAGGATTGGTTTCTGGAAGTCTTCAGCGAAAACGAGTGAGGGGCGCCCATGCAGCGAATCTACGAGCCGGAAAACCTGATGGAGGGCGAGATGCTCAAGGGCATGCTCGCCAGTGAAGGCATCGAAGCGCACCTGGTGGGCCGCGATCTGCTGGGCGGCACGGGGGAATTGCCGATTTTCGGCCTGCTGGGACTGTCGGTCGAAAACGATCAGGCCGAATACGCCCGCGAACTGATCACCGCGTACAATGCCGCGCTGCCGCTGCCCGGCGATGAACCGGAGAGCTTCCCCGGGACGCTGGTCTGTTAGGCTGGCGTTCGTTTTATTTCTGAGTCGTGTTGCCCCATGTGTGGACGTTATGCCCTGTTTCGCTGGAACCGCGATTTCGCGGCCCTGCCCGGATTTCCCGCCGATCAGCAGGCGCAGTGGAACATTTCCCCCAATGATTCGGTGTTGATGCTGCGTGCCGAGGCCGACGGCCAACGCACCCTGGCCCGCGCCCGTTGGGGGCTGACGCCACCGTGGCTGACCGATCTGTCGCGTACCCCGGCGCATGCCCGGGCCGAAACCGTCGCCGAGCAACCGATGTTCCGCGAGGCACTGCGCCTGCGCCGCTGTCTGCTGCCGGCCAACGGTTTCTACGAATGGCGCGGCAACCTGCGCAAGCGCCCGTACTGGCTGACGCCGGGGGAGGGCTCGTCGCTGTTTTTCGCGGCGATCTGGGAAGCGTATCCGGTGCAGGAGCAGGTGTGGCTGAGCACCGCCGTCATCACGCAGCCGGCGGCCAGTCAGCGCCGACCGTTGATTCTCGATGAGGCGGGGCAGGCGGCCTGGCTCGATCCCGCGACGCCGCTGCATGTGCTGCAGGGCTTGCTCGCCAGTGAGCCCGCAGCATTGCGCGAGCGAGTGCTGGCGAATCTGGTGAATGATCCGAAGCTCAATGGGCCGGAGTGTCTGACTCCGGGTTGAGTTGATGCTGTGCCGCCCTCTTCGCGAGCAAGCTTGCTCCCACAGGTTTTGTGAACGCCGCAAAATTACTGTGGGAGCGGGCTTGCTCGCGAAGGGGCCTTTGGATCAGACCTTGAACTGATTGATCAGCCGCCGCTGCTGTTCCGCCAATTTAGTCAGGCCGGCACTGGCCGAGCTCGACTCATCCGCACCGCCCGCCACTTCATTCGCCACCTGACCGATATTGATCACGTTACGGTTGATGTCATCGGCCACTGCGCTCTGTTCTTCCGCCGCACTGGCAATCTGCGTATTCATGTCATTGATCACCGACACCGCCTGAGTAATTGTCTCCAGCGCTTCAGCCGCTTTCGCCGCGTGCTGCACGCTTTCGTCGGTGCGGTTCTGGCTGTCCTCCATGACCCGCACCACATCGCGGGTGCCCTGTTGCAGCTGCTGGATCATGCTCTGGATTTCTTCGGTGGCCTTCTGGGTCTTCTGCGCCAGATTGCGCACCTCGTCCGCCACCACCGCAAAGCCGCGCCCTTGTTCGCCGGCCCGCGCCGCTTCGATTGCTGCGTTCAGCGCCAGCAGGTTGGTCTGCTCGGCGATCCCGCGAATCGCGATGAGGATCGCGTTGATGTTTTCGCTGTCCTTGGCCAGCGTCTGCACCACCTCCACCGCTTTGCCGATTTCCACCGCCAGTACGCCAATCGAGTTCGACGTATCACGGACGATCTGCATGCCTTGGCCGGCAGCCTGATCCGCGTGGCTGGCGGCTTGCGCGGCCTGAGTGGCGTTGCGCGCCACGTCTTGCGCGGTGGCGGTCATCTCCTGCACCGCGGTGGCGACCTGATCGATCTCGGCCATCTGTTTCTGAATGCCGATGTTGGTGCGAATCGCGATGTCGGCAGTGTGCTCCGAGGAATCGCTGACGCTCTGCACCGACGTCACCACCTGCGTGATCATCGCCTGCAACTTGGCGAGGAAGGTGTTGAAGCCCTTGGCGATCGAGCCGAGTTCATCGCTGCGATCACTGCTCAAGCGACGGGTCAGGTCGCCTTCACCTTTGGCAATGTCATCGAGCATGGCGACCATCTGTTTCAGCGGTCGGGCGATGCCGTGGCCCACCAGCCAGATCACCAACAGACCGATGGCGGCAATGATCAGGCCGACCATGGCCATGCCGAAGGTGTCGGATTTGCGTTGCGCATCAAGGTCGGCCTGGAGTTTTTGCAGATCCGCCATCACCGCGTTCAATGGCAGTTGCAGCATCAGGGTCCAGCGTGCGTCGGTCTGGCCGATGCCGAACGGCAGGTACAGTTCGATGCGGCCCTTGTCTTTGTTCACCGAGTAGGTGACTTCGCCGCGCTTGAGATTGGCCATGTTGGCGATCTGCTCGGCGTCAAGAATGTCGCTGACCTTTTCACCGAATTTGCTCGGATCTTTGGTATAGGCAACGATCCGGCCGTTGCCGCCGATCAGGGCCATTTGCCCGGCGCCGCTGTACAACTTCTGGTTGGCGCCGAGGAGCATGTCCTGGATGAAGTTCACCGACAGGTCGGCGCCGACGATGCCCTGGAATGCGCCGTTGAGCATGATCGGTTCAATGAACGAGGCGAGCATGACGACCTTGTCGCCGACCTTGTACGGCGCCGGATCGATCACGCAGGGCTTTTTCGTTTCCTTGGAGCAGAGGTAGTACTCACTGGCGCGTACCCCGGTGGACAGGGTTTTCTGATCGTCGACATCGGCCAGTTTGTCCACGCCCAGACTGCCGTCGGTATTGCGGAACCACCACGGCAGGAAGCGTCCGTTGGCGGGATCGATACCGGTCACGGCGCTGCCGACGTAGGCCGCGTCATTGTGGTCCAGTGCGTTTTTTTCCCAGCCGATGTAGGTGCCGAGAATCTTCGGATTTTTTTCAACGTTCTCCTTGATCAAGCTGATCAACTGCTCGCGGCTGACGCTCAGGCGCGGCTGGCCGTCGGCGCCCGGTGTGCCGAGCAGCGCGTTGACCCGCACCAGTCCGCCGGCAATCAGCAGCGGCGCTTCGAGTTCGCGCTGGATCTGGCTGACCTGGGTCTGCGCCAGTGAGGTCAGGCGTTGTTCGATGACTTGTTCGAACTGCGCCTGAGTGCGCTGTTGCACCATGTCTTGAGTGCGGGCACCGGAAAACAGCGCGTACAGCACCAGCGCGGCAACCACGCTGAGGACGATGGCGCCGGCCAGGGCGGCGACGGAAAACTGGATCGACTTGAACTTCATGGGAGCTCCGCACGCAAGAGGACGTCTGCGCTGTTGTATCGGCAGCAGGCATGGCGCCATGAGCGTTGAGCGGAACAAAGGGCGGAGGATGTCGCAAATGGATCGGTGCGCGACGCAGCGGCAGCAGACTTGCCGGTTGCTGTGAATTTTTTACGACAACAGCGGTGGGAAACTTCCGAAAGACGCTGCAACACGTCTGTTGTATCTGGCGCCGATACAATTCACCCCCTACGATACGCGGCAGGTTTTCAGGGAGCTTTTGAATGAACAAGACATTGGTTGTAAGTGCACTGAGCGCAGCGCTGTTGCTGGCCGGTTGTCAGTCGGTCAACACCACCAGCGGCGGAGCCGTCGGTGTGGAGCGCAAGCAGTACATGTTCAGCATGCTCTCCTCGCAAGAGGTCGACCAGATGTATGCCCAGTCCTACCAGAAGACCGTCGGCGAGGCGTCGAGCAAAGGCGTGCTGGACAAGACCAGCCCGGAGGCCAAGCGGGTTCAGGCGATTGCCAACCGGCTGATCGCCCAGGCACCGAACTTCCGCCCGGATGCGGCGCAGTGGCAGTGGGAAGTCAATCTGATCAAGAGCGACGAGCTCAACGCCAACTGTGGCCCTGGTGGCAAGATCATTTTCTACACCGGGCTGATCGACAGCCTGAAGCTGACCGACGATGAAATTGCGGCGGTCATGGGCCATGAAATCGCCCACGCCCTGCGCGAGCACGGTCGTGAAGCGATGTCCAAAGCCTATGGCATTGAAATGGCCAAACAGGGTGCCGGTGCGTTGCTCGGTCTGGGTCAGGACAGCCTGGCGCTGGCCGACACCGTGGCCAATTACGGCATGACCTTGCCCAACAGCCGCGCCAACGAAAACGAAGCCGACCTGATCGGCCTCGAACTGGCCGCCCGTGCCGGGTACAACCCGAATGCGGCGATCACCTTGTGGAACAAGATGAGCAAGGCTTCGGAAGGCGCACCGCCGGAGTTCATGAGCACCCACCCGGCCTCGTCCAGCCGGATCGCCTCGCTGCAGGCAGCGATTCCGAAGGTGATGCCGCTGTACGAGAAAGCGCCGAAGTCCTAAGAGTCGAAGGACACAACGATTCTTCAGGTTGGGAGGGCTGTTGTGGCGAGGGGATTTATCCCCGATGGGCTGCGAAGCAGCCCCAAAACCTGCAAATGCGTTATGTCTGACACTCTGAGGAGGCAGGTTTGGGGGCGCTTCGCGCCCCATCGGGGATAAATCCCCTCGCCACAGTTAATTGTCAGATCACGGCTCAGGGGTTAAATCCAGCCACTGCTCTGCATCGCCTTGTACACCGCAACGATCGCCAGAATGAAGAACGCCGAAGCGGCCAGGCGACGGATCAAGGTCAGTGGCAATTTCTCCGCAGCAAAGTTACCCGCCAATACCACCGGCACGTTGGCAATCAGCATGCCCGCCGTGGTGCCGATGATCACCAGCCACAGCTCCGGATATTGCGCCGCCAGCATCACGGTGGCGATCTGCGTCTTGTCACCGATTTCCGCAAGGAAAAACGCGATCAGCGTGGTCAGGAAGGGGCCGAACTTGCGTGCGGTGCTGGCTTCATCGTCGTCCATCTTGTCCGGGACCAGCGTCCACAGCGCAGTGGCGGTGAAGCTCGCGGCGAGAATCCAGTGCAGCACCGAATCGGAGAAGAAGCTGCCGAACCAGGCGCCTACCGCACCGGCTGCCGCGTGGTTGGCCAGGGTCGCAGCGACGATACCGGCAATGATCGGCCAGGGTTTGCGAAAGCGAGCGGCGAGAATCAGCGCGAGCAGTTGCGTCTTGTCGCCGATTTCGGCCAAGGCAACGATTGCGGTGGGAACGAGTAACGAGTCCAGCATCAGGATTTTCCTAAGGGGCGGGTCGACACGGCTATGACACGTACAGCCTTCCCGCCCCGGGTAAGGTGTGCGTGTCATAGGTCTTGTCAAACCCTGCGATCCGTCTGGTGCGGACGCTTGGGTCGCATACGCCATGATCTGAGGATCAAGTATGTTGACGTATGCCGGACGAGCTTGGCGCTCGTGGGAGACTACTCCCCTAGGACGGAGCGGATTCTGCCTTCGCAAAACCGATAGAGCAAGAACAAATTTTCAGCCGCGCTTGGCCCGGTAAATCCGGAAACCATTGCCTTCAGCCTTGATTGCACACACGCCCAGATGCTCTTCGATCAGTGGCTGATACTTCAGGAAGCTGTTCGCAACCAGGCGCAGTTCGCCGCCGTTTTTCAGATGTTTGGCCGCTTTTCGCAGCAAGTTCTCGGTGGCGAAATAATCGGTGTGCACGCCGACATGGAACGGCGGGTTGCTCAGAATCGCGTTCAAACCCATCGGTGCAGCGTCGATACCGTCACCGGTCAGCACTTCGGCGTCCAGACCGTTGGCCGCCAACGTCAGGCGACTGCTGGCGGCGGCGAAGGCATCGACGTCGAGCAAAGTCACCTGATTGTGCGGATAGCGACGTTTGACCGCCGCGCCCAACACCCCGGCGCCACAACCGAAATCCAGCAGATGACCGCTCGGCAGTTTGTCCAGATGCTCCAGCAGCAAGGCGCTGCCGCGATCCAGTCGGCCATGGCTGAACACGCCCGGCAGGCTGATGACTTTAAGCGGGCCTTCGGCCAGCGGCAGCTCATAAGTCTGCGCCAGGCTTTCCAGCGATTTTGCTTCAGGCGCGTTGGCCACGGTGACCTGCCACAGTTGGCAGTGACGGGCGCTGTCGAGTTTGCGCGGCTTGCCGAACGGGTTGAGTTGCTTGGACGCACCCTCGATGCCGCTGCGTTTTTCCCCGACCAGAAACACCTCGCGCCCGGGCAGACGTGCGGCCACCGCGTTGAGGATGTAATCGGTCAGGTCCTTGGACTTGGGCAAAAACACCACGGCGCTGTCGAACTCGCGCTCCGGCACGTTTACGCCGAAATGGCTGCGACCTTCGAAGCGCGCATCCAGTGCGGCCTGATCGCCGGCGTGCCAGCACCAGCCGAACGCATTGGGCAGGCGCCCGAGCAGATCGTCGGCAGGCAAACCGGCCAACAACAGCGAACCCTGGAATAACTCGGCCTGACGAAGCAGTACTTCACTGCGCGGATCCATAACTGCTCCTTGGAAAAAAAGTGCCGCAGTTTATCAACTGACGACCCGCAGCGCTTTACCGCTGAAGAATGCCTGGGCGTTTTCGGTCAATTGGCCGACGATGCGTTGCCGCGCTTCGCGACTGCCCCAGGCGTTGTGCGGAGTGACGATCAGCCGTGGAATGTCGGCGGCCAGCAGCGGATTGCCGTTGACCGGCGGTTCGACGCTGAGCACGTCGGTGGCGGCGCCGCCAAGGTGACCGTTGCGCAACGCGTCGGCCAAGGCTTGCTCGTCGATCAAACCACCGCGAGCGGTGTTGACCACAAAGGCGCCGGGTTTCATCGCCGCCAGCTCGCGGGCGCCGATGAAGTGCCGGGTGTGTTCGTTGAGCGGACAGTGCAGGGTCAGGGCGTCGATCTGCGGCAGCAGTTCGTTCAGTGGCAGACGGTCCGGCCGCGCCGGGCGGCCCGGAATCTGTCCGAGCAATACACGCATGCCAAACGCTTCGGCCAGTCGCGCGACCGCACCGCCGAGTTCGCCATGACCGAGCAGGCCGAGGGTTTTGCCCTCCAGTTCGACAATCGGATAGTCGAGCAGGCAGAACTGTCTGGCCTGCTGCCAGCGACCTTCGCCGACCGCTTTTTGATAATCCGCGAGGCGGGTGGCGAGGTTGAGCAGCAGCATGATCGTGTGTTGCGCCACCGACGGCGTGCCGTAACCCTGACAGTTGCACACGGTGATGCCGTGGGCGCGAGCCGCGTCCAGATCGACGTTGTTGGTGCCGGTGGCGGTGATCAGGATCAGTTGCAGATCCGGGTTGGCGGCCATCGCGGCGGCATCGATGCGGATCTTGTTGGTGATCGCCACCGAGGCGCCGTGCAGGCGTTCGGCGACTTGATCAGGCGCAGTCTGGGCGAACAGTTGCAGGTCGCTGAAGCAGGCGCGCAACGGGCTGAGGTCGAGATCGCCGAGATCCAGTGACGGGTGATCGAGGAATACGGCGCGGCGCGGGTTCGTCATCAACTGTACCTTTTGTGCTTGGAACGGAAGGCGTAATCTGCCGAGCCTACCAGATGAAACAAAACGTTACGCAGTGCCCGAAGTGCTCACAAAAACTGTGGGAGCGGGCTTGCTCGCGAAGAGGGCGTGTCAGACCCATAAAGGTTGCCTGACACAACGCCATTCGCGAGCAAGCCCGCTCCCACAGGGGAAAAGCATTCAGGCGATGTGTTCAAGCTGATGATCACCCCCAGAGGAGCCCCCATGTACTGGACCGAGTTCTTGACCGTTGCACTGATCCACCTGCTGGCCGTGGCCAGCCCCGGCCCGGACTTTGCCGTGGTGGTGCGCGAGAGCGTGACCCATGGTCGTCGCGCCGGCACCTGGACCGCACTGGGCGTGGGCACGGCGATTTTCCTGCATGTGGGTTATTCGCTGCTCGGCATCGGCCTGATCGTGTCGCAGTCGATCGTGCTGTTCAACGCCTTGAAATGGGCCGCCGCCGCGTACCTGCTGTACATCGGCTTCAAGGCCTTGCGCGCGCAGCCAGCGAAAACCGTTACCGATGATCTGCACAAAGAGGCAGGCGTGCGCACCGCGCGCGGCGCGTTCACCTCGGGCTTCGTGACCAATGGTCTGAATCCGAAAGCCACGCTGTTCTTCCTGTCGCTGTTTACCGTGGTGATCAACCCGCACACGCCACTGGCGGTGCAGGCCGGTTACGGGGTTTACCTGGCCGTTGCGACCGCTTTCTGGTTCTGCCTGGTGGCGATGCTGTTCAGTCAGCAACGTGTACGTGCCGGTTTTGCCCGCATGGGCCACTGGTTCGACCGCACCATGGGCGCGGTGCTGATCGCTCTCGGCGTGAAAATCGCGTTTACCGAGATGCATTGATCTCAGAACCGCGACTTAAAACTGTGGGAGCGAGCCTGCTCGCGAATGCGTTGGATCAGTCGACATTACTGGTGGCTGAAAGACCGCTTTCGCGAGCAGGCTCGCTCCCACAGGGCCTTACACAAGCTCGCTGAGTTTGCTCAGATTATTCAGGTATTCCCGGGGATTGTCCCCGAGCAAACGGCGAAACATCGCGCTGAACGCCCGCGCGCTGCCGTAACCCAGATCCCGCGCCACGCGCTGCACGCTGTCCCCGGCGAGCAGGCGCGGTAGCGCTTCCATCAGGCGCAGTTGCTGGCGCCAGGCGTTGAAACTCATCTTCAGTTGTCGCTGGAACAGCCGCGCCAAAGTGCGTGAGCTGGCGCCGACCTGCTGCGCCCAGTCTTCCAGGGTGTTGGGGTGATCCGGTGTGTGCAGCAACGCCAGACAGATGTTCTGCAGGCGTCGGTCAGTAGGCATTGGAATGTGCAGCGGCAGGCTTTCCAGGCTGGCGAGCTCTTCCAGCATCAACAGCTGGATCAGCGGATTATCCGCGTGCGGCGGGCCTTGAACGGCGCGCAGGATCAGCTCGCGCAACAGCGGCGTCACCGCCAGCACGCAGCACTGTTGCAGGCTGGCCGGTGACAGCTCGGGGGCAATGAACAGCGAGCGCATCTGCACATCGCCGGACATGAATATCTCGTGCGCGACTTGCGGCGGAATCCACACTGCGCGGCTTGGCGGAATCACCCAGGCACCGAGGTCGGTGACCACCCGCATGATCCCTCGGACGGCATACAGCAACTGCGCCTCGCGATGCAGGTGCAGCGACTGGTGCGCGCCGTCCAGATAATCCCTGGGATAGGCACTCACCGGGCCGTGTTCGAAGTGACTGATCAACATGTCGGATTCGATGACCTGGTTGGCAGGTATGCGCTTTTTCGCCAACTTAGCATAAAGCCGCTGACAACAATCCGCCCATAACAAACACAAGCGTGCCGCCATGAATCAATCCCGAAACGTCATTCGCTACGTCAACGCCGCCCATGTGATCGACCACATGTTCATGCTGATTTTCCCCGCCGCCGTGCTCGGCATGACCCAGGCCTTCGGCCTCGACTACGCCGCGCTGATCGGCCTGTCGCTGGGCGGGTTCATTGCCTTTGGCGCCTGTTCGTTACCAGCCGGCTGGCTGGGCGATCACTGGAGTCGGCGGCAGATGATGCTGGTGTTTTTCTTCGGCATCGGCGCCTCGGCGATCTTCACCGGGCTGAGCACCAGCCCGACCATGCTGGTGATCGGGTTGACCCTGATCGGCATTTTCGCCGCGATCTACCACCCGGTGGGCACCGCGATGCTGGTGGCCTACGCGCAGAATCGCGGGCGGGAGATCGGCATCAATGGCATGTGGGGCAACCTCGGCGTGGCGTTCTCGGCGCTGATCACCGGGTTGCTGGTGGCGCAGTTCGGCTGGCGTTCGGCTTTCGTGTTACCGGGGATGGTGGCGATCGTGCTGGGAATCGGTTTTGCCGTGCAGGTGCGTGAAGAGCCGATCCCGCAGCGTCCACACAGCGCACTGAAGGGCGCTGCCGGGCAGCGGATTTCGATGCTCATGGTATTCGGTGTGCTGGCACTGGCGACGGCCACCGGTGGCGTGGTGTTCAACGCCACGACCATGACCTACCCGAAGCTGTTTCAGGAACGTCTGCATGACTTGTTCGCCTCGCCGCAAACCCTCGGCGTGGTGGTCAGCCTGGCGTATGCCTTTGGTGCAGTGGCGCAGTTGAGCATTGGCCAGGTGCTGCACCGAGTCAGCCTGAAATGGCCGTTTATTGTGTTGACGCTGTTTCAGGCGCCGCTGTTGTACGCCATGGCGTATGTCGATGGTTGGGCAGTGATCGTGCTCGGTGCGGCGTTCATGTTCGTGGTGTTCGGTCAGGTGACGGTGAACGACTCGATGGTCGCCAATTTCGTCGCGCCGCAGTGGCAGTCACGGGTCTTCGCCCTGCGTTACTGCCTGTCGTTCGGCGCCAGTGCGACAGCGATTCCGCTGATTGCCTACATCGAACCGCGCCATGGTTTTGTCGGGCTTTACTTGATTCTGGCGGGTTTCGGCGCATTAACCTTCCTTGCTGCGCTGGTTTTCCCACGGACGCCTTCAGAAGCGGCTGTAGGGCAAGCGGCCTGAACGGCGCTGAAATACCGACAAATGCTGGCGCAAAGCTAGCATTTGTACGGCTGTGCAAATCATTCCTTCGGCTGATTTGACTGGGGTATAACGGCTCTAGAGTAACGCTCTCTACGCCAACACCGTGCAGCCAGAAAAGGGATTCATATGTTGCAGACTCGCGTCATTCCCCCGGCCGATGGGGCCTACCAGTATCCATTGCTGATCAAACGGCTGCTGATGTCCGGCGCCCGTTACGAGAAAACCCGCGAGATCATTTACCGAGACCAGTTGCGCTACAGCTATCCGACCCTGATCGAGCGGGTGGCGCGGCTGGCCAACGTATTGACGGCGGCCGGGGTGAAGGCGGGTGACACCGTGGCGGTGATGGACTGGGACAGCCATCGCTACCTCGAATGCATGTTTGCCATTCCGATGATCGGCGCGGTGATCCACACCATCAACGTGCGTCTGTCGCCGGAGCAGATCCTCTACACCATGAACCACGCCGAGGACCGCTTCGTGCTGGTCAACAGCGAGTTCGTTGGGCTGTACCAGGCCATCGCGCCGCACCTGACCACCGTCGAGAAAACCCTGCTGCTGACCGATCTGCCGGAAAAGACCGCCGAGCTGCCGAACCTGGTCGGCGAGTATGAGCAACTGCTGGCCGCTGCGAGCCCGCAGTACGACTTCCAGGACTTCGACGAGAACTCGGTCGCCACTACCTTCTACACCACGGGCACCACCGGTAACCCGAAAGGTGTGTACTTCACCCATCGGCAACTGGTGCTGCACACCATGGGCGTGTCGACGATCATGGGCGCGATCGACAGCGTGCGCCTGCTCGGCACCAACGACGTGTACATGCCGATTACCCCGATGTTCCATGTGCATGCCTGGGGTTTGCCGTACGTGGCAACCATGCTCGGGCTCAAGCAGGTTTATCCGGGGCGTTACGACCCGGAATTCCTCGTCGAGCTGTGGCGCAAGGAGAAGGTCACGTTCTCCCACTGCGTGCCGACCATCCTGCAGATGCTGCTCAACGCCAAAGGCGCGCAGGGCACCGACTTTGGCGGCTGGAAGATCGTCATCGGTGGCAGTGCGCTGAACCGCACGCTGTATGAAACCGCCAAGGCCCGGGGCATTCAGTTGACGGCGGCGTACGGCATGTCGGAGACCGGGCCACTGGTTTCCTGTGCGCATTTGAACGACGAGTTGATGGCCGGCACCGAAGACGAACGCACCACTTACCGGATCAAGGCCGGTGTGCCGGGGCCGTTGGTGGAAGCGGCGATCGTCGACGCCGAGGGCAACTTCCTCCCCGCCGACGGCGAAACCCAGGGCGAACTGGTGCTGCGCGCGCCGTGGCTCACCGAAGGCTATTTCAACGAACCGCAGAAGGGCGCCGAGCTCTGGGCCGGTGGGTGGCTGCACACCGGCGATGTGGCAACGCTCGACAGCATGGGCGTGATCGACATCCGCGACCGCATCAAGGATGTGATCAAGACTGGCGGCGAATGGATTTCCTCGCTGGACCTCGAAGACCTGATCAGCCGTCATGTGGCGGTACGCGAAGTAGCAGTGGTGGGCATCGCCGATCCGCAATGGGGCGAGCGGCCGTTTGCACTGCTGGTGATCCGCGAAGGGCACGAGATCGGGGCGCGCGAGCTCAAGGAACACCTCAAGCCGTTCGTGGAACTGGGTCACTTGAGCAAGTGGGCGATTCCAAGCCAGATCGCCCTTGTTACGGAAATTCCCAAGACCAGTGTCGGCAAGCTCGACAAGAAGCGCATCCGCCTCGACATCACCGAATGGCAGGCCAACAACAGCACCTTCCTTTCGACACTTTGAGTGTCTGCTGGCGCGCCGAAACCGGCGCGCCAGACCCACCAAGCAAGCGCTTGGCTTGTTAAATCGAAAAATTCAGCCATCCTTGCCGTGCCGACATGTGTCGGACTGGCGAAAGGACTGTTCCAGAGTGGCCGGCAGCTGCAAATCACACTTTAGAGGGATCAAGCAGTACCCCCTGCTGGCTATAGTCCGCTCAAGGATTTTTAAGAACGGGGCACACGCACGAACAGGGGCGATGCAACTTTGGAGTGACGTCGGGTGGCTACTGGCTCCCGGTCTTCCAGGCGTTTTTAAAAGTACTCACTGCCATAACAATAATGCACATGGAGTAGCGTCGATGACATCAGTAAACCAGTTCTGGCGCCGGGCTAAACTGCCTCTGGCCGTCAGTCTTGCCTCTACGCTCGCCGGGCCCGCATTCGGCGTCAGTTTCAACGTCGGTGAAATCGAAGGTCAGTTCGACTCCTCGCTCTCCCTGGGCATGAGTATCTCGACCCAGCAGCCGAACAAGGACCTTATTGGTGTCAACAACGGCGGCAAGGGCCTGTCCCAGACCTCCGACAACGGCCACCTGAACTTCAAGAGCGGGCAAGCCTTCTCGAAGATCTTCAAGGGCATCCATGATCTGGAACTGAAATACGGCGACACCGGGGTCTTCGTCCGGGGCAAATACTGGTACGACTTCGCGCTGCAGAATCAGGACCTGGAATACAAGGACGTCAGCAACCACAACCGCGACGTCGCGGCGCGTTCTTCCGGCGGGCAGATCCTCGACGCCTTCGTCTACCACAACTACTCGATTGCCGATGAGCCAGGTTCGGTGCGTCTGGGCAAGCAGGTGGTGAACTGGGGCGAAAGTACCTTCATCGGTGGCGGCATCAACTCGATCAACCCGATCGACGTGTCCGCGTTCCGCCGTCCGGGTGCCGAGATCAAGGAAGGCCTGATCCCGGTCAACATGTTCTACGTGTCCCAGAGCATTACCGAAAACCTCTCGGCCGAAGGTTTCTACCAGATCGACTGGCAGAAGACCGTGACCGACAACTGCGGCACCTTTTTCTCGCAGCCGGACATCGTCACCACCGGTTGCGACGACAACCTGCGGGTACTGAACAAGCGTTCGACCATTCCGGGTATTGCGCTCGGGCCGTTGGCCAACGCTGGTGTCGACGTCAACGAAGAGGGCGTGCTGGTGCGCCGTTCGCCCAACCGCAACGCGCGTGACAGCGGGCAGTGGGGCGTTTCCGCCAAGTACATGTTCGACCCGCTGGCCACCGAGTTCGGCGCCTACTTCATGAACTACCACAGCCGTGCGCCGATCTTCAGCGCCACCGGCGCGCCACAGTCGATCTATAACGGCGTGGCGGCATTGCCGGGGCCGTTCCAGGCGCTGGGGCCACTGGTAGTCGCAGGCAACTCGAACTACTTCATCGAATACCCTGAGGACATTCGCCTCTACGGTCTGAGCTTCTCCACTACCCTGCCTACCGGTACGGCGTGGAGCGGTGAAGTCAGCTACCGGCCGAATGCGCCGGTGCAGTTGAACTCCACCGACATTCTGTTCGCCGGCGTACGTCCGCTGGGTGGCGCCTTGACCAATGCGTCGGTCCTCAACGGCGTGCCGGGCCAGGATCTGCACGGTTACAACCGTAAAGAAATCACCCAGCTGCAAACCACCCTGACGCACTTCTTCGATCAGGTGATGGGCGCCAACCGGCTGACCCTGGTGGGTGAAGTCGGCGTGACCCACGTCGGTGGTCTGGAAAGCAAATCCGAAGCCCGTTACGGCCGCGATCCGGTGTTCGGCCCGGGCGAACTGCCTGCCACGGGAGGTCTCAACACCTGCTCGCAGATCCTCAACACCTCCACCATCAACGGTGCCGGGCCGGGGGCTTCGCGCGACAACGTTTCCAGCAACTGCAACAACGACGGTTTCACCACGGCCACTTCGTGGGGCTATCGCGCTCGTGCCATTTGGGATTACAGCGACGTGTTTGCCGGTGTGAACCTCAAGCCGAACGTGGCTTGGTCGCACGACGTGAAAGGTTACTCGCCAGGCCCTGGCGGCAACTTCGAGGAAGGTCGCAAGGCCATCAGCCTCGGTCTCGATGCCGAATACCAGAACACCTACACGGCGAGCCTGGCCTACACCAACTTCTTTGGCGGCGACTACACGACCGTGGACGATCGTGACTTCGTGGCCTTGAGCGTCGGCGTGAACTTCTAAGCACAGTTTTTTCAGGACGAACACACATATGAAAATAACAAAGAGTCTGTTCCACGCGGGTGTTCTGGGTTTGTCGCTGCTGGCGACCAGTGTCATGGCGGCCGTTCCCGCCGCCGAAGCCGACAAGCTGGGCAAGAGCCTGACCCCGATGGGCGCCGAAATGGCCGGCAACGCCGACGGTTCGATCCCTGCCTGGAAACCGTTGGCGAAAAATGCCGGCACGGTCGACAGCAAGGGCTTCCTGTCCGATCCGTTCGGCAGTGAAAAACCGCTGTTCACCATCACCGCGCAGAACGTCGAGCAGTACAAGGACAAGCTTGCTCCGGGCCAGTACGCGATGTTCAAGCGCTACCCGGACACCTTCAAGATTCCGGTTTATCCGTCCCATCGCGGCTCGACCGTGCCGGATGACGTGTTCGCCGCGATCAAGAAAAACGCCACCACCACCAATCTGGTGGCTGGCGGCAACGGTCTGGAAAACTTTGACACTGCCGTGCCGTTCCCGATTCCGAAAAGCGGTCTGGAAGTGATCTGGAACCACATCACCCGCTATCGCGGTGGCAGCGTGACCCGTCTGGTGACCCAGGCGACTCCGCAAACCAACGGCTCGTTCAGCCTGGTGTACTTCCAGGACCAGTTCGTGTTCCGCGACAAGATGAAGGATTACGATCCGGCCAACCCAGGCAACATCCTGTTCTACTTCAAGCAGAAAGTGACCGCGCCGGCACGTCTGGCCGGTACCGTACTGCTGGTGCACGAAACCCTCGACCAGGTGAAGGAGCCGCGCAAGGCGTGGGTCTACGCCACTGGTCAGCGTCGTGTGCGTCAGGCACCGCAAGTGTCCTATGACGGCCCGGGCACTGCGGCGGACGGTCTGCGTACCTCCGACAACCTCGACATGTACAACGGTGCGCCGGATCGCTACGACTGGAAGCTCGAAGGCAAGAAAGAGATGTACATTGCCTCCAACAGCTACAAGATCGACTCGCCGACTCTCAAGTACGCCGACATCATCAAGGCCGGCCATATCAACCAGGACCTGACCCGTTACGAGTTGCGTCGTGTCTGGCACGTGGTCGCCACCCTGAAACCGGGTCAGCGCCATATCTATGCCAAACGTGACTTCTACATCGACGAAGACACCTGGCAGGCAGCGGTCATCGACCACTACGACGGTCGCGGTCAGCTGTGGCGTGTCGCCGAAGCGCATGCCGAGGACTACTACGACAAGCAAGTGCCGTGGTACGCGCTGGAAGCCCTGTACGACCTGCAATCGGGTCGCTACCTGGCGCTGGGCATGAAGAACGAAGAAAAATCAGCGTATGACTTCGGTTTCTCTGCCACCAAGAGTGAATTCCAGCCGGGCAACCTGGGCCAGGACGGTATCCGCTAAGCTTTGACCCGAGGCCGCATCCTCGAAAAAACGCCCCGACTGGTTCGGGGCGTTTTTTTTGGCGTTGATTTTGTAGGAGCTGCCGGCTCTCGACAGTCTTTTTGTAGCCATTTGTAGCAGCAACCTTCATAACCGCTACGTTTAAGGCTAGGCTGCGGACATCTGCTACGCCGCCAACAGCCATTCGAACAAGAGCCGGCCATGACTGATCTGTCCCCACTTCCGGGTCCCGCAAGCGTTGCCGTCGCGGCACTGGACGGACGTTTTTTCCGTCCTCCGCTGCCGGACGGATACGTCTTGCGGCCACGTCTCTGCGAGCGCCTGCAAACCGGGCTCGGTGGACGTCTGTTACTGGTGTGCGCTCCGGCCGGGTTCGGCAAGAGTTCGCTGGCGGTGGAGTTCTGTCAGAGCCTGCCGGGGCACTGGCAAAGTCTCTGGCTGGGATTGAGCCCACGGGATAACGATCCGGGGCGGTTTCTCGAGCGATTGCTGGAGGGACTGCAGGACTACTTTCCGGATCTGGGCAGTCGTGCACTCGGCCTGTTGAAGATGCGCCAGCGCCATCAGCCGTTCGCCTTCGAAGAATGGCTCGATGGTTTGCTCGATGAACTGGCCCTGCAACTGCAACCGACGGCGCCGCTGTTGCTGGTGCTCGACGACTACCATCTCGCCCAAGGCCCGGTACTCGACCGTTGCCTGCAGTTTTTCCTCAATCATCTTCCCGATGGCTTGCTGGTCATGGTCACCAGTCGGCAGCGCCCGGACTGGCATCTGGCGCGTCTGCGCCTGTCGCGCCAGTTGCTCGAACTGCATGAGCAGGACTTGCGCCTGACCCACGATGAGGCCCTGACGCTGCTTGATCGACACAGCAGTTCATTGCGCGGCGAAGCGCTGGAAAACCTGATCCAGCGCAGCGAAGGCTGGGTGGCCGGACTGCGTTTCTGGTTGCTTGCGGTCTCCGAGGCTGGCAGCGGGGCTCCGTTGCCACCCGCGCTGAACGGCGGGGAAGGGCTGATCCGCGATTACCTGCTGGAAGAAGTGATCGATTGCCTGCCGGCCGAGGTGCAGGCGTTTCTCTACGACACCGCCCCTCAAGAGCGCTTTTGCAGCGAGCTGTGCGACGCGGTGCGCGAAGCCCACGACAGCGCCGAAATCCTGCGGTTTCTGTTGGCGCATCAGGTATTTCTGGTGCCGCTGGACGAACACGGTCACTGGTATCGCTATCACCATTTGTTTTCCGATCTGCTGCGCAGCCGTCCCGTGACCCAGACGCTGGTGCCGGCGGCGACCCTGCACCTGCGCGCCTGTCGCTGGTTCAATGCTCAAGGGCTGCTCGACGAAGCGGTGGAGCAGGCCTTGCGCGCCGGCCATCTGGATGTCGCAGCGAATCTGGTGCAGAACCTGTCCGAGGAACAACTGCTCGCCGAGCAGAACGTGGGCATGCTGCTGCGCTGGAAAATGGACTTGCCCGACAGCCTGCTGATCAGCACGCCACGCTTGATCGTGCTCTATAGCTGGGCGCTCGGGCTGGCCTGTCAGCTGGATGCCGCTGAAGAGCTGGCCAGTCATTTAAGTCGTTTCCTGCCTGCGCCTTCGGCTTCGGCGCAGAAGTCGATGCTCGCGCAATGGCTGGCGCTCAGCGGCATCATCGCCCGCGGGCGAGGGCATCGTGAGCTGACCCAGCGCTATTGCAGCGAAGCGCTGGAAAGCCTGCCGGTGAAACGTTACGGGCAACGCCTGATGTGCCTGTCGACCTTGTCCAATCTGGCGATTGCCGACGGTGACCTGTGGCGTGCGCGGGGCTTGAATCGAGAATCCCTCGAGCTGGCGCAGCGGGTCGGCAATCCGTTGTTCGAAGCCTTGGCGCATTACGACCGGGCGCGGGTCCTGCAATCGCGCGGGGAAATTCTGCGCGCCCTGGATGAGGTGCATCAGGGTCTTGATCGTCTGCGCGGGTTGTCGGCGCAACGTCTGTACGCGGTGCGTGCACGGCTGACGCTGTATGAAGGTTTTCTGCTGTCGATGCGCTTGCAACCGCAGCAGGCCCGGGCCCGATTGCTGAGCGGTCTGGCCGAAGCGCGGGCCTGCCGGGATATCAGCGTATTGATCGGTCACTGCGTGATCGCCCGTCTCGACGGCAGCGTCGGCGAGTTCGCCAAGGCCTTCGCCGAACTCGCTGAAGCCGAGCGTCTGATGCATATCTGGGATGTGCCGCCGATCTACTATCTGGCGATGATCACCCTGGTCAAATGCGAACTGTGGTTGGCGCAAGGCCGCACTGATCTGGCCGAAGCCTGGCTGGCGCGACTGGGCCAGACCTACACCGGCGAACGTGCAGCCGCACCACCGGAATTTCATCCACAGCTGCCGCTGCATGTGGAATTGCAACAAGCGTTGCTCGACGTGATCAAGGGCCAGCCGATGCTCGCCGAAGGGCGGTTGAATGTGTTGCTGGAAAACGGTCAGCAAACCGGGCGCCAGTTACTGTGTGTGATGGCGCTGGCGCAGAAAGTGAATTTGCTGCTGAGCAGTGGTCGCGAATCCGAGGCACGCAAAGCATTGAACCAGGCGCTGGAAGCGGCGGCGGGCGGCGTGATACAGCCATTTGACGCCTTGATCAAAGCGCATCCGGACTGGCTGCGCAGCCAGCTGCAAAACTCGCCAGCACTGGCAGGACAGCAGTTGCTGACGCATTTTCCGCTGGTGGTTGCCCGTCCTGTCATTGAATCTGGATCTGCCGAACAACTCAGCAGTCGCGAGCTGGCGGTGCTGCGTTTGATTGCCCAGGGCTGTTCCAATCAGGAAATCAGCGAGCAACTGTTCATCTCGCTGCATACGGTGAAAACCCATGCCAGCCATATCAACAGCAAGTTGGGGGTTGAGCGGCGTACCCAGGCGGTGGCCCGCGCCAAGGCGCTGGGGTTAATGATCTAGTCCCGCTAAAATCTTCGGCATCAGCGGTTTTCGCCGCCGTCGAATATTGATCAGGATTGCCCCATGACTGTTCCAGCGCCTGCGCTCATCCGCGAAACCTTCCCCGTCGGCCCGCTGCAGTGCAACTGCACGATCATCGGCGACCCGATCACTAAAAAAGCCATCGTCGTCGATCCGGGCGGCAACCCCGATCTGATCATGGCGCGCCTCGATGCCCACGGTTTGAAAGTGGTCAGCATCATCCACACCCACGCGCATCTCGATCATTTCCTCGCCTCCGGGCAGATGAAGGAAAAGACTGGCGCAACCCTGCATCTGCACAAGGAAGACCAGTTCCTGTGGGACAACCTCGAAATGCAATGCCAGATGTTCGGTGTGCCCTACACCCCGGTACCGTCGCCGGATCGCTGGTTGAGCGACGATGAAGAACTGGCCTGCGGCTGCGGCGTGGCGCTGCATACGCCGGGACATACGCCCGGTTCCATGAGCTTTTGGTTTTCCGAGGCTAAGCTGTTGATTGCCGGCGACACGCTGTTTCGTCGCGGGGTAGGGCGCACGGATTTGTGGGGCGGCGATCAGGCGACCATCGTGCGATCGATCAAGCAGCGGCTGTACACCCTCGACGAAGACGCAATCGTGGTTGCCGGGCATGGTCCGGACACGCGTCTCGGGGATGAAATGCGGGAAAACCCGTTCGTGCGCGCCTAAACATTTTGTCATGAGTGTGCGGCGGAATTTTTCGGCATTGTCATGATCCAACGCCCGCACAGGTCTATTGCCTAGGGCCGCTGCCACACAGAATGCGAAAAAAACCAGGAGCTCTTCATGTTCACCACGCCTCGTTTGATTATTGTTGCTACCGCTGTGGCCATGTTGGCCGGCTGCGCCTCGCCCAACCCGTATGACAATCAGGGGCAGGCCGACGGTGGCTCGCAAGGCATGAGCAAAACCGCCAAGTACGGCGGTCTCGGTGCGCTGGCCGGCGCCTTGGCAGGTGCCGCCATCGACCACAACAACCGTGGCAAGGGTGCCTTGATCGGCGCGGCGGTCGTTGGTGCCTCGGCGGCCGGTTACGGTTACTACGCCGACCAGCAAGAGAAAAAGCTGCGCGCCAGCATGGCCAACACCGGGGTTGAAGTGCAGCGCCAGGGCGATCAGATCAAGCTGATCATGCCAGGCAACATCACCTTCGCCACCGATTCGGCGAACATCGCGCCAAGCTTCTATCAGCCGCTGAACAATCTGGCGAACTCGCTGAAAGAGTTCAACCAGAACCAGATCGAAATCGTCGGCTACACCGACAGCACCGGCAGCCGCCAGCACAACATGGACCTGTCTCAGCGTCGTGCGCAGAGCGTGGCCACCTACCTGACCTCGCAAGGTGTCAGCGGTGCCAACCTCTCGGCCCGTGGCGCCGGCCCGGATAACCCGATTGCCAGCAACGGTGACGTCAATGGCCGCGCGCAGAACCGCCGCGTCGAGGTCAACCTGAAAGCGATTCCAGGTCAGCAGTATGGTGGTCAGCAGCAACAGCCGGGGACGGTTCAGCAGTATCCGTAAGTGAATGCTTGAGTGAAGAAATGCCCGGTCTTGTGACCGGGCATTTTTTGGGGTTGCCCGTGCTGGCCCTTTCGCGAGCAAGCCCGCTCCCACAGGGATGGGTGTTGTTCACAGAATCTGCGTTCACCACATGACCCTGTGGGAGCGGGCTTGCTCGCGAAGGGGCCGGACCAATCACCCTCAAATCATCAGATACAAAAAAAGCCCCCGGACAACCGAATTGTCCGGGGGCTATTTGCTTGCAGCGAAGACTGATTACTTCTTCAAACCATAATGCTCATCGAGCATGCCAGGCGAGTTCGGGGCTTTCGGTGCGTAGTCGCGTGGCGGCTCCTGATCGCGCGGCGGCGTCAGGCGTTCGCGCGGTGCCTGCGCGGCATCGGCGTGCAAAGCGGCGATCAGGCGTTGACGGGTCTGCTCGTCCAGGGCCAGGCGGTTGGCACCCTCGGCGAGATGATCCTGCACTTCCTGATAGCTCTGGGTCAGCTTCTTGACCAGCATCGCGGTGCTGTTGAAGTGGGTGACCACCTCGTTTTGATAGCTGTCGAAACGCTCCTGGATATCATCCAGTTGACGCTGCGTGCGGCTCGGCGCGGCATTCGGTGCGACGCGAGCGATCAGGAATCCAATGGCGACACCCACAACCAGGGCAAGAGTCGGTAACAACCAAACTAAGAGCGAGTGTTCCACGAGTCCTTCCTCTATAAACGGCTTTGCTTTACGTTAACGGCTCGAACCTGCGCTGTATACCGCGATTCACTCGCAATAGATTGGCACAGACAATTTGCTAGACGAGTCGACCCGATTCGAGGTCACGGAGTTCCTTCCTTGCTGATGCGTGAAACCCCTGTAGTGATTGCCGGCCCAGTCGGCCAAATCGAAGCGCTGTACCTCGATAACGAGCAGCCAGTCGGCATCGCGCTGATCTGCCATCCAAACCCGGTGCAGGGCGGCACCATGCTCAACAAAGTCGTCTCGACCCTGCAGCGCACTGCGCGCGACGCAGGTTTGATCACCTTGCGCTTCAACTATCGCGGCGTCGGTGCCAGCGAAGGCTCCCACGACATGGGCAGCGGTGAAGTCGACGACGCTCAGGCTGCCGCAGCATGGCTACTGGAAAAGCATCCGGAGCTGCCGCTGACCCTGTTCGGTTTCTCCTTCGGTGGATTTGTTGCAGCAAGTCTCGGCGGTCGTCTCGAAGCCCAAGGCGTGCAGCTCAAGCAGCTGTTCATGGTCGCGCCGGCGGTGATGCGCCTGGGCGATCAGGATCAACTGCCACAGCACGGCGAGCTGACCGTGATCCAGCCGGAAACCGACGAAGTGATCGATCCGCAGTTGGTCTACGACTGGTCGGAAAAACTCCAGCGCCCCCATGAGCTGCTGAAAGTGGCAGAATGCGGACACTTTTTTCATGGCAAGCTGACCGATCTCAAGGATCTGATCCTGCCGCGTCTCTCGAATTGATTGCAGTCTGACAAGCGATTACCCATGACGAACCGTACCCGTATCCTCACCGGCATCACCACCACCGGCACGCCGCACCTGGGCAACTACGCCGGCGCCATCCGCCCGGCGATCCTCGCCAGCCGCGACAGCAATGCCGATTCGTTCTACTTCCTGGCCGACTACCACGCCCTGATCAAATGCGATGACCCGCTGCGCATCCAGCGCTCGCGTCTGGAAATCGCCGCGACCTGGCTGGCCGGTGGCCTGGATGTCGACCGTGTGACCTTCTATCGCCAGTCCGACATCCCGGAAATCCCCGAGCTGACCTGGCTGCTGACCTGCGTCGCCGCCAAAGGCTTGCTCAACCGGGCGCACGCCTACAAGGCCTCGGTGGACAAGAACGTCGAAACCGGCGAGGACCCGGATTCTGGGATCACCATGGGCCTCTACAGCTACCCGGTGCTGATGGCGGCGGACATTCTGATGTTCAACGCGCACAAGGTGCCGGTCGGTCGCGACCAGATCCAGCACGTGGAAATGGCCCGCGACATCGGCCAGCGCTTCAACCACCTGTTCGGCCAGGGCAAGGAGTTCTTCACCATGCCCGAAGCGCTGATCGAGGAAAGCGTGGCGACCTTGCCCGGCCTCGACGGGCGCAAGATGTCGAAGAGTTACGACAACACCATCCCGCTGTTCTCCAGCGCCAAAGAGATGAAGGACGCGATCTCGCGGATCGTCACCGACTCCAAAGCGCCGGGCGAAGCCAAAGATCCGGACAACTCGCACCTGTTCACTCTGTTTCAGGCGTTCGCCACACCGGCGCAGGCGGACGAATTCCGCAGCGAACTGCTCGGCGGTCTGGGTTGGGGCGAGGCGAAGAATCGTCTGTTCCAGTTGCTCGACAATGAACTGGGCGAGTCCCGCGAGCGCTATCACCAGTTGATCGAGCGCCCGGCGGATCTGGAAGACATCCTGCAACACGGCGCGAAAAAGGCTCGTGCGGTGGCGACGCCGTTCCTCAACGAACTGCGTGAAGCGGTCGGCCTGCGTTCGTTCGTCAATCAGGTGCAAGTCGCGGCGACCACCAAAAAGAAAGCCGTGAAAGCTGCACGTTTCGTCAGCTTCCGTGAAGACGACGGCAGCTTCCGCTTCCGTCTGCTGGCGGCTGATGGCGAGCAACTATTGCTGTCGCGCAACTTCGCCGACGGCAAAACTGCAGGCCAAGTGACCAAACAACTGCAAGCCGGTCAGGCGCTGGACATTCGCAATCAAGACCTGAGCTTCAGCGTGTGGCTGGAAGGCGAGTGCGTTGGCGACAGCCCGGCGTTCGCCGATACTGCTGCGCGAGACGCGGCCATCGAGGCTCTGCGCGTTGCGCTGACCCCGGTTCAGGACTAATCCGCGGCGCGGCCCGACCAAGGGCTGATTGCCATTCCTACGGGCCGTCGCTACAGTGACGGCCCGTTTTTGTTGCCTTGCTAACGAATTATGACGCCCCTAGAACGATACCAAGCTGATCTGAAACGCCCGGACTTCTTCCATGACGCCGCGCAGGAAACTGCCGTGCGTCATCTGCAGCGCCTGTACGACGATCTGATCGCGGCCGAGCAGAACAAGCCGGGTTTGCTGGGCAAGCTGTTTGGCAAGAAGGATCAGACGCCGGTCAAGGGCCTGTACTTCTGGGGCGGTGTGGGTCGCGGCAAGACTTATCTGGTCGACACCTTCTTTGAAGCGCTGCCGTTCAAGGAAAAGACCCGCACCCACTTCCACCGCTTCATGAAGCGTGTGCACGAAGAGATGAAAACCCTCGGCGGCGAGAAAAACCCGCTGACCATCATCGCCAAGCGCTTTGCGGCCGAGTCGCGAGTGATCTGCTTCGATGAATTCTTCGTTTCGGACATCACCGACGCGATGATCCTCGGCACGCTGATGGAAGAGCTGTTCAAGAACGGCGTGACCCTGGTCGCGACCTCGAACATCGTTCCGGACGGCCTGTACAAGGACGGTCTGCAGCGCGCGCGCTTCCTGCCGGCCATCGCGCTGATCAAGCAGAACACCGAAATCGTCAACGTCGACAGCGGTGTCGACTACCGTCTGCGCCACCTCGAACAAGCGGAGCTGTTCCACTATCCGCTGGACGAAGCCGCCCATGAAAGCCTGCGCAAGAGCTTCAAGGCCCTGACGCCGGAATGCACGGCAGCGGTGGAAAACGATGTGCTGATCATCGAGAACCGCGAAATTCGCGCCCTGCGCACCTGCGACGACGTGGCCTGGTTCGACTTCCGCGAACTGTGCGACGGCCCGCGCAGCCAGAACGATTACATCGAACTGGGCAAGATCTTCCACGCGGTGCTGCTCAGCGGCGTCGAGCAGATGAGCGTCACCACCGACGACATCGCCCGGCGTTTCATCAACATGGTCGACGAGTTCTACGACCGTAACGTCAAGCTGATCATTTCTGCCGAAGTCGAGTTGAAAGACCTGTACACCGGCGGACGCCTGACGTTCGAATTCCAGCGTACGCTCAGCCGTCTGCTGGAGATGCAATCGCACGAATTCCTGTCGCGGGCGCACAAGCCTTAAGCAGATTCGGCATACAAAAAAAGGGCCTGCAATTGCAGGCCCTTTTTATTGGCACTGATTTCCCCTGTGGGAGCGAGCCTGCTCGCGAAGGCGGTGTGTCAGCCAACAGTTTTGTTGAATGTGAAACCGAATTCGCGAGCAGGCTCGCTCCCACAGGGGTACTGCGCTGTTCTGGGAGGGTTATGCAGCCTGCTGAAACTGCTGCCGATACTGGTTCGGCGACAGCTCGGTGTGCTGGCGGAACAGCCGCGCAAAGAAGCTCGCATCGTCGTAACCGACCTCATAACTGATGGTCTTGATGCTCTTGCGACTGCCGGACAGCAAGCCCTTGGCGGTCTCTATACGCAACCGTTGCAGGTAGTGCAGCGGCTTGTCGCCAGTGGCAGTCTGAAAGCGGCGCATGAAATTACGGATGCTCATGCCGTGCTCGCGGGCCACGTCTTCGAAGCGGAACTTGTCGGCGAAATGCTCTTCAAGCCAGTGCTGGATCTGCAGGATGATCACGTCCTGGTGGAGCTTCTGCCCGCCGAAACCGATACGTCCCGGCGAATAGCTGCGCTGCACTTCATACAGAATGTCGCGGGCCACGGCTTGCGCCACGTTGGCGCCGCAGAAGCGTTCGATCAGGTAGATATAGAGATCGCAGGCCGAAGTGGTGCCGCCGGCGCAATACAGGTTGTCAGCGTCGGTCAGGTGCTTGTCCTGATTGAGGTACACCTTGGGGAAGCGCTCGGCGAAGGCATTGAAGAAACGCCAGTAGGTGGTCGCTTCCTTGCCATTGAGCAGTCCGGCCTCGGCCAGCCAGAATACCCCGGTGGCTTCGCCGCAGAGCACGGCGCCGCGGGCATGCTGCTCGCGCAGCCACGGCAGGATCTGTGGATAACGGCCGCACAGGGTTTCGAAGTCGTCCCAGAACGCCGGGAGGATGATGACGTCGGCGTTTTCCAGGCCGCCGTCCACCGGCATCATCACGTCACTGAAGCTGTTCACCGGTTTGCCGTCGGGGCTGACCAGGCGGGTTTCAAACGCCGGTGTCAGGCCGTGGCCCAGTTGTTTGCCGTAACGCAGGCTGGCCAGATGGAAGAAATCCTTGGCCTGCATGAGAGTGGATGCGAAAACCCGGTCGATTGCCAGGATGCTGACGCGCCGCAAGGGCGTGGAGACTTGCTTGGACATAATTCAACTTTTGTTTTGTTTTTATAAGGGAAAGTGGTCACCAGACGGCTGGATCGTCTTATTTTTTGTCGGATGTGTCCAGTGTCCTGTGTCGGAGGTGAGGCTTAGTCTCTGAAGGTCATATCCCTCCAACAAGAATGAAAGGTGCCGCATGATCCCCAGAACCTTGTTCAGCTCCGAGCACGAATTGTTCCGCGACAGCGTACGAACCTTCCTCGAAAAAGAGGCTGTGCCGTTCCATGCGCAATGGGAGAAACAAGGCCACATCGACCGCAAGCTGTGGAACAAGGCCGGGGAGGCGGGGATGCTCTGCTCACACCTGCCGGAAGAATACGGCGGCCTGGGCGCGGACTTTCTGTACAGCGCGGTGGTGATCGAAGAGGTCGGTCGCTTGGGTCTGACCGGTATCGGTTTCTCGCTGCACTCGGACATCGTCGCGCCGTATATCCTGCATTACGGCAGTGAAGCGCTGAAGCACAAATACCTGCCGAAACTGGTCTCGGGCGAGATGGTCAGCGCGATTGCCATGACCGAGCCGGGTGCCGGTTCCGACCTGCAAGGGGTCAAGACCACGGCGGTGCTGGATGGCGACGAGTACGTGATCAACGGCTCCAAGACTTTCATCACCAACGGCTTCCTCGCTGATTTGGTGATCGTCGTCGCCAAGACTGATCCGAAGGCCGGCGCCAAGGGCACCAGCCTGTTTGTGGTGGAAGCGAATACGCCGGGCTTCGAGAAGGGCAAACGCCTGGAGAAGGTCGGAATGAAGGCTCAGGACACGTCGGAATTGTTCTTCCAGGACGTGCGTGTTCCCAAGGAAAACCTGTTGGGTCAGGCCGGGGCAGGGTTTGCCTACCTGATGCAGGAATTGCCGCAGGAACGTCTCACGGTGGCGATCGGTGGTTTGGCCTCAGCCGAAGCTGCGCTGAAGTGGACGCTGGATTACACCCGTGATCGCAAAGCGTTCGGCAAGGCGATTGCCGACTTCCAGAACACCCGCTTCAAACTGGCGGAAATGGCTACCGAGATTCAGATCGGCCGAGTATTTGTCGACAAGTGCCTGGAGCTGCATCTGCAGGGCAAGCTCGACGTTCCGACAGCGGCGATGGCCAAATACTGGGGCACCGACCTGCAATGCAAGGTGCTCGACGAGTGCGTGCAGTTGCATGGCGGCTACGGCTTCATGTGGGAATACCCGGTGGCCCGGGCGTGGGCAGATGCGCGCGTGCAGCGCATCTATGCCGGCACCAATGAAATCATGAAGGAGATCATTGCGCGCTCGCTTTGATCTTCGCTGCATTGACGGGCCTCTTTGCGAGCAGGCTCGCTCCCACAGGGATCACCGTACCTGTGGGAGCGAGCCTGCTCGTGAAGCTTTTAGCGGTCGATCAAGGCGCCGGGTTCGGGTGATCCTTGTGAATCGCCTCGATTCCCGCCAGCACTTCATCGGAAAGTTTCAGATCAAAACTGGCAATGTTGCTGTCCAGTTGCTCAAGTGTCGTCGCGCCAATGATGTTGCTGGTGACGAACGGTTGCTGGGTGACGAACGCCAGCGCCATTTGCGCCGGATCCAGACCGTGTTCACGGGCCAATGCCACATAGCGGCTGCAGGCAGCTTCCGATTGCGCGTTGAAATAGCGGCTGAAGCGGCTGTAGAGGCTCAGGCGGCCTTTCGGTGGGCGCGCGCCACCTTCGTACTTGCCTGACAGGAAGCCGAACGCCAGCGGCGAGTAGGCGAGCAGGCCGCATTGTTCGCGGATGGCGATTTCCGCCAGGCCGATTTCGAAGCTGCGGTTGAGCAGGTTATACGGGTTCTGGATCGACACCGCACGCGGCCAGCCACGGGCTTCGGCCAAGGCTAGGAAACGCATGGTGCCCCACGGCGTCTCGTTGGACAGACCGATGTGGCGGATCTTGCCGGCCTTGACCTGCTCGTCGAGGGCTTCGAGGGTGTCTTCGAGCGGCGTCAGGTTGGCCTCGATCTTGTGCTTGTAGCCCAGCTGTCCGAAAAAGTTGGTGCTGCGCTCTGGCCAGTGCAATTGATAAAGGTCGATGTAATCGGTCTGCAGGCGCTCGAGGCTGGCATCCACCGCGGCGGTGATGTGCTGGCGATTGTGGCGCAGGTTCTTGTCGCGGATGTAGTCGATGGTGTTGCCGGGGCCGGCGATCTTGCTGGCTAGGATCCAGTCGGCGCGGTCGCCGCGACGCTTGAAGTAATTGCCGATGTAGCGCTCGGTGGTGGCGTAGGTGTCGGCTTTCGGCGGCACCGGGTACATCTCGGCGGTGTCGATGAAATTGATCCCGGCTTCCTTGGCCCGTTCGATCTGGGCGAAGGCTTCAGTTTCAGTGTTTTGCTCGCCCCAGGTCATGGTGCCGAGGCAGATTGCACTCACGTTCAGGTCGGTACGGCCTAGCTGGCGATAGTCCATCGGGTGCTCCTTGGGCAAAACAATCATAAAAGCAGGTTGAAAATTTTTTCGCAATCTGCATAATTGCCGACCTCTTTCTGCAGTGGAAGTGATGCGCCGCCGCCGAAGAATCTTGCCGTTGAACGGACGCGCCGACCCGAGCCCCCGAAAGCGTCTGTATCCGGCTGCCTTTGACTTGTCAAAGTACGCACTATTCAGTAAGATCCGCCGTCTTATTTACAGGCGGCCCCTGAGGCTATAAAGAATGAAAACTTTTACTGCTAAACCGGAAACAGTAAAGCGCGACTGGTTTGTCGTCGACGCTGCTGGTCAGACCCTGGGTCGTCTGGCCACCGAAATCGCGAGCCGTCTGCGTGGCAAGCACAAGCCTGAGTACACTCCTCACGTTGACACCGGCGACTACATCGTCGTAATCAACGCCGAGCAGATCCGTGTAACCGGCGCTAAAACCACTGACAAAATGTACTACTCCCACTCCGGTTTCCCGGGCGGCATCAAGTCGATCAACTTTGAAAAGCTGATCGCCAAAGCCCCTGAGCGCGTGATCGAGACCGCGGTTAAAGGCATGCTGCCTAAGAACCCGCTGGGTCGTGACATGTACCGTAAGCTGAAAGTCTATGCGGGCGCTGCACACCCTCATACTGCTCAGCAGCCCCAAGAACTGAAGATTTAACGGAATAGTTCATTATGTCGGCGACTCAAAATTACGGCACTGGCCGTCGCAAGACCGCAACCGCACGCGTTTTCCTGCGTCCGGGTACTGGTAACATCTCCATCAACAACCGCTCCCTGGACTCGTTCTTCGGCCGCGAAACTGCCCGCATGGTAGTTCGTCAGCCGCTGGAACTGACCGAGACTGTCGAGAAGTTCGACATCTACGTCACTGTCATCGGTGGTGGTGTAAGTGGTCAGGCTGGCGCAATCCGCCACGGCATCACTCGCGCTCTGATGGACTACGACGAAACCCTGCGTAGCGCTCTGCGCAAAGCTGGCTTCGTTACTCGCGACGCCCGTGAAGTTGAACGTAAGAAAGTTGGTCTGCGTAAAGCGCGTAAGCGTCCGCAGTACTCGAAGCGTTAATTCGTTTCCACGTTCAAAAAAGAACGCCCGATTCCTCACGGAACCGGGCGTTTTTTTATGCCTGCGATTTATCAAAAGAATTGCGCTGTGACAACTTGCCACATTCGTAGACCCCCTATACTGCAAGGCTTGAGGGTATGAGCTCCGGGTAATTCCCTTGTCAGAATTGGGGCTTTTCATTACCATCTCGGCAAAATTTTTATAAGTAACATTGATTTATTTAGTAGATGCCTGATTTAACAGGCCACAAAGCTGATGGGAGAGGACTGAATGAGCAATGACGGCGTGAATGCAGGCCGGCGTCGCTTCTTGGTAGCAGCCACATCCGTGGTGGGTGCTGCAGGAGCGGTGGGGGCTGCGGTCCCGTTCGTGGGGTCATGGTTTCCCAGTGCCAAGGCGAAAGCCGCCGGTGCACCGGTGAAAGTGAATGTCAGCAAGATCGAGCCAGGACAGCAGATGATTGCCGAGTGGCGCGGCCAGCCGGTGTTCATTGTCCGCCGTACTGCGGAAATCCTGGGGAATCTCAAGAAGATCGAGGGCCAGCTCTCCGATCCGACTTCCAAAAACTCCACGCAACCCACCTATGTCGACCCTGAGGTGCGTTCGATCAAGCCGGAAATTCTCCTGCTGATCGGGATCTGCACTCACTTGGGTTGCTCACCAACCTTCCGTCCCGAAGTGGCGCCTGCAGATCTGGGTAAAGACTGGGTCGGTGGCTATTTCTGCCCTTGCCACGGCTCCCACTACGATCTGGCTGGCCGCGTCTACAAGTCGCAACCCGCGCCTTTGAACCTGCCAGTTCCCCCGCATTCCTATGAGACCGATGACCTGATTGTCATTGGCGTCGATACGGAGAAAGCGTGATGAGCAAGTTCATGGATTGGGTTGATGCGCGCTTCCCAGCGACCAAAATGTGGGAAGACCATCTCAGCAAGTATTACGCGCCAAAAAACTTCAACTTCTTCTATTTCTTCGGCTCGCTGGCGCTGCTGGTGCTGGTCAATCAGATCGTCACCGGTGTCTGGCTGACGATGAGCTACACGCCGTCGGCAGAAGAGGCGTTCGCTTCCGTCGAATACATCATGCGCGATGTCGAGTACGGCTCGATCCTGCGTCTGCTGCACTCCACTGGCGCTTCGGCGTTCTTCATCGTGGTCTATCTGCACATGTTCCGTGGCCTGCTCTACGGTTCGTACCAGAAACCACGTGAACTGGTCTGGGTATTCGGCATGCTGATCTACCTGGCGCTTATGGCCGAGGCCTTCATGGGTTATCTGCTGCCTTGGGGTCAGATGTCCTACTGGGGTGCCCAGGTGATCATCTCGCTATTCGGTGCGATTCCGGTGATCGGTAATGACCTGACCCAGTGGATTCGTGGTGACTACCTGATCTCCGGGATTACCCTGAACCGCTTCTTCGCCCTGCACGTCGTGGCCCTGCCGATCGTGATTCTTGGTCTGGTGGTCCTGCACATTCTGGCGCTGCACGAAGTCGGCTCGAACAACCCTGATGGCGTCGACATCAAGAAGCACAAAGACGAAAACGGTGTCCCGCTGGATGGCATTGCCTTCCATCCGTACTACACCGTGAAAGACATCGTCGGCGTAGTGGTGTTCCTGTTCATCTTCTGCTTTATCGTGTTCTTCTTCCCGGAAATGGGCGGCTACTTCCTCGAAAAACCAAACTTCGAGCAAGCCAACCCGTTCAAGACGCCTGAGCACATTGCACCGGTCTGGTACTTCACACCGTTCTACGCGATCTTGCGTGCGATCCCGGACAAACTCATGGGCGTGATCGCCATGGGCGCCTCGATTGCCATGCTGTTCGTGCTGCCGTGGCTGGATCGCAGCCCGGTCAAATCGATGCGTTACAAGGGCTGGATGAGCAAGATCTGGCTGGTGGTGTTCTGCATTTCCTTCGTGATCCTCGGCATTCTGGGCGTACTGGCCCCGACGCCGGAGCGCACGCTGGTGTCGCAGATCTGCACCTTCCTGTACTTCGCCTACTTCATTCTGATGCCGTTCTACACCAGGCTCGAGAAGACCAAACCGGTTCCGGAAAGGGTGACTGGCTGATGAAAAAGTTATTTTTTGCTCTGATTTTTGCTGCTCTGCCCGTGCTGTCTTTCGCCGCCGAACACGGTGGTCCGGAGCTGGAAAAAGTCGACATCGATGTATCCGACAAGGCTGCCCTGCAAGATGGCGCGCGAACCTTCGCCAACTATTGCATGGGTTGCCACAGTGCCAAGTTCCAGCGTTACGAGCGGGTGGCCGATGACCTCGGCATTCCCCACGAAATGATGCTCGAGAAGCTGGTGTTCACTGGTGC
This sequence comes from Pseudomonas sp. G3-39, assembly GCF_054790485.1. Classification (NCBI taxonomy): domain Bacteria; kingdom Pseudomonadati; phylum Pseudomonadota; class Gammaproteobacteria; order Pseudomonadales; family Pseudomonadaceae; genus Pseudomonas; species Pseudomonas sp. G3-39. The sequence goes on along the minus strand of NZ_CP186497.1, from coordinate 4,876,904 downwards.
CAAGATCGGCGACCACATGAACATCGGCATGCAGCCGGCGGACGCCAAGACCTGGTTCGGTGCTGCGCCGCCGGACCTGACTTTGGTGGCTCGCGTGCGTGGCACTGACTGGCTCTACGGTTACCTGCGCTCGTTCTACGAAGATCCGGCACGTCCTTGGGGCGTGAACAACAAGGTCTTCCCGAACGTCGGCATGCCTAACGTGCTGGTCGGCCTGCAAGGTCGCCAGGTGGTTGGCTGCAAGCAAGTGCAGATCGTCGAGGACGGCAAGAAGCAATACGATCCGCTGACCGGTACGCCGCTGACCCATGAAGCGTGCGATCAGTTGACCATCGTGCCGAAATCCGGTGCTCTGAACGAAGAGCAGTTCGATGAGAAGGTCAAGAATCTGGTAACCTTCCTCGCTTACTCGGCTAACCCGGTTAAGCTGCAACATCAGCGCATCGGTACTTACGTCTTGCTGTACCTGGCGTTCTTCTTTGTGTTCGCCTACCTGCTCAAGCGTGAATACTGGAAAGACGTGCACTGATACGCTTCAAGCATTGCTGTTAATCGCGCGCGCCCAAGGGCGCCTCCGATAACGCAACACCTGGTTCGCCAGGCATTGCGGGAGGCGCCCTCTGGGCGCGCGCGTTTTTCCGGTTCCGATAATTTCAACAAGCGAGGAGGATCGCCATGGGCGTGACCAATCGGTTGGCCTGTTACTCCGACCCCGCCGACCACTATTCCCACCGAGTGCGCATCGTGCTTGCAGAGAAGGGTGTCAGCGCCGAAATCATTTACGTGGAAGCTGGTCGCCAGCCGCCTAAACTGATTGAGGTGAACCCTTACGGCAGTCTCCCGACGCTGGTCGATCGCGACCTGGCGTTGTGGGAGTCGACCGTGGTGATGGAATATCTGGATGAGCGTTACCCGCATCCGCCACTGATGCCGGTTTATCCGGTGGCGCGTGCCAACAGTCGTCTGCTGATTCACCGTATTCAGCGCGACTGGTGTGGTCTGGTGGATCTGATTCTTGATCCCAAGTCCAAGGAGGCCGCGCGTGTCGTGGCGCGTAAGGAATTGCGTGAAAGCCTGACGGGCGTGTCGCCGCTGTTTGCCGACAAGCCGTTTTTCCTCAGTGAGGAACAAAGTCTGGTGGATTGCTGCCTATTGCCAATACTCTGGCGTTTGCCGATTCTGGGTATTGAACTGCCGCGGCCGGCCAAGCCGCTGCTTGATTATATGGAGCGCCAGTTTGCGCGTGAGGCTTTCCAGGCGAGTCTGTCTGGCGTCGAACGCGATATGCGCTAAGGCTTAAGGAGCCGCTATGAACTCCAGTCGACCTTATCTGGTCCGCGCGCTCTACGAGTGGATTGTGGATAACGATTGCACCCCGCACATGCTGGTCAATTCCGAATACCCGGCAGTGCAGGTGCCGCAGGGCTTCGCCAGTGACGGGCAAATTGTCCTGAACATTTCGCCCAGCGCCGTGCGTCACTTGCACATGGACAACGACGTGGTGACCTTCGAGGGTCGCTTCGGTGGCGTTCCGCACAGCCTGTATGTGCCAATCAGCGCGATTCTGGGCATCTACGCCCGGGAGAACGGGCAGGGCATGGTGTTCGATCTCGAGTCGCCGATGGATGACGAAGACGATATCGAGCCCGATGACGACTTGCCGCCACCGGGCAGCGAGCCGCCGCGACCAAGCGGCCGGCCAAGCTTGAAAGTGGTGAAGTAATAAAAAAGGCGATCCGGATGGATCGCCTTTTTTGTATCTGCTCGTCGCGTATCAGTCGATGTATTCGAACAGCTTCACGATTTTCTGCACACCGGAAACGCTCTGCACCAGGTTGGTCGCCTGTTGGGCTTCCTGCTTGGTCAGCAGGCCCAGCAGATAGACGATACCGTTCTCGGTCACGACCTTGATGCGCGAGCCGGGAATGCTGGCATCGGTCAGCATCTGGGTCTTGATCTTGGTGGTCAGCCAGGCGTCGTTCTGGCGGGCGAGGAAGCTGGACGGCGCAATCACTTGCAGCTCGTTGTGCACCTTCTTCACGCGCTGGACGTTGGCGGCGGCCTGTTCAGCCTTGGCCTTGAGGTCTTCGCGCGGCGTCTGGCCGGCGAGCAGCACCACGCCGTTGAAGCTGGTGACGACGATATGCGAGTCTTTGTCCAGGCCTGGGTCGGCCTTGGCCACGTTGACGCCGACTTTGGTCTCGATCAGCGAGTCGTCGATTTTGCTGCCGAAGGTTCGGGTGCCGCGGTCGTCTTCAATCGGCGCCTCGCGGCTGGCATTCACCACCGAGGTGCAGCCGCTGATGCCGAGGCACAGGGTCAAGGCCAGAAGGCCAAGGCGATTAGGGGTCATTCTTCACTCCCGAACAGTTGGCTGTCGATCAGATCGCAGAGGCAATGGATCGCCAGCAGATGGACTTCCTGAATACGTGCAGTGACATGGGCCGGTACGCGAATCTCGACATCTTCAGGCAGCAGCAGCGAAGCCATGCCGCCGCCATCGCGGCCAGTCAATGCTACGACAATCATTTCGCGATCATGTGCGGCCTGGATCGCCTGAATAATGTTTGCCGAGTTACCGCTGGTCGAAATCGCCAGTAATACGTCGCCTGGTTGACCCAGTGCGCGGATCTGCTTGGAGAACACTTCGTTGTAGCTGTAGTCGTTGGCGATCGAGGTGATCGTCGAGCTGTCGGTGGTCAGGGCGATGGCCGGCAGGCTCGGGCGTTCGCGCTCGAAGCGGTTGAGCAGCTCCGAGGAGAAGTGTTGGGCGTCGCCGGCAGAGCCGCCGTTGCCGCACGAAAGCATTTTGCCTTCGTTGAGCAGGGCGTTGACCATGATCTGGCTGGCTTGCTCGATGTGCGGTGCAAGTACGTCCATCGCCTGTTGCTTGGTGTCGATACTGGCCTGGAAAAGCTGGCGAATTCGGGATTGCATGTCCATCTGTGTGACCTTAAGTAGCGCGGCTGTTCGGCACGTGAATGTGCAGCCCGCAAAGCAAAGAGCAAAAATTGTCGGTGAAAGTGTCCGGGGTGGTGTGCAGGGAATCAACCATCGAACGCATTCTGCAACCAGTTCATCTGATCCGGGTGCCTGTCGATGGCGACCACGTCGAAGCGGCAAGGGGAATCGGCCCAGCGTGACTCACGCTGAAGAAAATACTGTGCGGCGAAAATCAGTTTCTGCCGTTTGCGCTCATCGATGCTAGCGAGCGCGCCACCCCATTGAGTGTTTTTTCTGTAGCGGACTTCGACGAATACTACTGTATCGCCATCAAGCATGACCAGATCAAGCTCGCCCCGTTTGCATGACCAGTTCTGCGCCAGCAGGCGCAGACCGTGGTGTTGCAGATGCTCGAGCGCCTGGCGCTCGGCATCCTTGCCGCTTTGCAGGTGCGAGCCGTCGGGCATCAGCGCGGGGTGTCCGGCAGGCGTTGAACCTGACCGTTGACGAACTGCGCCCATGGCAACTGACGCACCACGCGTTGGGTCTGGGTCATGCCCAGGCTGCCCGACTGACCTTCGATGCGGCTGTCCGGCAGCGCCTTCAACTGACCCAGGCGCGGTGCCAGACGGTAGGCATCGACGCCCATGGCGTACAGGCGGCCGAGGCTGCCGGCCGCTTGTGGCCATTGCGCGGTGACTTGCTGGCGCAGCGGGTCGTTGGCTTCCAGCAACCACGGGGTTTCGCAGAAGCGCACACCGTTCATGTCGTTGTACTGGTTCACATCGCCGCTGGCGCTGTAGACGTGGGACGTTGCGTACACCGGGACGTCACCGGCGTACTGGAAGTTCAGGGTCGGCTTGATCTGCTGCGCCTGTTGCGGGGTGGCTGCGAGGAAGATGAACTCGATGTCCTGGCGACGCGACGGCTGCGCGGCTACGTTGGTGCCAGCGGCGTTCTGCAGGCTCTTGGCGCGGGCTTCGCTCTGACGCAGCTGGAACATGTCGGCGATCTGCTGGGCCAGTTGCACCGGCTGATCGACACGTTCGGTGGCGACGATGCTGCCGCCATTGGCCTGCCAGTCCTGGCTGAACGCGCGCAGTACGCGGTCGCCCCATTCGCCTTTCGGCACCATGATCGCCGCGCGATGCAGGCCGTCGGCGCGGGCACGACGCGAAACTTCGCGGGCTTCGTCTTCAGCCGCCAGGCCGAACTGGAACAGTTGCGCCGGACCTTGATCACCTTCGCTGTAGTTCAATGCGAGGGTGGTGATCGGCAGTTGCGGACGGGTGCTCAGTTGTTTGACCAGCGGTTTTTCCAGCGGGCCGACCACCAGCTGCACGCCATCAGCCTGAGCCTTGCGGTAGAACTCGTCCATCGAAGTCAGCTTGGAGCTGTCGTAGAACTCGATGGCGGGCGGCTTCTGGCCGGCCTGTTGCGCTTGATAGTGCGCCGCCATGAAACCTTCACGCAGGGCCTTGCCGACCGAGGCCAGTGGGCCGTCTTGCGGCAGCAGCAGGGCGATCTTGCTCAGGGGCTGGCTGGCCAGTTCCTTGAGTTTGGTCAGGGGCAGCGGCAGGTTGATCGCAGCCGGGTGTTTTGGATTCTGCGCGCGCCAGGCATCGATCGCCGCTTGCTGCTGTTCCAGAGTGCCGGCGGTTTTCACGGCCAGGGCCAGACCCATCCAGCCGCCGAGATCGTCGGCGGTGTTGGGTTGCAACTGATCGGTCGGCAGCGAAGCGATCAGGGTCCAGATCGCCTCATGATTCTTGCTCGCGACTTCGCCTTTGAGCATCGGTGCGATGAAGATCCGCTCGCGAGCGGCAGCCAGGGTCTGGCCGTCGGCTTCCAGTGCGCGGGCATGCACGGTGCCGGTGCGCACTTGCTGATCTTCCGGCATTTCGCTCAGATGCTGCAGGCTCGGATGGCTCAGGGCCGTCAGCGCGGCTTTCGGCTGATTGCGAGTCATCGCCAGCTCAGCGGACAGGGTGCTGGCGAAGATCTGCTGGCCTGGCTTCAACTGCTCCATCGGCACTTGTTGCAGGATCTGCGCGGACTGGCCGGCGTTGCCCTGGCGATATGCCAGGTCTGCCGCGCTCAAGCGCAACAGCGCGGCTTTTTCCGGCGTCTTGGCCTGGGTCGCCTGTTCGAGCAGTTGCTCGATGCTGGCATCCGGAGTCCGTGGAAGTTCGCCAAGGCTGGAGGAAGGGGAGCTGGCGCAGGCCGCCAGCAAGGCAGCGAGGCAGAGGGCAGTGAACAGCCGCAGGCAAGCGATCATGTAAGTGTTCCTGATACTCGATCAAATTAGCGTGGAATTGTACCCAAGCACTGGCCGGGGCGCGATGTTACTGGCGTGAATCAATCAATTTAGCTGGAGTAAATGTTGCAGCGGCGCACAACTGCGTGCAAAACCGTGCTCGGCTCATACGGTTCGCAAGCCTCATGACGCGTTACAATGCCGGCTTTTACCGAACACGAGGTGTGCGCTTTGACTGCTCCAGGTCCTTTGAATTCCGCTGCTGGCTCGCTTTATGTGGTGGCGACGCCCATCGGCAACCTGGACGACATCAGCGCCCGGGCCCTGAAAATCCTCCGCGAAGTGGCGCTGATCGCCGCTGAAGACACGCGGCACTCGGCGCGGCTGATGCAGCACTTCGGCATTGCCACGCCGTTGGCCGCCTGCCATGAACACAATGAGCGTGATGAAGGTAGCCGCTTTATTACCCGTTTGCTGGCGGGCGATAACGTCGCGCTGATTTCCGATGCCGGGACGCCACTGATTTCCGATCCGGGTTACCACCTGGTGCGTCAGGCGCGGGCGGCGGGGATCAATGTGGTGCCGGTGCCGGGCGCCTGTGCTTTGATCGCGGCGCTGTCGGCGGCGGGCCTGCCCTCCGACCGGTTCATCTTCGAAGGCTTCCTGCCGGCCAAGTCGGCAGGGCGCAAGGCGCGCCTGGAAGCAGTCAAAGAAGAGCCGCGCACGCTGATTTTCTACGAGGCCCCGCATCGCATTCTCGAATGCCTGCAAGACATGGAAGCGGTGTTTGGTGGCGAGCGTCAGGCGTTGCTGGCCCGGGAAATCACCAAGACCTTCGAGACGCTCAAGGGCTTGCCGCTGGCTGAGCTGCGTGGATTTGTCGAGTCCGACAGCAATCAGCAGCGTGGCGAGTGCGTGGTGCTGGTGGCTGGCTGGTCTGCACCGGAGTCTGAAGATGCGGTCAGCAGCGAGGCGATGCGCGTGCTCAATCTGCTGCTCGAAGAGATGCCGCTCAAGCGCGCTGCCGCCCTGGCTGCGCAAATTACCGGTGAGCGCAAAAACGTCCTGTACCAGGTCGCACTCGATCAGCAGAAGGGCGAGTAACCCGTCGCGCAGACAGGTTTCACGGCTATTAGCGCTTGTTCTTCGGGCGCTCTGCCGTTAACCTGCGCGGCGGAGAGTCGATCGGACAGTCGCTGCCCTCTATGAAAATTAGGGGGGGGAGGAAAGTCCGGGCTCCATAGGGCGAAGTGCCAGGTAATGCCTGGGAGGCGTGAGCCTACGGAAAGTGCCACAGAAAATAACCGCCTAAGCGCTTCGGCGCCGGTAAGGGTGAAAAGGTGCGGTAAGAGCGCACCGCACGTCTGGCAACAGTTCGTGGCTAGGTAAACCCCACTTGGAGCAAGACCAAATAGGGTCCCAAGGCGTGGCCCGCGCTGGGACCGGGTAGGTTGCTAAAGATGTCCAGTGATGGCCATCGTAGACGAATGACTGTTCAAGACAGAACCCGGCTTACAGATCGACTCTCCACCTTTTTCTTTCCCTGCTTGAATCAATGGCGTCAGGGCTGGTTATTATCGGCAGGCCTGCGCTAAAGTCCGGCAGCGGCAAATGCGGTAATAGCCATTTCCCACCTTGCTTCAATCAACAGCAGAAGCGCTTTTGTAATACCGAAAAAATCTTACTCTTAACAAATTACTTTAACTTCCGAGCGCAGCTTTCAGTGCTGCATCAAGTTATTGGTCAAAAGTATCCGCCAAATTGTCGTTACCCCTCCTTTTAAGCTCCTAAATCTCCGTTCTGTAAGGGTTTTCCTTTGATCCGCGCCTTGACGGTGTGGTGGGCGCATTCCTATAGTGTGCGCAAGTGGCGGAAAGTGGCATGAAGTGGGTTTTTTGAGCTCAAAACGATAAAAATTGGAGAAACGCTGACGTGTTTCGCGGAGCTAACGCTATCAGTCTCGATGCAAAGGGCCGTCTCGCCATGCCGAGCCGGTACCGTGACGAGCTCGTTTCGCGTAGTTCCGGCCAATTGATCGTGACCATTGATGCCGTTGATCCGTGCCTGTGTGTCTACCCGCTCGACGAGTGGGAAATCATTGAAACCAAGTTGCGCGCGCTCCCTTCGCTTCGCGAAGAGAACCGTCGCCTGCAGCGTTTATTGATTGGTAATGCCGTCGACCTCGAACTCGACGGCAGTGGTCGTTTTCTGGTTCCACCGCGTCTGCGCGAATACGCCAAGCTTGATAAGAAAGCGATGCTGGTGGGCCAACTGAACAAGTTCCAATTGTGGGACGAGGATGCATGGAACGCGGTGTCTGCCGCTGACCTTGCTGCTATTCAACAACCGGGCGCCATGCCTGATGAACTGCGTGATTTGATCCTGTGACTATTGATAGCGGCTTTAACCACATCACCGTACTGCTTGACGAAGCCGTCGAGGCTCTCGCCGTACGTCCTGATGGCTGCTATCTGGACGGTACGTTCGGGCGCGGCGGGCACAGTCGGCTGATCCTCAGCCAGCTCGGGACGGACGGTCGGCTCATCGGGTTCGACAAAGATCCACAAGCGATTGCCACCGGGCAAACGCTAGCGGCCGAAGACGGCCGCTTTGTCGTTGTGCAGCGCAGCTTTGCCGAGCTGGGTTCGGTGGTTGCCGAGCGAGGTCTGAGCGGCAATGTCAGCGGTATCCTGCTCGATCTCGGCGTGTCTTCGCCGCAGCTCGACGACGCCGAACGCGGCTTCAGTTTCCTTAACGACGGCCCGCTGGACATGCGCATGGATCCGTCCCGTGGCATCAGCGCCGCCGAGTTCGTCAACACCGCGCCGGTGGAAGAAATCGCCCGGGTGTTCAAGGAATACGGCGAAGAACGTTTCTCCGGGCGCATGGCCCGTGCCGTGGCCGAGCGCCGCGACATCAAGCCGTTCGAGCGCACCGCTGATCTGGCTGAAGTCTTGAAAGTCGCCAACCCGGCGTGGGAGAAGGGCAAGAACCCGGCGACCCGTGCATTTCAGGGTTTGCGCATTCACGTCAACAACGAACTGGGCGATCTGGAAGCCGGCCTCGAAGCCGCACTGGATGCTCTGGAGATCGGTGGCCGTCTGGTGGTCATCAGCTTCCACTCGCTGGAAGACCGCATCGTCAAACTGTTCATGCGCAAGCTGGTGAAAGGCGAAGCTGACAACCTGCCACGCAACCTGCCCGTGCGCCACGTGGCGTTCGAACCGAAAATCAAAATCCACGGCAAAGCGCAGACGGCCTCCGACGCCGAACTCAAAGCCAACCCACGTTCCCGTAGCGCTGTCATGCGTGTCGCGGAGAAGTTGCGGTGAGCAAGCTTTTCGCCAAGCCCCTGCCGGGCGGCAGCTTTATCATGCTGCTGCTGTTTATCGGCGTGCTCGTGTCGGCCATCGGCGTGTCTTACAGCGCGCACTGGAACCGGCAGTTGCTCAACAATCTTTATAACGAACTCAGCGTGCGCGACAAGGCGCAGGCCGAGTGGGGGCGCCTGATTCTCGAGCAAAGCACCTGGACTGCGCACAGCCGCATCGAAGTGCTGGCCACCGAACAACTGAAGATGCACATCCCTGGCGCGGCTGACGTGAAGATGGTGGCGCCATGATGAAACTCGAAGGGGCACTCTTCCCGTGGCGCTTCCGCCTGATGGTGGCACTGCTCGGCGTGATGGTTGCGGCGATCTGCTGGCGCATCATCGACCTGCAAGTGGTTGACCGTGACTTCCTCAAAGGTCAGGGCGACGCGCGCAGTCTGCGTCATATTCCGATTCCTGCTCACCGTGGTCTGATCACCGACCGTAACGGCGAGCCGTTGGCCGTGAGCACCCCGGTGACGACCCTGTGGGCCAACGCCAAGGAAATGCAGACCGCCAAAGAGAAGTGGCCGGCGCTGGCCGCTGCGCTGGGGCAGGATCCGAAAGCCCTGGCCGAACGTCTCGAAGCCCAGGCCAACAAAGAATTCATTTATCTGGTGCGCGGGCTGACCCCCGAGCAGGGCCAGGCTGTGCTCGATCTGAAAGTGCCGGGCGTTTACGGCATCGAAGAATTCCGCCGCTTCTATCCGGCCGGTGAAGTTACCGCACATATGGTCGGCTTTACCGACATTGACGATCACGGGCGTGAAGGCGTCGAGCTGGCCTACGACGAGTGGCTGGCCGGTGTCCCGGGCAAGCGGCAGGTCATCAAGGATCGGCGCGGTCGGCTGATCAAGGATGTCCAGGTCACCAAAAACGCCAAGGCCGGCAAGCCCTTGGCGTTGTCGATTGACCTGCGTCTGCAATACCTGGCCAACCGCGAGCTGCGCAATGCGATCATCGAGAACGGCGCCAAGGCCGGCAGCCTGGTGATCATGGACGTGAAGACCGGCGAGATTCTCGCCATGGTCAACCAGCCGACCTACAACCCGAACAACCGTCGCAATCTGCAGCCGGCGATGATGCGTAACCGCGCGATGATCGACGTGTTCGAACCGGGTTCGACCATGAAAGCGATCTCGATGAGTGCCGCGATCGAAACCGGCCGCTGGAAACCGAGCGACACCGTCGAGGTGTACCCGGGCTCCCTGCAGATCGGCAAATACACCATCAAGGACGTGTCGAAGACCGAAGGTCCGGTACTCGACCTGACCGGCATCCTGATCAATTCCAGTAACGTCGGCATGAGTAAGGTTGCGTTCGATATTGGTGGCGAAACCATTTTCCGCCTCGCACAGAAAGTCGGCCTCGGCCAGGACACCGGCCTCGGCTTCCCGGGCGAGCGCGTCGGCAACCTGCCGAATTACCGTGAATGGCGCAAGGCCGAAACTGCGACGCTGTCTTACGGCTACGGTATTTCCGTGACGGCGATCCAGCTGGTTCACGCGTTCTCGGCGCTGGCCAACAACGGTCGTCTGGCACCGCTGACCCTGATCAAAACCGACAAGCCGCCGCAGACCACCCAGGTACTGCCGGAAGCGGTCGCGAAAACCATGCAAGGCATGCTGCAACAAGTGATCGAAGCACCGCGCGGCGTGTTCCGTGCGCAGGTGCCGGCGTATCACGTGGCCGGCAAGTCGGGTACTGCACGTAAAACGTCGGTGGGCACCAAGGGCTACGCCGAAAACTCGTACCGTTCGCTGTTCGCCGGTTTCGGCCCGATGAGCGATCCGCGTTACGCCATCGTGGTGGTGATCGATGAACCGTCCAAGGCCGGTTACTTCGGTGGTCTGGTGTCGGCGCCGGTGTTCAGTCGTGTGATGTCCGGCACCCTGCGTCTGATGAACGTGACCCCGGACAACCTGCCGACCACTCAACAGGCCAACGCTACCCCGGTCGTTCCGCTGAAAGCCAATGGAGGGCGCGGCTGATGTCTCTGAGTCTGAACAAGATATTCCCCCACGCCGGCCACGATCTGCTGATCCGTGAGTTGGCGCTGGACAGCCGCAACGTACGCGCGGGTGACCTGTTCCTCGCCGTGCCGGGCGGCAAGTTCGATGGCCGTGCGCACATCGCCGATGCCTTGCAGCGCGGCGCGGCGGCGGTTGCCTATGAAGTGGAAGGCGCCACCGTGCTGCCGATCACCGAAGTGCCGTTGATTCCGGTCAAAGGCTTGGCGGCGCAGCTGTCCGACATCGCCGGGCGCTTTTATGGCGAACCGAGCCATCACCTGAACCTGATCGGCGTCACCGGCACCAACGGCAAGACCAGCGTGACCCAACTGGTCGCGCAGGCACTGGATCTGCTCGGTCAGCACTGCGGCATCGTCGGTACGCTGGGCTCCGGCTTCTATGGCGCGCTGGAAAGCGGCCTGCACACCACGCCGAATCCGATCGCCGTGCAAGCAACCTTGGGCGACCTGAAAAAGGCCGGGGCCAAAGCCGTGGCCATGGAAGTCTCGTCACACGGTCTGGACCAGGGCCGCGTTACCGCATTGGCGTTCGACGTCGCGGTAATGACCAACCTGTCCCGCGATCACCTGGATTACCACGGCACCATGGAGGCGTATGCCGAGGCCAAGGCCAAGCTGTTCGCCTGGAATGACCTGAAGTGCCGCGTGGTCAACCTCGACGACGATTTCGGTCGGCAACTGGCCGCCGAAAAACGCGATTCGCGCCTGATCACCTACAGCCTGCTCGACAGCAGCGCCTACCTGTTCTGCCGTGAAGCGCAATTCGATGACCACGGCGTACGCGCCACGCTGGTCACGCCGCAGGGTGAACATCATCTGCGCAGCACGCTGCTCGGTCGATTCAACCTGAGCAACGTACTGGCGGCGGTCGGCGCCTTGCTCGGTCTGGATTATGCTCTCGACGAAATTCTCAAGGTGCTGCCGAAACTCGAAGGCCCGGCCGGACGCATGCAGCGTCTGGGTGGCGGCACTCAGCCGCTGGTGGTGGTCGATTACGCCCACACCCCAGATGCGCTGGAAAAAGTTCTGAGCGCATTGCGCCCACACGTCAAAGGCCAGTTGCTGTGCCTGTTCGGCTGTGGCGGTGATCGTGATCGCGGCAAGCGTCCGCTGATGGCCGAAGTAGTCGAGCGTCTGGCTGACCGCGTGCTGGTCACCGATGACAACCCGCGCACGGAAGACCCGGCGCAGATTTTTGACGACATCCGCGCCGGTTTCAGCGCTGTGGATAACGTCACCTTCGTCGCTGGCCGCGGTCAGGCGATTGCTCAACTGATTGCTGGTGCTTCGGCGGATGACGTGATCGTGCTGGCCGGCAAAGGTCACGAGGACTATCAGGAAATCAACGGCGAGCGGCACGCTTTCTCCGATCTGGTCGAGGCCGATCATGCCCTCACCGCGTGGGAGGTGGCCCATGCTTAAGGCCCTGACATTGAGCGAACTGACCAACGTGCTCGACGCCCGTCTGATCAGCAGCGATGCCAGTTTCGATGGCGTCAGCATCGACAGCCGTGCGATCACCGCTGGCCAACTGTTTATTGCCCTGACCGGTCCGCGCTTCGATGGTCACGACTATCTGAACGACGTCGCCGGCAAGGGCGCGGTGGCGGCACTGGTCGAGCGCGAAGTCGTCGACAGCACCTTGCCGCAACTGCTGGTCAAGGACACCCGCCAGGCCCTCGGCCAGTTGGGTGCGTTGAACCGTGCCGCATTCACCCAGCCAGTCGCGGCCATCACTGGCTCCAGCGGCAAGACCACGGTCAAGGAAATGCTCGCGAGCATCTTGCGTACCCGCGGTCCGGTGCTGGCGACGCGCGGCAATCTGAACAATGATCTGGGCGCACCGCTGACCCTGCTCGAACTGGCCCCGGAACACACCGCCGCCGTAATCGAACTGGGCGCTTCGCGTCTGGGTGAAATCGCCTACACCGTCGGGCTGACCAAGCCACACGTGGCGATCCTCAACAACGCTGGCACCGCCCACGTTGGCGAGTTCGGCGGGCCGGAAAAAATCGTCGAAGCCAAAGGCGAGATCATCGACGGGCTGGCGGCGGATGGCGTCGCTGTGCTCAACCTCGATGACAAGGCCTTTGGTATCTGGAAGCTCCGCGCCGGTGCACGCAAAGTGCTGACCTTCTCCCTGAGCAATCCTCAGGCAGATTTCCACGCCAGCGACCTGAGCACCGATGCCCGGGGTTGCCCGGCCTTCAACCTGCATACACCTGAAGGTGTGGAGCACGTTCAACTGAACCTGCTCGGCACCCATAACGTCGCCAACGCCATGGCTGCCGCCGCTGCCGCTCACGCCTTGGGCGTGTCGCTGTTCGGCATTGCCACCGGGCTTGGCGCAGTACAACCGGTCAAGGGTCGCACCGTCGCGCAACTGGCGAAGAACGGCATGCGCGTGATCGATGACACTTACAACGCAAACCCCACCTCCATGTGCGCGGCCGTTGATATACTCGCCGGCTTTTCCGGCCGCACCGTCCTGGTGCTCGGAGATATCGGCGAGTTGGGCGACTGGGCGGAGCAGGGGCACCGCGACGTGGGCGAATACGCCCGGGGCAAGGTTTCCGCGCTTTACGCGGTCGGGCCGAACATGGTCCACGCCGTGAACGCATTCGGTAAAGAGGCGCATCACTTCGGCACGCAAGCCGAACTGATCCAGGCCCTCGACGCCGAGCAGGACACAAACACCACCATTTTGATCAAGGGTTCGCGCAGTGCAGCGATGGAAAACATCGTTGCGGCTCTGTGCGGGTCCAGTCTGGAGAAACATTAATGCTGCTGCTGCTAGCGGAGTATCTGCAACAGTTCTACAAAGGCTTCGCGGTCTTCCAGTACCTGACCCTGCGCGGGATCCTCGGTGTGCTGACCGCGCTGGTTTTGTCGCTGTGCTATGGCCCGTGGATGATCCGCACCCTGCAGAACCGTCAGATCGGCCAGTCCGTTCGCAATGACGGCCCGCAATCGCACCTGTCCAAGTCGGGTACGCCGACCATGGGTGGCGCACTGATTCTGTCTTCCATCGGTGTCAGCACCCTGCTGTGGGCTGACCTGAGCAACCGCTACGTCTGGGTCGTGCTGCTGGTGACGCTGCTGTTCGGTGCCATCGGCTGGGTCGACGACTACCGCAAAGTGATCGAGAAGAACTCCCGTGGCTTGCCAAGCCGCTGGAAGTATTTCTGGCAGTCGGTGTTCGGTCTGGGCGCGGCGATCTTCCTTTATATGACCGCCACCACGCCGGTGGAAACCACGCTGATCCTGCCGATGCTCAAGGACTACAGCATTCCGCTGGGCGCAGGGTTCATCGTGCTGACCTACTTCGTGATCGTCGGTTCGAGCAACGCGGTCAACCTGACCGACGGTCTCGACGGTCTGGCGATCATGCCAACCGTGATGGTCGGCGGCGGTCTGGGGATTTTCTGCTACCTGTCGGGTAACGTGAAATTCGCCGAATACCTGCTGATCCCTTACGTGCCGGGCGCGGGCGAACTGATCGTGTTCTGCGGCGCACTGATCGGTGCCGGCCTCGGATTCCTCTGGTTCAACACCTATCCGGCGCAAGTGTTCATGGGCGACGTCGGTGCTCTGGCACTGGGCGCGGCACTGGGCACCATCGCAGTGATCGTCCGTCAGGAAATCGTCCTGTTCATCATGGGCGGCGTGTTCGTGATGGAAACCCTGTCGGTGGTTATCCAGGTTGCCTCTTTCAAGCTGACCGGTCGCCGTGTGTTCCGCATGGCACCGATTCACCACCACTTTGAACTCAAGGGCTGGCCCGAGCCACGCGTGATCGTCCGTTTCTGGATCATCACCGTGATTCTCGTGCTGATCGGCCTTGCCACCCTGAAGCTGAGGTAGAACGAGTGTCTCTGATCGCTTCTGACCACTTCCGCATCGTTGTCGGCCTCGGCAAGAGCGGCATGTCCCTGGTTCGCTTCCTGGCGAACCGGGGCGTGTCGTTTGCCGTCGCCGATACGCGGGACAATCCACCGGAACTGGCCACGCTCAAGCGTGACTATCCGCACGTGGAAGTGCGTTGTGGCGAGCTGGACGTCGAATTCCTGTGCCGTGCCGACGAGCTCTACGTGAGCCCTGGCCTGGCGCTGGCGACCCCGGCCCTGCAAGCCGCTGCCGCCCGTGGCGTGAAAATGGCCGGCGACATCGAGCTGTTCGCGCGTAACGCGCGGGCGCCGATCGTGGCCATCACCGGTTCCAACGCGAAAAGCACCGTCACCACTTTGGTCGGCGAGATGGCGGCTGCGGCCGGCAAACGCGTCGCGGTGGGCGGCAACCTCGGTACGCCAGCACTGGAACTGCTCAGCGATGACGTCGAGCTGTACGTGATGGAGCTGTCGAGCTTCCAGCTGGAAACCACCGACCAGCTCAACGCTGAAGTGGCCACCGTGCTGAACATTAGCGAAGACCATATGGACCGCTACAGCGGCCTGCCGGCGTACCACCTGGCCAAGCACCGGATCTTCCGTGGCGCGAAGCAGTTCGTGGTCAATCGTCAGGATGCACTCAGTCGTCCGCTGATCGGCGAAGGCCAGCCTTGCTGGACCTTCGGCCTGAACAAACCGGATTTCAAGGCCTTCGGCCTGCGCGAAGAAGACGGCGAGAAATACCTGGCCTTCGAATTCCAGAACCTGATGCCGGTGCGCGAACTGAAAGTGCGCGGCGCGCATAACCAGGCGAACGCCCTCGCGGCGCTGGCGCTCGGCCATGCGGTCGGCTTGCCGTTCGACGCCATGCTTGATGCCCTGCGTAACTTCACCGGCCTCGAACACCGCTGCCAGTGGCTGCGTGATCTCGATGGCGTCGGTTACTACAACGATTCCAAGGCCACCAACGTCGGTGCTGCACTGGCTGCCATCGAAGGCCTGGGTGCGGATATCGACGGCAAGGTCGTGCTGATCGCCGGTGGCGACGGCAAAGGCGCCGAGTTCAACGATTTGCGTGGTCCGGTTGCGGCCAACTGCCGCGCCGTGATCCTGATGGGCCGCGACTCCGACAAGATCGGTGAGGCTATCGGTGACGCCGTGCCACTGATTCGCGCGACCTCGCTGGTCGACGCCGTTGCACAGTGCCGCGCAGTCGCCCAGCCGGGTGACGTAGTGCTGCTGTCGCCGGCCTGCGCCAGTTTCGACATGTTCAAGAATTACGAAGACCGTGGTCACCAGTTCGTCCGCGCCGTGGAGGATCTGGCATGAGCCTGCGCAATATCATCAAGCCGTACCCGTCGCCGATCATCACCGGCCGTGGCATCGACCTCGACTTCCCGATGCTCGCCGGTTGCCTGGCGCTCCTGGGCCTTGGCCTGATCATGATCGCCTCGGCCTCCACCGAAGTGGCGGCGGCGCAGTCGGGCAGCGCGCTGTACTACATGATTCGCCACCTGATCTATGTGGCGCTGGGCCTGGGTGCCTGCATCATCACCATGATGATTCCGATCGCCACTTGGCAGCGTCTGGGCTGGATGATGCTGATCGGTGCATTCGGTCTGCTGGTGATGGTGATCGTCCCCGGGATCGGCCGTGAAGTGAACGGTTCGATGCGCTGGATCGGTTTCAGCTTCTTCAACGTACAGCCGTCGGAGATCGCCAAAGTCTTCGTAGTGATTTACCTCGCCGGTTATCTGGTGCGTCGGCAGAAAGAAGTGCGCGAGAGCTGGATGGGCTTTTTCAAGCCGTTCATCGTGCTGCTGCCCATGGCGGGTCTGTTGCTGATGGAGCCGGACTTCGGTGCCACCGTGGTAATGATGGGGGCTGCGGCGGCGATGCTGTTCCTTGGCGGGGTCGGGCTGTTCCGCTTCTCGCTGATGGTGGTACTGGCAGTCGGGGCCGTGGTCTTGCTGATTCAGATGCAGCCCTACCGGATGGCGCGTCTGACTAACTTCGCCGACCCGTGGGCCGACCAGTTCGGCGCCGGTTATCAGTTGTCGCAGGCGTTGATTGCCTTCGGTCGCGGTGAGTGGCTGGGCGTTGGCCTGGGCAACAGCGTGCAGAAACAGTTCTACCTGCCTGAAGCGCACACCGACTTCGTGTTCTCGGTGCTGGCCGAAGAGCTCGGCGCCGTCGGTTCGCTGTGCACCGTCGCGCTGTTCGTCTTCGTGTGTATTCGCGGCATGTACATCGGTCTGTGGGCCGAAAAAGCCAAGCAGTTCTTCGCCGCTTATGTGGCTTACGGTCTGTCGTTCCTGTGGATCGGTCAGTTCCTGATCAACATCGGGGTGAACGTCGGTCTGCTGCCGACCAAGGGCCTGACCCTGCCGTTCCTCAGTTATGGCGGCAGTTCCCTGGTGATCTGCTGCGCCTGCCTTGGCTTGTTGCTGAGGATCGAGTGGGAGAGTCGGACCCACCTGGGCAGTGAAGAGATGGAGTTCCATGAGAGCGACTTCGCCGAGGAGCCGAACCATGGGCGCTAACGTATTGATCATGGCCGGCGGCACCGGCGGCCACGTGTTCCCGGCGCTGTCCTGTGCCCGCGAATTCCAGGCGCGCGGCTACACCGTGCATTGGCTCGGCACGCCACGCGGGATCGAAAACGAACTGGTGCCGGCTGCAGGTCTTGAACTGCATCGCATCAATGCCACCGGGTTGCGTGGCAAGGGCAAGCTGTCGCTGCTCAAGGCACCGTTCATGTTGCTCAAGTCGGTGTGGCAGGCGCGGGCGGTGATTCGCAAGCTGCGTCCAGTCTGCGTGGTCGGCTTCGGTGGTTATGTGACCGGGCCTGGCGGGATTGCCGCGAAACTGGCCGGTGTGCCGGTGATCGTTCACGAGCAGAACGCCGTGGCCGGCACCGCCAATCGGTTGCTGGTGCCGTTCGCCGCCCGGGTGTGTGAAGCGTTCCCCGACACCTTTACTCTGTCGGACTCCCGCCGTACCACCGGAAACCCGGTGCGCAGCGAGCTGTTCCTCGAAACATCGCGACCGGCTCTGGCCGGGCGCAAAGCGCGTTTGCTGATCCTCGGCGGAAGCCTGGGCGCAGAACCGTTGAACAAGTTGCTGCCTGAAGCCCTGGCGCAAGTCCCTGCCGATTTGCGTCCGGAAGTGTTTCATCAGGCCGGCAAAAACCACGATGAAGTGACTGCAGAGCGCTACCGCGCCGCCGGCGTGGATGCGCAGGTGCAGCCCTTTATCAAAGACATGGCCCAGGCCTATGGCTGGGCTGACCTGGTGGTGTGCCGCGCTGGCGCGCTGACCATCAGTGAGCTGGCTGCCGTTGGTCTGCCCTCGATGCTGGTGCCTTTGCCCCACGCGATCGACGATCACCAGACCCGCAACGCCGATTATTTGGCCCGTGAAGGCGCTGCCTTCGTGATGCCGCAAAGAACGACTGGTGCCGCGGACCTTGCCGCGCGCCTGACAGAGGTCTTGATGCAACCGCAACGACTCGAAGAAATGGCCCAAGCGGCCCGCCGTCTGGCCAAACCCGATGCCACCCGTAGCGTGGTCGATACCTGCCTGGAGGTGGCTCATGGTTGAGAATCAGAAAGCCATGCCACAACCGGAAATGCGCCGCATCCGTCGCATCCACTTCGTCGGTATCGGCGGCGTGGGCATGTGCGGGATTGCCGAAGTGTTGTTGAACCTGGGCTACGAAGTGTCCGGTTCCGATCTGAAGGCTTCGCCGGTGACCGAGCGTCTGGAATCGTTTGGTGCGCACATCTATATCGGCCACCGCGCCGAGAACGCTGCGACCGCCGACGTGCTGGTGGTCTCGAGCGCTGTGAACACCTCCAACCCGGAAGTGGCGACCGCCCTTGAGCGTCGAATCCCGGTGGTACCGCGTGCCGAGATGCTCGCCGAGCTGATGCGCTATCGCCACGGCATCGCCGTCGCCGGCACCCACGGCAAAACCACCACCACTAGCCTGATCGCTTCGGTGTTCGCCGCTGGTGGTCTGGACCCGACCTTCGTCATCGGTGGCCGTCTGAATGCCGCGGGCACCAATGCCCAGCTCGGTACCAGCCGCTACCTGATCGCTGAAGCCGACGAAAGCGATGCGAGCTTCCTGCACCTGCAACCGCTGGTGGCTGTTGTCACCAACATCGACGCCGACCACATGGCGACCTACGACGGTGACTTCAACAAACTGAAGAAAACCTTCGTTGAGTTCCTGCACAACCTGCCGTTCTACGGTTTGGCGGTGATGTGCCTGGACGATCCGGTGGTGCGTGAAATCCTGCCGCTGGTCAAACGTCCGACCGTGACCTACGGCTTCAGCGAAGACGCCGACGTGCGTGCCATCAATGTGCGTCAGCAGGGCATGCAGACCTTCTTCACCGTGCTGCGTCCTGACCGCGAGCCGCTGGATGTTTCCGTGAACATGCCGGGCAACCACAACGTGCTCAACTCGCTGGCGACCATCTGCATCGCCACCGACGAAGGCGTCAGCGACGAAGCCATCGTTCAGGGCCTGTCCGGGTTCCAGGGCGTTGGCCGACGCTTCCAGGTCTACGGCGAATTGCCGGTGGAAGGCGGCAACGTGATGCTGGTCGACGACTACGGTCACCACCCGACTGAAGTCGCGGCCGTGATCAAAGCCGTGCGCGGTGGCTGGCCGGAGCGCCGTCTGGTGATGGTCTATCAGCCGCACCGTTACAGCCGCACCCGTGACCTGTACGACGATTTCGTCAATGTACTGGCCGATGCCAACGTGCTGTTGCTGATGGAAGTCTATCCGGCGGGCGAAGAGCCGATCCCGGGCGCGGACAGCCGCAAGCTGTGCAACAGCATCCGTCAGCGCGGTCAGCTCGACCCGATCTACATCGAGCGCGGTGTCGACCTCGCGCCGCTGGTCAAACCGCTGCTGCGTGCCGGCGACATCCTGCTGTGCCAGGGTGCCGGGGATATCGGCGGTCTCGCGCCGAAGCTGTTGAAAAGTGAATTGTTCGCCGGCGCCGTGGCCGCGTCGGTCGAGGGGAAGTTGAAATGACTGCTGCCTACGCCAACCTGTTCTCCACCATCGCGCCGAAAGACTTCGGCCGTGTCGCCGTGCTGTTCGGTGGCATGAGTGCCGAGCGTGAGGTTTCGCTGAAATCCGGTAACGCTGTGCTCGACGCGCTGCAAAGCGCGGGCGTGGACGCGTTCGGGATCGACGTCGGCGAGGATTTTCTGCAGCGTCTGCTGAATGAAAAGATCGACCGCGCGTTCATCATTCTCCACGGTCGTGGCGGTGAAGACGGCTCGATGCAGGGCCTGCTCGAATGCGCCGGTATTCCTTACACCGGCAGCGGCATCCTCGCCTCGGCACTGGCGATGGACAAGCTGCGCACCAAGCAGGTCTGGCACAGCCTCGGGATTCCGACGCCGCGTCACGCCGTGCTGTGCAGCGAAGCCGATTGTATTTCCGCGGCGACGGAACTGGGCTTCCCTTTGATCGTCAAACCGGCGCATGAAGGTTCAAGTATCGGGATGGCCAAAGTGAGTTCTGCGTCCGAGTTGATCGACGCATGGAAAGCGGCCAGTACCTACGATTCGCAAGTCTTGGTTGAACAATGGATTCAAGGTCCGGAGTTCACCATCGCCACCCTGCGTGACCAGGTGTTGCCTCCTATCGCCCTGGGTACACCGCACACGTTCTACGACTACGACGCCAAGTACATCGCCAACGATACCCAGTACCGCATTCCGTGCGGGCTGGATGCCGCCAAAGAGCAAGAACTCATGGATCTCACGGCCAAGGCCTGTGAGGCGCTGGGTATTGCCGGTTGGGGCAGGGCGGACGTGATGCAGGACGCCGACGGACAGTTCTGGTTCCTGGAAGTGAACACCGCACCGGGCATGACCGATCACAGTCTGGTGCCGATGGCGGCCCGTGCTGCCGGTCTGGACTTCCAGCAACTGGTTCTGGCCATTCTGGCCGCCAGTGTTGAAGGCTCCGGTAACACAGAGGCGCGAGGTTAAGACCATGCAAGGCGCTCATCTCAGACATCAGCCACCCGCGCCCGGCCGCAAGCCGGTGCCGCGGGGTGCCAGCCGAATGGTGGCCAAAGAGCCGATGTCCGCGCGCCTGCCGAAAGCCAATTTCGGCTTTCTGAAAAGCCTGTTCTGGCCGGTGCTGCTGGTGGCGCTCGGGTTCGGTACCTACGAAGGCGCGCAGCGTTTGCTGCCGTACGCCGACCGGCCGATCACCAAGATCGCCGTGCAGGGCGACCTGAGCTACATCAGTCAGCAAGCGGTGCAGCAGCGAATCGCCCCGTACGTGGCGTCGAGCTTCTTCACCATTGATCTGGCCAGCATGCGTACCGAGCTTGAGCAGATGCCATGGATCGCCCACGCCGAAGTACGCCGGGTGTGGCCGGACCAGGTGGTGATCCGCCTCGAAGAGCAACTGCCGGTGGCCCGTTGGGGCGACGAGTCGCTGCTCAACAACCAGGGTCAGGCCTTCACGCCAAAGGAGTTGGCGAACTACGAACACCTGCCACAGCTGTTCGGCCCACAACGGGCCCAGCAGCAAGTGATGCAGCAGTATCAGGTGCTGAGCCAGATGCTCCGGCCGCTGGGCTTCTCGATCGCGCGCCTGGAACTGCGTGAACGTGGCAGCTGGTTCCTGACCACCGGTGCCGGCAGCTCCGGCCCCGGCATCGAGTTGCTGCTGGGACGCGGCAACCTGGTGGAAAAGATGCGCCGCTTCATTGCCATCTATGACAAGACGCTTAAAGACCAGATTACGAACATTGCGCGCATCGATCTGCGCTACGCCAACGGCCTCGCTGTTGGCTGGCGGGAACCAGTAGCGCCGACGACAGCCCAACCCGCTGTCGCAAAGAATTAAGAAGAGGCAGGACCCATGGCAAACGTGCAAAGCGGCAAAATGATCGTCGGTCTGGATATCGGCACCTCCAAGGTGGTGGCGCTGGTAGGCGAGGTCGCGGACGACGGCACGCTGGAAATCGTCGGTATCGGTACTCACCCGTCCCGCGGCCTGAAGAAGGGCGTGGTGGTGAACATCGAGTCCACCGTGCAATCGATCCAGCGCGCGATCGAAGAAGCCCAACTGATGGCGGGCTGCCGCATTCACTCGGCGTTCGTCGGCGTGGCCGGCAATCACATCCGCAGCCTGAACTCCCACGGCATCGTGGCGATTCGTGATCGCGAAGTGAGTTCGGCTGACCTGGAGCGCGTACTCGACGCCGCCCAGGCTGTGGCGATCCCGGCTGACCAGCGCGTGCTGCACACCCTGCCGCAGGATTACGTGATCGATAACCAGGAAGGCGTGCGCGAGCCTCTGGGCATGTCCGGCGTTCGTCTGGAAGCCAAGGTTCACGTGGTCACCTGCGCCGTCAACGCCGCCCAGAACATTGAAAAGTGCGTGCGTCGCTGCGGTCTGGAAATCGACGACATCATTCTCGAGCAACTGGCCTCGGCCTACTCGGTACTGACTGACGACGAAAAAGAGCTGGGCGTGTGCCTGGTCGACATCGGCGGCGGCACCACCGACATCGCGATCTTCACCGAAGGCGCGATCCGCCACACCGCGGTGATCCCGATTGCCGGTGATCAGGTGACCAACGACATCGCCATGGCGTTGCGCACCCCGACCCAGTACGCCGAAGAGATCAAGATCCGCTACGCCTGCGCCCTGGCCAAACTGGCCGGTGCCGGCGAAACCATCAAGGTGCCGAGCGTTGGCGACCGTCCACCGCGCGAACTGTCGCGTCAGGCCCTGGCCGAAGTGGTCGAGCCGCGTTACGACGAACTGTTCACCCTGATCCAGGCCGAACTGCGTCGCAGCGGCTACGAAGACCTGATCCCGGCGGGCATCGTCCTGACCGGCGGTACGTCGAAGATGGAAGGTGCCACCGAACTGGCCGAAGAAATCTTCCACATGCCGGTGCGCCTGGGCGTGCCGCATGGCGTGAAGGGCCTGGATGACGTGGTGCGCAACCCGATTTATTCCACTGGCGTGGGCTTGTTGATGTACGGCCTGCAGAAGCAGTCCGACGGGATCTCGTTCTCGGGCATCGGCAGCCGCGACAGCTACAGCAACGAGGAGCCACAGGCGCCGTTGCTGGACCGATTGAAGAAGTGGGTTCAAGGCAACTTCTAAAGCTTTACCGCAACACCGTTACAAAAATGCAGTAGGCGAAAAAACTAGAGAATGTAAGGAGAGGGAAAATGTTCGAACTCGTAGACAACATCCCCGCAAGCCCGGTAATCAAAGTTATCGGTGTTGGCGGTGGCGGCGGCAACGCTGTCAACCACATGGTCAAGAGCAACATCGAAGGCGTCGAATTCATCTGCGCCAACACTGATGCTCAAGCGCTGAAAAACATCGGCGCGCGCACCATCCTGCAACTGGGTACCGGCGTGACCAAAGGTCTGGGCGCTGGCGCCAACCCTGAAGTAGGTCGTCAGGCCGCTCTCGAAGACCGTGAGCGCATTGCCGAAGTCCTGCAGGGCACCAACATGGTGTTCATCACCACTGGCATGGGCGGCGGTACCGGTACCGGTGCTGCACCGATCATCGCCGAAGTGGCCAAGGAAATGGGCATCCTGACCGTTGCGGTCGTGACCCGTCCGTTCCCGTTCGAAGGCCGCAAGCGTATGCAGATCGCCGACGAAGGCATCCGCATGCTCTCCGAAAGCGTCGACTCGTTGATCACCATCCCTAACGAGAAGCTGCTGACCATCCTCGGTAAAGACGCAAGCCTCTTGTCGGCTTTCGCCAAGGCTGACGACGTACTGGCCGGTGCCGTTCGCGGTATCTCCGACATCATCAAGCGTCCGGGCATGATCAACGTCGACTTCGCCGACGTGCGTACCGTGATGAGCGAAATGGGCATGGCGATGATGGGCACTGGCTGCGCCAGCGGTCCGAACCGTGCACGTGAAGCGACCGAAGCGGCCATCCGCAACCCGCTGCTGGAAGACGTGAACCTGCAAGGCGCACGCGGCATCCTGGTGAACATCACCGCAGGTCCCGACCTGTCCCTGGGTGAGTACTCCGACGTGGGTAGCATCATCGAAGCCTTCGCTTCCGAGCACGCAATGGTCAAGGTCGGTACCGTTATCGATCCGGACATGCGCGACGAACTGCACGTCACCGTGGTTGCCACCGGTCTGGGCGCGAAAATCGAGAAGCCTGTGAAGGTCATCGACAATACCGTTCACACCTCCATGGCTGCCGCTCAGGTTCAACAACCGGCTCCTGCGCGTCAGGAAGCTCCGGCGGTGAACTACCGTGACCTGGACCGTCCGACCGTCATGCGCAACCAGGCTCAGGCCGGTGCTGCGACTGCCGCGAAGATGAACCCGCAGGACGATCTGGATTACCTGGACATCCCGGCATTCCTGCGTCGTCAGGCCGATTGATGGAATGTATCAGGGCTATGACGGTGATTGGTGTTCAGCAAAGGCTCGGTCTGCTATTATCGCCAGCCTTTGTTGATACCAGTTCGCAATTTGCGCTGAAGCGGCCCAAGCCATGATTAAACAACGCACACTGAAAAATATTATCCGTGCCACAGGTGTAGGCCTGCACTCCGGGGAGAAGGTCTACCTGACCCTCAAGCCTGCGCCTGTCGACACTGGCATTGTGTTTTGTCGCGCTGACCTCGACCCTGTGGTGCAGATTCCTGCCCGCGCGGAAAACGTCGGTGAAACCACTATGTCGACGACGCTGATCAACGGCGACGTCAAAGTGGACACGGTAGAGCACTTGCTCTCGGCCATGGCTGGCCTGGGCATCGATAACGCCTACGTCGAGCTCTCCGCGTCCGAAGTCCCGATCATGGATGGCAGCGCTGGACCGTTCGTATTCCTGATTCAATCGGCTGGCCTGGAAGAGCAGGACGCCGCCAAGAAATTCATCCGCATCCTGCGTGAAGTGACAGTGGAAGACGGCGACAAGCGCGCCACTTTCGTCCCTTTCGAAGGGTTCAAGGTGAGCTTCGAGATCGATTTCGATCACCCGGTTTTCCGGGACCGCACCCAAAGTGCAAGCGTGGATTTTTCCAGCACTTCGTTCGTAAAAGAAGTCAGCCGCGCCCGTACTTTCGGTTTCATGAGTGACATCGAGTACCTGCGCAAGCACAACCTCGCACTCGGCGGCAGCGTTGAAAACGCGATCGTGGTTGATTCCGATGGTGTACTGAACGAAGACGGCCTTCGCTACGAAGACGAATTCGTGAAGCACAAGATCCTCGATGCGATTGGTGACCTGTACCTGCTGGGTAACAGCCTGATTGGTGAGTTCAAAGGCTTCAAGTCCGGTCATGCACTGAACAACCAGCTGCTGCGCAAGTTGATTGAGCAGACAGATGCGTGGGAAGTCGTGACGTTCGAAGACGCCAGCACCGCACCAATCTCTTACATGCGCCCGGTTGCGGCAGTGTAAGTAAAAAACCTCTCTAGTTTTTTGAAGGCCATCCTCGGATGGCCTTTTTTTATGCCTGCAATTTTTGTGTTGCCTGGGCTGGCCTCTTCGCGAGCAAGCTCGCTCCCACATTTTGGAATGCATTCCCCTGTGGGAGCGGGCTTGCTCGCGAAGAGGCCAGTTCAATCGCCGCAAAAATCAGCCAGCCACTACTATCCGGTTACGCCCACCTTCCTTGGCCTGATACAGCGCCTTGTCCGCTGCAAACAACAACTGCTCCAGCGTCATCTCGCTCGCCGCCGTCCACGTCGCGATGCCAATACTCACCGTCATCGGCCGTTCGGCCCCGTCGACCAACGGCATCTGCTCGACCGCCTGGCGGATATGCTCGGCAATCTGCCGTGCGCCGCTGCTGTCGGTTTCAGCGAGGATCACCGAGAACTCTTCGCCGCCGTAACGGGCGACCAGATCCCCTGGTCGTCGTACGTTCGCCGTGATCACCTTGGCCAATTCACGCAGCGCCTGATCACCGGCCTGGTGCCCATGCCGGTCGTTGAAGGCCTTGAAGTGGTCGGCATCGATCATCATCACCGACAGCGGCTTGCCCGAACGCTGGGCGCGGAACCATTCGTGGCGCAGCGCCTGATCGAGCATCCGCCGGTTGGCCACGCCGGTCAGCGCATCGGTGGCGGCCATTTGCGCCAGTTCACGTTCGGCGCGCTGGCGCAGGCGCAGCTCACGGGCAAGCAGCCAGGTCAGCCACAGCAGCCCGGCGCACAGCACGCCGGTGGCGCCGCTGATCAACAGTGCGGTGCGGCGCCAGGTGCCAAACACCTCATCACTGGACAGCGCGACCATAACGGTCAACGGCAGATTGCCGACCCGCGAGTAAGTGTAGAGCCGTTGCTGATGATCCATGCTTGAGGTGCTGGTGAAACTGCCACTGCCATCCTTGTCGCCGAGAATCCGCACCACGTTGGGCCGGTTGCCGAAACTCTTGCCGATGGAGTCGCTTTGCAGATAAGGCTTCTGCGCCAGCAGCACGCCGTCGCTGTTGATGATGTTCAGCGTGCTGTCCTTGCCGATGTCGAGGCTGTTGAACAGTTGATCGAAGTAGTCGAGTTTCATCGACGCCACCGCCACGCCGGCGAATTCTCCAGTGTCCGAAGAAATCCGCCGACTGAAGCTGATGCGCCACTGATTGGCTTCGTCGCAATCGCAGCGGGTCTTGAATGGGCGGCTGATGAACATGCCAGTGTCACGGTTGAAGGCATGGGCGAGAAAGTAATCGCGGTCGGCGAAGTTACCCGGTTTGGGTTCGATGCGTGATGAGTCGGCGACCACATCGCCGTGCTTGTCGAGCAGCAGGATGTCGCCCTTGAAGCGCGCGGTGGTCGAGCGGTCGAACAGTGCCAGATGGCGGATCTGCGGGGTGACGTCGCGCAGGTCGTCGCGTTGAGCGGCGGCGATCAGGCCTTGCAAGGTCAGGTCGTACAGCTCGACCGTGCGCAGGACGTCGGCGTCGATCAACTGGGCGATGGTGGTGGCGCTGCGGGTGGCCGATTCCTGAGCGTTGGCGTGCTCACGAATCAGCAGAAAAGTGACGATGCACAGAATCGCGATCACGGTCAGCGAACTGCCGCAGATCAGCAGCAATTCGGGGCGTCCGGTCTTGCCCGCCAGAGGTGGGGTACGGCTCGCGATCATGATGGGGGCTGTCGGTTGGGGTAAGACTTATAAGAGTAGTTGCACAAACACTGCTGCTGAAGCCAGAAACCATTCCCAATGTGGGAGCGAGCCTGCTCGCGAAAGCGCTGTGTCATTCAACCTGGATGTCGAATGGTAGACCGCTTTCGCGAGCAAGCCCGCTCCCACAGGGTACATCTCTAAATTCAAGACCGTGGTGCAGGGGGGATCTTAGAAGACGTTGATCGGGTAGTCGACAATCACCCGGTATTCATCGGTATCCGTATCAATCGCGCCGTAACCGTTGCCACCCCGGTTGGTCGCCCATTGCAGGCGTACCGCGAGGTCTTTCGCCTGACCGCTCTGCACCACGTATTTCAGATCGAGGTCGCGTTCCCAGTGCTTGGCGTTGCGACCGTCAGCGCTGTACCACGAGGCATAGCCTTTGCTGCCCGGATCGACCTTGGTCAAGTCCACGGTGCCGCGCGAATAGGAAACCGCCGAAGTCAGGCCCGGCACACCGAGACCGGCGAAGTCGTAGGCGTACTTGAGCTTCCACGAGCGTTCGTTCGGGCCGTTGAAGTCCGAGTACTGTTGCGAGTTGTCGAGGTAAACGCTGTCGCCCTGGCTGATGTAGTCGAACGGCGTGTTGCCGTTCACGCGCTGGTACGCAGCGGTGACGCTGTGGTTGCCGATGCCGACGGTGAAATGCAGGCTGTAGGTGTTGTTGTCGATGTTACCCAGCAGCGCGTCGCCGGTGTCCTGCGTGTGATAGAAGTGCAGGCCCGGGTTGAGGCTGACCAGATCGTTCAACTGCCAGGTGTAATCCAGGTCGTAGTAGTACTGGTTCCAGATGTCCTTCAGCTCGGCGGCGTACAGATTGCTGGTCAGCCCTTCGACGCCGCTCCAGGACACGCCGGCCCAGTTCAGGTGACGGCTTTCGTCGCCCTCGGCGAGTTTGCCGTAGGACGTGCCGATGCGCTGGCGACCGCTCTGATTGTACGGCTTGGTAAAACTGGCCTGGCCACCTTCGAACATCCAGCCGTCGAAGCTGTGGTTGGTCAGGCTCACGCCACGAAAGGTCTGCGGCAGCATGCGCGAATCACCGCCGGCAATCACCGGGTTGGTGAGGAACAGGTCACCGGCCTTCAGCTCGGTATCGAACGCGCGCATCTTCAACGTGCCGCCCGCAGTCGAGAACGAGCCCGGCGCTTTGCCGTTGCCATCGCTGATCGGCAGGATGCTCGAACCATCGGTACCGCCACCGCCGTCGAGCTTCAGCCCGAGCATGGCGTGGGCATCGATGCCGAAGCCGACCGTGCCTTCGGTGTAACCCGACTGGAAAATCCCGAGAAAACCCTGGCCCCACTCGATGTTGTCGTCCGTCTGCTGCAGACGGTTGCGATTCATGTAGTAGTTGCGGGCGTTGAGGTTGAGGCTCGAGCCTTCGATGAAGCCTTGTTTGGCGGCTTCGTCGGCGTGAGCGGCGGGGGCAATCGTTGCGGCAATTGCAATGAACAGCGGGGTGAAACTGTCTGGGTAACGCACTTGCGACGGAGCTCCTTGGGTCAACTGACACTTCAATGTCTTGAGGTGCGGGATGTTTCTTGTTTTTTACAGACGAACCAAACGGCTTTCAGACCACAACGAAAAAAGGCCGCTGAAAGGCAGCGGCCTGGAAGGACGACGGTTGAACGGGAAGAGCCAAACAACCGCGTCGAGGGAAATGTTTCGCGGTGCGCGACTCAGCTGTCTTTCTCGGCCGCTTGAGCGTGGGAAGTGGCGGCTTGAGGGGCTTGCGAGGCGTCCTGCGACTTGGCCATCACTTCTGCCTGATACTGTTCGAAGGCGTGAGCGCGAGCGGCATTCTGCGCTACGAACGCTTGCGATTCTTCAGCCATCGCCATCGGCGACAGGATCAATGAGGACAAAACGAAAGCGCTGGCAATACCCATACTGTTGGACATCTTGAAAACCTTCTTGCTTGGCAAGTGCTGTTTGGTGCGGGCAAAGATAAGGTTGCCGGGCGCCGAGAAACAGCGTGATTTTCATAAATGACTGTTACAGCAGAAGCAAAGATCAACCACGGGTGAACGCCATTCCTTGTGGCGAGGGAGCTTGCTCCCGCTGGGCTGCGAAGCGGCCCTAAACCCGGCAATCACGTTCATTCAGACAAACTGCGTGTGCAGGATTTACGACTGCTGCGCAGCCGAGCGGGAGCAAGCTCCCTCGCCACAGGGATTTTGCTTTTCAGTTAGACCGGGAGGTGGATGCCGAAGGTATTCATCCCCCGATCACTGCGCACAAACACATCGCCACCGTGCATCAGCGCAATCGCCTTGACGATCGCCAGCCCCAGCCCATGGTTGTTGCCGCTGTTGCTGCGCGAGGCATCGACCCGGTAGAAGCGTTCGAACAGACGCGGCAAGTGCTCGCTGGCAATCGGCGAGCCCGGATTGGCCACGCCGATGCTGACCTGATGCTCTTCAACTTCGATGCGCACCTCGATCACCTGGCCCGGCTCGGTGTGCTGCACGGCGTTGCTCAGCAAATTGATCAGTGCCCGACGCAGATGCGCGATCTCGATGCTCACCTGCGCATCGCCACTCACGTGCACCTGCACTTGCGCATCTTCGAGGATGAAATCCAGGTACTCCAGCGTGGTCGCGACTTCATCGGCCAAAGAAGTCTCGGTCAGTTTGGTGGCCTTGCTGCCCTGGTCGGCGCTGGCCAGAAACAGCATGTCGTTGATGATCGAACGCAGGCGTTCCAGCTCTTCGAGGTTCGATTGCAGCACTTCGAAGTAATGCTCGGCGGAGCGCCCGCGGGTCAGTGCAACCTGGGTCTGGCCGATCAGGTTGGTCAGTGGCGAGCGCAGTTCGTGGGCGACGTCGGCGTTGAACGATTCCAGGCGCGAATAGGCCTGTTCGACCCGCTCCAGGGTTGAGTTGAACGAGTCGACAAACTGCTCCAGCTCCGGTGGCAACGGTGACATGCGCAGGCGTCCGGCCCGTAGTGGCGGTGCCAGGCGCTGGGCTTCGTGAGACAGTTTGATCAGCGGCTTGAGACCGATCCGCGCCACCCAGTAACCCAGCGCCGAGGCCAGCAGCACGCCGACAATGGCCAGGCTGACCAAGGCGATCAGCAGGCTGTGCTGAGTCTCGTGGAAAGTCTCGGTATCGATGCCGATCATGAAGCGCAGCGGCGGGCGTTGGTCCTTGGCGGGTAACTCGGTCAGCAGCACTTTCAGCGGATAGGGATGGTCGGGCAACTGCAGGTCATGCATGCCGGTTGGGCCTTTGGCGAAGGCGCGGATCCGCGTGTCCGGCTCGCCGTACTCGTAACCGGGATCACCGCTGACCACCCAGAAACGAATGCGCTTGTCTTCCTCGCCGAGCAGCTTGAGCTTGGCGTTGATCTTCACCCAATGCTCAGGCGTGCCATAACGATTGAGCGCCGACTCCAGTACGCTGTAACGCGCATCCAGCTCGGCTTCCGGCAGCAGACCCAAGCCTTTGTCGACCTGCTGATACAGCGCGCCGCCGATCAACAGAAACACCAGCAGCGCCACCAGCGTAAACATCCCGCTCAAACGCAGGGCGATGGAATTACTGGACACCACGGCTCTCCAGCACATAACCCATGCCACGAATGGTGTGCAGCAATTTCTCGTCGAACGGCCCGTCGAGCTTGGCGCGCAGACGCTTGATTGCGACTTCGACGACATTCGCGTCGCTGTCGAAATTGATGTCCCAGACCATCTCGGCAATCGCGGTTTTCGAGAGGATTTCACCTTGCCGGCGCGCCAGAACACTGAGCAGCGAGAACTCTTTCGCGGTCAGATCCAGCCGGGTGCCGGCGCGGGTGGCCTTGCGGCTGATCAGATCGATCCACAGGTCGGCGATGCTCACTTGCACCGGTTCATGGCCACCGCTGCGCCGGGTCAGCGCCTGCAGGCGGGCCACCAGTTCCAGAAAGGAAAACGGTTTGCCGAGGTAATCGTCGGCGCCGTCACGCAGGCCCTTGATGCGGTCTTCGACGCGCTCGCGGGCGGTGAGCATGATCACCGGGGTCTGCTTGCGTGCACGCAATGCGCGCAGCACGCCGAAGCCATCCAGGCCCGGCAGCATGACGTCGAGGACGATTACCGCGTAGTCGCTTTCCAGCGCCAGGTGCAGGCCTTCGACGCCGTCGCGGGCCAGATCCACGGTGTAACCCTGTTCCGTCAGACCGCGGTGCAGATAGTCCGCGGTTTTTTCCTCGTCTTCGATAATCAGAACGCGCATGACCCTGCCTCAGTCTGTGGTCGCCAGTGCCGTCGTGGGCATTGGTTTGGGCCTGTGGAAAAGCCGCTCAAGCCACAAGTATATGACCGGCGTAGTAAACAGCGTCAGCATCTGGCTGACCAGCAAGCCGCCCACCACCGCGATCCCCAGCGGCTGGCGCAGTTCCGCGCCGGTGCCGTAACCGAGCATCAGTGGCAGCGCGCCGAGCAGCGCGGCGAGGGTGGTCATGATGATCGGCCGGAACCGCGTCAGGCACGCTTCGAAAATCGCATCCTGCGGCGCCAGTCCGCGATTGCGCTGGGCTTCCAGGGCGAAGTCGATCATCAGAATGCCGTTCTTTTTGACGATACCGATCAGCAGCACCAGCCCGATCAACGCCATGATCGAAAAGTCCTGTCCGCAGATCCACAGCATGATCACCGCCCCGAGACCGGCCGCCGGCAGCGTCGAGATGATTGTCAGCGGATGCACGAAGCTCTCATAGAGCACGCCGAGAATGATGTACACCGCCACCAGCGCCGCGAGAATCAGCCACGGCTGACTGGCCAGCGAACTCTGGAACGCCTGCGCCGCGCCCTGGAAATTGCCGCTGATCGCGGTCGGCATGCCGATCTCGGCCTTGGCCTGATTGAGCAGGATCACGGCGTCGCCCAACGCCACGCCGGGCGCCAGGTTGAACGACAGGTTGGCGGCGGGGAACATGCCGTCATGGGCAATCGACAGCGGGCCGATGGTCGGCGCATCGAATTTGGCCAGCGCCGACAGCGGCACCATCTCGCCACTCAGCGGCGAGCGCAGATAGAAATAGTTGAGGCTTTCGGCTTTGCCGCGTTGCTTGGTGTCCAGCTCGAGAATCACGTTGTACTGGTTGACCTGGGTCTGGAACTCGTTGATCTGACGCTGACCAAAGGCGTCGTACAGCGCCTCGTCGACATCACTCGCGGTCAGGCCGAAACGCGCGGCGGCGCTGCGGTCGATGCTGATGTGAGTGATGCTGCCGCCCAGTTGCAGGTCGTTGGAAATGTCGCGGAACGCCGGGTTGCTGCGCAGTTTTTCCGTCAGACGCTGGGTCCAGGTGGCGAGGGTCGCGCCGTCATTGCTCTTGAGCACGTATTGGTACTGCGCGCGGCTCGGGCCGGAGCTGAGGTTGATGTCCTGGCCGGCGCGCAGATACAGGACGATGCCCGGGACTTTCATCAGTTGCGGACGAATGCGGTCGATGAACTGGCTGGCCGAGACGTCGCGGTCGCCGCGTTTTTTCAGGGCAATCCAGAAGCGGCCGTTGGCGATGGTCTGGTTGCTGCCGGACACACCGACCGAGTGCGAGAACGCCTGAACGGCCGGATCGGCGGCGACGATTTCGGCCATGGCCAAGTGTTTTTTCACCATGTCGCCGTAGGAAATATCCGCAGCGGCTTCGGTGGTGCCGAGGACAAACCCGGTGTCCTGCACCGGGAAGAAACCCTTGGGGATAAAGATGTAACCGGCAATCGCCAGTGCCAGCGACAGGCCGAACACGCCGATCATCAGTTTCTGGTGGGCGAGGGCGCGGCGCAGACCTTTTTCGTACCAGCCGAGCAAGCGTTCACTGAAGCCCGGTTTGTCGTGGGCGTGATGCACCGGTTTGCGCATGAACAGCGCTGCCAGCGTCGGCGCAAGGGTCAGCGACACCACTACCGAAATCAAAATGGTCGAGGTCGCCGTCAGGGCGAATTCCTTGAACAGCCGCCCGACCACGCCGCCCATGAACAGCAGCGGAATGAACGCCGCCACCAGTGAGAAACTGATCGAAACCACGGTGAAGCCGATCTCGCCGGCACCTTTGATCGCCGCCTCGCGCATGCTGTCGCCGGCCTCCAGATGCCGGTGGATGTTCTCCACCACCACAATCGCATCGTCCACGACAAACCCGACCGCGACGACGATCGCCACCAGCGTCAGGTTGTTCAGGCTGAATCCCAGCAGGTACATCAGGGCGAAACTGGCGGTCAGCGATACACCGAGCACCGCCGACACAATCATCGTCGCCGACAACTGCCGCAGGAACAGCGCCATCACCGCCACCACCAGCAGGATCGCGATCAACAGGGTGATCTCGACTTCATGCAGCGAGGCGCGAATGGTCTGGGTGCGGTCGATCAGGGTTTTTACCTGCACCGAGGCCGGGAGCATGGCTTCGAGGCCGGGCAGGGCGGCTTGAATGCGGTCGACGGTTTCGACGATGTTCGCGCCGGGCTGGCGCGAGATCACCAGGTTCACCCCGGGTTGATCACCGGCCCAGGCTTGCACGTAGGCATCTTCCGAACCGTTGACGACTTTGGCGACATCCCGCAGGTGAACCGGGGCGCCGTCCTTGTAGGAAACGATGAGTTGGCTGTAGTCCTCGGGTTTGAACAACTGGTCGTTGGTCGACAGCGTCGAGATGCTCGATTCGCCGTACAACGCACCTTTGGCGAGGTTGAGGCTGGTCTGCTGGATCGCCAGACGAATGTCGGCCAGGGTCAGGCCGATCGCCGCCAGTTTGTCGGCCGAGGCTTGCACGCGGATCGCCGGACGTTGCTGACCGGTGATGTTGATCTGGCCTACGCCGTCGATCTGACTGATCTGACGCGAGAGCAGGGTTTCCACTAGGTCGCTGAGTTCGGTGCCGGGCATTTGCGTCGAGCTGACGCTGAGGATCAGCACCGGGCTGTCGGCCGGGTTGACCTTCTTCCACGTTGGCAGCGTCGGCATGTCCTTGGGCAGTTTGCCGGCGGCGGTGTTGATCGCCGCTTGTACTTCCTGAGCGGCGGTGTCGATGCTCTTGTCTAAGGTGAATTGAAGGGTCAGCAGACTGGAGCCGAGCGCACTGCTGGAGGTCATCTGCGTCATGCCGGGGATGGCGCTGAATTGCACCTCCAACGGCGTGGCCACGGACGAAGCCATGGTGTCGGGGCTGGCGCCGGGCAACTGCGCCGAGACCTGAATTGTCGGAAATTCCGCTTCCGGCAGTGGCGCAATCGGCAGGCGCGGGAAGGCAATCACGCCGACCAGCACCAAAGCGATGGTCAACAGAATCGTCGCGACCGGGTGATCGATGCACCAGGTGGAGACGCCTTTGTGCGCCTTCATGGTTTCGGCTCCGCTTGCACCACCTGTGGCGGTTCACTCATGACCTGCACGGTCGAGCCGGGTTTGAGCCGCGACTGGCCGTCGGTCACCAGCACGTCACCGGTTTTCACGCCTTTGATGATGTCCTGCCCGCTGCCCTGATAGACCATCTGCACTTGTACGGCTTCGACTTTGTCGCCATTCACGCGGTAAACGAAGTGTTGGTCGAGACCGCGCTGTACGACGGTAGGCGGCACCACCAGCGCATTCTTATCCAGTGCCGTCTGAATTTTTACCGTCACCAGCAGGCCCGGCCAGAGCTTTTGGCTGGCATTGTCGAATTCGGCCTTGGCGCGGATGGTGCCGGTGTTGGCGTTGATCTGGTTGTCGATCAGGGTCAGGTGACCTTCGCCGAGCAGGTTGCCGGTTTCACCGTCGGTGTCGGCGCCGATGTAAGCCTTGACCTGTGCGTGCTGCGGATCGTTGATCAGGCCCTGCAGGGTCGGCAGCATTTGCTGTGGCAGCGAGAATTCCACGGCGATCGGGTCGATCTGGGTCACGGTGAACAGGCCGGCGGTGTCGGTCATGCGCAGGAAGTTGCCTTCATCGACTGTACGAATACCGACGCGGCCGGTGACCGGGGAGCGGATCTGCGTGTAAGAAAGTTGTACCTGCGCCGCGTCGATCGAGGCCTGGTTGCCTTGGGCGGTGGCTTTGAGTTGGTTGACCAGTGCTTGTTGCTGGTCGTAGGTCTGTTTCGAGATTCCGTCGTCGACGGTGAGCAGTTTGTAGCGTTTGAGGTTGACCAGGGCAACCTGCAATTGCGCCTGGCTTTCGCCCAGTTGCGCGCGGGCCTGGTCGAGGCTGGCGCGGATCGAGCGGTCGTCGATGGTGGCGAGCAGGTCGCCGGCTTTGACGAGTTGGCCTTCCTTGACGAGGATTTTGGTGAGGATGCCGTCTATTTGTGGGCGTACTACGACGCTGTGTAATGAGAGTACGGAGCCGATGCCGGTGGTGTAGCGGGGGACGTCTTTTTCGCTGACGGTGACGACGCGGACCGGGATGGCGGTTGGGGTGGCCAGTTTGGTCGGGGCGGGTTTCAGGACGTACCACAGACCTGCGCCTGCGAGGACGATCAACAGGGTGGCGAGCAGGGCTTTGTTCTTTTGGATTCGCATGCGGGGTGGGCGCCGGACGGAGTTTGGGCAGGGTTGTTGTCTTTATAAACCTGTCTGCAGGTCAGTAGGGTGACGGCTAGCTGTCAGCGCTGTCAGTTT
Source organism: Pseudomonas sp. G3-39 (assembly GCF_054790485.1). Lineage (NCBI taxonomy): Bacteria > Pseudomonadati > Pseudomonadota > Gammaproteobacteria > Pseudomonadales > Pseudomonadaceae > Pseudomonas > Pseudomonas sp. G3-39. The sequence goes on along the minus strand of NZ_CP186497.1, from coordinate 4,841,635 downwards.
CGCCGGGGTGTATATCCGTTTCTGCGGGTGTGGCTGATTACGGTTTCGCCCTTACGGCGAGTCACTTTTGACAAACGCCTCAAAAGTAACCAAAAACGCTTGCTCCTGCGTTCGGCCCGCTCGCTGGGGCTCGGGGTTCCTTCGCTCCGGGATTGATCCGGGCGCAGCGCCTACGGTTTGCTTCGCTGCACCTCCTCTCGCTGTGTTTGGCTGCGCCAAACGGTCGCTGCGCTCCCAACCCCGGATCAATCCCTCCGCTCAGCCTTCCGACGTCGCCCGTGGGTCAAGATCAAGATCAAGAGCGACAGCCGAGCTTGCGCTCATCCTGGAGTGGGGCGGCATGCGCCGCGTGCGGGTTGTACTTATCTTCCCTGTAGGAGCTGCCGCAGGCTGCGATCTTTTGATCTTGCTTTTGCTCTTTTGTGGGAGCTGGCTTGCCAGCGATGGCGGCCTGACAGCCGACCAATCTCTGGCAGGTGTACTCGGTACAACTGTGGGAGCGGGCTTGCTCGCGAAGAGGTCTGTCCAGTCAGCCGATTACGTTGAGCTGTTTAATTCTGTGCCAAATAACCAGAACCTTCCCACAAGGTTTTCAGGTTGTCCGTCGGAAGCGCGGTCTCTAGTCTTTGGTTGTCGCTGCAAATTCAGCGATCGGGTGTGGAAACCCGATTCAAGTAGAAACAATGCACCAGCACCGTAATCGTTGCCGACGTCTTTTTTCGTCTGCAAACTGCGTCGCGGCGGCTGTGCGTGGGCAGACTTCGGTCTGGCCGGTTGCCTACTTATCGGTTTTCCACCCCGCGCACAGTTGCCACCTTTTGTCGTGTGGAAACGACAAAGGCTGGCTCCCAAATACAAGTAGGAGCTACACCATGGATAAACTGATCCCAGACCCTCCCCCCGAAACCACAACCCCGCTCGCCGAAGCCATCCGCGCTGAAGACCTCGCCAAAAACCGCGAAGCCATAAAACGCGCGCTCGATTTCTACCTCAGTCCACAACCCGCCCAGCCGCGACAGCCAAGCACGATGTTTCTGGTCAACCCAGGCATCGACACCGAAACCCTGCTCGCCCACGCTTACGAATCGTTGGCCTCTGCCAGTGCTATGGCCAGCAATTTCGCCAATGAACTCGGCGGTCCGCAACGCAGCACGGCGTTGGCGATCCAGCAGATCGTCATGCTCGCCGAACTGGCGGTGAACCGGGCGCTGGATCGGGTTGATCCACGCACTTGATTCGTCCGAGCACCGCGTCATCGTTCATCGCGAGCAGGCCCACTCCTACAGGTTAAAAGACAGTCCACCTGTGGGAGCGAGCCTGCTCGCGAAGACGTCTGTGCGGGCGACGCACCTCTGCCGGCTATTGTTGTTAACCGGTCCCAAAAAGGGACCGATCATTCCCGATTCGGGAAACATTGCACCTACCTCTAAACCGTTCGGCGTGCGCTGCAAATCTTCAGGTGCTGTCGCAAGGCGCGCAGGTATACTGCGCGCCTTCGCGGCTCACTGTTCGGGCCCGACTTTTTTGCTTTGCGGAGCTTTTATGACTTCCCCGACCCAACCGCCGGTTGACGACGCTGTGAGCGATGTCCCGGCTGAACTGGCTGACGCCAGCGAGAGCAAACCCGAGATTCCGGCTTTCAAGTTCCCGTTCAAACCGGGTGAACTGGCGGCCGCCAAGGGTTCGAATCAGCCGTGGTACAAGAATGGCGCCAAGAACGGCCACACCAAGACCCCGGGCATGGCGCCGCCGGGCACCCGTCGCTCGATGGGCAAGCGCTGAGTTTCATCCCGCCTTCAGCCATCGACTGCGATTTTCGGTCGCAGTGATGGCTAAGTGCTCAGATCCTGAGCCAGATCAATATTTGACCAATTGGTGCGCTTAGAGTCAGCAGCCCTGCCGACTCTTCCCATAAAACGAGCGCGCTTTCCATGAAGATCAATCTCCCGGTAACCGGCCGTAACGTCGATGTGGCGCCGGACGCGAACATTCTTTCGACCACTGATCTGACCAGCGCGATCACTTACGCCAACGACGATTTCATCAGGATCAGCGGCTACAGCCGCGACGAATTGCTCGGCACGCCACACAACCTGTTGCGCCATCCGGACATGCCGGCGCAGGCGTTTGCGCATATGTGGCAGACGCTGAAGGGCGGGCGCTCGTGGATGGGGCTGGTGAAGAATCGTTGCAAGAATGGCGATCATTATTGGGTCAGCGCCTATGTCACGCCGGTTACGCAGAACGGCGTAGCGGTGGAGTATCAGTCGGTACGCACCCGGCCGGATGCACGGCAGGTGGCGGCGGCGGAGCGGGTGTACGCGCAGTTGCGTGGAGAGTTGAAGGGACGGCGGCCGCTGCCCACTTTAGGTCTGCGTGGCAGGATCACGGTGTTGGCCAGTGCGTTGCTGGGGCTGGTGTTGGGGATCGAGGCCTGGTTGCGTCCGGAGTCGGCATGGATCGATGGGCTGGCATTTGTTGTCGGCAGCAGTCTCTGCGCGTTGGGCGTGCGCTGGATCCTGCGGCCGCTGGAGCGGCTGAGCGAACGGGTGCGGCAGGTCGCGGACAATCCGTTGAGTCAGAGCATTTACACCGGGCGCCGCGATGAAATCGGCCAGATTGAATTCGCCCTGCAGATGCTCGAAGCGCAGGTCGGCGCTGTGGTCGGGCGCATCGGTGATGCATCGCAGCAGTTGGCCGGGCATGCGGCGCAACTGGTTGATCATTTGCAAAGCAGCCACAGCAGTTCGTTGGCGCAGCAAGCGGAAACCGATCAGGTGGCGGCGGCGATTCATCAGATGGCCGCCAGCGTCGCGCAAGTTGCCAGCCATGCGCAGCAGGCCTCGGTGGCGGCGGACATGGCCGGCACGGAAACCCGCGAAGGGCATTTGCTGGTCGGCGAGAGTCGCAGTGCGGTGTTGCGTCTGGCCGAGGAGTTGCGGCGGGCGACCGAGGTGATTCATCAGCTCGAAGGTCACAGCAGCGAGATTTCCGGAGTGATGGAGGTGATCCGCAGCATTGCCGAGCAGACCAATCTGCTGGCGCTCAACGCGGCGATCGAAGCGGCGCGCGCTGGTGATGCCGGGCGCGGTTTTGCAGTGGTGGCCGATGAGGTGCGCGGGTTGGCGCAACGCACGCAGCAATCGACCAACGAGATTCAGCGGATGATCAGCACCCTGCAAAACGGTGCGCGCGATGCAGTGCTGGTGATGCAGCAGAGCAGCGAGCATGTGGATAACAGCGTCGAACAGGCACAGCGCGCGGCGCGGGCGCTGGACGGGATCAGTGAGCGGGTCGAGCAGATCACCGAGATGAGCCTGCAGATTGCCGCGGCGGTGGAGCAGCAGAGTGCGGTGAGCGAGGACATCAACCGCAATATCGTCAGCATTCGCACGGCGTCGGAATTGACGGTGGATGAGGGGCGGCAGAGTCAGCGTAACTCTGAGGACGTGGCGGGGCTGGCGGGGGATTTGCGGTTGCTGGCGCGGGAGTTCTGGGGACGGCGGGTTAGGGATTGAGGTTGCCTGGGCCGGCCTCTTCGCGAGCAGGCTCGCTCCCACATTTGAAATGCTATCCATTGTGGGAGCGAGCCTGCTCGCGAAGGGGCCATTCGCCCCGACAAAAATTCCGGATCAAGCCGCTCGCAGTGAAATAAACGCATACGTCTGCGCCGGCTCAGTCACCACCTGCGCCCCGGCGGCAAGCAACTGCCCGGCCACATCATCACCGGACAAATGAAACAGCCATTCACTGGACGTTCCACTCAGCGGCTGTGCTGAAACCTGATCGATCACGGCCGCAAAAGCGTCCATCTGCGGCAAATATGCGGTAAATCCGTCGCCCTTGAGCGCCGTAGTGCGAATCCCCAGCGCCGCGCAGATTGCATCCTTGATGCGGATGTCATCGCGATCGGCCTGACGCGAACGCTGGATCAGCTCCAGCAGTTCCTGATCGACCAGCTCCCCGCCGACAATCAGCAGCGGCCCCTGTTGCCACGACTCTGGCGGGCAATCCTTGGCCGCCGGGTTGAGCGGAATGTGCGGATTGATTTCTGCCGGATAAATCCTGCACACCAACGGTCGGCGTTCGTAAATGCGGCACAGGTTTTCTTCGTCAAGATTCCGGCAGCGACCGACGTTGTACGCGGCAAAGGTGATGGCCACGTGGGCCTCGGTCGTGCCGCTGCGTACCACCAGCGAACGCCGTTCGGCGTGTTCACGCTGCTGCGCCGGCAGGCCCAGGCCGTTGCCGAGAAAGGCCTCCACCAGCACGATCACCTGACCGCCATCCGCCGCCCACATGCGGGCTTCGGCGAGGGTCAGGGGCACATGGTGGTCGGTGCAGCATTTGCCGCAACCGACGCAGGAAAATGTCGTATTCATTGCACGATCAATCTTCAATCAGAGTGTGATACGGCGACGTAAAGTCGCCAGGCTGAGGCTGATCGAAGCAAGTTGTGCGCCAGCCCTCAAGGCTTGGCGGTCGGCCGGATCGAGTCCCATTCGGTGACGAACGCGGTTTTCGACTTTTTGCTGTACAGGCACAGCTCAGTGCCTTGCTGGCCTTTCATGTGTTTTTGCGGGTATTGGCCTTGCAGCAACACGGCGGTGTAGCCGACGCGGTCATCGAATTGCGCGGGTGTGCCGACGGGTTTGGCGTCTTTCAGGCCGCTGGCCTTGGTGCAGCTGGCGAGCACGGTTTTATCGTAAGCGGCCCAGGCATCGGGGCTGGAGGCGTGGGCCTGTGAGGCCAGGGCGGTGAGGCAGAGCAGGCTTAGGGTGAGGGTTTTCATCGTGGGCGTCCTTGGTCGTGGGTGGCCAAGGTTGGAGTCTGCCCGGGAAGGGAAGTTGCCTGTGCTGGCCTCTTCGCGAGCAGGCTCGCTCCCACAATTTGAAATGCATTCCAGGGTGGGAGCGAGCCTGCTCGCGAAGACGGTCGATCAGTCCGGTACAAGTTCCCGGCGAACCACCATCATCCCGGCACTCTCATACAACCGCTGCGCCCGCAGATTGTCTTCCAGCACCTTCAGATCGACAAATCCTTCGCGCCTTTGCTGAAACACCTTGAATGCATTCAGCAGCAATGCCCGACCCAAACCTCGGCCCTGAGCACGTGGGTGCACCACCAGATTCTTGATGTACGAACTGGTCCAGCATTGCGCCACGCCGATCACGCCTTCGTTATCGCGGGCGATGAAGCACAATTCAGGATCGTATTCGGCATCGCTTTCAAACCGCAGCTGCCACTCCTCCAGTGCCGGCACCCGACCGCCGCCCTCACGGTAGCCGAGTTGCATCAACTGATGCACCGCCGCCGCCAGTTCCGGGCGATAAGTGCTCAACTCAATGCCTTCCGGCCAGTGGATCGGCGGCACGCCTTGGCGAAGGTCGCGCCTCATCAAAAAGCAGTATGTCTGGCCCAAGACTCAGTGACCGTTGGCGGCGACGTGTTTGGCCGCTTCGATCAGGCGCTGGGTCAGTTCCGGCGAGGAGAACTTGGTCAGCACCGCGTTGGCCCCGGCCAGACGCGCTTTCTCGCTGTTCATCGCGCTGTCGAGCGAGGTGTGCAGCAGCACGTAGAGGTGGGCGAAGTCCGGCGTCTCGCGCAGGGTGCGGGTGAAGGCGTAGCCGTCCATCTCGGACATTTCGATGTCGGAGACGATCAGGTTGATCTGTTGCGCGGTGCCTTGCAGATCCAGCAGGCAGTCGATGGCTTCCTTGGCACTGCGCGCGGTGTGGCATTGCAGGCCGAGGTTGCGCAGGGTGTGCACCGATTGCTGCAACGCCACCTGGCTGTCGTCGACCACCAGAATCCGTGCGTTGCCCAGTACCTCGGCGTCTTCCATGCTCAGGTCGGTCGGGGCCATCTCAATCTGCGCCGGGGCGATGCTGTGAATGACTTTCTCGATGTCGAGCACTTGTACCAGTGTGCCGTCGACTGAGGTCACGCCGGTGATGTAGGCGCGCGAGCCGCCGGAGCCGAACGGCGGCGGCTTGATGTCGGTGGTCAGGCAATGGACGATTTTGCTCACCGCCTGAACGTGCAGGCCCTGCTTGGAGCGGCTGACGTCGGTGACGATCAGGCAGCCGCCGTTCGGGTCTTCCAGCGGTCGCTCGCCGATGGCGCGGCTGAGGTCGATCACCGACAGCGACGCGCCGCGCAGGGTGGCGATGCCTTTGATGTGCGGATGCGACTCGGGCATTTTGGTCAGTGGCGGGCAGGGGATGATTTCACTGACTTTCAGCAGGTTGATCGCCATCAGCTTGCCGCTGCGCAAGGTAAACAGCAGAAGCGAAAGTGAATCTGCGCGGGCTTTGGTGGAAGACATATAAACCTTCTGTGGAAAAGGTGATGGGCGAGGGTGCAAATCGCCAGAAACTATTGATGCCGGGTTATCGGCGTTAATGGGGTGGGCTTTAGGTCGGTTATCGGCTGGCGGCAGATCCAAAGCCCCTCACCCCAGCCCTCTCCCGAAGGGAGAGGGGGCCGAACGAGGTGTCTGGCGCTGTACATCGACCTGAATGACCGAGTCGATTATGGATTCAGTACAGATCTTTCACGTCGGCGGAATTCTTGAATATCCCCCAATCAGTCCCCTCTCCCTCCGGGAGAGGGCTAGGGTGAGGGTGTGCTTTTAGCTCTTCATCCCCAACCGCTTGGCCATCCGCCCAAGATTCGCCCGATCCAGGCCCAACTCCCGCGCCGCACTCGCCCAGTTATCCTGATGACGCTCAAGCGCAGCACTGATCAACTGCCGCTGATATTGCTCGGTGGCGCTGCGCAGATCGCCGTTGATCAACGGCATCGCGGGCACCTCGGCAACCGGTTCAGCCGAGTTATCCACAACCTCACGCGGCAGATCCAGATCCGCCGCACTCAAACTGAGTATCTTCGGCCTTACCTTGCAATTACCCAGTGCCTTCAGCGCGCTACGCCCGATCAAATGTTCCAACTCGCGCACGTTGCCCGGCCAAGTGTAGGCGAGCAACGCCTCCTGGGCATCGCTACTCAAACGCAGGCTGTTGAGGCCCATGCGCGAACGGTTCTGTTCCAGAAAGAAGCCGCTGAGCAGCAACACATCGCGGCCGCGATCGCGCAGCGCCGGCACTCGCAGCGGGTACACGCTCAGGCGGTGATAGAAGTCGGCGCGGTAGCGGCCGCTGCGCACTTCTTCGGCCAGATCGCGGTTGGTCGCGGCGATCAGGCGCACATCGACCTGATGTTCCTTGTCCGAGCCGAGCCGCTGCAACTGGCCGCTTTGCAGCACGCGCAGCAACTTGGCCTGTACGGTCAGCGACAGTTCGCCGACTTCATCGAGAAACAGCGTGCCGCCATTGGCCAGTTCGAACTTGCCGCGGCGGTCGCTGGTGGCGCCGGTAAAGGCGCCGCGCACGTGGCCGAACAGTTCGCTTTCGACCAACGTATCGGGCAGAGCGGCGCAGTTGAGGCTGATGATCGGTTTGTCGGCGCGCGGCGAGGCGGCGTGAATCGCTTGCGCCACCAGCTCCTTGCCGACCCCGGTTTCGCCGGTGATCAGCACGGTCAGGTCGCTGCCGCCGACCAGATTGATTTCCTCCACCAGCCGTTTGTGCGCTTTGCTTTGGCCGATCATTTCGCGTTGCTGCTGGCCGCTGGCCTGGCGGTAGACCTCGGCGCGTTGGTGTTCGTCTTCGGCACGCAGCGCTAGGCGCTCAATGCGTTCGGCGGCATTGACCGTGGCCGAGGCGAGACTGGCGAAGGCTTGCAAGGCGTCGAGTTCGATCGGTTCGAAACGCTCCGGATCGAGCGCATCAAGGGTGATCAGGCCCCAGAGTTTTTCATCGACGAACAGCGGACAGCCGAGACAGTCATGTACCTCAAGGTGATCGCCCAGACCATCGACCAAGCCGTCGTAAGGATCGGGCAAGTCGCTGTCGGCGGCGAACCGCGTTGGCCCGGCGCCGTCCAGCAGGATCTCGAATCGGGGATGTTCGCTGACCTTGAAGCGCCGGCCGAGGGTGTCGGTGCTCAAACCATCCACCGCCAGCGGCACCAGCCATTCGCCGTCCAGGCGCAGCAACGCGGCGGCATCGCACGGCAGCAGGGCGCGCATGGCTTCGAGCAGGCGCCGATAGCGCTCGCCCTCGGGCAGTTCGCGGGACAGGTCGGAGACCAGTGGCAGTAGAGCGGTGAGCAGGGATTTGGCGGTCATGGTCTTGTAGTCAAAGAGACTCGATGTAGTCGCGATGACTATAAAACGCTTTGAGTCTAAATGACTACGTAAAAAATAAACCATTGATTTATAAAGATAAATTATCTGGCACGAAAACTGATAAGCCTAAGGTAATTCTCAAAAAGCTCAGGAGTCATTCTTATGCTTAGCGTCCAGGATCGTGCCATCGTCAAATCCACTGTGCCTCTGTTGGAAAGCGGCGGAGAAGCGCTGATCACCCACTTCTACCGCATGATGCTCTCCGAATACCCTGAGGTGCGCCCACTGTTCAACCAGGCGCATCAGGCCAGTGGCGATCAGCCGCGCGCGTTGGCCAATGGTGTGTTGATGTACGCCCGGCACATCGATCAGCTCGACCAGTTGGGCGATTTGGTGGCGAAGATCATCAACAAGCACGTCGCCCTGCAAATCCTCCCGGAGCACTACCCGATTGTCGGCACCTGCCTGCTGCGGGCCATTTCCGAAGTGCTCGGCGACGAGATCGCCACTCCGGAAGTGATGAGCGCGTGGGGCGCGGCGTACGGGCAACTGGCCGAGATTCTGATCGGTGCTGAAGCCGCGATCTACGACCAGAAAGAACAGGCAGTCGGCGGCTGGCGTGGCGCGCGGGAGTTCATCGTGGTGGACAAGGTCGAGGAGAGCGCGGAAATCATTTCGTTCTACTTCGAGCCGGCGGACAAAGGCCCGATCCTTGCCGCAGAACCGGGTCAGTACATTGGCATGAAGCTGATCCTTGATGGCGAAGAAATCCGCCGTAATTACTCACTGTCGGCACTGGCCAATAAAGGTCAGTACCGCATCAGCGTCAAACGCGAACCGGGTGGTCGTGCGTCCAACCACTTGCATGATCAATTGCACGTCGGCGCGAGCATTCAGCTGTTCCCGCCATCGGGCGAGTTCACCCTGACTGCCAGCGACAAGCCGTTGGTGCTGATCAGTGGTGGCGTCGGCATTACCCCGACTCTGGCGATGCTCGAAGCAGCGCTGCAAACCGAGCGCCCGGTGCACTTTATCCACTGCGCGCGCAACGGCAGCGTGCATGCGTTCCGCGACTGGATCGATGGGCTGGCGGCGCGTCATCCGCAGCTCAAGCGCTTCTATTGCTACGCCGAAGACGACGGCGTGAGCCCGGCGGCGGACAAGGTCGGGATCCTCAGCCAAGAGCAATTGGGTGAATGGCTGCCGGCGCAACGTGACGTCGACGCTTACTTCTTGGGGCCGAAGGGCTTCATGGGCGCGATCAAGCGGCATCTGAAAGCGTTGGGCGTGCCGGAGCAGCAGAGCCGGTATGAGTTCTTCGGGCCGGCGGCGGCTTTGGAGTGATCTGAAACCGGGTTGTCTTCATTCGCGAGCAGGCTCGCTCCCACAGGATTTGTGTTCAACGTAGATCCAATGTGGGAGCGAGCCTGCTCGCGAAGGCCGTTACGCGGTCTCGATTCTTAAATTCTGTTTAAAGGTTAATCGTTTCTTAACCGGTTTATCGTTTATTCCCCGATGCTGATGATAGGCGCTCGTTCGTTTAACTGATCAGGATTGCCCCCATGTCGCACATCATCTTCTCCTCTCGTCTGAACCTGGCAATGCTTGGCCTGTCGGCCGCTTTGCTGGCCAGTCCATTTGCTGCGGCCGAATCGGCGTTGATCGCACCACAGACCCTGATCGTTGATCAGAGCCTGCCCAAGGCTCAGCGCGATGCAATGGAGTTGGCGGCGCGGCGTTACGGCAGTTTCTGGAACAGTGGGGAAGAGGCCCTGGCCACGGCAGCCTTGTCGCCGCAGTTTGTCGACAAAACCCCGCCCGAAGGTCGGGTGCAGGGGCCGACCGGGCCGTTGCTGGCATCGAAGTTCTTTCGCACGGCGGTGCCGGACCTGAGCTGCGAGATCGAGCAAATGATCATTGCCGGTGACCGCGTGGTGGTGCATCTGCACTTTCGCGGACACTTCAGTGGGACGTTCAAGGCTCTCAAAGGGCAGGGCCAGCGTGTAGACTTCCGGGCAACCGATATCTATCAGATCGACAACGGTCGCATCGCGGCCAATTGGCATATCGAAGACAACATCAGTCTGATGGCGCAACTGCAAGCGCAGCCGCCAGCCAGCTGAACCATGGACATACAAGGGAAACGCGATGAGCGAGGAAACGATTCGACTGGGACGTGAGCGGCGCTTTCTGGTGCTGCTGGGCATCATCTGTCTGGCACTGATCGGCGGCGCGCTGTACATGCAGATCGTGCTGGGCGAGGCACCATGCCCGCTGTGCATCCTGCAGCGTTATGCATTGCTGCTGATTGCGTTGTTCGCCTTTATCGGCGCGGCCATGCGCACCCGCCGCAGCATCACGGTGTTCGAAGTGCTGGTGGTGATCTGCGCGATCGCCGGCGCCGGTGTTGCCGGGCATCACGTGTACACCCAGTTCTATCCGGCGGTGAGCTGCGGCATCGATGTGTTGCAGCCGATTGTCGATGACCTGCCGCTGGCGAAGATCTTCCCGCTGGGCTTCCAGGTCGATGGTTTCTGCTCGACGCCGTACCCGCCGATCCTTGGTCTGTCGCTGGCGCAATGGGCGCTGGTGGCGTTCGTGCTGGTGGTGATTCTGGTGCCGCTGCTGACCTCGCGTAACCGAAAAGCACTGCGCTGAATCAACTCTTCGGCAGATTGGCCGATACAGAAAACGCCCCGATTTGCGTATCAGCCGATCGGGGCGTTTTGCATTTCAGAGTGTTTGTGAAATCACCGTGACGAACGGCAATGGAGAGTGCGGCAGATGTGCGACATGTTGTCACACGCGCCCTGTCGCAGGGCGTTTCGGCGACCCGGATTGGCGTAATGTTACAAAAAAGGATTGGTCTGTTTCGGCATTTTTCTGGTTTTGCACGCAGGTGCCAGATCAGGCAGTTTTAACAGGCTCTGGCAGATGGCCAGAGGCCTTTGAATATCGGGCTTTGCGCCGATTCGCTGCCGGGAAAATCCCTTCGGAGCTGTCTGAACTGAGGTGTATAGGCCTACATTTTTTGGTGTTTTTGTTGAGAATCGATTTCGATAACATGCGGAACTTTTGCAAAAACGGTGATGGATTGTTGCTCTGAGCGATAAAAATTATTTCGGGATAAGACATGGTGTATAGGGCGCTACCTATCTACAATCGCCCGCACTGAATTCCCGGCACTGTTCAGCCTTTATTAAGGAACTGGACAGGAAGTCGGGTGTCGAGCGGGCCGAAAGGCTTTTGCGACACCCAGGTGTCGGTGCCTTCCAACTTTCCGCACCAAATGGAATTGGTCTGTAACAAGGCCTTTGACCACGAATTCGAATAAGAACTGACCGCTGTCCATGGTTTTGTCGAGCGTCTGACGCGCGACGGGCGGCCCTTATTCAATCCAAAGAAAATGCCAACCCTTGGCAGGGTGAAGTGTTGGCGATCAAAACCCAACTGCATTGCGCAAGCTGCTTTAGAGGTCGTGAGATGAGTAAAAACAGGTACCCCAGATTACTAGGCCTAGTGCCGCTGCTCGGCACGTTGTTGCTGGGAGGCTGCAACATGACCCTGCTCAATCCAACGGGCCAGGTCGGCCTGGAACAGCGCAACCTGATCATCACCGCCACGCTGCTGATGCTGTTGGTCGTTGTGCCGGTTATCGTCATGACCTTCCTGTTCGCCTGGAAGTACCGCGCGTCCAACAAGGATGCCGTCTACACCCCGAAATGGTCGCACTCGACCAAAATCGAAGTGGCGGTCTGGACCATCCCGGTTCTGATCATCATCGCCCTGGGTTACATCACCTACATTTCGACCCACAAACTGGACCCGTACCGTCCGATTGAATCCGACGTCAAGCCGGTGACCATCGAAGTCGTTGCGCTGGACTGGAAGTGGCTGTTCATCTACCCGGAACAAGGCATTGCCACGGTCAACAAGATCGTGTTCCCGGCGCACACCCCGGTCAACTTCCGGATCACCTCCGACGCCGTGATGAACTCGTTTTTCATCCCGGGCCTGGGCGGCCAGATCTACGCGATGGCGGGCATGACCACCAAGCTGCACCTGATCGCTGACCGCAACGCTGAAATGGACGGTATCTCCGCCAACTACAGCGGCGCTGGTTTCACCGGTATGAAATTCAAAGCGATCGCAACTTCTCAGGAAGATTTCGACGCCTGGGTAAGTGAAGTCAAAAAGGCACCTAAACAGCTTGAACCAGCTGAATACGCAGCCCTTGCCAAGCCAAGCCAGAACAATCCAGTCGAGCTCTACTCCTCGGTCACGCCGAACCTGTTCCAGACCATCGTCGACAAGTACGAAGGCATGAAACCGGGCAAGCCGCTGAAGCACGAGAAGAAAGAGAAAGAAGTGGCGGCAACGGACATGGACTCGAATTCGCATTCAGCTGCCGGGGCAGAGGAGTAAACGATGTTTGGTAAATTAAGTTGGGAAGCGATCCCTTTCCACGAGCCGATCGTGATGGTCACCATCTCGATGATCGCGCTCGGTGGTCTGGCGTTGTTCGCTGCAATCACCTACTTCAAGAAGTGGACCTACTTGTGGACCGAGTGGCTGACGTCGGTCGACCACAAGAAAATCGGTGTGATGTACATCATCGTTGCCATGGTCATGCTGCTGCGTGGCTTCGCCGACGCCATCATGATGCGTACCCAGCTGGCCATGGCCACCGAGGGTTCGCCTGGCTACCTGCCGCCTGAACACTATGACCAGATCTTCACCGCTCACGGTGTGATCATGATCATCTTCATGGCGATGCCATTCTTCACCGGCCTGATGAACCTTGCAGTGCCGCTGCAGATCGGCGCGCGTGACGTTGCCTTCCCGTTCCTGAACTCCCTGAGCTTCTGGCTGCTGGTGTCCGGCGTGGTGCTGATCAACCTGTCGCTGGGTGTCGGCGAATTCGCCAAGACCGGCTGGGTTGCCTATCCGCCGCTGTCGGGTCTGCAGTACAGCCCTGGCGTGGGGATGGACTACTACATCTGGGCGCTACAGCTATCCGGGTTAGGTACGACGCTGACGGGGGTCAACTTCCTCGCCACCGTGCTGAAAATGCGTACCCCTGGCATGAAACTGATGGACATGCCGATCTTCACCTGGACCTGCACCTGGGCAAACGTCCTGATCGTGGCTTCGTTCCCGATCCTGACCGCTACCCTGGCACTGCTGACCCTCGACCGTTACATGGATTTCCACATTTTCACCAATGAACTTGGTGGCAATCCAATGATGTACGTCAACCTGTTCTGGGCCTGGGGCCACCCTGAGGTTTACATCCTGATCCTGCCGGCATTCGGCATCTTCTCGGAAGTGATCTCGGCGTTCACCGGCAAGAAACTGTTCGGCCACCACTCGATGATCTACGCTTCGGGCGCGATCTCGGTACTGGGCTTCATGGTTTGGCTGCACCACTTCTTCACCATGGGTTCGGGTGCCAGCGTCAACGCCTTCTTCGGTCTGGCGACGATGCTGATTTCCATCCCGACGGGTGTGAAACTGTTCAACTGGCTGTTCACCATCTACCAGGGCCGTCTGCGCTTCACCAGCCAGGTTCTGTGGACTCTGGGCTTCATGGTGACCTTCGCCATCGGCGGCATGACCGGCGTACTGCTGGCCATCCCGGGTGCTGACTTCGTTCTGCACAACAGCCTGTTCGTGATCGCGCACTTCCACAACGTGATCATCGGCGGCGCGGTATTCGGCTACATCGCAGGTTTCGGCTTCTACTTCCCGAAAGCGTTCGGCTTCAAGCTGCACGAAGGCTGGGGTAAAGCAGCGTTCTGGTTCTGGATCTCGGGCTTCTTCGTCGCGTTCATGCCGCTCTATGCACTGGGCTTCATGGGCATGACCCGTCGTCTGAACGCCACCACCAACCCTGAGTGGGTACCGTACCTGTACGTTGCCATGTTCGGTGCGGTGATGATCGCTGTCGGTATCGCCTGCCAACTGATCCAGCTGTACGTCAGTGTGCGTGACCGCAACAAGCCAGAGAACATGTGCGAACACGGTGACCCGTGGAATGCCCACACTCTGGAATGGTCGACCTCGTCGCCACCTCCGTTCTACAACTTCGCTGTGCTGCCTAAGGCTGACTGCATCGACCCGTTCACCGAAGCCAAGGAAAACGGTACTGCGTACCAGGCTCCGGCCAAGTACGAGCCGATCCACATGCCGAACAACACCGCCACTGGCGTGGTGATGGGCGCACTGCTGACCGTCTTCGGTTTCGCGATGATCTGGCACATCTGGTGGTTGGCGATCGCCAGCCTGGCCGGCACTGTCATCTACTTCGTGATCCACGCCGCACGTGACGACCAGGGCTACATGGTTCCGGTTGAAACGATCGAGCGCATCGAAGCCGAGCAGCACAAGCGTCTGGTCGCGGCAGGGAAAATCCCGGCCAATGCCACCCGTGTAACCTCGTTGGAACAGGCTTAAACCATGTCGAACTTAGTGACCAATGTTGGACACGCCCATGGTGACCATGGGCACGATGACCATCACCACGACTCGGGCGAGATGACCGTATACGGTTTCTGGCTCTACCTGATGACCGACTGCATTCTGTTTGCGTCGATCTTCGCGGTGTACGCAGTACTGGTAAACAACGTCGCCGGTGGCCCGTCGGGCCACGACATTTTCGAACTGCCATACGTGCTGGGCGAAACCGCTCTGCTGTTGTTCAGTTCGATCACCTACGGCTTCGCCATGCTGGCGTTGTACAAAGGCAAGAAGCAGCAGGTTCTGGGCTGGTTGTTCATGACCTTCCTGCTCGGCGCAGGCTTCATCGCCATGGAGATCAACGAGTTCCACCTGCTGATCTCCGAGGGCTTCGGTCCTAGCCGTTCGGGCTTCCTGTCGGCGTTCTTCACCCTGGTCGGTACCCACGGTCTGCACGTATCTGCGGGTCTGATCTGGATGGGCATCATGATGTACCAGGTCAACAAGCACGGCCTGACGGCGACCAACAAGACCCGTCTGAGCTGCCTGAGCCTGTTCTGGCACTTCCTGGACGTGGTGTGGATCTGCGTATTCACCGTTGTTTACCTGATGGGGACTCTGTAATGGCTAATGCACACTCCCATGACAGCCATGATGCTGGCCACGGCAGCGTAAAGTCGTACGCCATCGGCTTCATCCTGTCGGTGATCCTGACTGCCATCCCGTTCGGCCTGGTGATGTTCCCGACCTTGCCGAAGTCGACCACGCTGGCAATCGTTCTGTTGTTCGCAGTCATCCAGGTGATTGTTCACCTGTACTACTTCCTGCACCTGGACCGTTCGATTGCACAACGTAACAACGTGATCGCGTTTGTCTTTACGGCCATCGTGATCCTGCTGCTGGTTGGCCTGTCGCTGTGGATCATGTTCAGCATCCACACGTACATGATGGCGAAGTGAGGTAGACCCGATGTCGCTCAAGCACTTTATCCAAATCACCAAACCGGGGATCATTTTCGGTAACGTGCTTTCTGTGGCAGGCGGGTTCTTCCTGGCCTCGAAAGGGCATGTAGATCTGGCGGTGTTCCTGGCCGCCATGATCGGCACATCCCTGGTTGTGGCCTCCGGTTGCGTGTTCAACAACTGCATCGACCGCGACATCGACCTGAAGATGGAACGCACCAAGAACCGGGTGCTGGTGCAGGGCTTGATCTCCCTGAAACTGGCCCTGGTCTACGCGACCATCCTGGGTGTTCTCGGCGTTGCCTTGTTGTACAAGGTGGCCAACCCGTTGGCCGCCCTGTTCGCGGTAATCGGCTTCATCATCTACGTCGGCTTCTACAGCCTGTACCTCAAGCGCAAGTCGGTGCACGGCACGCTGGTGGGCAGTCTGTCGGGCGCCATGCCGCCGGTGATCGGTTACGTTGCCGTAACCAACAGCTTCGACATGGCCGCACTGACCCTGCTGGTGATGTTCAGCCTGTGGCAGATGCCGCATTCCTACGCCATCGCGATCTTCCGTTTCAACGACTACCTGGCCGCATCGATTCCGGTGCTGCCCGTCAAGCGCGGAATCGAAGTGGCCAAGAAGCACATCCTGCTCTACATCCTGGCGTTCCTCGTGGCGACCTTGATGCTGACCTTCAGCGGTTACGCCGGCATGAGCTACCTCGCCGTTGCCGCAGCCATGGGCATGTACTGGTTGTACATGGCCTGGACCGGCTACAAAGCGGTGGATGACACGGTCTGGGCACGCAAGTTGTTCGTGTTCTCGATCTTCACCATCACCGCCCTGAGCGTCATGATGTCCCTGGACTTCAAGGTGCCGGCCGAGCTGCTGCTGACGTACGCGCCGTAAGGCTGGATGGCTTCACGAAAAACCCCGCACATTGAGAGATGTGCGGGGTTTTTTGTTGGGTAAATTATGCTGAATCGAGGTGACACCATCGCGAGCAGGCTCGCTCCCACAGGGGATTTGTGAACGACGCCAATCAAATGTGGGAGCGAGCCTGCTCGCGATGGCGTGCGCCGCCGATTTCGAAGGTTGCGCAGTACTGGCAAAACACCTAGATTTGGATCCAGTCTTCAATGATAGCGCCATGCCACTTCCTCGGCGCTCAACTGTTCCACTTCGCGATTCTTCATGCACTGATCAAAAGGCTGGGCGAAATGACTGAGAGGATGACCTGCGACGAACGCTTCATTGCCCTGGCACACGAGCTGAACTACGACATCTATGGCGAGAACACCGCCGGCGGCAATTACGCGCCGCTGATCCGGCATCGCGATGAGTTGTACATCAGCGGCATGGTGCCGCGGGTCAATGGCAGGATTCTGTATCCCGGTCGCGTGGGGTTGGAGTTGACCCTCAAGGACGCCCAGGCTGCCGCGAGCATCAGTGCCATGCGCTGCCTGGCGCTGATTGTCGATGCGGTGGGTTCGCTGGACAAGATTCGGGCGTTGTTGCGGGTCACGGTGTATGTGAAGTCGACCCCGGACTTCGTAGACCTGAGCGAAGTGGCCAACGGTGCATCGGATGTATTCAGCCATGTGCTCGGCGATGCCGGCCGGCACACTCGCACTACGGTCGGTGTCTATCAGTTGCCAAAGAACGCCGCGGTTGAAGTCGACATGATCGCGGCGGTGCAGCCGGAAGTCTGACCGTTATGCCGCCCAACAAAAAGCCCCGCCTGAATCTCAGAGCGGGGCTTTTTTGTCGGTGCCGGGATTACTGCGCGGCGATGCTGTAACCATCGAACGCGGTTTGCTGTTGCAGGGCGGTGATAATGTTCTTGCGGTTGATCGCGTGTTCGGTGCCGGCGTTGTCGATGAAGGTCTCGCCCTCCAACTCGGCTTCTTCGCCTTCACCGATGAAGGTGAAACCGAGGAACTCCAGCGCTTCACGGTCAACGTTCAGACGCGAACGCGGCGTGCGCAGCGGCAGGGTCACGCTGCTGCCGTCCTTGCTGATGGTGAAGATTTCCAGTTCTTTCTTCTTGGCAGCCTTGCCCTTGCCGCCACTCGGATTGCTGATCGCCTGGTGGGTCTGATTCAGCACTTTGAGCGCGAGGCCGTAAACGATTTCCTGGAACGCCGGATCGTCCTTGAAGCAGGACAGGATGCGGCCGATCGAGAACTTGCTGCTCAGGTCTTCGAGGGCGGCGAGGTCGGCGGCCTCGGCGTCTTTCAGCGCCTTGAGCTGGCCCATCAGCTCGTAGGCCTTGTCGTCATCGAAGCTGTCGTGCGCCTGACGGATCGCGGCGCGCAGCTCGCGGATCTGGTCACTTTCGCGGGTCGACTGGAAAGCATCCAGCACCATCTCGCTGATGATTTTGGCTTGTGGAAGGTGTTGTGAAAGATTGATGGAGTTTTCGTATTCCGCTTTGGACGATTCGGTGACTACGGATTCAGCGGTGTTGAAATCGGACATTGAAATTTCACTACTTTTTTAACTTGAGTGGAAACGAGAAAGCGCGAGGTCTTTTTCAGGCCGGTTAATTTAGGGGAGCGGGGCGGCGTTGTCACGGAACAACAGTCCGGTGGTGCGGATTATTTGTCTGGCGTGTTCAGGTTCATCGAGCGCACCATCCACTGTTCAGCGGTTTGCTGATCGGTCGGCAGCGTGAAGCGGAAAGTCGCCCCGCGCCCGGCGACATCGATCAACTGAATGTCACGCCCGTGCAGTTGCAGGATGCGGTGGACGATCCGCAGGCCCAGTCCACCGTCACGCCGCGCGCCGCCAATATTGAAAGGACGCAGGAACAGACCTTCGCGCAGATCCGGAGCGATGCCGGGGCCGGTGTCGCTGACCGTGACTTCGACCAAGGCGCCCAGGGGTTTCAAATCCAGCTCGATTTCACCGCCCGCAGGCGTGTGGCGCAAGGCGTTATCCACCAGGTTGGTCAGCACCCGTTCGATCAACCCAAGGTCGGCGCACACCGTCGGCAGGTTCGGACCGAAGCTGGCCTTGAGTTCGACGTGGCGTGCTTCGGCGGCCAGTTCGAATTTCTGGAAGATGTCCTGCAGCAGATCGATCAGCGAGAAGCGCTCCAGTACCGGCTGCACGAAACCGTGCTCCAGACGTACCAGCTCCAGCAGCGATTGCGCCAACCCGCCGACCTTGCGGCTCTGATCCAGCGCGATGCCCAGATACCGGCGGCGTTCTTCGGCGGTGAGTGTGGCGTCCTTGAGCGTCAGGGTTTCCAGATAGCCGTGCAACGAGGCCAGCGGTGTGCGCAGGTCGTGAGAAATGTTCGCCACCAGTTCGCGGCGCTCCTGATCCTGGCGGGTCAACGAGCGCCACTGTTCACCCAGTCGGTTTTGCATCTGCCGGAAGGCGCCATCGAGTACGGCGATTTCATCCGGGTCAGCGCTTTTATCCACAGCCACTGAAGGTGCAGGCAGAGGTTGCGGCGCGCCATCAATGTCGAACCGGCTGACGGTTTCGGTCAATCGGCGCAGTGGCCGGGTGATCAGGTTGAACGCCGTGAGACCCGCGATCAGGCACAACAGCGCCACCAGCCCGATCGACAGCAACGCCGTATTGAGTGCAGCACTGGTCGCGCCCCGTTCAGCGAAGCGATCGTGTTCTTCACTGAGCAACACCACGTACAGATAACCGGCGGGCTTGCCGTTGACCCGTAACGGCGCGGCACTGAAGACCTTGCGCCCGTCGGCACTGCGCGGGTCATCGCCGAGAATAGGCAACGGCTGGTCATCGAGCAGCCGGCGGATCGGCGCCAGATCAACCGTTTCCCGGCGCAGATGTCCTTCCGGTGCCGCATTGCCGACAATCCGTCCCTCGGGGTCGAGCAGGTACACCTCGACACTCGGGTTGACCAGCATCAGCTTGCTGAACAGTTCGCGCACGGCGCCGGGCATCAGGCCATTGCTGTCCATCAGCACCGTGTCATGGGCGATGTGCTGCGCCAGATCCCGCGACAGGCCTTGCACCACTTCCAGTTCATGCATCTTGCTGGAGCGCACCTGCAGCCATGCCGAGGTGCCGCAGCACACCAGCAGCAAAACGGCGAACACCAGCGACAGGCGCTGCGACAGGTTCAGTCTCATGGTTGTTCCGTGCCGAATTTATAGCCGCGACCCCACACAGTGAGGATGCGTGTCGGTTGCGCCGGATCGCTTTCGATTTTCGCCCGCAGGCGATTGATGTGCGTGTTCACCGTGTGTTCATAACCCTCGTGGCTGTAGCCCCACACCGCGTTCAGCAGGTCCATGCGTGAGAACACCTTGCCCGGCTGTCGGGCGAAGAAATACAGCAAGTCGAACTCTCGCGGAGTGAGGTCCAGACGCGCACCGTTGAGGGCGACGTCGCGGGTGATCGGGTCGATGCTCAAACCATCGAGACTGAGGCTGCCGGCGTCCATTTTCAGGTTGCGCGCCATGGCGTCGACCCGGCGCAGCAAGGCTTTGACCCGAGCCACCAGTTCCAGCATTGAAAACGGTTTGGCAAGGTAATCGTCGGCACCCAGCTCCAGACCCAGAATGCGGTGCAATTCGCTGGAGCGGGCGCTGGTGATGATGATCGGCGTATAGCGCGCCATCGCCCGGGCGCGGCGGCAGATTTCCAGGCCGTCGACCCCCGGCAACATCAGGTCGAGGATCAGTGCATCCCATTGTCCCTGTTGCAACAGGCGCATGCCTTCGTCGCCGTCGGCGCTGTGCACGACGTCGTAATGTTCATCGCGCAGGTGCAGGCTAATCAAGTCGGCGATGTGTTGGTCATCCTCGACCACGAGGATGCGTCTGGTTAATTCCATCAAGCTCAATCCTTCGGCGCAGTGAGCGCATTGTGCGGGTTTTCCTCGGGGCGAGTTATCACGAATTCGTTAACTTCCCGTGAGGATTTGGCGATCAACCCAAGCCTAGGCTGTGTTCCATGACAGGCACCTGGAATTTTTGGAGACGGCCATGTTTTCACGGCGACAGATTCTCGTAGCGAGCGGCGGGCTGGGGGTTGCAGCTCTGGTGGCGGGTGTATTGCCAAAATTTTCCTCGGGCTCCGCACTGATCGAGCAAGCCCATGCCGATGAGGTTTTCGAGGTGAGCCACAGCGACAGTGAATGGTACTCGCTGCTCTCGGACGAGCAGTACGCCATCCTGCGCGAAGAAGGCACCGAACGGGCCTATACCAGCCCGCTCAACGACGAGCATCGCAACGGCACATTCGCCTGCGCGGGTTGTGATCTGGCGCTGTTTTCATCGGCGACCAAGTTCGACAGCCGCACGGGCTGGCCGAGTTTCTGGGCACCGTTGGAACATGCGGTGGCCACGCGTCAGGACCGATCGTTCGGTATGTCACGCAATGAAGTGCACTGCCGACGCTGCGGCGGGCACTTGGGACATGTGTTCGACGACGGCCCGAAACCCACCGGCCTGCGCTATTGCATGAATGGCCTGGCGATGACGTTCAAACCCGTGGCGGCATGAGCCATGGCCATTTTTCGATGTTCACTTTCTACAGGACGACACCATGTGGCTCTTGGTTCTCGCTTATCTGGGCGGTGTGCTGACGATCGTCAGTCCGTGCATCCTGCCTGTTCTGCCTTTTGTCTTCGCTCGCACCGGGCAGCCGTTTATCAAGAGTGGCTTGCCGCTCTTGGCCGGGATGGCGCTGACTTTCGCCCTCGTCGCCACACTGGCGGCGGTGGGCGGCGGTTGGGTGGTGCAAGTCAATCAGTACGGGCGCTGGCTCGCGTTGCTGTTCGTTGCACTGTTCGGGCTGACGCTGCTGCTGCCGCGCCTCGCCGAGCGCCTGACGCGACCGCTGGTCTCGGCCGGCAGTCGGTTGTCCGAAGCCGCGGGCCAGGACAATCGTCCGCGTCCCGGCGCCTCGTTTCTGATTGGCGTCGCCACGGGTCTGCTCTGGGCACCGTGCGCCGGGCCCATCCTCGGTTTGATTCTGACCGGAGCCGCGCTGCAAGGGGCAAGCATCGCCACCACGCTGTTGTTGCTCGCCTACGCGGCGGGCGCCGCGACTTCACTGGCGGCGGCGCTGCTGCTGGGCAGTAAGGTCTTTGCGTTGATGAAACGCTCGATCGGTACGGGGGAGTGGATCCGGCGCGGGTTGGGGGCGGCGATGCTGGCGGGTGTCGCAGCGATTGCGCTGGGCCTCGACACCGGGCTGTTGGCGCGGCTGTCGACGGCTTCCACGGGCGGGATTGAACAGGCGCTGGTCGGCAAGCTGTCCAGCAAATCGCCGACGGGCAACGGAACCATGATGGCGCAGATTCCTGCTGCCGGCGGGGCGATGAAAGTTGCCGACAAGGCACCTGGAACACTACCGGTTGAAGGCCAGTTGCCGCCGCTCAATGGCGCCGTGCAATGGCTCAATTCGCCACCGCTGGACGCCCAGGCATTGAAGGGCAAAGTGGTGCTGGTGGATTTTTGGACCTACTCCTGCATCAACTGCCTGCGCACCTTGCCATACGTCAAAGCCTGGGCGGAAAAGTACCGCGATCAAGGCCTGGTAGTGATTGGCGTGCACGCCCCGGAATTCGCTTTCGAGCGCGATGTCGGCAATGTCACTAAAGCCATGAAGGAGCTGGGTATCAACTATCCGGTCGCCATCGATAACGGCTACAAAATCTGGCGTGCTTTCAACAACGAATACTGGCCGGCGCATTATTTTGCCGATGCTCAAGGACGGATTCGTTACCACCATTTTGGCGAAGGGGATTACGCCGAATCGGAACGGGTCATACAGCAGTTGCTGCGTGAGGCCGGGGCGAAAACCGTCGCCGACGGCTTGATCAACGCCGATGCCCAAGGCGTGCAACAGGCGCCGGACATGAATCAGGTGCTGTCACCGGAAACCTACGTCGGCTACCAGCGTGCGGAACATTTCGTACCGGAAACCGGGCTGGTGCCTGACAAGGTCGCGACCTATAACCCACCCGCCAACCTGACCCTGAATGACTGGAGCCTTGGCGGCCAGTGGGCCGTCGGTGCCGAGCAGGCCACCGCCAGCGCGCCGGCCAGTCGCATCGTCTACCGCTTCCACGCCCGCGATCTGCATCTGGTGCTGGGCCCGGGTGCGGATGGCAAACCGGTGCGTTTCAACGTGTCGATTGACGGGCAGGCGCCGGGTGACGCCCACGGTGTCGATGTCGCCGCGGATGGCAGCGGCCGCGTGACCGAGCAGCGCCTGTATCAACTGGTACGGCAAACCGACGAGGTGAAGGATCGCACCTTCACCATCGAATTTCTTGACCCGGGCGTATCGGCTTACGCCTTCACCTTCGGCTGATCGGGAGTGCGCAACATGAAAGCTCAAAACAACTGGCGCCGTGCATTGCTCGGCGTCGCCATGGCAGGTGTGATCGGTCAGTGCTCGGCGTTCTCTTTCGGTGCAGAGGACGCGGTGGCCATCCCGCCGCCAGCCCTCGACGAAACCACTCAGGCGCACAGTGAAACGGCGGTATTCGCCGGTGGTTGTTTCTGGGGCGTACAAGGGGTTTTCCAGCACGTCAAAGGCGTGCAGAAAGCCGTCTCCGGTTATGCCGGAGGTACGGCGAACACGGCGCAATATGAGCGGGTCAGCGAAGGTGATACCGGTCATGCCGAGTCAGTGCAAGTCACCTTCGATCCGACGCAAGTCAGTTACGGCAGCCTGCTGCAGATCTACTTCTCGGTGGCCCACAACCCGACCGAACTCAACCGCCAAGGGCCGGACAGCGGCACGCAATATCGCTCGGCGCTGTTCCCGGTCAATGCCGATCAACAACGGGTGGCCCAGGCCTACATCGCCCAACTCGACGCGGCGCATGCCTACAGCAAACCGATCGTCACCCAACTGGAAACCTACAACGGCTTCTACCCGGCGGAGGACTATCACCAGGATTTCCTCACCGAACACCCGAGCTATCCGTACATCGTGATCAACGACATGCCCAAGGTGGCGCAGTTGAAGCAGTTGTTTGCCCAGCGTTATCAGGAGAAACCGGTGTTGGCGAAAAGCGGGAGTTGATTTCTCACGTGTTACTTGAGCCTTGGGCGCTCCATGGCAATCACCGATGTTTCAAACCCCAAACTGGCAAAAAACGCCTCCGCACCTTCGCGCCCGGCGCGCAGGACCCAAGTGATCTCTGGGTTGTCACCCATGACATGCTCGACCAGCGCGCGGCCGACGCCTGTGCGTCGATGCTGGTCATCGACCACGACCATCGACAGATAACCGTTGGACAAACCATCGGTGATGCCTCGGGCGAAACCGATGATTTGTTCGCCGCTCAGCGCGACCGCAGTGCGTTGCGAGTTTTCGATGAGTTGGGCGAAGTAGTCGCCGGAGCCTGTTCGGTGTCCCCAGCCATGTAGGCCGAGAAACAGCCGAACTGGCTCCACTTCGTCGGGCAACAGATCGCGTACGGTAAGGTCGTTTCTCATCGATAGCAGCATCCTTGTCGGCAATCACCGGAGCGTAGTCGATAGCAATTGAGTCAGGATCTGCCCCAGGTTTTCATCGCGAACTCGACGAAGCGCCGTAGCTTCGGCAAACGATAACGATCCGGCGCGTACAACAGATGCAAAGGGCGGCTCGGGGGCTGGTAATCGGGGATCACCGTCACCAGTTTGCCGTCGCGAAGGTCCTGTTCCACCAGCGCGTCCGGCAGCATGACGATGCCCATCCCAGTGCGCGCTGCCTGATGCAGGCCGGCCGAGGTGTTCATCAGCATCGGGCCGCTGACGTCGACCAGAATCTCGCCGTCCGGGCCGCTGAGGCGCCAGCGTTTTTCCACCGATTGCCAGTCATCGCCGGCAGGGTAGGCGAACGACAGGCAGTCGTGTTGCTGCAGGTCTTGCGGGGTGATCGGCATGCCGCGTCGGGCGACGTAAGCCGGCGAAGCGCACACGGTCAGGGTGTAGTCGATCAGCGGCCGGGCGATCAGGTTCGACTGCTCGAAATGTCCCAGCCGAAACGCTACGTCGAGGCCGCTTTCCAGCAGATCCGGGCGGCGGTTGGTCAGCACCACATCCATTTTCACCTGCGGGTATTGCAGGGAAAATTCACTGAGCGCTGGGGCCAGGCGTTCGACACCAAAGGTCAGCGGCGCGGTGATGCGCAACAGGCCGCGCGGCTCGTCTAGGGCCTGTTCGGCCAAGCGTTCGGAGTCGGCCACCAGACCCAAAACATCCAGACAGCGCTGGTAGTAAACGCTGCCGAACTCGGTCAGTCGCTGGCGGCGGGTGGTGCGCTGCAGCAACTGTACGCCGAGCCGTTGCTCCAGTGCGCGGAGGTGATTTCCGACCATGGTCGTGGACATTTCGCACTGCAACGCAGCTGCCGTCATGCTCCCGGCTTCCACGACCTTCACGTACACGCTCATTGCCTGCAACAGGTCCATTATCAAGCTCAGCTTTTAAATGAATGAAGTTTTACCGAGTTTATCCAGTTCTGGTGGCTAACCATACTGCAAACACACCGACCTTCACTGGAGTTTGAAGTCATGACCGCCGCCCTGATGAACACCTACCAATCGCTGGCTCTGAGTTTTACCAGAGGTCTGGGCACTCGCCTGTGGGATCAGGCCGGTCGTGAATACCTGGATGCCGTCGCCGGGGTTGCGGTGACCAACGTCGGGCACTCGCATCCACGGATCGTCGCGGCCATCAGTGAGCAGGCCGCAATGCTGTTGCACACATCCAACCTTTACAGCATCGACTGGCAGCAACAGCTGGCGCAGAAACTCACGCAGCTGTCGGGAATGGAGCGGGCGTTCTTCAATAACTCGGGTGCTGAGGCTAACGAAACCGCACTGAAACTTGCGCGCTTGTACGGCTGGAGCAAAGGTATCGAACAGCCGCTGGTGGTGGTCATGGCCAACGCATTTCATGGCCGCACGCTCGGCACGTTGTCGGCGAGTGATGGCCCGGCGGTGCGGCTGGGCTTCAATGATCTGCCGGGGGATTTCGTCAAAGTGCCTTTCGGTGATCTGGCGGCGCTGGATCAGCTACAGCACAAGCATGGCGCGCGCATCGTGGCGATTCTGGTCGAGCCGATCCAGGGCGAAAGCGGCGTGCAACTGGCGCCGCCCGGCTACCTCAAAGCTCTGCGGGAAGTGTGCAATCGGCGCGCCTGGCTGCTGATGCTCGACGAAATCCAGACCGGTATCGGCCGCACTGGCCAGTGGTTTGCGTTCCAGCATGAAGGCATCGTGCCGGACGTCATGACCCTGGCCAAAGGGCTCGGCAATGGCGTGCCGATCGGCGCCTGTCTGGCGCGGGGCAGGGCGGCGGATCTGTTCACCCCCGGCAGCCATGGCAGTACGTTCGGCGGTAATCCGCTGGCCTGCCGGGTCGGTTGCACGGTGCTGGATATCATCGAAGAACAGGGCTTGCTGGAAAATGTCCGGGTGCAGGGCGAACGCCTGTTGACCCGACTGCGCGCCGAACTGGCAGACAACCCCAATGTGCTGGCGATTCGCGGGCAGGGCTTGATGATTGGTATCGAGTTGAAGCAGCCGATCCGCGATCTGACGCTGATTGCGGCGCGGGATCATGGATTGCTGATCAACGTGACGCGTGGCAAGACGATACGGCTGTTGCCGCCGCTGACGATTGATGAGCGGGAGGTGGGGATGATTGTCAGAGGTGTGGGGCTGGCGGTCTCAACTGACTGAGAGGCACGAAATTGAACGAAGAGGCGTCCGTATTTGCACGAATTCCATTGTGCATTTCTGCGATAGATCTCAGCAGCCTTCTAGCATTGGCCGGGGAGCTTAAAAGGTAAGTCGTTGTATCGATTTCTAAAGGATCTGGCTTTCTTTTTCGCATGGCTCTGCTTCCTGTGTAAGGCAGGCAGAGTATGAACCAGCGATTCCAGAGATGTTTCCTTAAAAACTGTAATCCCCTTCCGACTACTTTGACGTCTTAAATCCGCTGTATCTGTCAGGAAGTTCGGCGCCTGTTAGCAGGCAGTCGAAAACAATCTCTGGATCTACCTGGCACCAATATACAAATCTCAACTCTTCCAAATTGACCAGTGTCGACTGGGCGTCGACCAGAAAACGCGGCTCCCGCCATTGTTGGGCAACTAAAGCTAGGGCCTGAGGGCCGCGTACGATCCAGGTCGCACATCCACCAGCAATGCTTGGCAGATAACCATTGTGGAGTAGTAGGCGCAGGGCATCCTCCAGGGTTTCACTCACTTGCAGGTTGATCCAGCGCGCATGGGGAGCCTCGCAATCATCGCCGGCATGTACGCTGTCGCGGGTGATAAGTAATCGCGAAGGTATCGTCATTGCAATCTCACTATGGGCAAAAGGAAACCATATCAATCAGGATAATCCCCCAACTCCGGCGCCAGCATCCGCGTCTTCACCGCCCCGTTCGAATTGTGCTGAATGATCTCGCTCGGCTGCCCCTGCGCATTGAAAAACACCTGGCCGATCCCGGCTGAATTCCACAGCCGTTCACCCGCTTCGGCATGTTCCGGGGTATAGGGCACGATGCGCATGCGTCGGCGTTTGGTGAACCAGTTCAACGGCGAGCGCGGCGAATAGAGCCAGCGGTTGATGCGGTCGAACCATTCCAGCAGGGTTTCGGGAACTCGTTCTTGATCCCGCTGCTGGTGATCTGCCAGATCCGTGGCCCGGCCTTGCGGTGTCGGATAAGTACTTCGTAGACGAAGGAATAATGCACGTCGCCGGACAGCACCACGTAGTTTCCGGGTGTGCGGGTGTGTCGGAAAATGTTCAGGATCACCTGCGCCGCACCGCGATGAGCCATCCAGTTTTCGGCGTCGACCAACAGGGGATAGCCGCACCAACTGAAAACTTTCTGCACGGTTTCGATCAACTTCACGCCGAAGATCGGCGCGGGGGAAACGATGATCGCTGACGGATGATCGAGCAGTTCCTGCTGCAGTTCGCTCAGCGCCTCCCAGTCCAGTAAACCGGAGGGTTGCTTGAGTGCCATCTCGCTGCGCCAGCGCCGGGTGCGGGTGTCGAGCACTACCAGCGCCGGGCTGCTCGGCAGCACGAAATGCCAATGCTGAAAGCGCAGCAAATCATCGATCAGCGCGTCCTGCACCGGGCTGTCGAGATATTGATCTTTACCACTGGCGCTCAGGCGGCGAGTGTTCTCCAGCACATCCTTGAACACGTCCGGATTATTGCCCCAGCCCTGACACAACATGTACGCGATCAAGGCGTTGCCGATGATGCGTTTGGAGAACGGATGGCCGTAGGCGGTTTCCTCCCATTGCGCGGAAAGATTCCAGTCATCGGTGATGTCGTGGTCATCGAAAATCATCAGGCTCGGCAGGTGCGCCAGCGCCCGGGCAACGTTGGCCAACCCGGCCTTGAAACCATCGATTCGGGTCTGCTCCAGGGTGTAGCGCTTCAAGCGTTCAGGCGTCAGCGATGGAGCAGCAGGATTGATCAACCCCCAGGCAATCGGCGACCACACCAGCAAATACATCGCCATCACTTCGGCGAACGTCACCAGATGATTGTCAGCACTGCTGCTGGTGAAAATCGGCTTACGTGCACCGCCGAAAAATCGCTCGCGCAAGGTCTCGTTGCTCTCCAGCGCGGGTAACAAGTCCGCACGGTGGTAGTAGCTGGCCGGGTGTTCGTAGAGTTTGGCGCTGTCGCTGACCACCGCGCCTTCGAGATGTTCGTCGAACAGGCCGAGGCGCTCGATCAACGCATGAATCGCCCGCAGCATCGGGCCGGCCACATCGTCGGCGTAGATCTGGTCGCCGCTCATCATCAACAGGGCGGGGCGTTGTTGTGGATCGGTTTCGCCAGACAGCAGTTGATCGACGCACAGCAGACCGTCTGCCGCCGGATGATGTGGCTTGCGGCAGGAGCCATGCAGCAACTGATCAATCCGTGAGCGCACGACAAAGTTCGGGCAAGTAGCATCGCCATACACCAGATGTGGTGCCCAGTCGGCAATTCGCTGCTGGCCATCGATCAGCAAGTCGTAACCCACCACGGTCTCACAGGGCAGGGCGCTGTCGAGCACAACGTCAATCAAATGAACGAACGCATGACGGCCTACAGGAATGACCATGCACTTCCCGGCATCGAGAGAGATGTCTCCTACACCTTGCAGGCGCAAGGTCAGCGACAGTTGACGCGTACCGACCAGCCACAGCACCACTCGCGTTGGTTCCAGCCGTCGCAGCAGCGGGCCGGCCAAAACGGGAGGCAGCGGATTCAGGTCAGCAGGTATCGGGGACATTCAGGGGCAAAGCTCAAGACGCACAGGCTGGCGATGATAGCGCAGCCGGCGCCTTGAACCCTTAAACGAGGCTTAAGAGTCAGCCTTCTGCAGCTTCAGCGCCAGCAGTCGCCATTCGGCGGACGCGGATTGCTCCTGCACCGAGCAGTCGAAGCGATAAGTGACGTCATCGCCGTTCATGTTGCGCGCGGTGACCTTGTTGCTGAGGGTGTAGACCTGATCTTTGAAGCGCTTGGTGACAATGGCAGAACTGTCGGCGAAGCGTTCCGACGCCGGGAAGCGCAGCGTGCTGGTGACCAGCGTGCCGCACATGACAT
Source organism: Pseudomonas sp. G3-39 (assembly GCF_054790485.1). Lineage (NCBI taxonomy): Bacteria > Pseudomonadati > Pseudomonadota > Gammaproteobacteria > Pseudomonadales > Pseudomonadaceae > Pseudomonas > Pseudomonas sp. G3-39. The sequence continues at coordinate 4,812,461 of NZ_CP186497.1, read as the reverse complement.
ACGCGAGCATCGATTTATCGCTGTCGGCATTTTGCCCAAGCTTGTCGCGCAGCGCGGTGAGCGTTTTACGGCCCTGCGCGTCGCTCTGATCCAGGACGGTTTTTTCCGATATCGATTTCGGTGCCCGGCTGGCGTAATTCGGCAGCAGTGCGGAATCCGGCGGAGAAGGTTGGTTATCCGGCTCGATCGCGGCAAAGCCCGGCGCGTTTTCCAGCACCGCAGACGTCGAATCCGACTCGGCTTCAGGCAACAGACTGGTGGTGACATCGCTCTGAGTGATCACGTCTTCGATTGGCGCCTTTTCGGATTTATGCGCCGACGGGAACAGCGACAGGAGGATCGACAGCACCACCAGACCGACGATAAAACCGCCCGCCGCGCCAACGATGTTGCCGTAAAACAGATTCCAGCTGCCGCGGTTTTTCACCACCCAGCGCCACATGAAACCCCAAGCGGCGATAAATGCCAGAAAACTCAGAAACTCCATTCGATCCTTTCCTTAACCCTTCAATAGCCTGCAAAACAGCACCCACTGGCCGTGAGTGCTGAAGATGGACGGCAAGATATCAAAATAGAGGTCTGACGCCACGAAGACATTCACATGCCGAGATTGGGCGGATTGATCTGAACAAAAAACATGATCGCCGTTATGCCGGCCACAACGCCGCAAAGGCCGGCCAGTAGCTGACGCGCGACAGGGTGTTCGACCTGCGAGCGACGTGCCACCAGCATCCATACGCCGGTCAGCGCCGCGGCAGTCGCCAGCATTTCCAGAAGCGATCCCATGACCCCCGGGACCGGTGGCCGGCTAGAGCCGAACAGACCGACACAAAGCTGCGAAACCACCAGGCCGACAATCATGCCGCTGGCAGCGCCCAACACATTGGCGAGTAGCAGATTCCACGCACCACGCTGCCTGACGACCCAGACCCACATGCCTATCCAGGCGATAAAGAAAAACACAACATCCATCGTATCCATCCTTCGAAACCCGTCACGGTACAAATGCTCGGCACCTTGCCGACAGTGGACGGCACGATAGCAAAATAGTAGCGTCGCGCCACTTTCTTGATTCCTGTAATGGACTACTCATGCCAAAAGCCGCTTCTGTTCTGCGCTTGCTCTGTGCAATCACCTGCGCCGCTGTCATTACCCCGGCATTCGCCGAGTGGAAGGAGCCCCCGGAAAGCAGCTGGCAGTATTACCTCGCCAACTGCCAGCGAATGCAGGAGAAAATCGCCGACGTCCAAAGCGGTCGCGCACCCAGCGCCTATGAGGTGATCGGCGATCTCGACAACAGCCTGCGGAGCATGAACCAGCGCCGCTCGAACCTGACGCCCCAATACCTCGGCTCCCGCGAATTCGCGCAATGCGAAAACGTCGCCGCCCAAGCCGAGGCAACCATTGCGCAAGGCAATGCCGAGTTCGCCGCCAGAATGAACCAGGCCGCCGAGCAAGGCCGCATCGCCCACCAGAACTCCCCCGAGTACAAACGCGCCCGTTCACTCGGCTACAGCGACGTCGGCGAGATCTCCTTCCTCAAACTGCACGAAGACATGGACGGCGAAGCCCGCCTGAAAACCATGCTCATCACCGTCGACGAAATCTGCGGCCAACACTTCCGCGCCACGCAGTATGTGAAGCCGTATGTGATCTATACCGTGCGCCCGTCGGATGGCGGCTGTGGCGAGGAAAAACGCGTGGCGATCGTCGGTGGCCGGTCAGTGGAGAAGGGCGATTACATCGATGAGCGGGGCGAGTTTCAGTATGTGGGCTGGAAGAAGATTGTGGGGGCGGATGGATTTGCGACGGATATTCGGGTGTTGAAGGCACGGCGCTGACACGCTCAGCGCGTGGCGCAACTGATCAGAGAATGTCTTTCAGATAACCCTTGAGCGCGAGGAGCGGCTGATCAAGCTGCTCCAGCGACTGCGCCTGACTGAAATCGGCTGACAGCTTGTGCAGCTCCCGCCCCAGCGGTTTCTCGACGCCGCCCAACGCATCCATCGCCAAGCCCAGGCACTCGTTCATCTTGAACTGGATGGTCTCGACATCACCCCGGCGCACCAGCAGTTCGAAAACGTCTTTCTGATAGTCACCCATAACCATGTCATCCCGCAGAATCGGGCTCAGGCCTTCCTCCTCGTAAGCGAGTTTGAGGGAGAACAGGGCGACGGTTTCCAGTGACGTTTCCATGGTTGGCCTTGGAGGTCCTTAAGCATGAGTCTTGAAAGTCGGAACGACCAACGAAAGCCGCTACGGGCGGCAGACCGCGTGCGGGCGGGCGTGATTATACTGAGCGGACGCATCAGGTGCAGTCCCTAGGCAAAACAGGTTGCACGGACAGCGCCGAGACATTCAATGACCTAAGCAGCAGAACGAGTTTCTCAGGATGGTCAGTGAGTATGAGGTGCCATACAAACTCAACGATAGTTCAGACACATGAGCGGAGCGACGATCATGGAATACGACGAAAAGTTGATTGAAGATGCAGTGCTTGCCCTGTTGGCCGCGTTCAGTTCCGACGACGGCAATGCATGGAAAGGCTTCGATTTTGAAGTCATGAACCGATTGCATGAGCAGGGTTTCATCAGTAATCCGGTAAACAAGAACAAATCGATCTGGTTGACGGAGGAGGGCCAGGAACGAGGTCGTCAGATAGCTGAGCGTTTGTTTGGGGGAGGAGCTCAAGCCGAGCGTGCGCCTGATGCAGATACCTGAATTCATGCTTCGGTTTATCGATTGATCTGCGCCGCGCGAGTTGAACGCAACTGAAGGAGTTTTCAGTTGGAGCATTTTCTGAATGAGCCACAACTGACAGAAGTGAGAGCTGCTCTTTCCGAGACATTCAATGATTTTCCCACTGATTACGATTACATCGCACGCCAGCTCAAGGGTGTCGATCCAGCGGTGCTCTACGAGATTTTTTATTCAGAAGTAGCGCCAGTGTGCTTTATGAACATTGCAGCGGTCTTGCCGACTGTCTGGACAGGTTTTGACCCTGATTGGCTCAAGGCCGAGATAGAGGAAAGACTCGCGGCGCGGCAGCGTAATTGGTTTCGCAAGCTGTTCGACAAGTTGCTGGTCCGTTGGTTGAAATACAACTACGACCATATGTGGCAAGAAATCGCCAGCAGGCTTTGAGCTTGTGGCAAGCGTCTGAAGTTCTTCGCTTTTAGCGATCAATACTTCGCCAAGTTTATCGCGCAACCGGTCTCATCGCGGGTGAGCAGGTGGCCATTAAGTGAAGAGGAGGCTCTTTCCGACAGACGAAAAAAAAGGCCTTGCTAAGCAAGACCTTTCTTAATTTTGGTGCCCCGAGGGAGACTCGAACTCCCACTCCTTTCGAAAACGGATTTTGAATCCGCCGCGTCTACCAATTCCGCCATCAGGGCTCAATGGCGGCGAAGTATAGAGAGGTGATTACCGTTGGTCAATCACGTTTCATGGTCAATTTTTGATAATTCCGCTAGACTTTCCGGCCCTGCTAGACGAACCCCATCATGCGCGTTGCTGACTTTACCTTCGAGCTTCCTGATTCGCTGATTGCCCGCCACCCGTTGGCCGAGCGTCGCGGTAGTCGCCTGCTGACCCTTGATGGGCCGAGCGGCGCCCTTGCACACCGTCAATTCACTGATTTGCTTGAGCATTTGCGCCCGGGCGATTTGATGGTATTCAACAATACCCGGGTGATTCCGGCGCGGCTGTTTGGGCAGAAAGCCTCGGGCGGCAAGCTGGAAATCCTCATCGAACGCGTGCTCGATACGCATCGCGTGCTGGCCCATGTGCGCTCCAGCAAGTCGCCGAAGCCGGGTTCGAAGATCCTTATCGATGGCGGTGGTGAAGCCGAGATGCTCGCGCGTCACGATGCGCTGTTCGAGCTGGGCTTTGCTGAAGAAGTGCTGCCGCTGCTCGATCGCGTCGGGCACATGCCGTTGCCTCCTTATATAGACCGCCCGGATGAAGGCTCGGATCGCGAGCGCTATCAGACCGTGTACGCCCAGCGCCTGGGGGCGGTGGCGGCGCCGACGGCGGGGCTGCATTTCGATCAGCCGCTGATGGAGGCGATTGCCGCCAAGGGCGTCGAGACCGCGTTCGTCACGCTGCACGTCGGTGCGGGGACGTTCCAGCCGGTGCGCGTCGACAAGATCGAAGATCACCACATGCACAGCGAGTGGCTGGAAGTCGGCCAGGACGTGGTCGACGCCGTTGCCGCGTGCCGTGAGCGTGGCGGGCGGGTGATTGCCGTGGGCACCACCAGTGTGCGTTCGCTGGAAAGTGCCGCGCGCGATGGCGTGCTCAAGCCGTTCAGTGGCGACACCGACATCTTTATCTACCCGGGCCGGCCGTTCCATGTGGTCGACGCCCTGGTCACCAACTTCCATTTGCCGGAATCCACGCTGTTGATGCTGGTTTCGGCGTTCGCCGGTTATCCCGAAACCATGGCCGCCTATAAAGCCGCCGTCGACAACGGTTACCGCTTTTTCAGCTACGGTGATGCGATGTTCATCACCCGTAATCCCGCCCCGACTGCCCCTGAACACACAGGCCCAGAGGAAACAGAATGAGTCGCGAATGTCGCATGTCCTTTGAACTGCTTGCCACCGATGGCAAGGCTCGTCGTGGTCGGCTGACCTTTCCGCGTGGCACCGTCGAGACCCCGGCGTTCATGCCGGTGGGCACCTATGGCACGGTCAAGGGCATGTTGCCGCGTGACATCGTTGCCACTGGCGCGGAAATCATTCTGGGCAACACCTTCCACCTGTGGCTGCGTCCGGGCACCGAGGTGATCAAGGAGCACGGCGACCTGCACGACTTCATGCAGTGGAAAGGCCCGATCCTCACCGACTCCGGCGGCTTCCAGGTGTTCAGCCTGGGCGCGATGCGCAAGATCAAGGAGGAGGGCGTGACCTTCGCCTCCCCGGTCGACGGCTCGAAAGTGTTCATGGGCCCGGAAGAATCGATGCAGGTGCAACGCGATCTCGGTTCCGACATCGTGATGATCTTTGACGAATGCACGCCGTACCCGGCTGACGAAGACGTCGCCCGCGTATCCATGGAGCTGTCGCTGCGTTGGGCCCAGCGCTCGAAAAACGCGCATGGCGACAACACCGCGGCGCTGTTCGGTATCGTTCAGGGCGGCATGCACCAGGATCTGCGCATGCGCTCGCTGGAAGGCCTCGACAAGATCGGCTTTGACGGCCTGGCCATCGGCGGTCTGTCGGTAGGCGAGCCGAAGCACGAGATGATCAAGGTGCTGGATTATCTGCCGGGCATGATGCCGGCTGACAAACCTCGTTACCTTATGGGCGTTGGCAAACCGGAAGATCTGGTTGAGGGTGTGCGCCGCGGTGTGGACATGTTCGATTGCGTGATGCCAACCCGTAATGCCCGCAATGGGCATCTGTTCATTGACACAGGCGTGCTGAAGATCCGTAACGCGTTCCATCGCCATGATGATTCGCCGCTGGATCCGACCTGCGATTGCTATACCTGCCAGAACTTCTCCCGCGCTTATCTGCATCACCTGGACAAGTGCGGCGAAATGCTCGGCAGCATGCTCAATACCATCCATAACTTGCGCCATTATCAGGTGCTGATGGCTGGTTTGCGCGAGGCTATTCAACAGGGTACATTGGCCGCCTTTGTCGATGCCTTCTACGCCAAACGCGGGCTCCCCGTTCCGCCTTTGGACTGAGTTTTCTGACCCCAAGATTCAACATTTGCAACTGGAGTGCTAAATGAGCTTTTTTATCTCTAACGCCATGGCTGACGCAGCTGCACCGGCTGCTGCAGGCCCAATGGGCGGCGGCTTCGAGTGGATTTTCCTGGTCGGTTTCCTGGTCATCTTCTACCTGATGATCTGGCGTCCACAGGCCAAGCGCGCCAAAGAGCAGAAGAACCTGCTGAGCAGCCTTGCGAAGGGTGACGAAGTGGTCACCACCGGCGGCATCGCCGGCAAGATCACCAAAGTGGCCGATGACTTCGTGGTTCTGGAAGTTTCCGACACCGTGGAAATGAAGTTCCAGAAGGGCGCCATCGCCGCCACGCTGCCAAAAGGCACGCTGAAAGCGATCTAAGGTTCCAACTTCTACTCAATCGACGGGGCGCGCAAGGCGCCCCGCGTTCATAACGGGCGGCGTGATGCTGAACAAATATCCTCTGTGGAAATACATTCTGATCCTGGCGGTGCTGGCGGTCGGTCTGATTTATTCCGCTCCCAATCTATACCCCGATGACCCGGCCATTCAGATCAGCGGCGCCAGCACGGCACTGCAGGTCAATCAGGCCGATCTGGATCGCGTCAGCACCGCGCTGCGTGAGTCCGGGATCAACGTCAAGGCAGCTTCGCTGGCCGCCAACGGCAAGGGCGGTCTGATCCGTCTGGCCAAGGCTGAAGACCAGCTGCCGGCCAAAGACGTTGTGCGCAAGGCATTGGGTGATGACTACGTCGTCGCACTGAACCTGGCACAAACCACCCCGCAATGGCTGCGCAACCTGGGCGCGCACCCGATGAAGCTGGGTCTGGACTTGTCCGGTGGTGTGCACTTCCTGCTGGAAGTGGACATGGACAAAGCCCTCGACGCCCGCCTGAAAGTCTACGAAGGCGACGTCAAGAGCCTGCTGCGCAAAGAGAAGCTGCGCTATCGCAGCCTGCCACAACTGGGCGGCGCCATTCAGTTGGGCTTCAGCGATGCTGACTCCCGCGAACAGGCCCGTGCGCTGATCCGCAAGAACTTCAACGATTTCGACATTGTTCCGGCCGATCTCAACGGTCAACCGGTGCTGCGTCTGGCGATGACCCCGGCCAAGCTGGCGGAAATCCGTGAATACTCCATCAAGCAGAACTTGACCACGGTACGTAACCGCGTCAACGAGCTGGGTGTTGCCGAACCGATCGTTCAGCGTCAGGGCGCCAACCGCATCGTGGTTGAGCTGCCGGGCGTGCAGGACACTGCCGAAGCCAAGCGTATTCTCGGCAAGACGGCCAACCTTGAGTTCCGTCTGGCTGCAGAGCCGGGTGCTTCGAAAGCCACTTCCGAAACCTTCGAGTTCCGTGAAGGCAAGCGTCCTCCTGCGCAGATCGAGCGTGGCCTGATCATCACCGGTGACCAGGTAACCGACGCCAAGGCTGGTTTCGGCGAGCACGGCACACCAGAAGTGAACATCCGTCTGGACGGTCACGGTGGCGAGCTGATGAGCCGCGCGACCCGTTCGAACGTCGGTCGCAGCATGGCGGTGATCTTCATCGAACAACGTCCGGTGACCACTTACACCAAGCAGGTTGTCGACGGCGTCGAGAAAGACGTGCCGGTTCAGACCTTCAAGGAAGAGAAGAAGATCATCAGTCTGGCGACCATTCAGTCGCCGCTGGGTGCGCAGTTCCGTATCACCGGCCTGAACGGCCAGGGCGAATCGTCCGAGCTGGCACTGCTGCTGCGTGCCGGTGGTCTGGCCGCT